>JBJMGT010000035.1:0-247624 GCA_045807745.1 Pyrinomonadaceae bacterium
GCGCTGGCGCTCGTCGCCGTCTACGCGCACGTGCGAAAGAGAGGCTCATGCGACCCGCGCGTCTTCTTCTGGGGCGCGGTGGCGGTCTTGGCGTGCGTGCTGATGCTGGGCGCGTCGACACCTTTCTATCGGCTGGTCTATCACGTGCCCGTCGTCAATCTGTTCCGTGTGCCTTCGCGCCACACGGTGGAATGGACGTTCGCCGTAAGCATCCTCGCCGCTTACGGGTGGGATGTGACCGCCGTCTGGCTGCGCCGTTGGCGCAAAGCGCGCACACGCCCGCCCGCGACGACGCTCTACGCCGCGCTCGCACTCTTCGTGTTGAGCAGCATCGTCGGCGTGCTCTGGTGGCTGAAGGCGCAGATGCTAGGCCCCGACGCGAGCCGCGCGCTCTCGCACACCTCCGTCTATCTGCTCTGGAAGGGCGCGTTTGTATTGCTGACGCTCATTACGCTCTGGCGCGCGCGTCTCATCGCGCAGCCGCGCTGGCGCTTTGGCTTGGTACTCGCGACCGTGTTGGTGCTCTGCTACGTCGAGCCGTCGTTGCTCATTGCGCGCTGGTGGGGCAGCGCGGGTTTACCCGCGAGCCGCTTCGTGACAGCCTCCGCTGCGACGCGCTACTTACAACAGTTCCCACCCACGGAGAATCGCATCTATACGCGCGTCGATCTAATGAGCGAGCAGGACGCCGACCCGCCGCGCTTCGACGCCGCGAATATGGCGGCCGTCTGGGGCTTGCACGAGGTCGCGGGCTACGAGCCACTCATGCTCGCACGCTACAGTCAGGCGCTCGGCGGCGTCTGGCTCGACGGCGTGCATACGCTCGACCCCGGCACACCCGACGCCTCGCTCTTCGCGGCGCGCTCGCACGTGCTCGACATACTCAACACGACCTACGTCGTCTCCTACCCGCACCTTGCGACCTCGCTGGGCGCAGTCGCGAGCGCGCCCGCCGCCCCCTACTCCGCGGCATGGCGGCCGGTCTACGACCAACGCGAGACGCTGATCTTGCGCAACACGCGCGCGCTGCCCCGCGCATGGCTCGTGGCGGAAGCGGAGGCGGTGAAAAGCGAAGTGGCTTTGAGTCGCATCCGCGGCGAGAGCGCACCCGAGTTTGAGCCGCGCCGCACGGCGCTACTCGAAGTGCGCGCCGACGAGTTGCCGCCACTGCCCGGCGGCGAGCTTGCGCCGGGCAGCACGGCACGCATCGTGACGTATGAGCCGAACCGGTTGGTGCTCGACACGAGCGCGCCGACGGCGACCGTGCTGATCGTAAGTGAAATCTTTTATCCGGGCTGGGAAGTGACGGTGGACGGGCAGCCGGCGCAGATCAGCGTAGCCGATTTTCTGCTGCGCGGCGTGGCGCTCGCGGCGGGCCGACATAAGGTGGAGATGCGCTATACTGCGCCGGCTGCGCGCAACGGCGTGATCATTTCCGGCTGCACGTTGCTCTTGTCGTGCGCGCTGTTCATCTACGGGCGACGCAGGACGCAGGGTCAAGCCGCCGCCGGTTGATCTGCGGCGCGCACAGAAGGGTGGCCGCTCTATCGCCCACACCGTAGCTGACATGCTTGGGAAACTACAGAACCTGCAAGGGCGGCATCTACCTCGCTGGGTGCGGGAAGGTCTGATCTTTGTCGGCTTTCTGGCCCTGACAGCGCTGATGACGTGGCCGTGGGTGACGCGCATGCGCGACGCCGTGGCCGATAACGGCGACTCTTACGCGTTCGCGTGGTCGCTCTGGTGGAATTATCATCAGACGTTTACCGATCCGCTCAATCTGTTTCACGCCAACATCTTCTTCCCTTATCGTTACACGCTCGCCTTCACCGAGCACGGGTACGGCGCGGCCCTCTGCTTCTTCCCGCTCTTCGCCGTAGGTCTGCGTCCGCTCACGGTTTATAGCGTGGCGACGTTCTGCACTTTTGCCTTTAGCGGCTACGGCATGTTTCGGCTCGCGCGCACGCTGACCGGATCGAGCGGTACGGCTTGGGTGGCCGGCATTATCTTCGCCTTCATCCCTTACCATTTCATCTTCCTCACGGCCTTGCCTTATCTCTTCACGATGTGGCTGCCGCTGCTCCTCGAAGCCCTCGTCCTCTTCGTGCGCGTGCACAGTTGGCGGCGCGCCGCGTGGCTAGGCGTGGCCTGCCTGATGAGCGGGCTGACCTGTATCAACTGGCTGCTGCTCTCGCTCGTGCCCTTCGTCCTCTCCGGTGCGTTGCTCGTCGTCCGGCATCGCCTGCAACGTGACCGCGCCTTCTGGTTGCGCGGTCTGCTGGCGCTCGTCGTCGGCGCGTTGCTGCTGCTACCCTTCGTGTGGCCCTACTATATGGCGAGCAAGCTGTACGGGTTCAAGCGGGACGCCGCAGAGGTGACGCAGAACTCGGCGGGGCTGGTGGACTGGCTGACCGCCAGAGGCTTCAACCGGGTGTGGCTCGACATGGGGAGAAATCTGCCTAACGTAAAGGCGACGCTCTTCCCCGGTCTCTTGCCATTGCTGTTGGCGCTCGCCGCGCTCCTGCTGGTCAACCACGGCGCACGGCGCACGCCCCAACCGTTTACAGATGAGGCGCACGACGATAGCACCCGCAAGCGTTGGCTGTACGCGCTGGACGCACTCTGTGTAGTTGCGGGCTGCGTGGCACTCGTCGCCGCCGGTTACGCCGGTGCGCCGGCCGGCACATGGGCCGGCGCGCTCTTTCCCGCTGGGACAGCGGATCGAGCGCTCCTCGTCCTCACAGTCGCGTTCATTGCGCGCCTCTCCATCGCGTACCCGCCGCTGCTCAGGCGGGGTGCAAGTCATAATCTGATCGAGTCCCTGCGAGCAGAGCGCCGTAGCGACGCCTTCTGGCTGGGCGTCATCTGGGCGGGAGCCGGTTTCCTCGGCTCGTTCGGCATGAGCTTTTATCTCTACCGCGTGCTCTTCGATCTGTTGCTGCCGCTCCAGAGCATACGCGCCCCGTATCGCGCCGGCATGACCGCTTATGTCGGTCTCGCGCTCTTGGCCGCGCTCGGCGCACAGCGGCTAACACAACTCGCCGCGCGCTGGCGGCCCTTTACTAAGCCGCACTTGGTCTATGCGCTACTGGTCGGCGCGCTGTTGTTCGAGTTACACGCCGCGCCGCTGGCATTCATCCGCGGCGCGGTCTTTCCCGATGCGGTGACGCTCCGGCTGAAGGAGCTACGGATGCGCGGCGGCGTGCTCGATCTGCCTTCGTTACCCGAAGCCCCCTACTACTCCTTCCACCTCGCCATGCTGCGTGCGGCCGATCACGGTCACCCGGTCGTCTTCGCCGCGGCGAGCTTCATCCCGCCGCTGACGATAAAAGTCCACGAGCTGAGCAACGCGCCGGAGTTGTCCAAAGAACTGCTCGACCTGTTTGAACAGCTGCCGGTCTCATACGTCGTCGTGCATCGCCCGCTGCTCAAGCCGGCACGGGCGCAAGCGTTTGCGACCTTCTTCGCCGACGGCGTGGCCGCAGGCAGACTGCGCTTGGTGGGCAGTTACGATAGCGCCGACCTCTACGCCGTCACGAAGACTGAGCCGGAGGCGCATTAGGCAGCTCTGTTTGTGGGGCAGCCGGGCCAGCCCGGTGAATTACCACAACTGTCCGGTGGCGCTGGCGCAGCGCAGCAGCAGAGGTGAGGCGACAGCACGACGCTATGAGACTGAATAACCGGCATGGATGGTGGCGACGACGACGCGCGGACGTGGCCATCTGCGCGGGCGTGAGTACGTTCTGTGCGCTCTTCTTCGCGCGCGTCCTGTTGGGTCATCGCTTCATCATCACGGGCGATAGCTTCTACTACACATACCCGTTGCGCACGGTTGCATGGGCTATGATCCGACAGGGCCAACTGCCGCTCTGGACGCCGCTCTTTCTGTCGGGCTATCCCTTAGCTTCGGTCGCGATGCTCACCGTCGGCTATCCGCTCACGTGGGGGCATCTGTTCCTGCCGGGACATTGGGCGGAGCAGCTTTACGTGCTCGCGCCCTTCCTGCTGTCGCCGCTCATGACTTACGCCTACGCGCGCGAAGTGGGGCGCAGCCGTCTGGCCGCGCTGCTCGCCGGTCTCTCGTTCGGCTACGGCGGGATGATGTGCGGCATCATCGCCAACAGCGGCATGTTGACGAACACCATGATGTGGACGCCGCTCGTGCTGCTCTTCATCGACCGCGCCCGCCGCCGCC
The DNA here is from genome assembly GCA_045807745.1 of Pyrinomonadaceae bacterium. Classification (GTDB taxonomy): domain Bacteria; phylum Acidobacteriota; class Blastocatellia; order Pyrinomonadales; family Pyrinomonadaceae; genus QHXQ01. The sequence continues at coordinate 4,196 of JBJMGT010000035.1, forward strand.
CGTTCGCCTACTCGCTCCTCTGCGCGACCGCCGCTTACGCGCCCGCCGTGCTCGCCGGGCACGGGCAGAGCTATGTCTATGCCGGCATGCTTGCGCTCGCTTACGGTCTGTTTATGTCGCTCGTCTCTGTCGCGACTGCTCGCCGCGCGGGTGCAAAATCATGGCGCGTGTGGGCGCACTGGCGACCGTTCATTGTGGCCGTGGGCGCGCTCGCGCTATCGGCGGGCGTGGCGGCGTTTCAAGTGTTGGAGACGTTGCGGGCCGCGCGGCGCAGCGTGCGCAGTGTGCTGACCTACGAAATCTTTAGTGAAGGCTCGTTCACGCTGCGCGAAGCCGTGTTATCAATCGGCGCGCAGCTTTATCACTACGTGGACACGGGCACTTACGTCACGCCGCTCGCGCTCGTGCTGGCCATCGTTGCTATCGTCTGGGCAGCGCGCCGCCGCATCGATGACACGCGTATCTGGTTCTGGCTCGCGGTCGCCATCGTCGCCTTCGTGCTCCTGCTCGGCGAGAGTACGCCGGTCAATCAACTCGTCTATCGCCTGCCGGTCATCAACAAGTTCCGCGTGCCATCGCGCCACACGTTTGAGTGGACGCTCGCCTTGAGTATCCTCGCCGCCTACGGTTGGGACGCCGTCGCTGATTACTACAAACGCTGGCACGCGCAACAACAACAGCAGGGCCGTCGCTTGACCTTGATCGCGACGCTATTGCTAGGCGCGACGATCATCGTCGGCGCATTGTGGTGGCGGGCCGTTGTGCAACCGCCGCAACCGAACCCGTCGATCTATACGGGGTTGCCGGAGCGCGCCTACTGGCTTTGGAAACTTGCGTTCACCGCGCTCACGCTCGCGCTCGCGTGGTGCGGCTTCCGTCTCGCAGCGCCGCGCCTGCGCGCCGTCATCCTTGTGGCCGCAATCGCACTCGCTTGTTTCGTCGAAGCCAATGCGACCACCGCCTGTTGGTGGGCCGGATTCCTGAGTCTGCCGGCCGAACGCTTCCACGTCGTGTCGGACGCGACACGCTATCTGCAACAGTTTCCGCCGGAACAGAACCGCGTCTACACGCGTGTCGCGATGTTCTCGGAAGAGTTCACCACCGCGCCGCGCCTTGACGGGCAGAACCTGACGATGCTCTACGGGCTACAGAATCTGGCCGGCATAGAGCCGCTTATCCTCGCGCGCTACAGCCGCGCGCTCGGCGATGTCGGCCCTGATTCGGTCACGCCGCGCCCCGGCTATCCCGCGAACGACGATCTCTTCGCCGCGCGTTCCCACGTGCTCGATCTGCTGAACACGACGCACGTCGTCGCTTACGAAGGCCCGCGTGGGTTGTATGAAGAGATGCACACATATCACGACGGCGTCGCCCTGTCGGTCGGCGAGCTGAACCTGAATCTGCCGCCCGGTGCGATGGCCCAACTAAGCGGCGCAGACATCCCGGCCGATCAAATCGCGCTCGTGACTTCGCTCGCCAACTCTGTCAGTACGGTGCAGGGCGCGACAGTCGCAAAGCTGCGTGTGCATATGGAAGATGGGCGCACAGTCGAGTTGAGCTTGCGTGCCGGAATTGAAACGGCGGAGTGGGCGCACGAGCGCGCGGACGTGCGCGCCATTATCAAACATCAACTAGCGCCCATCTTCGACAGTCGCGCGGGCGATGCGGCGAACAGTTATGCCGCCAACCGCTACTGGGCGCGCGTCCCGTTCGGCGCGCCGCCCCAACGCATCAGCCGGATCGAGATCACGAACGTCTCGCCCGACGCAACGCTCACCATCTGGAAGGCATCACTGGTCAACTCGCACGACAGCCGTTCGCAGCCGCTCGGCGTCAACGCGCGCGGCGCGGCGTGGCAACTCGTCTACGATCAAAAACAGGTGCAGATTTTTCACAACGCGCGGGCGCTGCCGCGCGCGTGGCTGGTCACGGCAGCCGAAGCCGTGGACAGCGATGAAGCACTGCGCCGAATTCGTGGTGCGAGCACGCACGCGTTCGACCCGCGCCGCACAGCGCTGCTCGAAGTGCGCCCCGACGAGTTGCCGCCCTTGCCCGGCGGCGACGCGCCGGCGGACGGCGTGCGCCTCGTCAGTTATGAACCGAACCGGCTCGTGTTTGAGACCGCAGCGGCGACGAACACGCTGCTTGTGGTCAGCGAGATATTTTATCCGGGCTGGGTGGCGACCGTGGACGGCCGGCCCGCGCGCATCGAGTTGACTGACTATCTGCTGCGCGGCGTGGCGCTCCCGGCCGGCCGCCATCGCGTCGAGATGCACTATGCCGCGCCCGCCGTGCGTAACGGTGCAATTATCTCTGCACTCACACTCTGCTTGCTGGCGGGGCTGGCCTTCTACGCGCGGCGCACCGCGAAGCTTTAGCCGGGAGCGCGGGCATCCCTGCCCGCCAACGAGCCGTGCGGCGAGTCGAACTGTTCGCGCTTGCAGCGCTCATGGCGGGCAAGATGCCCGCGCTCCCGGCAGGGCGTTGCGCGAAGCTGATTTGAGTTGAAATGAAGCGAGACAGATGGCTTGAGTGGTGGCGACGGCGACGCGCGGACGTGGGCGCGTGTGCCTGTCTCGTGTTGTTTTTCAGTGCATGCTTCGGCCGTTTTATCTGGCGCGGGCAGTTTCTCATCGGCGGCGACGTGTTCTTCTACACGCATCCGCTGCGCACAGTTGCGTGGGAGATGATCCGGCACGGGCAGTGGCCGCTCTGGACGCCGCACGTCCTGTCGGGCTATCCGCTGCTGGCGATGACGCAACTCGGGCTTGGCTATCCGCTCACGTGGGCGCACCTTTTACTGCCGAGCCATTGGGCGGAAGAGATTTATGTGCTCGCTCCGTTCCTCTTAGCGCCCACGTTTACTTACGTCTATGCGCGCACGATCAAACGCACACGGACGGCGGCGCTGCTCGCCGCTCTGTCGTTCGGCTACGGCGGGCTGATGACGAACACCAACGGGATGAACGGCATTCCGACCAACGCCCTCATGTGGCTGCCGCTCATGCTCGCAGTGTTGGAACGAGCGCGCACGGGCCGCTTCGTTGCCTGCCTTGTCAACGCCACGTTGATCTATTCGCTCTCCGTGCTCACCGGGCACGGGCAGAGCTTCATGCAGGTGGGCACACTCGCACTCGCCTACGCGCTCTTCCTCGCGCTCAATCCGAGCGCAGAGCAGGCAGAAGTTGAAGGGCAGGAGATAGCACAGAGCTTACGCTGGCGACCGTTGTACGTGACGGTGGGCGCGCTCGTGTTGGCGTGCGGCGTGGCAGCGTTTCAAATTCTGGAGACGCTGCGCGCGACCCGGCGCAGCATACGCAGTACGCTCAGCTACGACTTCTTCAGCGCGGGCGGGTTCACGCCCCCCGAAGCACTGCGCTCGTTCATCGCGCCGCTCTATCACTACACCGAAGTCACAACCTATCAAGCGCCGCTCGTCGCCTGTCTGGCCGTGGCGGGCCTAGTCTACGCCGTGCGCGTGCGCGCGAGCCGCGACCCGCGCATCTTCTTTTGGCTCGCAGTCGCGCTCGTCGCCTTCAGCCTGCTGCTCGGCGGACACACGCCGCTCTACCGACTGCTCTATCGCGTGCCCGTCTTCAACCTGTTTCGCCGGCCGACGCGCTACGCCTGCGAGTGGACGTTCGCCGTCAGCATCCTCGCGGCTTACGGCTGGGACGCGCTCGCGCCGCGCGCCGCAACGCGCGTGCGCAACGCGACCGCACACGCTGTTAAAGGCGACGGGCTGAAAGTGCTGCCCGGTGTCCTACTATTGTTATTCAGTGCCGCGCTCGGTATGTGTTGGTGGCGTGCCGTCGGGCACGGTGGTGCAGAGCCAAGTTATCTCGGTTGGAAATTGTGCTTCACGCTAACCACGGCGCTCGCGCTCGGCTACGGTTGGCGCGTGCTTGGGCCGCACGCATGGGGCGCATGGGTCGCGACGTGTGCGCTCCTGCTGATCTGTTTCGTCGAGCCGTTCATCCTCATCAATCAATGGTGGCCCGGCACGGCGAAGCCGGGCGCGCGTTTCACGACACCGGCGCTCACGACGCGTTGGCTGCAACAGTTCGCGCCGACGGAGCAGCGCGTCTACGTGCGCGCGAACGGGGCGGAAGAGGAGACGAGCAGCCAGCCGCGCTTCGATGCGCTGAATCGCACGGCCCTCTTCAACCTGCACAACGTCGCCGGCTACGAGCAGCTTTTCATGGAACGCTACAGCCGCGCGCTCGGCCACGTCGATTTCGACAGTCTCAGTCCGCGCCCCGGCTTCGCCCCGACCCGCGCGTTGTTCGAGCCGCGCTCGCACGTGCTCGACCTACTCAACACCGCTTACGTCGTCGCTTGGCCCGATCTCGCCGTCACGCCGGCAACCAATGTGATCGCACGCGATGGCGTCAACTTCGCCGCCGATGATCTCGGGTTGACGATTGCGCCGGGCCAGACCGCTACTTTACTCGGTGCGAACGGCGTGGGCGACGGGCTTTCGCTCGTCACGTCGCTCGCCAACTCAGTCGTCATCAAACAAGGGACGACAGTCGCGCGCCTGCGCGTCTTCACCAACGACGGGCGCAGCATCGAGCGCGAGTTGCGCGCCGGCATCGACACGGCGGAGTGGGCGCACGAGCGCGCGGACGTGCGCGCCGCGATGCAGCACCGCCTAGCGCCGGTCTTCGACGAAGTGCCGGGCGATGCGCCGAACAGTTTCTCCGCGCGCCGCTACTGGACGCGCCTGCCGCTCGATGCGAGCATCTCTGTCAAACGGATCGAGATCGAAAACGTCGCACCACAGGCGGCGCTCGCACTCTGGAAGGTGACGCTCTACGACGCGGCGGCGCGGCGTTCGACGCCATTGACGAACGAGCCGGCCGCAACCGCCGCGCTCGACGGCGCGCGTTGGCAGGTCGCGGCGGAGATGGACGGCGTGCTTATCCTGCGCAACCTGCGCGCGTGCCCGCGCGCGTGGCTCGTCGCCGAAGGCGAGGCGGTGGACGGCGAGGAAGCCCTGCGGCGCATCAGCGGCGCGAGTCCGCGCGCGTTTGATCCACGTCGCACGGCTTTGCTTGAGGTGTCGCCCGATGAGTTGCCGCAACTCTCCGGCGCGGCCGCCACGTGGGAGCGCATGATGGCGCATGTGAGCGCGTATGAACCAAGCCATCTGGTGATCGACACCGATGCGTTAGCGCCGACTGTGTTGGTGGTGAGCGAAATCTTCTACCCCGGTTGGGCGGCGACCGTGGACGGCCAACCGGCGCGCATTCTGTTAACTGATTACCTACTGCGCGGCGTCGCGTTGCCGCCGGGCCGGCATCGCGTCGAGATGCGTTATACTGCGCCGGCCGCGCGCGGCGGCGCGATCATTTCCGCTTGTACATTGCTGCTCTTGGGCGGGCTGTTCGTTTACAGCAGACGCCGGCCACACCGTGTCTGACATGCTTAGGAACATGCGTCGCTTACACCTTGCGGCGTGGCCCGCGTGGTTGCGTGAAGGTCTCGTCCTCCTTGGCTTCCTCGCATGCACGACGTTGATGACGTGGCCGTGGGTGACACGCATGCGCGACGCCGTGGCCGATAACGGCGACTCTTACGCGTTCGCGTGGTCGCTCTGGTGGAATTATCATCAGACCTTTCACGACCCGCTCAATCTGTTCCACGCCAACATCTTCTTCCCTTATCGTTACACGCTCGCCTTCACCGAGCACGGGTACGGCGTCGCGCTGCTCTTTGTGCGGCGGCGGCGCTGGCGGCGCGCCATAGAGCGCCACGCTTCAACCACAACACACAGCCGCCGAGCAAGAGCAGCGAGAGCGCGCTCACACCGATGCCGTAATGAAAACTGCGCGGGCGGAACTCGAAGCGGACGACATGCGCGCCCGGCGGCAGCGCCACGCCGCGTAGCGCATAGTCCGTCTGATAGATGTGCGCGAATTGTCCATCTATCGTCGCGCGCCAGCCGGGATAGTAGATGTCGCTTGTGACGAGAAACGCGGGCGCGTTTGCGTTCGTCGCAATCTCCATCACGTCATCAGTCAACAGCCGCACGCGCGCAGACGATGAAGGATCAGTTACTTGCGCCGCGAACGGCGTGGGTTCTTCGACGAGTGCGACGCGGTCAGGAGCAAACGCGCGCCCGTCCGGCAGCCGCGATGCACGCACAGCCGCGAACGCTTCGTCCGTGTTGACGCGCAACGCTTCGGATACAAGCCACACGCGCGGGCGCGCACGCAAGTTTTCATAGACGCGGCTCGCGCCAATGTCTTCAGCTTTGACCTCAACACCATAACCGCTGTTGCTCGCGTCTATCTCGCCCGCGTAGCGCCAGCGTATCGTGTCATGCAATGAACCGGCGACCGGGTTGATGGGTGTCGAGATGCGCGCCTCGTCGTCAATCGCGGTCAGCTTCTTCAAGGCGAACGAGCCGGGCGGCCCCGTCCAACTCAAGCTCACGTCTTTAATCTCTTGCGCGCCCGCGAGCGCGACGAATGCCACGTAGTCGTGCCCCTCACATTTGATGGCCCCTCGTTGCGCTGGATAACTGCGGAACACTTGCGCGCGCCCGTGCTGCATCGTGGGGCGCACGTCCGCGCAGTCGTAAGCCCATTCGCTGGCGTCGCGCCCGGCGCGCAGGCTATAGACGTGTGTTGCGCCCGCCGCGTCCGTCGTCGACACTTGCGCGAACTCATGCCCGTCGGGCAGAGCAACGGCGCAGGCGAGCGCGCCGACAAGACCGAGGCGGGTTGCGCGCGTTGCCGGCGGCAGATCGATCTGCGTGGTCGCGGGCGTCTGCGCATTGCAGCCCGGCCCGATAGTGTGATTGAGTTCGCTTGTTGACCAGACGAGTCCGCGCTCGTCTCGCATCGTGGGCGGCTCAACTTGATCGGGCGGCACGAGGACGTAGCGCGCGGCCATGAGATCGAGACCTTGATTCGCAGGGTCGCGCCAAGACTCATCGACGGTGCCGTGCGGCGGCATCGTTAACAGACGACTCGTGCGCGTGAGGATAAGCGGGCCGTAACCGCTCGCGCTGGTGAAGCCCCACAGCTGCGACAGGTTCGGCGGCAACTCGCTCACGCGCCCCGTGCCGCCGCGCACGGGCAGCAAGCGTTGGTGTGTTACGGCGAGTGTTGCGCGATAACTCTCGGCGGCCGCGGGCGCAGATAGATAAGCAGCGTAAGGCGCGCGATAGCGCCATTCGTAGAACCAGCCGAAGCTGGCCAGATCGACGAGCAGCACGGCGAGCAACAGCGCGATGCGCACACGTGCCTGCGGTTGTCTGTGCCAGTAAAGCAGCGCGCCGCTCGCGGTGACAAAAATCAGCAGCGGCACGATGAGCGCGGGATTGGTCAACGGATTGAGCGAGACCGTGTGGCCGAGTCGCTGCAAAGCCAGTTCGTTAATCTTGCCGGTAAAAAGTTTTAGGGCAACGAGGCAGACGAGCAGCGCACAGCCCGCGCCGACGAGCGTGCGCCGCAAGCAGCGCCGCGCCGCCGCATGTGTCTGCAACGCGTTAATGCCGAGACCGGCGAGGATGCTGACGGCGAAAGCGAAGACGAAGAGGTAGCGCGCGGGCGCGCGAAATTTGTTGACGACCGGCAGGTGATATGTGAGCCAAGCGAGCGGCGTCGCCGCGCCGAGCGCGAGTAAGAGCGCAAGCACTACGATGCCGGCCCAGAACCAGACAAGCGGCTTGCGTCTGTTTGCGACGACACCGATGCAGGCCAGCACGAGCGGCAGCAGACCCGCGTAGCCGCTCAACTCGCCCGCACCCCAGCCGTCCGCGCTCGACGGCCACGCACCGAAGTAAGGCGTGGCGTAGAACGCGCCCGGCGCGCCGCCGTAGAGGAACGGGAAGAGAAGTACCGGCACTTGCCGCACGGGTAGTTCGTAGGCCACGAACTCCGTGAAGTCGAGCGCCGCGCGCCAACTCAAGTTGGTCAACTCCGCCGTCGGCCAGAGTTGCAGTGCGGCTAAGCCGATGCCGAGTATGAGCACTAGCGCGCTCATGCCGTAGTAGCGCCAACGGCCCAGAGGCGCGCTGTAGCCCGTGACGATGACGAAGAGCGTGGCGAGACAAAGCGTGTAGACGAAGATTTGCGGATGGCCCGCGAGCGCGGCCATGGCGACCGAGAGGACGGCGACAACGAACCAGCCATAGCGCACGCGCGCACGTTGCAGCAGCGCCAGCGACCAGACGACCAGCGGCAGCCACGCCGCCGTGTGTATGAGCGCCGCGTGCCCGGCGTGCGTGATCATAAAAGCGCACAGGCCATAAGCACAGCCGCTTATTGTGGCGGCCAAGCGCGCGCGCGTGAGCGTGTAGACGTAGCCGTAAGTGAACGAGCTTGCGAGCACATAAGCTGTGAGCACGAATGGCTGATAGCCGTGCACGCCAAACAGCGCGAACAAACGCGCGGGCGGATACCACAACATCAACTGCACGTCGCCCACGGCCGGAAAGCCGCCCCAGAGCGCCGCGTCCCAGAGCGCGTGCGGCGCGGCGAAGGTCGGCAGAAAATAGATGATGCCGTCGCCCGGCGCGAGCAGGCGTTGCGAGAAGAGGACGGGCGCGAAGAAGAGGACGTAGAGCAATGTATAACCGCCGAGCACCATGAGCGCATGTTTGCGCGCCGCGCGGACACATGCGCGCGCACGCATAGTTTGATCTGAGCTTGTGGCTTGATCAATCCTTGCGTGCGGCTGTGTCTTCGGCATGCGTGGTTGGCTCTGGCGTGTGCGCTACTGTTAACGGCGGCGCGCGATGACGTACATGATGTCGTAGAGGTTGAGATAGAAGCCGAGCTTCGTCAAGCCTGTCCGGTCGAGTTGTTGGAACAGCCAGGGGCGCTGCTGGCGCAGGACAAAGACGTTGTAGGCGACATTGCCGAGGCTGCGATAGAAACCGCAATAGCGATTGTAGACAACCTCGAAACCGTAATTATCAAGTAAGCGCGCGAGCGTCTGCGGCGCGAAGTAGTGCAGGTGCGTCGGCGGATGGATCATGCGCCAACTCCGTTTGCGCAGACGAGCGTTCAGGCTCGCGACATCGGCGGTCGTGACGGCTAAGAGCGCGCCCGGCTCGGTGTGCGCGGCGATCTTTTCCACATAGAGGTGCGGCGCGCGCAGGTGCTCGATGGTGTCCCACATGCAGACGACATCGAACTTTTGCGCGCCGTAGTTGTGCGCGAGAAAATCGGCCTGCACCACGTTGAGTTTGAAGCGCTCGCGCGCGTGGCGGACGCCCGCGTCCGTGATGTCTATGCCCTGCACGGAGGCAAACTCACGGCGCACCTCGTCGAGAAAGAAGCCGTAGGCGCTGCCGATCTCAAGCAAACGCTTGTGCCGCACCGGGTCTAAGAACTGTTGCAATTCCTTGAAGCGCAGCCGGAAATTTTTGCGAAAGAATTTTTCGTCCGCCGCGTAGTCGCTAAACTCCGCGCCGGTGAAGAACTCTTCGTTGTAGAGCGCGAACAGTTCTTCATCCGTCAAGCTCATGTCGGCGAAGACATAGCTGCAAGCACGACACTTGAGAATGCCGGCGTAGAGCGGTTCGGTCGCGGCGCTCGCGCACACGATACACTGGTTGGTCGTCATCGAGGCGCACATTATAGCCCACACGGGCGGACGCTAGTGGGCCGCGCGCTCGTTTTGGTAAAGCGAAAAGATGTAGCCGGCCTGTTCGTACCAGTGCGGTGTGACGAGCCGCAAGCTGACGCCGTGTTGCCTGAGCACAGGCGGCGGCATCTGCCCGTCGCCGAAGGTCGTGTAAGGGGCGGGTGTCTCGACCGCGCCGGAGTTGGGGAAGACGTGATGCACGACGACGACTTGCGCGGCCGCGCGCATAAGCTGCGGCGTCCAAGGTGTGCGCATAAGTTGATCCTCGGCGGGCACGGGGACGAAGTGGGCCTTTGGTGCAAGCGCCGCGAAGACATACGTGTCCCAGTAACCGCCGAGCAGTACGCCGCCCGGCGCGCGTTGCGCTAAGCCGGCGGCCACGCTCCGCAATCTTTCATACTCCGCTTCTTTACGCACGGGCGGGAACAGCAACGCGAGCAGGATGAGTAAGCAGACAGCAAGAGCAGGGCAGAGTTTGCTGCGTGCGGTATACGCGCGCGTGGGCAGGCTGACAAGTAGGACGAGCGCGAGCAGTCCGGCGAGCGTGCCAAACAGATGCGTCAGGGCAAGATACCGCGAGCCGTAGCTGTTGAGCCGCACCCACGTGAACAGCACTGTGACGGCGAAGTTCGCGAGCGCAATGATGGCGCTCGCGGCGCTGAGCACCGACAGGTCGAGCCGCGCGCCCGGTTGACAGAGACGTAAACTTCGCCCGCGCACGGCTGAGTAAAGCAGGCAAATTGTGAGCAACGCACCCGCAATTGTGCCGAACAGAGCGAGCGGCCACCACGGCGCATGCGTGCAGACCGCCCACTGTCGTTGCAGGTTCAACGCCAAGTTGGGCCAGTCGAACTCGGTCGGCGTCTTGAAGTCCGTGCCGTAATGCTTGAGCGCGAAGCGGTGATAGTTTGCTTTCAGCAACTGCTCCAGCATGACGGCGGCGACGAGCGGCAGCAAAGTTTTGAGCACGCGCTTTGGGGTCAACTGCGCAGCTTGCCCGTTCGTGTTGGCGACAAGGCGCACACGCAATATTTCAAGCATGAAGAGAGCGCATAAGACGGGCGTGCTGAGCGGCGAAGTCCAGACGGCGAGCAACGCGAAGAAGCAGACCGCAAGCGCCCAGAACCACGTGCGTGCGCCGGGCAAATGCGTTAGCAGGTTGCGCGCGCAGAGTTGGCGCAGACTCAACCAAGTGAATAAGAGCGGCGTAACCTGCCACGCATAGCGTTGATTGAGCACGAACAGGTAGTGTGCGACGGTCGGGTGCAGGCAGAGCACCACTGCAAGTAGTACACCTGTGAGCAACGCACACTCACGACAGAGCGCCGCGATGACGAGCAGGCTTAGCCAGAGCCAGACAAGTTGCATGAAGTAGACGCTGTGAGCCGTCCATGTGTAACCCGTTGCGCGGTGCACGAGTTGGGCCGCGAGGAAAGGCCACGCGCCGATCTGATCCTGTCCGTAGTTGTAGGTATGAAAGGCATCGAGGTGCGCGTCATTCGCCATCAAGACGGGCAACGCGCTGTCGGAGTTGAACGGTTGAACGTAAACACTGTCTGGGGCGAAGACTTGGTAAGCGCGCACGCCGAGCGCGTCCCACGCACAGAGCGCGAGCACGATGAAAATAAATCTGACCGTGGTTGCCCTGTCCGCGTCTGTGCGTGTGGTTTCGTGGCTCAAGTCTTTCGCCCCGTCAATGTGCCGGTCAGGTTAGCATAGCGACGATGCGGCGTTTATTAAAGCTGACGCGCAGTGACTAACGGCGGCGCTGCTGCTTACAATGGCGCGGACTATGGCAGGGCTGCGGCAGATTCGACAAAGGATGGGCGCGGGCGTATGAGCATCACCCGACGCTTAGCGGGGCGACGCGCGGACGTGTGCGCGCTCGCCGTGATCATACTCTTCTTCGCGGCCTTCTTCGGCCCCGTGCTCTGGCGCGGGCAGTTCCTCATCGCGGGCGACGCTTACTACCAGACGTATCCGTTGCGCACCGTCGCGTGGGGCATGATCCGGCAGGGTCAGTTGCCGCTTTGGACGCCGTTCATCTTCTCCGGTTATCCGCTGCTCTCGCTGGCGCAACTGGGCTTAGGCTATCCGCTCACGTGGCTTTACTTGTTTCTGCCCGGTCATTGGGCTGAGCAAGTGATGGTGCTCGCGCCGTTCCTGCTCGCGCCCGCGTTTACATATTTTTACGCGCGCGAGCTTGGGCGCAGTCCTGTGGCGGCGCTGCTGGCCGGGCTGGTCTTCACTTACGGCGGGGCACTAGGCGGCAAACTCGGCGGGCTAAGTCCCATGCCGAACTCTCTGGTGTGGCTGCCGCTCGTGCTGCTCGCCGTCGAGCGCGCGCGGCGTTGCCGCTTCACACGCGGCCTGCTGGGCGCGGCCTGCGCTTATGCCATGTCTGTGTTGGCGGGACACGCGCAGACATTCCTCCTTGTCGGCTTGCTCGCGCTCGCTTACGCCGCCTTCAACACACTGGCTGGGCCAGACGGCGACGTGCATGAGCAAGCCGCGCGCGGGCCTCGGCTGTGGCCGCGCTGGCGACCGTTGGCGGTGGCTGTTGGCGGCGTGCTGTTAGCGGCAGGCATCGCGGCTTTTCAAATCTTAGAGACCATGCGCGTCGTCCGGCGCAGCGTGCGCAGCAGTCTCAGCTTCGAGACGTTCAACGCAGGCGCGTTCACGCCGACTGAAGCGCTCAACTCATTCATCGCGCCGCTTTATCATTACATCGAAGTCTCGACCTTCGTCACACCGCTCGCGGCCTTGTTAGCTTTGTTTGCCGTTGTGCAAGCCATACGCGGACGATGCGCGCGCCGCCACATCTATTTCTGGCTCGGTACTGCGGTCGTCGCTTGGGTGCTTATGCTCGGCGACAGCACGCCCCTCTACCGGTTGCTCTATCACTTGCCCGGCTTCAATCTGTTCCGCTACCCGTCGCGCCACGCCTGCGAGTGGTCGTTCGCCGTCAGCATCCTCGCCGCCTATGGTTGGGATGCGTTGAGCGTTGCGCTCACGCGCAGCAACTCTATTGGGCCGGCCCGCGCGCAGACGCGTGCACAGTTAATCGGCTGGCTCTTGTTCGTTGCGAGCGCGCTGGTCGCTCTGCTCTGGTGGCGCGACACGAAGGCGCGCCCGCGCATGTCAAACTTCGGTCTCGATTCGGGTCTTATCCCTTCACTGCCGGAGCATCGCTATCTGTTATGGAAGATGGCCTTCACCGTTATCATCGTGCTACTCGTCTGGCGCGCGCACACCCTCGCGCAGACGCGCGGGCGCAATGTGCTGCTCATCTGCGCGATTGTGCTTGCTTGTTACGTCGAGCCGCGCATCTTTTGCGCGCACGTGTGGTTTCCTTACGCGAAGACGGTTGAACGATTCACGAATGTGCCGCCGGTCGAGCGTTGGTTGCAGCAGTATCCGCCGGCACAGAATCGCATCTACACGCGCGTCAACCTCTTCGTGCGCGGCTACTGGACGCCGCCGCCGCTCGACCTGCCCAACATGACCGCGCCGCGCGGGCTACAGAACGTCGCGGGCTACGAGCAACTGATTCTGGCCCGCTACAGTCGCGCGCTCGGCGATGTGGGGCCGGACGCCGTCAACCCGCGTTACGGCATCGCGGGTGCGCCCGATGAGACTCTGTTCGCGCCCGGCTCGCACGTGCTCGACCTGCTGAACGCTTCATACGTCGTCACCTTTCCGCACCTCGCGACCATGCCCGAAGCTGTGCCGCTGAAGGACGGCGTGCCCGCTAGTTTAGACCCGGCGCGCTGGCAGGCGGTCTACAATCAAGATGGCATTGTCGTCTGGCAGAACCGGCGTGCGCTGCCGCGCGCGTGGCTGGTGGCGGAGGCGGAAGCGGTGGACGGCGAAGAGGCTTTGCGCCGCATACGCGGTGAGGGTGCGCACACGTTCGAGCCACGACGCACGGCACTCGTCGAAACAGCGGCCGCCGAGTTGCCGCATCTGCCGGGCGGGGAACTTGCACTCGGCAGCGCCGCGCGGCTTGTGCAATCCGAACCGAATCGCATGTTGATCGAGACCGACGCACCGACCGACACGGTGCTCATCGTCAGCGAGATTTTCTATCCCGGTTGGGTGGCGACCGTTGACGAACGCCCCAGTCAAATATACTTAACGGACTACCTGCTACGCGGCGTGGCGTTGCCCGCTGGTCAGCACCGCGTCGAACTGCGCTACACCGCGCCCGCCGCGCGCAACGGCGCGCTCATCTCCGCGCTCTCTTTGCTCACGCTGCTCGGTCTGGCTCTCTATAGTTTCCGTCGTCGCAACAGTGTAACAATCGGAACGGGCAGAGAAGAGTTATGAACTGGACACGACTGCAAGCTGGCTGGCGTGCGCGGCGTGTGGACGCGGCGCACATCGGTGTCATCGTCCTGTTCTTTCTCTGCTTATTCGCGTGGGTGCTGTTTCGTGGGCGCGTGCTCGTCGGCGGCGACGCGTTTCTCTATTCTTACCCACTGCGCACGGTGGCTTGGAACGCTATCCGCAGCGGTGCACTGCCTTTGTGGACGCCGACGTTGTTCGCCGGCTATCCGCTGCTCTCGATGGCGCAACTCGGCCTCGGCTATCCGCTCACGTGGGGCTACGCGCTGCTGCCGGGTTGGTACGCAGAAGAGATTTACGTGTTGGCCCCGTTCCTGCTCGCACCCGTGTTTACTTATGCCTTTGCGCGCACGGCCGGGCGCAGTCCGTCGGCTGCGCTCTTGGCCGGTCTCACGTTCGGCTATGGCGGGCTGTTGGTCAGCCCGCTGGCGACGACGGCGATGCACTCGAACACGGTCACGTGGCTGCCGCTCGTGCTGCTCGCGGTCGAGCGCAGCCGGCGCGCGCGCTTCAACTATTGCCTCGTCGGCGCAAGCGCAGCTTACGCGCTGTCTGTACTCGCGGGTCACGCGCACAGCTTTCTCTACGTCGGCCTCATCGCAAACCTCTATGGTCTGTGCCTGACTCTCTGCACGAGCGACCAGACGGACGGCGCTGTGGCGCTACGCAACTCGCGCTGGCACAATTGGCGACCGCTGGCGGTCAGCGTCGGCGCGACGCTGTTGGGGGCGGGCGTCGCGGCTTTCCAACTATTCGAGACGATGCGCGCCGTGCGCCGCAGCGCCCGCACTCAACTCGATTACGAATACTATCTGCACAGCGCGTACACGCTGCGCACGGCCCTCGCTTCGCTCGTCGCCCCGCTCTACACCGACAAGACCGTGGACGTGACGCCCTACGTCCCGCCGCTCGCCCTCGCGCTCGCAGCGTTCTCTGTGGCGGCCGCTTGTCGTCGTCCGCGCCAAGAGCCGCGCATCTTTTTATGGGCGACACTCGCCCTCACGGGTTGGCTGCTCATGCTCGGCGGCACGACGCCGCTTGCGCGCCTGCTCTACTACATCCCTGTCTTAAATCTCTTTCGCTTCCCCGCGCGCCACACCTTCGAGTGGACATTCGCCATCGCCATGCTCGCGGCTTACGGCTGGGACGCAGCCGCCGCGCGCGCACTGATCAAACAGAGACCACACACGCGCGCCTTGACGCTTGGCCTGATCTGTCTGGCCCTCGGTGCGGTCGTCGGTTGGGCGTGGTGGCGCGCGACGGGTGCGCCGCCGGGGCCGGGCTTGCCCGCGTGGTATGTCGGGCGGCTATCTGTCACGTCATACCTGCTCTGGAAATTGTGCTTCGTGTCGCTGACTGTCGCTGCGTTGTGGCTGTGCTGGCGTTCAGCTCCATCACGGCGGCGCACATGCGCGTTAACCTGCACCATTGCGCTGCTCTGTTTTGTCGAGCCGTGCATCGCGGGCTGGCAATGGTGGCACATGTTCGCCAAACAGCCGGCGCGCTACACCACGCCGGCCGCGACGACACGCTATCTGCTCGCGCAAGCGCCCGGACGCGGCCGCATCTATACGCGCGTCCATCTGGACGTGGAAGAGTTCGAGCCGCAGCCGCAAATCGACGGCCCAGACCTACCCACGCTCTACGGCTTGGAGAACGTGGGCGGTTACGAGCCGCTCATCCTCGAACGCTACAGCCGCGCGCTGCGCAACGTCTGGCTCGACGACGACATCTATCGCCGCGCGGGCGCAGCGCCCGATCTGAATCTGCTCAGCCCGCGCTCGCACGTGCTCGACCTGCTCAACACCAACTACCTCGTCTCTTACGCGCATCTGGCTGAAGCGCCGCAGGACGCACGCGGCAAAGCAGGCGTGGGCGACGAGCTTGAAGCGGCGCGCTGGCGCGTCGAGTATGACAAGGACAACGCGCTGGTGCTGCGGAACTTGCGCGCGCTGCCGCGCGTGTGGCTGGTGGCGGAAGCGGAGGCGGTGGACGGCGAAGAGGCTTTGCAGCGCATACGCGGTGAAGGTGCGCACGAGTTTGAGCCGCGCCGCACGGCGCTGCTCGAAGTGCGCGCCGACGAGTTGCCGCCCTTGCCCGGCGGCCCGCTCGCGCCGGAGAGCGACGCGCACATCGTCAGTTATGAGCCGAACCGGCTGGTCGTCGAGACGCGCGCGCCGACGGCGACGGTGCTGGTGGTAAGCGAAATCTTTTATCCCGGCTGGACGGCGACCGTTGACGGCCGGCCGGAGCGGATCAAACTAACGGACTATCTGCTGCGCGGCGTCGCGTTGCCACCCGGCAGTCATCGCGTCGAGTTGCGCTACACGGCGACGGCCGCGCGTAACGGTGCAATCATCTCCGCGCTGACGCTCGCGCTCCTCGCTGGGCTGCTGATCTACACGCGCGTCGCAGGAAGAAAGCAGTAACGAGTGACGAGTGACAAGTGACGAGCAAGAAGGTTTAATCTGGTCACTTGTCACTGCTTTTATTCTGAATCGTTACTCATAAAACGTTCCTATCCTTTGGCTATGCGTAGTAAATCTCTAACTGATACTTCATCTTATTTCATAGAAAGCTTGGCATAGTGAGGAATTATCTTTGTTCAATCAAAAGGCGACTGCGGGAATTTTTAATGGCGTTCAATGTTGATGTATCCTCAGCTTCAACATAGAAGTATCCTTCTCTTGCCATTTCTTCAAGTTCTTCTGTCTGATAAATCATAGCAGACCATTCAGTTCCTACTTCTAATTTGTATGGCAACGGAGCACTAGGTCTGAGTGGTTGGAAAAACCCCCGCTTATCGGCTTCTTGCTTTCGCCACTTACTAGGTTTCGTTTTGTAGTATCTGAAGGTAATAAGAGAAAGGGTTGTTGGCTTATCCCCAACGTTGGTTATTTTTATAGCTATGTATTTCTGGGGATTGACTGAATGAGCATCTTGAAAATTCCCGTTCGCACGCACTATAAGCTTGGGATGCCCGGTCTTTCGCCATTTGTAAACATCCCACACAATGACAACTGTAGAAACTATTGCTCCCCACCACGCAAGGAAAGTTGTCACATTATCCATGAGCATTACTTATATCTTAATGCGAATCAGTAGTAGAAAAGACAGACAAACGGCAGAATTAGTTAAATTCAAACGGTTGTTGACATTGCCGAATACAGTACACAGGCGACTCTATTTTGAGTAGCAATTGTAGTAACAGTCGTTCTCGTCCTCGCCGGCGAGATAACAGATAAAGTTTCCTTGCTCGAGATTAATGGTACATAATCTATGCACACTTTCATTATTTTCTGCCTTCTTATCGAGTGGGATGACACCGCTAGCTTTTTTTATCGAAATCGCAATGGGTTGTTCGTTTGTTAGACCGCCAGCTGACGGCTGCGCCTCATTACTTTTCTCGCCGACCCGACGTTGTATTTCCGTAAGCCTTTGGTTAGCCTTAGCCAGTTCGCTCTCCAGTATTTTAACTTTAGGGTTCGCTTGCCTGTTAGAACCTTTCTGCTTCTCGGCATTGAGTTGGACGGTTAAATCTTGATTCGACGCTTCTAGGGCGGCCATATTTTTTCGCAGTTCGTCAATCTTCGCGGTCGCTTTATCGCGCTCTTCTCTCGCCCATTCTTGGAATTCGGGGTCACCTTTCAGCTTTGATAACAAATTGAATATACGCTGCTGCTCGGCTTCAGTGATGCCGGCTTTGAGAACCCTGTCTAAGTATGTCTGCCTAATTCTATCCTGCTGCTCGTACAAAGATTTCTGAGCCTCACGGCTGTTCTTCAATATGCCGTCAATCGCAGTTACGACAGGTATAACCGCCGCGATCAACGCGCCCAAGATGGTTACAGTCTTGGCATTACGCCACCAAGGGGCGGCACATAGTCCCCCTTGAGAACTGAGCGTCCCCTCAAGCGATCTGAGACGTTCATCAAATTTCAGGGTATCTTCCAAGGCAGATAGTCGTGGCTCAAGATTACTCGTAGCCTTGTCGTCGCGTGATTCTTCCGGCATTCAACTTAACTCACTTATGCGAATCGGTAGTAGAAAAGACAGACAAACGGCAGAATTAGTAGAATTTTCTTGCGATGAAAAACCTACTGATTGAAATCTACCTGTTTGTCTGTCATGTGTACGATACTTCGTCACAGACTTGTTTTCAACGCTTGAGCAATAACTGTGTGCCAGAGTTCACTGACCAAGAACTCATCACCATCTGGTTCTTTGCCCACTTAGAGGGCTGCTTCGAGAAAAAGAGGATGCACCGCTTGATTGCGAAGTATTGGCGAGAGTGGTTTCCCCGCTTGCCCAGTTATCAAACCTTCGTGCTGCGGCTCAACCGCTTAGAGCCTAGTTTTCAGACCTTCGGCGCGCGTTTGGCCGCAGCTTTGGCAACACACCAAACGCCAGAGCTTGATCATCTCGTTGACAGCTTGCCCGTGATGCTCGCCCGTCATGGTCATTCCTACCGAGCGCGCGTGGCGCGTGCATGTGCCGATATTGGTTTCTGTGCCGCCAAGAAGACGCGCTTTCATGGTGTGCGGCTGCACTTCATCGCCCAACGAGAGCCGGGGCGCTTGCCGCGCCCTTCGCAGATCTGGCTATGCGAAGCCTCGCATCACGACTCGAAAGCCTTCATCGAATAGCGGCCCGAAGTACCTACGACAGAATTGTTCGGCGACTTAGCCTATCCGACCCCGGAGATCAGCACTTAAAAGCACAGCAGAGCAGGCTCATCGCGCCACAGAAAAAGCCAAAGGTAAAGAACTAACCACCAACCAGAAATACTACAACCGATTGGTGCGAGGCATCCGCCAGCCCATTGAAAGTCTCTTCAACTGGATTGAGGAGAAAACCGGGATTCAAAGAGCAAGCAAAGTGCGCTCGACTGACGCGCTGATGATTCATTGCTGGGGAAAACTAGCAGTTGCTTTCTTTCTGCTCGTTTTCAACTACTGATTCGCATCTTACTGCTTTTCAATAGGAAAGTTTTCTAGACGCTAGAGCCAGCGCACG
Source organism: Pyrinomonadaceae bacterium (assembly GCA_045807745.1). Classification (GTDB taxonomy): domain Bacteria; phylum Acidobacteriota; class Blastocatellia; order Pyrinomonadales; family Pyrinomonadaceae; genus QHXQ01. The sequence goes on from JBJMGT010000035.1 coordinate 23,165, forward strand.
AGCGATGGCGCGCAGTTATTCAGCCAGGCGCATTTATTCTAATCAGTTGTTGCGCGACGAGCTTGGCTTCTTCAAAAATCTCGTCTAAATCTTTGTGGGCGAAACGAGCTTGGCGACCGACGTGGTAGATGTTCGGGTGTGCGGCGAAGAACTCGCGGGCGCGCTCCATCTGTTGCTCGTAGCCGCGATCATAGATCGGATAAGCGTTCGCTAACTCAATCGTCTTTATGTCCAACACTTCATGCGGGGCGATGATGCCGGTGCGCGCCAACTCGTCGATCACGCGCTCCGGTGAAAATTTATCCACCTCCGTCACTTCACAGCAGAGCACTGTGCGGTCGGCGGGCACGCCGTTGCTAGCGAAGTTTTTGAACTCGGCCACGCGGTTGATGATGAAGTCGCGGTCGGCGAAATAGAACCAGTGATTATCTGTGACGTGCGCGCGGTCGAGCAGCAGATATGTGATGAGCGCGGGGCGAAAGCGCAACTGCAATTCAAGCCCGAGCAGACGGGCGAGATAGCTGACCGGCAACGAGGAGATGAGCACGTCGAACTCCGTCTGACTCGCCACGCCGGCCGCGTCGGCAAAGGTACACAGATATTGGCCTGCGGTCGTGCGGCTCAAGGCGACGAGGCGCGATTCGAGTTGGACGTTCGCTTTGATCTCCGCGTAGAGGCGTGCGCACGTCGCGCCGTAGCCGTCTTGAAGCGGATAGTAGAAATCTTTGAAGTAGAGCTTGGAGCGGCGTTGCAGCATGTCGCGCAGGCCCGATACGCGCAGCTTGCGTCGCCCCCAGTCGGCGGAAATCTCATGCGCGGGAATGCCGAAAAGTTTTTCCGAGTAAGGCTTGAAGAACAGTTCATTCAGCCCCGCGCCGAACTTGCTCAGCACGAGCGCCTCGAAACTGTCTTCCGCGTTGGCCCGGCGGAACAGGTAGTGCCACAAGACGCGCAGACTACGGCGCGGGAAGAACTTCAATAGGATTTCGGGCGCGTTGACGGGATCGCGAATCCACTTACCTTGCAGATAGATGCGACTGCGGCGACGCAAGCGCGCCATCGGGACGAGCGCGAGTAGTTCGCTAAGCAGTTCCGCGTTGTCCGTGTAGAGGCGGTGCGGCGCGAGGTCGCAATCGAAGCCGTGCCACTTGAAGCTGCGCGCGAGGCCGCCGACGTGCCGGCTCGCTTCGTGCACCTGTAGGTCGGGAAACTCGGCGCGCAAAAAATAGGCGCTGCTCAGCCCCGCAACGCCCGCGCCTAAGATACCGATCTTCATGTGCGAATCTGGCCCCGTGTGATGCAATCTTGTCGAACGGAAGACAAGTTGATTCTGCTCCGAAAGTTATTCGGCTTCGTATGATCTATTATTTTTGCGCTTGCACTTTCTGCCACAAGAGCCAGATTTCTTCCGCGATGTTCCTATATCTTTCCTTTGGGCCTGCCTCATCAGCATCAAACCAACTCTGAAACTCTTCATGCACCATCGATATGACATCATCAACAGAATGACAGGTCTTTAATCGGGGCAGAATAGTTCTAGCCTCCGATTCATACTCGTCAGTGTTGTACTCGTAATTCAGTTCAATCGGATCATGTCTGAATAGTATTTCAGCGATTGAGTCAAAGAGAGAGCCATATTCAAGCCTCAGCCGATCCTTTTCAGCCTGAGTCTGCTCTCTTGTCATCTCCAACTCAACAGAGCGTATCATCTAAAACAACTCCTCGTCCTTGATGTAGCGCGGGCGCGCCTTCGCCTCTTTGTATATCTTGCCGATGTATTCGCCGACGAGACCGAGAAACATGATCTGCATGCCGCCGAGGAAATAGATCGGAATGACCGTGCCGGCCCAACCGGGCGGCGTGTGCCCGACCAGCTTCTCGTAGAGATAAAAGAGCGTCATCGCGCAACTGAACAAAAAGACTAGCGCGCCGGTGAACGTGACCAGCCGGAGCGGCACGATGCTGAAAGACGTAATGCCGTCGAGCGCAAGCGACGCGAGCTTACGCAAGCTATGCTTGGACGCGCCCAATTCGCGCCGGCGCACGTCGAAGCGCACGATCTCGGAGCGATAGCCGATGTCCACGAAGATGCCGCGCAGAAACAGGTTGTACTCGCGATATTGCGCGACGGCTTCGAGCGCCTTGCGCGAGACGAGCCGGTATTCCGAATGATGCTTGATGATGCGCGCGCCCATCAGTGCCAGCAGGTTGTAGAAGAACCAAGAGGTCGCTTTCTTCAGTGCCGCGTCTTCGCCCGACTTGCGCCGCACGCCGTAGACGATGTGTGCGCCCTGCCGATACTTTGCGAGAAACGTCTCGATGACTGTTTCATCCTGCTGCAAGTCCGCGTCGATAGTGACGACGCAATCGGCGCGATCCATAACGCTCAGCAGACCCGCGAGCAGAGCATTCTGCGTGCCCACGTTGCGTGCGAGCTTCAAGCCTTTAACGCTCGCGTCCTCATCGTGCAGCGCCTCGATGATGGCCCACGTCGCGTCATTGCTACCGTCGTCTACAAAATAGACGAAGCTCGCCGCGTCTACTTGGCCGGCGGTGCTCAAACGCCGCAGCAACTCGACGAGGCGCGCGGCCGTCTGCTCGACAACCAACTCTTCATCAAAGCAAGGCACGACGACCGCGAGCAATGGACGCGTGCGGGCGCGCTCGTCCAGCGCGATCGCTTGTTGTGTGCGCCCGCGCGGCGCGCGTTCGACGCCCTCGCCCGTGCTTCGTGTCGTCAGACTCAAAGTTTCACTCTCAGCGTCAGCTTTGCATGCCGGCCAGTGCAGCGCGCGCGCTCGTCGCCTGCTCGATTAACCGCGCCAGATGCGGCCAGACGGCCGCCGGGGTGAAGTCTAAACGTCGTGTGCGCTGCGTGGCGATAATTCGGCGGCGCAACTCCGCGGCGTGTGTCAGTTGGTACGCGTGCGCGGCCACCGCCGCGAAATCGTCATCAGGCGTGAAGAGCGCGCCGGCACGCCCAAGCGTTTCGGGCACGGCCGCGGCCGCGAGCGCCAGCACCGGCACGTCGAACCACAGCGCCTCGACGAGCGGCGCGCCAAAGCCTTCATGTTCGCTCAACGACAAGTATAGGTGCGCCGTGCGGTAGTACGCCAGCAGCGCTGCATCGGCAACCGTGCCGGGCAACTCGACGTGCGCCGTCAGCTCAAAGCCCATAATGGTCCTTACGAGGTGTTGCAAGTATGGGTCGGACGCGCGTCCCTCGCCCGCGATGATCAGACGCGCCGTCGGGTCGAGCTTGCGATAATGTGCGAACAGTTCGACCAGCCGTTCGAGTCGCTTGTTCGGCGCGACGCGCCCGACGAAGAGTATGTTGGTGCGCCCGTCCTGCAAGCGCGCCATCAAGTCGTCATCGGGCGCGATGTTCCACAGGTCGGGATCGATGATGAGCGGCAGCACGCCCGGCTCTCGGAAGCCGCACGCGCGCAACTCCGCCGCGTTGAAAGCGGAGACGCCGGCCGACGTGGGGAAGTGGCGCGCGAGGCGTGCGAGATTCGCGCGCCCCGTCTCCAGCAGCCAAGCGAAGCCGGGCCGGTAGGGCGCATAGAAATCCGCCGGCGTGACGTTGTGATAGACGAGACACTTCGGGCCTCGGTGCGCGACGGCGAACGCGGTCAGTTCCGAGCCGATGGAGTGGTGATAGAGCAGACAATCTGCCGGCGCTGGTTGCGCTTCGGCGAACAGACACGCCTCCGTCGGCAGACGCTCGTCGCGCCGTTTGACGAAAATCTCCGACTCGTAACCACGCCGCCGCAACTCAGCACGGATGGCGCGCGCGTGGTTCGAGACGGCGTCGCCGTAGACGATGTCGGGCAGCAGTTGATGGATCACGTGCGGCGCGCGCGCGACAGAGGCATGTGCTACAGGTGCGAGTTGTTGCGGCCCAAGCTCAAGCAGTGCCTCGTAACGCGCAATGACCTTGGCCCAATCGGCCTGTTCATCCGCATAAGCGCGCCCGCGTGCGCCGAGTGCGCGTAACTCCGCCTCTGCGGTCTCGTCAATGCGGGCGAACAGTTGCGCCCACTCTGCTTCATCGGCCGCGAGCCAGCCGCCCTGTGCGCGCTCGACCGCGCCGGCCGTTGCCAGACATGCGCGGTGCGCGGCGACGGGGCGCTCCGCCGCCCATGCTTCCATCATGGCGCGCGAGAAGCTCTCGTTGCGGCTTGGCTGAGCAAGCGCGCGACAGTGTGCGATGAGCGCCGCTTTAATTTCGTCGGCGACGAGACCGAGATCGTGTACGTCCGCACCGGCCGCGAACGATTGCGCGCCGGGGCCGGCGAGCACGAGTTGTAACTCGGACGCTGGGTGCATCGCCTTGAACTGTGCGAACGCGCGTGTGAGCAAATTGACGTTTTTCGTTTGGTCGCGACGGCCTAGGTAGAGCACAAAGCGTGCGCCGCGCAAGGCAGCGGGCAGCGCATCGTTGAGTTGGGCAACTGTGTAATGCGTGCGCTCGATGCCTTCGCCGACGACTGTGCTGCGCGAGTAGATGCCGGGGCCATAAAGGCGTAGGGCGAGTTCCAACTCGCCCTCGGAGTTAAACAACAGCGCGCGCACACGGCGAAACAATCGGGCCGTCTGTGGCAGATAGGCCGCTGGCTCGTCGTGCAGACACGGTTGCAGCCATGCGTGGTCGGCGACGAGTGGCGCGCCGAGCGTCGCGGGCGCAAACATGTAGGGCAGAAAGATGAAGGCGTGATAGCTCTCGCGCTCAGCACGGAGGAAGTCGAGCAGCGCGGCCGATTTAATGTTCTCGTGCTCAAACGTGTGCGCGTCGGCCGCCGAAATAGAATTGACGCCGGGGCGTAAGGTTGCCGGGTCGAGGGCCAGCAACAGCGCGTTGACCTCGTCGAAAGCGTGCGTGTTACGCGGCTCGACGGGGAAGCGGCGGATCGTTAATCCGTGCTCCTGATGCGCGCCGGGTGCATGGTGATTGATCGACCAGTCGGCGTGGAACGAACGGTTGCAGGTGGTCAGGACTTCGACGTTGTGCCCGCGTGCGGCCAGCCGGGTCGCAAGCTGGAAAGCTTGCTGCTCCGCGCCGCCCGTCAGGTCGCGGCCGAACCAGGGGCAGACGATGGCGCTGGGCTTCATGCCTGCTTGCGGTCGGGGGCGACCGGCTGCTCGGCCGCCGGCACAGGCGCGGGCGCGCGCAACGCCTCAACCATGAGCCGCAGGCGATGCACTTCCGCCGCCAACTCCGCGCGCGTGCGCTCTTGCTCTGCCTCTAGCTCACGTAGTTGCGCCGCGAACTCGCCAAGCACCACCTTCTGCGTCTCGACGATTACGCGCTGCTCCTGCACGAGAAACTCCTGCTGTGCGTTGCTGTTAGCCGCATGCTCCTGCCGCAACTCATCGTGCCGCTGTTGTTGCACGGTCAGCGCTTCGGTCAGCGCCGACAGGTCGACGTGCAACTGTGCGTCGGTCTGTTGCTGTTGCACCGCGCCCGTTTGCATCTGTGTCTGCAAGTGCTGAAAGTGCGTCTGCAAGTGCTCAAGTTGCGTCTGTACCTCGACCTGCCGGCTCGATAGCTCGATGAGCGAGTCGGAGAGCATCAGCACGCTCTCAACCGCGTCGGCGATGGTGGTGGACAGTTGCGCGAGGGCCGGCAACTCTTCATCGTGGCGCTTGACGACGGGCGCGAGCACTTCGTTCACGTAGTCGGCGATGCGTTGCTGTTGCGCCAGCGCGTAAGCCTCGAACTGTTGCTGATGCTGCAACAGCACGGGCAGTCGCGCGAGACCGCGCGCGAGGCGCAGCACGTAGCCGACGAAGGGCCAGCGACTCACACGGCGCAGCGCGGGCGACGGCAACCCCGCGACCTGCACGGGACTGTCGGTCTGTGTAGTCAGCAGGTCGGCGATAATCTCGGTCTTGTTGCGCCGGCCTGCGCGCAAGTCGTCAAGCGTGCGCGTCAACTCCGCGTCCGTCGGCGCACGTTTGCACAGCACATCATAAACGTGCGTGACGAACACGCGGTCGTGATACCGCAAGAGTTCATTGATGTGAAAATGATCGGCCCTGCTGCGTTCAGTGTCGGGCTGCAACTTGAGCGGCGGAATGATAGGTGCTGTCTCCGGCGACACGTTGGCCTGCGTGCCATCTGCCACATCCGCTGGCTTGTTCAACTCAATCATCAAGGCCACTCTAAGCTTTCACTAGGTTGACGGCCGCGCCCGCGCCGATGCGCCGCGTGGTGACGCGCGCGTTGAGGTTGGCGAGGCCTTCCATCTCAACGGCGCAGGCAACGCGGAAGAAGATCACGCCATCGAGCCAGTCGTAGGCCGCACCATCCGGCGAGTGGACTGCGACCGAGACGAAGTAGTGCTCCTGCCCCAACCAGCAATTGAACGCAAAGGTCGCCTCCAACACGTCGCCGCGCTGCGCCGCGCCCAACTCCAGTCCGCGTTGCTCCGTGTTCGTCCCGTAGACGTTGATGCCGTGCCGATTACGGATCATAAAACCACAGACGGGCTGCACCACGTCCTCGTGAAAGATGAAGCGCATGCGCAGGTAGACCGGGTCGCCTGTTTCAATCAATTCAACCGGCTGCTCTTGCGCGTCGAGCAACTCAGCATAGATCACCTCCGCGAAGTTGTTGCCATGCCGGTACTGAGACTGCAACGGCGCGCGCTCGACCTCCGGCGCACTTGTGTCAGGAGCTTTCGTCGCTTGCCCTACCTCCGTTCCGCGTGCGCCCTCTTTGTACGCTGCCTCGCGCGCCATGATCAGGCGTTGATAACGATTGAGCACGTCCACGGGCGGGCCGTCCGCGAGCAGCTCGCCTTGATAAAGCAAAATGGCGCGCGAGCAGAGTGCGCGCACAAGCGTCGGCTCGTGCGAGACGAAAAGAATAGTCGTGCCGCGCTCCTGCATCTCCTTGATGCGCCGCACACAGCGATGTTGAAAGATCGTGTCGCCGACCGCGAGTGCTTCGTCCACGATCAAGATGTCCGGGTCGGTGTTGACCGCGATGGCGAAAGCGAGGCGGACGTACATGCCGCTCGAATAGGTCTTGACGGGCTGATGGATAAACTCGCCGATCTCTGCGAAGCGTTCGATTTCAGGCAAACGCGCTTCGGTCTCGGCCTTTGAGAAACCTTGCAGCGCCGCGTTCATATACACGTTCTCGATGCCGGTGAATTCTAGGTTGAAGCCCGCGCCGAGTTCGAGGAGCGCGCCGACACGACCGGCGACGAAGACGCTGCCGTGCGTCGGGTCGAGCGTGCCCGCGACGATCTGCAACAGCGTGGACTTGCCCGACCCATTCGGCCCGACGATGCCGGTCGTCGTGCCCTGCTCAATCTCGAAACTTAAACCTTTCAGCGCCCAGAACTCGCGGTGCCGCTTCAAGCGCCCGCGCGTCAGAGATTCCTTCAGCCGATCAACGGGCCGGTCGTAGATGCGATATTGCTTCGCCACGCCCTCGACGCGCAGTGCGATGCTCATGGACGAGATTCTATAACAAGTAGGCAGTAGGCGGCAGGTTTTCAATGAATGTCGTGTGTTCGGCGCAACATTCGCGCAGCCGCCCGCACGTTTTAACTGCCCGCCGTCGCCTTTTCGTTTACAATCCCGCGCATGCTTTCAGCGCAGACAGCCCGGCGGGCGGTGTGGCGACCACTCTTTGAGTTGCCGCGCCGGTTCGAGTTGATCGAGTCGCTGGTGCGGCGCGAGTTGGCGGCGCGTTATCGCGGGTCGGTGTTGGGGCTGGTGTGGGCGCTGTTGACGCCAGCCGTGATGATCGCGATCTACACGTTCATCTTCGCGGGCGTGTTCGGCGCGCGCTTCGGGGCGCGCGGGACGACGTGGGATTACGCGCTCTATCTCTTCTGCGGGCTACTGCCGTGGACGGCGTTCTCTGAGTCGGTGCAAGGCGCGGCGAACGTGATCGTGTCACATGCGAACCTCGTCAAGCGCGTGGTCTTTCCGCTTGAAGCGCTGCCGGTCGCGCAAGTGCTGGCGGCGTTCGTCACGCAACTGTGCGGCACGGTCGTCCTCGTCGTCGCCACAGTCGTTATGCATCGTGAGTTGCGCGCGACGATAGCGTGGTGGCCCTTGCTCGTCGTGCCGCAGTTACTCGCAACGCTCGGCGCGGCATGGTTCATCGCTGCGCTCGGCGTCTTCCTGCGCGACACGGGGCAGGCGCTTGCGCTCATCCTCATCGCGTGGATGTTTCTGACGCCGATCATCTACCCGGAGACGGTCGTGCCCGCGCGTTACCGCCCCTTCATCGACGCGAACCCGTTCACGCCGCTCGTACGCAGCTATCGCCGCATCATGCTCGAAGGCTTGCCACCGGACTGGCGCGGGCTGCTGTTCTTCACGCTGTTCGCCGTCGTCATCTTCGTCTGCGGCTACTGGTGGTTCGCCAAGACGCGGCGCAACTTTGCCGACGTGATCTGACGCAGCAACTGAAGATGAAGCACGACAGCACACGCAGCCGCATGAACGGGTCGCAACTTCGGCCACGGCCGTTCTGCCTTTGGCGCAGCGCGTTGCGACTGTGGCTTAGTGCACTCTTATTGTTTGGCGCACAGACAGCAGTCCATGGTGCGTCGGCGCGCGTCCTTGCAACGCGACCGCATGGCCGGTTAAGCGTCGCGTCGGCCAATGCCTCGGTGCCCAGTCGGCCGCTCTGGCCCGGCGCACGCTTTACTGAAGCGGAGCGCGCGCGGGCGATCCGGCGCGGACTAAATTTCATCTATCGCACCGCGCTCGACCGCGCTAACTTCACAGATTATGGTGGCGACTACGTGTGGTGTTTCTACACGCTCTCGGCTGCGGTGGCTGATGCGGACGTGCGGCGCACGGCCCGGCGCATGGGGCTGGAGCGCGCCCGCGCGTGGCGCGGCACACACCGCGCGCTGCCGCGCGCCGCCGCCGCCGCGACCATCGCAGCCTACGTCTTCGGCAGCGACGCGGCGGACAGTCTGGGCGTGCGCGATGAGCGGATGAAGCTTGATTTGCGTCGCGCCGTCGGGCGCTTCGCAGCGCGCGATTATCTCTTGTTCGATCCACGGACGGAGCAGCCGCCTGTAGACGTGCCCGACGAGTGCGATTACGACGGAGCGGCGAATCCGCGCGGCCTGAAATTCTGCCACGTCTGCCACCGACCCTTAAAGATGCGGACGCGCTACGACGTATGGTACGACGCGCTCATCACGGCTTATGTCGGCGACCACTACGGCGTCCCCTTCGGCGCTACTTACGCGGACGTGCTCAAGTGGCTGCCGCAGCTGCACCCTTACCCAGACCGCGCGCACGCGCAAGGTGAAGAGTTCTATGATGCGACCTACGCTATCACGCACATCGTCTACACCTTGAATCATTACAATCAGGCCCGGCTCGCGCCGCATCTGCTGCCCGCCGAATACGAGTTCTTACGCGCGCACATCAATGAGGCCGTCACGCTTAAAGAGACGGACATGCTCGGCGAGATGATGGACTCGTTGCGTGCGTTCGGTGTGACCGAAGCTGATCCGGCCCTGCGCGCGGCCATCGAATTTTATCTGGCGCACCAGAACCCGGACGGCAGTTGGGGCGACATGAATGAGCCGGACATCTACAAACGTTATCATCCGACGTGGAATGCCATCGCCGGTCTCAGCCACTACGCGTGGCGCGGCCGGGGGCTAAGCCATCCGGAGCTTAAGCTGCTACTCGAAAAATGGAATGTGCAGGGGAGATAAGTAAATGGTTCGCATAGCATCGGCCGGAAATACGGAAGTCCCGTGTTATTTGGCGCTAAAAGAATTAGGTTTTGAAGTGACAGTGCAACGAGTAGGGGGGAGAGAAGTTTGGATCGCCGCAGAACAGGATGTGCGTATTATGGCGGAAGAAGGCCCGTGCATGTTGCTTGGCCTTGCCAAATTGATCGAACTGCGCGGCGAAGACTGGAAAGCCGCGGACGAGGATATTGATCATTTTATCGCTCAATTCTACCCACCTGAAAAGCAGTCTGCTTCGGAGTAGGTCTAAGCGGTTCGCTCCCGCCCGTTGCTGCACACACTACTGCACCCATCAACCACCAGAGCATGAGCGTCACTTCGGCGTCGCCGAAGTTGTAGTTGACGAGGGAACTGGCAAAGAGACCTGCGAGTGCGCCGGTCGCGCCGAGCAGCAGTCCGTGTGCGCCCGCGTCGGCGTCTGTGCGCCAGTGCCGTTCGGCGCGCGTGGAGATGTGCCAGAAGGTGAGGATGAGCCAGAGCCAGATGAGGAGTGCGGGCAGACCGCGATCAAAAGCGAGTTGGATCGGCGTCGAGTGCGCGTGCAGCATGTCTGTGCCGGGGAAGCCCCACTCGTGCCAGTGCTGGTGGACGGCGTCCATGCCGTGCCCGAAGACGGGGTGCAGTGGAATCCGCGCGAGCGTGTGCTCGGCAACTTCAAAGCGCAGCCGCACGCTCTCGTCCTGTAAACGCAGCGCGCCCGTCGCGCGTGTGCGCCAGACCGCGAACGCACCGAGCGCGCAGACGAGTGCGACGACAAGGATGACTGCAACGCGTGCGCGTGTGGAGGCGGCCGCGCGCCAACGCAGGAGCACCACGCACGCGCCCGCGACGAAGGCGAACAGCACCGTGCGCATCGCGGTCAGCGCGACGCCTGCGGCCAACAAGATGAAGGCGGCGGCATAGAGCACGCTGCGTAAGCGTGTGTTAGGCGAGTTGGCCGCGCGGCGTTGCAGGTGTGCGAGTGCGAAACCGAGTGCGAGTTGCGCGAGGATTTGCAGCAGCTCGGCAAAGGTTTCGTAGTGGCGCGTCCAACCGGAGGCGCGGAAGCGGTGCGTGCGCTCTGTGCCGTAGAGACCGGCGGGCGGCGACGAAGCTTTCATCTCCTCCGTCACCGCCGGCCCCGTCCATTCGACGTGCTCGCCCTGCGTGATGACGCTCAGCCGCAGCGGCGTGCCCGTAGGCGCGCGCCTGATCTCAGCGGCCAACTCAGCCATTGAATTGACGCGCCGGCCGTCGATGCGCCAGATGGCGTCGCCCGCGCGCAATTGTGTCGTCGCGCGCAAGGGGCTGTCGGGCGTGATCGTCTCAATGACGACGCCGCGCCCGCGCACGACTTCAATCACGCTCCACGCGACGCCCGCGCAGCCCGACACGATCATCAGCGTCGCCAACAGGACGGCCGCACGGCGGGTCAGGAGCGCTTGCACGCAGTAGTAGATGAGGAAGGTGCTGACTGAGATGAGTTTCAACAGGCTGATGCGCGGCTCGGCAGAGAAGAGGGCCGAGAGCACGCTCCACGCGAACAGCGACCAGAGCGGCAGATCGAGCGGCGTCCGGCGGAGACCCGTGCGGCGCGTTAGCAGCGTGCGCCCAAGCCAGCCGAGCACGACCAGCGAGAGCGCGATCCATGCGCCCGCAATCGTGTGCGGCGCGCAGACGGCGTAGAGGCCGAGACCCATGTAAGCCGTGCGCTCGGCGAGGCGCACGGCGAGCGTGTTGGGGGGCGCGTGTGTGTCCGGTGCGGGCAAGCGGGTGGCGTCCGTCCTGCTTCGATGTCTGGCTGTCCGAGCGTGGCGACCAGAGAGAATTAACCACAAAGCCGCAAAGGACACAAAGCAAACGATGAACGATGAAGGCTGAGCTGTTTTTAATTAGCCGGGTTGGGCGTCCGTCCGAATACAACTATCCTTCTGAAATAATCACCACGTCGCTCAACTTAACAGTGCGCGTTACGACCGCCCTTTTGCCGCGTTGTGTTAACGCGAAATCCGCCAATAAGTGTGAATTAAATTTCGTGACTTGTCTCGGCAATTGACCGTTAAGCGGGAGTGACCACACATTACCGACATTGCCCTCGTTGGCAATGTAGAACAAAGACTGGCCATCGGGCGACCAGCGCAGGATACGATCCAACACGCCGGCGGGCACTGCAAAATTTTGTTCGATGCCGCCGCCGTCAGCAGAGACCGTACCAATGCGCCATTTCCCATTGGTGATATAAAAAAAAGCGACGTGCCGACCATCGGGCGAAAGCGCGGGGCGGATGGCATAATAATCCGTTAATTGCGTCGGCTGGCCGCCGGCAGGAGGGATTTTCCAAAGGGTTGATTTAATCCCATAGCCGGAACCCTTTTGATAAATGACCCCGCCATTGTCCGGCAGGCAGTTCGGGTAAAATTCACCGTCGCCAAAAGTTAACTGCCGGGCATCGCTGCCGTCAACATTAACGCGCCACAAATTTATTTTCCCTGCTTTGCGGGAAGGAAAAACGATTTGCCCGGCTGCGGGCGTAACACATAACCCGCGCTCGTCAACCTCTGCGTCAATGGTTATCTGTCTCCGCCCGCCGCCGTCAGTGCCAATTGTCCAAAGATTCGGTTTGCCGTCGGCATGCGAGCGAAAAATGATGTTGTCGTCTGCCGTCAAGACGATTGTATCCAGCGTGCCGGTTTCTGAAATCAATTCGTTGAAATCGTTTGCAGTCTGCCCGACTGTGCCAAGCCAAATACCGCTCGTGCGACTTTCCTGCACGGCGACAATCTGTTTTCCATTCGCCGTCACGCCGAGATAGGAATAATCATTTAAATCATTGGTCAGCATGTGCGCTGCGCCGTCGGCGGCAGAGACAAACCATATCTGACTCCGCGCTTGCTGCGTATCGCTGCCAATCACGAGCAAACCGCCTCCGTCTTTTAACCATTGCACGCTATTTAGTTCGTTCCAACGTTTCGCGCTCAAAGGTTTTTCCGCGCCGTCTGCGACGCTGACGCCGACTAAAGTCGAAAAGTGTCCGTCCGCATCAGTATCGTTGCTGATCGCGGCAATCATTTTTCCGTCCGGCGACCAGGCACAAAACTGGCCCAAAATATTGAAACTGCTCGGCGCTTTCCGCATGGCTAGGCGGATTTCTTCTTTGCTACCAAGCATATTGATCACTAAGTATTTTTCACCCTCTTTCAAATTTGAAGCTACTTGAGCATAATGCTTGCCATCCGGTGCAAACGACATAAAGTTAGTTGCAGTATCAGGAACTTTGCGGCTTGCTCCGCCCAACGTGGGCACGGAGTAAAGTTCCTCCGTCGAGTCGTAACCGGAAAAAAAACCGTAATAAACGAGCCTGCCGTCCGGTGAAAAAGTCAGAAAAGTGATGTTGCCTTTTTTTAGCGGCACAAGATTAACGGCATTGCTCATTTCAATTTGCCGCACCCAAATACTTACGCCTTCCTTCTCTTTGGTCTCATATGCCATGAGATTTCCGTCAGGCGAAAGCGCAAAATTGCCGACATTACCGATGTTGGTCAAACGATTTAATCTTACTTGGCGGAACGGCTCGTTTGTGTTTTTAGACGTTGAAAATTTGAACAAGCTCAGACTTAAAATAGATGCAATCAAAGCGACACCAGAGTAGATGATAAAGTTTTTTCGATGATGTTTGAACGCGAAGGCAAAATGCCAATCAGCCCCCAAAGCCTGCTTTCGATCTCTGTTTGTCGCGACCGTTATTGTGTCCGTTTGGTTGTTATCTTCAGGCCGCGGCGATTTTTCCACCTGCTTTTCAGCTTTGAGGTTTTCCTGCACGGCCGTCAAATCTGAAATAAGATATTTTATCCTTTGATAACGCTCATCTCTGTTTTTACAGAGCATCCGAGCAACGATGCTTTGCAATTCATCCGGCACACCCTCGGCCAAACGGACGAGCGGCTGCGGTTCGGCGTTTATCAAATTGGCGAAAGTTTCCGACATCGAGCTGCTGGCAAACGGCGTTCTGCCCGCCAGCATTTCATACAGCACCACACCGAAACTAAAAATGTCCGTGCGCTCGTCAACCAGTTCGCCTTTCGCTTGTTCCGGCGACATATAATTGACCGTGCCCAAAATCACGCCTTGCGCTGTCTGATTTTGTTTGGTGCTATCGCCTTCTAATTCGCTAACCGATCTATTCTTCTGCGCAACAAGTTTGGCCAAGCCAAAATCGAGAATCTTCACAAACCCATCGGGCCGAATCATGATGTTTTCCGGCTTGATGTCGCGGTGCACGAGATGTGCCGTGTGCGCGGCGGCAAGTGCGGCGGCGATTTGGATTGAAATGTCAAGCAACTCCGCCAAGCTCAGGCTTGCTGCGCGGATAACTTCACGCAGAGTTTGGCCTTCGATAAATTCGCTGACGATAAAATGCGCCTCATCCGCTTCGCCGATTTCGTGAATGACAAGAATGTTCGGATGATTTAAAGCCGAAGCGGCTTTCGCTTCCTGAATAAAACGGCCGAGATTTGCTGCCTTCTGCTTGAATTGTGCGTTGAGCATCTTGACGGCAACTTGGCGGTCAAGCTTTTTGTCCACGGCCAGATAGACTTCCCCCATCCCGCCCGCGCCGATTTGTTTAATGATTTCGTAATGCCCGAAACATGTGCCCGGTGCGAGCAATTTGGTTTCGGCTGCAATGACACCCGCAACTTCGGCAACGGCGGGCGTTTCCATAAAACTTTCGGCGCTATCGAGCGAGGACAAAAGCGATTCGACTTCCGCGCGCAGCAGTTTGTCCTCGCCGCACGCTGCGTGCACAAAAGCTCGCCGTTCTTCAGGCTTGCGGCGCAGAGCCGAATCAAAAATCTCTCGCACCTGTTGCCAATTTTCGTGAGCCATTTTATTTGAGGAGTGGACGAGCAAGCGTCCCCCGCTTACAGTGAGCGTCGCTTCGGCGCGAAAATCTGCGTAGCAATCGAAGCTACCGAAAATTAAACTTTACTGCGCTGCTTTCAGCGTCGGCAGGCAAACGAGGCCGCCGCGCGCGCCATTCGGAATTGAAGTTTCGCCGCTTCTTATCGCGACAGTTCGCGGTGCAGCCACGCCTTGGCCATGGCCCAATCGCGTTTGACGGTTGATTCGGAAACGTCTAAGACCTGCGCCGTCTGGACAACATCCAACCCGCTAAAGAATCTTAGCTCGACAACCTTGGCCAGATACGCTTCCTTTGCGCCGAGCCGATTTAAGGCTTCGTCGAGCGCGAGCAAATCGAAATCGGTTTCGCCGCTGCTAATCGTCAAAGCATGTTCAAGCGGCAAATCGCTGTCCACACCGCCGCGCCGGACGCGCTGTTTGGTGCGCGCATAATCAATCAAAATCCGCCGCATCATCATGGCGGCAACGGCGAAAAAGTGAGAGCGGCTTTCCCACGAGACCGATTTTTGTTCGACTAATTTGAGATACGCTTCGTGCACCAGAGCAGTGGTCTGAAGCGTGTGTCCGCCGCGCTCTTTGCGCAAATAGCGATGCGCCTGCGTGTGTAGTTCGGCATAGACGAGTTTGAGCAATTCGTCCGCCGAATCGTCGCGCTGATTGGCGTTCCACGCGCGTAGCTTTTCCGTGATCTCGCTTGCCTGACGCGCCTCGTCCGTCATTGCCAAACCTCCCTGAGGGCGGGAGTAACTAATTTTCAACCACGAAAATATGCCCTTATTAATCGAAAAGTCAATTTTTTGGAAAATTGACCTCTGTTTTTAAAAACTGTCGCGCTAATTATTAGAGTATGTGTGTAATAAAACTCGGAGCGGATTGGAGCGGGAGATATGCCGGTGAAGCGCGCGCGAAAAAGAAATCCGTCACTCTAAACTTTAATGTCAAACGAAAGTGTTTAGCGTTCTGAACGAACACTTTGCAAGTGAGGACGCCCCACGCCCCAGTCGGTTGACTTACGCACGAGCTGCAATTATTTCGCGGTGCGCTGATGCCCGCGGCGATATTCGCTGCCGTCAATTCGCCTGACGGCACTGACACGCCTTACTTTAAGGAGAAAATATCATGATTATCTACTCGATTAAACTGTTACATCTCGAGCAGAGAAAAGAGTTTGCGGCCTTCATGCTGGATGAAGTGTTCCCCACAGTCGATAAAGGTTTGTCGCGAGCTGGGCGCATTACGGGTCTCGTGTTGCTTAGAGGCTGCAATACCGATGTTAACACTGACGAGTATCTTTGGCTGGTCTACGGAGCAATCAACGGTGGTGCACGTCAGGTAGATATGATTGAAGCATTCGGCACGGAGGTTTCTCTGCTGCATGAATTCTGTGAGGTTGGTAGCTGGTTTGCTGAAAACGAAACCCCGAATAAAGAAATGCTGCTCGGCTAAGGTGGGAACGTCCAAGGGGCGGAGATATTTGTCTGCGGCGCGCCTAACAGCGGCAATCTGCGGACGCGCATTCAACAAGGTTCCTATCAATCAGGTTGTGTCCGAGCTGCTGACGCCGGGCATTCAGCGGCTGTCGCTTAAACAGATGCGGCGACAGATAAACTGCTTGTAAAGCATCTATTCAAATATAGGAGGCTGAAATGGCGGAACTAATAGATTGGACCATCCTCTCGAACAAACCCTCTCTCAAACAAGTGATTCCAGATAGCAAGGCATACAGTTATGACCTCTTCAACGTCACCGACAGTGAGTGTTTGGTTTATGGCGAGCGGTCAGGGGACAACATCAATTTAAGATGGGGCGATCCGGGCAAATCGGACAATGTCCGTTTCCAACGTGCGTCCGGCTCAACAGACCCTATCAAGTTTGAAGAACTGATTGCCATCAATATAAGGAAAGGGGGCTTTCTCGTCTATCAGAGAGGACGCTGGGGAATTAACCTGGGCTGGTCTGAAACGCCAAAATTCGAGTGGAAAATCTTGGGCGGTAAAGCGGGCGAAGTGGTTGTGGCGGGTAAGCCAGTTGGCTTGTACAGTACAGTGGAGAAAGACTCACTTATGTATGAGTCGAGAGACTGGGGCATAAATCTCAAGTGGTTTAAGGACGCAGGAAAATATAATGATCTTTCCGGTCTCCTTAAGGCGGGTAAAATAGTTAAAAACGTTTCGGATCACGTTCCGAAATAGATATGGCAGAAGAATCATAGTAACCGCGTTGCCTAGCCGTAAAGACTTCAAGCACGTGGGTACTTTGAACACCGCGCCCAACCAATCATTAGCCGCGAGGCGCGGCAGCGCGTCCACAAGACTTAGTTGCGCATGCCGCGCCTCGCTCCGACACATGCGATAAAATGCTCACAACCGAGTCTTAAAAGTTAAACTTAAGCAATTGAAGGAGCAAAGGAAATGGCTATTTCAAGGCAAAGACTATACTTAATTAAGCTGCCAATGGAAAAAAAACCAGAAGACTTCAGAGAGTTTATGTTTGCTGAAGTTTTTCCGATGGAAACTATTGCGCGCGCCGAAGTGGATTCGGAAGGCAGACGCATAGACGGTCTTTACCTGCATTCTCATGTGGATGCTGGCACTCAAGAGTTTTTGTTAATTGTCCGCGGACCGATTGCTGAGGTTGATGCAAGAAGAATTTCTCACAGATTAATTAGCTTGGTGGATCAAGGAAAAATTGACCAAATTAATGCGTTTGGAGCAAAAGTTGAAAAGATGGACGACTTTAGTGAATACTTCAGTTGGACGCGGCAGGATGAACAAACTTAGCTAAACGGCTGCGCTTCCTATTCGTCCCTCATTCCTTCCCTCTCATCCCTCTCTTTCCGGGCAATTCTCCGCCGAAAAAGCATGGGAAAATGCGGTGTTGACGCTCGTTGTCAGCGCGTGCTAACTTCCTAAATAGCCCGTCCCCGCGGGTGTTGGGGATTACCGGGGCAGACCGCTTCCGGGCGCAGTCACACTTTATTAAGTATGTCTCCTCGTTCCGCCACACCAATGCCTGGTGCCCCTTGTGTGACATAAGTTTATAAGTTACATGGCTTTCGATAAGGCAAAGGCCGTTAACGCGGCTCAGAAAAACCTTGTGCAGGGCAAGATCGCTGCCGCGGTGCAGGAGTATCGCCGGATCGCCGATGCCGATCCGGATGACTTCACTGCGCTCAACACGCTCGGCGATCTCTACGTGCGGCTCGACAAGCAGGCGGAGGCCGTGCAGTGTTTCCTGCGCGTCGCCGATCATTATCGCGAACAGGGCTTCGCGCTCAAAGCTATCGCCATCTACAAGAAGGTCGCGCGCCTCCGACCGGACGAGCTATCGGTCGCACAGAGACTGGCCGCGCTCTACGAGCAGCAAGGTCTCATCGTCGAAGCGCGCGCGCAGTATCTGTTCATCGCCGACGCGTGCATGCGCACCAAGCAGACGCGCGAAGCGCTCGAAGCGCTGCGCCGCACGGCCGATCTCGATCCGCAGAACGCGGAGATACGCATCCGGCTCGCCGAAGGCTTTACGCGCGAGGGCATGCATGACGAGGCGGGCGCGGCGTTCGCCGAAGCGGGCACGCGGCTGCAAGCGCGCAGCAACTATCAGGGCGCGCTGCGCGCCTTCACGCAGGCGTACGACCTGCGCCCACACAGTCACGAGATTCTGCAAGGATTAGTAGATGCCAATCTGGCGTTGGGCGCGACCGAAGAGGCCGCACTTGTACTAGAAGATGCGGTCAAGCAAGCGCCCGACGACATGGAGCTACAGGCCATGCTGGCGCGCGTCTATCTGGACGCCGAAGATGCGCCCGCGGCCGACCGCGCCGCCACCCAACTCATCAACGCGGATCAGACGAACTACCCGCTGCTGTTTGAAGTCACGCAGCTCTACCTGCAACAGGGTGATGCCGTCAACGCCGTGCGCGCGCTGACGCGTGCGGTTGAGCCGGCGCTGGCCAAACGGCAGGAGAAGCCGCTGCTTGAGTTGCTCAATCAGGCGCTGGCCCGCGACCCTGAAAACATCGACGCGCTCCGGCTGCTGCTACGCATACACACCTGGCAGCGCGATGACGAGCGCATGCGGATCGCGCTCGAACGACTGGCCGAAGCGGCGCAGGCGCAGGAACTCTACGAGGACGAGCGCAACGCGCTCGAACATCTCGTCCGGCTCGTGCCCTTCGATCAGAGTTACGCCGAACGGCTCACGGCGCTCAGCGAGATGCTCGGCACAGACGCGCCCCGCACAGACGCGCCGCGCGCCGGCATTTTAACAACCGGCGAGGCCGCGGCTTATGTTGTCCCGCCCGCGCCCGCTCAGGCAGAACCGGCCGCGCCCGCTGCGGCCGGCGCGCCGCCCGCCGACGGCTTGTTCGAGTCGAATAGCGGCGCAAGCGACATCTTCATCGTGCCGCCGCCTGTGCACGCGCCGACACCTGTGCCGCCGGGCGAGTTTGAGTGGAACACGGTCGCGCCGCCCCCCGCCCCCACGCCGGCGCACCCCGCCGACGCGAGCGCATCGTTCGCCGATCTAAACGCGGAGTTCACCGACGAGGCCGTCGCTTTCGCTGTGCCGGTCGCCCCCGCCGAAGATGATGAGGTACACGTAACGGGCGCGTTCGACGACGCCACGCTGCCGGGTCTGACCGTCGATCAGGCGCACGGCGGCGAAGACGAACGCGTGCAGGCGCTGCTCGCGCAAGAGTTGGAAAGCGTCGATTACTATCTCGCGCAAGGCTACACGGACATCGCGCGCGACACGCTCGACATGCTCGAACGGCAGTACGGCGCGAGCGCCGAGATCAGCGTGCGGCGCAAGCGGCTGCATACGCAGCCCGCGCCGGTCGTCGAACCGCTCAGTGCGCCGCTCGATGCGCTGAGCGCCGCCGAGAGCGCCGTCAGCGAGCACGTCGAAGCTGTGACGTTCGAGATGCCGGTGCCAACGCCTGAGCCGACTGAACCGGCCCGCAGCAGCCCACAACCGCAGGCCAGTGCCGCCACCCGGCCGGGCGCGCACACACTCGATGCCGGTCTCGCCGAAGTCTTCGCCGAGTTTCGCGACTCGGTCGAGGAGGACGACGGCGCGGACGCGGCCGCCGATTACGAGACGCATTACAACACGGGTCTCGCTTACATGGAGATGGGCATGCTCGATATGGCCGTCGAAGAGTTTCAAACGGCGATCACAGTGGTCGCGCCCGGCGACGGCACGCCGCGCTATCTGCAATGCTGCAACCTGCTCGGCCACTGCTTCATGCAACAAGGCATGGAGCGCGCCGCCGTCATCTGGTTTAAAAAAGGTCTCGCCGCGCCCGGCCACGGCGAAGAAGAGTATCAAGCACTCCGCTACGAACTTGCGACGGCCTATGAACAGATGGGCGACCTCGACCGCGCCATCGACACGTTTCAGGAAGTCTATGGCATAGACGTATCCTATCGCGGCGTCGCCGACCGGCTGAAAGAACTGCAAGCGCAAAAGACAGTGACGAGTGACAAGTGACAGGTGACGAGTTAAACTTGGCCCGCAGCTTGGCACTCGTCACTCGTCACTTGTCACTGTCTTGACTATGTCCGCAAAGCTAACTGTCATCTTCTACATCGTCCTGTGTCTGGAGGCGGGCTTGGTGCTGACCTTCTTGCCGTGGGTGCATCCGTTCGGCTTGGCCGATTGGGGCGATAATTTCTTCCTCGTCTATCTCGCGCACAAGACGGGCGCGCAGGGCTTACAGCACGCCATCGCTTCGGGTTGGGTGCGCGGCGCGGTCACGGGTCTAGGGCTGTTGAACTTCGCCATGGCCTTCTGGGAGATCGGCCACTTTCGCCAGACCGTGCGCGCGCTCAACGCGCAAAGCCACAAGCTGCCGGGGCCGGCACCAGTCCATGTCGCAGAGCTTAACCCCACCCCTCAGCTATCTAATCACGAGCGGCGCGACTGACCCTGCGACCACGCCCGCGAGCCGCGAGTTCGCGCGCCTCGTCGCACTCGTCGAAAGCGCCGCGGACGCCGGCATCAGCCTCGTCCAACTGCGCGAAAAACTCTTACGCCCGCGCGTCCTGTACGAACTCGCCGCGCGCGCAGCCGACATCACACGCGGCAGCGCCACGCGGCTCATCGTCAACGACCGCGCCGACATCGCCCGTGCCGCCGGCGCTGACGGCGTGCAACTCACCACGCGCTCCCTGCCCGCTTCAGTTGTCCGCCGCACCTTCGACCCCGAATTTCTGATCGGCGTCTCGACCCACTCGCTGGCGGAAGCGCAAGCGGCCCGCGACGAGGGCGCGAACTTCGCCCTTCTCGGTCCCGTCTTCGACACGCCCTCAAAACGCGCATACGGCCCGCCCGTCGGCCTCGATGCCTTACGCGCCGCCGCCCGCGCGCTCGCGCCCGTCCCGCTCGTCGCCATCGGCGGCATCACGCACGCGAACATGGCCGACACACTCGCGGCTGGCGCGCACGGCATCGCCGCCATCCGCCTCTTCGCCGACCCGCGGATGCTCGCCGATCATGTTCAGACATTACGTGCAGCTTGGGCTGAGGTTGAACGTGGCGCACGATAAGCATTAACACAGAGCGCACAGAGGCACAGAGGGCGCAGAGAGTTGATCTTTTCTCTGTGCCCTCTGTGCCTCTGTGCGCTCTGTGTTAAAAATACTCTATCCATGCCGCGTACGAACGACGAAGCTAGCCCACCCCCCGTCACGCTGACCATCGCGGGCTTCGATCCGTCGGGTGGCGCGGGTCTGCTCGCCGACGTGCAGACCTTCGCCGCGTTCGGTTGTTTCCCAGTCGGCGCGATCACGTCTTTGACTTTTCAGAACACGGCGGGCGTCAGCGGCGCAGCACATCAGTCGGCCGAGGCGGTGCGCGCGCAGGTGCTCCCGCTAATCGCAGACTTCCCCGTCGCGGGCGTGAAGACCGGCATGCTGCCGGCGCGTGCCGTCGTCGAAGAGGTCGCGCGGCTACTGCGCGAGACCAAGTTGCGCACGGCGACGGTTGTCGTCGATCCGGTCGTGCGCGCGACTTCAGGGCACGACTTGATAGACGCAGATGCGCTCGCCGCGCTCAAACGTGAACTGCTGCCGCGCGCGCGCCTCGTCACGCCGAACATTCCTGAGGCTGAGTTGTTAACGGGCTTGCGCGTCGCGGACGAGGCGGGGATGCGCGCGGCGGCGCGGGCGCTACGCGCGTTGGGCGCGCGCGCCGTTCTCATCAAGGGTGGTCACCTTGCGGGCGACGCAAATGATCTGTTGGACGACGAGGGCACGGTGCAAATGTTTCGCGCGCCGCGCATCGCAGTGGGTGCAACGCACGGGACGGGCTGCACACTCGCCGCCGCGATCACGGCCTGTCTGGCGCGGGGCTTGAGTCTGCCTGAAGCGGTCAGCGCGGCGAAACGTTTTGTCACGGCCGCCATCCGGCATGCGCCGCAGTTGGGCCACGGCGCGCGCCCTCTAAAGCACACAACGCCGGTGCGCTTCACCGCGACGGGCATATTGATTGAAGATGAGATTGAGCGGGTTGAAAGTTAACCGCGCCGCGGTCAGGCGACGCACTCTTCGCTGACGGGCAGCAGGCACAGGTTGTGGGTACGCAAGCCTGTGAGCAGGCGCTCGGTCGTGGCGGCGTCCTGCGGGGCGGAGAAGAGATAGCCCTGGGCATAGGTGCAGTCGAGGGCGCGCAGGATGGCGCGCTGGGTGGGCGTCTCGACGCCTTCGGCTACCACGTCCTTGCGCATGTTGCGCGCGAGCAGGATGATCGTGCGGATGATCTCGGCGTTCTCGTCCTCTTCGACGCGCATGAAGGAGCGATCAATCTTCAACGTCTGAATTGGAAAGCGGCGCAGGTAAGAGAGCGACGAATAGCCCGTGCCGAAGTCGTCCAGCGCCAACTCGACGCCCAGTTCGCGCAAACGCCAGAGCATCGACACGATTGTGCTGGCGTTCTCCATCAAGACGCTCTCCGTGATCTCCAACTGTAGGCAATGCGGATCGAAATGCGTGACCGCGAGCGTCTGCTCAATCCGCGCGCACAGATCTGCTTGGGCGAACTCCTTGCCCGACAGGTTGACGCTCAGCTTGAGGTGGCGATGTGCGGGCGAGAGCATCTGCCAGCGGCGCATCTGCGCGCACGCGGCGCGCAAGACCCAGCGCCCCAGCGGGACGATGAGACCTGTCTCTTCCGCCACGGGAATGAACTCGGCCGGGCGCACCAAGCCCCGCTCCGGATGCTGCCAGCGCACGAGCGCCTCAAAGCCCGTGATCGAGCCGTCCGCCAACTCTACGATGGGCTGATAGTGCAGGCAGAACTCATCACGCTCGATGGCCCGCCGCAGATCGTTTTCCAGCTGCAACAGCGCGACCACGCGCGCGTGCATGACCATGTCGAAGACTTCGTAGCGCGCCTTGCCCTCGGCCTTCGCCCGATACATCGCCGTGTCCGCGTCGCGCAGGACGGCCTCGGCCAACTCATAACAATTATTGCTAAGCGCGATGCCGATGGACGCGGTGGTGAAGACTTCGTGCCCGTCGAGATTGAACGGGAGCTTCAGATCATGCAGCACGCGCTCGGCCACACGGATCGCGTCGTCGAAGTGGGCGATGTCGTTTAAGAGGATCGCGAACTCGTCGCCGCCGAGCCGCGCCACGGTGTCGCCCGCGCGCAAGCAGTGTTCGAGTTGCCGCGCAATCGCCACGAGCAGTTGATCGCCGACGGTGTGGCCGAGACTGTCGTTGATCATCTTGAAGCGGTCTAGGTCAAGGAACAGAACGGCAAAGCGATAATCTTTACTGCGCTTGCTCTGTTCGACGGCCAGATGCAGGTGGTCTGTAAAGAGCACGCGGTTGGGCAGCCCCGTCAGCGCGTCTGCGAGCGCGTGCTGGCGCAGCCGCTCCTCGGCCTGTTTCCGTTCGGTGATGTCGCGCGCGATGCCCTGCACGCCGACGGGCTGGCCAGCTTGAAAGATAAGGCGCGTGCTGATCTCAAGCGGCACGCGGCGGCCGTCGCGCGCGACGATCTCAAGTTGATAGACGGTGGACTCGCCCTCGATCTGTTTACGCCCAATCATCTCGCGCGCTCGTTCCAGATGCTCCGGCGCAACCACCTGCGCGATGTTCAGTGCGCACGCCTCCGCCCGCGTGTAACCAGTGATGCGCTCGCCTGTCTTGTTGAGCGAGGTGAAATTGCCCTTGAGGTCGTGCGTGTAGACGATGTCGTTGGCGTTCTCGAACAACTCGCGATAGCGCTCTTCTGATTCGCGCAGCGCGGCCTCGGCCAGTTTGCGGGCGGTGATGTCGCGCGCGATGCCCTGCACGCCGACAGGTTGACCGTGCTCGTAGATGAGTTGCGTGCTGACTTCGAGCAATACGCGTGCGCCCGCTTTGTTCACGATCTCAAGCTCGTAGAAGGTCGTCGTCTCGCGGCCGGCGAGTTTGCTTTGCATCATCTGGCGGGAGTGGGCTAGATGATCAGGCGCGACGACCTGCGCGAAGTTCATCCGGCATAACTCGGCGCTGGTGTAGCCCGTCACCTGTTCGCCGACCTTGTTGACCGAAGTGTAGTTGCCATCGAGATCGATGGTGTAGATCACGTCGTTGGCGTATTCGAACAGGTTGCGATAGCGCTCTTCCGATTCGCGCAGCGCAGCCTCGGCCTGCTTCTGCGCGGTCACATCCTCGACGCTGCCCTCGTAGTACAGTAACCGCCCCTGCTCATCGCAGACGGCGTGGACGTTCTCGCGCGTCCAGATGGCTGTGCTGTCCTTGCGTCGCACTTGCACTTCATAACCTTGCAGCAGGCGGCGCGCATCGATCTGAGTTAGAAACTTGTCGCGGTCTTCGGGGCTAGCGTAATAGTCGTGCGCGATGTCAGTGCAACAGGCGAGCATGTCGGCAGGCGAGTCGTAGCCGAGCATGTGCGCGAGCGCCGGGTTGACGTTGATGAAATGACCGGCGGGCACGGACTGGTAGATGCCGTGAATGGCGTTCTCAAACATCGCGCGGTACTGCCGCTCGGTCTGGCGCAGCATCTCCACGCTCGTGCCGGAGCGCGCCTCCGGCTCGCGGCCGGACGGCGGTGGGACAAGAGTCTTAAAGTCGGACTGGCGCGTAGTCATTAAATCGGCCGCAAGGGCAGTCACAGGCCCGCGCTGCGGGCGGGGCGCTAACACGCAATGTTTGATTGACGACGGAAATCTGACGGACTTGAGGCTGAAGCTTTTGCCGGGCAGTCGGGGCAAGCCGATTTACGGGAGAGAGGAGATACTGCCAGCGGCCAAACAGCCAGTAATAGATTAACGGATCAGGCAAGATGTTGCAATAAGGAAAGGGATGAAAGGGAAGGGATGGGGGCGGAGGGATAAGGGATGAATAAGAATCAGTCTTTATTCATCCCTCATCCCACATCCTTCATCCCTGTTCTATCGTGACTTGCTCCATCGTGATCTGCTGTTGCGGGCGGTCGCCCGCCGAGGTTGGGGTGGTGGCGATGGCGTCCACCACGTCCTGCCCTTCGATGACGCGCCCGAATTTGGTGTAGCTGGGCGGGAGCAGATAGTCGGCGTGCATGATGAAGAACTGCGAGCCGTTGGTGTTCGGCCCGGCGTTCGCCATTGCCACCGTGCCCTGCGCGTAAGGGCCGCGATAGAGTTCGGACGAGCGGTTGATCTCGTCGGCAAAGCGCCCGCCCGCCGCCGCCTCGCCGCCGCTTCCCGTGCCCGTCGGGTCGCCGCCCTGAATCATGAAGCCCTTAATGACGCGATGAAAGATCACGCCGTTGTAATAGCCGCGCTCGGCTAACTTGATGAAGTTAGCCGTCGTCTTCGGCGCGTCCCCCTCCAACAACTCAAAGCGGATCGTGCCCTTGTTCGTCTTAATGTTCGCGATGCGATTTGCCATATGTGCTCCTTTGGCGCAGAGGTCAGAGGTTAGAGGTCAGTTAAAAACTTTTTCTTCTACGGACCTCTGACCTCTGCTTTAGAATGAACTTTTCGATTGCGACGGCCACGCCGTCTTCGTCATTGCTGGCGGTTAAGTGTATGCCGGCCAGTTCGCGCACGGCCTGTTCGGCGTTGGCGACGGCGACGGGCGTGCCGGCGAATTCGAGCATCTCCACGTCGTTGTGATTGTCGCCGATGGCCATCACGTCGGCGCGCGGGATGTCGTACTCAGCGGCCACCGCCGCAAGTCCCGTCCCCTTCGACACATCCGGGTGCAGCACGTCCACCAGCCCGAACTGTTTCGCTGGGTAGATGGTGATCATCAGTTTCACCGTCCCGTTCAATTCACGCCGCAAGACTTCGCCGAGCCGCAGCATCTCCGTGTCCGTGCCCGAATAGGCGATGTGGACGGGCGCGTGGTCGAGATAAGCTTCGAGCGACGGGACGCGCATGATCGCCTGCTCAGCCTCCGCGCCGTGTATGCGCCGCGCCCACTCCATGTACTCGAAGGCGGGGCGGTTCGTCTCGTCGATGTGATCATAAACCATGACGCCGGGACCGTCCGCGTCGTCGCTGACGAGCGCATCCGCGTTGTGCGCGCGCCCGACGCGCAGGACTGCGCGCGCCGCCGCGAGCGGCAGATGAATGGCCGCAACCGTCTCCAACGTGCGCGCGTGCTTGGTGAGCGCGCCGTTGTGCGCGATGACCGGCACGTCGAGGCCGAGTTCGAGCGCGAGCGGACGTGCGTCGCGAAAGCGGCGGCCTGTGACAACCGCGACGCGCACATCGCGCTCGCGGGCCGCGTCAATCGCACGCCGGTTGCGCACGGACAGATGACCATGCGAGTCGAGCAGCGTCCCATCGAGATCGAGCGCGAGCAGGCGAACAGGCATAAGCACAGTGACGAATGACAAGTGACGAGTGACAAGATAAAACTTTGGACTGTACTTGTCACCTGAGCGCCGGGAGCGCGGGCATCCCTGCCCGCGCTCCCAGCAGGGCGCAGCATGTTTGCTCCACCTGACGGAAGGGAAGTGGCGGGCGTATGATGCGCAGCAAGGAAATGAGCGCGAGCGGCTGAGCAAGACGACAAACGGGCGGACTCGTCTGTGTTGTCAACGTAGGCGCAGTTTTGCCGGTTTTACCGTACAAATCGAGCTTTTTATCTTCAACGACAGTGACGGAAAGGATGAGACGACGATGAATGTAACCCATCTGGAATGCGCGGCGTGCAAGCTCGAACATGAGGCACAACGCTTGCACAACCTGTGTCGTGAATGCGGCAAGCCGCTGCTGGTGCGTTACGACTTGGAGCAGGCGGCCCGTTCTTTGACGAAAGAAAATCTACCGGGGAGGCGGGCCGATTTATGGCGTTACCGCGAGGTGCTGCCCGTCGCGCGCGACGAAAACATCGTCTCGCTCGGCGAAGGCTGGACGCCGCTCTTGCCCGCCGCGCGGCTGGGTGCGCAGTTGGGGCTAGAGCAGCTTTACATCAAGGACGAGGGGCAGAACCCGACGCAGAGTTTCAAGGCGCGGGGCATGACGACTGCGATCTCGATGGCGAAGGAACTGGGCGCGCGCAAATTGGCCGTCCCTTCGGCGGGTAACGCGGCCGGCGCGCTCGCAGCCTACGCCGCCCGCGCGGGGCTTGAAGCTTACATCTTCATGCCGCAGGACACGCCGCGCGCCAACGTCATCGAGTGCGAGCAGACGGGCGCGCACGTCACGCTGATGCAGGGCCTCATCACAGACTGCGGCGCGGAGGTCGGGCGACGCAAAGAGGCGGAAGGCTGGTTCGACGTTTCAACTTTGAAAGAGCCATATCGCGTCGAAGGCAAAAAGACGCTCGGTTATGAGTTGGCGGAACAGATGAACTGGACTCTGCCCGACGTGATCATCTACCCGACCGGCGGCGGCACAGGACTTATCGGCATGTGGAAAGCGTTCGACGAGATGGAACAGATAGGCTGGATCGATAGCAAACGCCCGCGCATGGTCACGGTGCAGGCGGCGGGTTGCGCGCCGATTGTCCGCGCGTTCGAGCAGGGCGAACGGTTCGCCGCCGAGTTTCCAAACGCCGCTACGACCGCATCGGGTCTGCGCGTGCCGAAAGCCATCGGCGACTTTCTGATCCTCGACGCGCTGCGCGCCTCCGGCGGTACGGCCGTCGCGGTGACGGACGAAGAACTGATCGCAGCGACGCGCGAGATCGGCGCGGCCGAAGGACTCTTCTGCGCGCCCGAAGGCGCGGCTTGTCTGCCTGCGTTGCAGCAGTTGCTCGCGGCCGGCAAGGTCAACAGAGACGAGCGCATCGTGCTCTTCAATACGGGCGCGGGCGTGAAGTATCTGGAAAGTTACGGCGGTTAAGGCCGGAAAGGGAAGCGAAAGAGAATGCTCAAGAGATTATTTCGTGTGGCGCTGGCCGGCTTAGTGTTGAATTTTGCTTGCAGCGCGCCTGTGTTCGCGCGCGGGGCACAAGATAAAGAAGCGAAGCGGATCGCGAAAGTGAAAAAACAGATCGCCGAGTTGGGCACGGGGCCGAAGGCGAAAGTCGAAGTGAAACTGCGCGATAAGACGAAGCGCACGGGCTATGTGAGTGAAATTAGCGACGACCAATTCGCCGTCACTGACGAGAAAACAAACACGGCGACGACTATGTCGTATGCGCAAGTCGAAAAGGTGACGCCAAAGCCTTCACTGAAGAACACAGTCAAAGACCTGCGGCACACAGGAACGTTCAAGGCCATTGGTTTAGTCGTGGGCTTGTCATCGCTGGCCGTCCTTGTCTTCTGCGTCGCCAGCAAACAATGCCAAGAATAGATGCTATGTGCCAAATGGGCGCGGGCAGAAAGTTTTGGAAAGTTATTGGCGGATAAGCTGCGCCCAAAAAATGTTGCTGAAAGGAAACCCTTGTGGCTAAAAAAATCACAGCATTAACGCTCGTCGTGCTGTTGCTTAACCTGCTCTCGGTCGCGCCTGTGGCTGCCGCCACGAAGCTGGACGCCGAAGCCAAGTTCACCGCGAAAGTGAAAAGCGCCATCGCCAAACTCGGCACCGGCACGCAGGCGCGTGTCGAGGTCAGCCTGCGCGACAAGACCAAGCTCAAAGGTTATGTGCGCGAGGCCGACGAAATTGGTTTCGTGGTGGTGGACGCAAAAACGGGCACGGCCACGACGTTGGCCTATCCGCAAGTCCAGACGGTCAAGGGTAACAACCTCGCCACGGGCGTAAAGATCGCCATCGGGGTCGGGATTGCCGTGGGCGTCCTGCTGTTAATAGCCGGACTGTGCGCCATCAGCCCAAGCTGTAGCGGCTCGTAACAGCGTCTCAACAAACTAGGAAACGTATGCATCATAGAGCGTCGGTCACAATTTTGTTTATACTGCTTTTGCTTGTGCCGGGCGTGCACGCAGCAACACAGTCGCCAACTTACCGCCAGCAGATCGGCGACGGCATACTCGACGCCGTTGTCACTGTGCTGATCGACGCAGACGGGCAGGCACAGCCGGTCGGCTCCGGCCTCGTCGTGCGCGGCGACGGGCTGATCTTGACGGCCTATCATCTGGTCAAAGGCGCGCGCGGCGTACAGATCAGACTGCGCAATGGCGAGACATTCGACCGATCTGAGTTGGTCGCTTCAGACGAGCGGCGCAACATCGCCGTCCTGCGCATTCCCGCGACAGGGTTGTATTCGCTGTCGGGCGCGGCGACGGAGGAGTCGTGGGTCGGCGCGTCCGTGTCGGTCGTCTCAAATCTGACGACCGGCACGGAAGATGTCCCATCAGGCATCTTGAGCGCGGTCAGTCTCGCCGACGAAATACCGGGCGCGGGTCAGGGTTATCGCGTGCTCAAGTTCACTGCACCCGTCACGCCTAACGCGGTTGGCGGCGTGCTGGTTGATGAGAAGGGGCGCGCGCTGGGGCTGTTGACTGCGCTACCACAAGCGCAGAACCGGAACTACGCCGTGCCGCTGAGCAGCGTGCTCGGTTTAGTCCGCGCCATCGGCGTGCAACTCGCGCCCGCCACTGCGCTGGCGAACACTACGACCGCACCTTATCCCATCCCACAAGGTCAGGTCTCTGTGCCACAACGCCCTGTGTCGCCACTTGAAGCGCGCGGGCCCGGCTCGGTCGTGGTTAAGCCCTCACGCCCCGTTGATGTGCTGTTGGCTGCCAAGACGATCTACGTGACGAGCCGCACGACGTTCTTCAAGCCCGACCAATTGATCAACGAACTCAAGAAGAAGGCGGAGCTTGACGCGTGGGGGCTGTCGTTTGTTGACGACGCGCAAGTGGCCGATCTCATCTTGAGCATTGATCACGTCGTCTTCACGTGGAAGTTCACTTTCACGCTGACGCATCAGCGGACGGGCGTGGTGGTGGCGACGGGCAGCCGGATCATCTGGGACGGCAACTTAGGTGCGCCGTACATGGCCGACCGCGTGATCGAGAAGTTGACGCAGGTGCGCGCGCAGACGCCGACCCCGCCGGCCGCGCCCAACGATAAGAAGGCGACAAAATGAGCACGAGACTCATGCACACGCGGCCGGCGGCGCGCCTCATGTTGCTGGTGGCGACATTGAATTTACTGGGCCTCGCTTGTCTGGCGGCGGCGACGGGCGCGCGCGATCCGTTGGCGTGGCAGCAGGGTGACGCGCCGGGCGATGTGAACTCGCCGCTCGGCTCGGTCGGCTTCACGCTGATGCTGCCCGGCAGCTTCTTTGCGGCAGCCGTTTTTCTGTGTGCGCGCATGCTGGTGCGCGATGATGCGAAGGCGCGCGCCGTCTGGTACGGCGCGGCTCTTTTGATCAATTTGATCTTAACGTGGCGGTTCGGCGCAGCCTACGAAGCGGCGCGGAGTTGAATGATGATGGGAGAGAGTGTGATGAAGCAGCGTCTAGCGAAGGTATTGGTCTGGCTGCACGGGTTCGTGCTGCTCTTGGTAATCGCGCTTGCGGTCTATGGTCTCGCGCACGGACAAGAGCGCGCGACGGCCCAACCGGGCGCGCCGATGAAAGCGACTTCAGATGTTAAGCCGACCGTGAGCACACCCGACCGCGCCAAGTTCGACGACTTGCGCAAGGCGGGTTTCGATGCGCTCTACAGCCTCGACTACGAGGGTGCGCAGCGCAAGTTCAAAGAGTTGATGCAGACGTTTCCAGATCACCCGGCGGGGGCGCAGTTCCTCGCCGCGAGCCTGTGGCTCAAAACGCTGAACCAATCGCGCCGCCTGCAATCGGGTCTCTACAACTCGCAGTCGTTCTACGCGCAGAACGAGGACAAGGTTGATCCACAGGTCATCGCGCAATTCCGCGACTG
Organism: Pyrinomonadaceae bacterium; assembly: GCA_045807745.1. Classification (GTDB taxonomy): domain Bacteria; phylum Acidobacteriota; class Blastocatellia; order Pyrinomonadales; family Pyrinomonadaceae; genus QHXQ01. Next base: position 54,058 of record JBJMGT010000035.1, read on the forward strand.
GACACGCACGGCGAAGCAGTTAGCGGAGGCACGCCTCAAACAGAATCCGCGCGACACGGAGGCGCTCTATTTCTTGGGCGCGACACAGGGGTTGAAGGCGTCGTTCGAGGGCGCGGTCGAGCGGCGCTTTATCGCCGCCTTGCGCGACGGCTCGGACGCGGTTGATAAGCATCGCGAGCTGGTCAAGCTCGATCCCAATTTTCACGACGCGCGCATCACCATCGGCATGTACGACTACATCCTCGGCGGTCTGCCCTTCCCCGTGCGCGTGCTCGCCGGCCTCACCGGCAATCGCGGCTCGAAGAAGCGCGGCTTGGCGACGCTCGAACTCGTAGCGCAGCAAGGCACGTGGGCACGCGACGACGCAAAGACGTTTCTCATCCCGCTCTACAAACGCGAGCGGCGTTTCCTCGACGCGCTCAAGCTGACGCGCGAGTTGGCCAGCACATATCCGCGCAACTATCTCTTCAAACTCGAAACGGCCGACGCGCTCGTCTCGCAGGCCGCCGTCGAGCGACAGGCGAAGAACGTGAGCGCCGCCGCCGACTACGAGCGCGAGGCGTTCGCGATCTTCGACGCGCTTGTGCGCGAACGCGACGCGCGCGGGACGGCCGTGCGCCAACTCGATCTGATCCATTATCAATACGGCGCGGCGTTGTTGACGGCGGGACAGGCGGAGCGGGCGGCGCACGAGTTTTTAGCCGCGGCCCTTGTGCCCGGCGCGGAAGCCAATCAGGCGACGCTCGCGCGGCTACGTGCGGCGCAGGCGCTCGACGTGGCAGGCAAGCGCAACGATGCGCTCGCGCAGTACCAAGCGGTGCTCGCGCGCCCGAACGTCTACGACTCGCAGGCCGAAGCGAAGCGCGGTTTGCGCGCCCCTTACCACAAGACCGAAGAGAAAAGACAAGACGATGAAAATTAACGAACTCGGGCCCGTGTGCTGTGAGCCGACAACGCAAGGCCGCAACCTATACTTCGCCGCACCGGCCGGCGTAGTCGCCGCGCCGCCCACAGCGCAACACACGTTCGCACGCGCGACCGGCGCTGATGTCACACGCCCGCGCCGTTTGTTGCTGTGTCTCGACGGCGTGCCGCTTGAGATCATGCAGGCGGCCAAAGCGCGCGGGCTGTTCGCGGGCTTCAACGATCCTTCGGGGCTGCTCTCGCCGTTTCCGACGATGACGAACATCGCGCTCGCGACGATGCTCGGTGCAAGCGCGCCGCTCGGCTACGAGTGTCTCTACTTTGATCGCAACGCACAGGAGTTGCGCGGCGGCGTGCAGAAATACATTGGCCGGCGCACGCCCGACAAAGTGCCATCGTCTTACATGGACGAGCTTGATTATCAAGAGCCGCTGCCGTTCGAGTATCTGGTCTACGTCGCGCCCGACGCGGTCTGGCGCGCAGACATGCGCCGCTTCCGCGCACGCTTTCGCAGTGCGCCGCGCGACCGCGACTACTTCGGTTTCCTGAAAGGCACGGACGGGCTGCTGCACGTGCGCGGCCCCGCGCGCTTGCAGACCGCGCTCGAATCCTTCGACGTGCTGCTCCGCGAATTGCAAGCCCACCTCGGGCGCGAGACCGAGATCGTGCTCTTCTCGGATCACGGCATGGGGTTGGAAGAGAGTCGTAAGATTCATCTGGTGACGCACCTGCAAGCACAAGGGTATGAGATACGCTCGGAGTTTCGCGGGCGCGGACGGCGCGAGTTGTCCGTGCCGGCGTTCGGCCTCATCGGGTTCGGCGCGATCTACTGCAATGATGAGACCGACCCGGCCGAAGTGGCGCAGGCCGTCAACACACTCGGCGGCGTGGACTTCAGCATGTACCGCGATGGCACAGCGGCCATCATCGTCCGCAACGCGGGCGGCGCGGCGCGCATCCGCCGTGCGCAAGCGGGTGCGAGCGTGCGCTTCGCCTACGAACAGATCGACGGCGACCCGCTCGCGCTGGCCGCGACCGTGCGCGCGCTGACAGACGCGGGCGAGTTGGACGCGCAAGGGTTCGCCGCCGATGACGTGTGGCTCGCACGCACGGCGGCGCACACTTATCCGGACGCGCTGGCGAATCTATACGAAGCCATGCACGGCACGCGCGTGCGGCACACGGCGGACGTGCTCATTAGTTGTCAGGACGGCTACTACTACGGCTGGTCGCTTCTGGATCGCTTCGTCCGCATCATGGCCACACACGGCAACGCCCGGCGCGGCAGCACGACCGCGTTCCTCATGTCCACACACCGCACCTTCGCGCCCTACATCCGGGGTACGGACGTAAGACCGCTGTTGCGCGCTTAATAACGAGGCCGAGGAAAAACCACTAAGGCACAAAGGACACAAAGGGATGATCGCGTCCCTTTGTGTCCTTTGTACCTTAGTGGTGCATTAGCTTAGGTGCGCTAATGTCCTTGGCCTTTCCTCTTAGGGCAGCGCTTCGATGTTGACGAAGAAGCGGAAGCTGCCGGCCTGTTGCACGCCGAGCTTGAACTCAACGTTGATGGAGGCCCCATTAGCGAGCGGCGTGGCGACCGTGATCGTGCCGGCATTGAGCGACGAGTTCAGCCCGCCGCCGCTTGGCTGCGCGAGGGCGAAGCCGCCGAGACCGTCCGGTGCTTGTTCGAGCGTCAGCCCGCGCACCGTCACGTTGCCGCCGCTGGTCGCGACGACTATGTCGGCCGAGTTGATCACGCGCAGGTCGGCTTGCGCGCCGCCGGGGTTGGGCGTGTTCAGGGTCGTGATATCCACCACGCGGAAGCGCAAGCGCGTGATGGGCACGCCGGTCACATTGGTGAAGCGGCGGCGGAAGTTGAGCGTGCCCTGTGGGCCGTTCGCGACGGGCGTGAAATCGCGCACGCGGTTGGGCGACGCGGTTGTGGCCGCTTGCGGATCGAGGACGCGCCCCTTGATGGTGGCGTTGCGTTGGATGGGGCTGGCGGAGTTTTCGGGCCCCGGTGCGCCTAAGATAGACTGCACGCCGCCGAATGAGCCGCCGGTCGTCGAGACGAAGACGAAGTCCTGCGCGTTGTCGTTGGTGTCCCGCGCCGGCCCGGTCGTCAGCTTACGCACAAAGCTGAAGTTGCCGGGATTCGCGCCGGGCGAAGGCAGCCCCGCGCCCTCACGATAGACCGTGTTGGCTTCGGTGCTGAAGCCGACCGCGTCGAGGCGATGCGCGGCGTCGAGCGCGGCGGCATTCGTGGTCGAGAAGAGTGCGACACCCGCGCCGTCAGGCAGATCGCCGTCGTAAAAAACGTCGGGCGTGCCGTAGGGTTGGAGGTTGTAGCCGCTGCTGTTGGCTCCCAAGTAGTGCCCATGCGCCGGGATGGTCGTCCCGTTCGGGATGATGAAGTTGATGGGGCCGGGCGCACCGGTAGAGGCTTGCAGCAGCCAGCCCGAAGAGCCGTCGGTCACGTTCACGGTGATGCCGTGGTCGGTGTTGTTGAGCAACTCGACAAAGTCGTTGACCGCACTCGCTGCGCCGGGGCCGCGCGGACGAAACTCGTTGATGAGCACGTCGCCCGCGTTGACTGTGACGGTACGGATGAAGTTGACAATGAAGTTGCCGTTGAAGGTGCGGTTGCCCGTGCCGCCGAAAGTGCGACTCGCCGGGACGAATTGGAAGCCCATTTGCGAGGCCGTCACCGTGTAAGTGCCGCCGGAGGTAAGCCCAGAGAAGATGTATTCGCCGTTGCCATTCGTCATAGTCGTGGCGGTGGCCGAGCCGGTGAGGTCAACCGTCACACCACTGACGGGGTTGTGGTCGCTGTCGGTGACGCGCCCGGCGATGAAGAGTGTGGGGTCGGTCGTGCCGGTGAAGGTGAGCGCCAACCCGTTGAAGAGGCGACCGGGCGTGTGGCATTCAAACTCGGTGAAGGTTGCACCTTGCCCGCGCTGGACGCCGACCGTGACTTCGCTGCCGCCGCCGGGCGCAGTGGCGTAGATGATGTCGAAGCGCGACTGGTCTTCGTAGAGGCGCACTTCGAAGTCGAGACTGCCCGGCGCGTTGCCGATGAACGAGGTGCGCCATTCAATGTTGAAGATGCGGTTAGCTGTGTTGGGGTCGCCGTCCGGGTCGGTGATGGAAGTGAAGACGCCTTCGTTCGCGCCGGCGATGGAGAGATCACCCCAGTGCGGGAGGATGGCGTAGTTGAACTGCGCGAGTGGCATACACACATCACCCTGCCCGTAGTCGGCGTTGTTGCTGACGAACTGGATGTTGCCGTTGGTGCTGACGTTGGCGGTGGTGAACGTCTGATCGTAGAGGATATAAGAGAAGGGGTGACCGGCTTCGCCCAGAGTGATCGGGGCCGTGCCGTCGTCAAGGTTGGCGAAGCCGGTCACTTGCGTCGTGCCGGGCACAAGCGTGCCGGTCGTCTGCATGACCTCGTAGCGTGTGCTCGTGGTCTGGACGGCGGGCTGTAAGCGCCCTAACTTGCTCGCGCCCTGCTTGACCTGAGCTTGTTGCGCTAAGGGACAGACCAGACCCAGCGCGAGCGCTAGGCCGAGAGCAAGAGTAAAACGGACGAGAAAGCGCATGATGATACTCCTGAGGGTTCTGCGACCTGTTGAATTGTGCTGCTTAGGGACTGTTGTTCAGCCGCCGCTACGGGCCTCGTGCAAGCCGGACTAACGTACCGGGGGGTATGCGGGAAGATAACAAGGCGATTGGCAAAAGGCAAACCGGCCAAAGCAGTAAGCAGTAGCATCGCAGGGCAAAAGAAAGTACAAGGGTTGCATGCTAATGTGCTAAGCATTGAACCGAAACAGAGAGCGAGGTATTCTTGATGATCGACGCAGACGTTAAGCAGACGAAACAAGCTGCTGCAAATAGAGCGGCGCGCGCGCTGGGCGCAGACGAGCGAACGGAGGGCGAAGTGATCATGCGCGTCGCGCAGCTCATGCTAGGCCTCTTCAGCCTGCTTAGCGTCTGCACTCTGACGCAACCAATTTCTGCCCAGACGCCTATGCCAAACAAACGCATCGTGATTGCGGCGAGCGCGGTGCTCGACGGCCGGGGGCGCGTGCTCCGCAACACGCGCATCGTCGTCGAGGGCGCAAAGATCGTCCGGCTTGATCCGAAAGCCGGGCCGGTGGATTACGACCTGCGCGGGCTGACGGTGTCGCCCGGCTGGATCGACGCGCACGTGCACATTACGTGGAGCTTTGGCCAGGATGGGAAGAATGCGGGCGCGGGCGAGACGACACAGGACGCCGCATACCGTGCGGCAGCGAACGCGTGGGTGACGCTGTTGGCGGGCTTCACGACGGTGCAAAGCGTCGGCTCGCCCACGGACGTGCCCTTGCGCGATGCCATCGCCAAAGGCAGCTTGCCGGGGCCGCGCATCCTGACGGCCGTCGAACCGATCTTTGGGCAAGGTGAGAAGACGGGGACGCCCGATGAACTTCGGGCCTTCGTGCGCAAGCAGAAGGCAGCGGGTGCTGACCTGATCAAAATCTTTGCCTCGCAGAGCATCCGGCAAGGCGGCGGCATGACGCTGTCGCAGGAACAGTTGAACGCCGCTTGCGATGAAGCGAAGAAGCAGGGCTTGCGCACACTCGTGCACGCTTACAAGGGGGCCGTCCGCGCCGCCACACTCGCGGGCTGCACAGAGATCGAGCATGGCACGATGGCGACGGACGATGATCTAAAATTGATGGCCGCGCAGGGCACTTACCTCGACCCACAGGCCGGGTTAGTCATCGAGAACTATCTGCTCAACAAGGAGAAGTATCTCGGCACACCCGGCTACACGGAAGCGGGTTTTGCGGCGATGCAGAACGTCCTCTCGTTGAACCACCAGTTGGTGCAGCGGGCGGCGAACATTCCGGGGCTGAAAATTGTTTTCGGCACAGACGCCGTGGCGGGCGCGCACGGGCGCAACGCCGAGGAGTTTATCGACCGCGTGCGCGACGGCGGAGTTGAGCCAATGGCGGCGCTGGTCTCGGCCAACTCGCTGGGGGCAGAGGCGCTCGGCATGGGCGCTGAGATCGGCTCGATTGCGCCGGGCTTACAGGCCGACATCATCGCGCTCGACGGCGACCCGTTGCAAGACATAACAGCCGTGCGGCGCGTCGTCTTTGTGATGAAGGGCGGCGTCGTTTACAAGCACGCCGCCCGCGCCGCGATACATTGATGCTCGGTGAGACAGAAGTTGAACTCGCAGCGCGGGGTGTTGCCGTGATTGTGCATCTACTTCAGGGCACTTCGACTGTTAGCTCACGGGCGAAGAGGAAGTTGGGCCGCTTACGCCCTTTAAGGAATTTCGCGCCGGTCTGCGAGAGCGCGGTGACGAGGATGGGCAAGGCGATGGTCGCGTCGCAGTTAACGTGCGCGGCCGTTGCGCCGCGCGCCAGTTTCCCATAGATGAGCGCTTCGTCCGTGACCGTGCCGGAAGTGCGTCCGCCGGGATGCGGCGCATCGGTGGAAATCTGAATCGCGTACTTGTGCCCGCGCGCCGGCGTCTTGACGATCTGCGTGGACACTTCGGTCTGATGCAAAAAGCTGCGCGACGTGCCGCCGCCTAAGTTGATGACGCCGGAGACGCGCGCGCGCGCCGCGATCTGCGCGAGGTCAAGTACGTCCTGCGCGAGATCAAAAACGAAGCTGTTCTTCTTCTCGAAGCGCGCGGCAGCGATACCGACCGTGATCGAGCTATCGGCGATGGTCGGACAGAAGATGGGCACGCGCGACTTGTAAGCGGAGGTCAACACGCCGTCATCGGTTGCGATCTCGGCCAACTCGCGCCCGAGCAAGTGCAGGAACTCACGCGTCGCATAGGGGCGCGTCTGATCAAGTTGATTGACGAAACCACCGACCCACTCTTCCGCCTCGCGATACTCTTCCTCGCTCGCCAGCACGTCGAGCATGCGCCCGATCTGCGACGCCTCTAGCTCTGCATCGGTCATGTTCGGATGCGCCTGATAGTGTTGGCGGCCTAGCGTTTCATGTAGATCGTGAAAGAGCACCGCGCCGGAGCAGACCACAACATCGACAAAGCGGTTCTTGATGATCCACGCGAGCAGACGGCGCATGCCCGCAGGGATGAGCGCACCCGACGCGGCCAGAAAGATGGTCGTGTTATCGCCCAACATGTCGAGCCAGATGCGATGCGCCTCCGCCAACTGGCGCGCGCCAAAGCCCGTGCCCTCCATCTTCTCCAGAAGGCCCGCCACCGAGCGGTCGCGATCCACCTGCACGGGCCTGGTCGGCGCAGTCAGGTACTTAGAGGGGCGCGGTCTGCGTTGCGTAACCATATTTGTCATCACCTTAAACTCAGTCGAGAGCCTAGCGAGTCCAGAGAGTCCGGAGAGTCATAGGCAGTTGCCCCTTGACTCTCAAGACTCTCCGGACTCTCTGGACTCCCGACTGTTCTTATCCCCATTCACGGCTTTTCTTCTTCTGTCCATTGACCGACAGATAGGTGTAAGCGCTGATGCGTGCTTCGTAGAATTCGACGAGGCGCGCGGCTTCGGCTTCGGTCAACTCGTTGCGTTTGACGCGCTGGGCGACTTGGCGGCGGAAGCTGTCGTGGAGTTGCCCGCGCTCGTAGCGCGCGCCCTCGACCGCTTCGCCGACCGTCATGCCGCGAATGACCTTCTTGATCAGGTAGCCGTCTTCGTCGATGTGTATGTGCGCTTCGTGCGGCGTGCCGAAGAGGTTGTGGTTGTTGCCCATCACCTCCTGATACGCGCCGACGAGCAAAAAGGCGAGGTAGTACGGCTCACCCTCGACGAGCGGGTGCAGCTCCAAGACCTGCTTCACGTCGTGCAGATCGACGAACTTATCGACGACGCCGTCCGAGTCGCACGTGATGTCGCAGAGCGTCGCGTATTCCGTCGGCGGCTTATTCAACCGATGGATCGGCACGATGGGAAAGAGTTGATCGAGCGCCCAGTGGTCCGGCGCGGAGCGAAAGACCGAGAAGTTCGTCAGATACTTAGCGCGCGACAACCGGCGCAACTCGTCGAACTCCTCCGAGACGTACTCGGCCTGCTGCGCCAGTTTGCCGGCGCGCTCGCACACGTCCCAGAACAGTACCTCACCCTTAGCCCGATCTTCGAGCGAGATGAGACCGAGATTGAAGAGCGTGAACAACTCGTCGCGGTGTTCGAGCGCGTCGTGGTAATACTCGCGATAGTTCTTGACGCTGATCGTCGCGCGCAAGTCGCCCAACTCGGTCACGACCTGCGGATCGTCCTCGTCGATCTCGATGGGCACGTGCTTGTCTTCGACGACCGTCTCGATCTCCTCCTGTACGTTTGTCACGAGGATCGCGTGATAGGCGGAGAGATAGCGGCCCGATTCCTGGATCACCGTCGGGTGCGGCACGTTCTCGTCGTCGCAGACCTGTTTGATCGTGTAGATGACATCGTTGGCGAACTCCTGCGAGTTGTAGTTCGCTGATGAGTCGAATGCCGTCTTCGAGCCGTCGTAATCGACCGCCATCCCGCCGCCCACGTCCAAGAGATCAACCGGCACTTTCATCTGGATGATCTTGGCGTAGACGCGCGCCGCCTCTTTCATCGCATTCTTGATGCGCTTGATGTCGGTCAACTGCGAGCCGATATGAAAATGCAACAGACGCAGCATCTCTATGCGGCCCGCCTCCTGCAAGCGGCGGATGACTTCGAGAATCTCGGTCGTCGTCAAGCCGAACTTCGCGGCCTCGCCACCCGATTTTTCCCAGCGCCCCGATCCCTTCGAGTAGAGCTTGACGCGAATGCCGAGCATCGGCAGGTCACCGTCCGCTTCCTCTTCCTGCAAGCGCTCAACTTGACGCAGCACGTGATCAAGCTCCGACATCTTCTCGATCACGATGACGACGCGCTTGCCTGCGCGCGCGCCCGCAAATGCCAGCCCGATGAACTCCTCATCCTTGAATCCATTCAGCACAAGCAAACTATCGGGCGCCTGCTCAAGCGCGAGCGCGGCGTACAACTCGGCCTTCGACCCGGCCTCCAGACCAAAGTCGTAGCGCGCGCCCTCGCGCAGGTATTCCTCGACGACGGCGCGCTGCTGGTTGACCTTCATCGGGTAGACGCACATGTGCGACCCCTGATACTCGTATTCGCGGATGGCGTTGCGAAAGGCACGTTGCAGTTTGCGCACTTGCGCGGTGACGAGTTGGGGGAAGCGCAGGAGGACGGGCGTCGAGATACCGCGTCGTTGCAGGTCGTCGATGATCTCTTTCACGTCGGCCGCGGCCTTCGTGTCGGACTCTGACGGATGCACGACGAGATTGCCCTTCCGATTGATGCCGAAGTAGCCGGCCCCCCAGTTCTCTATGCCGTAGGTCTCAAGCGTCTGTTCAATGGCCGTGGTCAACTTCCGCTTCGTCGCCTCCCTTGCGTTCGCCTGTCTCGCGGTTACACGCTCGCTCCTTCTGCTGCGGCGCGCCTCGTTTAGGTGGACAATTTCAGGGTTGGAAAACTTAGGCGAGCAATGTAACAAAAAAAGCGGGGTCGGTCTATAACTTTTTTCGCGCCGCCGGTGCGCCACTCGCGCGGCTTAAGCTGACGCAGGGGAACAACTTAGCTGGGTCGGGCGAGCATTAGGCGCGCGCGCCGCGCGTGCCACAACGGCGTGAAACCTTGACAGGCGGGAGCGGCTCTTTATAATGCCAGCTTTTTAATGGCGCTGTGAAATAGATGACGCCAACCGCGACGACCGAACGCGCGCACACACTTCAGCCGCCCCGCCACGAAAGGGCGGCCCGCACACCCGACACTCTCAAACCCAAATTTCAGGAGACATCATGGACGCGAAAACGGCCTTGAAGTATGCCGACGATCAAGGAGCAAAATTTTTATCCGTCAGGTTCACCGACCTTGTCGGGGCCTGGCATCACCTGACTTTCCCCATCCACGAACTGGACGAAGGCTCGTTCGAAGACGGCTTTGGCTTTGACGCCTCCAGTTTACGCGGCTGGGCCTCGATTCACGAGTCTGACATGCTGCTTGTGCCCGACCCCGTGCGCATGTGGATGGACCCGTTCACGGAAGAGCCGACCATGTGCATGATCGCGAACGCCGTCGATCCGATCACAAAGGAAGGCTACGGGCTGGACCCGCGCTCGGTTGCGCAACGCGCCGAATCTTACCTGCGCTTTTCCGGCATTGCCGACACGGTCAACTTTGGCCCCGAAGCCGAGTTCTTCGTCTTCGACTCCGTGCGTTACCACACGGATCAGAACTCGGCCGGTTACACCATCGAATCCGACGAAGCCCACTGGTCGAGCGGGCGCGGCATGGACGAGCTGAACGGCCCGAATCTCGGCTACAAGATTCGCGGCAAAGAGGGCTATGTGCCCGTCTCGCCCGCCGACTCGCTCATCGATCTGCGCTCGGAGATTTCGTTGACGTTGGAGCGCTGCGGCATCACGGTCGAGTGTCACCACCACGAAGTCGCGACTGCCGGGCAGTGCGAGATCGACTTCCGCTTCGCGACCATGTTGGGGACGGCCGACAACCTGCAAATCTTCAAATACGTCGTGCGTAACGTCGCCCATCAAAATGGCAAGTCGGCGACCTTCATGCCGAAGCCGCTGTACGGCGACAACGGCAGCGGCATGCACTGTCACCAATCTTTGTGGAAGAGCGAGAAACCTTTGTTTGCCGGCGACGGCTACGCCGGGCTGTCTGAGATGGCGCGCTACTACATCGGCGGCCTCTTGAAGCACGCCGCCGCCATCGTCGCTTTCGCCGCGCCGACGACGAACAGCTACAAGCGGCTCGTGCCCGGCTTTGAAGCGCCGGTCAATCTCGCCTACTCAGCGCGCAATCGCTCAGCGGCGATCCGCATCCCGATGTTCTCGACCAACCCGAAGCTCAAGCGGCTTGAGTTCCGCCCGCCCGATCCGTCTTGCAATCCATATCTCGCTTTTTCGGCGATGTTAATGGCTGGCTTGGACGGCATCCAGAACCGCATCGATCCGGGCGAGCCGCTCGACAAGGACATCTACGATCTCGCGCCAGAACAGTTGAAGAACGTGCCTTCCTTGCCCGGCTCGTTGGACGAAGCACTGAACGCGCTCGAAGCCGACCACGACTTTCTGCTCAAGGGCGATGTGTTCACCCCGACGCTAATCGACCGCTGGATCACGTACAAGCGGGAGAAGGAGATTCAACCGTTGCGCATGCGCCCGCATCCCTTGGAGTTCGCGCTCTATTACGACATCTAAATGCGCATCGCCGGGAGCGCAGGCATCTTGCCTGCGCTCCCAGCAAGGCGTTGCGCTGTACATCTAACAGTAAGCCACGCTCTTCGGCCAAAAAATACGCCCGCAGTTCCACTTGAGAACTGCGGGCGTTCTGCTTTGCCGTTCGCGCGCGCCATTATGGCAGGAGCGAGTAGAGCAGACGGTTGGGCGAGCCTGTGCCGACGCCGGTGATGCGCCCCGTTGTCGAGCCGTTGACGAGCGCGTTGCGGATCGTCGCGGGCGATGAGCCGGGGTGCGCTTGCAGGTAGAGCGCCGTGACGCCCGTCACGTGCGGCGTCGCCATCGACGTGCCGCTGATCGTGTTGGTCGCCGTGTCGGACGTGGCCCACGCGGACGTGATCGAAGAGCCGGGCGCGAAGATGTCCACGCACGTGCCGAAGTTCGAGAACGAAGAACGCGCGTCCGTGCTCGTCGTCGAGCCGACCGTGATGGCGGCGGCGACGCGCGCGGGCGATTGCGTGCAGGCGTCCGTGTTGCTATTGCCGGCGGCGATGGAATAGGTGACGCCGGAGTTGATCGAGTTGTTCACGGCCGTATCGAGCGACGATGACGCACCGCCGCCGAGGCTCATGTTCGCGACCGCCGGGCTGATGTGATTGCTCGTCACCCAGTCCACGCCCGCGATCACGCCGGACGTGCTGCCCGAACCGTTACAGTCGAGCACGCGCACGGCGCGCAGGAGTGCGCTCTTGGCGACGCCATAAGTCGAGCCGCCGATGGTGCCGGCGACGTGCGTGCCGTGCCCGTTGCAGTCTTGGCCGTTACCGCCGAAGGCGTCGAAGACGGCCGAAGCGCGGCCGCCGAACTGCGTGTGCGTCGTGCGGATGCCGGTGTCTATGACGTAGGCGCGCACGCCTGAGCCGGTGAAGTTATAGACGTATGTGCCGTTCAAGGGGCGGTCGCGCTGGTCGATGCGATCAAGCCCCCAGGTCGCGCCCGACTGCGTCGTGACAGCGTGCATCTCGCCGTCTTCTTCGACGAACTGGACGCGCGGATCGGCGCTGAGCGCCTTCGCCTGCTCTTCGGTCATGTCGGCGGCGAAGCCGTTCAAGGCGTACTTGTAGACGCGCTCAACCTTGCCGCCGTAGTTCGCGGCCAAAGACTCGGCCAACTCAGGCGCGACGGAATACGGCCCGCGTTCGCCGGTCGCCCAGTCGTTGAATACGACGATGTATTTGTTCGGAATTGTGCCCTTGCTCTTGCGCAGGAATTTGGCCTCCGGCGCGCGCGTGTCGATTTTGTTGCCGCCGTCGAGTTTCTGTCCGTGCGACGCCGCCGGCAGCAGTGTGGCCACGCAGACGGCGATGGCTATGCAGAGGAAGAAGAGTTTTCTCATTGAGCCTCCAGATTGGGTTGAGGAGTTGAAGTTGGCGCGAGCGGGCGTGCGTCGAGCATGCGCGCCGCCGCGCGAGGAAGAATCGGAAAGTGGGCATGAAACTCCATGCACCGCAAAACTCGTTGAGCACGCCGGGGGACGTGCAGGTAGAGCGAAGCGCCGGCCGGCGCGGCGCGGACGCCACCCCGACCAAAGAATCGCGGCCATGTCAATCAAGTGTCTGGTAGGGCAAACCGAAATCGAGTCGCAACTTAAAACGCTGCCCCAAACAGCCCGTCCGACTCGTGAGTGTCCGCACTATAGCAGTTTCTAAATTTCATGCAAGCGATTTTGCCGCGCCCACAACCGCAACTTTGTTTGTCCGCGCAACGAATTAACGACCGCGCGGATGTAAGCTTTCAAATTTGAGATCGCGTTTCTCTGTGCCCCTTTTGGGTCTTCTGTGTCTGCGGTGGTGAACCGCCTCTCGCCCCTCGTCCAAGTCACAATCAACCACTACCTTTCGCTTACCCGGTCTGGCATCGACCCACACCGCCCGCGTAAGATAGAAACACTTTGACTGACGCGCAGACACAACTCGCAGCGCTCGTGCGCGACCTGCCCGACCCGGCGGGCGCGCAACATTTTTATGAGCAGTTGGCGACGGAACACCCGCGCGCCGCCGCCAAACTGATCCGCGACGAAGGTCTGCTGGCGGACGCGCTCGCGCTCGCCGCGTGGAGTCCGTTGCTGGCGACGACGCTTGCGCAATATCCCGAACACCTGACGTGGCTTGCGCGCGAGCGCATGGACACGCACGTACGCACGACCGAAGAGTTGCAGGAATCGCTCGCGCGCTTTGCGCTCACGCACACACAACTCGAACAGCACGTCCTGCTAGCGCGCTTTCGTCGCCGCGAATTGCTGCGCGTCTACCTGCACGATATACGCCGCACTGCGACTGTCGTCGAGACCACTGAAGAACTCTCCAACCTCGCCGACGCCGTGCTGGCCTACGCACTCAATCTCGCGCGGCAGGAACTCGACAATCATTACGGCCCGCCGCTCTGCGTGGACGTGCGCGGACGTAAGACCACGGCCAGCTTTACGGTCGTCGCGCTCGGCAAACTCGGCTCGCGCGAGTTGAACTACGCCTCCGACATCGATCTACTCTTTCTCTACTCCGACGATGGACAGACATCGGGTGCAGGCGCGCGCGGCGCGACCACCAATCGCGAATATTTCAATCGATTAGCCGAACGCATCGCGCGTCTGACAGGGCAGCAGACAGGTGAGGGTGCGGCCTATCGCGTGGACTTGCGCCTGCGGCCGCACGGGCGCGACGGCGCGTTGAGCGTCTCGCTTGTGGAGGCGTTGCGTTACTATCGCGAGACGGCGCAAGCATGGGAACTGCAAACACTGATCCGCGCGCGTGCGTCGGCGGGCGCGGCTGCGCTCTACGCAAGTTTCGCGGCGGGCGTGCGCGCGCGCGTCTATACGCATGCGGGCACGGTCGCACAGGCGCTCATGAACGTGCGGCTGGCCAAGCAGAAGATCGACCGGCAGCACGCACACGAAGCGCGCGGCTTCAACGTCAAATTGGGGCGCGGCGGCATACGCGAGATCGAGTTCATCGCACAGGCCCTGCAACTCGCGCACGGCGCTGCGGACGAGTGGCTACAACACGCGCCGCACACGCTCATCAGTCTCGGTCGGCTCGCGGATCGCGGGCACATCACCGAGCGCGAGCGCACCGAGTTGGCCGATGCCTATGATTTCCTGCGCGCACTCGAACACCGCTTGCAGATGGAACACGGTCTGCAAACACACACCGTACCGGACGACGCATCGCGCCGCGCCCTAATCGCCCGCCGCATGAACTTCGCCGCCGCCGCCGACCAAAACACGCTCGTCGCCTTTGACCACGCGCTCGACCAACACACTGCGCATGTCCGCGCCGCCTATGAGCGTGTGTTTAGTCACGCCGACACGCCGCCAGCAGCGCATGATGAACACATGCACGCGTCCATTGCAGTTGACCTACCTGTGCCCGCGCACGTTGCAGTTGAGGTTAGTGCGGAGCGCGCAGCGTGGCGCGCGGCGGCTAGAGTATTTGCCGCGCGCATGTTGTCGCCTGATAGTGATGAAGCAGAGCACGACCGGGCAGCGGACGAACAGTCTGTAAACCGCGTTGCGCTACTGCTGGAAGCGGCGGCCCACAGCGCGCTGAATCCCCGCCGCGCGCTGACGCTCGCGACCCGCGTCGCCAACTCGCTCGCTAAGACCGACGCGCAGGTATCTCTAACCGAACCTAACTTGCGCGCGCTCGTCCGCCTGTGCGGCACGTCCGAGTTGTTTGGCGAGATGCTGGCAAGCAACCCGGTCTTGACGACTGCGTTAACCGGTGCTGCGCGGGCCGATGACGGCGAGCGCGATTACCGTGCGCTGCTGCGGGCGCAGATTGATCGCGAGAAGAGTTTCACCACCGAGTTGTCGGCCTTGCGCCGCACGTGGGCGCACCTGCTGCTTGAGATCGGCGCGCGCGACAGTGCCGGCGCATTGCCGCTCGCGGAGTCGAATCACTTGCAGACGGAGTTGGCCACCGCGAGCATCAACGCGGCGCTGCTCATCGCGCGGCGTGAGTTGGCGCGGCGCTTTGGCCGGCTCGATGCCGGCCCGCGTCTCGTCGTGCTCGGTCTCGGTCGGCTCGGTAGCGGCGGCATGGACTACGGCTCAGACTTAGACCTCGTGCTCGTCTACGACCCGGCTGTGCCATCACCCATCAGTGCGCTCACGCGCGACGAGGCTTATGCGCGGCTGGGCGAGTTGATGACGGCCGCGCTCTCAAGCATCACACGCGCGGGTCATCTCTATCGTGTGGATTTGCGTCTGCGCCCGGACGGGCAGAAGGGGCCGCTCGTGCGCAGCGCAGAGTCGTTCATCGAATATCTGCGTGTGCGTGCGGGCGTCTGGGAGTGGCTGGCTTATGTGAAGCTACGCGCGGTCGGCGGCGATCAGGACTTCGGTCGGCTGGTCGAACGCGAAGCGCGCCGCGCAATCCACGAAGCAGCGCGTGCTTGCGCGCCTGACATACTGCGCGCCGAGACGCGCCGCGTGCGTGCGCGTTTGGAGCACGAGCGCGGCGGCCCTACTGCACATGGCCGCGACATCAAATTCGGCGCGGGCGGTATGCTTGACGTGTACTTCGCCGCGCGTTATCTGCAACTGCGGGCCGCCGTGCCTGACGAGGATACGGAGCGTTCAACCGCAGCCACGCTCGCACGTCTACACGCGGCCGGCGCACTCGGCGCAGCGGAGCATCGCGCGCTCACGGACGGCTATGCTTGCTTGCGCGTGCTCGATCATCATTTGCGCCTCATCGCCGGACGCTCGACACGCCTGCCCGCTGCGCCTGACCATCCGCTACTCGCAGACCTCGCGCGCGCTCTCCGTTACGATACCGGCGCGCACCTGCTCGATGCAGTCAACACACACATGCAAGCGATCCGCGCAGCGTATGACCGCATAACAAGGGATGAAGGATGAGGGATGAAGAGGAAACGATGAACGATGAACGCGGAATGATGAATGAAAAACAGTTCATCGTTCCGCGTTCATCGTTTTCCGTTTATCCTTCATCCCTTTCTTGCTCCTTCCGGCGTTTCGTGCCAACAGCGTGTGCACCAACGATGGCGGGCGGCGCGTTCATCGATTGTTTGTTCGGCGGACGCGGGCAGACGGCGCACGACTTCGCGCTCTTCGTCGCTGAGTTCTGACCACGAGCGCAAACGTGCTGCGCCGCAGCGCGGGCAAGTGTCTTGGTCAAGCAGCACCATCGTCAGCCAGTCACCTCGTTTTATTGACTCAGAGCACCGGCGGGGCTACCATCCCATCGGGTCAAGTGGTCGCCGCCGACCCCGCAATCTCCAGCGCCTCGTATCTTTAATACCGTGAACCAAGACGCCAGCCGAACACGTAATTAACGCGCAGCAAGTTCTCAGAATATCTTTGAGCGATAGTCATTGCGGCGGCCCGATTCGGTCAAGACGGAAGTGATGTCCGCTAGCTCCCATCCGCACAGGCGTTTTGCCCTCCTGCCATTCGCGCTGATACTGCTTTGTCTGGCGAGCTGGCTTGCCGTGTCGCCGGCGGCCGGGGCCAATTCTACCCCGACCTTTGCCCCGGCGACGAACTTCAACGTGGGCGCGCAGCCCAGCTCAGTCGCCAGCGGCGACTTCAACCGCGACGGCAAGCTCGATCTGGCCGCGGCCAACGCTGGCTCGGCTAACGTCTCAATTCTCTTAGGAGACGGAACTGGCGGCTTCTCTTCGGCTGGCGAGTTCGCGGCGGGCGCGAACCCCGTGTCAATCGTGGCCGGCGATTTCAACGGCGACGGCAAGCCCGACTTGGCAACTGCGAATCTGGCTGCAAACAACGTCTCGCTCCTCTCCGGCGACGGCGCAGGCGGCTTCAGCGCGCCGAACAACTTCGCAGCCGGAGCAAGCCCCAACTATATCGCCGCCGCCGATTTCAACGGCGATGGCAAGCCAGACCTGATAACGGCAAACAGCGGCGCGGGCAACGTGTCCATCCTCTTAGGCGATGGGGCGGGCGGCTTTGGCGCGGCCGGCAACTTCGCGGTGGGTACGAACCCACACGCGCTTGCGCCGGCCGACTTCAACCGCGACGGTAAGACTGATCTGGCGGTGGCGAATCAGGGAACAAACAACGTCACGGTCTTATTAGGGAACGGCGCGGGCGGCTTCGGCGGCGGCAGCAATTATAACGTGGGCGCGCAGCCGGCCTCGGTCGCGGCCGGCGACTTCAACGGCGACAACAAGCCGGACATCATCACGGCCAATTTCGACTCTAACGACGTCTCCGTGCTGCTGGGCGATGGTGCAGGCGGCTTCGGCGCGGCTAGCAGTTATGGCGTCGGGCTGAACCCCTATGCGCTGGTTGTGGGCGACTTCTACGGCGATAGCAAGGCAGACGTGGCCGTCTCAAACTCTGGCGCGAACAGCATCTCTATCCTGTTGGGCGATGGGACAGGTGGACTAGGCGCGGCGACGAACTTTGCCGTCGGGCCGGAACCGCGAACACTAGCGGCCGGGGATTTCAACGGGGATAGTAAGCCCGACTTGGCAGTGCCGAACGCCGGCTCAAATAACGTCTCAATTTTGATCAACACCAGCGTGGTGACGGCGCAGGTCTCCGGTCGAGTAACTGGCACACAAGGCGACCCGATTGCAGGCGTGACGGTTGAAGCGATCAACCCGGCCAATCAGCAGGTGGTAGCTGCCACCCTTACCGATGCTAATGGGAGCTACGCCCTGACGGTACCGCTTGGCACTTACACGCTCAAAGCTACGCCACCATCGGGCAGTAATCTCAGAACTGCCACTATCGAAAACCTCTCCGTTGTCGGCGCTCTGGTACAGGATATTACGCTCGCTCCGCCAGATGTATTTCAGCTCAGCGGGCGGATAGTTGATCGGGATGGACTACCTGTCCCACATCTGGAAGTCATCCTCGAAACCAGCAGGGATGTGACGCAGTCCGCGACGCGCACCGCTAACGATGGTGGCTATGTAATGCATGCCGGGCGCGGTACTTATTTTCTGCGCGTGCGTAACAACGGCCCCGCCAACGAGATCAGCAACCTGCCGCTCGTGCCAAACGTACCCCGCGCGTTTGACAACGGCCCGTTTCGCGACCCGAACGGCGCAGACAACATCTCTTTGACGCAAGACACCGTGCGCAACGTCACGCTCCCGACGCGCATCCTCTCCGGCACCGTCAGAGACCCGAACGGGCAACCAGTGGTCGGAGCGCACCTGTCGTCAGTCCGGAACTACTCTTATGTCTCTGACCTGAGCACCTTGAATCCCGTCACCTTCGATGCCTTCGCACAGCAAGCCGACGGGAGCCTTGGGACGACAGATGCCAATGGCCTCTACCGCATGTATGTGCTGCCGACGAACTTCAACGGCAGCTTGAGTCCGATCTTGGTCGAACCGCCAGCGGGCAGCGGCTTGCCGACGCAGACCGTTGCCGGCGTCGAAGTACAGGGTGATAGAACATTCGACATTACGCTGCAAGGACTCGTCACGCTCAGCGGGCGGATCGTAGATCGCGACGGGCAGCCCATCGCCAACCTTGAAGTAAAGCTCGAAACCAGCAACAGCATCGTGCAGGCCGCGACGCGCACAGCAAATGATGGCAGCTACCTGCTCAGAGTAGGGCCGGGCACATACTTCCTACATCTGTTAAATAACGGTGCCCCTAACGAGATTAGTAATTTACCCCTTGTGGCTAATGCCCCGCGTTTTTTCAGTAATGATATACGCGACCCGAACGGGCGCGAGGACATTTCATTAACGCAAGATACAGTGCGGGACATTACGATTCCGACGCGCATCCTCTCCGGTACAGTTAGGGACTCGAACGGGCAGCCGGTAGTGGGGGTGCAGTTATCAACGATTAGCAACTATTCCTTTGCCCCCAGCCTGCAGACCATAAACCCTGTCCGGTTTGAAGGCTACTCGCAGAAAAGTGATGGGAGCCTCGGGACGACAGATGCCAACGGCTTCTACCGCATGTACGTGTTGCCGACGAACTTCAACGGCAACCTGAGTCCCATCCTAGTGCAGCCGCCGGCCGCGAGCGGCCTATCAAGTCAAACAATATCCGGTGTGCAGATAGAAGGTGACCGCACACTAGACATTACGCTGCAAGGGCTGGTCACGCTCAGCGGGCGGATCGTAGATCGCGACGGGCAGCCCGTCCCACATCTGGAAGTCATCCTCGAAACCAGCACGGATGTAGCGCAAGCCGCGACGCGCACCGCCGCCGACGGCAGTTATCTGTTACGTGCCGGGCGCGGTACTTATTTTCTGCGCGTGCGTAACAACGGCCCCGCTAACGAGATCAGCAACTTACCACTTGCCCCGCGCGTGCCGCGCACATTCGATAGCGGCCCGTTTCGCGACCCGAACGGCGCAGACAACATCTCTTTGACGCAAGACACCGTGCGCAACGTCACGCTCCCGACGCGCATCCTCTCCGGCACCGTCAGAGATTCACGCGGCCAGCCCGTGGCCGGGGCGCGCTTGTCATCCGTCCAGAACTACTCTTATGTCTCTGACCTGAGCACCTTGAATCCCGTCACCTTCGACGCCTATTCGCAGCAGGACGATGGCCGCTTAGCCGTGACGGCCGCCGACGGGTCTTACCGCATGTATGTGTTGCCGACGAACTTCAACGGGAACCTGAGTCCCATCCTAGTGGAGCCGCCAACAGGGAGTGGGCTGCCGACGCAGACTGCTGCCGGCATTGAGATACAAGGCGACCGCACACTCGACATCACTCTACAGCGGCCTACGCGGATGATCAGGGGCCGGGTAACGGATGCGAGTGGCGCTCCCCTCACGGGTGTGACCGTCGCTTTGAGCGGCGCGCAGTCTGGCATCTCGACAACGGATGGTAATGGTAACTACATCTTCGTCAACGTCTCGGAAGGCGGCACATATACGGTTACCCCGGCGCGCACTAGCTACAGCTTTGAGCCGCCCAACACCACGTTCACGAATTTACTAGGCGACCAGGTGGCCAACTTTATCGGCACGGCTGTCACCTATACCGTCTCCGGCCATGTCACGGGCGTCAACAACAACGGCGTCGGCGGCGTGACCGTGACCCTCAGCGGCCCCGGCGCGGCTGTCACCCAAACCGACCCCGGCGGGAATTACTCTTTTACAAACGTCGCCGCCTTCACCAACTACACTGTTAAGCCCGCAAAGCCGGATTTCGACTTCACGCCAGCGCGTCGCGACATCACCAACTTAAGCTCAAATCAGGCGCTTGATTTCGCCGCTGCCGCGCAACCGTCCCCCACGCCGACACCGCCGCTAAATGAGGACTTCAGCGGCACTGAGCGCGACCCCGATAAGTTCAATCTCGGCTCGCTCTCGACCACGCCGGTCGGCTTTAACCCGCGCGTCGCCGTCGCGCAGCGCAATGGTCATCTGGAGATTCAGCCGCTCGCCGGTGCTTTCGGCGCACAGTACAACGGCTATGCCGCCGTCAACGCGGTTGACCTAACGGGCCGCAGCGCCAGCGTGGAAGTGATGCAGGCGGCCGCGGGCGCGGAGACGATCTTCTCGGTCGGGAGCGATCTCAACAACAATTTTAGTTTCGTCGTGCGCGAGAGCACGTCGCCGGGCGCGGGTAAGGCGGACGGCGCGGGCGCGCGCGAAGCGGAGATGCTGCAACTGGTCTTTCAAATTCGCGTGGACGGCGTGCTCACGGCCTTAAGCATTCCTTACGATCCAGCGCAGCATCGCTTCTGGCGCTTCCGCCACGACCCCGTCGCTTCGGCCATCATCTTTGAAACCAGCCCGGAACAGACGACTTGGACGGCGCGGCACAGTATCACCTTGCAGAAGTCCGTCTCAGCCCTTGCGGTTGAGTTGAGCGCCGGCACAGTCAGCCCATCGGTCGCGCCGGGGCAGGCCGTCTTTGACAACTTCACGCTGAGCACGAGCTACAACATCGGCGGTCATGTTGCGACGGCGGGCGGCGTGCCCCTAAGCAGTGTGACGTTGAACCTGAGCGGGTCGCGCGCGGGCACGACCACGACCGACGCGCAGGGCGGTTACGCCTTCACGACGCTGCCGGCCGGCGGCAGTTTCACGGTCACGCCCGCGCGTGCCGGCTATACGTTCACCCCGCCGAGCCAGACCTTCAACGCGCTGGGGCGGGATCAGACTGCGGACTTCACCGGCGCGCTGCCCGCCGGCAGCGTTGCCACGCCCGCCGGCGCGAACGTCGAAGTGCAGGCCGGCGGCGTCACGCTCAAGTTCGAACAGGTGACAGCGGCCGGCGTCACCACCGTCACGCCCCTCAACCCGGGCGCGGTGGGGCAGTTGCCAAGCGGCTATGGTCTCTTCGACGAAAGTGTCGCCTTCGAGATCGCGACGACCGCCACAGTCGCCGGCCAGATCAACACTTGCTTTAACGTGCCCACGATCACGGACGCGCCCATCTTCAACACCCTGTCGGTCTTCCACGGCGAGGGCGGCGTGCTCATCGAGCGCACGGCGCAGAGGGATTTTGCGACCAAGACAGTCTGCGCCAGCACAAACTCGCTCAGCCCGTTCGTCGTCGCGCAAAAAGATACCGTGCAATTCATCGCGAGCGGCTATCAATTCGACGAAGGCGCGGGCCGCGCGACCATCACGGTCGCGCGCACCGGCGACGCGGCTGCCGTTGCCACAGTTGGCTATGCCACCGTTGACGACCCCGCGCCCGTGCGCTGCGATACGGTGAACGGGACGGCTTACGCCCGCTGCGACTACGCTACGGCCAGCGATACGCTCCGCTTTGCGGGCGGGGAGCGACGCAAGTCTTTCACCATCCCACTGATTGACGACGCGCATGTCGAGGGGGCGGAGACGGTCGCGCTCAGGCTCAGCACGCCGACTGCTGCGCCGCTCGGTCAGCAGAGTACGGCCACACTCACCATCGCGGACAACGACACGAACAGCGGCATGCCGAATCCGGCCTTTAACAACCCGTTCTTCGTCCGCCAGCAGTATTTAGATTTTCTGTCGCGCGAGCCGGACGCGCCCGGCTTCAACGCATGGCTCTCAGTCTTGAACAACTGCGCGGACGTGAACAACCTCGATCCCAACGCGCCGTCGGCCGGGTGTGATCGCATCCTCGTCTCCGCCTCCTTCTTCGGCTCGCAGGAGTTCCAGTTGAAGGGGTATTTTGTCTATCGCTTCTACAAGCTGGCCTTCAACCGGCTGCCCGCTTACACGGAGCTTACCCTCGACATGCGCAGCGTGACGGGCGCGTCCGCACAGGAGGTCTTCCAGAAGAAGGCGGCCTACACGAGCGCGTTCGGCACGCGGCAGGAGTTCGTCAGCGCCTACGGCAACATGACGAGCGCGCAGTACGTCGCGGCCCTGTTGGGGCGCTACAACCTGACGCAGATCACTTGCCCCGACCCGGCCGCGCCCGACGGCGCGGCCAAGGTGACGCTGACAAGTGCCCAACTGAGCGCCCAACTCGACAGTAACACACTCACGCGGGCGCAAATCCTGCGGGCGGTAGCCGACAGCGATCAGGTCTTTCAACTCGAATTCAATCGCGCCTTCGTCGCCATGCAATACTATGGTTATCTGCGGCGCGCGCCGGAGGCAGGCGGCTACAACGCGTGGCTGAACTACCTGACGGCGCACCCGGATGACTTCCGCACGATGGTCAACGGCTTTATGAACTCGGTCGAGTATAAACTCAGGTTCGGGCAGCCTTAATGCGATCAGTGCCAGGTGGCATACGTCTGTTTTAAAGCCGTGACATGTGACTGCTGACGGGTGACAAAAGCGAAACTTGTCTTTATCCTGATACTTGGCACTTGTCATCTATTGCGAGGTTCTCAACTGTGTTCCAGATCAGAGCGGGTTACGACGAGCAACTGGAGATTAAGACGACGTTGGAGCGGGCGCGCACGTTCTTCGGCGACCTGCGCAACTTCGCGGAGTTGATGCCGGGCGTCGAGAGCATCAAGGCGGAGGCGGGCGGCGTGGTGCGCTGGCTCATACGCGCGGAAGTGCCGGTGGTCGGCGCTATTCGGCAAGCGTTCGCGGTCGAACAGACGGCGGACGGGCCCGCGCACATCGAGTGGTCGCCTGTACCCCACGAGCGCGGCAACTTCCTGCGCTACGCCGCGCAGTTCGAGCAACGCGGCGCGCGCGTGCTCGTCAAAATCGTGCAGCGCGTCGAGCTGCGCCGCCAGCACGCGCGCGAGTTGCACATGCTCGCCGGTCTCGTCGGCGCAACCCGCCTCAGCAACGAGATGCAGAAAGGCGTCACCGACATGATGCGCACCTTCCTCCAACGCGCGCGCGCAAAGCTGGAAAAGTGAGCGCCCATTTCGTCGTCTGCTCGGTGCGCGAAAGATCATAGTGGGTTGAGAATGGTCAGGCGTATAATGCCCGCGCTGATTAACAGCACCTCGCAATTCTGACCTCACGGAGAA
The DNA here is from genome assembly GCA_045807745.1 of Pyrinomonadaceae bacterium. GTDB lineage: Bacteria > Acidobacteriota > Blastocatellia > Pyrinomonadales > Pyrinomonadaceae > QHXQ01. The sequence goes on from JBJMGT010000035.1 coordinate 77,635, forward strand.
AACAATGAGCAGCGACCGATTAACCGAAATTCTCAACTACGTCAGCGCCATCAGCCGCGACATCGGCATATTCCGCGCTGAAGTCAACACTCGTCTTGATCAGCTTGAAGCACGCGTTGAAAGCCTTGAGACTCGAATGCAAAGCCTTGAAACTAAGGTGCAAGATTTAGCAGGTGAGATACAGGGGCTGCGGACTGACGTGCGCACACTCTCCGCTCGGCTGGATCGACTTGGCGCGCGCGTGTTAGAAGGTCTTGCCGACCAACACGAGTTGGAAGACCGCATAGCTGCGTTGGAAGAGAAACTAAGCGCGAGTTAAATAGACGGCGCGCGCCCTCACTAAAACTCAACAAGCAGATCGAAGATGCGATTGTGCGAGCGCACACTGACGCGTTCGTGTGTGACCTCAACGCTGGTCAGGCGGTTGCAGACGAGCAGCAGCACGCGTTTGCAGCCTTCGAGTTCCGCGCCCGGCGCGAACGTGACGCGAAAGGATTGCGCGCCGACGTTGTAGCGGCCTGCCAGCCGCGCGGGCACGCGCATAACTAAGCCCTCGCGGCGCAGATCGCAGAGCGCGCGCGCGCCCGCCGCGAGCGTGAACGTGCCGCCGTCCGACGCGTCCGCCTGGAAGTTCAGATCGCCGCGCGCCCGCAGTTTCAGTAACTCACTTTCATCGGCCTGCGGCGCGAAGACGCGGACGAAGTCCACGACCGGCAGCGCGAAGTGCCCGTCGGCGTGGCCCGCGTGCACGCGCGCGATCAACTCGTGCGCGACCGGGCGCATCTCAGGCCACTTCAGCCGAAGAAAGGGTAGCATGCTCACTCTCGTGTGTGGGTTCGATCTCGCGGCGCAATTTAGCACGCGGCGCGGCAGGGCGGCGAGAGATGTATTAGTCGAATTGTGCGGCGGTCGGCTAAAATAGGTGGCGACAAATCTCCCGGAGACAAAACGATGAGTATGAACACGACGCGCAAAGCGGCCGCACGGCCGAGCCTGTCGCGCCGCGTGGCGCGCAAGGGCAGCCTCACGTTGGCGAAGCGTTTGATCAAACCGATCCCTGTGGTCGGCACGGCGGTCGCACTCGGTCTCGCCGGCTACGAGATCAGGCGGAAGGGCTGGCGCAACGGTCTCATCCACGTCGGCCTCGATCTCACGCCGATTGTCGGCTCGGTCAAGGACGTGGTCGAATTCTTCACTGGCGATCTGATCCCTGATAAGGACGCGCGCCAGCGTTAGCCTGTGGCCGACGCGCCGGAGGAGGGGCGGCATGACGAAGCAACTTGACGAGCGCGCGGACGGACAGGAGATCGAGCTGGCGGTCGGCACGGAGTTTGAGCTTACGCTCGACGAGAATGCCAGCACAGGCTTTCGATGGCAGACTGTGGCCAGCGGTGCGCCCGCCTGCCAACTCGTCAAAGATGATTTCCAAGCGCCCACAAACGACCGGCCCGGCCAGCCGGGCCGCCACGTGTGGCAGTTCCGCGCCGTCCAGGCCGGTGCGAGTAAGATCGAATTAACCTACAGCCGCGCGGGGCGCGAGCGCGCCACCACCGGGCGCACGTTTACGTTGCGCGTGCGCGTAACGAAGTAGTTGGCCCGTGCTTGCGCCACGCGCTCGGCTGGCCTATGGCTGAAGCTCAACGCACCGCTTTGATCGTCCAGAAGTCGTCGGCCAGATTCGGGTTGAGCACATAGTCGTAAGGGATCGTGAAGTACCCTTTCATGCCCCAGCCTGCGCTCCACGAGTTGCGACAGATAAAGCGGCGCTGGTGGTCGTCGTAGCCGACACAGAGGATGGCGTGTCCGCCGATCTGTTGCTCTTTCGGTTTGGGCATGGGCACGCGGCCCGTCTTCGCCACCGCCGGAGTCATGAAACTGTCAAAGACCGAGATGCCGAAGACGAACGGATAGCCGCCCGCCAGACAGCCTTTCAACTGCGACTCGGCTGGCACCAAGCGCTGATAGAGCACGGCCGGGTGTTTGGCTGCGTCGGCGTAAGCGGCCGCCGATGGTTTCTTTTGGAACGGCCCCGGATTGGCATCGCTGTACGGCCACAGCTTTTCGTGCGGCGCGCCGATCTTGTTCACGCTCTTAATGCCGTCGCGAATCATCGCGCCTGCGTCTTGCCCAACCGTTCCTTCCATCACGCGCTCGTTGTAATAGATAAAGAGCCGCGAGGGCGTGAACACGTCCGCCAATCCTTGCTTCATCTGGTCGAATTCAAGCGCCGCGGCGATGGCGTTGCCTGTGCAGCTACCGAGTTGGCCTTGATCGTAAATTTCGGGCGGGCAGCCGGGGCGGAGATCGACGCTGGTCGGGAGTTGCGCCACATGGACGACGGCCGCGGCGAACATTTGATCGCGATGGTCGGGCAGATCAGGCACCCAGCCGAGGCGTCTGATCTGGCGGGGCACGATGGCGTCACTAGCGCGACTGCCGCCGGCCGCCTTCTTCTTCGCGCCACCCTTGCGTGCAGACTTTTTTGCTGGGGTTGATTTACGTGCGGGCATATTAGTTTCTCCTTTAGCGAGTGGGTTGAGGGTTGATGGATGAAAATAGCTGAGCAGAGAAATGAGTGATAGCGACCCTTGGTGCCAAGCGCGCGCGACTATATGCCCCGCCGCGCGCTGTCGTCAACAAGAATGTGGGCGGGCAGATTACTCACACGGCGCACACGCGCGGCCGCGCCGCGAGCGGTTGCGCCTGTTCGTAAGCGTGCGCGAGGTGGAAGAGCGTGGCCTCGCCCCAGTGTTGCCCGAGCAGTTGCAAGCCGATGGGCAAACCCGCGCTTGATAGTCCGCAGGGCAGCGACAGACCCGGCACGCCCGCGAGGTTCGCCGTGACCGTGTAGATGTCGTTCAGATACATGGCGAGCGGGTCGTCCACCTTCTCGCCGATCAGAAACGCGGTCGTCGGCGACGTGGGCGTAAGGATCGCGTCGCAACTCGCAAACGCACGGCGGAAATCTTCCTTGATGAGCGCGCGCACCTGCTGCGCTTTTAAGTAATAAGCATCATAGTAGCCCGACGAGAGCACGTATGTGCCGAGCATGATGCGGCGTTTGACTTCGGGGCCGAAGCCCTGTTCGCGCGTGCGCCGGTACATCGCGCGCAGGTTCTCGGCCTCTTCGGCGCGGAAGCCGTAGCGCACGCCGTCGTAGCGCGCGAGGTTGGACGAGGCTTCCGCTGTCGCGATGATGTAATAGACCGCAATCGCGTAACGCGCGTGCGGCAACTCAACCTCGACGATCTCCGCGCCCAACGCGCGATACGCCTCAATCGCCGCCTCGACGCTCGCGCGCACCTCCGCGTCCAAGCCCTCGCCCAAGAGCGCGCGCGCGACACCAATGCGCGCGCCCTTGATGTCGCCGGTTAACTCTGTCACGTAATCCGGCACGGGCACGTCGGCGGTCGTCGCATCATGCGCGTCGCGGCCCGCGATGACGCCGAGCACGGTTGCGGCGTCGCGCACATTTGTAGCAAAGACACCGACCTGATCGAGCGATGAGCCGAAGGCGACCAAGCCATAACGCGAAACGCGTCCATAGGTGGGCTTCACACCGACGACGCCGCACAGCGCCGCCGGTTGCCGCACAGAGCCGCCCGTGTCCGACCCCAACGCGACGGGCACGATGCGCGCCGCCACGGCCGCGGCCGAGCCGCCCGACGAGCCGCCCGGCACGCGCGCCGTGTCCCAAGGATTGCGCACTACGCCGAACGCAGAGTTCTCGTTCGACGACCCCATCGCAAACTCGTCGCAGTTCGTCTTGCCGATGATGACCGCGCCCGCTTGCCGTATGCGCTCGACGACGGTTGCGTCATAAGGCGGCTGATAGTCGCCGAGGATGTACGAGCCGCACGAGGTCTGCAAGCCGCGCACGCAGATGTTGTCCTTGATCGCAATCGGCACACCCGCGAGCGCGCCCGACATTTCATCCGTACCGCCCGCGTCCAACTCCGCCGCACGTTGCAACGCGCCCGCGCGATCAATTTGCAGAAACGCATTCAGCGTCTCGTTCAACGACTCGGCCGCCGCGAGCGCCGCCTCGACGCTCGCGCGCACACTTGCACCGCCCGCGCGCTGTACTGTGATCCGTTCGATGGTGGTCATAAACAGTAGCCAGTAGTCAGTAGCCAGTAGCAAAAGCATTTTCACGCTGACTACTGACTACTTCTTTACAAAACTTTCGGCACGCGGAAATGGCCGGCGGCCGGGTCGGGCGCTTCGGCGAGCGCGCGGTCTTGACCGAGCGAGGGGCGCGGGCTGTCATCGCGCGCGACTTGTGTGCGCTCGCCTTCGGGCGTGAGACCGCCGATGGCCGGCTCGACCGCGCTCGTGTCCAACTCGTTCAGTTGTTCCACGTAAGCCACTATGGCCGCCATCTGCGGCGTCAGTGCGCGCCGCTCTTCGGGCGTAATGTCCAGATGCGCAAGCTGCGCGATCTTGTCAACGTCTGCTTCGGTAATGGGCATAAGTTCAGTTTTGAGTTTTCAGTTTTGAGTTTTCAGTTTCAATTCTCAGTTAAGACCTAGCTGAAAACTGAAAACTCAAAACTGATCACTGCCTTTCTTGCGCGTCGATGTAGCTGCCGGCGGCGAGCAGGAAGCGTTGGCGCAAAGTTTCGTCGTGGATCGCGGTGGCCGCTTCGGCGAGCGGGCGGGCACACTGGAGGGCGCGACGCTCTTGTGTGACCGGATCAATGGCGCGCGCGCGCAAACGCGCACGTTCGACGCGCACGGTCTGCGGGTCGATGCGAAACTCGATGTAAGTGACGATGGGCTGGCCCAAGAGCGAATTGAGGCGGAAGAGCAATTGCCCGCTCATCTTTTCAAGCTGCTTCTGCCACGTCGCATCGGGCACGGCCACCGTTAACGTCTTATGGTAGAGCCGGAACGGGACGGCCTGCCCACGCAATTGTTCGCCCGCGACGCGCCGCCAAGCGGCCAATGTGGCCGCTTCCGCGACCTCTTCCGCCTCGCCGGCCGCGCGCAACAACTCAGGCAGTGCTCGCCACAGGTCGTCCATAAGAGAAATTGAGCCATTAAGTCATTTGTTCATTGATTCATTGACTTCGGGCTGCGGTCAGTCGTTAAATCTCCATGCAGCAATGAATCAATGATTAAATGGATCAATCGTCATGAGTGTAATGGAAAACGAGCAGGCGTCACAAGTCGCAGGTCGGAGCGCTGTTGAGTTAATGCCGCAGGCACGCGAGATGATTGTGCTGGCATCGCAGAGTCCGCGCCGGGCGGAGGTTCTGCGCGCGGTCGATTGGCCGTTCGAGGCCGAGGCGGCCAATGTGGACGAGTCTCTGCGTGCGGGTGAACAGGTGGTGCGCTACGTCGAGCGGCTGGCGCGGGAGAAGGCACAGGCGGTGGCGGCAAGGCGGCTGTTCGGGTTGGTGCTCGGCGCGGACACGGTGGTGGTCGTGGACGGCGAAGTGTTGGGTAAGCCGCGTGACGAGATGGAGGCGCAGCGGATGCTCAGGCGTCTGCGCGGCCGCTGGCACGAGGTCTTAACGGGTGTGGCGCTCGTACGCGCCGAGACGAAGCAGACCATTAGCGCACATGAACGCACGCGCGTCCGCTTTGCGCCGATGACGGATGCGGAGGTCGATTGGTACGTCGCTACGGGCGAGCCGGCCGACAAGGCAGGCGCTTACGCTGTGCAAGGGCAGGGCGCGCTCTTCATTGAAGCGATTGACGGCGACTACTGGAACGTCGTGGGCTTGCCCGTCAGGTTGGTTTACAAATTGAGCGCGGAGATATAGCAAAAATGATGAACGATGAACGCGGAACGATGAATGAGCAGTTTTTAATTCATCGTTCCGCGTTCATCATTTCTTCTGCTGCTTACAGTAGCTTGTTGAGGCGCGGCGCGAGTTGCGCGACCAAGTTACCATCGGGGTCGAACCCGCCGATGGGCGCGCCGTCGATGTTGCCTTCTTTGTCGAGGATGACGATGGCCGGAAGTTGATTGCGCTCCACGCCCATGCGTTTGAATAACTCGCCGTCCGGGTCGCGCAAGACCGCGATCTTCAATCCGTTACGGTGCGCGAAGTCGCGCAACTGCCCGTCGGTCGCATAGTTCTTCGACTTCGCCGACTCCGAATCGGTGCTCACCCAGTAGACGCGCACGTCCTTGGCCGCGTACTCGTCGGCGAGCTTCTGCACGCCCTGCACCTGCGTACGCGAGAGCGGTAGCCACGACGCGCCGAACGCCAGCACGACCACGTCGCCGCGCAGCATCTCGGACGTGACGCCGCCGCCGTCCACCGTGCGCAGAGAGAAGTTGATGGGCGTCGCACCTTGCGCCGCGACGGGCGCGGCAGGTTGCGCGCCGCAAACAACGAGTGCGAGGGCCAGCACCAATAGCAGACGGGGGAGTTGCTTCAACATAAGTTGCTCCTTCGTGCGCCCGGCGACCTAAACCCGCTCAGCCGGCGTACAGGGCAGGGCGGGCGGCATGTGGGCAATTTGCTCTCATGCCGGTACGTTTGATGTCAACCCTCGACGAACAGTTGGACGGAACTAGAACGCTAAATCAAGTCAGGCTGACAGCGCTGGCTCAGGCACAGGCGGCGGCGTGTGGAAAATCTCCTCGTATAACGCGCAATAGTCAGCCCAAGTGTCCATGTCGCGCCGGACGTAAGGTGATGTGACCGCCACGCGCCGCGTCGCCCGTCTGTGCCGGTCAAACAGTGCGCGCAAGCCGCGCTCGGCGTCAAGCTGCAACAACTCATCCCGATAGGCGAGATCGACTAACACCGGATGCCCGCCGCGCCCTTCGTATTCCGGCACGACCAGCCGCGCCCCCGTCTCTGCGCGCGTCGCCAGCACGCGCCCGATGATGTCCGCCGTGACCGCTGGCTGATCGACCAACGCGATCAAGACGGCCCCTGCCTCATCTGACAACTGCGCCACGCCGCGCGCGATGGAGACGGACATCTCACTCCCGGCTGCTTCATTGACAGCGAACCGCACCGGCACATCTTGCAGCCGCGCACGCACCTCCGCGCCGCGATGTCCGACAACGACGACGATCTCGCCCACGCCCGCCGTCCGCAGATTGGCAACGCACGTCTCCACCACAGTCCGCGTACCAAACGGCAAGAGCGGCTTAAACGCGCCCATACGCCGCGACTGCCCAGCGGCCAACAGGATGGCGGAGATCATAACAGTATGCAGTAAGCAGTAGGCAGTAGGCAGTGCAAGCAGTTTGTCTTAACTGCTTACTGCCTACCGCTTACTGCTCCTTCAATTCTGCCAGCGCGCGCAGGACGTAAGGGCGGGCCATCTGCTTGCGCCAGTTCATGACGAAGTCTGTGTTGTCGAGCGGGCGCGCTTTCATGTAGCACGCTTCGGCCGCCGCCTGCATCCGTTCCTCATCAAGCGGCGCGCCAATGAGAGCCGCCTCAGCTTCTTTAACTTCAACGGGCGCGGGCGCAATGCCGCCGAGAATTATCTTCGCATCTTTGATCGTCTCGTCCGCGGCCACGTCTAAACGGATAGCGACGCCGAGCACGGGGAAGTCGAACGCGCCGCGCCGCCGCAACTTTTTGTAGACAGCGCGCCAGCCGTTCCGCGCCGGCAGTTGAATATCAACCAACAACTCGTCGGGGCGCTTATGCAGATAATCGATGCCGTCGTTGTTGTAGAGACCAGCGGCATCAACCGTGCGCTCGCCGAGCGTCGAAGCTAACCGCACGCGCGCGCCCATTGCGACCATCAACGGCACGAGATCGGACGATTGCACCGCCCAACATTTCGCCGAACCCGGTGCGACCCAACAAATCTCACCGTCCTTCTTCATGCAAAAGTTGATACCCTTACGCCACTCGTAATTCTGATCGTAGTAATTGCACCTCGTATCCAACAACAGGTTGCCGCCAATCGTCCCCATGTTGCGCAACACCGGTGTCGAGATCGTCCGCGCCGCCGCCGCCACCATCGGATAATTGCGGTTGATGATCACACTCTCGCACACATCCGTCAGCGACACGCCCGCACCGATCCGCACGCCCGTCTGACCGTCGCCGCTAATCTCATGCAACTCCGGCAGCCGCGTCACCGAGATGACCGTGCGCGGCGTCTGCTGCCGCCGCTTCATATTCGGATACAAATCCGTCCCACCCGCGACAAACTGTCCTTCAGGCCCCGCATCGCCCATCATCTGCACCGCGTCCGCCACCGTGCGCGGCACGCGATAACTGAATTTCGGAAGTCGCATCATAGATTTATTAACTTGACAGGGATCGTCTAATTAGGATTTTTTAGGTGCTAGGCTCGCTTTAACTCGCCGTATTGCTCTTATCTTTTCTCTGATCAGTGGCCCCATATTAGGGTATGAAACCCTCCATATTGTCTGCGGTTCGGAGAAGCCTTTGAAAAGTACGCTCCGCGGTTGAAATTCAAGGTCAGAATGGCGCTCGGCTTTTTCATTATGTATTTGCTTCTTGACTTCATCACTTATCATTATCCAGTGTGGATTGTCTGTGCTCTCTACGCGCTTTGTGTAGTTGACCATAAGGCCATACATGTCATTGTCGATAATGCGCACTGGCCCTACATGGATACCTGCTCTGATCATAACTTGATCATCGCCCGTATTCTCATGAAAATATAGAGCAAAATCGAGCGCATTAACCACGTCACGGAATGCAACCATAAATGAGTCGCCGATAATCTTAACCTCATAACAATCATGCCATATCATGTTAAATCTTGCGCTAGAAAAATGCTTGCGAAGTACTTCGATCCAGCGTTCATCTCCTAGAACATTTCCAAGGGTAGTGGAATCGACAACATCAGTAAAGACTAGTGCCACGATCCTTGAAGCACCCATCCACTCTTGTAACGATTGAGCCACAGCTAAGCCTCTTAAGCTAAGAATCTCACGGCCACGCGCGGCAACTCATTGCCGTCGCTACCTTAAGCAATGACCTCTGCGCTACTCTCTCTTCCTATCCTTGAACTTCAATTCCGGATGACGCGCAAGGAAGCCGCCGCGCTTCAGCTTGTAGCGGCCGGGGTTGAGCATGTCATCGTCCGTCCAGCCGCGCTTTAGGCCTGCTTCATAGTCTTCCTGCGTGACTACAAGTTCGATCTCTTCGGGCGCGATCTCTGCTCGCTCATCTTGCTTGTTCTTCATTACGCTAACATCAAGCGCTGACCTTTCGGCTCAGGCACGGGATCGCCGAACTCTGCGGCGGTGTCGAGCCAGAGTTGAATCGCTTCATCGGCGTTGGCGAGGGCGTCGGCGTGCGTGTCACCGTGTGCCGTGCAACCGGGCAACTCCGGCACTTCGGCGACGAAGACCTGATCCTCGTTGCTCCAATAGATGATGATTTCGAATTTATGCATTATCTTATGAATGTGCCGCCATACGCGGTATCTCTCCGCTGTCGCCGCCTTCGGATGAGCAATTTCGTTAAATCATCAGGCAGCTTCATCTTTGCGAAAATAAAGTTTTATCAACTTTTCAGTGGGCACGGCGGCAAAGGCATAAGCCTTTCCGGTGTCATCACTGAATTCGACCTCAAAGATGCCGTCGCTCCATTTCTCAACGACTGTACCGACCTCGCCACGGCGCAATCCTTCTGATTGTAGATTCTCCGTTAGTGCTACCACGTCAAGCAATCTAATTTCATCCATCGTCTAAAATCTCCTTTGCGGGATGAAGCAACTCGTCAAGCGCGGGAAATCTTCATCATTCCTAATTATCCATGCGGTGCGTATCGTTACCAGCGTCACTACTAACTTCTCTTCCCACTTGACCTGAAAATCTACGATGAATCTGCGGCCATAAGGGGTAGAAGACTGTTCCGTTGCTTCTTCTATCAAGATCGCTTCCCTTATCAGCTTGCTTAAGCGTTCTGCGTCCTCCGCCTTGATCCCTAATGCGGCTAGAAACACACGCGCCTTATGCTTTCCTTCCGGGTGGGCCGGATTCAAGCAGTAATCACGTAGCTTTTCAATGTCGATAACTGCATGATCAGCATTAGGTAGCTTCACATTGAAACCCTCAGATCACGAATGCACCGCCACGCGCGGCAGCTCTTGGCCGTCGCCGCCTTCGGCGGGCGTGAGCACTTTGAGCGGCGCGGGCCATGCGACTTCGGGCACGGCCTTCGGGCCGTAGCGCGCCTCCTTGCCTTGCGCTTTGGCTTTGAGGGCTGCCATGATTTTTTCAGGCGTGATGGGTACTTCGTCGATGCGAACACCGACAGCATCATAAACTGCGTTGGCGATGGCGGGCATGACGGGGAGGAGCGGCCCTTGTCCGACCTCTTTCGCGCCGAAGGGGCCGTTGGGGTCGGCGTCCTCGATCAAGTAGGTGACGACATCGCACATCTCGAGCGTCGTCGGACTCTTGTATTCAAGCAGCGAAGGAAATTTGTGTACGACGTTGCGATTGGCACGGTAGGTCATCTCTTCCATCAGCGCTTCGCCGAGACCCATGTAGACGCCGCCTTCGACCTGTCCCATGACAAGCATCGGGTTGATCGATTGCCCGATGTCATGCCCGATCCAGATGCGCTCGACGTTGATGATGCCGGTCTGCGGATCAACTTCAAGCTCAGCGATTGCTGCTGAATAACTGTAAGCGGGCGACGGGCCGACGCCCGCGCCTTTGAACTTGCCCGGCGAGCGCGGCGGCGTGTACGAGCCGACCGTGCCGATAGTGCCGTACTTCGATTCGGCCAACACGACCGCCTCCGCAAACGTCACGCCCACTTCCGGATTTTCCACATCGAACACGCGCCGCTCCGCGAACGCGAGATTCTCAATCGGCGCGCCAAGCTTTTCCGCGACCGCGATTGATAACAACTCGCGCGCGCGTTCGGCCGCTTGCAGCGCAGCGTTGCCGGTCATCAACGTGACGCGGCTCGAATAGCTGCCGAGGTCAACGGGCGTCAGATCGGTGTCGGCGGTCAAGACGCGTATGTCGAACGGATCGATGCCGAGCACTTCGGCGACGATGTAGGCGAGGATCGAATCAGACCCTTGCCCGATGTCGGTCGAGCCGCATTGGACGCGCACGCCGCCCTGTCTGTCCAGCCCAAGCTGCACGCCGCTATGCGGCATGTTGTTCCAGTAGATTGGCAGCCCCGCGCCGCAGATGTAACTGCTGCACGCGAGGCCCACGCCGCGCCCGTAAGGCAGCTTGCGATATTTATTCTGCCAATCCGAACCGGCCACAACTTTCTCGATGCACTTGCCCAAGCCCATGCTGCCGACGCGCAGGTAGTTCGCCGTGACGGTGTCTGGCTTAACGAGATGCTTCAGTCGCATCTCGGCCGGATCGAGTTTTAATTCTTCGGCGATCTTGTCGAGGTGGACTTCGAGCGCGTGGCGCGGTTGCGGCGTACCGTGCCCGCGTTTCGGCCCGCACGGCGGCTTGTTGGTGAATGCGCGCAAGCCGCGAAAACGATAACGCGGTACTTCATAAGTGACGGTTTGCAGCGCACCCGTATAGAACGTCGAGGCCACGCCGTAAGAGCCGTAAGCGCCGCCGTCAAGGAATGATTGAAAGTCCATCGCCGTGATCGCGCCGTCGCGCTTCACGCCGGTTTTGACTTTCATCAAGACAGGATGCCGACCGCGATGGCAGTAGAAGACTTCCTCGCGCGTCAACGTGATTTTCACCGGCCGGCCCGTCAGCATCGACAGCTTGCAGACGGCGACCTCGTGGTTGAACGGGTCGCTCTTGCCGCCAAAGCCGCCGCCGTTCGGCGTGGCGATGACGCGTATGTGCGCGGCGGGTAGGCCCAAGACTTTCGCGAGCGCGCGATGGACGTAATGCGGCGTCTGCGTGGACGACCAGAGCGTGATCTTACCGTCCGCGTCGTAATGCGCGACGGCCGCGTGCTGCTCCATCGGCAGGTGCGTGTTGCCTTCGTAAAAGATGATGTCTTCGCGGACGAGGTCGGCTTCTTTGAAGCCTTCGTCGAGGTCGCCGAATTCGAGGTGCACCTGCTTGTGTATGTTGCCGCCGTCGCCGTAATCGTGTATGCGCGGCTCGTCGATCATGACGGCCTCTTCGATGCTCGTGATCGTTTGCAGTCGTTCGTACTCGACCTCGATCAGGTTCATCGCCTCAAAGGCCGTGTCCTCATCAATCGCGGCGACGGCCGCGACCGGGTCGCCGATAAAGCGCACCTTGTCGATGCAGAGCGTGTGCTCGTCCTGCGAGACCGGCAGAATGCCGTAAGGGATCGGCAAATCTTTGCCCGTGATGACGGCGTAGACGCCGGGCAGCGCCGCGGCCTTCGACGTATCGATTCGTTTAATCAGCGCGTGCGGCTCATGCGTGCGCAAGAGCTTCGCGTAGAGCATGCGCGGCAGCACAATGTCGTCGGCAAACTTCGTCTGCCCTGTACACTTCGCGCGCGCGTCAACTTTACGAAAAGGCTTGCCGACGACTTGAAACGGCCGACCCTGCGACCCGTCACCGTTCTGGCCCTTCGATCCGTTACTTGTGCCCATAGATGCTTTCTGCGGGGAGCGTCGCGTCTGCGCCGCGCATCTTGGCGGCGGCGAGTTCGACCGCTTCGTAGATTTTGATGTAGCCGGTGCAGCGGCAGAGGTTGCCGCTCAACGCTTCTTTGATCTCAGCGCGCGTTGGGTCGGGCTTCTGCTTGAGCAGCTCTTTCGCCACGAGCAGGAAGCCGGGCGTGCAGTAGCCGCACTGCGCCGCGCCCGTGTCGGCGAAGGTCTCTTGCAGAGGATGCAGTCCTTCAGCCGTCGCCATGCCTTCGACCGTCTCCACGCTGCGCCCTTCGGCGTCGAGACCGAGCATGAGGCATGACAGGATCGAGCGCCCGTCCACCAACACGGCGCACGTGCCGCACTCGCCCAACTCGCAGCCGTGCTTCGTGCCGGTCAGATTCAAATCCTCGCGCAGGACTTCCAAGAGCGTCTTGTGCGGCGTGAACGCGACCTCGCACGGCTCGCCGTTTAAAGTGAACTCAATATGTGCTTTCTGTTTTGTGCGTTCGGACATCAGAGAGATATTAGCTGAAGAGGCACGCGGGACAGAAACGCGGATAGGTGTATGCGCCGCGATCTATTTAACTATCGCGTAGCAAAGCGAGTCGCGTGGCTCGGCGCTCACGTTCGGGTGTAGCTCCCAGCGCCGCAGGACACCTTCGCGTGTGAGACCGGCCTTCTCCAAGACGCGCGCCGAGGCCAGGTTCTCCGCATCGCACACGGCCCAGACGCGGAAGACGCCGGGCTGCGCCAGCGCCAACGCGACAAACGCGCGCACGGCCTCGGTCATCAGCCCGCGCCCCCAGTACGCGCGCGCCAGCACATAGCCTAAACCGATGCGGTGCTTCGCCGGGTGCAGCGCGATCATGCCGATGAGCCGGTCATCACCCTTGAGCGTCAGCGCCCAGAAGAAATCTTCGCCCGCTTCACGGCGCTTGAGACCTGTGCGCATGAACTCTTCGGCCGCGGCGAGCGACTCGTGTGGTCGCCACGGCAGGTAGCGCACAACTTCGGGGTCGCGGCCGTAAGATTCGTAGATCGTGTGCGCGTCGGCGAGTACGGGCGCGCGGATAATGAGGCGCGGCGTTTCGATTGGGTCAGGAAATTGCACGGCGGTTGATTGTAGTACCGAATCTGTCACGCGAATAGATGTTTTAGAACAAGGGAGCGCAGCAGCTCAATGCCGCTTCCTCGGATGCTGTGCGAGCCAACGCTTCTCCGCGATGCGGCATTTGGGACAGTAAAGAACTGCTGCGCGTTGAGGACTGGTTTGAACTTCTTTGCCGGTACAAGGATCAATTTCGGTCATGATAACGCAGCCGCCACCGACCCACAGATTAGAGTACGGAAACTGCTTCTCTTGCGCCTTGTCATAACCTGCGCGCTCAGCGAGCAACCCATACACGATCTCAACAGTGTCTTTCTGTAAGAGATCACCATGCACCGGACAATGTGTCTCCCGTAAATCCGGTGATAACCTTTCGATAGACCCGGACGGTTGACGCGGTTCGTATGGGTAGCGAATCTCAACTTGAGTCGGTGTAATAAAATGCGTCGCCTGTTCCTTATCTTGGCAGGACTTCTCATCCAAAGGTTTAAAATCGAATGTGAGTAATGTGCGGCGCATCTTTGGCTCACCAGTTGCTGGCGCAAACTGCCAACTCAAGGCAGCCTTTTCAGATACCTTTTGCAGCAATGGATGTCCCGACACGACGCGTGCAGAGTGAACCGTGCCCGTTTCATCTATCTCCACTTCTACGCGCACAACTCCGAAAGCTCGCGCCGCTGCCGCTATCGGAGGATAGGATGGAACGATGGATGAGACTACGGCAGGTTCTGATGAATCTTGTGCGCCTGATGAGAAGACGAATGTCAAAAGCGTGAAAGTAAAAGCCAGAGCGATTATCAAGCTGCGGCTTAGGCTGAATCGGCGTGTGGGCATTGGTAAGAATTCCTTTTATAGCCGGCGCTCTTAAAGTAAAGATAATTGATAATCACTATGATGCTATGAACCGTTGCTGAGATGTAAATGGCAGGGCAAAACTAACTTTTGAGCGGCCCCGTACCTCTGTGTCTGTTGAGGACGATGTTGTCGATCAAACGGGTCTGGCCGATGCGGGCGGCGACGGAGATGAGGACGGTGCGGTCGTCGAGTTTGTCTAAGCGTTCGAGCGTGTCCGCATCGGTGACGCTGACGTATTCGAGGCGCGCGCGCGGTTCGGTCTCGATCTCCGCGCGCACGCCTTCGGACAGTTTGCGCGCGGAACGTTCACCGCTTAGATAAGCAGCCTCGGCCCGCGAGAGTGCGCGATAGAGAATGGTGGCGGCGCGGCGGTCGTCGCCGCTCAGATAAGCGTTGCGTGAAGAGAGCGCCAGCCCCGAAGCCTCGCGCACGGTCGGCAGGACGACGACCTCCGTGTCAAAGGCGAGGTCACGCACGAGGCGGCGGACGACGAGCGTCTGTTGCGCGTCCTTCTGGCCGAAGTAGGCGAAGTCGGGCCGGACGATGTTGAAGAGGACGGCGAGCACGGTGGCGACGCCGCGAAAGTGACCGGGGCGGGCCGCGCCTTCGAGTTGTTCGGACAAGCCTTCGACCGTGACGTAGGTGGCGAAGCCCTTCGGGTAAATCTCTTCGGGCGGCGGCGCGAAGATGTAATCGACGTTGTAGTCGGCGAGGACGGTGGTGTCTTTGGTCAGGTCGCGCGGGTAGCGTTCAAAATCTTCGCCGGGCGCGAACTGCGTGGGGTTGACGAAGATCGAGACGACGATTATGTCGCACATGCGGCGCGCTTCGCGGACGAGGCTCAGATGCCCCTCGTGCAGCGCGCCCATCGTCGGCACGAGTCCGATTGATTTGTCCTGCTCGCGGCGCACCTTGCGTGCGACCGAGTTCATCCGCTGACGGCGGTTGATAATCTCCATAGACAGTTTTCAGTTTCCAGTTTTCAGTTTTCAGTGCCCAGCACAAGGCTGAAAACTGAAAACTGGAAACTGAAAACTGTTTAGCTCTCGTCGCCGGTGGCGGTCAATTCCGCTTGCAGTTCGGCGGCGGCGTCCGCCGGCAGGGGATATGACTCCTGCTCGCCGGGATAAGCACCATTGCGGACATCGTCGGCATAAGCGTTGATGGCGTCGGTCATGGCGGCGCGCAGGTCTGCGTACTGGCGGACGAAGCGCGGGCGCGTCGCGCTAAACGAGAAGCCGACCAGATCGTGTATGACGAGAATCTGCGCGTCGCAGTGTTCGCCCGCGCCGATGCCGATGGTCGGAATAGCGACGGCGGCGGTGACGAGCTTCGCGATTTCGCGCGGCACGACTTCGAGCACGATGGCGAACGCGCCGGCCGCTTCGAGTGCGCGCGCGTCGGCGATAAGGCCCCGCGCCGCTGTCGCCGTCTTGCCTTGCAAGCGAAAGCCGCCAAGCTTGTTGACCGATTGCGGCGTCAAACCGATGTGCCCCATCACGGGAATCTCTTCCGCGACGAGCCGCGCGACAATCTCTGCCCGACTGCGCCCGCCTTCGAGTTTGACCGCTTCCGCGCCGCCTTCCTTGACGAGACGCAACGCGGCGCGCACGGCGTCGTCCGCGCCCGTGTGGTAAGAGCCGTAAGGCATGTCGGCCACGAGCAGTGCGCGCGTGACGCCGCGCCGCACGGCCCTTGTGTGCATGACCATCTCTTCGAGCGTGACGGGCACGGTCGTGTCGTAGCCGAGCACGACGTTGCCCAAAGAGTCGCCGACTAAAATAATGTCCGTGCCCGCTTCGTCCACGATGCGCGCGGTCGGATAGTCGTAGGCGGTCAGGCAGACCAGATGCTCGCCGCGTTCCTTGCTGGCACGCACCGACGGCACGGTCACTTTTTCCGGGCGCTGCTGTTTGAGATAGACCATCGGGTTTGACGCAACTTGTGCAGACGGAAATTTTTCTGGAGCGGCGAGGATTATAGGGAAGAGGGACGGGAAGGACAAGGATAAGGGATGAAGGATGGGGGCTGAGGGATGAATAAAATCGCTCAAAGCCCTTGAATCTTATTCATCCCTCATCCCTCTGTGGGTTGCCACGGGCAGATGCGCGCCTCGTCGCGCAGGTCGGCGAGGAGTTGTTGGACGGACTGTTTGCGCGTCGGGTGCACAAGGTCGGGCGCGAGTTCGGCGAGCGGCGTGAGCACGAAGCGGCGCAGGTGCATACGCGGGTGCGGGAGCGTCAGCAGTTCAGACGTTTGCTGTACATCGCGGTAGAGCAGCAAGTCCAGATCAATTGTGCGCGGCCCCTTTGGCGTGTCGCGGCGGCGGCCGATGGCGTACTCGATGCGCAAGAGGCGCGTGAGCACTTGTTCGGGCGAGTAAGGCGTGTCGCCGCGCAGTTCCGCGACCATGTTGAGGAAGAGCGGTTGCTCGACTACGTCCACCGGCTCGGTCTCATAGATCGACGAGAGCTGCGACACGCACAAGCCGGCCGCGAGCATGCCGCGCACGCCGAGCAGCAGATGCCCGGCGCGGTCGCCGAGATTCGAGCCTAAGCCGACGTAGATGTGCGTGTGCGACATGATGCGTCTGGGTGCAGGCAGTATAAACGCGAGGCGCGTGAGAGTGAAAGATAGGCGTTGCGGTGGCGGCGCGGGCGCGGGTCGTTCGCGCGCCGCTTCGGCTTCAACGGAAGTCTCTGATGAGCACGATGTCGTTGATCTCGTGGCCGCGCGAGACGGCGAACTGGCGACCGTCGCGCGAGATGGCGTAGTTGTGTATGAAGTCGGAGGTGAAGTTGGTCAACTGTTTGGGCGGCGTACCGTCAACGGGCAGCGCCCAGATGTTGGGGACATTTTTGATGGTATCTATGAAACAGATGGCGCGCCCGTCGGGCATCCATTGAAAACCGCCGCGTTCGGGCCTGGAAGAACCCGGCACAGGGAGTGTTTTGACGGCGGGCCCGCCGCCGAACGGGATGAGGACAATTTCGGGGCGGGGCTGTTGACCCGGTTGCTCGACGAGACGGCCGTAGGCGATGAGTTGTCCGTCGGGCGAGACGGTGGGGTTGAGTGAAAACTCGTCGGTGAGTTGGTGGGGCGTGCCCCCCTGAATCCCGACTTTCCAGACCGTCGGCTTGCCGGCGCGTGTGGACTCGAAAACGATCCACTGGCTGTCGGGCGAGAAGGCGGGGCGGCTGTCAACGCCGTCGCCTGTGGTCAACTGTTTCGGGTTGTTGCCGTCCGCGTCTATCCGCCAGAGGCTCAGGTTGCCGCCGCGCTCCGACTGAAAGACCATGTAGCGCCCGTCGGGCGAAGCGGCGGCGGTATATTCCCAGTAAGCGTCGTTGGTCAGTTGTTTGCGGCCCGTGCCGTCAGCGTTCATGATCCAGAGATCGAGGTGTTCGCCCGTGTACACGTTGTAAACGATCCGCCCGTCCGGCAGCCAAGCGAGGTTGTCGTACCCGTCCGCCACGCCGCCGCTGGTCAACTGTTTCGCGCGACTCTCGTCCTCACCCGGCGCGAGCACCCAGACTTGCCCCGTCGTGCGCGACTGGATCGTGGCGATGGTCGAGGCGTCCGCCGTCAGACCGAGACTGATGCCGCCGTAGCCGTTCGGGTCGTTGGTGATGCGCCGCGCCTTGCCTTCCGGGTAGGAGAGAAACCAGACCTGTGTGCCCAGCGCATTCATCGCCGGCACGGCAGTGAAGACGAGACCGCTCCCGTCGGGCAGCCAGAGCACGCGCCCCATGTCAAACCACTGTTCCGAAGTCAGCGGCGTCACCTTGCCGTCTGCAACTGACACGCCGACTACCGTAAAGGGAATCGTGCCCGTGAACTTTCTGAGCGCGAAGGCGATGAGCTTTCCGTCGGGCGACCAAGAGGGTGCGGTCTGGTTAGGAATTTCCTCAGGGGGCTTAAACGTGGCGAGCACGACGGGGTCCCCGCTGCCGTCCGTGTTGGCTAACATGATTGCTTGACCAGACACCGCGCTGCGCACGAAGGCGAAGCGCCGACCGTCGGGCGAGAAGCCGACCGTGCTCCAGACGTTATCCAACACCTTCGTCGAAGCGCCGCCGATGACGGGCACGCGGTAGAGCGTCGGCTTGAGCGCGCTGTCCCGCTCCTCTTTGACGTAGTAAACAAACTCGCTGTCGGGCGAGAAGGTCGTGCCGTGGTAGAAGCATTGCGCGGGCGGCACGAGCTGCACCTGATTGTTCGTCGAGACCTGCTTGACCCATAGCGCCGACTGCTGTCGCTCGTCAAGCGCCGCGTAGGTGACATACTTGCCGTCCGGCGAGATCGTCACCAGTCCGTCTATTGTTTGATCGGCGGCCCGCCCGCCCGTCGTCAGCGCCACGAACTTCGGCGCGCGTGGCGGCGCGTCAGACTTCTGACTGAGCAGCTTGTAGAGCGCGAAACCGCCGCCGACTAAGACGACTAAGAGCAACGCGAGGGCGAGCACCGCGCCCGTCTTGTGCCGCTTGATTTCTGTGGCGATGTACTCGGCGCTTGATGTCGTATGCGCTGCGGGTTGTGTGTCGTTGGGTTGCGTCGCTTCGCCCGTGCGCGCAACTTCGGCGACGGCGGTCGGCTGTGCTGGTGCAGGCGGCGGCGCGCTCATGCCGCCCGTGCTCACGCGCTCGCCCGTCGGCGCGGCGCTGCGTTCCAGATGAGCCTGCGCGTCCAACTCCTGTTTGAGTTCGCGCAGGTCAGAGAGCATTTCCTTGACCGTCTGGTAACGCTCGTCGCGCTCTTTGCGGAGTGCCTTGTTGACGAGCCACTGCGCCTGCGCGGGCGCGGCGGGCGCGTAGCGCGCGAGCGGCGGGGACGGACGTTCGAGCACCGCCGCGATCACGTCCGAGGCGGTCGCGCCCTCGAACGGCACGCGCCCCGCGATCATTTCGTAGAGCACGACGCCGAGGCTGTAGATGTCCGTGCGCGCATCAACTGCAAGGCCGCGCGCCTGCTCCGGCGACATGTAATGCGCCGTGCCCATGACGACGCCGGGGCCGGTCTGGACGAGCGCGCGCGTCGCCGCCTCTGTGTCAACGCTCGCCGGGCGTTGCTCGGTCAGCTTCGCGATGCCGAAGTCCAAGACCTTCACGTAGCCATCGGGTCGCAGCATGATGTTTTCGGGCTTGATGTCGCGGTGCACGACGCCAGCGCCGTGCGCAGCGGCGAGCGCGGCGGCCGTCTGCGCGGCAATCTCAAGCGCCTCGCCCATGCTCAACGGGGAAGCGGCGAGCCGCCGGCGCAGCGTCTCGCCTTCGACCAACTCGCTCGCAATATACTGCGCGCCGTCCGCCTCGCCGATGTCATAGACCGTGACGATGTTCGGATGGTTCAGCATCAAGACCGCATGCGCCTCCTGCCGAAAGCGAGAAGCGCGCTGTTCGTCTTGCCCGAAATAGTCAGGCAACACCTTCAACGCGACACGCCGACCCGTGCGCGTGTCCGCTGCGAGATAAACTTCGCCCATCCCGCCCGCGCCGAGCGGTGACAAAATTTTGTAATGCCCGACGGTGCGCCCCTGCATCTCTGCGACTCGCTCGTCGGCGATCATCCCGGCGGCAACTTTTACGGCCGAGGTGTTGATGAAACTGCCGGCGCTGTCTTCCGCCTGTAATAACCCTTCGATCTCGGCGCGCAGTTCCGCATCCGTGCCGCACGCGCCGTCGAGAAAGGCCGCGCGCTCGGCGGGCGTGCGCGGGCGCGCCGATTGGAAGAGGTCTTCGATCTTCTGCCAGCGTTCCGGCGTCATAAGAACAGTGACAAGTGATAAGTGACGAGTGACAAGTGACAAGCCGTGAATCGTGAATCGTCAATCGTGCGTAGATAGAAATCAGTTTTTCTATTCACAATTCACGATTCACGATTCACGATTTACGAACTTGTTAGCGCCTTGTAGAGCCACGCGCGCGCCGTCGTCCAGTCGCGGTCTATCGTGTTGGGCGAGACGCCTAAAACTTTGGCCGTCTCGGCAACGCTCAAGCCGCCGAAGAAACGCAACTCCACCACGCGACTCTTGCGCTCGTCGAAGCGGGCGAGCGCGGCGAGCGCTTCATCGAGCGCGACGAGTTCGGCCGCGCGATCACGCGCCATCAAGACGGCCTCGTGCAACTCAAGCTCCTGCGCGCCGCCGCCGCGTTTGGCGCGCGCAGACTTGCGCGCATGGTCAACAAGGATGCGGCGCATCAACTGCGCGGCGATGGCGAAGAAGTGTGTGCGGTTCTGCCAGCGCACTTTTTGATCGACGAGCCGCAGATAGGCTTCGTCCACGAGCGCCGTGGTCTGCAAGGTGTGCCCCGCACGCTCACGACTCATGTAGTGGTGCGCGAGGCGGTGCAACTCGTCATAGACGAGCGGGACGAGTTTCTCGTAAGCCGCCTTGTCGCCGTTGCTCAACTCGGCGAGTAGGCCTGTGACTTGATCTGTCAGGTGCTTGGTCATGCCAAAACGGCGGTTTAGGGGGCGTGGCCGCGTCGGGGCTGTGGGTGGATTGTAGCACCGTTCGGCCTGAAGGCGCGGTGCGCCGCTCGCCGCGCGACAAAATTTTTCTCCGGCCCGATGGGCCGCGCCCGGCGCAGTTGGCGCGTTAAGAGGGCAGGAACAAATATCCTCGTCGGCATACATCAGCCGCGCGCAAGCGGGCGCGGCGCGAACTAAGAAAGGATGAAAGTTATGCGAACACTAAAACGTCTGGCGCAAGTGAGCGCGCTTGTGGCGCTCGTCATCTCGGTCGGCGCGGGCGCGCTCTGGGAGGTGCGCCGCGTGCGCGCCGCCGCGCCGCCCGAACCTGACCGCACGTTTGGCATGGTCGGCATCACGCACGGGCAGACGCTGCGCCTCAACGTCGTCAACTTGGTCAACCCGTCCGGTGGGCAATTACCGCCCGACCCGTGCCGTGTGGTGCTCTCGTTCCGCGACGCCGCGGGACAGCCGTTCAGAAACAGCGATGGGCAACCGATCCGCCGCACGGTCGAGTTGCAAGCTGGTCAGTCTGCTTTCCTCGACCTCAACGCAGACATGTTCGGCGGGCCTCCGACCAACGACGCAGTCTCGTCCGCGCGCTTGCAACTGCGCCCCTTCGTGCGCGTGCTGCAAAACCCGCCCGAACCCGACCGGCAAGCCCCGCCCGACCCCTGCCGCGCCTCGATGGAGGTGTTCGACAACGCGAGCGGGCGCACGTCCATCTTCGCCGCGAGCTTCAATGCTCCGCCCGAACCCGACCGCCAGCAGTAGCAGCCACCTGCCCGTCGCTGGAAAGAAAGGCGGCGGCGTGCGCGCGAGATGGCGCGCACGCCGCCGCACGCAGCCATAGACTTCGCCCGCCGTCTGCCATACTATGCCGCCCGTCCAGCCCGCTCATTATGAATGCACATGCGAGGCAGCCAGCCGTGAGGACAGCAAGCCGTAGCAAACTCATCACCATCTGCCTGTCCGCCTGCGCACTGGCGCTCGTCGTCGTCGCCGCGCAACCGCGCGCTGCACGCAGACTCTACCCCGTCGTTAAAGACGACAAGTGGGGCTACATAGACGAGGCGGGGCGCGCGGTCATCGCGCCGCAGTTCGACAGCGCGAACGAGTTCAGCGACGAACGCGCGCTCGTCACTGTCGGCGGCAAAGAGCGTTACATAGACACGGCCGGCCAGTTCATCAACACACCACCGTTCGACATCGGCGGCAACTTCGCGGAAGGTCTCGCGCCCGTCAACGTCGGACAGGAGCGCATCCCAAATCTCGGCTTCATCAAAAATCCGGGGCGCTGGGGTTACATCAACAAGGCGGGCGCGCTCGTCATCCCGATGACCTTCCAACTGGCGGACGAGTTTCACGAAGGTCTCGCCGCCGCGCGTCACAGTCACATCTCCGGCTTCATAGACCACAAGGGCAGCTACGTCTTCACCGCGCCCTTCGATGTGTCTTGGGGCTTCAGCGAAGGTGTCGTGCTCGTTAAATCGAATCTGAAGCTGGTCTATTACGACCGCACAGGCCACCGCCTACCGACGCCACCGCTCGACGACAACTATTACGGCCATTCATTTCACGAAGGCTTGGCCGCCGTCCAGATCAGAGACAAGTGGGGCTTCATGGATAAGACCGGCGCGCTCGTCATCCAGCCACAGTTCATCGACGTGGGCGATTTCAGCGAAGGTCTCGCCGCCGCCGAAGTGCCGATTGATCAGAGCAAGGAGACACCCTGCCCGCTGTCTGAGAATTCAACCTACACGGTCGCCAAGAAGTTTGGCTACATAGATCGCGCGGGCCGGATGATCATCGCGCCGCAGTGGGAATACGCGGGGGCGTTCGGCGGGGGCTTGGCCGGCGTCAGCATGTGCGCCAAAGCGAGTCTCATTGACAAGACCGGGCGCGCGCACATCGACACGCAGTTCGATGCCGTCTCGCCGTTTGTGGGCGCGCTCGCCCGCGTGAACGTCGGCAGTGAGATCGGCTACATCGACAAGACCGGCAAAGTCATCTGGCCGCCGGCGAAGTAAAGTAACTGGACGCAATGAAACTGCCGCAAACAGCCACACGCTGGTGCGCCGCGCGTGCGCCGCTGCCGCGCGCGCTGGCGCTTAGCTTGATCGTCGCGCTGCTCTGTGGCTGCGACATCTTCCGCGAGGCGTATTATCAACGCACAGGGCAGTCCGAGGGCACGCTCGTCGCCAATATCGGCATGCCGCTCGAAGAAGTGGAACAGCGTTCGACGCTGAAACTGTCGGCCGGTTTTCATTATCCGAGTGGTGGCGTATTGAAGTCGGAGCAGGCGGTCTTCGACCTCGAACTGGCCGGGACGGGCGTGCGCTTCGAGCGTTGCCGGCACTACTGGTTGCAGACGCGCAAGGATGATTCGCGGCTGGCTAACATCACCATCTACGCCACACCGTCAGATTGGACTTGGAGTCAAGTCGAGCCGCTGCTACAGAGCATGCGCCAAAAGCTCAGCGCCGACGGCTGGCAGCCCGGTCGCTTCGTCTATCACACGCCGGAAGAACAAGAATTGCATCGAGGCGGAGGCGACGGTTACGGCAACTACTGGCTCAAGGATGATGTGCTGCTCATGCTCGACCCCAGACCGACGGAGACGCAAGCGGTCGGCACAGACCCGCACGCTGGGCAGTTCACATTGTTCATCAGAATCGACCCGCTCAACTGGGACGATCATCCGCATTTAGAATTTCCCGGCCGCACACGACCGACCCCCGCGGTTGAAGCTCCAACGCCGAACGCAAAACCGGCCCGGCGCTGACCATGCAACGTCTCGCTGGGAGCGCGGGCATCCTGCCCGCCAACGAGCCGTGCGGCGAGTCCAAACTGTTCGCGCTCCGCGCTCATGGCGGGCAGGATACCCGCGCTCCCAGCACGCAAGCAAGGGTCTCGTCGTCGGTTATGTTATACTGCCGCTTGCAGTCGTAATCATGATCTTGATTCCAGCGATGCGCCTTATTTACTCGCGCATCCGGGCGGGCCGAAAAGAGAAGCGACCCCGTCCTGACACAAATGGCGCGCAGAAAGTTCCGCAGCAACCAGCGACACGAGCCTCTCACCGAACGCTCGTTCATTGAATATCTCTCCACGCCCGCGCTCCAAACTTCGCGCACAGAGCTATTGCGGCTCGTGCGCGGCGGCGAAGACACCTATCTCGAACTAAAGGTCAAGCTCTCCAACCTTGAGAAGATCGCGCAGGAAGTGTGCGCGTTGGCGAACACGGCCGGCGGCGTGATCATCTTCGGCGTCACGGATCAGTTGCGCGTCGAAGGCGTGGACGACGCCGAAGCGGTGCGCGAAGAGTTAGTCCGCCTCTGCCGCGAACAGATCGTGCCGGCGCTCATGCCCTATATTGACTTGGTCGCGTTCGACAACGGCCGGCGCGTCGTTGCGCTCGACGTAGAAGGCAAACGCCGCCCCTACCAGACGCGCGACGGGCGCTACTTCATCCGCGTCGGCGCGGAGAAGCGCGAGGCTTCGCGCGAAGAGTTGTCAGTCCTGCTTGATGAAGCCAGACCGTTGCGCTATGAGAATGTGACGGTGGCGGGCGCGAGCGAAGCCGATATAGACGAGGCGCACCTGTGGAGCTTCGTGCGCGAGTTCGCGGGCGACGCGTTTAATGAAGAGGTGACGGGCGGCTATCCGACCGGCGAAGTCCTGAAGCGCGACCTGCTGCTCGCCGCCGGGCAGATGGGTGAGATCATTCCGACCGTCGCAGGCCTCCTGCTCTTTGGGCGCGACGAACGCGTTGCACAGCTTCTGCCGCGCTCAACCGTGACGGCCGTCCGCTACGCCGGCGACAACACGCAAGCGCCTGAGATCGAGCGCGCGCAGCTCGCTGGCAACCTGCACACGCTCCACGAAGCCGCGCTCCGCTTCATCCGCCGTTACTGCGACCTGTGGGATGAGCGCCCGCGCCGTTTAGCATCAAGTGAAGCGGCGGACGAGCCGGTGGCCGCGCGCGCCAACTATCACCGCGGGGCGGTCATGGAGGCCGTCACCAATGCGCTCGTCCATCGCGACCTCGCCGTGCGCGATAGCCCGACGCGCCTGCACATCTTCGACCACGCCATCGAGATCACAAACGCGCGCCGCACGCTCGGCTTCATGCCCGCCGCGCAACGCGCCATCCGCTACGGCATCCCGCAGCGGCTCAATCCGCAGACGCACGCGCTCTTGATCAATCCCGCCTACGGCCTAGACCTCGCGCCCGGCGGGCTGCCGATGCTCCTGCGCCAAGCGCGCCTCTTCGCCAATCGCCGCCCCGACCTCAACGCCATCAACGACGAGTTTCGCCTGCGCCTCTACGGCATCTGAAAAACAGTGACAAGTGATGAGCAAGAGCTATGCTCACTCGGCCCTTAGCTGTTGACTGTGTTGGATGGCTAGAGTATAAGCCGTATTGCCTCCGAACTGTCGCGCACATGCTTAAGCAGGCGTGATGCTCAGCCTAACCAGATATCACTGCCACGCGCACGGTTACATGACATGGCGACTCCTTCTCAGGCAAGACAGGATTAACGAAGGCCTGCAAACCATCCTGCCAGCGCGTTGAGACCGTCGGAAAAAGTGCACACACGCACCTGCTGGCTTTTGACGCAATCCTAAACAACAGCAACATAGCGATCATTATCTTAATCAGCCATGCAAGTTCGTAAGCGCCGGAGCGCCCGGTCAGCTCAACGCATTCTGTCACAGAGCATACGCATGGGATCGCACTGGTTGCGGAGGAGACAAAGATGGGCGAGGACTTAACATCGTCTGTGGTCAGCGTACTGATGCCAGACCGGACGAGCATGGCTGGCGGCGGGCTGATGTTGAATAACAATCGGGTGGTGGCTTCAGCCGAAACTGTCGCCCGCGCACTGGGCATAGCACCGGGCATAGCACCGCCCGCCGGTAGTCAACTCCTATTGGAATTTTCACTCATTGCGCCGAAGAAACCCATCAGAGCAAAGTTAATCTATTGGCCGCCTACTCAATCGGACGAGGCCGCAGGCGCGGCGGGCCACGAAAATATCGCGGTGCTGGAATTGGAAGAAGCACCGCCCACGGAGAAGAAGGCGGAAGAGTTCTTCAGCACTAGCGTCCCGACCGACGAACATTACGACAGCGTAATTGATTCGCTCAAAGAGGGCGAGTTAGTGCCGTTCTTCGGCGCGGGCGTCAATCTGTGTGGCCGGCCCGATAATACGGCATGGCGGCTCGGCCAATATCTACCGAGTGGTGGCGAACTGGCCGTCTATCTCGCCAACAAGTTCAACTATCCATGGGCTGAGACGAGCAACCTCCTGCGCGTCTCGCAGTATATCGCGTTGATCCGCGGCGTCGGCCCGCTCAATAAACGGCTGCGCGAGGTTTTTATCGCGGAATATCCCCCGACGCCGCTGCACCGCTTTTTTGCCGGCCTGCCCAAAGTCCTCCAGCAAAAGACAGGGCGCGCCGCGCATCAACTGATTGTCACGACTAATTATGATGACGTGATGGAGCGCGCCTTCGCGGCGGCCGGTGAAGAGTGCGACGTTGTCACCTACATGACGGGCGGCAGCCACGAGCAGCGCGGGAAGTTTCTGCACTGGTCGCCAAATGGCGATGTCCGTTTGATTGAGCGGCCCAACGAGTATCGCCTGCCGCTGGACGAACATAGAAATCTGCAACGTTCGGTCGTCTTAAAAATTCACGGGGCGGTCGACCGCAGCACGCCGAATCGCGATAGCTATGTGATTACCGAAGACCACTACATTGATTACTTGACGCGCTCGGATATTTCCAGCCTCGTTCCGATCACGCTGGCCGAGAAGTTGAAGTCCAGCAACTTCCTGTTTCTCGGCTACTCCCTGCGCGATTGGAATCTCCGCGTCATCTTGCATCGCATCTGGATGGAGCAGCAACAGAACGCCAACTACAAATCGTGGGCTATTCAATTGAAGCCGGAGCGGCTGGAGCAAAAGTTCTGGGAGAATCGGGACGTGGAAATTTTCCATGCGCCGTTGGCCGATTACATCACCGACCTCAACCGGCAACTCGAAGCACAACCTGACGCGGAAGGTGGTATATGAGTGAGCGAGCATCTTTTCTAACGCGGCCATATGTCGGCCTGATTCCGTTTCGGGAAGAGGACGCGCACTACTTCTTCGGTCGTGAGAAGGAGCAGGAGATTATCACCGCCAACCTGTTGGCCGCGCGGCTGACATTGCTCTATGGCCCGAGCGGGGTCGGTAAAAGTTCGGTCTTGCGGGCCGGCGTCGCCTATCAACTGCAACAGTTAAGCCGGCAAAATATGGCCCGGCGCGGCCGGCCCAAATTTGCGGTGACGTTCTTCAACGACTGGCGTGCTGACCCCTTGCGGGGCCTGCTCGCGCAGGTTGAGGCAAGTGTTCGGCAGACTTTGGCGGGCCAAGTGATCGCGCCGGTCGCGCCGACACTTTCGTTTGTCGAGAGTTTGCAGGAATGGTCAAAGCGCGTGCAGGGCCAGCTCTTGATTATCCTTGACCAGTTCGAGGAGTATTTCCTCTATCATCCGAATGAGGACGGCGCGGGCACGTTCGCCGTCGAGTTTCCCCGCGCCGTCAACGCGCCGGGCCTCTCCGTCAACTTCGTCGTCTCCTACCGCGACGACGCACATGCCCAGCTCGATTTCTTCAAAGGGCGCATTCCCAACCTGTTCGACAACTATCTGCGCATCGGCTACCTCAATCACGAGGCGGGGCAGTCGGCCATCGAGAAGCCTATCGAGCAATACAACAAGGCGCGGCCCACGAATCAGAGTCAGATAGAGATCGAAGACGGGCTGGTGGCCGCGGTGCTAACTCAAGTCCGAGCGGGCGAAAAGTATATCGGCGAAGCGGGCCGCGGCGTCGTCAGCGAGCCGACGGGCCCGCACGCGCAGGCGTGGGAGATTGAAACGCCGTATCTGCAACTGGTGATGACGCGGCTGTGGGACGAAGAGATGCGCGCCGGTTCGCATGTGCTGCGCCTCGCCACGCTGAACGCGCTGGGCGGCGCGCGCCGCATCGTGCAAACCCATTTGGATAATGCGATGAGCGCGCTCTCCGGCAGCGAGCGGGCGATGGGCGCAAGCGTCTTCAACTATCTGGTCACACCTTCGGGCACGAAGATCGCACAGACCGTCCCAGACCTCACCGAGTATGCCAACCTCTCGCCGGCCAAAGAAGCACAACTCGGTTCGATGATGAAGGCTTTGACCGAAGGCGACCGGCGTATCCTGCGCGTCGTGCCGTCGCCGCCCAACCAGCCCGACGCCCCGTGCTACGAAGTCTTCCACGATGTCCTCGCGCAAGCGATTATTGATTGGCGTCGCCGCTATCGAACCAGACAAGAGCGGCGGCGGCTCTGGGCATACATCAGTGGGATGGCGGTCTTACTGTTACTGATGACGGGGCTGACGGCCTTCGCGTTTGTCGAGCGCAGCCATGCGCAAAGAGCGGCGCAGGGAGAAGTGCAGCAAAGGGAGGCGGCGCAGCAGAGCGCGCAACTGGCCGCAGAACAAGCACAACTTGCGGTTAGGCGGGCGCGAGAGGCTGACGTGGCCCGCGCTACAGCCGAACACGCAGAGACGAAAGAGGCCGAGCAAAAAAATAAGGCCGAACAAGCGGCGCGGCAGAATGAAGAATTAGCGGCGAAGAACAAACAACTGGCGCAACGTGCCACAGCCGAGGCCCAACATGCGATAGAGCAGGCCCGGTTAGCTGAAAAAAATAAGTTAGAGGCGGAAGCGCAGCGCAACGTTGCGGTCAAGGCGCTCAGTGAAACAGAAGCAGCCAAAAAAATTGCTGAGGCTCGTCGCAGGGAAGCGGAAGAAGCCAAAAATAGTGCTGAGAACGCGCTCGCTTTAGTAAACGAGGTGGATAGTTCTGTGCCGTATTTCAAGGCCATCATGCGCGGGCACGAAGCGGCTGTCAACCTCGCTATCTATAGTCCGAATGGCGAATTCGTAGTCACCTTCAGCGGGTACGGAGACGAAGCGCCTCATGTGTGGAATGCCGACACAGGAGCGTTGAAAGCTGTTCTTAATGATGCATGTGAAAAGATGGCTGTGGCGATCAGCCCCGACAGCAAGTACATTGCCACCGGGTGTCATACCGAAGTGTCGGGCTTCGATCAGGCGCACGTATGGGATGCCGCCACAGGTCATGAAATCACCATACCCTTCATGGATTTAGATTTTGATATTAAGGGGGCGAGGAGTGTAGCCTTCAGTCCTGATAGCAAATTCATCGTCGTCACCGCCCTGAACCTATCTACTGCGGCGGTCTTACCGATCACGGATAACCAGAAGCCTGGATTTCTGCTGCGCGGACATACCGAGAGCATAGAGAGCGCAGTTTATAGTCCCGACGGTAAATACATTCTTACGATCAGCGATGATAATACGGCGCGAGTGTGGAAGGCGAGCGGAGGCGAAAGTGTCGCTACGCTAAGTCTCTCAGGGTTTTTCCCCATCGCGTTCAGTCCTCAAGGCAAATACCTAATCATGGGAAGCAGCGGTTATACGGTGCATGTGTTGGTTGTGAATACCGGCCAAATATTAGCCAACCTCAAGCACGAGGATTCTGTTTCAAGTATCAAGTTTAGTGATGATGAGAAGTACGTGGTAACGGCCAGCGGAGAGACGGCGCGCGTGTGGGACGTGCAAACGGGCTATCTGTTAGCCACCCTCGGGGATGGTGTATCTACGCCAAACCCTGGAGCATCGCCAACTGCGCCATCAACTGTTGAGACGCGATGTGAGACGAGAGGGCATCAAGCTCCGCTGAGCAGCGCGGCGTTCAGTCCTGACGGCAAATATGTCGTAACGGCAAGTGCGGACAAGACGGCGCTGGTATGGGATTGGCAGGCGAGAAAAGCCATCGCTCCACTGCGTGGACATACAGATGCGGTACTGAGCGCCGTATTCGATAAGAGCGGCAAGTACGTGCTCACCGCCAGTGCTGACCGGACCGCGCGTGTCTGGGAAGTTTTCTCGACCGCCTCTACAGTTCCATCCAGGGAGGTTACTATTAAGAGCAATAATACGTTTGATTTTGAGAATGGCACCAGTTTCGTCGGCCTAGTAGGCAACCGGGGTGATGCTTGGTGGGAGCAGACTGGCGATACTATTCGACGCCTCGTGCCTCACGGCGAAACACGCCTTGCCAACATCGGCCCGCTCTCGTCTGCGGAATTCGATAAGCTTTCGCTCACAGAGTTGCAGGGCTTAAACTACAGCAATTCCCCGCTCAGTGGTAACAATAATAAGAGCAATCAGCTTTTTAAGGGTAATGTCTTTGCCGTTATGACGGCGGGCGACAAATTTTTTAACTACTCCAAAGTTCAGGTCTTGGAGTACGGCGACAACCTGAAGATTCGTTGGGTCACCTACCGCAAGGATAAATGACCGCGCGGCCGAGGCGAGCTTGCAAGTAAGCGCGGCGGCTTCTAACTCGGCACGCGTCACTTGTCACTCGTCACTGCTTTGTTATATCGTGCGCGCGCATTTCAACCCACGGGCGCTGCCAAGTTTACTCCGGCGATCTGCTTTAAGGAGATCGCGCCAACGGCTTACCAGCAAACCACCTTTGTTCCGCTTGAGGAGACACAATCGATGAAGATGAAGAGAGTATTTGTCGCTGCGGCCGGCGCGTGCGTCGCCGGCCTGTTGTTGTTCGCCTGCGCCGCGCCGCCGAGCACGAACGCGCCGCCCGCGGCTAACACGAGCACCGGCAGCACGGCCAACGCGAACGCGCCCCGCGCCGAGAGCGCTGCGACCACCGCGGCCAAACCTGCGGGCGTCGATTACGACACAGTGGCGCAGAAGTTGGTCGCCGAGAACGCTAAGATCAAAGAGGGCGACATCGTGCTCGTCACCGGTGGCTCGCGCGATGCCGAGTTGCTCGAAGACATCGCCGTGCAGGTACGCAAAGCGGGCGCGCAGCCGTTGTTGTTGATGAACAGTGAGCAGATGACCAAGCGCATGTGGACGGACGTGCCGGAGAAATACGACACGCAGGAGCAGAAGCTCGACACGAAGCTCGCCGAGATGGCGGACGCCATCATCAGCATTGACAGCAATGAGACCGAGGGCTTGCTCGCCGACGTGCCGCCGGCCCGTTTCGCCGCGCGCGCCAAAGCCGGTCAGTCCATCCCCGCCATCTACGAGCGGCGCAACGTCCGGCAGTTGAACTTGGGCAATGGACTCTATCCGACCGGCTGGCTCGCCAAGCGCTACAACATGTCGCAGGACGAACTGGCGCGCGCGTTCTGGGCCGGCGTGAACGTGGACACGGCGCAGCTACAGGCGCAGGGCGAGGCAGTACGCAAGGCTTTGCAGACCGGCAAGGAAGTGCATATCACCAATCCGAACGGCACAGACCTGCGCGTGCAGGTGGCTGCGCGCCCCGTCTTCTTCAGCGATGGTGTGATCACGGACGACGAGGCGAAGAAGGGCGGGCGCGACGTGCAGGTCTGGTTGCCGGCGGGCGATGTCTATCTCGCGCCCGTGGCCGGCACAGCCGAGGGCACGGTGGTCATCTCGCAGGATTGGTTTCAGGGCAAGGAGATCAAGAACCTGAAGCTCACGTTCAAAGGCGGCAAGCTCGTCTCGATGACCGCCGACGCAGGGCTTGAGCCGGTGAAAGCTCAGTACGACGCCGTGACCGATCCGCGCAAGGACGAGTTCGGGCTGCTGGATTTTGGTGTCAATCCGGCCGTGCATCTGCCGGCGGGCGATAAGGTCGGCGCGTGGATGGCGGCCGGCAATATCACGGTCGGCATCGGTAACAACACTTGGGCCGGCGGCACGAATAGCACGCCCTACGGTTGGTCGGGCTTCATCCCCGGTAGTACCGTGCAGATCGACGGCAAGGACGTGATCGTGAACGGAGCATTGAAGCTGTAATAAGCAGTGACAAGTGCCGAGTAAGAAAAGGGCCGGAGTCAAAACTCCGGCCCTTTCGGTTTTCTAACTTGTCACTCGCCACTCGTCACTTACTTACCATCCGGCTTGGGCGCGTTGTAGAAGCGGCGGTGCTGGATGTCGTAGATGCCTTCTTCGTATGTGCCGTCGCCGTCCGCGTCCACCTTGACGATGATCTTGTGCTGCTTGCCGTCGCGCTTGTCGCCGGGGTTGTAGCCGAGACTGTACTGGTTACGCATGAGCGCGTTGATCGCGTTGAGCGTGGAGGGCAACTCGGTCTCGAAGGTGACGGGGAAGAATGCGCCGCCGGTCTCTTTGGCGAAGGTGGTGAGCGTGTTCTGCGCCTGCTGGAGCGTTAAGCGACCGGGGAAGCCGTCGATCCCATCAGTCGCGCCGAGCTGCTCGCTGTATTTTTTCATGAACAGATTGCCCGTGCCGATGATGTAGATCGGGATGCCCGCATTCTGCGTGATCTTGCGCGCCTGATCGTAGTTGATCTTGCTGAACGTATCGAGCCCCGAAGAGATCAGGAAGATGGCGCGACGGCGACCTTCGACGCTCACCAGCCCGGAGTAGTCCGTAGTCGATTGCTTCGAATCTTCGAGCACGACCGAGTCGGCCTTACCGCCGACTAAAGTCAGTTTGAGTGCGTCGAAGAGATTCGCTTCGCGGAACGCGGGCCAGTTGCGCGAGAGCAGATTGATGACCGCATTGATGCGGCTGGGGTCGTTCGTGAAATCGGTCAGGGGCGTCGCGCGCATGTCGTAGGCGACAACCGAGACGTAATCGCCGCGACTAACGGCATCGCGCATAAAGAGCGCCGCCGGCAGGATGACCTCGCGCCGCCCGTCATCGAAGCCGCCGCTGCCGGCCAGCCCGAAGATCTGCGAGAGCTTACTGAACTCCATCACGACCGCGACATTCATCTTGGCTTCCGGCGTGCCGAAGTTCGTGATCTCCTGTTTGATACCGTCCTCGAAGATGGCGAAGTTGGCCTTGGTCAGGCCCGTGATAAGCTGCTTTGTCTTTTTGTTGACGACGGTCACTTCGACGTTGACCAAGTTGGAGGCGACCTTGACGACTTCTGCGTCCTGCGGCTTGTTGACGAGGTCGGGCGGAAGTTGCTCCTGCTGGTCTTCCGGCTTCTGTCCCTCGCCGGGGCGTTGATTCTTCTTCTGCGGGACGGTGGGCGGCTGCCGGCGCGATTGCGCGGCGACGGGGCGATGGACGGGCGCGGCACTCAAACACATAGCCCAAAGGGCCGCGAGGACGAAGAACCGGCGAACAAACAAACTTCTCATAGTGTTGTAAAAACCTCTTTTCGCCGGGTCGCCCGGCGCGCTGGCAAACTGATACCTTATAGTAAGGCGCGGCTTGGGTGCGGTCAAGAATTTGATGCGACGGGCAGGAGTTTAGATGTCAGGCGGAGGCGGATAGTGAGCAATCAGCCAAGTCCACGTGAGCGGGCTTGGCTGACTGCTGGAGTGGTTGTGCTAGTGCGATTCGTCCGAACTGGCTTCCGGCTCGACCGTCACGTCGTAAGCGCCGGAGTTGTCGTTCAGGTTGCCATCATTTACACCGAGAAACAGGACGCCGTCGCGTTGAGCGACGAACTCGCGGCTCGCGCCGATGAAGATGAAGTCGTTGTTGTCGTCGCCGATGACGGCGATGAGCGCGCCCGTCGGTTCGTTCGGCATCAGTTTATCGTTATCGACCACGCGCGGCAGCCCCGTCGGCGTAGACAGCACGCCGTTACCGAGCGAGACACGCCCCGCAGCCGTGATGCGTATGCGCTGCCCGCGCCGCACCGTGAAGCCTGTGCTCGTCCACCCGTTCGCCGTGTTGTCGGCGAGCACGCGCACGGGAATCCGGAAGGAGGCAGCCGCGCCAGAGGGCGGCGTTGTCGTCGTGCGATCTATGTTGGCAGGCGGGGTCGCACGCGGCACGGGCGTCGGCGCAGGCCGACTGCTGGCGGGCGGCGTGTAGGTGTCGTTCGTGCCGGTGTCGTTGCTGCGGTCGCGGCCGCCGCCCACGACATCATTGATGCCGGCTGCGCCCGTCCCCGTCGTGACGTTGCCGAGCGCGCTGTCGAACTCGATGGAATCCACGTCCTCCATGTTGAGCGTCATGCGGCTGCGGCGGCCGCGCGTGCCCGCGCCGATGAGGACGGTGAACTGCTGATCCTTAAAGGCGATGATCTGCCCGCGTATGACCGTGCCGTCGCGCAGGCGAATCGTATCGGCGAGCGCGGCCGCACAGAGCATGAGTGTGAGCGCGGCGACCAGCAGCGGCATGGCGAATCTCTTGTACGGCATGTTGAATAACCCTCCCCGTGCGGCTCTCAGGACGAATTGTGACTAGCGGACGTTTACCAAACCAGACCAGCTTTGGCAAGCGGGAGAGTGACAATGCTGAGACGAAGGATGTAGCACGGACGCACACAGGTTGCCTGTAATTTGCGGCCGCAGCCGCATTAACGACCGGACGCGGGCTGCGCGGCGCGCGCGCTTTCTTCGACAGGATAGTTAGTGATGAACAATTCCTTGCCTTTGGGCGCGTAGGTGCGGCCGAAATTGTTCATACCATATTGCAGTTGCCATTCGTAGATGTGCGCGCCGGAGAAGGCAAAGTTGCGCCGGACTTCGGGCGAGTCGTCGTAAGTGATGAGCCACTTGTGCCGGCACGCTTGCAGCAGGCGGGCAAAGCGCGCGTGATCGAAGTTTGTATGGAGCGCGCCCTTGCGGCCGTAGAGTTTCGACTTGGTCGCACTCAGATAAGGCGGATCGAGAAAGATGCAGACAGCGCGGCCCGGCGCTGTGAGCAACTGCTCGTAATCGAGATTGGTGACGCGCACGTCGGGTGTCAGTACGTGAGTGAGCCGCGCGAGGCGTTCGATTGATGAATCAGTGAAGCGACTCTCGAACGCCTTCTGCGAGTAGCCGCCCGCTTCGACCGTGCCGGAGAAGGTGATGCGGTTGAGGACGAAGAAGCGCACGGCGCGCTCGAAGACCGACAGTTCTTCGGGGCGGCAGTTGGTCGTCAAATCCGCGAACAGCTTGCGCCCGTCCGGCGCACGCGCTTTGACAGCGCACACGGCCGCAGTCAGTTTGGCTAAATCTGTCCGTGCGGTTTGCCAGAAGCAATAGAGGTCATAGTTCAGATCATTGATCCAGATGGGCAAGTCCGGGCGCTGTTGTGTGAGGTTAATGAAGAGCGAGCCGCCGCCGACGAACGGCTCGCGATAGCTATGAAAGCGCGCGGGCAGCAGGGGCGCGATCTGTGTGAGCGCTTTGGTCTTGCCGCCGGGGTAGCGGAGCGGGCTGCCGATCATGCGCATGGCTGTATGATGGCGCGCAGCCAGTCGTTGACGACGCAATCGATGACGAGGTGGACGCGCGCCGTCGTGCCTCTGTTGGCGACGCGATGCGGGAGGTTAAAGTTCAAGTACCAACTCTCACCTTCATTAAGCGTGAGTCGTGTGCCGTTGAGAAAGAACTCGACCTCCGGGTTTGTGCGGACGGGGACGTGCAGGCGCACCTCGCCGTCGGCGTAGCTGAGATTGAGGTCTTTGTGCTCGCGTATACATGAGCCTGCATCGAGCTTCAACAGCCGCACGGATTGCAGCGGACAGGCGAACGTCTCTAGCGCGGCGCGGATGTGCGGGCAGCGCGCGAGGACGGGCGTGTCGGCGAACTCGGCCTGCTTAGTCGGGTCGGGATAAATTTGGCCGGCGACGCCGCCGACCGAACGCAACGCCGCCGCGCTCCACACGCCTTCGTAGTAGCGCGTGTTAAAGTGCGGCACCCAGTCCGCAGCCGCCAGCGCGTCGAGGTCGGTCTGTAGCGGCTGCGGATCGAAGTTGAACGGTAGTCTGAAACTGTCGGGCATACGCAATCTGCTTGCGGGCCGTTGTACGTTGCGGCGCGCGGGCTGTGAGTATAATGAGAAGCTCGGTCGATGACCAAAGAGGGGCTGAAAAATTTTCGCCGGCAAGAGGCGCGCCTGAAGATGGACGCGACCCAATTTCAAGGTTGGATGCCAATTCGTTTGCACTGGCAAGCGGCGCAGCCCGTACTTGATTGGTGCTTTGTCGGCGACGAACGTTTCACCGAGCCGTTTTTCGATCAGACCGTCCAGCGCCTCCTGCGCCACCCCTTTAATCAACTCTTCCGCCAACAGACGCCGCTTGAAACGCTCGCCAAGTTGCACGAGCGCGCGCCGGGTCTCGCGCCGACCGGCTTTATCTTTCACATGTCGCGCTGCGGCTCGACGCTCATCTCACAGATGCTCGCGGCGCTGCCGCAAAACATCGTCATCTCGGAAGCCGCGCCCGTTGACGCCGTCCTGCGCGCACACTTGCACGCGCCCTGTGTGACGGATGACGAGCGCGTGCGTTGGCTGCAATGGATCGTCAGCGCGTTGGGCCGGCGGCGCGCTGAACAGGCGGCGCACTACTTCATCAAGTTCGACGCTTGGCACACCATCGACCTGCCGCTCATCGCGCGGGCCTTCCCCGGCGTGCCGTGGGTCTTCGTGGGGCGCGAGCCGACGGAGGTCATCGTCTCGCATCTCAAGCGCAGAGGCGCGCACACGCTCCCTTGGGTTGTCGAGCCGCAACTGTTTGGTCTCGACATGGAGACGGCCGTGCGTGTGTCGCCCGTCGAATACTGCGCGCGCGTGCTCGCCGCGATCTGCCGCGCCGCCCTCGCGCACTACCACAGCGCGGGCGCAGGTCTGATACTCGACTATCGCCAACTGCCCGGCGCAATTGAGTCGCACCTGTTGGACTTCTTCCGCGTCAGTTACACGGAAGAAGAGCGTCGCGCTATGCGTGATACAGCCCGGTTCGACGCCAAGAATCCGGCCCTACCGTTTGCCGACGACGGGGCCGCGAAACGGCGCGCCGTGACCGCCGACATTCAGCAAGCGGCCGCACACTGGCTCGATCAACTTTATGCGCAACTCGCAGACCTCGCGCAGAAGATCAAGCGGTCGAGGGCGACTGACATACCACCCGCTATGCTATGAAGCAGGCCCGTCGGTGATCGTGAATTTAATGTCGCGACTGCTTTCCGCCAGCTTTTCGTCTGCGCTGTTGTAGGCTTCGACCTGCCAACGGTAAGTGCCTTTGGCGAGTGGCTTATCGAGACTGAAGGAAGTCGCTTCGACGCGCTCATTGATGTACGGCGACGTGGTGCTCGCGTCTTCCGGGTAGATGCTGAACTTGTAATAGGCCGCGTCCGGATAGGCCGCCCACTCCAGCTTCAGATTTTGCGTGCTGACCTTCGCGCCTGCTTTCGGATTGCTCGTCTTCAGATCGTCTTTGAAGAGGTGGGTCGGCGTGACGAACAGCGTCTTATCTGCCGTCACGTCATATTTGGACGAGCTGATCCCGGCGATCCCCGTCGTCGCAAAGATGTACGAGTCTGTGTCGAACACGCGCGCCAACAACCCTTCATATACTTTCGGCTCGACGTTCGCGATCACATACACGCCGTCTTTGTCTGTGCGCGCCGTATAAGTTTTGTCGCTACACCCGCCGAAGTACTGGTTGAACTTTTCGCACAACTTAACTTCAATGTTCTCGACCGGCTTGCTGTTGTACAAGACCTTGCCCTGCACATTACCCGTGCCGGGCGCAGGCTTCATCTTCTCAACGCCTGTTTCGGCGCTGGGCGCGGGCGATGCTGTGGCGTCGGTCTTCGTAGTGGAAGTTGTGTTTGTTGAACCGGTGACGGTCGGCGAATTCTTGCTACAACCCGTCAACGAGATTGCTGTGATGATGCAGAGGCCGGCAGCGAGCCATTTACCGTGTACCATAAGTTGAACTCTTCCTTTGTCGCGCGACCGTAATCAGAGAGCAGGAGCGCATTCTAACAGAATCGACGATCCATGATGAGCAGCATTCCGTTCATGTTGCGGCCGAGCAGTGGCAGAAGTAATTCACCACAGAGACACAGAGGCGCGAATGCCCTGCAAGCCTCCGTGCCCCCTCAGTGTCCTCTGTGTCTGCGGTGGTGAATCACAACGTTCGGGACATTCAGCTTATAGCGGCTTGCAATTGAGTGAAACCTAAGACCCTCACCGCAGAGGCGCAGAGAACGCAGAGGGGGCGCAGAGAAGACAGGTCACACCCAACTGCAAATGGCTATAGACCTGTTATTGTTGCTGCCCTAGCGCGTCCGGCTCTCTGGGCCGCAGTTCAGCCTCGGTCGGAGGTTCAAACAAGCTGACCCATTGTTTAAATCGCGCTTCGTCGATCCAGAATATGCCGGGCGGCAGTTGCTCGTTGCGCGCGGCGAGGCGCGGCAAGAGCACTTCTTCTGGCACGGCTAAAAAATGCAGCTCGCTACGTGCACCGAGTTGCGCGGCCCGCGCGCGGAATGCATCTCGTTCGCCGCGCGTCCAGAAACCGAAGTCCAACACGACATCGACGCCCAACACGAGCACCCGCGCGGCCAAATCCCAGAGCACCGCTTCGACCGGGTCGCGCGCCGCGTCCAGCGCCGCGCCCGCTAGTTCAGCGCCGTACAGGCTGACGATCCACTCGTCGGGCGTCAGGCGCAGCGCGGCCCGCTCGTGCTCAATCTGTTTGGCCAGCGTAGTCTTGCCCGAGCAAGGCAGCCCGCACATGAGATGAAGTGTCGCGATTGATCTATCCTCCACGGATGCGTTGACCCGGTGTCGGCGCGCGCGCACAGCGGCAAGCTTTAAATTAAATCGCTTGCCAGCGCAGGTCATAATATAGTTGACTTACCTTAAACGTAGCGGCGGTGCAAGGCGCCTGCACAATAAGTGCGGTCTGTGCGGCGCGCGTCTTATAGGTTGAGTCCATCATTGGCCAAAGATAAGGAGCGATCATGTCCCATGAGCGGGCCGACACGCTGCACGTAGCCTGTGTCCAGATGCACTGGGCTAAGCCCATCGAGTACAACGTCGCCAGAACGGAACATTACATTCAAGCCGCCG
Source organism: Pyrinomonadaceae bacterium (assembly GCA_045807745.1). Taxonomy (GTDB): domain Bacteria; phylum Acidobacteriota; class Blastocatellia; order Pyrinomonadales; family Pyrinomonadaceae; genus QHXQ01. Next base: position 116,468 of record JBJMGT010000035.1, read on the forward strand.
TCGAGACGGGCGCGCGCGTCGTGCTCTTTCCCGAAGCCAACCTGACCAGTTATTACTTCTCCTATGTCATCGAGCTTGAGCCGAAAGTCGTCGAGCAGGCGCTCGACCGGGCCTGCGCGGCGGCGGCGCGGGGCAATGTCTGGGTGTTGGTCGGCACGATCAAAAAGACGCCGGATCGCTTTTTAAATCTCATGCACGTCATCGACCCGACGGGGCGGATCGTGCACGAGTATGCCAAGATCAATATGGCGGGCCGCGACGAGAAGCGATATTGTCGCGGCGGCAACAAGTTGTCGCTCTTTGAGATCGACGGCATCCTGTGTTCGCTCGTCATCTGTCGCGACGGCCGACATCCGGAGTTGTACCGCCTGCCGGCGATGGCGGGCGCGCAAGTGCTCTTTCATCCATCGTGCAGTTCGGATGAGATTGAAGCCGTCGCGTGGAAGCGCATCTCAGGGCGGGCGCAACAGCCGGTCGGCCCGAACACGAAAATCTTTCACTGCGTGGCGAACACCATCGGGCAAGCGCCCGACGGCAAGCAGACCTCAAGCGGCGCATCATTCATCCGCGAGCCGAACGGCATCCCGCTCGCGGAAGCCGGTTATTATCAGGAAGAGATGATCACGGCGGTCTTGGACATCTCGCGCGCCGACCGCGCTTACGTCATCGACAGCATGACCAATCCGCCGTTCCTCAGCAAGTATTGGACGGAGATGGTTGCAGAAATGCGTGCGCGGGTGGACTTAAAGTGTGAGTGAGGTCGGGTCATCAGTTCGCGTCTGACGTTAAGCAACAGGAGAGCCGAGCCAATGCACATCATCGTAAGACAGTCGCTGTTCTTCATCCTGACGGTTGCTGTGCTGGCGGGCCGTGCGTCGGCACAGTCAACGACCACCGCGCCCGACTTGAGCAAAGAGCCGACGCTCTACGTCGTCGGCTATGCGCACCTCGACACGCAGTGGCGCTGGGAGTACCCGCAGGTCATCAACGAGTTTCTGCCGAAGACCATGCACGACAACTTCGCGCAATTCGAGAAGTACCCGCGCTACACGTTCAACTTCACCGGCGCGAACCGCTACCGGATGATGAAAGAATACTGGCCCGAGGACTACGCGCGGCTCAAAACTTACGTCGCCGCCGGGCGCTGGTTTCCGGCCGGCTCATCAATGGAAGAGGGCGACGTGAACTCGCCTTCCGCCGAGTCGATCATTCGCCAGATTCTCTACGGCACGCAGTACTTCCGCCGCGACTTCGGGCGTACGAGCGCCGAGTACATGCTGCCCGACTGTTTCGGTTTCCCCGCGTCGCTGCCCTCCATACTCGCGCACATGGGGCTGAAAGGCTTCTCGACACAGAAACTCGTCTGGGGTTCGGCCGCGCCCGTCGGCGGGCCTTCGTCGCCGGAGCAGACGCCCGTGGGCATCCCCTTTAACGTCGGCTTCTGGGAGGGCCTCGACGGGCGCGGCGTCGTCGCGGCGTTCAATCCCGGCGACTACGGGAGCAACATACGCGAGGACTACAGCAAGAGTCCGCCCGCGTCGGCCGCCAATCCAGCCGTCAGATACACGCCGGTCGATTGGCCGCAACGCATCGCGCGCAACGGCGCGGCGACTGGTCTCTTCACCGACTACAAATACTTCGGCACGGGCGACACGGGCGGCGCGCCGCGCGAGTTCTCGACAAAGCTGCTCAATGCAATCGTCTCGCGGGGCATGACCGTCCTGCCGCCGCCACCGCCCGGCAACCCGCCGGTCGATCTATCGGGCATGCCGGTCAAAGTCGGCGACGGCCCCGTGCACGTCCTCTCCGCTACGGCCGAGCAGATGTTTCTCGACATCAAGCCGGAGCAGGCAGCGCGGCTGCCGCGCTACAAAGGCGACCTGCTGCTGACCAATCACTCCGCCGGTTCGATCTCGTCCGAGACTTATCAGAAACGTTGGAATCGCCAGAACGAACTGCTGGCCGACGCGGCCGAGCGCGCCTCCGTGGCTGCCGCGTGGTTAGGGGCGCGACCTTATCCGCTCGCCCGACTCAATAACGCGTGGACGCTCGTCATGGGCGGGCAGTTCCACGACGTGCTGCCGGGCACGGCCACGCCGAAGGCGTTTGAGTTCTCTTGGAACGACGACGTGATCGCCATGAACCAGTTCGCGGGCGTGCTGACGAGCGCAACCGAAGGGGTCGCGTCGGGGTTGAACACGCAGACGCGCGGCGCGGCGGTCGTCGTCTATAACCCATTAAACGTCGCGCGCGAAGATGTGGTTGAAGCAAGCGTTGCGTTGCCCGGCGATGCGCCGCAAGCGGTGCGCGTCATCAGCCCCGAAGGCAGAGAAGTGCCGGCGCAGTTGCTTGGTACTGACGGCGCGCGCGCGCACGTGCTGTTCTTGGCTGACATGCCTTCCGTTGCTTACGCCGTCTACGACGTGCAAGCCGCCGCCGCGCCGACAAGTGCCGCCACACCGCTCAAGGTCGATGAATCGTCACTTGAGAACGCGCGCTATCGCGTGCGGCTGGACGAGCACGGCGACGTGGCGAGCATCTACGACAAGGCGGTCAACAAAGAGTTGCTCGCCGCACCCGCGCGCCTAGGGATACAGACCGAGCACCCGCACGACTGGCCGGCGTGGAACATGGACTGGGCGGATCAGCAGAAGCCGCCACGCGCATACGTCTCAGGCCCTGCGCGCGTGCGCGTCGTGGAGCGCGGGCCTGTGCGTGTCGCCGTCGAAGTCGAGCGCGAGACGGAAGGCTCAAAGTTCGTGCAGACGATCCGGCTCTCGGCGGGCGGCGCGGGCGAACGCGTCGAGTTCGGCAACGTGATCGACTGGCACACGGAAGCGGCGGCCCTCAAGGCGACCTTTCCGTTGACGGCGACGAACCGACAAGCAACCTATAACTGGGACGTGGGCACAATCGAGCGCGCGACGAACGACGAGCGCAAATTTGAAGTGCCCTCGCACCAGTGGTTCGATCTGACGGACAAGAACGGCGCTTACGGCGTGACCGTGCTCTCCGACTGTAAGAACGCGTCGGACAAACCAGACGACAACACGCTGCGGCTGACGCTCCTCTACACACCGGGTCTCGGCACCGGCAACGGGCGCGACTATCACGATCAGACCTCGCAAGACTGGGGGCATCACGAATTCACTTACGGTCTCGCCGGGCACGCGGGCGACTGGCGCGCGGGCCGCACGGACTGGCAGGCGCAGCGCCTCAACCAACCGCTCATCGCCTTTGAGAGTCCGCGCCACACGGGCGCGCTGGGCCGGAGCCTCTCGCTGCTGCGCGTTAACAATGATCGCGTGCGCGTGCTGGCGCTCAAGCGGGCCGAGGAGAGCGACGAAGTAATTGTCCGCCTCGTGGAGTTGGATGGAAAACCGGCAAGGGATGTGCGCGTCAGTTTCGCCGGCGCGGTCAGTGCGGCGCACGAGGTCAACGGGCAGGAGCAGCCGGTCGGCGCAGCCACAGTCGCGCGCGGCGCGTTGGTGACGGAGTTGGGGCCGTATCAACTGCGCACCTTCGCGCTCAAGCTCGCGCCCGCGCGCGTCCACTTGCGCGCGCCGCAGTCGCAGCCGATTGCGTTGCCATATGATCTGAACGCGGCGAGCGCGCATCATGCGCCTTCGGCCGCGGCCTTTGACACTGCTGGGCACAGTCTGCCGGCCGAGATGCTGCCTCGTGAGCTTGCTTACGCGGGCATCCGCTTCAAACTCGCAACGACCGCAGAGCAACCGAACGCTTTAGTTGCGCGCGGGCAGACTCTCACACTCCCGGCCGGCAAGTACACGCGGCTCTACCTGCTTGCGGCCGCGGCGGCCGCGGACGAGCGCGCCACTTTCCGCGTCGGCGCGAAGCCCGTCGAGTTAACGATCCAACAGTGGGGCGGTTTCATCGGCCAGTGGGATGATCGCCAATGGCAGCCGAAGGAAGTGCCGGCGCGCAACGCAGGCGGGCAGCCCCGCCTCGATCCTTACGCCGAGCTGGTGGGCATCAAGCCGGGCTTCATCAAACGCGCGCCCATCGCGTGGTTCGCTTCACACCAGCACACCGCCGCTGGCGCGAGCGAGCCGTATGCTTATTCTTACCTGTTCGCTTATGAACTTGAATTGCCGCCCGGCGCGCGGACGTTGACGCTTCCTGTCAACGATAAGCTGCGCATCATGGCCATCACCGTCTCGGACGAAGGCGCGCAAGTCCGCCCAGCCCGGCCGCTCTACGATACGTTAGTGCGGAGCAGTCAGTAAGAAGCGCGGCGCAGTTATAAGATATTGAGTCGAAGCTTAGCCGCTGACCTTCGATGAGCGAGACTCAGGCGCGCAGATATTCTTCGTAACTGGCGACGGCTTGCAGGGCGCGACCGTAAAAATCCGCGCTGCCGAAGTTGCCCGACTTGAGGACGACGGGCAGGCGAAACCGGCCCAGCGAGAAGCACAGCGGCACGCCCGGCTCGATGTTGCGCCCGACGCGCAGCGCGCCGAACGAAAGGCTTCGGCACAGCGCCCCGGCTGTCTCGCCGCCCGCCGCGATGAGACCGGCCGCCCTCTGCTCAGATAGAACTTCGCGCGCCACATCGGCCAAAGCGTAAGCCAACGCTTCGCCGAGCGCCGGCACGGACAGTCCGCGCTCTGCGCCCCAAGCCTGTATCTGCTGCACCTCGTCAGCCGTGCCCGACGCGGTTAACAGACAATGCCGGCCGGCCGCCAACTCGCGCCGCGCGCGTGCGACAAGTTGCGCGCGATCCAATGCATCAGTTAGCAAGTCGGGCGGGTCGATCCGGATAATCGACCCGCCCTGCGCGACGAGCCATTCGTTCTGCCTGAGCGTCGCGGTCGAGCAACTGCCGGCCACGATCAGACAGCCGCACGCCTGAGTCACCGGGACAGGCAACGGCAGTGGTGCAGCATGCTCCGCGATCAGCCCGCGCGCGCGCCAGAGCGCCGGCATCTTTATACCGAACGCGGAACTGCCGGTGATAAGGCGCAAGCCCTCGACCGCGCGACAAATGTTATCGAGATGCACGTCGTGCAAACAGTCAACAAGCGCGATGCCCACACCCTGCGCGCGTAAGTCCGCGAAGCATGCTTGCAGCGCCGCCGCACCAGCCTCGACAACTTCATACGACGCCAGTCCGACTTTGCGCTCCGTCTGTTGGCCGAGCAGATCGACTAAGTTCGGGTTGGTCATCGGCGTGAGCGGATGCTGGCGCATCGCGGAGTCGCTTAGCAGTTGCCCGTTAACGAAATGATAACCGCGATATGTGGTGCGACCGTTGACGGGGAGCGCGGGCAGCGCGACGGTGAACTCTTCGTGCAACTCCGCGAGCGCCGCATCAATCATCGGGCCGATGTTGCCTGCGGGCGTAGAGTCAAAGGTGCTGCAATACTTGATCTGGATCGTGTGCGGTTGGCGCGCTTGTAACAGTTTGAGGGCCGCGCGTGTGCGCTCGCGCGCCATGGCGGGCACGAGGTTGCGCGTGCCCTCGGCCATGACGACCGCGTGCTGCCCGCGACTCCACTCCATGAATTGCTCGGCGGCCGGCAGGTCGATGATGAGCAGCGTGCGCAGGCCCTCGTCCGCCAGCATGCCGGCCAGATCGCTTGCGCCCGTGTCGTCGTCCGCCACGGCTGCGAATACCAGTCTGTCCAACGCTTCAGTCATGCGGGAGGCGGCGTCGCTGCCGCCGCTTGCGTGCGTGCTTCAACGGTGCTTCTCAAGCTGGGCGCGGACGGCCGCCAGACTGGTGTGCAGGCTGGAGAGCACCGGCACTTCGGTCACGCTTGCGAGGCGTGGCAGCGTGCGTGCCATCGAGACCTGCGCGAGTACGATGGTTGACACATCCTGTTGCGCCAGACGTCCGACGGCGGCCGTTAACAGTTCGTCATGCAGCGCCGTATCGTTCGTAAGCAGCGCATCGTAAGCCGCGGGCGCGACCTCTTCGACGATCTCAACCTCAACCCCGGCTTCGGCGGCGGCGTGACCGAGCAGCCGGCGCGTCGGCCCGAGCGTCGGTGGGAAGGTGGCAGCGATGCCGACGCGGCGGCCCGCGCGCACCGCCTGCTGCATCATTGGGTAATCGATCTTCACGATGGGCACGCCCGCCCGCGCGCCCAAATCCGTGACCATCTCCAACGGCACGGACGAGCAGGTGACGAGCGCAAGCTCCGCGCGGTAGGTCTCGATAGCGACGCTTAGCATTCCTGCGAGCCGCGCGCGCGTCGTGGCAAAGCTTTGCGCCGCGAGCAGGCGCAGCAGCCCGTCGTCGAGCAGGTTGGTGATCTCCAACTCCGGCGCGGCGGCGCTGTAGAACTGCATCAGCGGCCCGACCGCCGGCGGCGAAGTGTGTATGAAGGCGACTCTTCTTTTATCCATGTTCGTCGCGCGCGATTATACCCGGCACTGCGGCAGCCGCAAGACGCGTCATCTCTCAAGCTCGAATTAAACTACGCTGCGTCCGCAAGTTATTTTTGACATCTGCTGGCCTTTGTGATTTTCTATCGGCTCTTTCCACCCTGTTGAAAGGTCTAACCGCGCTATATGAAAAGATTGATTCGCGTCCTCTGTCTGTGCGTGCTGGTCGCGTCGCTCGCATCTTTGCTCGGCTGCAACACAGGCAATGGGCCGGGCAGCACTTTAGGTCCCGCCGGGGGCAAGCGCATCGGCGTGACGCTCCTGACGCGTGAGCACCAGTTCTATCGCGATCTGGAAGCGGGCTTGCAGGACGCCGCCGCCAAGCAGGGCTATCAACTCACGATCACATCGGGCGACTTCGATCTCGCCAAACAACAATCGCAGATCGACAACTTCGTCGTGCAGCACATGGACGCGATCATCGTCTGCCCCGCCGACTCGAAGGGCATCGCCCCCGCCATCGAACAGGCGAACGCGGCCGGCATTCCGGTCTTCACCGCCGACATCGCGGCGCAGGGCGCGCACGTCGTCTCGCACGTCGCGTCGGACAATCTCGCGGGCGGGCGACTCGCGGGCGAGTTCATCGCGCGCGCCATCGGCGATCAAGGGACAGTCGGCATCATCGGCCAACAGGAGGTGCAGACGGGCCTAGATCGCGAAAACGGTTGCAAGGAAGAGTTGGCCAAGCACCCGAACATCAAGGTCGTCGCGGTCTTGAACGGCGGCGGCGTGCGCGACCGCGCGTTGAAAGCGGCCGACGACATGCTGCAAGGCAACCCCGGTCTCAAAGCCATCTTCGGCATCAACGACGATTCCGCGCTCGGCGCGATGTCGGCGGCCGAAGCGCGCGGGCGCAACGATCTGGTGATCGTCGGCTACGACGCCACGCCCGAAGCCGTCAAGGCCATCCAGCGCGGCAGTCAACTCAAGGCGGACGTGGCGCAGCAGCCGCGCGACCTTGGCGCAAAGACCATCGAAGTCATCCACACGCACTTCACGGGCGGGCAAGTGCCGCCGAGCATCGCCGTGCCCGTTAAGATCGTGGACGCGAACTCGTTGAAAGCGGCGGGCGGCGCGCCCGCGCAGTAGCCGCCCGATCAGGTTGCAGCTAAATGAGCGAAGTCGTCACGGATGAGACGAGTAGCACGCGCTTGCGCTGGTTGAATTGGCAGCGCATGGCGGAGTACGTGATCGTCGTCGCCATCATCATCGAGGCGATTGTATTCGCAGTCGTCGCGCCGCAGTTCTTCTCCGTCCCAAATCTCGTCAACGTCGCGCTGAGCATCGCCATCACAGGGATCATGGCGGTCGGGATGACGTGCGTGATCCTGACCGGTGGGATCGATCTCTCGGTCGGCTCGGTGGCGGCGCTCGCCGGCGTGGTGGCGGCGATGATCGCGGCGCGCGGTGGCGGCAGCAGTGCAGTGCTCGTCGGCGGCTTGGTCGCTATCTGTATCGGTCTCACGGTCGGACTTTTTAACGGCGCGATGGTGGCGCAGTTTCGTGTGCCGCCGTTCGTCACGACCTTGGCGATGCTGACGATCTGTCGCGGTCTCGCCTACGTCATCACGGGCGGGCGCTCCTTCGCTGACTTGCCCGCGAGCTTCATGTTCATCGGCCGCGCACGTCTGTTGGGCATCCCTGTGCCTGTGCTCGTGATGTTTGCCGTCTTCGCCGTCGGCTGGTTCGTGCTGACGCGGATGACGTTCGGGCGTTACGTCTACGCGCTCGGCGGCAACCGCGAGGCGACGTTCCTCGCAGGCATCAACACAAAGCGCGTGCTGCTTTTGACCTACGTGTTGAACGGCCTGCTGGTGGGTCTGGCCGGCTGGGTGCTGTCGTCGCGCTTGGGCGCGGGCGTGCCGAACGCGGGGTTGCAATACGAGTTGGACGTGATCGCGGCGGTGGTCGTCGGCGGTACGTCTCTGACGGGCGGGCGCGGCAGCGTCATCGGCACGTTCTGGGGCGCGGTCTTCATCGGCGTCTTGAACAACGGATTGAATCTGGCCGGCGTCGATCCATACATACAAAAGATCGCGCTCGGCGTCGTCCTGCTGCTCGCGGTGCTCGCCGATCAGGCCAGCAAAGCGCGGGGCAGTCTCAAGGCCTGACCGGACGACAGCGCGGCCGAACAACGTTGCTACCTTAACAATCGTCCCGCTCGCGGAGCAGCATACCCGATGTGTATATTGTGTCGCATACTCCCGGCTAAGTCTTGAGGCAGAGATGGAAGCAGAGCGCATCGCCGCACACTTCGCCGCGCATCAGCGTGTGATCGAATCATGCGCCGCGCAGTTGCACGGGCAAGCAGCAGAGGTCGCGCGCGTTTTGATTGACGCCTTGCGCGCTGGCCATAAGGTCATCGCCTTTGGTAACGGCGGCAGTGCGGCGCAGGCGAGCCATCTGGTCGGCGAGTTGTTGGGGCGGTTTCAGATGACGCGCCAGCCGTTCCCGGCCGTTGTGCTGTCGAGCGATCCCGGCACAGTCACGTGCATCGCCAACGACTTCGGCTACGACGCGCTATTTGAGCGGCAGGCGCAAGCACTCGCCGAAAGCGGCGACGTGGCCTTCGGCTTCACGACGAGCGGGCGCTCGGAGAACGTGCGGCGCGGCCTCCTTGCGGCCAAAGCGCGCGGCGCGACGACGGTCGCGGTCGTGGGCGGCGCAGGTCTCGTTAATGGTACGGCCGATCATGTCCTCGCCGTGCCGAGCGATGTGACGGCGCACGTGCAGGAAGTTCATCTAATGCTCTTGCATGTGTGGTGCATTTTGGTCGACGAGGCGTTGGGGCAAGAGGTTTGAGTAAAACGTTGAGCAGGGCAGAGCGCGCAGGGCTGACGGACGAAGCGCGCCCGGCGGCGCAAGAGGACTTATCGCGCCGGCAGTTTTTAATCACCGGCGCGGCGGCTTTGGGCGCGCTCAGTGCGGCCGGGCTGCCGACGCTCGGGCAAGCGCCGAACGCGCAGCGCAAGGTGCTGCACATCATCGGCTACTCGCACATCGATGCGGCGTGGCTATGGCCTTGGCGCGATGGCTCGAACGTGGCACTCACGACGTTTCGCAGCGCGCTCGATCGTATGACGGAGACACCCGGCTTTCGTTATTGTCATTCGTCGGCCGCGCATTACAGTTGGGTTGAGCGCGCAGACCCGGCGATGTTTGATGAGTTGCGCCAGCGCGTGCGCGAAGGGCGCTGGGAAGTGGTCGGCGGCTGGCCCGTCGAGCCAGACTGCAACATCCCTTCGACCGAAAGCTTCGTGCGCCACAGTCTCTACGGCAAGGGCTATTTTCAACGCGCGCTCGGTGCAGATGTGAACATAGGTCTCAACCCGGACTCGTTCGGCCACTCTTCGGGGCTGCCCTCCATCCTCAAACGCGCCGGCTACAACTACTACGTCTTTATGCGCCCGCAGGAGCACGAGATGAAGCTGCCGCTCCTGTTCTGGTGGGAAGGGCCGGACGGCGCGCGCGTCCTCACCTTGCGCATCCGGCGCGGCTACAGCATGAACGCCAATCGCATCCCCGACGCGGCCGAAAATAATTTTCAAACAGGTCTTGATCACGCAGCCTACTTTCTCGGCGTCGGCGATCACGGCGGCGCGGTGACGAAGGAGCAGATCAAGCAGGTCCTTGAGATGCAAAATGATCCCAACCTGCCCGAACTGCGTTGGAGCACCGTGCGCGAGTTCTTCGCCGCCGTCGAACAGTCGCCCGCATTCGCCAACTTGCCCGTCATCCGCACGGAGTTGCAGCACCACGCACGCGGTTGCTACTCGGCGCATGGCGAAGGGAAGCAACTCAACCGGCGCGCCGAGCGCTGGCTGGGGAAGGCCGAAGCGATCTCACTCGCCGCGCGTTTGAACCACAAGCACGAATACCCGGCGCAGGACTACGCCGCCGCGTGGTGGAAGGTCTTGTTCAATCAGTTCCACGATCTGATGGCGGGCACGGCGCTCTACACGGCTTACCGCGAGGTGCGCGATCAGATGGGCGCGGCGTGCGAGACGGCGGAAGGCCAGATGATCGAGGCGTTGGAGGCGATGGCGCGGCGCGTGGATACGAGCGCGGTCAGAGAGGGCGCAGTCTTTCTCTTCAATCCGCTGCCGTGGCCGCGCAAGGCACTCGTCGAATATCACACCGACCGTGATCCGAGCGTGCCGCCGTGGGCCGCACCGACGCAAAATCCGATCACGCATTTGCTCACGCAAGACAAGCAGAAAGTGCCGATGCAGTTTCGCCCCGCCGACAGCATGACGCAGTTCTGGCCGCGGCTCACAGCGTGGGTGGACTTGCCCGCCTGTGGTTACAAGGTGCTCGAACTCGCGCACGGCGCAGCGCCCGACACGCCGCCGTATGATAATTTCTTCAGCGTCAACGACAGTGGCTTCGGCCTCTCTTCATTAAAAGCGGCGGATGGTAAAGAACTATTGAGCGCGCCCGTCGGCCTCGTCGTCATCAGCGATCCGAGCGACACGTGGGCGCACGGCATCGCAAAGTTCAGAGCAGAGATGGGGCGACCGACATTCGTCTCGGCACAGCAGATCGAGGACGGCCCCGTCACGCGCGTCACGCGCCAGCGCGCGCGTTGGCACGACTCGGAGATCGTGCTCGACATTGCGCAGTTCAAAGCCATCGACGTCATCGAGTTGCGCTTCGTCATCGACTGGCGCGAGCACGAGCAGATTTTGAAACTCGAAGTCCCGACCAATTTGGCCGCGCCGCGCGTCTTCGCCAAAGTGCCGGGCGTAGCCATCGAGCGCCAAGTGAACGGCGAGGAAGAACCGTATCAGGATTGGGTCGCGGTTGAGGGCCGTGTCGGCACGGACGACTACACCGTTGCGCTCATCAACGACTCGACCTACAGCTACGACTGCCAGCAGGGCCTCTTGCGCACGATCCTCATCCGCTCCGCGCCCTTCGCGCGCCACGACCCGCATCAAGTGCCGCACAACGACAACAATGCGTGGCAGGATCAAGGGCGGCAAGAGCGGCGCTTCTGGCTCGTGCGCGGGCGGGGCGCGTTCACCGCGCTTGAGCTTGATCGCTTGGCCGACGAGATGCAGACGCCGGCCGAGTACGTGATGGATTCGGCGCACAAGGGGACGGAAGCGTGGGAGCGTTCGTTCCTGCGCGTTGCGCCCGCGAGCGTGAACGTGCTCGCCATCAAGCGTGCCGAACAAGGCGACGGCGTCATCGTCCGCGTGCAAGAGCGCGCGGGCAAGGCCACGGAGTTTAGCGTGGAGAGTGCGGTGCTTGGGTTGAATCACAAGGCGCGCATCAACCCTTGGGAGATCAAGACGCTGCTCGTCGAGGGCGCGAGTGATAAGCGTGTGAGTGTTAGAGAGGTCAACCTGCTTGAGCGTTAAGCGCAGCCAACAATGCGTCGTCTGTCTGCTCGCGCTCGTGCTGCTCACGTTCATTCCAGTGGCGGCACAGCATAGCCACGAGCAACATCCGACCGAAGACATCAATCACGAACAAGACACAGTCGAACTGCAACCGCTCGCCGCACAGGTCAAACGTCTGGTGGAGGCGCTGGACTATCTCGGCGAGCCGTTCAGCGCGGCCGACAAGCAGGCGCTTGACGCGGCGACCGGTGAACGGGACGAGCGGCGCGCGCTCACCGCCATCATGCGCGTGCTTGATCAGCACACGCTCGTCAATGTAGAGATCAGCCCGGAGAGTCGCGTGCAGGTGACGCGCGGCGCGGCCGCGGCGACACTGGTTGAAAAGGGCTGGCGCTCTTTTCTAGTCCGCGTGCGCAATGCGGCGGGCATCACGGCGCAGCTCAAAGCCGAGAGTCCCAATGCGCGCCCAGTCTATGCGCGCGGTATCTCAAACATCCCCGGCGGCTTCAGCCTCGAACCGCGCCCGACCCAGCAGATCACGCCCCGCGAGATTGCGAACCGTTGGCTCGAACTCTCGATGTTCGACAAGCAGCCGCTCGCACCCACGCTCTCCGGTCTCGCGCTCGAATATCGCATCATCCAACTCTACAGTCGCGACCGCGGCCGGCGCGAAGCGCAACTCTCGTTCAACGTCGGGCAGGGCACGCAGGACATAGGCTTTCGCAACGACGTGCCCATCCTCTTCAACTGTCTGCCGTCGCGCGACGTGACCCTGCGCGTCATGGACGAACATGGCAAACCAACGACCGCTTCGTTTCTCATTCGCGACCGGCAGGGGCGCACGTACCCTGCGAAGACGAAACGGCTCGCGCCCGACTTCTCCTTCCAACCGCAAATCTATCGCGCCGACGGCGAACAGATAAGGTTGCCGGCCGGCGCGTACACAGTCGAAGTCACGCGCGGCCCCGAATATCTCGTTGAGCGGCAGACTTTGATTGTGCCTACGCGGCCAGTTCCCACTGTCTGGCGTTTCCAACTCAAACGCTGGCTCGACCCGGCCGCCTCCGGTTGGTATTCAGGCGATCATCACATCCACGCCGCCGGCTGTTCGCACTACGAAGCGCCGACGCAAGGCGTGCTGCCTGAACACATGATCCGCCACATACGCGGCGAGGCGCTCAACGTCGGCGACGTGCTCACGTGGGGGCCTTGCTACTACTTTCAGAAACAGTTCTTCGAGGCCAAAATCAATCCACTCTCGACGACCGATAACCTCATGCGCTACGACGTTGAAGTGTCGGGCTTTCCTTCGAGCCATGCCGGGCACTTGACCTTGTTGAATCTGCGCGAGCAGGACTATCCCGGCGCTCGGCAGATCGAAGATTGGCCGACGTGGGATTTACCGATCTTGAAATGGGCCAAGGCGCAGGGCGCGGTGGTCGGCTTCGCGCATTCGGGCTGGGGGTTGGAAGTCAAGACTGACGAGTTGCCGAACTACGAGTTGCCGAAGTTTGACGGCATCGGCGCGAACGAGTACATCGTGGACGTGACTGAGGACGCCGTTGATTTCATCTCGGCCGCGGACACGCCCGCCGTCTGGGAGTTGAACATCTGGTATCACACGCTCAACGCAGGCTTCCGCACACGCCTCGCGGGCGAGACGGATTTTCCCTGCATCACTGGCAACCGCGTCGGGCAGGGGCGCTCTTACGTCCAACTCGATGGGCCACTCAACTACGACGCTTGGATCAAGGGCTTGCGTGACGGGCGCGCTTACATTTCCGACGGGCGCAGTCATCTCATGGATTTTCGCGTCAACGATCTCGCAGTCGGCACGCGCGGGAGCGAGCTGCAACTCGACCGCGCGCAGACAGTACACGTCACGGCGCGCGTGGCGGCGCTGCTCGACGCCGTGCCGAATGAGACGGTGCGCGCTCTGCCGTTTGATCAAGAGCCGTATTGGGACTTGGAGCGTGCGCGCATCGGCGCGACGCGCGACGTGCCGGTCGAGTTGATCGTCAACGGGCGCGCGGTCGCGCGCAAGATCATCACGGCCGATGGCGCGTTGCGCGCGGTCGCCTTCGACGTGCCGGTCGAACGTTCAAGTTGGATCGCATTGCGTATTTTGCCTTCCTCACACACCAACCCCGTCTTCGTCACGGTCGGCGGGCGTCCCATCCGCGCCTCGCGTCGCAGCGCCGAGTGGTGTCTGCGGGCGGTCGATCAGTGTTGGACGCAAAAGGTCGCAAAGATCGCCCCGGCCGAGCGCACCGCAGCCGAGCAGGCTTACGAGCACGCGCGCGAAGTCTACCGGCGCATCTTGGCCGAGAGCGCGCCCGATTAGTCTTGAGGCTGGTTGGGGCTTGAGTTAACCGTTTGCGCTTGCATTTTTGCGCGCCCCTTTATACTATCCGCGCGACTCCAACCGGAGCGACGAGCGCCTAACAGCGCGTGCCTGTCGATTGGCTTCTGGGTTCGCAGCCAGCCGACCGCCATACCTAGTAGTTCCTTCTGTTCTCTTTATCAATTTTTGGTAGGAGGCTCCATGCAGTTAATCCCCCTTAGGCGCGCGCTCGCGCTCGCGGCTTTCGTACTAGCACTCGCTCTGCCAAGCTTCGCGCAGGAATTCCGGGCCACTTTAACCGGCCATATCAGCGATCCGGCCGGCGCGGCTGTGCCCGGCGCGATCGTCACGGTCAAAAATCAACAGACAAACGTCGAGACCTCGACCACAACTACGGGGGAGGGCGACTACACTATTCCGCTGCTCCAGCCCGGCAAGTACACCGCAACCGTCCAAGCGCCGGGCTTCAAGCAGGCATCCAGCGACACGGTCGAACTGCACACGGCCGATAAGGCCACCTTCGACGTGCAGCTTGAGGTCGGCGGCGTGGGCGAGGTCGTCAACGTCAACGCCGACGCGCCCTTGCTTGAAGCTGACACGGCCTCGCGCGGACAGGTCATCGAGAGCGCGCGCGTGGCCGAGTTGCCTCTAGTCGGGCGCAACCCGCTCAACCTCGCGACGCTCGCGCCCGGCGTGACGTTCAACGGCAACCCGCAGTTCAACCGACCCTTCGACAACGGCGACAACGTCAACTTCTCGATCAACGGCGGCATCAATCGCCACAACGACTTTCTGCTCGACGGCACGCCGAACAACGCCGACACAGATGTGAACGCGAGCCGCACGGTCAGCAGCAACAACATCGCCTTCGTGCCCTCGGCCGAGGCGACCGAAGAGTTCAAGGTGCAGACGAACTCCTACGACGCGCAGTTCGGGCGCACGGGCGGCGGCACTGTCAACATCACGATCAAATCGGGCGGGCAGGACTTCCACGGCTCGCTCTACGAGTTCGCGCGGCGCTATCAGTTCAACGCCAATTCGTTCTCCAACAACGCGCGCGGCTTGCAGACCTCAGGCCCGTGCGCCGGGCAAGAGGCCAGCCCGCGCTTCACGCGCGATCAGGTCACGTGCGCGAATCTCGGCGGCAGCAAGATCGATCAATACGGCTTCGTGCTCTCCGGCCCGCTCGTCGTGCCGCACTTCGGCGAAGGCGGCCCGCTCTTCAACGGCAGACGTGACAGGACGTTCTTTCTGGTCAACGTCGAGAAGTACAGGGAACTGACGCCGGGGCAGGGCTTCAGCACAGTCCCGACGGTGCTTGAGCGGCAAGGCGACTTCTCACAATCCGGCATCACGATCTTCAATCCGCTCAGCACGCGCCCCGACCCCGCTAATCCGGGCCGGTTCATACGCGACCCGTACCCCAGCAACAGAATTCCGGCCGCGGGCAGTCCCGGTTGCGGCGTCACCATCGCCTGCATCAACCCGACCGGACAGGCGATTGTTAACGGCTTCTCGCTGCCGAACACGGGCGCGGCAACGCTCAGATTTAATAACTTCTATCTCAGTCAAGGGCTGGGCACGGACGACTTTCATTCCTACGTCGCCCGCGTCGATCACAAGTACAGCGAGCGGCAGAGCTTTTTCGCCCGCTTCGTTGAGAACCGGCGCGACCAGTTCGCTTTCGGCGGCAACAACCGCGTCGGCTTAGGCACAGACCAGCAGGGGCCGCTGGTGCGTAAGAACTACGGCCTCGTGCTCGACTCGACGACGACGCTGTCGTCGCGCTCGATCCTGAATGTGCGCTTCGGCTTCACGCGCTTCCTGCAAGCGGCGTTTCGCCAAGCCTCTTCACCCTTCGACGCTACGTCCATCGGCTTCTCGCCAGCCTTCTCCGGCGCGCGGCCGATCTCGATTGTGCCGCGCATTACCTTTAACGATCCGAACGGCGGCATCCCCGAATTCGGCTCGCGCAATCCGAACTCGAACATCACCAACACGTTCAGCGTGCCGGTGTACCTGACGCAGATCAGAGGCAGCCACACGTTCAAGTTCGGCGGCGAGTACCGGCGCTTCCAAGTCAACCAATCGGGCGGCTCATTCAACTTCGGCGGCGGCGCGTTCTGTTTCACCAACCAGTTCACCGCGCGCGATCCGCAGAATCGCACTTCCGGCGGCGCGGCCTTCGCCGACCTGCTGATCGGCGCGCCGTCGGCGAACACAGGCTTCGCCTCGTGTAACGGCAACGCCGCTGTGACGCAGCTTGAGAACGTTTCGCCCACCACCTTCGAGTGGCCCTACTACGCCGCCTACGTGCAGGACGACTACAAGGTGACGCCCAAGCTAAGCTTGAATCTGGGCCTCCGCTACGACTACGAGCAGCCGCCCGTCGAGCGCTTCAACCGCCAGAATCGCGGCTTCGCGTTCGGTCAAGCCAATCCGTTGGCCGCCGCCGTGCGAAACGCTTCGGCGACCGACTGCCCGGCGTGCGCGAACCTGACCGGCGGCTTGCTCTTCGCCAACGTCGGCCAACCGCGCGGCCCGTTCAAGCCCGACCGCAACAACTTCCAGCCGCGCGTCGGCGTCGCCTACCAGTGGAACGACAAGACGGTGCTGCGCGGCGGCTACGGTCTCTTCTACTTCCCGTCGGCCGAGTACGGCGGCACGACCGGCTTTAGCGTCATCACGCCGTTCAGCGGCACGTTGACGGGCGGCGGCGCGAACCAGTTCATCCCGCGCGTGGACGCCTTCAACAATCCGTTTCCGAGCGGCTTGGCACAGCCGACCGGCGCAACGCTCGGTCAAGCCACGGCGCTCGGTAGCGCCATCACGTTCAGCAATACGGAACGGAGAATTCCGCACATCCACGAGTTCTCGGCCGGCCTCCAGCGCGAGTTGCCGTTCCGCATGAAGCTCGACGTGTCTTACGTCGGTAGCCGCAGCGTCGATATCCTAACGGGCGACGCGCAAGGTTCGGGCGGGCGCAACCTGAACGTCAACTCGGCCGCGCAGATCGCGCAGTTCCGCTCCGACCCGAACTTCTTCAACACGAACGTCACGAATCCCTTCGCCGGTCTCATTCCGGGCAACGCGACGTTGAACGCCCCGACGATTCAGCGCCGTCTGTTGCTGCTCCCGTTCCCGGAGTTCGGCTCGGTCGTGGAGAACGGCGAGAACGTCGGCAAGCTTTGGTACAACTCTTTGCAGGCGAGCTTGGAAAAGCGGCTGAGTCGGGGTTTGGTGGGTGTGGTCTCCTACACCTTCTCGAAGAACATCGGCGCACTCGGTTTCCTGAACGATCAGGACGCCCGGCCGACGAAGTCGATCGTTGACTTCGACAGCCCGCACGTGCTGGTGGCGAGCGCCGTCTATGAGTTGCCGTTCGGGCGCGGTAAGCATTTCTTCGGCGATGTGGGCCGGGCTGGCAACCTGCTGCTCGGCGGGTTCGAATACAACATCATCGCCCAGTACCGTTCGGGCACGCCGATCAATTTACCCGGTAACGCCGATCTGATCGCCGACCCGCGCATCTCCAATCCGTCGTTCAGCAATCCGAACGTGCCGGGCACGACGGCCTCTTTCTTCAACAACTGTGTGCGCCGGCTGGACGGCACGACCACTATGCCGGCGACCAACGCGGCGGGGGTGCGTAACAACAGCACACGAGTAGCTTGTACCAACCCGGCGTTTGCGGAACGGAACACTAACAACACGTTGCGCACGATCCCGTTCCGGCTGGGCAACCTGCGGCAGCCGACCCGCGCGACCTTCGACATGTCATTGAACAAGTCGTTCATCTTCACCGAGCGCCTGCGCTTCCAACTCCGGCTGGAAGCCTTCAACGCCTTCAACACGCCGCTCTTCGGCAGCCCTGACTCAGGCGACGTAACGAGCAACACGTTCGGCGTGCTGAACCCGAACGGCGGTCAGCGCAACGTCCAACGCCAAGTGCAACTCGGCTTCAAGTTCACCTTCTGAGGCTGGCGCAGTTTTGCGCAATCACACGAGCAGGCGGCCCTTGAATCAAGGGCCGCCTGCGCATTTTTGGCCAGTCAATCAGGAAGAACTTTCGGTCTTCAAGGCGCGAGCGAGATGCGGAGTTCATGCTCGCCTGTGCGCGGGCCGAAACTCGGCTGCGGCACGCGCAACAACCCTTGATTATAGCTATAGGCGTTGGGCGCAAGGGCCTGCCCATCAATAGACACACGGGCGGGAGCGCGCTCTGCCCAAGCGCCGAAGTCGCCTGCCTCGCTCAGGCGCAGCACGACCTCGTTGCGTTCGCGCCGTTGCGAGTTGATCGCCGCCGGCCCCACGTACTTGTCGAGCAACCCGAAGGCCGCGAACCCACGCACAGTCGGCACAAGCGTGAAGAGATCGAACCCGAACTCGTCGAGACTGAAAGGCAGCGCCGGCTGGCGCGCGTTAAGTAGGACTATCCGCCCGTTGCTGCGTTGATAAACCGCAACGCTCATGGCCGCGGCGCGCACTTCGTCGGCCGCCGCAACGTCTGCGACGTGCAACGCGCCCGTGACCTGCCGCGCGCTCTTGTTGACGTTGAAGGCGGCGACCATCGAAGCCTGCACCCCGTCCCGCGTGATGCGCCCGAAGACTTTGAGCGGTAGGGCTGCGAGCGCCGGATCGTCGAGCAGCAGATCGCGCGTGACCTGCCCCGGCTCGTCGAGCATGAGCAGCCGCCCGTCATCGAAGGCGAGCCGGCGCAAGATACCTGCGCGCTCGCGGCCCGGCTTGTCCGTGACGTAGATGGGGCCGCCGCTGATGGCGCGGGCGACGGCGTGATACTCGGCGTGCGGGTCGTGCGACTGAAACATGTCCCAGTCGGGGTAAGCAAAGTTGCTCGTCCAGTAAGCGTTGTAGGCGTTCTGGTAGATGTGCTCTTTGGCGTTCTGCGGATTGTCCGGCAGGTAGTCGTCGCTGTTGCGCGCGACATTAGACAGCCGCCAGTTGAACGCATTCTCCAAAGTCATCTCCATACAGTTGATCACGCTCAAGCCCGCCGCGCGCGTCGAGCCTGTGCCCCCGTCGGCGAATTTTTTTTGCGCCGCCGTTTGCAGGTTGCGCTGCGTGCCGCCGCCCGAATCGAACAATGGCATCAACCCGTCGGTGAACTTGATGTTGTTCGCCTGCCCGTCCACCTTGACGAAATCGAAGCCCCACTCTTTCAAACGGGCGTACCAGTCGGCATAAAAGTTTTCGCCACGCCCGGCGCGCGGGTCGGGCAAAGTCTTCCCGTCGAGACCGTTGAGCAGCGCGTGCGCCCGCCCGATCTCCGAAGCCGCATCGACGCCCGACCAGTAGCCTTGAAAAGTATGCCAGACGCCGACGTGCGGGATTTGTAACTCCGTGCGCAGAGTGCGCGCGAGTCCAGCGAGACCGTGCGGGAACTTCTGCCGGTCGGCGTCATAGTCTGTGAGCTTGTTATCGGTGACGTTGAGCCAGCCGTCGTCCACGAGCACGAAGCCGAGCGGCACTTGCTTGGCGCGCAGCGAGCGGACGCTCGCGAGAATCTTATCCTCCGTCACCTCATGCTCGTATGCGTTCCACGAGCACCAGCCGAGCGCGCGAAAGACGGCCGGGTAATCTTTCTGCCAGCGCAAGCGGCCATACTGATTCGTCGCGGCGAACGCCGTCTGATATGCATCGTGCGGCAGGCGATAAGGATCGTCGCCGGCGGCATAAGCAAACAACGGCACGCGGCGCGGTGCAAACGTCGGATCATAACTGGACGAGGCGACGCGAAACTCGTAGCGGTAGTCGATCTCCGCGACGCCGACTTCGCTCACCATACCATCGCCCGCGAGCGGGACGAGCAGGTGAAAGTCTGCGCCGTGCACCTGTCGCCACAACAGCAGTTGATTAGCGGGTGCGAGCAGGCGATGATCCGCAACGAACATGGGCGCTGTCCAATAGAGCTTGAGCCGCTTGAGCGCGAGGCCGCGGGCGAACGCGTCGAGACTCATAATGAGTTGCACACCGTCGCGCGCCGCGAGCGCTGGCCCCGCGTAATCGAGCGTAGCCACGAGCACTTCGGGTTGTAGATAGCGCCGCAACTCCAACACGGCAGTTACACCGTTTGCACTGGCGGACGACGCAGTGCTTGCGCGCAAGCGATAGCGTTGGCGTTCATAACGCCCGCCCTCGTCCGCGCCGTTATCTTGCCCGGCCGCTGCCAACTCGCCCAAGAGCGCCGCACCGTCCGCGAGGCGCAGGCGCAATTTCACGTTGGAGATGACGGCGTCCGCGCCGCGGCGCAACTGGAGCGTGCCCTTGTTCACACTCACGCTGAGCGGCGCGCTCGTTTGCCCATGCACGACAGCGTGAAATGAGCAAGTGCTGAAGGCAAGCAACACGAACAGCGACAGGCGCGGAATTCTTTTGTGCGGCATGGCGAATTCTTTACACAGCCGCGCCGCAGGTTGTCAATCAATCCGCGCCCTGGTCGCTCATCCGGCGCCGTTCGTCTGTGATATAAACACGGCGTCGCCGCTGCCCGCGTGCGCGCCTGCCGGTTCAGCAGGTGCAGGCAAAACTAGCCATCAAGTCGAAAGGTGCAGGATCAAGTTGCGCAGATACCTACTGCTGTCTTTAGTCTTCACGCTCGCGTTTAACGTGCGCGCGCAAGCGCCGCCGCCGGCCACGCAAAGTCCGTGGCACAACCTGATGCCCGTCCCGGAGTCCGTGCAGTTTGGTACGGGTCGCCGCGCGCTCGATAGTTCCTTCGCCGTCGCCATCACAGGCTATCGCGACGCGCGGCTCGAAGGGGCGGTCACGCGCACGCTCAGGCGTCTGGCCGAGCGCACCGGCATGGAGTTGCCGCGCACCGCGACAGGCGCTGCGGCTACGGCCGCGCTCGTCATTAACTGTCAGGGCGCGGGGGCGGCAGTGCCGACGCTGGGCGAGGACGAGTCTTACGCGCTGGAGGTGACTGAGCAGCACGCAGCGCTCAACGCGCCGAACGTCGTGGGCGTGCTGCGCGGGTTGGAGACGTTCCTGCAACTCGTCGAGGGCGATGAGAAAGGTTACTTCCTGCCGGCCGCGCGCATCGATGACCGGCCGCGTTTCCCGTGGCGCGGCTTGCTCATAGACGTGTGCCGTCATTGGGAGCCGGTCGAGGTCATCGAGCGCAACTTAGACGGCATGGCGGCCGTCAAGCTCAACGTCCTGCACCTACACCTGACTGAAGATCAGGGCTTCCGCATCGAGAGCAAAAAGTTTCCCAAGCTCCAACAGTTCGGCTCAGACGGTCTCTACTACACGCAGGCGGACATCCGCCGCATCATCGCCTATGCACGCGAGCGCGGCATACGCGTCGTGCCGGAGTTCGACATCCCCGGTCACACCACGAGTTGGCTTGTCGGTCAGCCCGAACTCGCCAGCGCGCCGGGCCCTTATCAGATCGCGCGCACTTACGGCGTCTTCGACGCGGCGCTCGATCCGACGCGCGACGAGACCTACAAGTTCTTAGACAAGTTTCTCGGCGAGATGGCCGCGCTCTTTCCCGATGCTTATCTGCATATCGGCGGTGACGAGGTGACGGGCAAGCCGTGGCGGCTCAGTCCGCGCGTGCAAGCATTCATGGCGCAGAAGCAACTGGCCGATAAGCACGCGCTGCAAGCCTACTTCAACCAGCGCATCGCACGCATACTACAGAAGCATCACAAGAAGATGATCGGTTGGGACGAGATTCTGCACCCGGACTTGCCGCAGGATATTGTTATCCAATCGTGGCGCGGGCAGAAATCTCTGGCCGAAGGCGCGAAGAAAGGCTACGCCGGCATTCTATCGAGCGGTTATTATCTTGATCACTTGCTGCCCGCCGCAAAACATTATGAAGTTGATCCCGTCCGCGCGGACGCCGGTCTCACCGAGCAGGAAGCGGCCCGCATCCTCGGCGGCGAAGCCTGCATGTGGGGCGAGTATATTGGGCCGGAAACGATTGACTCGCGCATCTGGCCGCGCCTCGCCGCGATTGCCGAACGCCTCTGGTCGCCGCGCACGGTGACGGATGTGAGCGACATGTATCGCCGTTTGGAGGTCGAGAGCGTGCGCCTTGAAGAGTTGGGGCTGACGCACCGGACTTACGCTGGCAAGATGTTGCGGCGGCTGGCGGGCGGCGACGACGGGGGCGCGCTCGAAACGTTGGCCACTATGGTCGAGCCGATCAAATTCCTCAAACGCGGCGACGTGCACCCGATCACGCAACAGGCTCCGCTCACGCGCTTAGTGGACGCCGCCGCGCCGGAGAGCCAGTCGGCGCGCGCGTTCGCCGCCGATGTTACTGCGCTGCTCGACGATGCGCCGCGTTTCCAGTCCAAACGCGAGCAGTTGCGCGCCCGCCTCGCCGCGTGGCGCGAGGTGCAGCCGGCGATCACTGCGTTGGCCGACAAGTCGCCGATCATGCGCGACGCCGCGCCCTTGGCCGATGCGCTGGCGGCGGCGAGCGGCGCGGGGCTTGAGGCGCTGCAATACCTGACCGAGGGGAGAGCGCCATCGGCCGAGTGGCGCGCCGAAAAACTTGCGCTGCTCGATGGCGCGGCGCAGCCGAAGGGCGAGCTTGAGCTGCCGATCATCCCTGCGCTCAGGCAGTTGGTGCTCGCGGCGGCGGAGCTTGAACAACTCAAGACGATGTCGCCAGCAGACTGGAAGGCGCACGTGCTCGCGCTCGCCGCCGAGAAGAAGTAATCAGCGACGCGGGCCGGAACTTTCTCAACGCACCGCCGTCTACGGCTCATTCATCCCGTCTGCGAAAGAGGGCGGCGCGGCGTTGGGCGCTGTGGCCCAACGCGTGTTCGGCGTGCGCCCGAGTTTGAAGTAGAGCGTCCCGCCGCCCGCGATCTTTTCGTAAGGCAGCCATGTGCTGTCGTACCGCCGCCCGTTCAATCTCAACTCCTGCACGTAAGGCGTCGCAGCGGACGCGCCTGCACCGATGATCTCCAGCCGCCGACCTGCGCTCGTCCGCACGATGATGCGCGGAAAGAGCGGGCTGTTGATGGTGAAGCCGCCGACGCCGGGAATGGCCGGATAGAGACCGACCGATGCGAACACGATCCACGAAGAGGTTGCGCCGAGGTCGTCGTTGCCGGGGATGCCGCCGGGCGTGTCGGTGAAGAGTTCCGTCAGCGCACGGCGCGTGATGGCTTGCGTCTTCCAGGGCTGCCCGGCGAAGTCGTAAGCCCACGGCACGGCGAAGACCGGCTCGTTGCCGATGAAGAAGTAGGGGCGGTTGGGACCTGCGTTCAACTCCGTGAAGAAGCTGTCGAGCCGCTTGACGACTGCCTCATCGCCGCCGATGCGGTCGAAGAGCGCGCGCATGTTGTGCGGCACGAGCCAAGTGTACTGCGTCGCATTGCCCTCGACGTAAGACTTGTGGCTTTCGGGCCGCCAAGGCAGTTTCGGATCATAACGCTTGGCATCGAAGTCGAAGCCGGGCAGCCATGAGCCATCCGCCCAACGCCCGCGTATGTAGCGCGTCTGCGGATCGAATAGCTTTGTCCACCACTGCGCGCGGCGCATCATTGTTCGATAGGTTGTCATGTCGCCATGCGCGCGGGCGAACTGCGCGAGCGCGAAGTCGGCGATCTCATATTCGAGCGCGACCGAGGGCGAACCGCGCAGACCCACCTGCTCCATCGGAATGTAGCCGTACTGCAAATAGTCCGCGAGGCCGTTGCGCTCCGGATATGATTTCGACTTCGTGTCTGGATCGGTCGCGCCCTTGAGCATCGCGGCGAGCGCAACGCGCGTGTCGAACAAGTGCGCGCCAAAACTGTAGGCGCTGGCGAGCATCACCGTGGACGGGTCGCCGACCATCGCGCCGCTCTCGTCGTTCGCCACCGGCCACAGGGGCAGACCGCCGCCCTGCTCAGCGTCGCGCACGAGCGACTGCATCATGTCGCTCGCCTCTTTCGGAAAGAGCCAGGCGAGCAGCGGCAACTCGGAGCGGTAGATGTCCCAGCCGGAAAAGTTTGTGTACTGCGTGCGCCCCCCGTCTCTGTGCACGCGGTCGTCAAAGCCGATGTACTCGCCGTTGGCGTCGCTAAAGACAGTCGGGTGCAAGAGCGTGTGATAGAGCGCGGTGTAGAAGACCTGTCGCTCCGTGCGCGTGCCGCCCTGCGCCTCCATGTGATCGAGGGCCTCGTTCCAACGCGCACGCGCACGCGCACGCGCGGCCTCGAAGTCCCACCCGCCGCTCTCCGCACGCAGATTCCGCACCGCGTTCCCCGCGCTCACGTAAGACAATCCGACTCTAGCTTGCACGCGCCGGTTCGTCGTCGTGTCGAAGGTGACGAACGCGCCTGACTGCGCGGCTTTGACCTCGCGTTGACCGGGCGCGACGACATCGCCCTTCCACGCGCCGAATGAAGCAGCCGGGCGGTCGAACTCAATAGCGAAGTAGAGCCGATACTTGTTGCGCGCGCCGCAGAAGCCGCCGCTTGCGAGCGAGCCGGTGAGCGTCTGCGGATCGCGCAGGCGGAACTCAGCCTCGCTGACGCCCGAAGCGTTACGCCCGACGTTGATGAGCAACGTCGCCTTCTGTGTTGCGGGGAACGTGAACGAACCGAAGCCAGTGCGCGCGGTGGCCGTAAGTTGCACGCGCACGCCCGTGTCGAGCGCGACCTCGTAGTAGCCCGGCGCTGCGCTTTCGTCAGCGTGTGAGAACTTAGCGAGATAGGCGTTCGGCTTAGTCGCGGGCGACTCTTTGATCTCGCCGACGATGGGCATGAACGGCACGTCGGCGAAGATGTGACAGCCGGGGCCGCTCAGGTGCGTGAGACTGAAGCCGCGGATGCGCGTGTCAGCGTATTGATAGCTGCCGCGATCTTCGGGGCCGAAACTGTTCTCCGTGTCGGGACTCCACTGCACCATGCCAAAGGGCAAGGTCGCGCCGGGGAAGGTGTTGCCGCTCGCGTTGCCGCCGAGCAGGTCGGGCAGCGGCGAGTGCCCCGTGCCGACGAACGGGTTCACGTACTGCGCGAGATCGACTTCGGCGCGCGGCGACCGTTTAGCTTGCGCGTGCGTGATGGGTGAGAACGCGCAGAATAAGAGAGAGAAGACTAACGTCCATGTTGCAAGAGCAGCGCAAAATTTTCTGTCCATCTAAACCTCTTAAGGTATTTCTGTCACGCTGCCCATTACGACGAAGCTGCCCGTGACGACGCCGGTCGTCTGTGCGTCGGCACGGCCCGTGAAACCCGGCTGCTTGCCGCCGACTGAGACGCGGAACTCGCCCGGCTCAAGCACGCGGCGGCCATGTACATCAATGATCGTCAAATCGCGCGGCGCGAGCGTGAACGTGACGCGCCGCCGCTCGCCCGCGCGCAGGTGTATGCGCGCGACGCCTTTGAGTGCTCTGATGGGCACGGGCGCGGAGGCTTGTGCATCCGTCACGTACAACTGCGCGACCTCGTCACCATCTGTTGGGCCGACGTTGCGCACTTCGGCGCTCACCGTGACGGTCTCGCGCGGCGTTACGCGGTGCTTCAATTGCAAGTTACTGTATGCGAATTTCGTGTAGCTCAGACCGTAGCCGAACGGGTAGAGCGGCGCACCTGTGAAGTAACGATAGGTGCGCCCTTGCATGCGGTAGTCTGTGAAAGCCGGCAGTTGCTCGACCGACTGATAGAAGGTGACAGGCAGCCGCCCCGCCGGGTTGTAGTCGCCAAAGAATACATCAGCCAAACCTGTGCCGCCCTCCTCGCCCGGATACCAAGCCTCGACGATGGCCGGGACGTTATCCGCAGCCCAGTTGACCGCGAGCGCGCTGCCGTTTAAGAGCACCAGCACAACGGGCTTGCCTGTGGCGTGGATGGCCGCAAGCAACTCTGCTTGCGCGCGCGGCAGATCAAGTTTCGTGCGGTCGCCGCCGTGGAAACCTTCCTCCTGCACGTCCATCTCTTCACCTTCGAGGCGCGGCGACAGCCCCAGACACATGATGACCACGTCCGCTTGTTTGGCCGCTGCGATAGCTTCGGTGCGCAACGTCTCGGCGAGGTGCGGCGGCGACCAAACCAACTTCGCCGTAGCGGAGGCGTAGCGGTCGTAGTATTCGATCCGCAGTTTGTACGCGCGCCCGCTCACGAGTTCGACCGGCTGGGTGACGGTGTGCGCATTGTGATCGTGCCAGTCGTCAATAACGAGTTTGTCATCGAGGTAGAGGCGCGCGCCGTCGTCAACGGTCAGTCCGAGTTTGTATGGGCCGGACGCTTGGGGCACGAGCGCGCCCGTCCAGCGCGCGGAGAAATTGTCGGTCGGCAGTTGCGGCACGGGCGCG
Source organism: Pyrinomonadaceae bacterium (assembly GCA_045807745.1). Classification (GTDB taxonomy): domain Bacteria; phylum Acidobacteriota; class Blastocatellia; order Pyrinomonadales; family Pyrinomonadaceae; genus QHXQ01. The sequence continues at coordinate 142,860 of JBJMGT010000035.1, forward strand.
TCGGTGAACCAATCGAAGTTGAGTTGCGCGTCAGTGCGCGTTGCTACGGGCGGCCCTTGCAAATCTTTGTTGTCGAAATACTCAGCCCGCAATCCCGCCGCATCACGCGCGGTCGAAGTAAAAAGCGCAGCGGCCGGCACGGGCACGACCGGCTCGCTCGTCATCGTCGTGCCGAGCGCGTAGAGCACTTTCGTCGTCGGTGCGACCGCGCGGCGAATGCCCGTGAGCGGCGTGACGTAAGCAGAAGGCACGCCGTTATAGTTGCCGACCAGAGATTCGAGCGCGTCCGCGTTCGGGCCGATGACGGCGACGGTCTTGAGGTCTTTGCGCAGCGGCAGTGCGCCGCCGTCATTCTTCAACAGCACGATTGATTCGCGCGCGGCTGCGCGGGCGAGCGCGCGGTGCGCGGGTGCGTCGTTCACGCTAAAGGGAATGCGCGTGTAGGGGACGAGTTCAGGCGGGTCGAACATGCCGAGGCGGAAGCGCGCTGTGAAGAGATGCTTGACCGCAGTCTCTATCTCCGACTCGCTGATCAGTTTCTGTTGCACGGCGGGCAACAGCGCCTTGTACTCGTTGCCGCAAGTCAGATCAGTGCCCGCTTGCACGGCGAGCGCGACACCTTCTTCCGGTGTCTTGGCGAATTTGTGGTTCTTGTAAATGTCTAGGATCGCATCGCAGTCGGAGACGACGTAGCCGCTAAAGCCCCACTCCTTGCGCAGTATATCGCCGAGCAGACGCTTATTGGCGCAGAGCGGCTCGCCATTCAAACTGTTGTAGGCGCACATGACGGACTGCGCGCCGCCTTCGACGATTGTCGCGCGAAAGGCCGCGAGATAGGTCTCGCGCAGATCGCGCTCGTCCGCTACGGCGTCGAAGACGTGGCGCTCAGGTTCGGGGCCACTGTGGACGGCGTAGTGTTTAGGTGTGGCGATGGTCTTTAAGTAGCGTGGGTCGTCGCCCTGCATGCCGCGCACGAAGGCGACGCCCATGCGCGCGGTGAGATATGGGTCTTCGCCGTAGGTCTCTTGGCCGCGCCCCCAACGCGGGTCGCGGAAGATGTTGATGTTCGGCGACCAGAAGGTTAGCCCGTAGAAACGCTTGCGGAAGTCGCGTTTGATCGCGTCGTTATATTTCGCGCGCGCTTCGTCGGAGATGACCGTGGCCTCGCGTTGCAGTAGCTCAGGATCGAACGTCGCGCCGAGACCGATGGCCTGCGGGAAGACTGTGGCCGTGCCCGCATAAGCGACGCCGTGCAGCGCCTCGTTCCACCAGTCGTAGGCTGAGACGCCGAGCCGCTCGATGGCCGGCGCTTTGCTCATCATCTGTGCGACCTTCTCTTCAAGCGTCATGCGGCGGACGAGATCATCAACGCGGCGCTCGACCGGCAGGCGCGGGTTCAAGTAGTCAGGTCGCGGCGCGGCCGCGGGCGTCTGCGCAGGCGCGGGGCTGCATAACGCTAACAGCAGGCAAGCATGGACGGCAGCGGAAATGGATGCTCGCGCGCGCGCGCATAAAGTGGCGCGAGCTTGCGCTGGCAAGACGGTCACTATTGGTTGACTCCTGTTCCGCTTGACGGTTTGTGTTTGCTCTTCAGTTACTACTGTGAACATTATTGCCCTGCCGCTTCAAGCACGACCGCTTCATAGGGCGCAAGTGTTACTTCATGCCTGACGAGCGTGCGACCAATCATCGCGTCAGCGCGGCTGCTCAGACTGAGACGCAAAGGTGTGCGCTGCTCCGGCGTTGCCCTGTCTAAGCTTAACGTGCGCGGCTCGGCGGACATGTTGAGCGCAACGATCATCGTCTGCTGTGCCGTGCGGCGACGATAGGCGAAGACATGCGGGTCTGCGCCGACGGCCGCGTAGTCGCCGTCGAGCAGCGCCGCGCTGTGGCGCCGCAGCGTGATTAAGCGCCGATAGAAATTCAGGATCGAGTTCTGGTCGGCCGTTTGCGCTGCGACGTTACGCGCCGCCGCTGCGGCCGGTACTTTAAGCCAGGGTGTACCGGTCGTAAAACCGGCGTTCGGGTCAGCGCTCCACTGCATCGGCGTGCGCTCGCCGTCGCGCCCTTTATTCGCGGGCCAGTAACGCCGGCCGACCGGATCGCGCACCTCGTCAATCGTCTTTGGCTCGGTCGTCTGCATGCCGATCTCTTCGCCGTAGTAAAGAAACGGCGCGCCGCGCAAGGTCAAGAGCATCGTGGCGAGCAGCTTGGCGATCTCTTCGTTATGCCGGCCGTCGCCGAGCCGGTCATAGGCGCGCGGGATGTCGTGATTCGAGAGCACGTAAGTTGTCCAACGCCCCGCCAGCGCTCGCTCGCTCTGTGCGATCACGTCGCGGAACAGATTCGCGTCCAGATGATCGCGCACATCACCCATGACGAGGAAGAAGTTGAAGGGCAGGTGCAGTTCGTTATCATTGGGGCCGTAGTAACGCACCATCTCTTCCCACTTGGGCACATAGGCTTCGCCGACGAGCACGCACGCGGGGTTGATCCGGTCGGTAAACTTGCGCAGCCGTTGCATGACCGGGTGCAGGTCTGCGAGGTCGCGGTTGTACTTCTTCTCTTGCAGGTGCTCGGTCGTGCTGCCCGGTCGTAAACCCGGCAGCACGGGGTTGTCGCGTAAAGCCGGGTCTTCAAACAGATAGTTGACGGCGTCGAGGCGAAAGCCGTCCGCGCCGCGCCTGAGCCAAAAGCGCACGGTCTCGAACATGCGCCGCTCAACCGCCGGGTTGCGCCAGTTCAGATCGGGCTGCTGCTCGTAGAAGTAATGATAAAAATATTGCCTAGTCTTTTCATCGAACGTCCATGCGACGGGGCCGAACGAGGACGACCAGTTGTTCGGCGGCGTGCCGTCAGGTTTCGCATCGCGCCAGATGTACCAGTCGCGCTTCGCATTCGTGCGCGACAAACGCGACTCAATGAAGAAGGGATGCTGATCGGACGTGTGATTGAGGACGAAGTCGATGACGACGCGGATACGCCGCTTGTGCGCTGCGCGGATCAAATGATCGAACTCGGCGAGCGTGCCGAACTGCGGATCGACCGCTTCGTAATCGCTCACGTCGTAGCCGAAGTCCACTTGCGGCGACGGATAGAAGGGCGTGATCCAGACGGCATCCACGCCAAGCGCGGCCAAATAATCGAGTTTGGCCGTGATCCCTTTAAGATCACCGACGCCGTCGCCATCCGTGTCTTTAAAACTACGCGGATAGATTTCGTAGAAGACCGCGTGCCGCCACCAGTCGGGGCCGGCGGGCGCTGGCGCGCGCTGAATGGGTGCGCGGCGCACGCCCTTAGTCGGCTGCGCCGACACGTTAGTTGTTAGACAGAGTACGAGCGCAAAGAAGAGTAGGCGCAGCACACCCTCGTGCAGCGGGCGAGCAGTTAACGTGTGCGGCGGCTGTCGCTTCATGCGCGAGTATCTGCCTTGCCTTGTTGCTGCAACGCGTGTGCGCGCCGGCCCAGAATCAAAGCTCCATAAGTGCCGCTGTCGCCCGCGAGTGCGGCTTGCAGGATTTGCACCTGCTCAACCGGGATCATGCGGACGCGCGCGCGCACCTCGCGGCGCAACGGCTCAAACAGTTGCGCCCCGGCCGTCGAGACGCCGCCGCCGAGAATGATCGCCTCGGGCGCGAGTATGCTGATGACGTTGCTCAGTCCGTGCGCCAGATAGTGAATCGTCTCGTCCCACACTTCGCCGGCCAACGGATCGCCTGCATGGGCGGCCTGCGCAACCATCTGCGCCGTGAGCTGTTCCGCCCGACCGCGCAGGGAACTTTGCGCGCCGGTCGCCAGCCGCTCTTGCGCGCGCCGCGCAATACTCGTCCCCGAACAGAGCGCTTCGAGACAGCCGCGCGCGCCGCAGCCGCACAAGGGGCCCTCTGGCAGCGCGACCATGTGCCCGATCTCGCCCGCGCCGTCCGCGACGCCGTGGACAAGTTGGCCGTTGACGATGACGCCGCCGCCGATGCCGGTCGAGATGGTGAGATAGACGATGTCGCGCAAGCCTCGGCCCGCGCCGTACTCAAACTCACCTAGTGCCGCCGCATTGGCATCGTTGTCGAGCAGCACGGGCACGCCGAACTTTTCTTCAAGCAGACGTGCGATGGGGAACTCGTCCCAGCCGGGCAGATTCGGCGGCGAGAGGATCAAGCCGCGTTTGCGATCAAGCGGCCCGCCGCAGCCGACGCCTATGGCCACGAGCCGCGCGTCAGCTTCCGCGACCATTGCTTCGATAACGTTGCACGCTTCGGCGAGTATGTTTTGAGGCCCGCGCGCAGGCTCAGTTGGGAAACGGCGAAACGGCCACGTCGCGCCGTCGAGCGTGGCGAGCGCGAGGGCGATCTTAGTGCCGCCTATGTCGATCCCTGCGACAACGTCTGTGGGCATACGCTGTTTGATCCGGCAAGATTGAAAGTGTGTAAACCGTGCAGCGCTTGTATGTCATCCGCCCGGCTTTGTCAAACAAGAGCCGCCGCGAGTTCCAACACACGCGGCGGCAAACGGCCCTTGCGCGAACGAGACCAAATCCGCTTAACGTGGTCGGGCCACGCGCAGCGGGCGCAGGCGCATGACGCTCGTCGGATCGGTCGGAGCTTTGCTATTCAACCAATCATGCGCGCGCGCCCTGATGGCCTCAACATCATTGAGATCGCCCACGCCAAGCAGCGAGTAATAATCGCGCCCTTCGGTCTCCGCATCGGGCACACTCCATAGATCGAGACCGAAGGGCGCGAAGTGGCTCGGATAATTTTTCAGCGTGTCCCACGTCGCGTCGTGCGCTTGGCTGTTGAGCCAGCCGATGGGCCAGTGATCCCAAGTGAGTGTGCCCCAACCCCAACCGCCCGTGCCCTTGCGATCCCCATGCTCTTTCAGACGCGTCGTCTGATGCGCGAAGCCGCTGGCGTCGCCGATGATGAAGAACGGCGCGCCGTCTTTGAGCGGAATGATCCCGGCGAAGCCGCGCGCGTCGTCAAACGCCGGCCACTGTGCGCCCACGCGCCGCGACGTGCCGGCGAAAGGCTTCTTCGGATCGTCCTTTCGTTGCCAGAGAATATCAACGCGGGCTTGGCCGAACGCGTCGAGACCGACGAAGGCGCGGCTCTCACCCGTCTGCTCGTCGCGCGCGAGCACGTCGAACCAAAGCTCGCCGACGGGCGCAAGCGTGATCAACTCGATGGGTTCGCGCGCGTAGCCGCGATGGTCGCCGGGCATGAGCGTGTAGTAACGCTGCCGGCGCAGGACGAGGCCGTTCGGGTAGGCCCAGAAATCTTCGACGCCGCGAAAGGCCGCCGCGCCCGTCTGCATGTTCACGCCGAAATAAGTCCAGCGCACCCAGACGCGTTGGGGCCCGCGCTCGATCACATCGACGAAGCTGTTGCGCTCTCTGCGCCCCGCGTCATTGAATAGCTCAGCCCAGCCGTCGTTGCCCTCGAAGAACTGATAAGAGAGGGCCGCGCCCGACGGTAACTCGAACCAGGGGCAGTAGCTCGCTTCATGTGAGAAGACGAAGCGATAGTTGAAATCCTTCCAGTAGATGACGAACGCCTTGCGCGGATTGATGTCGGCGTGCGACGGCGCGTTGAAGTCGCCGCGATAGTTGCCGTAGACGTAATCGGACACTTCGACGACCGAGACGCCGCTCGTCCCTTTCGTCTGCAACTGCGCCATCGTCACGGGCGGCGGTGCTGCGTCAGCAACAGTCAGCGCTTGTTGCCGGGCGCGCGCCGCGTCGGCGCAGATTGCGAGCACAAGCAATACGAGTGATAAGTATCGGCACATGACGGCTGATGACCGCAAAGCGCGCGGGTGCATGTTGCGTGAAAAATATTTGCGCATGCAAGTGACCCGCGCGGTCTGAAAAACGGCCGCCACCTTATCACAGCATGCTTGCGCTTGTGCGCGCAAAAAGCGACGGTGGCAACGCATTGAATTGACCGCATCAAGGGCGACGCAGTATTGTGCGAGGCGCGCTGCCATCGTTGACGGCCGGGCCGCTGCAAAGCGGCCACACGAGCGGACGAGCGCGCCGTTTCTTCTTTTCATTCCGCGAGACAAGTTGTAACGCCGACATGGAAGCCCGCGCGCCGCAGTGACGGGCGCGCGCCTGACAGGGGAGAGAAGTGACTTATCGGCGAGCCGCGCTCTGCGGCGCATGGCTGCTACTGTTGTTGACGGCGCGCGCCGCCGCGCAAGAGCGGCCTGTCTGGCAGATCGGCACGTTCAATAACTCGGCCGACGAGTTGGGGCAAGCAACGACTTCGGGCGGCGCTTTTGTCGTCGGCACAAATCAAGCGCAGGACTGGCCCGGCGTGCAACCGGCTGTGGCCGTAGCGCGGGCCGGCGAAGCCTCTGCCGCGCGCCGGATTCGGTTCGAGTTGCCGGCCGCGCCGGAGGAGCGTTACACGTTGCGGCTCGGTCTGATCATGAAGACCGCGCGTTTGCCCGTTGTGCAGTTGGACGTGAATGGGCAGCGCGGCTGGTTCTATCAACGGCTGGAAACTTATCGCGAAGGCAACGACGAGCCGTCGATTCTGCCGCAGTATGCCAATGGCACACTCACCGCCGAGATACCGGCTGGTTATCTTCGTCAAGGCACAAACGAGATCGCGCTCGTGGCGCTCAACGATCCGCGCACGGCCGCACTGCCGGGCGGCGCAGTCTTGGACGACGCGCGGCTCACTTACGACGCGCTCGCGCTCGACCATGGCACAGGCGCGGAATTCGTGCTGCCGCGCGTCACGGACGCTGTGATCAACCCGACGGTCTTCTACCGGCGTGAAAACGGGCGACTCTTGGAAGTGGTCTCCGTCATTGTGAGTTGGCGCAATGTCGCGCCGCAGGGCACGGTCACGCTCGCGCTGCCCGGTTGGAGTCGCACGCAGACATTGACGAGCGCGCACGAGTTCGGCGAGCAGCGGCTTGAGTTCAGTGTGCCGGAGTTTGCCGCCGGCACGCGCGCCAACGTCAGCGTGCACACAGCCGGGCGCATCTTTCTCTTCGAGCAGACCATCAGCCCGGCGCGCAAGTGGACGGTCTTCCTCGTGCCGCACGAACATCTGGACGTGGGCTATTCGGACTTTCAGCCGAAGCTCTCGGAACTACACAGCCGCGTCATCGACGAAGCGTTGGCGTTGAGCGATAAGCATCCGGAGTTTCGCTTCAGTCTTGACGGCTACTGGCAGGCGCGGCAGTTCCTCGACGGGCGCACGGCGGCCGAGCAGCGGAGATTTTATAATGCCATCCGCGAGCATAAAATTTTCGTGCCCGCGCAGCATTCGGTCATCCTCACCGGCTTCCCGACGGCCGAGGCGCTCATACGCTCCTTCTACGGCGCGCACCGTTTGAACCGCGCGGCCGGCGGTACGTGGGACTACGCCAACAGCACAGACGTGCCGACCTACTCTTGGTCTTATGCCTCGATCATGGCCGCGGCCGGGTTGAAATATTTCTCCGCGGCCGCGAATGCTGATCGCGGCCCCGTGCTCATGCTCTCAGACCTTCATCGTCATTCGCCCTTCTGGTGGGAGGGCCCCGACGGCGCGCGCGTGCTCATGTGGTACGCGCGCCACTATCATCAGATCGGCAGCGAGTTCGGCTTCCCGCCCGTTGTCGCCACCGGCTATGAAGGGCTGCCAAGTTTCCTGCGCGTGTATGAGCGCGCTGACTACACGCCCGACGCTGTCTTGCTGCACGGCACACAGTGGGAAAACACTTCGCTCTACCCGCAGCAGGCGGCGCTCGTCAAACAGTGGCAGGCGTTGTTCGCTTATCCGGAGTTGCACTACGCCGGCTTTGGCGAGGCGCTCGCGCAAGTAGCCGCGCGTGCCAAAGGTGCACTGCCAGTCGTGCGCGGCGACGGCGGCCCGATGTGGGAAGACGGCATCGCGTCTGATGCGGCGACCGCAGCGCTTGAGCGCGAGAATGAACGTCGCGCCGCCTCAGCCGAAAAATTGACGACTATTGCGACGCTCGTCGAGCCGCGTTTTGCGCCGCCGCGCGCGACGCTGGACGCGTTGTGGGAGAACATCGCGCTGATGGGCGAGCACACTTGGGGCTGGGGGCGCAGTGTGACCGAGCCGCATAGCGAGGATTCGACGCGCGAGTTGGCCTACAAGCGGCAGCGCGCGACGGCGGCGCACGAGCAGGTGGACTACCTGCTTGAGCGCGCCATGACCGCTATCGCTGGCCGCATCGACACGCCGCCGCGCGCGCTCGTCGTCTTCAACACGCTCAACTGGGCGCGCACCGGCTGGGTCGAGTTCGATCTGCAAAAGACGCGCGAGTTATTCGATCTCGACACGCAACAGGTCGTTCCCTTCGACGTGCTCCAAGACGAACCGGCCTATCAACGCATACGCTTCATGGCGCGCGCCGTACCTGCAATGGGTTATAAGATTTACGCGGTCAGGGATAAGCTCGCAGACGCGACTCAGACCGGCGACGGTGTGATTGCCGGTGCGAACTCGCCACCGCCGTCGGCAAGTGTTACGCCACAGACGCAGATCAACGGGAACACTATCGAAAATTCTTACTATCGCCTCGTGCTCGATGCGCAGAGCGGCGCGGTCGCGAGCATCTACGATAAACAACTCGGCCGCGACCTAGTCGATTCATCCGGCCCTTATCGCTTCAACCAGTATGTCTATGTCACAGGTGGTGACGCACCGCCCGCGACGCAACTGCTTACCTATCGCCGCAACCTACCGTTCGCCAAACTTGAGGCGCACGCGGCGAGCGCCGGGCGCATCGTCTCGCTCACGCGCACGCCCACAGGTGTCTCCGTGCTGCTCGAAAGCAAGGGCGTCAACACGCCGCGTATCACGACCGAGATCATCCTGTTCGACGCGGCGAAGCGGATCGAGTTCGTCAACCGCGTGCGCAAAGACGAGGTCTATACGAAAGAAGCCGCCTACTTCGCGTTTCCCTTTGCGGCCAAGCAGCCGCAGTTCAGCTTCGAGGTGCAGAACGGCGTGGTCAACCCGGCCAGAGACATGATCCCCGGCGCGGGGCTGGAATGGTTCTCGGCGCAGAACTGGATCACTGTGACGGAGGCAGGCGCGGCCGCGACGCTCGTCGGTACGGACTCGTTCCTCTGGACGTGCGGCGACATCGTGCGCGGCACGTGGCCCACGAGTTTCACGCCGCCGAGCGCCACCGTCTTCGCCTACGTGATGAACAACTACTGGGGCACAAACTACATCGGCGCGCAGGGCGGCGACTTCACCTTCCGCTTCGCGCTGACGAGCGCAGCCAAACTCGACGCAGCCGCCATGAGCCGCTTCGGTTGGGAGCAGACCACGCCGCTCGAACGCACGCTCGTCAAAGCGCAAGACAAGGCCGCGCCGACCGCGAACTCGCTGCCCGCGCCGCACACGAGTTTCCTGCAAGTGAATAATCCATCGGTCTTCCTCAGCACGTGGAAACCGGCCGAAGATGGCGGCGGCTCCGTCTTGCGCTTCATCGAACTCGGCGGTGTGCGCGCGCAAGTGCAGGTCAGCAGCCCGTTGTTCGAGGCCATCACCATGCAACGTTGCAACGCGGTCGAAGATTGCGGCGCAGCTTTGATGAGCAGCGGCGACAACTTCCAGATCGAATTGGGGCCGCGTCAGATTCAGACAATCAAAATCAATGCGCCCGCACGAGCGCCGCGCTAGTCAACCGCGCCTATGTGCGGCGGTTGAGATAATTATGTTCGTGCCAACGCAGCCCGGCGTCTTGCAGTTGGAGCTTGAAGACTATGCAGATCAGTCCGCCCTCGAATGAGTTGTTCGTCACCGCAGTTGCAGCACGCCCGACCGCCGTGCGCTTCAAGGTACTGTCGTTTTTGTTCGTGCTCGCCGCGCTGACTTACCTGGATCGGCTCGCCATCTCGGCCGCTGCGCCCTCGATCATTAAGGAGTTCAACCTGACGCCCATAAAGATGGGTTACATCTTCAGCGCGTTCACGTTCGCCTATGCGCTGTTTGAGATTCCGACGGGCTGGCTCGGCGACCGCTTCGGCACGCGCCGGACGCTGACGCGGATCGTGCTCTGGTGGTCGGCGTTCACGGCGTTGACGAGCGCGGCGGCCGGTTTCTGGTCGCTCTTTAGCGTGCGGCTGTTCTTCGGCGCGGGCGAGGCGGGCGCGATTCCGAACAGCGCTTGCACCGTCTCGCGCTGGTTTCCGGCCGCGCAACGCGGGCGCGCGATGGGCGGCGTCTGCATCGGGCACGCGCTCGGCGCAGCGCTTGCGCCGCCGCTCGTCTTCAAGTTGATCGAATGGCAGGGCTGGCGCTTGCCCTTCGTCGAATTTGGCGCGCTCGGCGCGGTCTGGTGTCTCGTTTGGTACTTCTGGTTTCGCGACACGCCCGCCGAACACGACGCCGTGAACGATGCCGAACGACAACTGATCTGCGTCGATAAGACAGATACGGCGCAAGCCTCGCACGCCATTCCCTGGCGCACGTTCCTGCGCAGTCGCAATATCTTCTTCCTCTGCGCGATGTATTTCGCCTACGGCTACAGTCTCTATTTCTATATCACGTGGCTGCCGACGTATCTCATCAAAGCGCGCGGGTTTACGATCACTTCGGCCGGTCTCTTTGCCGCGCTGCCATGGTTGTTCGGCATGGTCGCCTTCTTGTGCGGCGGCGCGCTGACGGACTATCTGGTGCAGCGCACGGGCAATCGCAAACTCGCGCGCTGCGGCGTCGGCGCGTTCGGACTGACGATGAGCGCCGTGATGCTCGTGCTTGTGGGCTTGACCAAGAACAGCGTCGCCGCCGCGCTCTTCATCGCGCTCGCGCTCTTCTTCCAATTCTTAACGACGCCTGCGGTCTGGGCCACATGTTTAGACATCGGGCGCCACCGCGCGGGCGTCGTCAGCGGCACGACCAACACCTTCGGCAATCTCGCCGGCACGCTCGCGCCCATCGTCTTCGGCTACATCTTGGAGAAGCTGCACTCTTGGACGATCTCTTTCTACGTCGCCGCGGGCTTTCTCGTCGTCGGCGTCGTCATGTGGTTGTTCATCGACCCGCGCCGCCCGCTCGACGAAGACGCGGCACAATAGTTTTCAGTTTTCAGCAAAGCCAGATGCCGAGTTCAGAGAACCGAGAACCAAAAACTAAAAACTAAAAACTAAAAACTAACTTTTTGTGATGACGGACAAGCGGTACGACCTGTTAGCCATCGGGCGCAGCTCGATTGACCTCTACGCGCGTGAGATCGGCGCGGCGTTCGTTGACATCCAGAGTTTCGCCGCATACGTCGGCGGCTGCCCGACGAATATCAGCGTCGGCGCGCAACGCTTGCACCTGCGCACGGCGCTGCTCACGCCGACGGGTGACGACCTAGTGGGCGATTTCGTCCACAACTTTCTCGCGCGCGAAGGCGTCGCCGCCGACTTCAGCCCGCGCAAGCGGGGCCGGCGCACCAGCGCTTTTCTGCTCGCCATCCAGCCGCCGGATAAATTTCCAATCGTGCCCTATCGCGACAACTGTGCCGATCTCGAACTGACGATTGCAGACGTGCAGTCCGCGCCCATCAGCGAGACGCGCGCGCTGCTCGTGACCGGCTCAGGCTTGAGTCGCGAGCCGAGTAGCACGGCGACTGTGTTCGCGGCCGAACAGGCGCGCGCACACGGCGCGCAGGTCGTACTTGATCTGGACTTGCGCCCGGAGTTGTGGCCCGACCCGACGGCCTACGGCGCGGCCGTTAATGCTTTGCTACCGTTCAGCAACATTGTCATTGGCACGATGGACGAAGTTGTGGCTGTCATCGCGCATGACGCGGACGATGCAGGCGTTGAAGCATTACTCGTGGCGGGGCTAGATGCTTTAGTGATCAAACGCGGCGCAGCTAGTACCATCGTGCGCACGCGCGCGGGCGAGATGATCGAGGCGGCAACGTTCCCGGTCGAGGTCTTGAACGTGCTGGGTGCGGGCGACGCCTTTGCGGCCGGTTTTCTGTATGGACACTTGCGCGGCTGGGACTGGCACAAGGCTGCGCGGATGGGCAACGCCTGCGGCGCTATCGTCGTCACGCGCCACGGCTGCGCCAACTTTATGCCTGACGAGCGCGAGGCGCTCGCATTCATCGAGGAACGAGGAGGATTCTAAAGTTTGACTTTCAACGCGAAGGAATTTCTGCCGGCCGCAGTCTTGGCCCAAGTGACCGAGTTGCGCGTCAGCGATCCGGAACGTGCGTTGCGCGTGGCGCAGGCGCGCAAGCGACGTGCGACGCTCGCCCCGACTGGGCGACTTAACATACTGGCCTCAGATCATCCAGCCCGGCGCGTCACGCGCGTAGGGGACGACCCGCTCCGCATGGCGGACAGACACGAGTATCTCGCGCGCACGCTGCGCGTGTTGATGAGCGATGTGGTGGACGGCGTGCTGGCGACGATGGACATCATCGAAGACCTGCTCGTCATCCACGACCTCTTGCGCGCGGCGGGCGGCCCCGCCTTCCTCGATGAGAAACTTTTGATCGCAAGTCTCAATCGCGGCGGACTGCTTGGCAGCAGTTGGGAGATAGATGATCCGATGTCCGGGCCGACGCCTGCGACTTGCGCCGCATGGGGTCTCGACGGCACGAAAGTCTTGCTGCGCCTGTGCGACACGGAGCCGGATTCGCTCAAGACTCTGCTTGCGACCGTGCGCGCGATCTCGGAGCAGAACGCGCTGGCGTTGCCGATGTTTTTGGAGTCGCTGCCGGTCGTGAAGACTGACGGCGGGTACAAGATCGTGAAGACGGCCGAAGAGTTGACGCGCACGGCCGGCGCGGCCGCGGCGCTCGGCGACAGTAGCCGCTACCTGTGGCTGAAGCTGCCCTACTGCGAGAACTATGAAATGGTCGCGCGCGCGACGACGCTACCGATCCTGCTCCTCGGCGGCGAGCCGGTCGGCGACGTGCGCCCGTTCCTGCGCGAGTTGGCGGCGGGTCTCAAAGCGGGGCCGAACGTGCGCGGCGCGCTCGTCGGGCGCAACGTCCTGTTCCCCGGCGACGGCGACCCGCTCACGGCGGCCGAGGCGGCGGGCGGTCTCGTCCATCGCGACTGGGACATCGCACAAGCGCTCGCCGCGCTTGAGACACAAACCGGGCGCGACCTCGACTGGCTCGCGCGCCTCGCCTGAGCAGCGCCGATTGAAGCAGCGGCAGAAGTAACGGCCGGTGCGGAGTTAATACGCGTTGACGACGAACAAAATTTTGTGCGCTCACTTCCGGCTGGACGCGTTGCAGAGTTCGGCCACGTCGGTGGGCAAAAGTTGGCGCACGCGCTCGTTGCGGAGGATGAAGTGGAGGCGGGCGGTCTGCTCCAGTTCTTCGGCGCGGTCGGCCGCTTCGTTCATGTTCTCGCCCGTGCAGATTAGGCCATGATTACGGAGCAGCATGCAGTTGTGCGCGGGCGCAGCGGCGGCGACAGCGCGCGCCAGATCAGGCGCGCCGGGTCGAAAGTAAGGCAGCACGGCGAGCGGGGCGACGCGCATGAAATAGTAGGGCGTCAGGGGCGGCAGCGAGTCGTCGCCCGCGAAGTCTGTGAGGCATGAGAGCGCGACCGCGTAGGTCGAATGGAGATGGACGACCGCATGCACGTCGGCGCGCGCTTGATAGAGCGCGAGGTGGAAGGGAAACTCTTTGGACGGCTGGTTGTCGTTGCGGCTCGCACCAGTCAGGTCTATGCGGGCGAGGCGCGCAGGCGTCAAGCCTTTCAAGGGTTGCCCCGTCGGCGTGAGCCAGATTTCATCGCCCACGCGGACGGATAGATTCCCGGTTGAGCCGTGGGCGTAGCCGCGTTCGTAAAAACTGTCGGCCACCGCGCACAGTCGTTCAAGTACAGCGTCGTCCATCTCGGTCTGCCTGCCCTCCCGCGCAAGTTTGTCGGTGAGCATACATCATCTGCGCAAACATAGCTCAGTAGTCTTAAGCTCTATACTTGCTCATCGCTTGCGCTCGGCATGTGTGGGCGCACAGGCCAGCCTGCCTAACTCCGCCCCAGAAGCAGAACAGCCGACCACGCGGCCGGCTGTAAGTGCATAAGTTTGAAAGTGGAGCAGAGGGGGATCGAACCCCTGACCTCGACATTGCGAACGTCGCGCTCTCCCAGCTGAGCTACTGCCCCGTTAAAACTTACTCATGCCTCGACGCCACATCACCTAAAATTCTTTTCATCGTTGCCTGTGCGCGTCTGTAATATCTTTGGCTTTTACCTCGGTTAAGATTGCCATAACTAGGCGTCAGCGAATGGCAGTTCGGACACAACAGCCTGAGATTCACTTCTGCGTTATTCAGGCAATCGCCGTCAACGTGGTCTATAGTTAGCGGAACTTTCCCAGTCACCGGGTTGCGCTCTTGCCATCCGCAAAGTTGGCATTTGTCGCCGTGTTTGTCAATAAAATAGCGGCGTATGTATTTTGATATTGCCGCCGCTCCGGCGACGCCCGTTTCTAACCCGGCTTTCCAACGCTCGATATAAGCTTCATGCTGAGCTTGGAGCTGACATCTATTACTGCAGTAGATGGCAACGTAATCCTTAACAGGATTCGGACAGATTCGACAGGCTTTAGGATGCTTCGGTCTCGACATGGACGATATTATAATCCAATTCATCCACGCCGCGCTCTGCCAAACTGAGCTACTGCCCCAAAGACGTATGCGATATTAGAGACCCGCCTGCGCGAGTGTCAAGTGGGCCTGAATTACTGTGCTGGTCATGTGGCGAGCGCTTACGAAAGGCTGCGTGCGGCCTCTTCTATCGCTGCCGCCAACTTGTCGGTGTTGCGCCCGCCGCCTTGCGCCATGTCCGCGCGCCCGCCGCCGCGCCCGTCGAGTAGTTGGCAGGCGGCGCGCATGAGCGCGTTCATGTCGCCGGGTGCGTCCTGTGCGCGGGCGAAGACGAGGCGTGCATCTGCGCCGTCATGCGCGCCGAGCAGGGCGACTGTGTTGGGCTGGGCGATGAGCGCAAGGGCGAGCCGCTTCAACGCGTCGGCATCGCGCCCGGCGAAGATGCGCGCGACGAGACGTGTGCCGGCGTCGGTCGGTGTCGTCTGAGCGAGCAGTTCAGCCGCTTCGACGCGCGCCGCAAGCTCTTCGAGCGCGCGTGTGCGGCGGGTCAACTCTTTGTGCTCGGCCAAGAGCCGCGCGACCGCGGCCGGTGCTTCGTCGCGCCCGACGCTAAACTGCGCGGCCGTCTGCCGCGCGGTATCGTTGGCGCGGCGATAGTCTGCAAGTGCGCGTGTGCCCGCGACAAATTCGAGGCGCGTCAACCCTTTCGCACGCTCCCACGCCCGCACGGCGATGAGACCGACTTCGCCCGTCGCGCGCGCATGCGTGCCGCCGCACGGACTCAGGTCGAAGTCCGCGATCTCTATCACGCGCAAAGCTCCTTCGCGCGCAGAGTCTTTGCGCAGGGGCAAGCGCGCGGCCTCTTCCGGCGTGACATTGTGAATGCTAATGGCACGATCTTCCCAGATGATGCGGTTAGCGAGATCAATCGCCTGCTCGATCCGTGCACGCGCCGGGTCGCTTAACTCAACGTCGATCTCCGACGCGCTTTCCATCATACGGAAGGCGCGCGTGGGCGCGTCGAAGAGCGCAATGAGCGCTTGCGAGAGAATGTGTTGCCCTGTGTGTTGTTGTATGTGATCGAGCCGGCGCGGCCAATCGATGCGACCCCTAATTTCTGCGCCGATGGTTGGCGGCGCATCTTCGATCACGTGCAACACGCCCACCTCCTCCTCGTCGATGCACTCGACGACGCGCGCTCCGTCAATCATCCCTGTGTCCGTCGGTTGCCCGCCGCCGGTCGGATAGAAGGCCGTACGGTCGAGCTTGACGCCGAAGCGGCCGGGCGCGAGTTCGGCGACATGTGTGACGTGCGCGGCAAACTCGGTCAGGTGTGAATCATGATAGTAAAGACGCTCGGTCGTGTTCATAGCTGAAAGTTTAATCGGTCTGCTTAAAAGAGCAAGCAGCCTCGCAGCCCGCCGCAGACTTTTGACAGTCGTCCGCCGCCACGCAGATAATCGCACGCCCATCGCCGCAAACGTTCGTGCGTGCGCGGCAACATCTTTCAGGTCGGAGTCGTCAATGCGCAAACCCTTGACCGCGCGTGTGCTGCACCAGAGTGTGGCCGCCATTGTTCTGTACTTGAGCTGTTGCGTGGCCGCGTTCGCGCAAACGTCTGCGCCGACCGAACAATACCGGATCAACTACGACTTGCGAATGCCACAACCGGCGACGCACTTATTCGAAGTGCAGATCACGGTCGAGCCGCCGACGCCGCGCGCGGCAGTCGAGTTCCAGATGCCCAAGTGGGCACCGGGCCGTTACGCCGTCTTCGATTTCGCGAAGAACGTGCGTGAGGTGCACGCCACGAGCGTCTGCGCGCCGGACGCGGAGTGCGAACAGGTCTTGCTGCCGGTCACGCGCGTGGACGTGCAGACGTGGCGCGTCGGGACGAAAGATTGGGCGCACCCGTTCAAGCTCAGCTATAAATTCTACGCAGACGATCTCTCCGGTACGTTCTCGCAACTCAACGCGCGGCACGCGAACTACAACGGCGGCGCGTTGTTCATGTACGTCGTCGGGCACAAACCCGACCCCGTCTCTCTGCGCATCGCACCGCCTGAAGGCTGGCGCATCGTCAACGGGCGCATGCGGAGCGCAGACCAGCGCGTGTGGGAGTTTGCCAACTACGATCTGTTGATCGACACGCCGACCGAGATCGGCCCCGATTGGACGGAGGACGTGTTCGAGGTTGACGGCAAGCATTACCATGTCGTGCTGCACGCCATGGGCGGCGATGCGGGCAAGCGCAAGGCGCTCACGCGCGATCTGGAAAAGATCGTGCGCGCGGAAGTGTCCTTGTGGGGTGCGCCGGAATTTTCCGACTACACATTTCTGATTCACACGGGGGCGCAGCAGCGCGGCGACGGCATGGAGCATTTGACCTCGACGCAGATCATCGTGCGCGCTACGCTCGGTGAGCCGGGGGCTTATGAGGGCGTCCTCTCGACCGCCGCGCACGAGTTCTTTCACGTCTGGAACGTTAAGCGGCTGCGTCCGGTCGAGTTGGGGCCGTGGGATTTTACGCAGCCGGTGGCCACGCGCGGGCTGTTCATCGCCGAGGGCTTCACCAACTATTACGGCCACATGATGCAGCGCCGCGCGGGGCTGTGGAGCGATGAGCATTTCTACGACGTACTGGCGGGCGAGATTGGCGCAGTCGAGAACGCGCCGGGCGGCCGGCTGATGAGCGCGGAAGAGTCCTCGCTCGTCGCGCCATTTCTCGACGCTGCCTGCCACGTTCAGCACACCGATCTCGATCAGACTTCGATCAGTTACTACGACAAGGGCGAAGACATAGCCATCGTGCTCGACCTGCTGTTGCGCGGCCAGACCGACGGGCGCGTTTCGCTGGATGACGTGATGCGGCGCGCTTATCGCGAGTTCTATCTTGAGAGTCCGCAGGCGACCTACTATCTGCGCGGGCGCGGCTACACCATCGAAGAGTTTCAACGCGTCGCCACGGAAGTGGCCGGCTTCGACCTCACGGACTTCTTCACGCGCTATGTGCGCGGCACAGAGCCGCTGCCATATAACGACATGCTTGCGCGCGTCGGCTTGCGTCTGACGCAGACGCCGACCGGGTCGGGGCGCAACAACTATCGCCTCGAAGAGATACCGAACGCGTCAGCGCAGGCGAAGGAGTTGCGGCAAGCTTGGTTGAAAGGCACGGCAGTAGCGAAGTAAAGCAAAACTATCTTTGCGCGGGCGCGAGCACTTCAATCGGCTCAGGTACGATCTCGAATGTCATCGGCAACCCACCGATCAATTCACCGTCAACTTGCACGGGCGCGTCGCCGGTTGCGCGTGCGCGGGTCGTGCGGATGAAGTACACGCCGGGGATGTTGCGGGTGACGCCGCTGGCGCGCATCGCGTAGGCGAGCAGACGCAGGTAGCGCACGCGGCTGCCGCCGGAGACGAGGCAGAGTTCAAATTCTGGGCGCTCAAGCTGCGCGCGCGGCGTCACCGTCAGATTACCGCCGTAGTGCGCGGTCTTGCCGATGGCGGCGAACGTGGCGGCGTAGGTCGCGCCGTCAACTTCGACATTGAACGTAACAGGTCGCCAGTTCGCCAGAAAGCTCAGGCCCGAAACCCAGAACGCGCCCTTGCCCACGCGCCGCTTCAAATCGGGGCGCACGCCGGCCACGACCGCCGCGTCCAACCCTACGCCCGCCATCAAACAAAAATAGCGCTGCGCGCCCGTCCGCTCTGCCGTCGCGCAGCCGAGATAGATGCGCCGCGTCGCACCGCGCGCCAGCACGTCGGTCAAGCGCAGCAGATCGAATGGCAGCCCCAACTCGCGCGCCAACACGTTCGCCGTTCCCGCTGGCCAGACGCCGAGCCGCACCCCTGTGCCGACCAGACCTTGCAGCGCTTCGTTCACCGTCCCGTCACCACCGGCCACGACGATCTCGCGCGCACCGCCTCGTGCGGCTTCGGCCGCCAGTCGCGTCGCATCGCCGGGCGCGGTCGTGTGCAAGACTTCAACTGCGACGCTGCGCTCCTTCAGCAGCGCACAAAAGCGTGCGACCGCAGCCGCGCGCCGCGCCCTATTCTGACCCGCGTTCGGATTCGAGATTAAATGGATCGTCCGCATCATATTCAACTGTCGCACTCGCCCCGCAGCAAAGCGAATGCCGCTTGCAGGCGTGCCTTAGACAACCACACAAACTTTATCCGTTGCTTAAGTCTCACGCAAAGGCGCAAAGCCGCAAAGAAGAACGCAAAGAAATTCAAAGCCGTTTTCTTGGCATCTGCCTTTGCGGCTTTGCGGGAGGCAAATTCCTAAAGCACACATTTGCGCCGCGCCTTATTCATCAGACACGTGTCGGCTGTTCCTTGCGCGCTCCGTTGACGCTCAAGCGCGAAAAGGTTAATGTGCGCTGCGCCGACTCACACTATTCAATCGCGGAGGTCTCATTCATGCGCCAGCACGTGTTCGTCTCTGCCCTCTGGCTGCTCTGTCTGCTCGCCGTACGCGGCGCGGCGCAGCAGGACTTCTCGAAAGTCCAGATGAAGACCACGAAGGTGGCGGGCAACGTCTACATGCTCGAAGGCGCGGGCGGCAACATCGGCGTCTCGGTCGGCCCCGACGGCATACTGATCGTAGACGATCAGTTCGCGCCGCTCGCCGACAAGATTCGCGCGGCCCTGAAGACGCTCGGCGACGGCAAACTCAAGTTCGTCCTCAACACGCACTATCACGGCGACCACACGGGCAGCAATGCACAGTTCGGCCCCGAAGCGTCGATCATCGCGCAGACCAACGTGCGCAAGCGGCTCGCGACTGAGCAGAATGTGCTGGGCGAGAAAGTGCCCGCGTCACCCAAAGAGGCACTGCCCGTGATCACGTTCGATCAAGCCGTTTCAATTCACTTCAACGGCGAAGAGATTCGCGCCGTCCACTTCCCGCACGGGCACACGGACGGCGACTCGGTCATCTTCTTTACCGGCTCGAACGTCGTCCACATGGGCGACGACTTCTTCGCCGGCCGCTTCCCCTTCGTGGACATAGACAACGGCGGCGACATCGAGCAGCTAACCAAAAACGTCTCCGACATCATCGCCACCCTGCCCCCCGACGTAAAGATCATCCCCGGTCATGGGGCCCTCTCCACCCTCGACGATCTCAAACTCTTCCGCCGCATGCTCTTTGAAACCACCGCCATCATCCGCAAAGAGATAGAAGCCAAACGCACACTCGACCAGATCAAATCCGCCGGTCTCCCCGCCGAATGGAAGTCTTGGGGCACGGGCTTCATCAAGACCGACGCGTGGATCGAACTCGTCTATCGCAGCCTGACGAGAGAGAAGGGCAGCGCGAACACAACGCACCACTGAACGATCAACAGATTACTGCCCTCGACATCAAGCGAAAAAAGCGCACAGACCCGTGGTGCTAACGCGGAAGAAACACGTGCGCCCTTGAAAAGCGCAGATGGTGCACCACCTTCTATTAAAATCTTGCGGCCGCAGGGTTATTGTGGGAGACTTCATTAGGTTCAAGAGGCAAAAATATGAGTACGGCCAGCATAGAGGTGACTCACCCTGCCACCTACTTTCCCGCCCCGAATTTAGGCAGCTTTCAGGATTTCAAGATGAGTCCTGCTGACAAGATTGTATTTGAACCGCTTCCTGTTCCATTACCTCTAGATGAACCTGATATCTCTTTATGTATTGACATCCCGGCATTTCAGCTACAACTCGCAATACCTATTACGGCAGTAGAATCGGATATGAAATCTGGGCATGTGGCTTTCAGAAGTGTAATTGAGAATGATGCTATCCTAATTCTTACCGGGACAGGAAAGTTGAGCGAAAAGGAGGATAGCTTCAAAATAGAGTATGTCAATCTCCACATGGATCGGCTAACCAAAACTGCTCGCGCGGATTTCATTGTCTCTACTATCAGAGCAGCATTAATACTTGGAGATGCTATTCATGTGCGCATCCCAAGCATACAATTTGATATAACCCTAAGATTTGATGAGCCATTATTAGATATTAGTCAGATGCTACGCCGGCGACAAATTAATTACCGTCTAATGGTGATTGAGAAAGCGATAGGCACTAAATTTCAAGTGCCGCCGGATATTTCGGGAGAGCAGGTTGGTAACATTGCCTTGATTTACTATGCCATCACTGAGCGCTCATTTGAATGGCCTATTAGTGAAATTGGATATGGGCTACAAGCAACTAAAGATATACTTAAGCGCTTACAATTTCTCAATCAATTATCGTCGATAAAAATCGGCCCTCACTTAATTACCGAGACTCTTTTCAGTCAACCTATCTTCCTCGGTTACGGATATATTACAGTTGAGGATAAAATCATTGAGAACTTTGATGAAGTACAAAAAGAATTAGCACGCGAAGATGGTCGTCTGGTTAATTTGGTGATCCGATCTTCCAGCGGTCACGGTAGATATGATCTGCCAGATGCGCCGCGCCTGCCTGATGAAGCTTGGGACAAGAAAATACAAAGACTAATTGAGTTGGAAGATTCACTTGATATGGCGCTAGTGGCACGTTATCACGCTCTTGCTGCGTCTACTTTGGAAGGACTAACCGAAGAAGAGAAAGCCGCCATCACAGCCCGCCCTGAGCTAGATGAAAATGCGTTTCTCGAATAAAGATTGAATAGCACGCGATTCTCTTATGCCACTTGGTCCAGCGCTACCAGAAACCTCACTCGCTCTTGATAACGATGTCTTCACTCACTGGAGAAATGGTCAGGTGTATGTCCTGCGTGAGATTACTGAACACTTTAAAAGGCTGAAATCTGTTCCGGCCTTAACCTCTATGACTATCTTTGAAGCGCTCAAGGGGGTTGAAGATGAAGAGAGGAAGAACAAAATAACAACAGAGCAAGCCCAGCAATATAAGAATAGAATTAAAGAGTTGAGTGAGTCTTGTGCTGTGTTGCCCTTTGAGCAGAAGGCCGCCGCAATCGCCGCTTATATTTATCCTCGCCTCACCGGGCAGCAACTACAAAAACATTGGAGAGACTTGTTCATCGCTGCTACAGCAGCAGCACACGGATACGGCATCGCAACCCAGAATGAACGAGACTTTAAACTGATAGCCGACCTTTTACCCGATATTCTACGGGTCGCAGTCTGGAAGCCTTAACTCCTACTTACCATCTATTCCAGCCTATAGTTCGGTGCTTCCTTCGTGATGATCACGTCGTGGACGTGCGACTCGCGCAGGCCCGCGGCGCTGATGCGGACGAAGCGTGTGTTCTCTTGGAACTCGCGGATGGTGCGGCAGCCGGTGTAGCCCATGCCGGCGCGGAGACCCCCGACCAGTTGCGTGACCATGTCGGCGAGTGTGCCCTTGTAGGGGACGCGGCCCTCGATGCCTTCGGGCACGAGCTTGGAGTCAACGTCGGTCGCTTCCTGCGCGTAACGGTCGCGCGAGCCTTCGCGCATCGCGCCAATCGAACCCATGCCGCGATAGGCTTTGAACGAGCGCCCTTGAAACAGGATCATCTCGCCCGGCGATTCCTCTACGCCCGCGAACAGCGAGCCGATCATGACCACATCCGCGCCGGTCGCAATCGCCTTCGCCACGTCGCCCGAAAACTTCACGCCGCCATCAGCGATGACGGGGACGCCGCTCCCGCGCGCCGCCTGCACGCAGTTCTGTATCGCTGTGATCTGCGGCACGCCCGCGCCGGTGACGACGCGCGTCGTACAAATTGAACCCGGCCCGATGCCGCACTTGATGGCGTCCACGCCCGCGTCGATCAATTCGCGCGTGCCTTCGGTCGTGGCGACGTTGCCGGCGATGAGTTGCGTGTCCGCGTGGCGGCGCTTGATCTCGCGGACGGCTTCGACGACGCGCGACGAGTGGCCGTGCGCCGTGTCAATCACTAAACAATCGACGCGCGCTTTGACGAGTTCGTCGGCGCGCTCGCGGAAGTCGCCGGTCGCGCCGATGGCGGCGGCGACGCGCAAACGACCGAGATCATCTTTGGCGGCGTGCGGATACTTGATCGCCTTCTGTATGTCTTTGACCGTGATGAGACCTTTCAGATGTTTGTCGCCGTCGATGACCAACAGTTTTTCGATGCGGTGCTTTTGCAGGACGGCCTTAGCCTGATCGAGCGTCGTGCCGACGGGCACGGTGACGAGCGGTTGCTTGGTCATCACTTCGGAGACGGGCACATCGTAGCGTGTCTCGAAGCGCAGGTCGCGGTTGGTGATGATGCCGACGAGGTGGCCGCCCTCGTCCACGACGGGCACGCCGCTAATCTTGTAACGCTCCATCACTGCGAGCGCCTCGGCAACAGGGCGGTCGGGGCGAATCGTCACCGGGTCGACGATCATCCCCGACTCCGAGCGCTTCACCTTATCGACCTCCTCCGCCTGCCGCTCGACGGGCATGTTTTTATGCACCACGCCGATGCCGCCCTGTTGGGCGAGGGCGATGGCGAGCGCGGCTTCTGTGACCGTGTCCATCGCGGCAGAGCAGAGCGGGATCCGCAAGGTGATGCCGCGTGTGAACTGCGTCGCGGTGTCAGTCTCGTTGGGCAGCACGTCGCTGCGACCGGGCACGAGCAGTACGTCGTCAAACGTCAAGCCTTCGATTAAATCGTTGGTCAACATGATGAGCTAATAAGACCTCCCTTAAGCAAAGGATCATGGGGCGCGAGCGCTGCGCCGTGCGTTGCGATGTGAATGAGTTGGTTCGTGTCTGGAAGCAAACAGGAGCGTAACAAAGCTGAGGGCAGGCGGCAAGTGCCGGACACACGCGCGCCGTTCCAGCGCCCCGACGAGCGGGCGCATCGGGCGGGGCACTCAAGGCTGTTGCAAGAGACGCGCGTAGTCTTCCTTCGTGATCAGCATCTCGACGAGCAACTTGCCCTTCGCAATGTCGGCCGGCACAATGGCCGAGCGGCCATTGATAGTTACTTCGAGCGCGCCCGCCTTAGCCTTCGAGTATTGCAGGCTGAGCGCGTCCGTGGCGGTCAACTCTTCCGTCTGATCGGCGGCGAGGATGCGTTCGCTCGAAGCTGCGCTATCAACTTTCGTGCGCAGCCAGACCGGCTCGCCTTTCGCCTTAACCTGCACGCGCAAGCCACTCGCGGCGGCGACGGGCGTGGGTGCGGGCGTCGGTTGCGTGGGCGGCGCGACGGTTTGGCTGTTGGTGTTGGCGACCGGACGATTCGTCGTTGGCGTTGGTTGCTGGGCGCGGCTCTCGTTGCGCCGTTGATACCAGTGGAGCGCGGCGTATGCGCCGAGCGAGATGATGGCCAGGATCACCAGACTGAGACCGATGGTGACGAGCGGCGAGCGAGTCGGGTCGCCGTCCATGTAGACGCGCGAAGGCTGGCGCGAGGTCGGTAGTTCATCGGGCGATTCGCCGTGCGCGCGGGCTGTGCGCTCATAAGCGCGTATGGCTTGGGTCTCGTCGAAGTTGACCGCTTTGGCAAATGCTTTGACGAAGCTGCGGTTGAAGATGCCGCCGGGCAGGTTCTTATAGTCGTCGGCTTCGATGGCTTCCAAGTAGCGGCGCGAGATGCGCGTGTGGTCGGAGATGTCGCGCAAGGAGAGGTGCTGCGCCTCGCGCGCACGACGCAGCAGGACGCCGAGCGACGACTCACCCCCCGATGCTTGTGCGCGCTCTTCGGGCGTTGGGTCAGAGGATTTTGAGTTCACGTCTTGCGCTGACTTAGAAGACTTATGGCTGCCCGCCGTCTCGCCCAAACGCCGCTCGTCCTCGTCTTAATATGAGCCGGCCGGGACTTTGCGCGCACTATAACGTGCAGCGCGCGAGACTGTCAAACTTTAGGCCGGTCAGAAAGATGCGCGCCGCTTGATTCTTCGCGCGCGCGGTGCTACGTTGAGCCGTTCCAAGACAGACGAGCAGCATCGTTTTCACTTCTACAATCAGAAAAGCGAGGACTCCGTTTATGCCTCTCGAAGCACTCGGCATGGTCGAGACCAAAGGGTTCGTCGGCGCGGTCGAGGCCGCGGATGCGATGGTCAAGGCCGCGAACGTTCAACTCATCGGCAAAGAGTATATCGGCGCAGGCTATGTGACGATCTTCGTGCGCGGCGACGTGGGCGCGGTCAAGGCCGCGACCGACGCCGGCGCAGCCGCCGCCCGCCGCGTCGGCGAGTTGATCAGCGTGCACGTCATCCCGCGCCCGCACACCGAAGTCGAGCGCGTGCTCCCGCGCAACGGCCGCACCGGCTACAGCCCGGACGAGCGCGCCCTGCAAGGCGGCGGCGCAGCCGGCCAACTCGGCGAAGGCGATCAAGGGCGCTCATTGCCGGCCGGCGCGCGCGAGAACAATAAGGAACGGGCGAAATAGATATCAGATGCTAGATGCTAGATGTCAGTTTTAACTAGCATCTGACATCTGACATCTGACCTCTGCTCTTCGGAGGTGTGCTATGTCAGTCGATAAAGACCTCGTGTCGGTACAGCAGGCGCGCGATCTGGTCGAGGCCGCGCATGGGGCGCAGAAGGCGCTGGCGCGGTTTGATCAAGCACGGATTGATCGCATCTGCGAGGCGATGGCACAAGCCGCATTGCGCGAAGCAGAGCGGCTCGGCAAGATGGCGGTTGAAGAGACGGGCTTCGGCGTCGCGGCCGACAAGCGCGAGAAGAATCGCTTTGCCGCCGAAGATGTGTGGCACGCTTTTCGTGGCTTGCGCACCGTGGGCGTGATCTCCGAATCGAAGGACGTGATCGAGATCGCCAGCCCGCGCGGCGTCGTCGCCGGTATCATCCCTTCGACCAATCCCACCTCCACCGCGATCTTCAAAATCCTGATCGCCATCAAGTCGCGCAACTCAATCGTCCTGTCGCCACACCCTTCGGCCGCGAAGTGCATCAACGAGACGGCGCGTGTGATGCGCGAGGCAGCGGTCAAGGAAGGACTGCCGGCCGAAGCCATCGGCTGCATGTCGAACGCGACCATCGAAGGCACTGAAGTCTTGATGAAGCACAAGCGCACGGCCGTCATCCTTGCGACGGGCGGGATTGGCCTCGTGCGTGCGGCCTACTCGTCGGGCAAGCCCGCGTTCGGCGTCGGCCCCGGCAACGTGCCGGTCTTCATCGAGCGCACGGCGGACGTGCCGCTCGCGGTGCAGAACATCTTGACGGGCAAGTGTTTTGACAACGGCACGATCTGCGCTTCCGAGCAGGCGGTCGTGGCCGATGCGCCCGTAGCGAAGCAGGTGCGCGAGGAGTTCATCGCGCAGGGCGGTTATTTTTTGAGCGCGGCCGACGCGGACAAACTCGGCCGTGTCGTCGCCACGCCGCAGCGGACGTTGAACCCGCAGATCGTCGGCAAGTCCGTCGAGGTGATCGCGCAATTGGCGGGCATCACAGTGCCGCCGGGCACGCGCTGTCTGCTGGCAGATGTCGGCGGCGTCGGGCGCGAGCACCCGCTCTCGATGGAGAAACTCTCGCCGATCCTCGCGTTCTATGTTGAAGACGGCGTCGAGCGCGGTGCGGCGCGTTGTTTTGAAATCCTGTCTTACGGCGGCATGGGGCACACGGCGGGCGTGCACACGCGGTCGCGCGAGATCGCGAAGGCTTACGGCATGGAGATGCCCGCCTCGCGCGTCGTTGTCAACACGCCGACGACGCACGGCGCAATCGGTTTCTCCACGGCGCTCCCGCCGTCGATGACTCTGGGCTGCGGCTCGTGGGGCGGCAACGTCACCTCCGACAACATCTCGCCGCTCCACCTGATGGACATCAAGCGCGTCGCCTTCGAGACGCGCCCCGTGCCGAGCGCCCGACCCGCGCGCGCGGCAACCGCAGCGCGCCCGGCCGTGATGATGCCCGCGCCAACGCAGACGCAACCGGCCGCCGCTGCGCAGACAAGCGCACGCGTCAGCCGCGAAGATGTCGCGGCCATCGTTGATCGCTTTCTCTCGACGCGCGGCGTCGGGCCAGCAGCAACGGGCGGCGCACCATCGGCACAGACAGCCGGCAACGGCGGCATGACGCAGCCTGCGAGCGCCGCGCCCACAGTTGAAGTGGCCGCCAAGTCCGCCGCTCCGGCCGGTAACGGCGGCGCGAAACCGGTGACCATGAACGGTCGCAAAGCGGTCGAGTTCGTCTCCGAAGACGACGTGCGTCGCGCCATTCAGAAGGGCGAAAAGATTTACGTCAACGCGCGCACGATCATCACGCCCTCAGCGCATGATCTCGGCGATCCGGCCGAAGTGTTTGCGAAAGTCTGAAAAGCTGTCCGTTGTCAGTGGTCAGTTGTCCGTTGTTTCTCGTGCGCAAATAAGCGGCCACAGCGGGGACTTGAACAACTGACGACGGACAACGGACAACGGACAAGCTTTTATGTTTCTCGCTAAAGTTGTCGGCACAGTCTGGGCCACGAAGAAGTCGCCTGATCTGGAAGGCGTGCGCTTCCTCGTGGTGCACCCGATTGAGTTGGATAAAGAGCCGACGCGCAGCATCGTCGTCGTGGCGGATCGGCTCGGCGCGGGCGTGGGCGAGACGGTCATGTGCGCCTACGGCAAGGCGGCGCGCACGGCCGTGGGCGATCAGGACATGGCGATTGAAGCGGCGGTCGTCGCCATCGTGGATCGCGTGGACGTGCAGGACACGCCGTCGGACGATCTGCGCAACGCCGCGCACGAACTCATAGCGGGCGATAACGGGAGGCGATAAAGCAGTGACGAGTGACAAGTGACGAGTTAAAGACAAGTGCTTACTTGTCACTCGCCACTTGTCACTCGTCACTCGTCACTGTTTTCAAATGGCTAACGAAGAGTTGATCTATCGGATCACGCGCGCCGTGTACGGGCGTTTGGGCGCGGGGGCGGACGAGCGACAGGTTGAACAGTTGGTGACGGACATCTACCGCGCGATTGAGCCGGTCATGCCGACGAACGGCGGCGGCCCACAGGCGCAGAGCGACATGGCGAGCGCGGTGATGGGGCAGACGGCCGGCTCGGCGGAGCGCCTGATCGTGTCGGTGTTCGGCGTGGATCATCCGGGCATCGTGGCGGGCGTGGCGCAGATTCTCGCGGAGTCTGATTGCAGCATCGCGGACATCAATCAGACGGTCGTACAGGGCAAGTTCGCTATGGTCATCATCGCCGACATGTCGCGCGCCGGCCGCCCCGTGACGGAACTCAAGGAACGCTTCCGCGCCGCCGGTGATAAGCTTGGTGTTCGCATCTACGCTCAACGCGAAGACCTTTTCAACGCGATGCATAGGGTGTGAAGAAAGTGCTGAGTCCTGAGTCCTGAGTCCTGAGTAAAGAACAAGCTGCTTTCTTACCCAGCACCTCAGCACTGAGCACTCAGCACTCAGGACTCTCTTATGTCTGAACCGGAGATCGCACGACGATGCGGGAACTGCGGCGCGGCGGTGCGCGGGCGGGCGAGTTTCTGTCCGCAGTGCGGGCAGAGCATGAGCGCAGCGCAGCCGTTGCGCCACACGCCTGTGTCGTCGGGCGCGGAGCAGTCGCAGGCGCGGAGCAGTGGCTTGGTGGACGAGGCGGAGCGGGTCGCGCGCGCGTTGAGTGATAGTCTGCCGTCGGTCGCGCCGACGCCGAGTAATGATAACAAGCCCGTTGCAGTGTCAGTGCAAACACAGGGCGAGGCGAGTGTGCCGCCCGCGACGGCGCAGACGAGTGCGCCCGATCAGGCCGAACTGAGCTTGGCCGATGCGCCGAAGGATGGGCGCGGGGCGCGGTTCGAGCGCGTGGCTGGCATGCGCGCACGTGCGGGCGAGCGCGTGGAGCGGCTGCGCGATGCTTCGTTTGTTGTGTTAGACGAGGCGCAGGATGATCCGGCGTTGCGCTTTGTGCTTGTCGCTGCCGTGCTCTTCGTCGCTTTCCTGCTCATACTGCTCTTCAGTCACGTCCTCAGATAACCCACGCGAGCCGCCACACATGGAATACACGCAGGCCGAAATCTTACAGACCATCAGGATGACCGAGATGGAGCACCTCGACGTGCGCACCGTCACGCTCGGTCTCTCTTTGCGCGACTGCGCGACCGATTCGATTGCGCGGACGGCCGAGCGCGTGCGCGCCAAGATCGAGCGCACGGGCGAGCGGCTGGTGGCGACCGTGGATGAGATCGCGGCCGAGTTGGGTTTGCGCGTGGCGAACAAGCGCATCTCGATCACGCCAGCGTCGCTCATCGCGGGCGCTGCTCTTTCAGTGAGCGATTGTGTGCAGCTTGCGCGCGCGATTGACGAGGCGGCGGGGCGCGTCGGCGTGGATTTCATCGGCGGCTACTCGGCGCTCGTGCACAAAGGTTGGACAGATGCCGAGTCGCTCTTCCTCGATTCGATCCCTGAAGCGTTGGCGACGACAAAGCGGCTGTGCTCGTCCGTGAACGTGGCGACGACGCGCGCCGGGATCAACATGGACGCGGTGCGGCGCGTCGGCGAGTTGATTAAAGAGGCGGCGGAACGGACGCGCGAACAGGGCGGTCTCGCGTGTGCGAAGTTCGTCTGCTTCGCCAACGCGGTCGAGGATAATCCATTCATGGCGGGCGCATTTCATGGCGTGGGCGAGGCGGAGGCGGTCATCAACGTCGGCGTCTCTGGCCCCGGCGTCGTCAATCACGCCGTGCGCCACGCGCCGCGCGACATGCCGCTGCATGAGTTGGCCGAATTGATCAAAAAACTCTCGTTCAAACTCGCGCGCGCCGGCGAGTTGGTCGGACGTGAAGCGGCGAAACGTCTGGGCTTGCGCTTCGGCATCATCGATCTCAGCTTAGCGCCCACGCCCGCGCCGGGTGATTCGGTGGCGGAGATCATCGAAGGCTTTGGCTTCGAGCGCGCGGGTGCGCCGGGCACGACCGCCGCGTTGGCGCTCTTGACCGACGCGGTGAAGAAGGGCGGCGCGATGGCGTCGAGCGCGGTCGGTGGCATGAGCGGCGCGTTCATTCCTGTCTCGGAAGACGCAGGCATGATCGAAGCGGCGCGCGTGGGCGCGTTGACGCTCGAAAAACTTGAAGCGTGGACGAGCGTCTGCTCGGTCGGGCTTGATATGATCGCCGTGCCCGGCGCAACTTCTGCCGAGACCATCGCCGCGATCATCGCCGACGAGATGGCCATCGGCGTGATGAACAACAAGACGACGGCCGTGCGCATCATCCCTGTGCCGGGTAAAGACGTGGGCGACTCGGTCGAGTTCGGCGGCCTGCTCGGCACAGCGCCCATCATGCCGGTCAACCGTTTCGCCTGCGCCGACTTCATACGCCGCGGCGGGCGTATCCCCGCGCCGATCCACTCGCTGCGGAATTAGAGTCAGAACCGCCTGCGGTGGCGGGCGGGTGGTAGTAACGTAACCAAGAACCGCCTGCGGTAGCGGGCGGTTCTGACATAAAAACTCATGACACGAATGTATGATTACAGAGTCTGCAATGCACAGTCGGGGCACGTGACGTTTGTGAATGGCGAATGGCAGGGGCGCGTGCCGTTGTCGGAAGCGGCCGGGGCGACTGATCCGTTTGCGAGTTGTCCGCAGGTCTGGGACTATCTGCAACGCGTCGGGCCGGACGGCTGGGAGGTCGTCGCCGTCGTCGTGCACACGACGAACGACGCCAGCTACGATGTCATCTATCTGAAGCGCGAGCTTTGAGCGCGTGCGATCTTATTGGAGCAGTCAAGAGCTTTCATGATTTACCCTCGCAGGTCTTTAATGTTGGCGCGTGCTTGTCAGCACTCCGCCTTGTGTCTGCTCGCTTGTGTGAGCGTCTTTGTGTTGTCCACGTGCGCACGTGCGCAGTCGCCGCCGGCCGGGCAGAAGTTTAAGTTGAGCAAGATCGAGGTGACGGGTTTACAGCACACGGCGCTCGAAGAGGTGATCGCGGCGAGCGGGTTGCAGACGGGGCAACAGGTAGACGAGGGCGTGCTCGACGAAGCGGCCGGGCGGCTATTGCAGACGGGCCTCTTCACCAAGTTGAGCTATCGTTATCGCACGACGGGCGACGAAGCGGTGGTAACGTTCATAGTCGAAGAAGCGCGCGGCAGTCTGCCCGTCGTCTTCGACAACTTCATCTGGTTCAGCCGAGACGAGCTGACAAGCGCCGTCCGCCGCGAGCTGCCTTCGTTCGAGGGCACAGCGCCGGAGTCGCAGGGCGCGATCAAATCGATCACGAAGGCGCTGACAGACCTGTTAGCCGCGCGCCACATCGGTGGCGAGGTGGAGTACATCACGGCGACGGACGAGTCGGGCGCGCACCCGCGCCACGTCTTCAGCGTCAGGGGCGTGCACGTGCCGCTCTGTCAGTTACATTTTCCGGGCGCGGAGCAAGTGTCTGAGAGCGAGTTGATCAAAAACTCGAAGCTGCTCTTTGAGACAGATTATTCGCAGGAGACCGCGGCCGCGTTTGCGGTCAACAGTCTGTTGCCGCTTTATCATCAGCGCGGGCACTTGCGCGCGCGCTTCAGCGAGCCGCGCGCGACGGCGAGCGACGCCGACGCGAAGGCCAATTGCAAGGGCGGCGCGGACGTGACTATTCCCGTGGCCGAAGGTATTGCTTATCTCTGGGACAAGGCCGAGTGGACGGGCGCGGACGCGCTCACGGTCGCCGAGCTTGATGCGGCACTGAACATGAAGGCGGGCGAAGTGGCCGACGGGTTGAAGATCGAAGCGGGCGCGCGCGCCATCCACAAGGCTTACGGGCGGAAAGGTTATCTTGACTCGCGGCTCAAATCCGCGCCGACGTTTGACGATGCGAACCGGCGCGTCAGCTACAGCATGCAGCTTGAGCAGGGCGCGCAGTTCCACATGGGCACGCTCACGGTCGCAGGGTTGTCCGATGCGGAGGCGGCGCGCGTCGCGCGCGCTTGGCCGCTTGCGCCCGGCGCGGTCTTCAACATGGACGCCATCGAAGAGTTTGGCAAGAAGCTGCCGCTGCTCCGGCTGGAAGGCTTCGGCACGCGGTTCAAAGGCTTCAGGACGGAATTTAAGCCGAACCGGCAAACGCAGACTGTCGATGTGACGCTCAATTTCAAATGAGTCCGCCGCCCGGTCGTGCGGCGCGAGAGCATGTAAGGAGACTTATGGAAGCACTGGGTATGGTTGAATGCATGGGTCTCGTCGCGATGATCGAGGCGGCGGACGCGATGGTCAAGGCGGCGAACGTGGAGTTGGTCGGTTATGAGCGTATCGACGCGGGGCTGGTGACGGCGATTGTGCGCGGCGACGTGGGGGCGGTGCGCGCGGCGGTGGACGCGGGCGCGGCCGCGGGCGCGCGCGTCGGCAAGGTCGTCGCCACACACGTCATCCCGCGCCCGCACGCCGACGTGGATCAGGGCCTCCCCGTGTTGCGCACCGGCGAACCAACACGCAAAAAGATCAGCGGCTCAGTCCGCAAGCGCGATTGATGGCATGACCGGCTGCATGGCCGTTGTGCGGCGGCCTCGATGCTCAAACACGAGTAAGAGAATAATGACGATGGCTAACGGTATCGCGGACAGGTATCGGCGCTGGTTTGAGTATGAGCAAGACAGCCACGCGAAGGTATTGGCAGCATTGGCGGCCGTGCCGGAGGAGGCGCGCGCAGAGGAGGCTTATCAGAAGGCCGTCATGCTGTTGGCGCACATCGTCGGCGCGCGCTTGTTGTGGCTCGACCGCTTCGGTGTGGCACAGGCTGTGGCGGCCGAGTATCGACCGCAAACGCTCGCGGACTTCTTTCCTGCGCACATCGCTTTCGCAGACCTCGGGCCGCGTGTGGCCGAGATGCAGGCGGCGTGGACGGATTATCTTGCGGGCTTGACTGATGAAGAGTTGGCGCGCATCTTTGAATATCAAAGTCTGGAAGGGGCGCGCTTTCGTAACACCATCGAAGACATCCTCACACAGTTGTTCGGCCACTCTTGGTATCATCGCGGGCAGATCGCTCTGCTCCTGCGCTCAATCGGCGCACAACCGGCCGTCACAGACCTAGTGTTCTGGTCGCGCGAGCCGGTCGAGAGTGAGCCGGCATGAAAAGCTGACCTGTTATCGTCCAAGACTACACAGCCGCAGTATCGAATAAATGCAACAATCGAAGCGTGCGCGCAGAGCGAGGCCAGGTGTGTCTCGCGTAACTGATGGGCCGAAGCGCAAATTTTCGGTGGAAACTTGCGCTTCGTATCCAGCCCGCGCGTGCATGTTTCGCGTGGTACGCTCGTTGCTTTTATGTTCAGTCGTTAAAGAACAAGGGTAGGTAAGGGAACAAGGGGGTAGCTCTTTAACAGACGACGGCGGGTGAAGGCTTTGGGGGAGGCATTCTCTCGCGCGTACAGCTCGCACGGTTCTTTCGGGGGAACGGGGCCGCGTTGAGCGTAGTCGTCCTAAGAAGAGCAACGAATAAATTGGCTGTTGGTCAAAGTTCTGTGCAGGTTTGGGGGAGCCTGTAGAGAACTGATCGACAGCCTATTTATTTGGCCTCGTTGACGCTCTTGCTGCTGCTTTCCGCAACTCAAAAACTACAAAAATTCAGCCAAAATCGCTTATTTGCCATCCAGTCTGTCGCCGTCGGTAGGCAATTAATGCAACGCGCGCCGCATCTAATTCGACGTAAAGCGAGAGTTTCAGTGAGACGTTGTTTGGAGGCAATGAGAGACATCATGAAAACATTCAAAGGCAAGTTGATGGCGTTCGCTGCGGCGCTCGTGCTGACCGCTGGGGTGGCGCTGTCCGCGCCGACCGAAGCAAATGCGCAAGGCTACGGCCAGCAGCTTAGTAAGAATGTACGTAAGCAACTCGTGACGCTGCCGTACTACGGTGTGTTCGATAATCTGGCATACGAGATCAACGGCGGGACGGTGACGCTCTACGGTCAGGTCGTGCGCCCGTCCACGCGGCAGGACGCTGCGCGCCGCGTTGCCAAACTGCCCGGCGTGACGCAGGTCGTGAACAAGATCGAGGTGCTGCCGCTCTCTTCGTTTGACGACTCGATTCGCGTGCGTGCCTATCGCACGATCTTCAACACGGCGGGACTGTATCGTTACGCTATGGGCGGCAACCCGTCGCTGCACATCGTGGTCAACAACGGGCACTTGACGCTCGAAGGCGTGGTCGCGAACGAAGGTGACAAGCGGCTGGCTTACATGGCTGCAAGTCAAGTGCCGGGCGTCTTCTCGGTCACGAACAATCTGCGCACGGATCGGGACAGCATGGCCCGCTAACCATACAAACGCAGTTCAGCGCAAATGAGACCGGAGCGGAAGCTGATTTCGCTCCGGTTTTTTCATTTACCCCGATTTATCACGCGCGTCTGGCAGCGCAGTTGCCTGTACATAGTTTGGCCCGTCGCGCGCGTGAGTGGTAAAGTCTAAGACACGCGAAATGAGGTGCATGTTGGGGCGGCTCAGTGCTATGGAACTGAGCGGAGGGGAGGAGCATGAGCGCAGCCGAAGTCGGGACACCGCAACCGAGTGATCTGGAGTTGGCTAAAGCGTCAGCCGCGGGCGACACCAGCGCCTTCGAGCAGATTTACCGCCGCCACTTCCGGCGCGTCTATGCGCTCTGCTTTCGCATGCTTGGCAACCCGACCGAAGCGGAAGACCTGACGCAGGACGTGTTCACGCACCTCTTCAACAAGGTCGGCAGCTTTCGCGGCGAGTCGGCCTTCACCACTTGGCTACACCGGCTCACCGTGAATCAGGTCTTGATGTACTTCCGACGCAAGAGTGCCCGGCCCGAGTTTACGACCACCGAAGGCGAGACGCCCGTGCAGATCGTTACGGGGACGGCGAACCCCGACCGCATGCCGATCATTGACCGCATCGCGTTGGAGCGCGCCATCACGGAGTTGCCGCCCGGTTATCGCACCGTCTTCGTCCTCCACGACGTGGAAGGGCACGACCATTTCGAGATCGCAAAGCTGCTCGGCGTCTCCGAAGGCACGTCGAAATCGCAGCTCCACAAGGCGCGGCTGAAATTAAGGCACATCCTCAGACAACAGACCGCGTGATTGAAGAGTCTAAGGGGTCTCGGAAAGAAAATTTCCGTGACAATCCGCCCGGATTTGCTGTGAGGATAAATGAATGGACTGTGCTAAATACCTCGAACTGTTGAGCGACTACTGCGACGGGGCGCTCGACGAAGACACGCGCACGCTCGTGCAGACGCATCTGAAAGACTGCCTGCCCTGCGACGGCATCTCGCGCGAACTCGACTCCATTGTCCGCACCGCCGTCATCCTACGCAGCGAAAGCGAAAGTATCTCCTTCCCCGACGAAGAGATCATCTGGCAGCGCCTGACCCTGTCGAAACAAATAATTCATTAAGCACAAAGTGTGGCCGGCGGAGCAGCAAGCCGATGGCCCCGTCTCACTGATTCCACGTTAATAATAGTCCGACGGCCGCAGCGGACATCACGGCGGCCGTCAACCAGCCCAGTATATTGGTGGTGCGCCCGTTGACACGCGCGCCCAGCACGCGCCGGTTATTCGCGACGAGCATGATGATGATGATCAAGGGCGGTGACAGCAGCCCGTTGATGACGGCCGTCCAAAAGAGCGCTGTGATCGGGTTGATGCCTAAAAGGTTGATCGTCATGCCGACGAGCGTCGAGACCGCAATGATGGCGTAGAATTGTTTGGCCCCGCGCAGTTTCTCGTCCAGCCCGTACTTCCAACCGAACATCTCCGCGACCGCATAGGCGCTCGATCCGGTCAACACTGGCACGGCAAGAAAGCCCGCGCCGATCAAGCCGATGGCGAACAGGATCGTCGCGGCACTGCCGGCGAGCGGACGCAGGGCCTCGGCCGCTTCGGTCGCGGATTGAATGTTGGTCTGACCTGCGGCGTGCAGCGTGGCGGCCGAAGCGAGGATGACGAAGTAGGCGACGAAGTTCGAGAAGAACATGCCGATGTATGTGTCGAGGCGCGCGACATGCAACTCGCGGTCGGTCGCGCCCTTGCGCGCTGCTACGGTCTTGCGCCCCATGCTAGTTTCTTCCTCGACTTCTTGCGAGGCCTGCCAGAAGAAGAGATAAGGCGAGATGGTTGTGCCGAGGATGGCGACGAGCATGAGCAGGAAATCATGATCAAGACTGAGGTGCGGGATGAAAGTGGACTTGAGTACTTGGCCCCAATTCGGATGCGCGAGAAACGACGCGCCGATATAGGCGAACAGCGTGAGCGACAGCCACTTGAAGACGCGCGCGATCAGCCGGTACGACCCCCAGATTTGCAGCGCAACGATCAGCAGTGTGATCGGCACGATGAGTAGTTTGATCGAAACGGGGAGCAGTAGGTTAAAAGCGGCGGCGATTGCGCCGATGTCCGTGCCCGCATTGATCGTGTTGGCGACGACAAGCAGAATGACGGCCGGATAAAGCAAGGCGCGCGGGTAGTGTTCGCGCAGCACGCCCGCGAGGCCCTTGCCGCTGACCATCCCGATCTTGCCGCAGATGTATTGCACGGCGGACATGAGCGGCAGGGTCACGAACATCGTCCAGAGGATCGGAAAGCCAAAGGCCGCACCCGCCTGTGCGTAAGTGCCGATGCCCGACGGGTCGTCGTCCGACGCGCCCGTGATCAAGCCGGGGCCGAGCAGTTTGAGAAAACGCTTGGCTGGATTGCGCTCGCTATCGGCCGCCGTCTCCGCCGAGGCCGTGCCGGCCATCGATTCGGAGTGGGGCATAGTGCGCGCACGGTTCTTAGCCGTTTTGCGTCGCTTGCCGCTTTGGGGCATCGACCTCCTCCGCCCTGAGGTTGCTCAGAAATCTAGTGAAAAACCGAGCTGCGCACCAGCGCGTGGACTCGCGGAGAAGCGCCCGCCGACAAGACCGAAATCGAGCGTCAGGTTCTTGCGCAGCGCATAGTTGCCGCCGACAAGCCCCTGCAACTGTCCCTTGCTCAAAGCAAAGTTGCGTGTCAGTGCGCCTGTCAACTCCGCACCGAAGGTGAAGCGGTTGGTGAACTGTTTGACGAGCGACGCGCCGCCGGTCAAGACCGTGCCTCGTGTATTGATGCCGATGACGCCGGTAGTTGTGTTGCCGGCGAACAGGATGCCGCCGTTCAGCCTTAACTTCGTCTTGGTGCTCACAGATTTTTGCAGCACACCATTCAGGTAGTAGTCCGCCAGCCCTGAACCAAGTTGTTTCCGCACGCTGCCGGTCGGCGTTTCCAGATTGAAGGTGACGGCCATGGCGGGCAGGCCCGAGCCTTCACGCTCTTTGTGGAAGTTATACTTGATGGAAAAATTCGTGTCGCCGAGGCCGGTGGGACGATGCAGTTGCGCTCCGCGCGCGTTGAAAATAGTCAGGAGCGGTGCTTCGATCCCGATCTCCACACCCGGCCACAAGCCATAATCCAACTCAGCATCTGCCGTATTCTGAAAACGGCTCGGTGCGAGCGCGCGTTGCAGCACGTCGAACTCGTTGCTGAACTCGAAATGAAAGTGCCCGCGCGGCGTCACGTCCGCGTCATCCGTAACAAAGGGCTGCTGCGCGGGCGCAGTGACAGGCAGGAGTGCAAAGAGCGGTATTAGCAGCGCGCGCGTCAGGTGCGGCCGGCGCGTCGGCATTACACTTTCTCGGTCGCGGCCGGCGGCAGCGTCCGTTCAAGTTTGGCGAAGCGTTCGAGCATCGCCTCGTAGATCATGTCGGTCTTCTCGTGCAGGTGGGCCACCTCCAACTCCGCCTTGATGTTCACCTCGTACTCGATGTCGGCGCGCACCTTATCCTTCTCCGCCTGCCGATTCGCGCTGATGAGCACGAAGCACGAGAGGAAGATCGCTTCAAGCGAGACGATCATGGTCAGCAGTCCGAAAGGGAACGGATCGAAGCCGCGCGTCCCGTCCACGTTTACCGGCAGGATCAGCGTGTTGAGTGAAATCCAAATGATGAACCAGAGTGTGTGCAGCATCAGGAAGGGCATGCTGCCGCTGAACCACGCGAGGAAATCGGCGAAGCGCACGACCGGCGACAGGCGTTGTTGTTCTTCGACCTCGTCGTTGACGTTGCGCGAGACGCGCGTTTGCAAGAGGTGTCCGGCCTTGCGCGTCATGCTGCCTAAGGCGGCGAGCATCGCGAGCGCGGCCTCTGGGTGTTGCTTGAAGAGAAGCAACAGGTCGCCGCGGTCGAGTAGCAGGAGCGAAGTGTCTTCGAGCGCGGTGGCGGAGGCGGGGCGCGGCTCGCCTTCGACGAGCGCGAGCGCGCCGAACAACTCGCCGGGGCGCGCCACGTGCAGCACGATCTTCTGCCCCGTGATGTCTTTGACGGAGAGTTCGATTGCGCCTCTGCGGACGACGTAGAGATCGTCGCCCGGCTCGCCTTGCCGATAGAGCGGCTGTCCGTCTTCGACGGTGATATGATCGAGCACGGCGGCGAGGGCCGTGCATTCATCCTCATCGAGCAGTTCAAAAAAAGATATCCCGGTCAGTAGTTCAACATCACAGGGCATTCGTTGCTCCTCCTGACCGGGCAGATTAAGTGCGCCGTGTGCGCAGCGTCAAGGTTTTTTGGCTGGCGGCGTCAACTTATTTATGTTGGGCGCGGGCGCGGCGTTGACGTTGCCGGGGGTGGCGACACGACCGGGCCGCGTGATGGCGATGCGCTTGTCGCGCTTGTCGCTGGCGGCGACCTGCACGCGAATAGGATGGAACTGATTGTCGCGCGTTTTGTTGGTTGGGTAGTAGCCGATGACGTACTGCGTGCGCAGGTCGCGCGTGATGTCCTGCGCGATCTGCGGCAGTTCGGCCGTGGAAGTTGGGAAGAAGGCGCGCCCGCCCGTCTCGGTCGCCAGCTTGTTGATTAAGGCCATGGCCTTCTCTTTGGCGCTCTTGCGGATGAAGTTGCCTTGCGCATCCAACTCGCCCACGAAGCCGATGACGTAAAGCTGCACGTCCATCTCGCGCAGGCGCGAGAACAGATCGCTCTCTTTATAATAGCTGTCGCGATCTTCGCCGTCGGTGACGACGATGAGCGCGCGCCGCCGCCGGTCGGCCAAATCGTTGCCCTTCTTGTAACCGGCGACGCGCTCGGCCGACAGGAGCACGGCGTCGATGATCGCGGTCTGCCCGCCTTCGATGTAGAGATTGTCGAGCGCGTCCATCAGCGCGTTCGTGTCGGCGGTGAAGTCCTGCAAGACTTCGATCTTTTCGCTATCGACGAAGCGCACGAGGAAGGTCTCGTCGCCGGGCTTGTTGCTGTTGATGATCGTCTTGGCGGCGTCCTCGACCTGTAAGAGTTGCGGGCGAATCGAGCCGGAGTTGTCCACGACCAATCCGTAGCTGATCGGCACTTCCTCCTTCGTGAAGTATTCGATCTTCTGCGGCGCGTTGTCCTCGAAGACGTGAAACTCGTCCTGCTTCACATCATTGACGGGCCGGTTGTTGCGGTCGATGACACGCACATTCAGGTTCACCAGATCGGCATCGACGCGAATTATTTCGCCCGGATCGATCTCCTGCCCTTCGGGCGTTGGCGACGGCGTCGGTGTGGCTTCGGATGAAGGCCGCACCTGCATGGTCGGCTTCTGCGGCGTGCCGGCGGGTGTCGGCGTCGGCTTCACGGTCTGCGGTTGCGCGACGTTCGTCGTCGCCGGCCGCGTGTTCGTGTTCGTCGTTGTTGTCGGCACGGGGCGCGGCGGCTGGTTTGCGTTTGTGGGCACGCGGCGCGGGCGTTGCGCGCTGGTCGTGGGCAGCAGCAGGCTCAGGGCGCAGAGCGCGCCGACTGATAAGATCGCAGCGAGCGGCCACGTGCGCGTTTTTGTGGGCTGATCAGATGACCGACGAAGCATGGCGAATTAAATCCCTTCCGGTTTCCCGCCGCACAAACGGAAGCGCCCGGCACGCCCGACCTGTCTCTGCTTGAGGAGGGGTGTTGCGGGGCGCTTCCCTTTATCGAACCGACCCAAGCGTTTGGGTCTTCACGCGCGGCTGGGGCAAAGAGCCTGAAACTTTGTGCGCCCGGCGCGCCCGAAACATTCGGGCGCGCGCACACATTTTAGAAGTGCTTAGCGCCGCGTCGGGTTGCCAGCTATGTGGCGCATTTTAGCGCGGGTTCATCGTGGCGTAATAACCGTCTTTGGCGCGCACATAGAGGTGCGGCAGCCCGCGCGGCGGCTGGACCTTGACCTTGAGTCTGTGCCAGCGACCGTCGTTCGTAAACGTCGCGGGCTTGTAGCCGATGGAGTATTGATGCCGCAACTCGATGGCGATGCGCTCGAAGATTTCGTTCATCTCCGCGGGGCTGTTCGGGAAGAATGCTTTGCCGCCGGAGACCGAAGCCAACTCGTCGAGGATCGCTTGCCCCGCCACGTCCAACTCCGACGGGCTGCCTTTGTCGAGAATGCCGATGGCGTAGATGAGCACGTCGGTCTCTTTGAGCATCTTGCGCAACTCGCTGAAGGTGTAGCGCGAGCTGTTGTCCTGCCCGTCGGAGATGAGCAGGATGGCGCGTTTGGGGTGGACGCCGCGCGTGACGCGGTTGACGCCGAGATAGCAGGCATCATAGAGCGCCGTCTGCCCCTTCGTCTGCACGAAGGTCAGCTTGTCCAAGAGCGCATCGCTGTTGCGCGTCTTATCCATCAGCAGTTGTGCGCGCGAGTTGAAGCCGATTAGAAAATACTCGTCGCTGTCGTGTGAGGTGTCGATGAAGTGACGCAATGCCTCGCGCGCCTTGCTGATCTTCTCGCCGCTCATCGACCCTGATACGTCGAAGATGACGCCGAGACTGACCGGCACGTCCTCATCCGAGAAGAAAGTGATCTGCTGCGGTTGCTTGTCGTCGAGCACGGTGAAGGCGTCTTTGTTGATGCCGGTCACGTACCGGCCGTAGATGTCCGTGAGCGTCACGTTCAGGACGACGAGGTCAGCGTTGACGATGACCTGTTCGTCGTTGCCGACCGGCGTGCCGACAGCGGCCATGGTGTTTGCCGAAGCTGTCGTAGTCGCATTAACCGGCACGGGACTCGGCGCGTTGGTCGTGCTCGCGGGCACGGCGGCGGGCTGTGCAGCGGTTGTGGGCGCGGGGCCTTGACTGGCTGACGGTTCTTGTTTCGGTTGCGCGGCAACAGTGAGCGCGCATGTAGCTAGCAGCGCGACGAGTGCAAGGCGCGAGATGGGGGCGACGGCGGCGCGGACGTGTGGTCGCGGCGGTCTCATGAAACCCTCCTGATCTGTTGGAGTCCCTCGGAGAACTCCGGCGAAGCGAAAGCGAGCGGCGCGCCGATTAGGCAAAAGGCTTGGGGCTGAACAACGACGATGCGGCCCAGCATTGATTGTGCTAATTGTCCTAGACCGAACGAGCGCCAACGAGTGGGGAGACTCCGGGAACAAGCGCATTGTACGACTCGCGCCCGATGCGCGCAAGATGCACTTAAGATAAAACGTTCATTCGATGCAACTTTCTTGTTACGGCAACGTGAAAGCACACGGTCATGCCTCCACGCGGCGCGGCGTGCGTGTTATATTACACACTCTGCTTACGCGCGTTTTGGCGCGCTTTGTGGCAACAGATCGAATTAACTAACAGGACTGATGGCTGAGTTTATCTGTCGTTTGGGGACGCCGGCGGGCGAGGTGGTGACGCGGACGGTCG
This sequence comes from Pyrinomonadaceae bacterium, assembly GCA_045807745.1. GTDB lineage: Bacteria > Acidobacteriota > Blastocatellia > Pyrinomonadales > Pyrinomonadaceae > QHXQ01. Next base: position 183,912 of record JBJMGT010000035.1, read on the forward strand.
AGGCTGTGGGCGTGCAGGAGGCGCGCGTGCGCTTAGAGAGCGAGGGCTTTCGCGTCTTCTCCGTCGCGGCCCCGCGCACGCGTGGCGTGGCCATGCTCACGCGTGGCGGTAAAGGGGGCACGAACGCGCGCGTCAAGGCCGGCGACTTTCTCCTATTCAATCAACAACTCGCCGCGCTGCTCCGCGCAGGGATTCCGATTTTGCAATCCATCGCGATGCTCCGCAGGCGTGCGACGAGCGCGCGGCTGCGTAGTTTGCTCGGCGACGTGGAGGATAAGATTCGCGGCGGCATGGCCTTGTCGGCCGCCTTTGCCGCGCAGGGGCCGGTCTTCCCGCGCATCTACACGGCTTCGATTCTCGCGGGCGAACGCTCCGGCGCGCTCGACGACGTGCTCAACCGCTACAACGCGTTCATGCGGCGCGGCGTCGAAGTCCGGCGCAAGATTCGCGGCGCGCTCGCTTATCCGATCTTTTTGTTGTTCGCCTCCGGCGGCATGGTCACGTTTTTGACGCTCTACGTCGTGCCGCGCATGCAGCGTCTGTTCCAAGGCTTTAATCAGACCCTGCCGTTCATCACGACGATGGTGGTCGGTCTCTCAAGTTGGCTCGGCGCGAATCTCATCTGGTTCGGCCCGTTGGTGCTCGGTGTCGCCGCGCTCTTGGCCTTCTGGTCGCGCACACCGGGCGGGCGCGTCACGGTTGATCGCATACTATTAAAGATACCGATTGCCGGGCAGTTGATCCGCCAACTCGCCATCGCGCAGGTGACGCGCTCGCTCTCGACCTTGCTCGCGGGCGGCATCACGCTGGTCGAGTCTTGGGAGATAGCGGCCGAGTCGGTCACAAACCGGGAACTCAGGGCGCGTAGTTCCAGCATCCTGCCGCTCATCCGCGAGGGGCGCTCGTTTACTGAGAGTCTGGAGACGGCCCGTTGGATTCCGGCCCTTGCGCTCGACATGATCGGCGTGGGCGAGCGGTCGGGCAGTTTGCGGGAGATGCTGGAAGAGGTGGCGAGCTTTTATGATGCCGAATCGGAGGTGCGCCTTGAGCAGTTGACGACCGTGCTTGAACCTGCAATCCTGCTCGTCATGGGCGGGGTCGTCATCACGATCTTGCTGGCGATCTACTTGCCGATTGTGCAGTCGATCTCAAACGTCTCGGCGATGCACTGACGGCGGGCAGTCTGGCGGCTGTTTCCCGCATCTGACACTCTTTGGGCTTGAACTTTCGGAAACCCCCAGCCCCGACAATCCACAGGACTTATGACGACCTCTCTTGAAGACATGGCCGCGGCACAGACCGGGCCGGGCGCGCAGGCTGGCCGCACGGGCGAGTTGCCGGGCGGGCATGAACTGAACCTACCGCCCGAAGTGCGCGCTGCGCAGGAACTCGCGCGTCGTTATCGCCTGCCCTACATCGATCTCCTGCCGCCCGACGGCCCTTCGCCGATGGATTACGATCTGCTCGGCGAAATCCCCGTCGATCTGATGCTGCGCCACCAGTTCGTGCCGCTCCGCCGCGAAGGCCGCCGCATGCACATAGCGATGGCCGACCCGACCGACCTTGAGCGGCTGGACGAGTTGGCGAGCGCCCTGCGCGCGCGCATCGTGCCGCACGTCGCGACCGCCGGCGCAATCGACGTGGTCTTGCGCAAAGGCGACGCGACGCAGCGCGTCTTGCAGGAGGCGGCCTCAGGCTTCCGCATCTCGCTCGTCAAAGAGACGGAGACGGGCGAAGAGGTCTTAGACCTTGATCGGTTGGCGACCGACTCGGACATGTCGCCGATCATCAAGCTCGTCGATACCATCATCTTCAACGCGATGGAGTCGCGCGCCTCGGACATTCACATCGAGACGCGCGACGCTGAAGTGCAGGTCAAGTACCGCATCGACGGCGCGCTCTACGCGAAGGTCGATCCGATTGACCTCTCGTATCATCAGACCTTGATCTCGCGCATCAAGGTCATGTCGGAACTCGACATCGCCGAACGGCGCGTGCCGCAGGACGGGCGCTTCCGCGTGCGCTACAAGGGTAGGAACGTAGACTTCCGCGTCTCGATCATGCCGACCGTGCACGGCGAGGACGCGGTCATACGTATTCTCGACAAAGAGCAGATCAACGAATCATTCAAGAATCTCGATCTCAACGTCGTCGGCTTCGACGAAGACGACCTGCGCAAGTTTCGCCGCTACATCGCCGAGCCTTACGGCATGGTGCTTGTCACCGGGCCCACGGGTTCGGGTAAAACGACCACGCTCTATGCGGCCCTGAACGAAATCCGCAACGAAGAAGACAAGATCATCACGATTGAAGACCCGGTCGAGTATCAACTCCACGGCATCACGCAGATTCCCGTGAACGAGAAGAAGGGGCTGACGTTCGCGCGCGGGCTTCGTTCGATCCTGCGCCACGACCCAGACAAGATCATGGTCGGCGAAATCCGCGACGAAGAGACAGCGCAGATCGCCATCCAGTCGGCCTTAACCGGTCACCTCGTCTTCACCACCGTCCACGCCAACAACGTGATCGACGTGATCGGGCGTTTCCTGAATATGGGCGTCGAGCCTTATAATTTCGTCTCCTCTTTGAACTGCGTGCTGGCGCAGCGGCTTGTCCGCATGCTGTGCGAAGTCTGCAAGCGCGCGTACCGGCCGACGGACGAAGAGTTGCTGGAAGCGGGACTTAAATCGGCCGACCATCAGACCGGCATCTTTTACATGAGCGTCGGGTGCGATGCCTGCAACCACACGGGCTATCGGGGCCGGACGGCCATACACGAGTTACTCGATCTCTCCGACAACATTCGCGAGATGATCATCGAGCGCCGGCCCGGCTCGGAGGTGCGCCGCGCGGCCGAAACCGAAGGGCTGGCCTCTCTGCGCGAATCGGCCCTGAAAAAAGTTTTTGCCGGCGTCTCGACCCTGCACGAGATCAACCGCGTTACGTTTGTCGAAGAGATCAAGCTGAACGGCAACGGGAACAAATAGTCAGTAGTCCGTTGTCCGTTGTTAGCTGCTGGCTACGTTTTCGGTTTTCTGGAACAATTTTCCTGTCGGAACGTGTGAATAGAACCGGAGACGCTGACCCAGCGCAACGGACTACGGACAACTGACCACGGACAAACTCTTGATGAGGATCGATATGAACTACAAAGCCTCCTCCTCGGCGCGCGCCCTGACGGCGCTCGTCGTCGTCTGCTGCTTGCTGCTCGCGCCCATTGCGGCGCTGGCGAAGAAGGGCGATAAGAATTTCAATCGCGGGACTGAGTACGAGCGGATGCAGCAGTGGGAGCGCGCCGCGCAGGAATTCGCGCTGGCGGTCGCCGCTAATCCGTCGGACGCGGAGTATCAACTCCATTACCGCCGCGCCGTCTTCAACGCCTCGCAGACGTTCATGCAGCAAGGGCGCTCTTTGGCCGAACAGGGCGACTACGTGGGCGCGTATAACGCCTTCCGGCAAGCCTACGGCTACGATCCCATTAACGAGTTGGCCGCCGCCGAGATGGAGCGCATGCTCCGGCTGCAACATGAGAAAGAGAGCCGCAATAACGGCACACCGAACGGCAACAACCACGCCGGGGCGAACGGCTCAGGCTCGGTCAGTCGCAACGATGTGCCGGCCGACGGGGCCGCGAACATAGCCGCAGCTTATCGCGCGCAAGGCGGCCCGGTCGCGCAGCCCACGGGGCGCGCCGAGCAGTTGCGCGTCATCAATTATAGTGGCGACCTCGAACAGTTCATCCGGCAGTTGGCCAACGAGCTAAATCTCAACGTCATCTTCGACCGCGACTTCCCGAAGCGCACGCTCAACATCCAACTGCGCGACGTGACGACCGCCCGCGCGCTCGATCACATCTTCCTTGCGCAAGGCTTGTTCTTCCAGAAACTTGATCGGCGCACGATCCTCGTCGCCGATCAATCGAAGCGCCCGCAGTATCAGCAGTTGGTCTTGCGCACTTTCTTCCTGTCGAACACCGATCCGAACGAGGCGCGCTCGCTCATCCAGTCGGCACTGCCGGCCAATTCTGGGCGCGCGCCGCAGGTCGTCCCGAACAAGCAGACCAACAGCATCACCGTGCGCGACACGCCGGAGAACATCCGCCTGATCGCGCAACTCTTGCAGAGCGTGGACAAGGATCGCGCCGAGGTGGTGATGGACGTGAACATCTACGAGGTGTCGCGCAACAACCTCTTGCAGGTCGGCAATCAGATCGGCTCAGCGTCCACGCTCGGTAATCTAGGCGGCTTTCTGCCCGCCACGCAGACGATAGGTCAAGGGGGCAGAATACTGGGCGGCACCACTACGACCACAGGCACGGGCAAGGGCACAGGCGGCACGGCGACGGCGAATTTGTTGAACGTCATGGGCGGCGCATTCCTGCTGCCTTCGTCAACTGTCAGTCTGTTCCAGTCGAAAGATAATTCGCGCCTGCTCGCATCCACACAGGTGCACGCCTTCGACGGCGAGCAGTCCACCACGAACATCGGGCAGAAAGTGCCCGTGCAGACTGCGGCCGTGACGCCTTTCAACGGGACAGGGGTGGGAGCGACACCCGGCACGGGGGCGACTTCGGGGCTGTTCGGTGGCGGCTATCCGGTCATTCAGTATCAGGACACAGGTCTCAACTTGAAGTTTACGCCGACGGTCTTTCCCGATCAGGAAGTGCAAGTGAAGATGGAGATCGAGGCGAACGACGTGGTGGGCGGCTCGGGGAATCTGACGCCGACCTTTAGCCAGCGCCGACTTTCCGGCACGGCGCGCATCCCGAACAATCGCACGATGATGATCGCCTCAGTCATGCAGGACAAGCACTCGGACGGCCGGAGCGGACTACCGCTCGTCGGGTTGATCCCGATCCTCGGGCGGTTGTTTACGACGCCGACCAAGAGCGACAACAGTTCGGACATCGTCGTCACAGTCACGCCGCGCGTTTTGCGTGCGCCGACCATCACGCCGGAAGATTTGGAGATGCGCCAGAGCGGCACGCTGCAATCGCCCACCACCGAATCGCTTGAAGCAATGCTGGTCGAAGCCGACCGCGAGGATCAACTAGCCGCGGCGCGCACGCTCCCGACCAACTCAAGCGTCGAAGTGGCGAGCGTGACCGTGCCGGTGACGAACGACGATCCAGAGCCGCCCACGTTCATACCCGCGCCGGTCGCCTTGACCGCCGCCGGCGGCGTGAGCAGCAACACGACGGCCGCAAGTAACGCGAGCGCGACACCGGCGCTCAATGTGAGCACGCCCGCGATCATCGTCAACGACATCAAACTCGGCAACAACTTAATGCCGACCGTGCCCGCGCTCTTACTCAACCACGCAAGCAACGTCGAGTTGTCTGTGCCGGCCGTGAACACAAACGCGCCGCAAACGCGCCCTGCGCCGGTCGCCGCGAATACGTCCGCGCCGGGCGCAAACGTAGCGGCGTCGGGCGCGGCGCTCATGCTCATCTCGAATCAAGCGGAGATGCGCGTCGGCGAGAAGCAGCGGCTGCTGGTCTTAATCAACACGGGCGCACCGCTCAATCTGGCGGCGACGACGTTGCGCTTCGACCCGCGTCTGTTCGCCGTGCGCTCGGTCGCGAAGGGCAATCTGTTCGACGGCGCGCAAGGTGCACAAGCGACGCTCACGCAGTCAATCGATCCCACAGGGTCTTTGCTCGCGGTCATCGCGCCTGCCGCCGGCACGCCGCTCTCCGGCATGGGTGTGCTGCTCTTCGTCGAGGTCGAGGCCCTCGCGCCGGGCGCGGGCGACATTACGTTCGAGCCGACGGGCGTACACTTTATGGCCGCGGACGGCCACAGCGTCACGCCGCAACTGGCGCAGGCGCATCTCGTGGTGAAGCAGTAACATGATCGGACGCGCACGACGACAGACGGCCGGTGGTTGGACGCTGATCGAGTTGGTCATCACGATGACCATCATGGCGATCTTGAGCGTCGGCGTGCTCCCGATGATCAAGACGGCGGTGAAGCGGCAGCGCGAGTACCAATTGCACGAGGACTTGCGCATGATGCGCGAAGCGATCAAAGAGTTTAAGCGCGACACGGTCGGCATACAGTGCGCGGGCGCGGGCGGACTCGGTGGTGCAACGCCAGCCCCCAACCCTGCGCCGAATCCGGCCCCGAATCCGGCAGTGGCGGTCGATCCGCGCAGCAAGGTCGTCATCGGCGATTGCACGATCTTCAGCCCCGAAAATATCATGCAGTATCCGCCGGGATTGGACACGCTGGTCTCAGGCGTCAACGTCGTCTCGCGCCTGCAACCAGTCGGCGGACTGACCGGCGGTAATGTGCTCAACAAAGAGAATGATCTGAGCAAGGGCGGCGCGCTGGCGAACAAGAAGAAGATTTACCTGCGCGAGATTCCGAAAGACCCGATGACCGGCGAAGCCGCTTGGTGTCTGCACTCGCCCTTCGACGATCCCGGCACATGCTCTGAGAACGGTGACTCCGGCGTCTTCGACGTAACCTCCAAGTCCGAGGGCACGGCGCTCGACGGGACGAAGTATAAGGATTGGTAGGGCGATGACGATGGCTGATCTCAAAATACGGAGTCGCAGCTTGCTGAGCGCCAATCCGCAATCCGCAATCCGCAATCCGCATTCGCGTGGCTTCACCTTGTTGGAATTGATGATCGTCATCTCGATCATCATCGTGCTCGCGGTTATCGTGCTGCCGCAGTACATGCGCACCGTGCAGCAGGCGAAGGAATCTGTGCTCCGCGACGACTTGTACCAGATGCGCAAGATGATCGACCAATATGCCGCCGATAAGGGCAAGCTGCCGCAGTCGGTTGATGACTTGGTGCAGGCGGGTTACATACGCGAGATGCCCGTCGATCCGATGACAGACCGCGCCGAGTGGAATCCGACCATGGGGGCCGATCCGAACTCGTCCGACAACAGTCAGGGCATGACCGACGTACACAGCCTCTCCACCGACACGGCCCTCGACGGCTCATCGACTTACGACCAGTGGTAGATCAAGAACAGTGACAAGTGACGAGTGACAAGTGACAAGTTGAAAACTTTGTCTTAGCTCGTCACTTGTCACTGCTTTTTTATGACAAATCCGCTCACAAGATTATTGAAGCCGCGCCTGCCGGCGGCGGCGGTGGGGCTGACGGGCGAGGGCGCGGCCGTGGTGGCGCTAGATCGGCGGCGCGGTACGTTGGTCGTGCGCCGCGCGGGCTATGTGCCGCTGCCTGATGGCTTGGTGCGCCCCGGTTTTGAAGAGAGCAACGTCGCAGACGTGAGCGAGTTGGCCGACACGCTGGGCGATCTCGTGCGGAGCACGGGGCTGATGAAGCGCAGGCGTTGGTCGGTCGCGCTGCCTGAGGCGGCGACGCGCACCGCGATCATCACGATGGAGTCTGCGCCCGGCTCACGCGCCGAAGCGGACGAGATGCTGCGTTGGAAGACCGAGCGCACCTTCGGGCACGCGCTCGATGAGTTGCGCGTCGCGCGCCAGCAGCTCAAGCCCGACGCGCAGGGACGCGCGCGCTACTTGGCAGCGGCCGTGCGGCTGCCCGTCCTCGCCGAATATGAAGCGGCGTTTGCCGCGCTCGGCTGGCGCGCTGGTCTCATCCTGCCGCGCCATATGGGCGAGGCTTGGTGGTTGATGAAGGAGCGCACAGCGGCCGACTCTCTGCTCGTCAGCGCGCACGCCGAAGGCTTTACGGCCGTGCTGCTGCGTCATGGGCAACCGCTACTCGTGCGCAGCATCGTCTGCGAGCCGGAAGACCGCGCCGACGAACTCTACCGCTTTCTGCTCTTCTACCGCGACCGCATGACCACGCAAGATTCGGCCGACGGCGCGCCCGAACGGCTCGCGCAACTACTCGTCGCCGGGCGCGGCCTCGAACCGCAGACCGCCCACACGCTCGTCGCCGAAACGCTCGACGCGCACCCGCGCCTCGTTAACGCAGACGACGTGCGCCTCGCGCTCCCCGCCAGCGATCTCGACTTCAATCTCATCGCCGCGCCCGCCGGTCTCGCCGCACTCGCGTGGGCGTAAGCGACAACTGCGCGGTCTTGCCTCCATAAAAATGTTAGAATGAAGTTAGTGAGGTTGTCGCCATGAGCTTTAACGAAATCCAGTACATCTCTGATGAAAGCGGTGAGCCGCTGGGCGTGATCGTGCCGATTGATCTGTGGCGCGAGATTGAGGCTGAAAGAGAGACCGCCTATTTGCTTAAAAGCGAGAATATGAAGCGCCGCTTGCTGGCCGCCAAGGAACGGCAAGACGGCATCTCTTTTGAGGACGCTTGTGAGAAGCTTGGAATTTGATCCAAATGCCTTTGAAGACTTGGCTTGGTGGGTCGCGCAGGATCGAAATAAGGCGCTGCGCCTCATCAAACTCATTAGGGAAGTGCAACGCGATCCTTCACTGGAACAGGTAAGCCTGAGCCGCTGCGGCATGAACTAGCAGGCTGCTGGTCGCGGCGCATCGACCAAGAGCATCGGCTCGTCTATCAAGTACTGGAAAAGAAGATCAGAATCTTGGCCTGTAAGTATCATTATTAAATCGCTTTTTTAAAGCCTGCTAACTCCTTCCTACCCGCCGTTCTTCTTTTGAAACTTCCCGCTTTATGTTAGCGTAACACCACTGTTCAAGAGCTTATGAGCGCGTTATCTCCCACGTTTGAAAGCTTTGCGGCGCTGGCCGATTGCGATCTGGTCGTGCGTGCGCTCGATGGTGCGGACGCTGGCTTCGAGGAGTTGGTGCGGCGTTATCAGCGCCCCATCGTCTCCTACGTCTATCGCATGATCGGCAACTACGAAACGGCGCTCGATCTCACGCAGGAAGTGTTCATCAAAGTCTACGGCTCGCTCGCGCGTTATCGCCCTGAGTACAAGTTCTCGACTTGGATTTACCGGATCGCGCACAACGCCGCCATCGACTATCTGCGGCGTATAGGTCCGCGCACGCAAGAGCTTAAGACCGAAGACGGCTACGAGCGTCCATTCCGCAGCGGCGCGCTCACACCGGAACAACAGAGCGAACAGCAAGAGCGCCGCGCTGAAATCGAGGACGTAGTGCGCGCCTTGCCGCCCGCCTACCGCGAGTTGATCATCCTGCGGCACGGGCACGATCTCAGCTACGACGAGATCGCGGAGGTGACGGGTCTCCCCCTTGGCACGGTTAAGAATCGCATCTTTCGCGCCCGCGAGGCGATGCGCTCGCCGCTCGTCGCGCGCGGCATCACCGGAATTTAAAGACAGAGCACATTCAAGGGCAGCAGCAAACTGATGAACGTCGACGAAGTGAACACGTCCGCCGCTTGCCGACCTGAAGAGGCGGCCGCTTATCTCGACGGCGAGTTGAGCGCGGAAGCGACGACCCACTTCGAGCAACACGCGCACGCGTGCCAAAGTTGCGCGGCGGCGCTCAACGAGCAGCGCCGTTTGTTGTGCATGTTGGAAGCAGCCTTTGGTGCGCCGCTGACCGGGCAGCCGGCGTTGCCGCGCGACTTCAGCCGCGTCGTGCGGGCGCATGCACAGTCAGACATGAGCCGCGTGCGCACGGAGAAGAAACGGGCGCTGTTGTTGTGTGCCGCGCTGGCCGCTTTGGCGTTCGCGTTGCTCGGCGGGCAGGCATTCGCCTCGGCCCTTGCGCCGGTGCGCGGCGTGGGGCGTGCGCTCCTTGCGGCGCTCGACGTGCTCGGGCACACGCTCATGGAGACGGGGCGCGGCGCGGCGCTCATCCTGCGGGCTTTGAGCGCGCAACTAACGAGCGAGTCGGGGGGCTTTCGGCTTTTAATTTTCTTCGGTCTGACGGGCGCACTTGTTCTGCTCCTTCGCCTCATCAGTAGCTATCACCGCACACGCATCCCCGATTGAACAGTTAACGCTCGCCAGAGCGCACGTTGCTGTCTCTCCTCGCTGATCACTCTCTCGGCTCTGGGCGCGCTGATAGTTTGACGATTTAACCGAAACTGTAACCGTGAACGCGATCACCTACGACCATAGCTGCGACACCGACGTGCTCCGCGCGCTCGGCCGAGCGTTTGCCTTGATGTGCGCGTTGGTGTGCGGCGCGTGCGTGGTCGTGTGCGCGCAGACGACGGGGGCAACCAGCAGCCCGAACGAGCAGACGCCGCTCATAGTTGAAGGCGACGCGTGCAAGGATGTGTTTGGCATGGGGCGCTCAGTCGTCGTGCGTGGGCACGTTAATCACGGGGCGATGGCGTTCGGCGGCGATGTGATCATCGAGGGGCGCGTCGAGGGCGATGTGGCCGCCATCGGCGGCTCGGTCATACAGCGCGACGGCGCGTGCATCGGCGGCGACGTGTGGGTCTTCGGCGGCACGTATCATCACGGCACGAGCGCGCCCTGTCGCAATGCGGCGAGTGCGACCGTGATGTACGCAGGTTACGAGGATGAGTTGCGTCAACTGGCGCGCGACCCCGTCTCGACGATTCTGACACCGCACTGGACGCCGGCCGCGCTCGGCATGCGTGTGCTCGCCGTGCTCTTCTGGTTCATCGTTTCGCTGGCGTTGACGGCCGCCACGCCCGGCGCGATCAGTCGTGCTGCGACGCGTCTGCACCTGACGAGTTTGCGCGTGGCGATCATCGGTCTGCTTGGTGCAGTCGTGATCGGCTTTGGCGTGCCGGCCGCGTCGCTCGTCCTGCCGCAAGTCGTCAGCGTGCTCATCGGGGCGCTCGCGTTGTTGCTCTTGCTGGTCGCGTATCTCTTCGGGCGCGTGGCGATCCATGCGGCGACCGGGCGTTGGTTGCAACGGATGCTCTTGGCGGAGCGGCGGCGCTCAGAATCGGTGGCGCTATTGCTGGGCACGATCTTCTGGGTCGTCGTATTATCCCTGCCTTACGTGTGGGTGCTCGGCGTCGCGGGGCTGTTGGTCACGAGTCTGGGTCTGGCGCTGACGGCGCGTTACCGACTCAACTGGCGTCTGCCGACGAAGGGTTGAAGATGAGACCAGCGTGCGCCGCTGCGTGTTCACACCGCGCGATTAAGCAACTGATCACTTGTGCACCCGTCTGACGAACCGACCGATGACGCGCTCGTCGCGGCCACGTGCGCGGGCGACGAGCGTGCGTTCGAGCAACTGTTCGAGCGCCATCGTCGCCGCGTCGCGCGCATCGCCTCGCGTTTTTTCTCCCGGCAAGAACAGATCGAAGAGATCATACAGGAGAGCTTCACCAAAGCTTTCCTTGCGCTCCCCGCCTTCGCCGGCGCACACGCCGCTTCGTTCAGCGCTTGGCTCGCGCAGATCACGGTTAACGCCTGCTACGACGAACTGCGCCGCACACAGCGTCGCCCGGAACAACAACTCGGCGAACTGACGGACGGGGAAGTGCACGATCTGACCGCGCACCTGCGCGCCGCCGGTGCGGGCGCGGATGTCGAATCCGCGCTCGTCGCGCGCGACCTCGCCACGAAACTGCTTACACGCCTCTCAGCCGAAGATCGACTTGTGCTTACATTGCTCGACGCCGAAGGGCACACGGTCGCCGAGATCGCGCAACTAATCGGCTGGTCGGTTGCCAAAGTCAAAATCCGCGCGCACCGCGCCCGCGCGCACCTGCGCCGCGTGCTGCGTAAATACCTGTGATTTTTCTGTAACCGGCTACCGCCGCGCGTCGTCTATCCCCTGTGAGGCGCGAAAATTAGCGGTTCACTAAAGAGGTTTCCCCATGTTCGGCAAACGGCAAACGACAAACGAACAACTCGACCGCATTGGGCGGGCGCTCGTGCATGCGGCGGCGGACAACGACGCGGCGGCCGAACAGGCCGCTGCTGCGCCGTTTCTCTACGCGCGCGTGCGTGCTCGTGTCGCGGCCGCAGAGCAGATGCGTGGCAATGAGGCGGACGAGGGCTGGCTCGCGCTGCTGGCGATCTCGCGCCGGGCCGTACCGGCGTTGTCGGCCGTGGCGGCGGTCATGTTTGCGCTGATGCTCTGGCTGGCGAGTGGCGGCAGCGCGCCTGCGGCGACCGGGTTCGGCGACGAGGCCTATTACGGGAGCGAAGCGGGCGTCGAGCGGACGGTGCTGGCGAGCGCGGACAATTTATCGGGCGACGATGTGTTGACCATCGTCGTTGATCGGGAAGAGCAGGGAAGGCATTAAGTTTTATGACGCGGCGGACAAAGATCAAAATCTGGTTGGTGCTGGGGCTGGTGTTTGTGCTGGGCTGCGTGTCGGGCGCGGCGCTCGACGTGCTCTATCACGCGCGCGTCGGCGCCGGGCGTGACGCGCGCGAGCACGACGCGCAGGCCCGCTTCGAGGACATGCGCCGCGACTTGAAGCTGACCGACGAGCAGGCGAACGCGATCCGCGCGATCTTAGACGAGACGCGCAACGAGTATCGCGCGCTGCGCGCAGAGTTGCGCCCACGCTTTGAAGAGCCGCGCCAGAAGGCGCGCGCGCGCATTCGCGCGCTGCTGACGCCGGAGCAGCAACAGAAGTTCGACGCGGTGATTGCGCAGCACGACAGCCAGCGCGCGGCGGAAGAGCAGCGGCACGAACGCTGAACCAAGGCGGCGACCGATTGCCCGGCGCGGCGCATCAAAGTTTTATCACGCACAACAATTTCCCCCGTTAACGGCGGTTAACTATTTCGCCCGACTAAAGAGGAAGCATGAAAAAGTTTATAACCCTGCTAATGCTCTGCACCGGCCTGCCGATAGCGGGCGCAAACGCGCAACAGCCGTCCGCGCCGGCACCGGCGACGGCCGCGCCCGCGCAGACGAGCAATGGTATCTCGCCCAACCGCGTCGCCGGTGAAGTGACCGCGCTCGACGCCGCCGGGCATACGATCACGATCAAAGTTGACGGCACGGGCGCGCCCCTCAGTGTACAGGTGAGCGACGCGACTAAATACTATCGCGCCAAACCCGAAGCGCTGGCGCACGCCGACAAGTTGACGCCGGCCGATCTGCTCGGCATCACGGCGGGCGACATCCAGATAGGCGACCGGCTCGTCGCGCTCGGCAAGGTCGCGGACGATCAGAAGTCCGTGCCCGCACGCGTCGTCATCATGATGACGAAAGCGGATCACGTGGCGAAGCAACAGCATGACCGCGAAGAGTGGCAACGGCGCGGCGTCAACGGAACGGTCGCCAGCGTCAACCCGGCCACAAAAGAGATCACGATCAACACGCGCACGCGCGAAGGTGTCCAGCCGCTCATCATTGCGGCCACCGACAAGACAGAGTTTCGCCGCTACGCGCCGGACTCGGTGAAATTCGCCGACGCCAAGCCGGGCACGTTCACCGATTTGAAGACCGGCGATCAACTGCGCGCGCTCGGCGAGCGCACCGCGGACGGGACGCACTTCACGCCCGAAGAGATCGTCACCGGCTCGTTCCGCACGCTGCTCGGCACAGTGACGGCCGTCAACGCCGCGCAAAACCAACTCACGATCAAAGATAATCAGACCAAGCAGACGCTCACGGTCGTCATCAGTCAGGACTCGTCGCTACGGCGCATGCCGGAGCAGATGGCGCAGATGATGGCGATGCGCGGACAGGGCGGCGGCCCCGGCATGATGGGCGGGCGACCGGAAGGACAAGGCAGACCTGCTGGCGCTCAGCCGCCCGCAGGTGCCCCGCCGGCGCAAGGCGGTGAGCAGGCGGCGGGCGGCCCCGGCGGCATGGGGGCGCGGCGTATGGGCGGTGGCGGCTTCGACGTGCAGTCGATGCTTGAGCGTCTGCCGCAGACGACCGTTGCGGATTTGAAGCCGGGCGAAATGATTATCGTATCGAGCACGGTGGGCGCAGACCCGACGCGTCTGACCGCGATCAACGTGATCGCGGGTGCGGACACGCTGCTCGCCATGTTGCAGCCGCGGCAACAGCAACAACAACAGGTGGGCGGCAGTCTCGGCACGGGGCTGCCGGCCGGTCTCGACTTCGGCATCGGTCTGCCATAGCGAATCGCGGGCGCGCGTTTGAATCTGAGATAGCAAATCTCGGCGCTCAAATTCAAACGCGCGCCCTTTAACTTTCAAAGGACAAGGCGGGCCGGTTTAGCTCATACAGTTCAACGCGAGAAGGAAAGTCATACAAACTATCATGCATACATTTTCAGTAATCATTAGACGCACGCTGGGCTTCGCGCTCGCGCTCTGCCTGTGCGCGGGGCTGTCGGCCTTCGCGCAGACAGCGCAACCCGGTGCACTGCGCGGGCAGGTGGCGGACGAGTTTGGCGGTCTGCTCATCGGCGCGACCGTGACGCTTATTGACGCCAAGGGCGCGCAGCAGACCGTGCAGACCGGCGACGACGGCACATACAACTTCAACAGCCTCGCGCCCGGCCAATACACCTTGACGGTCGCCGCTGCCGGCTTCGCCGTCTTCGAGAAGCCGGACGTGACCATCTCGCCCGGCAAGCGCTTGGCGCTCGACATCAAGATGAGCGTGACGCTCGGCAAGGAAGAGGTGACGGTTTCGGCCGAGACGCCCATTAGCACGGACGCGGAAAATAACGGCAGCGCGCTCGTCATCAAAGGCACTGATCTCGATTCGCTGCCGGACGATCCGGACGACTTGGCCGCCGCGCTGCAAGCGCTCGCCGGCCCCGCCGCCGGCCCGAACGGCGGGCAGATTTTTATTGACGGCTTCACGGGCGGACGCATGCCGCCGAAAGAGTCGATCCGCGAAATCCGTATCAACCAGAATCCGTTCTCGGCCGAGTTCGACCGGCTCGGCTTCGGGCGCATCGAGATTCTGACCAAACCGGGCACTGATAAGATGCGCGGGCAGACATCGTTCACCTTCTCGGACGAGAGCTTGAATTCACGCAACCCTTACGCGCCCCGGCGCGCGCCCTATCAAGCGCGCGGCATCGAAGGCAATCTCTCCGGCCCAATCGTCAAAAGGAAGTCGTCCTTCTTCATCGATTTCGAGAAGCGCGACTCGGACGACAACTCGATCATCAATGCGCCGTTCGTCACGCCTGTGACGTTCACGGACACACGCATCAATCGCTCGCTCGTCGTGCCGCGCCGCTCCTTCACCTTCAGCCCGCGCATCGATTACCAGTTGAACAAGACGAACACGCTCGTCGCGCGCTACAGCTTCTCGCGCAACCGGCAGAGCAATCAAGGCACGAGCGAATCTTCGCTCGATGTTGATCCGTTCTTCGGCATCAACCGCACCTTCAGCTCGAAGAGCACCAATCAGACGTTTCAAGTGACGGAGACGGCCATCCTCTCGCCGACCGTCATCAACGAGACGCGCTTTCTGTTCCAGCACAATCACAGCGAGTCGGGCGGCGACATTTCGCTGCCGGTCGTGCAGGTGCTGGGCGCGTTCACGGGCGGCGGTTCGAGCGCCGGCCTAGCGCGCAACACTACGAACCGGTTCGAGTTGCAAAACTACACGACGTTCACACACGGCCAACACTCGCTGAAGGCGGGCATGCGCATTCGCGGCGTGCGGCTGTCGGACTTCGCTGAGCGGGGTTTCAACGGCACGATCTTCTTCACCGGCACGAACGGCCTCTCGTCGCTCGATCAGTTCCGCGCCTTCGCGCAGGGCACGCCCGGCGTGCTGCCGACGCAGTTCAACATCTCAGGCGGCAATCCGTTGGCCGGCGTCACGCAATATGACTTCGGCCCCTTTATTCAAGACGACTGGCGCGTGCGCCCGAACTTCACACTCTCGGCGGGCTTGCGCTACGAGAATCAGACGAACATTCATAGTGCGTTCAACTTCGCGCCGCGCCTGTCGTTCGCTTGGTCGCCGGGCCCCGCGGGTCGGCAACCGAAGACTGTCCTGCGCGGCGGCTTCGGCGTCTTCTACGACCGCGCTGGCGAGAATCTGACCCTGCAAGCCAATCGCTTCAACGGCACGAACCAGCAGCAGTTCAGCATCCTTGTGCGCCAGTTGCCGTTCCTCTGCGGCGCAAGCGGCGCACCCACCGATGGCTGCGCGACCCCAGATCAGGTCGCTGCGGTTGAGGCGCAGAACGTTGTGGCGCGCGGCATCCTCAGTCAATTGCGCGGTATCCTCTTCGCGGGGCAGCCGCTCCCATCCATCGATGCGCTCATTCCGTTCCGGAGCGCGCAGGTGACGCAACACCTTGATCCTGATCTGGAAGCGCCCTACACCATCCAGTCCACCTTCAGCGTCGAGCGTTTGTTGCCCGGCAAGGTGACCGCGACCGCGACCTACATCCACACGCGCGCGCTCCATCTATTGCGCTCGCGCAACATCAACGCGCCGCTCAACGGTGTGCGTCCGCAACCTACGCAGGGCAACATCTATGAGTACGAGTCGAACGGCGTGCTCAATCAGGATCAGTTGGTCATCAGCGCGAACACGCGCTTTAGTGCAAAGTTCTCCATCTTCTCGAACTACACGTTGAGCAAGACGAGGAGCGACTCGGACGGGGTCGGCGCGTTCCCAGCCGACAACTACAATCTGCGGCAGGAGTATGGGCGCGCATCGATTGACGTGCGCCACCGCTTCTTCTTCGGCGGCTCGTACACGCTGCCGTGGGACATACGGATCAATCCGCTCATCATCGCCACGTCGGGCCGGCCCTTCAACATCACGACCGGGTTCGACAACAACGGCGATACGCAGTTCTTTGATCGACCGGCGCTTGCAACTGCCGCCACCGATCCGAACTTCCTGAAGGTCACGCCGTTTGGCAATTTCGATCTACGTCCGGCCGCGGGCACACCGCTCATCCCGCGCAACTTCGGCCAGTATGGCGGTATCTTCACCGTCAACCTGCGCTTCAACAAGACGTTCAGCTTCGGCGCTGTGAAGGGCGCGCAGTCGGCCAGCAATCAGGGCGGTAACACGCCGGAAGGCGGCAACGGCGGCGCACGCGGCGGTCGCGGCGGTCAGGGCGGTGGTGGCGGCGCACGTGGCGGTGGCGGCCCCGGCGGCGGCGGCGGTGGCGGTGGCGGCCCGTTCGGCGCGGGCGGTGTCTTTGCCGGCGGCGGTGGCGGCGGCCCACGTGGCGGCGGCGGCGGCGGGCGCGCCGATAAGCGCTACAGCATGACGCTCAGCCTGAACTTCAACAACCTGCTGAACCACACGAATCCGGGGCTGATCGTCAGCAACCTGAGTTCACCGGACTTCGGTCGGATCATCTCTTCGGGCGGCGCATTTGGCGGCGGCGGCGGCCGTTGCCCCAACAATCGCTGCGTCGAGGCGCAGGTTCGGTTCAGCTTCTAAAAAATCGGGGCGCGCCTCGAAACCCGCGCCCCGCTTTCTTCGTTAACACTGCTTAATGATTTTGCGTCTTTGTGTGAGACAATCTCTCGCGCAAGGGCGCAAAGTCTTTAGCCGGCCAGCCCCGAAGTTAAAGGAGTAGCAATGAAACTCATATCCCCCGTCGCCGTGCGCGCCTTATGCACGACGCTCTTATTCGCTATCGTCGTCAATGCCCAACAGGCCCAGCCAAAGTCAACGGACAAGACCGCGCCGGCCGCCGCTGCGACCAACGCACCGACTGCTGGCATCAACGCGACGAGCGCGCCGCTGGAACTGGCGCGCGCCGCTTTCAACGCGCAGGGCGGCGAGAAGTTTCGCGCGTTGAAAAATATGATGCTCATCGGCTCGGTGGACATGTACTCGCCCGGCTCGACGCAATCGCTCTCCGGCAAGTTTGGTCTCATCTTTGCGGGCGACCGCATGCGCATGAACATCCAGACGCCCCTCTTCCAGTTGGAGGGCATCTTCGACGGGGAGCGCAGCTACACGTCCATGCCGCGCGTCGAGTTGCCGCCCATGAACAAACTGGGTCTCGTCGCGCTCGCTAAATTCGACCAGCCCGGCTACACCGTGACAGCTTTGCCTGACAAGAAGAAGGAGCGCGCCTTCCGCATCACCGACGCGGACGGCAACACAACCGACTTCTACGTGGATGCCGCGACCGCCCGGCTCGTCCGCTATGAAGTGCCCTACAAGGGTTTCAACTTCAGCGTCGAACAGACAAAGGTGCAGGAGTACGAAGGCGTGCTCGTGCCCGTCAACTCTACTTGGAAGATCGACATGCCGGGCGGCGCAGCCTACGCCGAGTTCAAGGCTAAGGAAGTGAAGATTAACCAGACGTTGCCGGACAACACGTTCGCGATCCCAGACGGCAATTAACGCGTACCGGCAGCACATAAACCTCGTGCCAGCAGCAAGCAACGCGACCGTCTTGCTGAGGGGCAAGTCGGCGCGGGCGGCTGAACGAGTTGTTCGGCGCGCGTTCGGTTGTACCGATTCGAGCGGCGGGCGCGCGCTCAAGCGCAGTCTGCCCATCGTCGGTTACCACCAGTTTATAAGCGCCCTAGTGTAGGTCGGCGTGTAAAGCGGCGTCCAGCCGAACTGGCTTAGCCCTTGCACTATGTTGTTGTAGTTCGCGGGTCTCGGTCTGCTTGGCTGTTGGCGATAGCTTGCCAACTTGCTTGTGCCCTGTGGCTTCGTCAGGGGCCGAGTCTCATTGAAACCCATGAGCAGGGGCAATTCATCGGCATTGCTCGCCATAGAGAGATTTCTCAGCAGTGGGATTAAGGCCTGCCTGATTTGGTCGTCCGGTATAGATGGCGTTCCCTCGTTTGGGTCTATATCAAACGACTCTGGAAATAGAATAAAACTCACGGGGAAGTTGTTATTGAAGTGACCGGCTCGGCCGCTGCCGCCCAAGTTTTTCCCGACCTTGTGGGAGCATTCTCCGAGCGTGTAGGCCCCCCCTATATCCACAAAATAGAATCCGCTATTAAGGTTTTGATCGTGGCGAAGCGCCAGCCCGTAATCGCCAAGGTTGAAGCCGAGCGCCCTGAGTCCGCCTGATAAAGCGCCATACGAAACTTGGGACGCATCAACGTAACTGTTCTGAAGATGGCTCGGGCCAGTCTGAAGAGGAGTCCCCGAAACATAATAACCCGGGTTTGGGTCACCATTCTTCGCCTGCTGGACGACCGGGTATTTCCCCTTCTTGAGGAGCCACGGTTTTTCATCGATCTTCGCGCTGCCGTTCTGCACCAGTGGGTGTGTCTTCTCCAAGGCCACAACGCCAAACCAACCGTCTTTATTATTCCCTGCGCTGCTCAGATCATCATCGGGCATGGGGCTAATCCCCGGCGGGCCATAGGCAGTCGGCGACCCGTCATAATCAATGTTCACGTGCCCAAAGAACACGTAAGCCACGGCCTTGTCGGGCGCTGTGTCCCAACTGATCCGCGTCAAGGGCACTTCGGGAAAGTCGTGGCCGGTGCGCCATGTCACCGGGTGATCTTTGAATATTAGATTGGCCATTGCTGCTTCATCTCTTTACCATCGACACATTGAGCAGGCGCAGCATACACACCCGGTATGTGAGAGATCAATTCACACATTTCTGCTCCCTCGAATGAGGTAACTTAAGTGTCTGTGCGATTGCGAGCGCCGTGGTGCGCTTACCACCAACAGAAACCGCCCGCGGGTCAGCGAGCGACCTGCGGGCGGTTTCGTCTGCGCCTCTGGCTGGCGCTAGACGCTCATCAACTCTTGCTCTTTGTTCTTCGCTAGCTCGTCGATCTTACCGATGAACGTGTTGGTGAGTTTCTGTATCTCGTCGAGCGCGTCGCGTTCGGCGTCTTCCGAGATGGTCTTGTCCTTGAGCAGTCGCTTGAGCCGGTCGTTGGCATCGCGGCGCACGTTGCGCACGGCCGTGCGATGCTCTTCGGCGTACTCATGCACCTGTTTGGCCAACTGTCTGCGCCGCTCCTCGGTCAACGGCGGGATCGGCACACGCACCAGCTTGCCGTCGTTCGACGGATTGAGGCCCAAGTCGGCTGAGCGGATCGCTTTCTCAATCGCGGCAAGCTGCGTCTGATCCCACGGCTGCACCGTGATCATCTGCGGCTCGGGCACGTGGATCGAAGCCATCTGGTTGAGCGGCGTCGGCGTGCCGTAATAATCGACCATGACCGGGTCAAGCAAACCCACAGTCGCGCGGCCCGTCCGCACCGTTCCCAACTTCCGGCGCAAATCCTCAACCGCCCCATCCATCCGGGGGCGCGTCTCCTTGATGACATCTTTCTCAGACATACTTGACGCAAAGAGACTACAGCCTCTTTGTGGTGCAACAGTTTACCAGCGTAAAATCGGGTTCAGAAAGTTAAGCTTATATCAGCGATAGGGTTTTCTAAATTATAAAGATATCATCAGCCACTTCTCTGTTTGATAAAAATTCTACCACATTTTTCTTTCCGGCGGTTCCTTTTTGGCTGCTCTTTAGCTGGAGCTTGATCGTGCTTGTATGAGTTGATGTTAATTCATTCACTGGCCGGGATGGCTTATCGTTTTTTGTGGTCATGGCTGCAAACTATGCTTTGTCGGCGAGAGCGAATTGGAAATGATGGGGCAATCATTGGTTTGCGGAGTCAATAACTTGGGAGGCTTGGTTGAGTGACGGACACCTCTGTATAATCGCATTATGAATAAACGTGCGAAAAAACGAGTGCGGGAAGCGATCCAGAAGCAAATCGCAGAACGGTCAGATAAACGTAAGGAACAAGGTTTTACTCCGCCTGCTAAGACGATGCCAGAGAGCCGTGGGTTTACCGTCAGGCCCGATAAGAAGCGCGGTTAGCAGGCTGCTAATTCAGGGTTCTCGTAGCTGTTGCCGAGACTGCCAATTATGACAATGCTCATCACCTATCCGGACGGCCCGACCGAGCTTATCCCAAAAGCTGTTCGGGTTGACCAGACGAACTACCACGAAGGCATGTATGACTTCTACGACGAGAGCGACATGGTGCTGCTTAGGCAGATTGATATGAGCAGCGGGATTAAATGGGAGCTTGTTGCTGAGCCGGCAGCGGCCACCGATGAGACCCCGCTGTTTCTACGAGGCGGTGCAGAAGGTCATAAAGGGAATGCCCAAGACGAGAAGGACGAAGCAAGTGAGTAACAACATGTATCTTTATACAGTGCAAGCGATGCCGGGCCAGAAGGCCAAGTTTGAGGGCGACCCGTCAATTAAATATCAGGTGAAGCGGGTGAACAAATCCATCCCCGTCTCGAAAAAGGGGCGCATGGAGATTATTAGAACTAATCTGGAGTACGAAGCAGCGCTGGCGCTCGTTAAAGGCTTCAACGAGATGGAAGGCACTTCACAGGCCATTAGGCATGAAGAAGCACAGCGGAAAGAGCAGTCGTAAGTTGGCCCCAACGCATCTCTTGAAGCCGAAAGTCGTGAACAGTAAATCGTGAATAGAAAGACAGATCTTTCTATTCACGATTTACTGTTCACGATTTACGAATTGATCTGCTCCATGCACACCGTCGTGCCGATGCCGGGTGTGCCGGTGACGACGCGCATGATGTTGCCGGGCGTCTTCATATTGAAGACGATGATGGGCAGATGATTGTCCATGCAGAGCGAGATAGCGGAGGCGTCCATCACTTGCAGCCGTCGTTCGAGCACCTCTTGATAAGTGATGCACTCGTAACGCGTCGCCGTCGGGTCTTTCACCGGGTCGGCCGAATAGACGCCTTCGACCTTCGTCGCCTTCAAGATTACTTCCGCCTTGATCTCAAGCGCACGCAGAGCGGCCGCCGAGTCAGTGGTGAAATACGGATTACCCGTGCCGGCGGCGAAGATGACGACGCGCCCCTTCTCCAAGTGGCGAATGGCGCGGCGGCGGATGAACGGCTCGGCGACTTCCGGAATGTTGAGCGCCGAGAGCACGCGCGTGTGCGCGCCCGCTGTCTCCAGCGCGTCCTGCAAGACGACCGCGTTCATCAGGGTCGCCAGCATGCCGATGTAATCGGCCGACGAGCGATCCATGTTGCCCGCGCTCTTCGACACGCCGCGAAAGATGTTCCCGCCGCCGACGACGATGGCCACTTCGACGCCGAGCGCCCGCACAGCCTGAACTTCTTCCGCGACTGAGCGCGCGACCACCACGTCCACGCCGTAATTCTGCGCGCCCATCAGCGCCTCGCCCGACAACTTCAACAGAATCCGTTGATAAGCGGGCGCGCGATTGTCGGCCGTTTGTGCTTCGACAGTCATAGGCATTTCGGCTTGCGGAATTCGGCTTGCGGATTAAATGAACTATTATCTTCTAATCCGCAAGCCGAATTCCGCAAGCCGCAATCTTAATTGTTGCCCGCAAGCGCCGCGACCTCGCCGCCGAAGTCGTCGTCGCGTCTAGCCAAACCCTCGCCCATCTTGTAGCGGGCGAAGCGGCGCACGGTAATGTTTTCCTTGATGCTGGCGATCTTCTCCGTGAGCAGATCGTTGATGGTCTTCGCCGGGTCTTTAACGAACGGCTGATCGAGCAGCACCGATTCCTCGTAGAACTTATTCAAACGCCCTTCGACGATCTTGTCGAGCACCTGTGTGGGCTTGTTCGCGTTCTTCGGATCGTTTGTGGCCTGCGCGCGTGCAATCTCGCGTTCCTTGTCAAGTGCATTGGCGGGCACGTCCGCGCGCGCGACGTAGCGCGGCTCGGCCGCCGCGATGTGCATGGCAATGTCCTTGACGAGTTGTTGGAACTCGTCCGTGCGCGCGACGAAGTCGGTCTCGCAGTTGACCTCGACGAGCACGCCGACCTTGCCGCCCATGTGGATGTAAGAGCCGACCGCGCCTTCGGCCGCGATGCGCCCTTCCTTCTTCTTCGCCGACGCGAGACCGCGCTTGCGCAAGATGTCGATGGCCTGCTCCTCGTTACCGCTGGCCTCGGTCAGCGCGTTCTTACACTCCATCATCCCCGCGCCCGTCTTCTCCCGCAGCGCCTTCACCGCCGCTGCCGTAATCTCTGCCATGATCGTTTGACTCCTTAGAATAGCTGTTAGCTATTAGCGATTAGCTGTTAGCTAAAACCAAAAGCTAAAAGCCAACAGCTAATGGCTAACAGCTTCTTAAAAAATTGCGCAGCCCCGGCGGGTGTGTCCGCGTGGCTGCGCTCGCCGAATAATTGAAACTCGAACTCTGGTTGTCGCAGTGCGCGCGCGTCGCTACTTCGCCGCGCCGACCGACTCCGCGCCCTTCTCCTGCTCGGCGTCGCGCGGCTGGGTCAAGTCGGACTCGTTCTCGCCGCCGCCCGTCGCGCCGCGCACGGGCGCACCCGTGCCGGCCTGCTCGTGATCGCCGACACTATCGGGTTGCTGCCCCGTCGTGTGGAACCCGATGTTGCCCGGCGCAGAGACTTGTGTCTTAGCCGCAGGCGCGGCCGCTTGCATGTCCGTGAAGTTCTCGGCGGCACGGCCCGGATCGCGCACGGTCGTGATGGACGATGTGTCGTCCGCGCTGGCGCTGCGACGACGCGGCCGCGCCTCAGACGCAGCCGCATCTGTGGTCGGCGCAGTGGTCGGCGCGGCGGCTTCTGCCTCTGATTCTTCACCACCTTCGGTCTTCATCTGTTGCCCTTCGACGACCGCATCGGCGATGCGCGAGGCGAACAGACGGACGGCTCTGAGCGCGTCGTCGTTGCCGGGGATCACGTAGTCGATGCCTTCGGGCGAGCAGTTGGTGTCAACAACCGCGATGACCGGAATGCCGAGGCGGTTGGCTTCAGCGACCGCGATCTCTTCCTTGCGCACGTCGATGATAAAGAGCGCGTCGGGCAGACGATTCATGTTCTTGATGCCCGACAGGTTCTTCTCCAACGTCTCGCGCTCGCGGTCGAGCTTGATGCGCTCCTTCTTCGTGAGCATCTCGTAGCGCCCGTCGGTCTGCATCGATTCAAGATCGCGCAGCCGCTTGATCGACTTCTGCACGGTCTGGAAGTTGGTGAGCAGTCCGCCGAGCCAGCGGTGGTTGATGTAGTACTGGTTGGCGCGCGTCGCCTCTTCGCGGATGGCGTCCTGCGCCTGTCGCTTCGTGCCGACGAAGAGGATGGTGCGCCCGCGATCTTCCGCCGCCAGATTGGTGACGAACGTGATGGCGTCGCGGAACATGCGCTGCGTCTTTTGCAGATCGATAATGCTGATGCCGTTGCGCTCGCCGAAGATGTAGTCCTTCATCTTCGGATTCCAGCGCCTGACCTGATGGCCGAAGTGAACGCCGGCCTCCAGTAATTCTTTCATCGTAACGGATGCCAAACTAAAACCTCCTCAGTTGATTGGTTTATGTACTCGCCCCCGCCCGTAAAGCCCCTCTGTGCGGAGCAACCAACCGGACGAAGACAATGGAATGACGACAGTGACAAGTGGCGAGCGACGAGTGCCGAGTAAGAAGTCATGTAACTTGTCACTCGCCACTTGTCACTGCCTTTAACGTTTCGAGAACTGGAAGCGCTTGCGCGCGCCCTTCTGCCCGTACTTCTTGCGTTCCTTGATGCGCGGGTCGCGTGTGACGAGACCGGCTTGCTTCAAGGTCGGCCGCAGGTCGGCGTTAAACTCCATCAGCGCGCGGGTGATGCCGTGCCGCACCGCGCCGGCTTGACCGGCGGGGCCGCCGCCCACGACGTTGACGAGGATGTCGAACTTCGCCGCCGTCTCGGTCAACTGCAACGGCTGGCGGATGACCATGCGCAGCGTCTCGTTGGGAAAGTATTGATCAAACGCTTTGCGGTTGATCACGATCTCGCCCGTGCCGGGGCGCAAGTAGACGCGCGCCGTCGAAGTCTTGCGCCGCCCCGTGCCGTAATACTGTGTCTCAGCCACGTTCCTTTATCCTTAATTATCTGGTGTCAATTGTTAGCGCCGGGCGCTCGTCATAAGCGCAAGCGGCTGCGGTTGCTGCGCCGTATGCGGGTGCTCAGCGCCGCCGTAAACTTTCAGCTTCTTCGCCATCGCCTTGCCCAGCTTGTTCTTCGGCAGCATGCCCTTAACCGCCAACTCAATGACGCGCTCTGGGTGCTTGGCAAACTGATCCTGCACGGAGATTTCGCGCAAGCCACCGGGGTAGAGCGTGTGCCAGCGATAGACTTTCTGTTCCGCCTTTGAGCCTTTGAAGACGGCCTCGCGGGCGTTGATGACAATGACGTGATCGCCCATGTCCATGAAGGGCGTATAGTCGGGCCGGTTCTTGCCGGTCAGGATGCGCGCCACTTGGGTCGCTAAACGACCGACGGTCTGCCCCGCCGCGTCCACCACGTACCACTTGCGTTTATCGGCGAGGCCCTGCCCGCTGGGAAAGTATGTTGCCATAGATAACTCTCACTAAAATTAGCGTTTAGAACGCGAACGGGTAGAATACTGAAGCGTACGGAACGTTGTCAAGGAACGAGCAGGCAGTCGCCGCGTAAGGGTTGTCCGTTGCCAGTGCCGGGCCTGCACGCGCACGGCGCGGTGACGGAAAATTTGCGCCGTTGTGAGTGAAATCGTGTATTATCCCGCCCGCCTCCTCTAGATGTCCTTAAGACAGGGAAGTGTTCGGGCAAATCCGTCGGCGGTGCGGACGCACGCGGCATCCGAGCTTGACCTCCGCCCGTATATCTTGCAAACGAGCGACGCCGAAGACGAATTAACCGGGGCCGATACATCAGCCCACCTCTCGATTCCGCGCTGGCGGCGTTTCGTGCGGCAGGTTCAAAAGAACAAGCAGGCGCTCCTGTTCGACGCGCGGCCTAAGTTTGCGCGGCGAGCCTAATTCAGCAGTCTTAAAACAATTTCCAGACAAGGAGAACGAAAGCTATGCGGAAAGTGAAAGCGGTTGCAATGTCCCTCTGCCTGCTCGGCGCGCTCGCCACGAGTGCCGCCGCGCAGGACATGAAGAAATCCCTCTACGAACGGCTCGGCGGGCTGGACGCGATCAAGGCCGTGATCGGCGAGTTCGCCGGGCGCGTGTTGGCCGATGAGCGCATCAACAAGAAGTTCGCCAAGACCGACGCCCCGCGCCTGACCTTGCACCTCGTCGAGCAGGTGTGCATGGTGACGGGCGGCCCCTGCAAGTACACAGGTCTGAGCATGCCGAAGGCGCACAAGAACATGAAGGTTACAGAGGGTGAGTTCAACGCGCTCGTTGAAGACCTTGTGGGCGCGCTCGATAAATTCAATGTCCCGGCGCAAGAGAAGACCGATCTGTTGAACATCCTCGGGCCGCTCAAGGGCCAGATCGTTGAAGTGCCCGGTAACGCGACGGGGACGCCGCTCCCGGCTAACTTCAAACCCGCGAAGCCGCTGCCGAAGAAGCAGACCGACGCCGGCCCCGCGATGAAGTCGGGCGCTAAGAAGATGTAAGCTGCACGCGCAAAGTTCGGCAGCCCGCAAACGAATAAGGCTCGCAGGTTCTCGTAGAACCTGCGAGCCTTATTCGTTTCCGAGTCAGCGCGGAGATGCTTACTGATCACTCGTTGGCGGCGGCGTAGACGACGTGGTTGGCGTCGTTGTCGTCGTCGCTGGCGGCGGCGTCTGATCGCGGCGCTTCAGCTTGGGCGCTTCCTGTTTCTGATCCGTCGGCTGTTCCGTGCCGGTTGCACTCGGATCGTCCGGCGTTGGCTGGCGACGCTTCAAGGTCGGCCGCTTCGGCTGCCCGCTGTCGTCGGCCAAGTTACCGACGGTGGAAACTTTCGAGTTCGACAATCTGAGCAAACGCGCCTTCACGCGTTGGAACTCGGACGTGCTCAGCACGTACTCCTCACGTTCGGGGAAGCGCGCAACGAGCGCCCGCGCCGCCTCCATGCGATCAACCGACTGCGGGTGGGTCGAGAAAGCTTTCGAGAGGAAGCCGGGCTTCTTCTTGTTCTGCGACGCAAGCTTCTCGAACATCGTGGACATCGCGTTTGGGTCATAACCGGCGGCGTACATGTACTGCACGCCCAGCCTGTCCGCCTCGCTCTCTGCGCCGCGACTGAATTTCAGGAAGACGGCGAGGAGGCCGAAGCCGGCCAAGTTCTGGTAGATCATCCCGGTGATGCCGCCGGTGAAGATCGAGCCGACCATCGCCAGCCCTTCAATCCACTGACCCTTGCGCATGTTCTCGACGGCGTGCCGCGCGGCGACGTGTGCGATCTCGTGCGCCATCACGCCCGCCACTTCCGCTTCGTTGTCGGCGGCAAGGAGCAGACCTTTGTTCACGTAGAAGAAGCCGCCCGGCAAGGCGAAAGCGTTGACTTCGTCGGAATCAATGACCTTGATGGTGAAGGGCACTTTGGAATCCGAATGGAGGACGATGTTCTGCCCAACGCGGTTGACATACTCCGTGATGACCGGGTCATCCACGAACTTGGCCTCGCGATCAACTTCGGCCGCCAACTGCCGACCCAACGCGACCTCTTTTTCCAGCGAGCCGCCGCCCGTAAAAATGCCGATGCCTTTGTTGATATCGCGCTTGCCGATCATGCTCGGGTCTTCGTTGACCGAGAGCGGGCGCTTAGGCTCGTTGTTGGCCGGGGCCGGGGCGGTCGTCGCGGCCGTCTGGTCAGTCGTTTTCTGATCCTTCGAGGCTTTCTTGTCGTTCTTGTCCGACGCGGTCTGGGTGGTGGTGGGCTGTGTCTGCTGCTCCGGGCGCGGCGCGGCGGCGACCATGCCGCCGAACAGGCTCAGGCCGAGCGCCGTCGCTGTTAGCTTGCGTGCAAATTGGCTGAACATCTTGGAATCTCCGATAACTGCTTGCGAACTCTGGTTGCCGCCGGGGAGAGCGGAGGAGTTTCTGTCGCCTGGCTCCCGGTTTGACCCGCTCAACGCCTGTCCGTCGGGGCAGGCGGCTCGAAATCTTACGTCTTTGTCTCTCAGGGCGCGACCGCCGCAAAACGTTTAAGTCCGGCGCGTGGGGCGCGGAAGCGGCCTACTTGCGTTGCGGGCGCGTAACTCTTTGATGCAGCAAGGCGCGTTAGCGTTTGCGCCGCCCGCGTGCAAAAATCTATCGGGCCGGTCGGTCTGGAGGAGGCTTGCGAGCGCTCAGGGTCGTCTTAAACGTTCGATCAACGCCATTATAACAGCGCGCCCGTAAAAGTATAGTTGTTAAAAGTATAGTCATTGCGTCCGAGCGCGCCCGCGTGCTAGATTCAGAAGTGGCCCCACCCACCCCGCGCCGTGACGGGCCTCACGGCCGCTGTCAGCCTTTATTCCATCCGCCCGACATGAAACGTTCGCAGGATAAGATCAAGGACTACGTCGAGCCACAAGCTTTCGACGAGGTGCGGGACTTTGCCGCCGACCCGGCGCGCGTCGTCGCCGCTTATCGCTTTACCGACGCCACTTCAGACCTGCTCGCGCGCTGGCTCGACGCCCTCGCCGACCTGCCGCCCGGGCGCGGCGCGGCCCGCGCGCTCGCGGGCCTGCGCGGCGTCGGCAAGAGCCATCTGCTGGCCACTTTCGGTGCGCTCGTCGCCGCGCCGGAGTTGCGCCCGCGCGTGCCGGACGCGCACGTCGCCGTCAGCGCCAAACGTCTGGCGGGCCGGCGCGCGCAGGTCGTGCGCGTTGAGCGCGGCACGCGGCCCGCGCTCGTGGAAGAACTGCGCGCCGCCTTCATCGCTGCCTTCGGGCGCGCGGCGACCGAGTGGCCGGACGACCCTGTGGCGCTCATCGCTGCTGCGGTCGAGCACGTGCATGGCGCGACACTCGTCCTCATCATCGACACGGCCTACGGGCGCGAACAACGCGTCGAGCGCGACGACGGCCCGCTCCTCAGCCAACTCGCCACGGCCGCGCAAGGCACAGACGCCTTCGTCGCGCTCGCCTTAGACGACGACATCGCCGGGGCGGACGGCATCAACGCCGCGCTCGTGCAGACTTATCAGATCGACTATCTCGAACCGGAACATCTCTATCGCGTCGCCGACCTCTACCTCCTGCGCAAGCAGGCGCAGGCGCGCACGGCACTCCATGAAATCTATCTGACGCTCCGGCACACCATTCCGAACTTCAACTGGAGCGAGCCGCGCTTCGCCGCGCTCTATCCCGTCCACCCGCTTGTCGCGGACGTGGCCGCGTCCGTCAGGCTCTACGCAACGACCTTCGCGTTCCTGCCCTTCGCCTCCGCCTCGGCCTTGCAGGCGCTCAACCGGCCCGCGCTCTCGCTCGTCCTGCTCGACGAAGTCTTCGACCGCACGGAAGCGGAGTTGCGCGCCGCCAAAGATTTGCAGGACGCCTTCGCGACCTACGACGAATTGAGCACGAACGGCGTCGCTAAATTCCCGGCCATGCAGCGCCTACAGGTGCGCCTTGTCCTGAAACTGTTGTTCGTGCTCTCGCTCGACGGGCGCGGCGCGTCGGCGCGCGACCTGTGCGCGGCACTGCTCTTTCACGACGAGTCTGCACCGCTCGCCGCTGTGCAACGGATCGACGCGATGCTGCAACACCTCGCCGCGCTCGCGCCGGCCGACGGCTTGAGTGCGCGCGCTGAACAGGATGAGCTGCGCTATCGTTTCCGCATCGGCGCGGCGCGCGAGTTCGACGAGGCGCTCGCCGCCGCCGTCAAACGCCTGCCGGCCGACGATGCGGTCACCCTCGGCAAACTCCTACGCAGCTTCGCCCACGCACGCTTCAACGACTGGCCTGCCAGCGCGGATGAGTCAGAGACCAACGCCAGCCTGCACGCCAACTGGCGCGGCACGAGCCGGCGCGGCCGGTTCAAGCTGCACGTAGACGCAGCCGCCAGTTCTATCGTTGCACCTGCACCGGTGGCAGCAACACATTACGAGTGGGGGTTAAGCGTGCTTGCGCCTGATGCGGACGGATTACCCGCCGCATTGGTTGATAAGCAAACGCGGCCGACTAACGCGGACGACTCGCAACAGCCGATCTCGCTCGTCTGGCAACCAGCTCGCATGACCGGCGATGACGCGGTCGTGCTGCGCCGCTTGTTGGCTTTGCGTACCGACCCGGCGCTCGGCGCGTTCGTCGAACCCGCGTTGGCGGCGCACGCCGCTTTGAGCACACAAGCCGAGCACATCTGGACGCGGCTACATCTGGACGAGGGCGTACTCACTTGCGCCGGTGCACAACTCGCTCTGCGCGAGCGCGCGCAATCCGCGCCGACGCTCAGCGCGCTGTTGGCCGCGTTGCTCGACGAACCCTTGGCCGCACGCTATCCACAGCATCCGCACTTCGCCGCCAGCCTGAATGAATCAGATTGCGCGCGCCTCGTCGAATGCATGTTCGGCACAGTGCCGGAGTCGGACGCGCAGCCGCTCATCGCACAGTTCGCTCTGCCGCTCGGCCTCGCCCGTGCGCGCGACGACGGCACGCATACGCTCGAATGCGGCGAGACCGCGCTCGCGCAATCGTGGTGTCAGACGGCGCTTACGATCGTCGAGCAGGCCGGCAAGAGCGGCGTCACGTTTGCCGCGTTGCAGTATGCGCTTGGTCGTGCGCCGTTCGGTCTGAGCGCCGCCGCACAGCATCTCGTCATCGCCGCGCTGATTGCGCAGCGCCGGCTTGAGCTTGTCACGCCGACGGGCGAGCGCTTGGGGCGCAGCGCGGCGGCCGGCGGGATTGATTGGGCGAACGTGGCAGGCGTGGCCTGCGCCGTCATCGCGCAGCACGACGTGGAAGCATTGACGGTGTGGGCACGGCAACTGACGAATAATAACGCGCTCGCCTCGCTCGCGGAGGCGGGCGCACGCGCGTCCTTGCGCGCGGCACTCGGTGCGTGGCTCGCGGACTGGCGCGCGCACGCGCTGGTCGGACGTTGCGAGCAGTTACCCGACAGCGGGTTGACCCTGCGCGTGTGGCAGTTGGTCAAGCTTGTGCGGCGCACGTTCGGCGTCGCGGCCGAGGCGGTCGCCGCTACGCTCGCCGATACCATCTCGCTCGAAGAAGGCTTGCAGCGCGTGGCGGACGCGTTCGGCAATTCGCCGGTACAGTTCGCCGAAAGTGCGGCCGCACGTGCAGCCCTAACCGCTTACATCGCCGAGTTGGCCGAGCGCGAGCAAGTGCGCGCATACCTCGCGGGCGCGGAGCCGACCGGCGTCGAAGAGATTGAATGCGCGCGGCGCGAGTTGTTACTCTCGACCGACGATGCACACAGTTTGTTTGACGACGGCGCATGCGCGCGCTTCGACTTACTGTGGCAGGAGTTTCACACGCGCTACGCAGCGCACTATGCGGATTTGCATGAGCACGCGGTCGGCGCGCGCAATGAACGAGCCGCTATCGACGAGGCGCTGCGCAGTGATGCGTGGCGCGAGTTCGAGGCGCTGGCGCAACTGCCCTTCGTCAACCGACAGCACCGGCAGGAAGCGGACACACTGATCGCGGAATTGCGCCGTGCGCATTGCGAGTTGGATGTGCGTGCGCTGCTCGCCACGCAGCCGACCTGCGCTTGTGCGTTTCGGCTGACGCGGGCCGCGTGCCTGCTCAACGCCGCCGCCCGGCTCACAGAGATCATCAGCCGTGGGCGCGCGGCCGCACGGCGCACGCTCGCGCTCTTTCATCCACACTTCGCGCGCGCGCTCAATCTGCTCGCGCACGAAAAATCTTCCGCCACCGGCGCGCGCGCCGGTCAACTCGCCGCCGCCTTCGCGCGCGGCGAAACGCCGGCGCTGTTGGCGCGCGCAGACGTGCGCCTCATTGCGCGCGCCTTCGAGATCAGTCCGCCGCCCGAACCGCTGCACATCCCTGCGCCCGACCTCAATCACGGCGCGGTGACGCGCGCAGAGTTGCACGCGCGCATGGCCGTTTGGCTTGCAGACCTACCGCATAGTCCCGCCCTCGTCGAGGTTGCTGCTAAGATGGGCAGCGATGGCGCGTGAAGGGCAGAGGACGAGTAAGAAAAAAGCGAAGCAGTTAACGTTGGCGGTCGTCGGCGCGGGCCGACTCGGCACGGCGCTCGCGCTCGCGCTTGCCGCGCGGGGCTATCGCGTCCGCGCCGTCGTCACGCGCCGCAAACAGCACGCGCGCCGCGCTGCTAAGTTCTTCTCAGCGCCACACCCGCTCGCCTTCGCCGCCGCAGAGTTGTCTGAGTTACCTAAGACAGACCTGCTGATCATTTCGACGCCCGACGATCAGATCGCAGCGACCGCCGCCCGACTCGCCGCTTTAGCTGACACGCGCCAACTCGCGCCCGTCGCGCTGCACACAAGCGGGGCACTTAACTCAGACGCGCTCGCCGCCTTGCGCGCCGCCGGTCTCGCCGTCGGCTCACTGCACCCGCTCGTCTCCATCAGCGATGCGCGGGCGGGCGCGGCCGATCTGCGCGGCGCTTTTTACTGCGTCGAAGGCGACAGGGCGGCCGTCCGCGCCGCACGCCGCATGGTGCGCGCGCTTGCGGGGCATAGCTTCTCGATCAAAGCAGAGGACAAGGCGCTCTATCACGCGGCGGCCGTGCTCGCATCGGGGCACACGGTCGCGCTCTTCGATCTCGCCGCGGAGCTACTCGCGCGTTGTGGCGTCGCGCCGACGGCCGCGCGCCGCGCGCTGTTACCACTCACGCATAGCACGCTCAATAATCTACGCACGGCGCGCACGCCCGCGCAGGCGCTCACGGGGCCCTTCGCACGCGGCGACGCGCAGACCGTGCGCCGTAATCTCGCCGCGCTCGCCGCCGACCCAGTGGCGCTACGCATCTACGCGCTGCTCGGCGCACACGCGCTCCGTCTAGCCAGACAGAAGGGCGTCCCTGTCGCTGTCATTAAAGAGATCGAGGCCGTGCTCAGGCAGTAGCCGCGACGTTAACGCTTGCGTCCGAGCAGGTCTGCTTGCGCGTGCGCGCGGCTTGGCGTTAGAGTGAGGCGCAGACGAAGTTCCCCCACAATGCACACCTGAAAGGATGATTGAAGGGTCGCGATGCAGCAGATACCGAGCGCCAGTTACACCTCGACGCTGCGCGTGAAACTGGCGAACCGTCCGGGCACGCTTGGCGAGTTGACCACCGCCATCGGGCGCGCCGGCGGCGACATCGGCGCCATCGACATCGTCAGCGTCGCGCGCGGCACGATGACGCGTGACATCACGTTCACGGCCGGCTCAATCGAACACGTCGAAGAGATCGTCGAAGCGGTGCGCGACGTGGACGGCGTCGAAGTCGTCAACGTCTCCGACCGCACCTTTCTCATGCACCTCGGCGGCAAGATCGAAGTCACGTCGAAGATGCCTCTGAAGACGCGCGCCGATCTCTCGATGGCCTACACGCCCGGCGTCGCGCGCGTCTGCGAAGCGATTCATCGCGACCCGGAAAAAGCTTACACGCTCACCATTAAGCGCAATATGGTCGCTGTCGTCACGGACGGAACGGCCGTGCTTGGCTTAGGCGACATAGGCCCGGCCGCCGCCATGCCCGTGATGGAAGGCAAGGCGATGCTCTTCAAAGAGTTCGCGGGCGTGGACGCTTTTCCCATCTGTCTCTCGACGAAAGACCCGGATGAGATCGTGCACACGATCAAAAACATTGCGACCGCCTTTGGCGGCATCAATCTCGAAGACATCTCCGCGCCGCGCTGTTTCGAGATCGAAGATCGGCTGAAGGAAGAACTAGACATCCCCGTCTTTCACGACGACCAGCACGGCACGGCCGTCGTTGTGCTGGCCGCGCTCATCAACGCGTTGAAGATCGTCGGCAAGCGGATGGAGGATATAAAGGTGGTCGTGAACGGCGTGGGCGCGGCGGGCGTCGCGTGCACGAAGATCGTGATGAGCGCGGGCGTGACTAACATCGTCGGCTGCGACCAGACGGGCGCGCTCTATCGCGGGCGGCGCGAGCACATGAACTGGATCAAGGACTGGTACGCGCAGCATACAAATCCGCACAACGAGCAGGGCACGGTGCACGACGTACTGCGCGGCGCGGATGTCTTCTTCGGCTTGAGCGCGCCCGGCGTCATCAACGCAGATGATTTGCAGCGCATGAACCCGCAGCCCATCATCTTCGCCATGGCCAACCCGACGCCAGAGATCATGCCCGAAGAGGCTGCACCTTACGTCGCCGTCATGGCCACGGGGCGTTCGGACTATCCGAATCAGATCAACAACGTGCTCTGCTTCCCCGGCATCTTCAAAGGCGCGCTTCAGTGTCGCGCCGCGCGCATCAACGAAGAGATGAAACTTGCCGCCGCCAACGCCATCGCCACCCTCATCACCGACGACGAACTCCACCCCGAATACATCATCCCCTCCGTCTTCGACAAACGCGTCGCCGAAGCCGTCGCCCGCGCCGTCGAAGACGCCGCCTACAAAACCGGCGTCGCCCGCCGAGAGCGCGCGCAGAGTGAAGCAAGCAGTTAACGCAGCTTAAGCTTTGGAACGGATACGGTCTCGCGCCTAACCTAAAAATCTCCCTCTTGCTAAGATTGTTCTTGCAAGTAAACTGGCATTAGCGTATAAGCAAAGCCTCCTAGGGTGTCCGTGGCCTCTCATTTGGGCCGTCTATCTGCCAACGTCATCTGAACGCTCTGCGAATCCTCAGACCATAGGACATGTTCACCATGAAATTAATTAAATGTCTTGCACTCATGTCGGCTGTTAGCTTCCTCACAGCCTGTCCGATAGGTCCTCCGCCTACGAGGAGTTCTATACCTTCGGCGGTCAGAGATAAGGTCATCGACCACCGGGCCAAGCAGTTAGGAGACCTGGCCGACAAGTATGATTGTTCGATTGGCCTCATCACTGCTGCTGGTTGTACTGTCGATTTAACCAAGGCCAAACTCTTTCGCAACGAGTTGCTCTATGAGTCTCTGCAACTGGTAGATGCTAACTACAACGATTTCGAGAATGATCTGTTCGTCAAGCGCGCCTCGTCTAATGTGCTGATGGATGTCACCGAACTGGGCCTCTCGGCGGCCACCGGGATCACCAACGGAGAAAGGGTGAAGAACATCCTCGCCATCTCCGCGACCGCGTTTAAGGGGGGACGGCGATCAATCGACCTGAATCTCTTCCGCGAGCAGACGACACAGGTCATCGTCCTGAAGATGCGCGCCGCGCGGGCGAGGGTGCGCCAGCGGGTTGCTCAGGGAGTGGCACTAGATGTCTCCCAATATTCCCTAGCGTCGGGGCTAGACGACTTGATGGACTATATTAACGCCGGGTCGATTAACAGCGCGCTGCTGGAACTCACCCAAGACACCGGCGCAGACGCGAAGAATGCCCGCGAGGCGGCGGCTGATCTCAAAATCACGCCCTTCCTGAACGAGGCGGAGGTGGCGAAGATTGCGAGCATCAGCGATGCCCGGGAGAAGGTGCGCGAGAACCTCTTCAGTACTGACCCGGCGACCCGGGCGAAGGGTGAGAAACAGATTAAGGTAGTCCTGACCGACCTCTATACTGCTGACGAAATAGCCAAGGCGATAACTCCAACCGAGATGTTCAACTTGCTTCAGCAGAAGATCATTGCAGCCCGGAGGAACTCTGATGCGGAGTTGATGGATAAGATTCAGAAGGCGCTCAACAAGGCCCTAGCCGTGCAGTAGGGGCCACACATAGGCTGCTGCCCTGGAGGCGGCGCGTAGCCGCGCCGCCCGACGTTCGATTACTCTTAACCAGTTTGTATCAGCGCGTGCCAACTAGACAGGTTTAGCGGGCACTGCTCAACCTCAGGAAAGGAAAATCCCAATGGCATCGGAGATTATAGATTACCCGGCCAACGGTACGGTAGATCAGTTGTGCCTCACCTGCGGGGGCGACGAGGATGTATTCCGTGGGCCGCTGACGAAACTCGAACGAGGTCAGGATAGTACAGGTAAAAAGGGAATCAGAGCGACTTACGAGCCTGTCCCCCCTGACAAGCCATACAACAAAAAGAAGCTCTTCGCCTTCGACGTGACCAACGCGACGGCGCAGCAACAGCAGCAGATTGATGAACAACAGATGGCGCAAGGGCACGCCTTAGTGAGCAAGTTTGAAGTTTTCTTGGCGGACAAGCCGGCAACCGTGGCCATTTACCGGGAGGCAATCAAACCGCACTAATGCGGGGCTGCCACGTCTCATCCTTCTTCCAGTCCTCAACACTCCTCCCTGATCTCAGGCGTGAGCGCGCAGCCCCTGCGCGATGAGCGGGACGATGCGGCGGGGGACTTCGATGGCTTGTTTGATGTGGCGGGCGTGGGTGAAGTGGCCGGCGACGTAGAGACCGGGGACGTTGGTCTCGAAGGTGTCGGGGTCGTAGACGGGCACCTGGGTTAGGCCGGCGGGGACGATCTCGACGCCGACCGCGCGCAGCAGTGTGTAGTCGGCGTCTGCGCCGATGAGGATGAAGACGGCGTGGTTGGGTAGCTCGACGGTTGGGCCGGCCTCTTGTTTGAGCCGCACGGAATCCGCTTTGATCTCTTCAACTTCAGTGAAGAACACGAGGCGCAGCCCGCCCGCCGCAATATGCGCTTCAAGCGGCCCGCGCACCCAATGTTTGATCGCGTTCAGTTTGGGGTCGCGATTCTCCCAGTCCGAACGCCAGATCGCGAGCGTTGTGTGCGCGCCTTCGTCCGCCAGAAAGAGCGCGGCTTCGGCCGCGGAGTTGCCGCCGCCGATGACGAGCACCTCCTTCTGCACGTAAGGGTATGGCTCAACGAAGCGGTGCTGCACCTTAGGCAAAGCTTCACCGGGCACGCCCAAGCGGCGCGGGTAGGCCATGGCCCCAAACGCCACAAGGATGCGCGCCGCGTGGTATTCGCCCCGCGTCGTGCGCACGACGAAGCCTTCCGGCTCGGTGCGCGCGATACGCGTCACGGCTTCTTCCGTGTGGATGCGCAGGCGTTCGTCCAGCGCGAAGCGCACGTAATGCGACAGTAGCTCCTCGCGCGTCGGCTTCTCGCGGCACGGGCGTAAGGAATCGGGGCGCAACTCCAACTCGTTCGGCGTCGAGAAGACCGTCCGCCCGACCGGATAGCGATAGATCGTATCCGCGATCAGCCCCTTCTCGACGACGAGATAATGCAGCCCCGCACGCGCGGCCGCATCCGCAGCCGACAGCCCGGCCGGCCCCGCGCCGATAATCAGCAAGTCAAATTGTGCCTCGATAGTTGCTCGCATCTTCGGCCTTATCCTCGCACGCGTGCGCAGCTTGCCGCAAATGACTAACGCACGAGCACCGCAGCGCTGGCCGCGACGGCGCTTGAAATGAAAGGAGAAATTTAAACATTACATAATGACGGGATAATCAGCAGTGCGCCGCTGGATGAAAAATGAGCCGCCACGAGAAAATGATTGACACAGCGCATTGCCTTCTTTATCGTGTGCGCGTCTCTTAGCTGTCTTAAGTTTGCTGGCGTGCGCCGCTGACTTCTTCACGCAGCGATCGAGCAGGCGATTGGCTTTCCGTTACACGTTAGGTCTCACAAGTCTTACTGTCACCCGCATACACACAGAGCGTTGACCATTTCAGGCCGGCGCGTGGAGGTAAGAAGATAATGTTCAATCTGGGCATTCTCGATGTGGCTATCGGATTGATCGTGGTGTATTTGCAACTCAGCCTGATTTGTACCGCATTGAATGAACTGATCGCCTCCGTCCTGCGTCGGCGCTCGCGTAACCTTTGGCGCGGTGTCCGCGACTTGCTCGGCGACCAGCAAGGCATAGGGTTGGCCAAGGAGTTGTATGAACACCCGTTTATTCAAGCGCTCCATCGCGGCAGCAGCAAACCATCGTATCTCCCCTCACGGACGTTCGCTTTGGCCTTGATGGACTTGGTGACCACGAAGGAGGATGGTCAGCCGGGCGACAAAGATCGACTGCTACAGTTACGCACCTGGGCCGCTCGCGTGTCTAACCTTAATGTTAAGCGCGCGTTGCTGATTTTGATTGACGAAGCGCAAGGCGATCTCGGCAAGGCCCGCGAGAGCATCGAGACATGGTTCAATAGCTCGATGGATCAGGTCTCTGGCTGGTACAAGCAGCAGACGCAATGGATCACATTAAGCTTGGGGATCATCATCACACTGGTCGCGAACGTCGATACAGTAGCGCTCATCAACAGCCTCACGCGCGACCCGGCCGCGCGCAACGCGCTCGTCGCGGCCGCGCCCGAACTGGCCAAACAAGCGCCGTCGCCCACGCCCGCCCCTACGCCGGCTGTCACCCCCGCCGCCACACCGGCGAACACCGCCACCGGTACGCCGCTAGCATCGAGCAGCAGCAGTGCGTCGTCCGCAGATGACAGGCCGCTCAAACAGGAGGTGCAGGAGACTAAGGACAAGATCGACACTATTATGAAGTCGCTCAATAGCATCAACCTGCCCATCGGTTGGAACTTCGAGCAGAACGCGCCGCCGTGCCCGCAACCCAACGCGCAAGCGGCTGGGCCGGCGGCCGTATATTGCGCGCCGCCTTGGCCGGGAGGCGACATGGGCAGATGGGGCGCGCAGATGCGCCTGCACTTTTTCGGTTGGCTCCTGACGGCCCTCGCCGTCTCGCTGGGCGCGCCGTTCTGGTTCGACGTGCTAAACAAATTCATCGTTGTGCGCTCGACCGTCAAGCCGACCGAGAAGAGCGGCAAGCAACCGTCGAAAGACGAGCCGCCACCTGAGGTCGAGAAGAAGCAGCCAGCGGCCGACACCGAAGCGCCGAAGCTGCCTGAGTCCGGTGAAGCACCAAAGGAATGAACATCTCGGCGCGGGCCGGTTTGGCTATGACTAAAGCCGGCCCGCACGTCTGCGCCGGCCCGAAGGGTGCGTTGCGCCGTCTGCGGGGCGCTCGCTATAATGGCGTAGCTTGAAGTCATCACGCGCCATCGGCCAAACGCCAGTCGCAAACGCCGCCAGCCCTCTGCTCGATAAGCTGCGCGGCGTTCTGCTCCCGTTCCCCACGCCTTTTACCGCCGCGGCAGAGTTCGACGCGGACGCATTACGCACCAACATCGCGCGTTGGCATGAGACGGGCGTGACGGGCTACGTGGCGCTCGGCTCGACCGGTGAGCGCGTGCATCTGGACGAGCGTGAGTATCTGTCTGTGCTTGAGACGGCACGTGCGGCCGTCGCGGAGACGCAGCTATTAATCGCTGGCGCGGGCCAACAGAGTGTGCGCCATTCGGTGGGCGAAGTGTGCCGCGCTGCCGACGCGGGCGCGGACGCAGTGCTCGTCATCACGCCGCACTTTTATCGTGCGGCGCGCGCGCAAAACTCGCTCATAGAATTCTACACGGCGGTCGCCGACGCCGCGCCTGTGCCTGTCATCCTCTACAGCATGCCAGAGTTGACGGGCATTGCTATCGCTCCGGAGACAATCGCGCAACTCGCCGCGCACGAGAACATCGTCGGTATCAAAGACAGCGCCAGCGACATCGTCAACTTCGCCGAGACGCTGCGGCTCGTGCCCGCAGGTTTCGCCGTGCTGACTGGTAGCGGCCCACTGCTCTACGCGGCTTTGACGGCGGGCGCGACCGGCGCGATCCTCGCCGCCGCCTGCGTTGCGCCGCAACTAGCGGTCGAAATTTTCCGCGCCACGACAAACGGTGCACACACGCGTGCGCTCGCCTTGCAGCGCACTTTCACCCCGCTTGCGCGCGCCGTCACCGCGCGTTACGGCATCGGCGGGTTAAAGCACGCGCTCGATTTGGCCGGTTACGCGGGCGGCGTGGTGCGCGCGCCGCTGCACATGCCGACCGCAGAAGCGCGGCGCGAGATTGCGCAACTCCTATGCGATGCTCTACGTTATGCAGACGTGACCGCATCATCGGTCGCACCCGATGGTCGCAGCGCAGGAGCAAACGTGTGAGCACCCCCGAAGCCGCCTGTTACAGCACTCCCGAAGAAGCGGGCTTGCGCCTTGAGCCTTTGCCCTTCGCGCGCATCCCGCAGCAGACGAAACTCTTTCTAGACTATCTACGCGACCCCGTCGCGCTCCGTCGTTTCTATCCCAACGCCGTCCGCTTTCATCACGAACTTGCAGCCCGTGCGCCCGAAGTTCTAGCGGCGCACCAGACGGATCGCGCCGCCCTCTGCGCCGCACTGCACGCGCTCAACGCGGGCTGGGGCGCGGGTGCACAGACGCTGCAGCACATCGAGCGGCTGCGGCAAGCGGACTGCGTCGCAGTCGTCTCCGGGCAACAGGTCGGGCTGTTTACGGGGCCGCTCTACACGATCTACAAGGCGCTCTCGGCCGTCAAACTCGCCGGCTGTCTGACACAGCGCGGCACACCGGCCGTGCCCGTCTTCTGGCTCGCTACTGAGGATCACGACTGGCCCGAAGTGCAGACCGCCGAAGTGATCGCCTGCGATGGTCGTCTGGCCGGCGTTGGTCTGCCCGATAAGCTGCACGCGGAAGGCACGCCCGTCGGCCGCGTCATGCTCGACGAGCAGATTAACGAGACCGTCCAACGTCTGCTCGACGTGTTGCCCGCGAGCGAGTTCTCGGCCGATCTGGCGGCGCTCGTGCGCGACGCTTACGCGCCGGGTCGCACCTACGGCGCGGCCTTCGCGCGCATGATGACCGCGCTCTGTGGCCGCTTCGGCCTCATCCTGCTCGATCCGCTCGACGCGCGGCTGAAGCAACTCGCCGCGCCGCTCTATTCGGCAGCCGCGCGCCGTGCGCCCGACATCGCCGCCGCCATCGAAGCGCGCAGCCGCGAACTCGAACAGGCGGGCTATCACGCGCAGGTGCACGCGACGGCCGATGCGTTCCCGCTCTTCCTGCACATAGACGGCGCGCGCCACGCGCTCACGCGCACCGCGCCGGGCCGCTATCGCGCGAAGGGCGCGACTGATGACACCGAATATACAAGCGAAGAACTCGCCGCGTGGGCCGCGCGTGCGCCTGAGTCTTTCAGTCCGAATGTGACTTTGCGCGCCGTCGTGCAGGACTATCTGTTGCCGACCGTCGCTTACTACGGTGGCGCGGCCGAAGTGGCTTACTTCGCGCAGACGGCGGAAGCCTATCGCGTGCTCGCACGCCCCGCGACGCCCATCCTGCACCGGGCCAGCTTCACCCTTGTCGAGCGCCGCACCGCGCGCACGCTCGCGCGTTACGGGCTTGAGTTGACTGACTTCTTCGCCGGTCTCGACCACGTCGAAGCGCGCGTCGTCGAAGAGCACTTGGGCGCAGAGCAAGCGCGCGCCTTCGATCAGACGGAAGCGACGATCAATCAAGCCCTCGCCGAATTACGCACGGAGTTGCAACGCTTCGAGCCGACGCTCGCCGACGCGCTCACAAAAGGCAGCCAGCGGATCGAGCACCAACTCGCGGGCCTCCGCACACGCTTTCACCGCGCGCAACTGGCCCGCGACCGCGCCGCTCATCGTCAGTTGGAACGCGCCGACACAGCGCTCCACCCCGGCAAGACCTTACAGGAGCGCCACCTCAACATCACCAGTTTGCTCGCCCGCCACGGGCGCTACTGCATCGATTGGATCTTCGACGCCATCGATCTCAGCTCGGTCGATCATCAGATTGTTTATTTATGAAGTAGTCAGTAGAAAGACGCACTGACCTACTGGCTACTGACTACTGACTACTTTTTTATGTCCAAGATTCGCGTCCTCTCAGATCATCTGGTTAATCAGATCGCCGCGGGCGAGGTGGTGGAGCGCCCCGCTTCGGTGGCGAAGGAGTTGGTGGAGAACTCAATCGACGCGGGCGCGCGGCGGCTTGAAGTTGATGTGGAGGGGGGCGGGCGCAGACTCCTGCGCGTCGTGGACGACGGCAGCGGGATGACGCGCGACGATGCGCTCTTAGCCTTCGAGCGGCATGCGACCTCGAAGATCGCCCGCGCGGAAGACCTCTCCGCCATCCGCACGCTCGGCTTTCGCGGCGAGGCGCTCGCCTCCATCGCGTCGGTCGCGCGTGTCGAACTGGTCACGCAGATCGCAGACGAGGTTGAAGGCACGCGCGTCTTGATGGATGGCGGGCGCATGCGCGACGTGCAATCCTGCGCGCGCCCGCGCGGCACGACGATCACGGTGCGCGATCTCTTCTTCAACGTCCCGGCGCGCCGCAAGTTCCTGCGCTCCGAGGCGACCGAGAGTTATCATCTGACCAACCTCGTCACGCACTACGCGCTCGCGCATCCGGAGATCGCATTCGTCCTAACGAACAACGGGCGCGAGACTCTGCGCGCTGACCGCGCCGCAGACCTGCGCGAACGCGCCTATCAAATCTTCGGCGCGGAGTTTCTGGACGGTCTGCTCGCGGTTGAAGGCGGTCTGATGAGCGTTGCGCGCGCGCGCGGCTACGTCTCCGCGCCGCGCGAACGGCGCACGACGCGCGACGCACAGTATCTATTCGTCAACGGGCGCTTCGTGCGCGACCGTCTGATCAGCCGCGCGCTCACGGAAGGTTTTCGCACGGTGCTGCCGCACGGCGTCTACCCGGCGGCGCTCCTGTTCCTCGACGTGCCGCTCGAAGAGGTGGATGTAAACGTCCACCCGGCGAAGACCGAAGTGCGTT
This sequence comes from Pyrinomonadaceae bacterium, assembly GCA_045807745.1. GTDB lineage: Bacteria > Acidobacteriota > Blastocatellia > Pyrinomonadales > Pyrinomonadaceae > QHXQ01. The sequence continues at coordinate 226,010 of JBJMGT010000035.1, forward strand.
TTCGTCGCGCGGCGGCCGTCGCCGACATCGTGCGCGAGAGCGTGCGCGCCGCACTCGCCGCCGCCGGCTACGTGCGTCGCGGTGTGACTGATGAAGTGCAGGACGTGCAGCTGGATGATAGGGCAGCGCCCGCTGATTTCGCGCACGCAATAAGCAGCACAACTACAAGTGCGCGCGCAACGGATGAACTCGCAGGTCTTGCAGTTGACAATAGAGTTGAGGGACAGTCCCGACCGGATACGCTCCCGCCCGCACCGCCACAACAGGAGGCCATCGAATTCGGCTTCGCCCCGCCGCGGGAAGATTTCGCCTTCACACATGAGTGCGCTGCGCCGCACGGACAGCATGAATCGAACGGACGTGCACAAGCCACGCAAGGCGAGCAAGCTGAGCACGCTGGCGCGAGTGAAACTTCCGCGCTGGCGGCCAGCCCGCGCCATGCTGAAGGAGCGACGCGCGGCGAGCGGCCCGCGTCGGCACTGCCGCCGCTCAACTCGATTGCCGACCGTTTGCGCGCCGTCCCGGTCGAAGCGGTCGCGCACAATATCCGCCCGCTCTATCAGCTTGAAGAAAGTTACATCGTCGCGACGGACGCCGAAGGGCTGCTGCTCATCGATCAGCACGCCGCGCACGAACGCGTGTTGTTCGACAAGTATCGCGCGCTCGAAGCCGGGCGCACGGCGGAGGCGCAGCAACTACTCGTGCCCGAAACGTTCGATCTGACACCCGCGCAGGTCGCGGCCTTCGATACGGTCGCCGCCGAGTTGGAAGCTTACGGCTTCAGTCTCATGCGTCTGTCGGGGCGCACGGTGGCGATCAAGGCCGTGCCGGCCGATCTGCCCGCGAGCGAGGCGCGCAACCTGTTGGCGGAAGTGCTCGATGCGGTGGACGCCGAGAAACGCGGGCGCACACGCGCTACTTTAAGCGAGCGCGTCGCGGCCTCGCTCGCCTGTCACGCTGCGATCAAAGTCAACATGCCGCTCGCGCCAGAGAAGATGTCTTGGCTGATTGATCGGCTGCTGCTGACCTCTTCGCCGACCACCTGCCCGCATGGTCGCCCCGCCATCCTGCGCCTCACCACGCGCGATATCGCGCGTGGCTTTCACCGACCCTGACCGGCCATGCAAGAAAACAAAACAGGCGCGCTTGAGTTTTCACTAAGCGCGCCTGTTCAGTTTAATTATGTCCGTAGTGCTTAGTGCCGATCTTGCCGGTCGTGCTTCTGCCGGTAGACGGCGCGGCTGCTGCGGTTCAACTCGCGTTGAATGCGCCGGCGCTCGCGCAGCGTGAAGCGGCCGCCGGAACGGCGCGCCCGCACTTCCTCAATTCTAATCCGCGCTTCGCGTCGTTCGATCCGGCGCGCTTCGCGCCGCGTCAACACGCTGCTGCGCACGCCTTGCCGTATGCGCCGCTGCTGGCGCGCTTCCCGTCGATTAATGCTACCCGGATAAGTTTGCTGGGCCGCCGCCGGTATGAGTAACGCGCCGCCGACTAGCACAATTGCCATCAACTGCCACAAGATTCGTCTCATCCTTCTGCTCCTTCAAGTCCGTTAAGATTGCGGGAGAGTTATCTGTTTGACGAGCAGGGCGCAGTGAAAGTTGAGAAACTTTCTTGTAAAGAGATGACAAAGAGATTGCGCTGCGCAGATTCAGAGCGCGGCCAGCGTGCGCAACAGCGCGTCCGTGTCGGTCAGATCGTCGAGCAGCGCGTCGGGTTTGTGCGCGCGCAACTCATGTGGCGCATAAGTGCGCCCCGTGGCGACGGCGACGGCGCGCGCGCCGAAATGGCGTGCGCAGGCGATGTCGTTGGGTGTGTCGCCGATGACGATGAACTGCGCGGGCGCGAGTTGCACGCCGAGTTGTTGATTGATACGCGCGGCGGCGAGCGCAGGGAGTTCGCGCCGGTCGTGCGAGTCGTCGCCGTAAGCGCCGGGGAGTTGGAAGAAGTCCGCAAGCCCGACGAGGCGCAACTTCAAGAAGGCTGCGGCTTCGACGTTGCCGGTCAGCAGGGCGGAACGATAACGCGGATGCGCCGCGATTGCCGTCAACGTCTCGTGCGCACCCGCGAGCGGCAAGTAGGGCGCGGCGTTCGTCGTGATGCGTTCAAGCTCCGCGTAGTAGTGCGCGCACAACTCGGCGCGGCGCGCGTGAATCTGCTCGTGCGTGATGCCCTCAGCGCACAATGCTTCGGCGGCGATCTGCAAGTCCGTCATGCCGGAGACGGACAACTCCGCGAGCCGACCCGCCGTGCCGAAGACGCGCTCCAAAGCCGGCCGCGTGTAATCGAGAAACACACCACGCCGCGCCGAACGCACCAGTGTCCCGTCCACATCCCATAAGAGCACGCGCAAATCAAGGGATGAAGGATGAGGGATGAGGGATGAATCAAAGCTGGGCCGTGTGGGCCTTGTCGCCACAGGCGATTTATCATTTAACATTTCGTCATCGTTAATTATTTCATCCCTCATCCCTCATCCCTCATCCCTTACTCTATGACGGCGAGCACGTCGCCCGCGTTGACGGTTGCGCCTGCGACCGCGTGCAGTTCGATGATTGTGCCCGCCTTCGGCGACTTCAACTCGTTCTGCATCTTCATCGCTTCGACAATGAGCAGCGCTTCGTCCGCCTTTACTTGTACTCCCTGCTCGACCAATACGCGCACGACCTTGCCGGGCATCGCCGCGACGACCGCCGCGCGCCCGGCGGCGAGTATGCCCGCGCCTTCGACGTGGCGCAGCCGCTTCGGATCGATCAGCGTTAGTTGAAATGTCTGCTGTCCGACGTGTACTTCGTGCGTGCCGTGCGTGCCGCTCTTAGCGCGCATGCGGCATTCGTAGACGCGCCCGCCGGTCTGCAACAGATACACGCCCGGCTCGACCTCTTGGGCGTCGAGTTCATAGCGCCGGTCGTCAACCTGCGCGACCACGTGTGCGCCAGTACGCTCCAACGTGAGCGCATGTTGTGCGCCATCAAGTTCGGCAGTCAGTTTCATCTTGAGGATTTAAGCTACGTATCGCTGGGAGCGCGGGTAAGATGCCCGCGCTCCCGGCATTAAGATAATTCGCGCGCACGATGCTGTGCGCTACGGCCCGATGTGCGCCATTGACTGATTGGTTGTTGTGGTCGTGTGCCGTCGGTCACCGGCTGTTGTGTCTGCTGCGCGTGCGTGAGTGCGGCGGCAATGATCGCCATGTCGCGCGCGGTCGGATCATGATCTTGTTGTTCCGGTTGGGCGGCGCGGCGCTCGTTGAAGCGGGCGATGAAGCCTGTGTCGAGGCGACCGGCGATAAACTCTGCGTCGCGCACGACGGCGCGGAAGAAGGGCAGCGTCGTCTTGATGCCGCCGACCGTGTACTCGTCGAGCGCGCGGCGCAATCGATCAAGCGCCTCGCCCCGCGTGCGCCCCCAGACGGCGAGCTTAGAGATCAGCGGGTCGTAATAGATCGAAACTTCCGCGCCTGCATAGACGCCGCCATCGTCGCGCACGCCCGGCCCTTGCGGCAGACGTAAATCGCTGATGCGACCGGGCGACGGCAGAAAATTGTTGGCCGGGTCTTCCGCGTAGACGCGGCACTCGATGGCGTGCCCGCGCCACTCAACGTCAGCCTGCGTGAACGAGAGCGGTGCGCCGTCAGCGACCGTGATCTGCTCGCGCACGAGATCGATGCCCGTGACCAACTCCGTCACCGGATGCTCGACCTGCAAGCGCGTGTTCATCTCAAGGAAATAAAATTCGCGCGTCACATCGGACACGAGGAACTCGACTGTGCCTGCGCCGACGTAATCGGCCGCGCGCGCGATCTCGACGGCCGCCGCGCCCATCTGTGTGCGCAGCTTCGGTTCGTCAATTGGCGACGGGCACTCTTCGATCACCTTTTGATGGCGGCGTTGAATGGAACATTCGCGCTCGCCCAGATGGACGCAGTGGCCGTGCATGTCCGCGAAGACTTGAATCTCAATGTGGCGCGGGCGCTCGACGGCCTTCTCAAGATAGACGGACGAATCGCCAAAGGCGGCCGCCGCTTCCGACTGCGCGGTCTCAAAGGCGGCCGCCAGTTCATCTTCACGCGCGACGAGGCGCATGCCTTTGCCGCCGCCGCCCGCCGCCGCCTTGAGCATGACGGGATAACCAAGCTGCGCGGCCGCCTCACGCGCATCCGCGCTTGATTGCAGCGCCTCGGTCGTACCCGGTACGACGGGCGCGCCCGCCGCTTGCGCCGCGCGTCGTGCGTTCGTCTTCGACCCCATCAACTCCATCGCTGCGGGCGACGGCCCGATAAACGTCAAACCGGCCGCTGCGACGGCGCGGGCAAAGTCTGCGTTCTCGGCGAGAAAACCGTAACCGGGATGGATCGCCTCCGCGCCGCTCTGCTTGGCTGCTGCAATGATCCGATCAATCCGCAGATAGCTTTCGACCGATGGCGCAGGCCCCAGCAGATATGCCTCGTCGGCCAGACGCACGTGCAGCGCCGCCGCGTCCGCCTCCGAATAGACCGCGACCGGCACGACCTGCAACTCGCGACACGCACGAATGATGCGCACCGCGATCTCGCCGCGATTAGCGATCAGGATTTTGCGAAACATAAAGGCAGAGGTCAGAGGTTAGAGGTCAGAGGTTAGAAAAGTCAAACTGTTGCAGCGCGTCGTTGGCAACACGATGAAAGCAGTGATAGCAGTTAGCGAAGTCAATCACTGGCCTCTAACCTCTGACCTCTGTTTTCAGACTACGACTGAGTTCGCGGGCTGGCGTGGATCGAAGCGGATGGTGACGCGTACGCCGGGGGCGTAGTCGGCGGGGCGGGCGGCTTGGGCTTCGTCGAGCGTCTGCGATGATTCGTAATCGACGCCGTTGATCTCGTAGGAGTAGAAGACGTGCGTGAGCGCGCCTTGCTCGTCCGTGCCGATGTCGAAGACCGTGCCTTCGGCGATGCGGCCGGCGCGCAGGAGGCGCGCGCGGCGCGCGGCCTCCGTGTTGTCTTGCTTGCGCCGGAAAAGTCCTAGCAGGCCCATGAGCGTTCGCCGAGCCGTTAAGGCGTGTTGCTGCCGCTAGTGCTCTGGCCGGCGCGGGCCGATGGTGTGGGCGACGTGGCAACGATGCGGCCGTCGCGCAGGGTGATGTCGTCGGGCGTGCCGAGCTTCTTGTCAGGGCCGGGCAGCACGAGCTTGTAGCTGGTAAACGACAACCCTTCGGGCGGCGTATCGTCAGCACCCGTGCGCAACGAAGCATTACGCACGCGCACGGCAGCGACGCGGCGCGGGCGCGCCTTCGCCCCCGGCGCGGGCAGTGCCGCGATGTCGGAGACAGGCTCGTAGGCTGCGCCGGCCTTGAGCAGCGCTACGACGCGCGTGACCGATTCACTCGGCGGCAGTTGCGCGCTGAGATCGTCTGCGCCCATCGGGTATGTGCCGTGCAGTGTTTGATATTGCAGGAGGACGGAACTGACTTCGTAAGCGACAGCCTCTTGCGCGGCCTGTTTGGCGAGCGCGCGCTGGCGCAGGCGCTCAGGTACGGTCACGCCGATCAGCACGGCGATGGCGAGCACGACAAACGCGGACATGGCTAAGCCCGTGCGCGCCAAGCGCAGACCCGCAAAGCGAGCCGGCTCACGCCGCAAGGTCAGCATGATGCGCCAACTTGGCCACAGCGCGAGCAGAGCCAGTGGCAGCGCAAACAGTTTCAAGCGCCACGCGGCCGTCTCGGCCGAGGCGACAACGTTCCAGAACGCGAGCGAGAATGGTTGGCGCTCGATGAGCGCCGCGATTGTGCCGACGAGGAAGACCAAGATGAGTAGTCCACCCGCCGCGCCGACCGCGAGCGCGCGCCCGTAAACCGGCAGTTCGTGTTCAGGGCGTGCTAAAGGCGGGCCGACCGCGTGCGCGCCACACGCGCTGCAAGCCACCAACGTCTGAGCGCCGGCCAATTTTGCGCCACAACAAGGGCAGATAATCAAAGGGAGATACCTCGCTCGCTTAAATAACGACGCGCCACGAACGCGCGTTTCAATAACTTTATCCGGCCGCGTAAAACTTACTTCAGGGCGACGGCATCGCCCGCCGCTTCAACCTGCGCCGCGCCTTTATTTATGTCAGTCGCACGCTCGGTTTTAGCTGCCTGCGCCGCCGTAATTGTCGCCGCGTCAGCGCGCCAGACTTCGCGCCACGTGTGATACATGCGGTGCGCGAACGTCCAGTATGAGCCAACCGCGAGAATCCAGAGCACGGCGGGCATCCGGTTGGCGAAAAAATTCTGCGAGCCGGGATGCGTCGAAAGCCCGCCGATGATTAAGAGCACGACGCGCTCGGGCCGGCGCAGGAAACCAACATCGCACTTCGGGATCAAACTCTCAGCGCGCGCGCTCGCGTAAGAGACCATGACCGACCCCATCATGGCCGCGCCCGCGAGAAAGACGTTCAAGGTCGAATGATATTCCGTCTCGCGCGCGTAGAAGACCATCAAGCCGACGAAGACGACCATGTCGGAGAGCCGGTCGAGCGACGAATCGAGAAACCCACCAAAGCGCGTGACGCGACCCGACAGACGCGCCACCTGTCCGTCGAGCATGTCGAATAGATTGGCAACGATGAGCACGACGCCGGCCCAGAAGAAGTGGCCGAGACCGAACAGGAGGCCCGACAGGACGTTGACCGCAACGCCGATGACCGTGAGCGCATTCGGGTTGATCCCGCCGTGCGCCAGCCAGCGCACCATCGCGTTAATAATGCGCTGCGCGCCGCGCCCGATGCTCGCCCCAAACAACTTCTATTTGCCTCTCTTCAGGTACAAAACCGACGGGCCGGCACGACTGTGCAAGCCCCCACATCGACAGAGCATGATAGGGACGCGCGGCGAGAAAAGCAAGGTGAAAGTAATGTAACGAGAAGTCTAAGCGAGCCAATGGCCGAACGATAGCAGGCGCAGGATGCAACCCACATCTGCCCGGTCTTGTCAGCTCTGTTTAGCTTCGTCGTGCAGGGTTGTGAGCCGGCGAATCTCGAACTTGCGCGCGCCGCCCGGTGTGACGACTTTGATCTCGTCGCCCTCTTCGCGCCCCATCAAGCTGCGCCCGATGGGCGAGGTGGTGGAGATGAGACCTTTGGCGGGGTCGCTCTCTTCGGGCGTGACGAGGCGATAGGTCACTTCCTCGTCGCGTTCATTGTCATAGAGCACGAGGGTCGAGCCATAGGCGGCCTTGCCGTGCGGGACTTTGGACGGATCAATCGAGGCGATCTCGCTGATGCGCTGGCGCAGATCGCGGACACGCGCCTGCACGAACTGTTGGCGGGCGAGCGCCGCGTGATACTCGGCGTTCTCGCGCAGGTCGCCGAACTCTTTGGCGCGCTTGATCTCGCGCGGCAGGTGGACGCGCAACTCAGACTCCAACTCATCCAACTCCGCCCGCAACCGATCCTTAACTTCTTGTGACATCTTCGTCTTCGCTCCGGCATTTGAAGTGTAAAAGTTATAAGCCACTACGGGGCGCTTCAGCAAATCTCTTGCCCGTGATACTTTGCCTCGTCGGGTGCGCCGAAGGAGATGCCTACGTCGCGGGCGGTGCGGACGAGTTGGCTGTTCGCCGGCACGGTCTTGAGATTCGCGCAGGCGATAGCGAGCGGCACGGTGATGATGTCCGCCGCATGTAGGGCAACCATCTTGCCGTGTTCGCCGCGCATGAGCGCGCGCACGGCGCACGAGCCGTAGTTGGTCGCAAGCATGCGGTCAAACGCGTTCGGCGTGCCGCCGCGTTGGAGATGACCGAGCACGACGCAGCGCGTCTCTTTGCCGGTCAGCTTTTCAATCTCTGCCGCGACGTAGTTGCCGATGCCGCCGAGGCGCGGCGCATGCTCGCTGTCACCGGGGTCTTGGTAAACCTCGACGCCGCCCGCCAGCTTCGCGCCTTCGGCCGCGACGACGATGCTGAACTGCGAGTCGCACGCGTCGCGCTCGTGAACCTTGCGCGCGATGGACGCGAGCGTGAAGGGAATCTCCGGAATCAGGATCACGTCCGCGCCGCCCGCGAGGCCCGAATGCAGCGCGATCCAGCCTGTGTGCCGGCCCATCACTTCGAGCACCATCACGCGGTCGTGCGAGGCGGCGGTGGTGTGCAGGCGGTCGAGCGCCTCAGTGGCGATGTCGAGCGCGGTGATAAAGCCGAAGGTCAACTCGGTGCAACCGAGATCGTTGTCAATCGTCTTGGGCACGCCGACGACGGGCACGCCGCGCTTGTCGAATTCGACCGCGCTGCCGAGCGAGCCTTCGCCGCCGACCACGACGAGCGCATCGATGCCGAGTCGTTGCAGGTTCGCAATCGCTTCCGCGTAGGTCTCCTCCGGCGTGTGCGAGCCTGCGTCGTCGCGGAGCACAAAGTGTCCACGATTGCGCGTGCCGAGAATCGTACCGCCGCGCGGCAGCAGGCCGCGCACGTCCGCAGGCGCGAGCGGGCGCGTGTGCGTCGCGCCGAGGAGGCCCTCGAAGCCGTCCTCGACCCCGACGACGCGCAGGTTATACTCGGCGGCGGCGGTCTTCACTACCGCGCGGATGACGGCATTCAACCCCGGCGCGTCGCCGCCGCCAGTGATCAACCCGATGGTTCTTATCATGCTGCGTAAATAGTAAATCGTAAATCGTGCATCGGGCAAAACGGCTTCGCCCGATGCACGATTTACGAGGCACGATTGACTGCTGTTAATTCCGCACACGCGGCGGCTCGTATTGCTCGCCGTAGGCGGGGTACGCGCGCGTGATGACAGCGCCGGGGCGCGTGTTCTCTAAGAGCAGGCTGAGCGCATCGCGCAGCACTTGCTTCTGGAGCGCGCGCAGGCCAGGGCGACCCAGACTGTTGCCGATCTTGAACCCTTGCGGGTAGAGCGTGCGCGGCGGGCGCATCTGCGCCGAGACTTCGGGGCTGACGCTAATGAGCACGGTCGGAATGCCGCGCATCTCAATTTCACGTTGCACCGCGACGACCGTGCGGTGACAGACGCTCGGTCAACCGCCGGTCAGAATTACAGCATCGGCCCGCCCGCCTCTGTCGATCTCATTGGCGATCTGTGGGGCCGTGCCCTCGTACATCGCCTTGAGTTGCATCGTGTAGCCCATGTAGCCGACGTGCTTGCGCGCGATGCCGCCGACGAAACCTTCGGCGACAAGCTCGCGTAGCGCGTCGATGGGGAAGACGACGTTGATGTCTTGGTCTGCGTCCGCGTGATCGTAGTGATGATGCGTGACCATCAACGCGCCCGCATCCACGTCGGGCGGGATGACTCGATAAGTGAGATCGCCCAACTCGTCCGCGATGTTGAACGGCTCCTGGTCGCGCAGATGCACGCCTGCCGCCGTCACGAGGGCGATGTGGCTGCGCGCCAACTCACCGTCGAACGGCGTAAACGGGACGCATTTTCTAGCCAGCGTCATAAGAGCAGATGTCAGATGTCAGATGCTGGATGTTAGTAGCCGCTTTTCACTGACATCTAACATCCAGCATCTGACATCTGCCTTTCACAGCTTGCGCAGGACTTCGAAAAGGTCTTCGTTGTCCGGTTGATCCGCGATATTGTGGATGTCTATGTAGGCAAGCCGGCCGTCCTTGTCCACGATGAACAGGGCGCGCTCGGAGATGCCGTCGGCCTCGCGGTAAGCGCCGTAAGCTTTGGCCACCTCGCCCTTGGGATGGAAGTCGCTGAGTAGGTCGTAAGAGAGACCGCCCAGCGATTTGGCCCAAGCGGCGTTGCAGGGGACGCTGTCAACTGATATGCCCAGAACCTGAGCATCGTAGCCCTTGAAGCGTTCGAGGTCGGCCTCGTACGCGGGCATCTGCGCGGTTCAGACGGGCGTCCACGCCAGCGGATAAAACGCCAGCACCACATTCTGTCGGCCCCGAAAGTCCGAGAGGCGCACCCGTTTGTCTTTCTCCAAGTGGCTCTTCAACTCGAAGTCCGGAGCCATGTCGCCGACTTCAGGCATCTTGCATGACCTCCTTCGTCCTTAACGTCAGATTGTAGGGGATGAGCGAACCGTTTGTAGACTACAGACAAACGCTGCGCGTGACAAGCTTTTGCGCCGCACATTTCCGGTCGCGCAAAATGTTGTTTACAAGGCGGGTGGGCGAGCATAGAATGACACCATTGTAACAATCATCTGGTTTAGCTAGCGCGATCGCAACCGACGAACAAAACCGCTCGGCCCGCGATCCCTCCTTGCACACCGTTCGGCTCGGTACGGTGCGCAAATTTCGCGCTCGTGTCTTGCGCTGACCGAGTCGGCGACCGTTGCCTGTCAAAATCGCCAGCCACTGTAAACACGGCAACGGCGCAACAGCCGGCCGCTAAGGCCGACCGATATATCCAGACCGTTAAAGGAGAACGAACATGAAACATCGGGGAGCAGGGGACAGCCCGGCGCGTCTGCGCCCGCGGCGGCCGACACCACGTAGTTATCTTTTATGCTTGACACTGATTGGCCTGACCGGCCTCGCGCTGCTGCGCCCTGTGCCCGTCGCAGTCCACGCGATGGGGGGCGGGAGCAGTGCCGACATCAGCGTGAGCAAGACCGGGGACGACACGGCCCCGGTCGGCGGGCAGATCAGCTACAGCATCGTCGTCACTAACGGCGGGCCGGACGATGCCACCGGCGTCGTGCTCAGCGACGCAATCCCGGCGCACACGACGTTCGTCAATGCCTCCGTTAGTCAGGGCACGGTCATGTTCGACGGCACTACCGTGACGGCCAACTTCGGCACAATCGCCCCCTTTGAAAGCGCATCTCTTTCGCTAACCGTGTCGGTCAACAATGACACGCCCCGCAATACGACGATCAGCAATACCGCTACGGCGACGGCAGACACGGCTGATCCCGACCCCACCAATAACTCGGCGACTGCGCTCACCGTCGTGACGGGGCCGTTCCCCGGCGATGTGCTCATCAGCGAGTTTCGTTTCCGCGGCCCCACGCCTTCAGGCACGCCGGTCAACGGCGCGTTCGACGAGTTCGTCGAGATTTATAACAACACCGACGGAGACATCGTCGTTTCAGACCCGAATGGCGGTGGCCTGATAGATAGTCCGGCGGGCGCAGGCGGTTGGGCGCTGGTCTCTTCGGAGGACACGGCGACGCCGAAGTTCGTGATCCCCAGCGGTACGGTCATCCCGGCGCGCGCTCATTATCTCGGTGTCAACGCGAACGGCTACAGTCTGAACGGCTACCCGGCCGGCACGCAGATCAACGCCGTAGGCGACATCACCTATAGCGCGGACATACCAGACAACGCCGGCATCGCCTTGTTCAGAACAGCCAATCCGTCCGGCTTCACCAGCGCCAACCGGTTCGACGCCGTCGGCTTCAGTGCCGTGACGAATCCGCTCTATCGTGAAGGCAACGGCTTGGGGCTGCCCGTGACGCAGGATATTGAGCATAGCTTCTTGCGGAAACTCGCTTCCGGTCTGCCGCAGGACACGGATAACAATCTGGCGGACTTTGCGCTAGTGGCGACCAACGGCAATCAGACGCTTAGCTCCGCGCAACTGGGCGCGCCGGGGCCGGAGAATCTCTTCAGCCCTATCCAGCGCAACGCCACGATCAAGTCATCGCTCATCGAGCCGCAACAGTCACAAACCGCACCGCCCAATCGCATGCGCTCAGGTAGCGGCGACTCCGGCACGCTCTCGTTCCGCCGCCGCTTCACTAACAATACGAACGCGACCATTACACGCCTACGCTTCCGCGCGGTGAACATAACCACGCTGGGCACGCCCATCTCCGTCGCCAATCAGGCCGACGTGCGTTTCATCACCTCGGACGACTTCTTCGTCACGACGAGTCTCGGCAATTTGATCGTACAGGGCACGATACTGGAGCAGCCGCCCGCCCAACCGATCGGCGGTGGCTTGAACTCCAGCGCCACGGTCGCGCTGCCCGGCGGCGGGCTTGCGCCCGGCGCGAGCGTGGACGTGCAACTCCTGCTCAATGTGGTGAAGAGCGGTAACTATCGTTTCTTCGTCAACATCGAGGCCTTGATCGATAGCGGGTCGCCGGAGGTGCGCATACGTGGGGCGCGCAAACTGGTGGCGCGGCCTACGCTGGCCAGTAAAGTGTTCAGATTAAATTAAGTCTGGCCAAGCGCCGGCTCGCCCGGCGCGCCACCTTCAGCCGCCGAGGGGCCTCTGCATGTTTGCATTGCAGAGGCCCTTCGGCTTGTGGCCGGACGTTCACGCCGTGCGGCTTGGTGCGTTGAGTTACCGGCGGCACTTGAATCAGCCGGGATTATTGCCGACACTACTTGTATGCAACAGCCCGTCGTTCAAATCACACGGCGCGGCGCAGACCGCGCCCGCGCCGGTCATCTCTGGATTTATCGCAGCGACGTAAGCGCCGCGCGCGACGTGCCGGGCGGCGCGCTCGTCGCCGTGCGCGACGAACGTGGGCGCTTCGTCGCGCAAGCGCTCTACAGCGACCGCTCCGAGATCACCTTACGCCTGCTGACGTGGCGCGCCGAGCCGATTGATCGAGCATGGTGGCAGGCCCGCTTACATGAAGCGAGCACACGCCGGGCGGGGCTTGCGCATGAAGCAGATGCTTTTCGTTTGATCTACGCCGAAGGCGATCTGCTGCCGTCGCTCATCGTGGATCGATACAGCGACGTGCTCGTCGTGCAGACGCTCGCGCAAGGGACGGAGGCGCTGAAAGATTTATTCGTCGAATTGTTGATTGAAGAATTGCAGCCGCGCGCCATCATCGAGCGCAACGACGTGCGCGTGCGCCAACTCGAAGGGTTGGAGTTGCGCGCGGGCGTACTCTACGGCGACGCGCCCGCCGAGTTGGAGATCACGCAGCACGGCATACGTTTCACGGTCGCGCCGCTCGGCGGGCAGAAGACCGGCGCGTTTCTGGATCAACGCGAGAACCACTTCGCCGCGGCCCAAGTCGCACACGGGCGCGCGCTCGACTGCTTCACCTTCAACGGCGCGTTCGCGCTCAACATGGCCAAGCGTTGCGAGCGCGTGCTCGGGCTCGACATCTCGGCCGAAGCGGTCGGCACAGCGCAGCGCAATGCGGAATTGAATAGCGCAACAAACGTCGAGTTCCGCGCCGCGAACGTCTTCGACGCGCTGCGCGAGTTACAGGAAGCGCACGAGCATTTTGACACGGTCGTGCTCGACCCGCCCGCGTTCGCTAAAAATCGCGCGAGCGTCGCGGCGGGCGCGCGCGGCTACAAAGAGATCAACCTGCGCGCGCTGAAACTACTCGCGCCCGGCGGTGTGCTCGTCACCTGCACCTGCTCTTACCACGTGAGCGAACAGATGTTTCAAGAACTGCTTGCCGCGGCCGCAGCCGACGCGCGTCGCCGCGTGCAGATCGTGGAGAAGAGAATTCAAGCGCGCGATCATCCCGTCCTCGTCGGCGTCCCTGAAACCCTCTACCTGAAATGCCTGATCGCGCGCGTCATCGAATGAGCGCACACGCGCTTGTGCTAGACTGCCGCAACTTTGCAGGGCGCGTGCGCGTAAAAACGCGCGGCAAAACATCTCGCTGACTATTATGTTGGACTCAAGCGAAACGCTGACTGTTGAGCGCGACACGACCGCGCCGCCTGTCTCTCTGTGGCGGGCGGTGCGCGAGTCCGTGCGCGGCTCGCACCGGCGCGACTATACGCAAGGGGACGTGGGGCGCGCAGTGATTCTGCTCGCCGTGCCGATGGTCTTGGAGATGCTGATGGAGAGCGTCTTCGCCGTGTGCGATGTGTTCTTCGTCGCACACTTGGGCGCGGACGCGGTGGCCACTGTGGGCTTGACGGAGTCGATGCTGACAATTGTCTACACGGTCGCCATCGGTTTGAGCATCGGCGCGACGGCGATGGTGGCGCGGCGCATCGGCGAACACGATGGGGAAGGCGCGGCGCGCACCGCTTGGCAAGTGATCGTGTTGGGTCTTGTAGTGTCGCTCGTGCTCGGTGCAACGGGCGTACTGCTTGCGCCGCGTCTGCTGCGCTTGATGGGTGCGTCGCCGGGCGTACTCACGCACGTCAACTACATGCGCATGATGCTCGGCGGCTGCGCGTCGGTGGTACTGCTGTTTCTCATCAACGCAGTCTTTCGCGGCGCGGGCGACGCGGCGATTGCGATGCGCGTGCTGTGGCTGGCGAACGCGATCAATATCACTCTGGGGCCGTGTCTGATCTTCGGGCTTGGCCCGTTCCCAAAACTCGGCGTGACGGGCGCAGCCATCGCGACGACCATCGGGCGCGCGACGGGCGCGCTGTTCGCCTTCTCGCGTCTGTGGCGGGCGAATAATAGTCACGTGCGGCTGGCGCGGCGGCACTTGCGCGTCGTGCCCGCGATCATGTTGCGCTTGATACGACTGTCGGGCGCGGGCACGCTGCAAGTCTTCATCGGCACGGCCAGTTGGATCGGTCTCATCCGTCTGATCTCGACCTTCGGCAGCGACGCGCTCGCGGGCTACACCATCGGCATACGCATCATCCTGTTCGCGCTCCTGCCTTCGTGGGGCATGTCGAACGCGGCGGCGACGATGGTCGGGCAAGCGCTCGGCGCGCGCAAACCGGAACGCGCGGAGCAGGCGGTCTGGCGCGCAGGTCTCTACAACATGTGCGTGCTCGGCACGGTCGGTCTCATCTTCGTCCTGTTAGCCCCGCAGATCACGAGCCTGTTCACACAAGAGCCGGCCGTCCTCTACTACGCCACCAATTGCCTGCGCATCGTCGCCTGCGGCTTTCTCTTCTACGCCTACGGCATGGTCTTGACGCAATCCTTCAACGGCGCAGGCGACACGTGGACGCCGACCTATCTCAACCTGTTCGTCTTCTGGCTCTGGGAAATCCCGCTCGCCTACGTCTTGGCCTTCCACACCACCTTAGGCCCGCGCGGCATCTTCCTCGCCATCACGCTGGCCTTCTCGACGCTCGCCGTCGTCAGCGCCGTCTTGTTCAAGCGCGGCACGTGGAAAGCTAAAGTGGTGTGACCGCCCGCCACCAGCACGGGGCGCAAACGGCCGCTAGTCGTTTACGCCCCATGCGTTGCGGTCTAATTTGCGTTGGGCGCTTGCCCATCATTTAAATGCCACATGAGGGTTCAGTGATATAATCCGCGCTCAATTTGCCACTCAGCACTTTCTCTTTTGGAGGTTAAATCAATGAATCGCCGTTGCCCCCTATGTAACCAAGAACTGCCCCCAAGCTTTGATGATAAAAGGCTGCAAGCTCAAATAAAACAACTTGCTGCACCGGAAATTTCTAGAGAGGCTCGCAGATTAGCCGATGAACAAGTAGACGAAGCTCAACGTAAAGTTGAGCTTAAGTACCGGAAGCAACTACAACAAGCACAACGCGATGTTGCAGAGGCAAATCGGCGAAAGGAACGTGATATTGAGCGCGTTCGGCGTGAAGCTGAGAAACAAGCAAAAAATACTATCGCACAACAGAGTCACGCTAGGCTTGAGCGCCTACAACATGACCACGAGCAAGAACGCGCACGGCATAATAGAGAAACTGAACAGCTACGGCGTAAATTTGAGGAGGTATCTCGGAAGCTCGAAAAGCAGACCAGCGAACAACTCGGTAGCCAAGCAGAAGTCAATCTGTTTGCAGAACTCAGGGCAGCCTTTCCCGGAGATCATATTGAGCAGGTTCATCGTGGTGCTAAAGGTGCTGACATTATTCACGATGTCATGGATGGCTCGAAACAACTGGGCCGCATTGTCTATGAGAGCAAAAACGGCTCGACATGGCAAAATGGATTTGTCACTAATGCGAAGCAATACCAGACTCGTTACAACACCCCATACGTTCTCATCGTTACGCGCACGTTTCCTCGCGGTGAACGAGGGCTTTGCACTCGGAAGGATATTCCCATCATTGAGCCACGTATGGCATGCTCTCTCGCGGCTATTCTTCGGGATGGTATCGCTGAGATCGGGAACATGAGACTCTCAAATACCGCACGGAATGGAAAAGCCCAAGAGTTGTTCAACTACGTCTTAAGCGATGACTTTACCACCCGTTTCCGCCAAATCAGGGAAAGCGTACAAGAACTCCGAGAGCAACAAAACAGGGAGCGCGACTGGCACGAAAACGTATGGCAAGCCCAAGCTAGACTGCACAATCAGATCGATTCCCGGCGGCGAGATATAGAGGAGCAAATCAAAACAATCACGCGAGAAACGCCAGGAAAGAAAAAATTACGCATTGTGTAAAACGCCGCGTCTAATAACTCATTCAACCTGACACCTCCGCGTTTCATCTTTGGCTCTCGCATCGCTTGAGCGTATATTCTTGATCAGGAATAAATATGATTCAGGAAGCGAATAAAGAGCGCGAGCCGGAGATGCTGGAAGAGTATGATTTCAGCAATGGAGTGCGCGGCAAGTACGCTGAACAATTTGCGCGTGGCAGTCACGTCGTGGTGCTTGACCCCGACGTGGCGCAAGTCTTTTCGGACTCAGAGTCGGTCAATCGGGCGTTACGTGCCTTAGTTGGCATTATTCAAGATCAATCAGAGAAGGCGCACCCGTAAATGCTTGCCTAGGTAGCTTCACTTTAGGCCACCGTCTGCATAATTTGTGCCTCGGCCTCTTCTAGGAGCGCAATAACCTGCTGTCGTGAAACGGTCGGGAAGCCTTCTAAAAAATCGTCAATCGTCTCTCCCCCTTTAAGATAATCGAGCAGCGTCTGGGCCGGCACTCTAGTCCCGGCAAACACGGGCGTGCCGCCAAGCACGTCAGGTGATGAACTTATAATCTGTTCTTTCATATCACTATGGTAGTCAAGGGCCGCTCCTCAGATCAAGCAGCAAGCTTGTCTCACACAATCAAGTTCAAATCCCCAAACTCGTGCCACAGGTAGCCGCGCTGGACGGCGTCTTCGTAGGCGGCGCGGATTTCGGCGGCGGGGAGGAAGGCGGTCAGGAGATCGAGGTGGCTGGCTTCGGGTTCGTGCAGGCCCGTGAGGAGTCCGTTGACGGTGGCGAGTTTGTGATTGGCTGTGATGTGCAGACGTGTGTAGCCGTGACCGGGGCGGATCAGCCCGTCGTCGTCGGCGACCGATTCGAGCGCGCGCACGACCGTCGTGCCGACGGCGATGACGCGGCGACCATGTGCGCGTGCTTCGTTGATCTTCTCTGCCGCGAGCGCGCCGATGAAGAACTCCTCTTCGGAGGCGGGGTGCTGCGCGTCCAAGTCGTCGTCCATGTAAGACGACAGCCCCGTGTGCAGGACGATGTAAGCGATCTCGACGCCGCGCCGTCTGAGATCGAAGAGCAGTTGCCACGTGAACGCGCGCCCCGCCGAAGGCATCTCGGCCGAGCCGGGTTCGCGCGCATAGACGGTCTGGTAGTAGTCCAAATCCCACGGCGCGGCGACATACTCATAACGCACAGGTCGTCCGAGCCGGTAGAGCGCATCCATCAACTCCGTCCCCGAACGCGAGAAGCGCACACGCCACAGACGTGGGATGCGTCTGTCCTGTTCAAGCACCGAGCCGACCAAGCCTTCGCCAAACGCGATCTGCATCCCCGCGCGCAAGCCACAGCCGAACGGATCGCCGCGCTGGCACATCAACAAAGCGAGCCAAGTGTCGTCAGGCAGATGCTCGGCTAAACGCAACTCGATGCACGGCCCCTCAGGCGCACCGCAGCCTTCAAGCACCGCCGGCAGCGTCCGGCTGCTATTGAAGACGAGCAGATCGCCCGCGCGCAAAAACTCACCGAGTTGATCGAACCGCGTGTGCGTGGTCTGATGCGTTGCCCGATCAATCACCAGCAAGCGCACCCTATCGCGCGCAAGCCCGCGGCGCTCCGGCGGCTCTTTCGCGGATAGCTCCGGCGGCAGATTAAAAGTGAAAGGCGCGGTCATGGAGAAGGATGAGGCCTTATGCTTTAGATTGCCCGTTACGCCCTTCGCTGAAATAGCGGTCGACGACGGCGATCAGATTACCGAGACTCTCTTCAGTCTTCTTTTGACTCTCTTCAGTCTGGATATGAGCATTGATAAGCGCCGACATCCGCTCGTCCATCTCATCAATCCTTTTGTCCGTAAGTTGAAAACGATTCGCCGTCGCCTGTGCGAACCGCGCGACAAGGTCTTCGAGTTGCCCCATCCGATCTTGCAGTTGCCCCATCTGCGTCGCAAACTGCGCTTGCTGCTCGACGATGAACTCCATCTTCCTTTCAAAATCGTCGTCCCTCATTTGCTTTCACCTCTCAATCTATTCATCGCTTGTCGCTGTCTTAGCTGTTTCATCTTGCCCCCAGTTTTCTTCCTGCGCTTGAAAGCGTCTGCCATTAACAGCACGTGCTTCGTCGGAGGCGAGGTAGATAAAGACTTCGGTGACTTCGGCGGGGGCAGTCCACTGCGTCGGGTCTTCGTCGGGTTCGGCGTCGCGGTGCATCTGTGTGTTCATCTCGCCGGGATCGACGAGGTTGACGCGCACCCCTGTGTCCGCCAACTCCGCTGCCCACGTCTCGGACATCCCTTCGAGACCGAACTTGGAGATGCCGTATGCGCCCCAGCCGGGATAGCCGACTTGGCCGGCGTCGCTGGTGACGTTGATGATCGAGCCGCCCCGTTCGATCATCGCGGGCAGCACCTTCTTGATAAGAAGGAAGGGCGCGATGAGATTCGTGTCGAGCACGGCGCGCAAATCTTCGAGCGGGTAGTCGAGCAGATAGGGCATCGGCACGGGCCCCAAGGCGGAAGCATTATTGACGAGCACATCGAGCCGGCCGCCGAACTCGCTGAGCGTCGTGGCGATGGTGCGTTCGATCTCGTCCTGCCGCGCGAGGTCTGCGGCGATAGTAAGCACGCGCGCGTCGGGCGCGACTTGACGCACCTCAGCCTTTACCGCTTCAAGCGCCGCGCCATTGCGGGCGACGAGGGCGAGCGCGCTCGCGCCTGCGCGCGCAAAGGCCAGCGCCAACTCGCGCCCCAATCCTTGCGACGCGCCGGTGATCAGGATGTGTTTACCTTTTAGTCGATTCATGTCTGTAAACCCTTAATGAGAAAGATGACGGACATTAGCGGCGCGGCGGCGACCCGGCGTCAGTCGTGGTAGAAGACGGATTCGTCGTTAATCAGCTTGCCCCAGCCGGTGCGGAATTGCATGTGCGCCGAGCACTCACATTCATGATCGTTGGGGTGCGGGCAGGCGCGCGCACGGTCGTAAGACTCCTGCCAAGCTTGCGAGTCGGCCGCGTAGTGCTCGATGCGGAAGTCGTCGCTGTAGAAGGTGTCGGTCAGCACGCCGTAGTAGGTTGAGCCGCAGTGACGGCAGCGCAGCCACTCGTCATAGACCTGTTCACGCGGGTCGCGCCAATCAACCAACAGCTTGGCCACAAGCTCAACGCCCGAATCGGTCTGACATTGTGCGCATTTCATAATGGTTGTTTTGCGTGGCGCTTAAGGCGGGGCTTTTAAGTCAACAGTGGGTCGTCGAAGTACCAGCCATCGCCGAACCATGAGCGGGTGGCGGGCACAGGCGTGGTCAACTTCAGACTCACGTCGCCGCCGTTGCGGATCGTCTCGGCGAGGCGTTTGGCGTCGGGGAAGGCTTCGAGCGCGCGCAAGAGTTGCGGGTCGCTGTCGAGCAGGGTGCGCGCGCCGGCCTCCGCGCCAAAAGCAGCCGTGATGATCTCTTCGCGCAGGCGTGTGCGGACGTAATCAGCATCGCCTTCGGTCTGCTGCGCGGTCAGCCCCAGTTCCGGATGTCGGCGGACGAAGGTCTGAAACGCTTCGACGACGCTCGCCGTGATCGGGTAATCGTTCGGGCGCGCGTCGCGGTCGTACTGCACTTTGTCCACGCGATAATTTTCCAACCCCGGCACTTGCCCGGCGGCGAGTTCGCGCGTGAAGGCGAAGGCGGCGTCGAAGATGCGCGCGCGCGCGGGCGCGGTGATGTCGAGCGGTTTCACTTCGATGTCGGGCGTGATGCCGCCGCCGCCGTAGAAGACGCGCCCGCCCGCCGTCTTGACCGCTGGCCCCGTGGGCGAAGGCGCAGGCGTCGGTTGCGGTGTGGGCACGAGCGAGACATTCTGATCGCGGCGCGTGGGCAACGAGGGTGCTAAGGGCTGCGCCGGGGCAGGTTCATCTTCCGGACTGTGGCGCACGTAGTAGTCGTAGAGCGAGCCGCTGGAATAATCGCGTTGGATCGAGCGGCCGTAAGGCGTGTAGTACTTCTGATTCGTCAGCGTCAGCCCCGCGCCCCACGGGCGCAACTCGAAGACGCGCTGCACCAGCCCTTTGCCGAAGCTCGTCTCGCCGACGAGCAGACCGCGCCCGTGATCCTGCAACGCGCCCGCGACGATCTCGGACGCGGAGGCCGTGTTGCGATTGATGAGTACGACGAGCGGGAAGTCTTCCGGGTCAAAGTCCGTGTTCTTATAAATCTTCGTCTGGCTGTACTCGCCGCGCCCGCGCACGGAGACGACCACTTGCCCGCGCGGGAGAAACTGGCTCGCCACTTCGATGGCCTGATCGAGCAAGCCGCCCGGATTGTTCCGCAGGTCGAGCACAAGTTGCCGCATGCCGTCTTTATCGAGCCGGGCGAGCGCTTCCTCTAGCTCGTCGCTCGTCGTGTGCGTGAAGCCGCCGACGAGGGCGATGTAGCCCGTGCCGGGGCGGAGCATAAAGGCCGTGCGAATGGAGGGCAGCGGTACGGTGTCGCGCGTCATGGTGTAGTAGAGCGGCGCGAGTGCGCCCGCGCGCTCGACCTTGAGCGTCACGGCCGTGCCCCGGTCGCCGCGCACGGCCTTAGACACCTGCTCGCTCGACCAGTCGCGCGCGTCCTTACCGTCCACCTCGACGATCTTATCGCCGTAGCGGAGGCCCGCGCGCCCCGCGGGCGTATCCTTGACGGGCGACTGCACGTAGACGCCATCGTGGTGACGCAGAATCGTGACGCCAATGCCGTAGAACTGCGAATCCTGATCCTGCTTCAAACGTGTGAAGTCGGCGGGCGGAAAGAAGGTCGAGTGCGGGTCGAGTGTCGAGAGCATGCCCTGGATGGCGGCTTGATTGGCCTTCTCGTAATCGATGTCGTCGGCGTAGTTGTCCGAGACGAACGTAAGGGCTTCCTGAAAATCGCGCTCGATGTCGGCATCCGTATCGACGGTTTGCACGCCTTTGACCGGCGTGTGTGCGCGCGTGCGCCGACTCACCGCACCGCCAAACGCCGCCGACAGCGCGATCAGCACCGCGCCGCAGATCAAACCAAGTTGTAGCTTGCGCCCTCGCTGCAAAATTCTACTCCTCATCTAAGCCACGACCCAACAGCCTTTGTCACACATTGACCGCCAAAATTCTAACATACACTTAAAAACAGTGACGAGTGACAAGTGCCAAGTGACAAGTTAAACTGCCTAGGGGCTAGAGTAGTTAAAGCGGGTGTTTTCTAAGCAGCTTCAACAACTCAGCGTACACATTGTTCTTTCTCAAGTTGAACCTATATTCGCACTCTTTCAAGTGCCAGTAGAACTTCTCCGGTTTGATGCCATGAAACTGCTGGAGCCGATGTTTAGCATAACTCCAGAAGCTCTCGATGCCGTTGACATGGTGCGTGCCGCGCACGAACTCGCTGTGCCCGTGGTTGACTCTGAAGTGCTTGGCGTAGCCCAC
>JBJMGT010000036.1:0-111111 GCA_045807745.1 Pyrinomonadaceae bacterium
ACGCGCCTCTCAAAGATCGGTAATGCTCGGGTGCGTCGTGCGCTCTACTTTCCGGCTATCACGGCGTTGCGATGTAGCCCCTTCTTTCAAGCTTGGGCAGCAGGGTTGCGCGAAAGAGGCAAGTGCAAGATGAGTGTCATCGGAGCGGCCATGAGAAAGCTCATCCATCTCGCCTATGGGGTGTTGAAGACGGGCAAGCCTTTCGATCCTGCATGGGCAAAATCTGCTTGACTCGCAACACAGTATCTAACCCGCCGCGAGCGAGCAGCTTTCACCATCCGCCGGAATAGACAAGCATGAGGGCCATGCTATCGAGCGGTCGGGTTGAATGAGTTGTTGGGCGGCGGCCACACCGAAACTGAGCTACTTTAGCCCTAACTTACTGACGATTAGACTAGCCGCATCAGACGCAGAAAGCTCTGTCGTGTCCACTACCAGCCGCTCTGTCGGTATCCCCGGATCAACAAACGCACCCCCCTCTTTCAACTCACGAAACTGCTCCACAGAACTCAACTTCCCAAAGCTTTGGCGAGAGGGATGCTCGATTCGTTTCTCAAGCTCTTCTGGTGAACACCTCAACTCGACGAAGAGAACTTCCCCGCCAGAAGATTCAATGACTTCTCTGGTGTTTTCGATAAAGCCGTCCCGAACGGTACGGTCAAAGGCAAAGGTAAAGATCAAGCCATCCAGATTCGCTGACACTGCCTGAGCGAATACGGTAAGCCAAATGTTCTCTCTCAGTTCAACGAACGGCTGATTACCGAACTCGAAGAGTGATTCAACTAAATCAACCGCCAAGTGATTGTGGAAAACTTTAAGGCCGGTGAGCTTTGCGAGTTCTCGCGCGACTGTCAATTTCCCCACGCCGGGCAAACCATTGAGGAAGATGAGTTTCATTATGTTGAATCTCGTGAATTAAGCGAAGACGCCCAACTTAAATTATACGCCCTAAAGGGCGTCATGTTTTACGCCCATTTCGCCGTCTAATCTGCCACAATCGCTCGGATGCCCAAGAAAAGCTTTCATGTTGCCGGATTAGACTGCTAGTCGCCTTGTAGATTAGACGCTAATTGATATTGACGTGAAGCTCACGCGAGTTTTGTCAGCGTGCGCCGGGCCGATGCCCCAATTAAGGCTCGCTCAGGGCTTGCGCGCTTCGACTTCTTCGCCCGTCACGCTCGCCTCGAAAGCCAGAGCCATATCGAGTACGGGTTGGCCCGCGAGCTTCATGAAGAGATGTTCGTACCTGTCCACCACACGCTCCCAGTCGTAGTGCTCGCGCACGCGGCGTTGGGCGCGCTGGCGGTAGGCGTTCACCAGCGAGCCGTCGCGCAAGACTCTCTGGAGTTGCGTGGCGAGTTCGTCGGCGTCCGTGTAGGGGATGCCGGCTTCGGCGACGGCTTCGAGATTTTCGGGTGTGTTGAGCGTCAAGACACAGTTGCCATAGCCCATCGCTTCTAAGAGCGCGGGGTGTGTGCCGCCGACTTCCGTCGCGTGGACGTAGCAGTAGGCGTTCTGTTGCAGCGCGCGGTAGGCGTCGCCGAAGACGAAGCTGGTGAAGATGATGCGGCGGTCGCGGCGCGCGGCGGCGCGCAGGGTGCGTATGTACTCTTCGGCGTAGGGCGCATCGCCGACGATGACCAGCTTGTGCGAAGTGCGGACTTTCTTAAACGCCTCGATGACGAGGTGCGCGTTGTTCTCCGGCTCAAGGCGGGAGACGTAGAGCACGTAGCGGTTCGGCTCGACGCCCCACTGTTTGACGGCCGCGCGGTCGGGCTGGCGCTCGACCTCCGCGCCGTAAGCGATCATCGTCGTCTGTTGTTTGTAGTGCGCGAGGTAATAATCTTGAATCACGCGCGCGTCCGTCACCGTCTCGTTCGGCAACCACGTCGCCAGTCGCTCGGCGAGCAGGTAGTAACTGCGGGCCAGCCAGTTCCACTTTTTGCGCTTATGTTCGAGACCGTCTACGTTGAGCGCGACGGGCGTGCCGACCGTGCGTAGGATCGGGATGAAGGGCGCGTTGGCGGCGTTGCAGACGAGCGCCGCATCGTAGCGCGCGCCCGCCGCGTGGAGCGCCGACAGGAAGGTGTGCAGGACGGTGTCGAAGTATTTATGCCTGAACGTGGGCAGGACTTTCAGCCGCACGCCGCGATATTCGAGTTGGCGCGGACTGACATAGTGCGACCGACAATAGACCGTTACTTCGTGCCCACGCGCCGCGAGTCGCGTCGAGAGCTGTTCCGCGAATGTCTCGAAGCCCCCGTAGCTGGCGGGTATGCCCCGTGTCCCCAAGATTGCGATGCGCATCCGAATCAGTGCTAAGTGCTAAGTGCTGAGTGCTGAGTTAAAAATAGTTGTCTTTGACTCAGCCCTCAGCACTTAGCACTCAGCACTCCTCCTTGTGGCTCGTTGATAAACCGCTATAGTCCGGCGCGCGGTGTCGTGCCAGTCGTAGCGCGCGGCGCGTGTGATCCCTTTGACGCGCAAGTCGGTGCGTAAGTCTGGATCATCTATCAGCCGCACGAGACCGGCTGCGAGCGCTTGTTCGTCGAAGGGATCGACGAGCAGCCCGGCGTCGCCGACGACTTCGGGGAGACTCGTGCGGTTGCCCGCGAGGACAGGCGCGCCGCAGCGCATCGCCTCAAGCGGGGGTAGCCCGAAGCCCTCGAAGTACGATGGATAAGCAAAGCAGAGCGCAGCCGTGTAGAGCGCGGGCAGGTCTGCCTCCGGCACGTAGCCTGTCAAGATCACGTCCTGCGTCAACCCACACTCCGCGACGGCGCGCAGGGTCTCGTCATATAACCAAGCCTTTTTGCCCACGAGTACCAGTTTTGGCAGCTTATCGTGTGGGCGCGCGCGGCGCAAGGCCGAATATGCGCGCACGAGCCGCGCGAGGTTTTTGCGTGGCTGAATCGAGCCGACCGCGAGCACGTAAGGCTCATTGAGACCATAACGCCGGCGCACGCGCTCCGTCTCGGCGGCCGCGGCTGGCGCGAAGTGTGCGGCGGCCGCGAGCGGGATGACGTTGATGCGTTCGGGCGCGACATGATAGGTCGCCGCGATGTCGTTGCACGTGAACTCGGACGGCACGATCACTTGTGCGGCGCGGCGCGCGGTACGGCGCACGGTCAGGCGCAACTGCATCCAACTGCGCCGCTTGAAGGTCGTGCGCAAATGCTCGAACGAGAGATCGTGAATGGTGGCGACGACGGGGCAGGGCGCGAGCGGCGGCGCGGTGTACTGCACGTGCAGCACATCCACGGGGCGGCGGCGCAACTCGCGCACGAGCGTCACAGGGATGCGCACGAACGGCGTATGCGGCAGCGTCAGTTGCACGTGGAAATTCGGCCAGCGGCGCGCAAAGCGCTCGACCGCCGCGCGGCGCGTCACGTAGAGCGTGTAGCGGTTCACCGCATCCACCTCGGCCAGCGCCTCGATCAGATTGGTGATGTACGTCTCGTTGCCGGCCAATCCCGCGCCGACCGAGTGCGCGTCAATAGCGATGTGCAAGCAGTGTCTCGCGCCCCGTCCGTCAGCCGTGTCAGTGTGGGAAAGCGTGTGCGTATTATAGCTGTTTGCAAATAAATGAGACCACCTAATGCCGGGAGCGCGGGCATCTTTGCCCGCCATGAGCGCGAACACTCTTACTCGCCTGCCGGCTCGTTGGCGGGCAGGGATGCCCGCGCTCCCGGCTGCACGTAAGCGATTTCGGCTGGCGGCGCATGGGCCATAGAAAAGGCGAGCGCCGGATGAGCGCGCACCTGACCCGCTCACCCGGCCCTCGCCTGCTACTCCCGAAACCCGGCCCGCGCGCTTACTTCTTGCCGGCCGTGGCTGCGCCCTGGGCCTGCACGTTGGTGCGCGTGTCGCGCTCGCGGATGCGTGCGGCCTTGCCGCGCAGCTCGCGCAGGTAGTAGAGCTTGGCGCGGCGCACGCGCCCGCGTTTGATGACTTCGATCTTGTCGATGATCGTCGCGTGCACGGGGAAGATGCGCTCGACGCCAACGCCGAAGCTGGTCTTGCGCACGGTAATGGTTTCGCGCACGCCGCCGTTCTTGCGCGCGATCACCACGCCCTCAAACACCTGTATGCGCCACTTGTTCTCGGCTTCCTTGATACGCACGTGCACGCGCACCGTGTCGCCCGATTGGAAGTCGGGAATCGTCCGGGTCGTCTGTGTCTGCTCAACTGCGTCTAAGCGGTTCATGATCAACTCCTAAATAAACAGTGACAAGTGACGAGTGGCAAGTGCGAGTAAGAAGTTTATTAACTTGTCACTCATCACTTGTCATCCGTCACTGTTTTATCAAACTCGGCCAGCCACGCGCGGTCTTGCTCGTCGAGCGCAGCATGGGGCAAAAGATCGGGCCGGTTGCGCGCGGTCTTGCGGAGCGCCTCGCGTCTGCGCCAGCGCGCGATCTCGGCGTGATGGCCGCTCAACAAAACTTCCGGCACGCGCCGGCCGCGAAACTCGACGGGGCGCGTGTACTGCGGACAGTCGAGCAACCCTGCGGAGAAAGATTCGTTGACGGCCGATGTCTCACTGCCCAACGCGCCCGGCACGAGCCGCACGATTGCGTCCACTACCACCACGGCCGCAGGCTCGCCGCCCGACAGCACGTAATCGCCGATGGACAACTCGTCCGTCACGCACGCCGTGACGCGCTCGTCCACGCCTTCGTAGCGTCCGCAGACGAGCACGATGTGTTCGGCCGCCGTCGCCAACTCCGCCGCCACCTGCTGTGTAAAGACCTTGCCTTGCGGCGACAAGAGCACGACGCGTGTTCTTGTGCGCGCCAATTCATCCACCGCTTGTGCGCCGGTCAAAGACTCAATCGCGGCCGCGAGCGGTTCGGGTTTCAAGACCATCCCGTCGCCGCCGCCGAACGGCCGGTCGTCCACGATCCGGT
The DNA here is from genome assembly GCA_045807745.1 of Pyrinomonadaceae bacterium. Lineage (GTDB taxonomy): Bacteria > Acidobacteriota > Blastocatellia > Pyrinomonadales > Pyrinomonadaceae > QHXQ01. The sequence continues at coordinate 4,911 of JBJMGT010000036.1, forward strand.
GCTTGTCCGTCGTCCAATCGCGCAGGTCGCGCGCTGTTACTTCAACAAGCCCGGCCGCACGCGCCCGGCGCACGATCCCGAAATCAAACACCGTGCGAAAGAACTCTGGAAAGATCGTGATGATGTCAAAGCGCAACACGATGATTGATTCATTGATTCATTTGGTCATTGATTCAATGAGTAAATGAATCAATCACTAAATCTCTAACAGTCCTTCCGGCGGATCGACGCGGATCAGTTTCGCCGCGATGTCGACGCGGACGCAGATGCTCGCCGCGAGCGGAATCAAGTGTTCGCGCTTGTGCTCTGCGTCCGTAATGATTAGCACCGGCGCAGCACCCGCGTGGAGCACTTCGCGCACGCGGCCCAATTCCCTGTTGTCAATTGTCACGACGCGGCAATCGATCAACTGCCAGTCGTAATACTCGTCCGGTTCAAGCTCGACCGCCTCGCCTTCGGGCACGGTCAACTCGTAGCCAGCTAACTCGCGTGCCGCTTCCGGCGTGTCGTAGCCAGCGAACTTGAAGACGATGCGCCCGCTGTGCAGCCAACTCTCTTCGACCACAAGCGTGCGGCGCTCACCTTTCGGCGTGATGGCGATCAATTCGTCAAGACCGTCGAAGCGTTCGGGAAAGTCGGTCAACAACTCCGCGACCACTTCGCCGCGTATGCCGCGCGGCTTGATGACGCGCGCCACCGCGATCAGATCGTCTGTCGCGCCCGCCGCTCCCCTTGCGTCGCTCATTCAACCACGTCGAGTACGTAGCGCCGGCCGCGCTTCATAGACACGGCGTAGAGCAGAGAGCGAATGGCGCGGATGGTCTTGCCTTGCCGCCCGATTACTTTGCCCATGTCGCCTTCCGCCACGCGCACTTCGATTACGACCGTCCGCTCGTCGCGCTCGATCTCGCGCACGTCCACCGCCTCGGCGTCGTTCACCAGAGCTTTCACGATCATCTCGACGGTTTCGCGCATAAGCAGGAGTCCAACTGGCCAATGTCTAAAGTCCAAGTCAGTCGCTGATACGGAGACTTTGGCCTTTTAACCTGAGACTTTCGACTAAGCAGAAGCGGCTTCAGTCGCTGCGGCTGCTTTCGTCTGGCCCTTGATCAACTGCCATACCGTGTCGGTCGGCTGCGCGCCGCGCTCAAGCCAGTATTGCACGCGCGCCATGTTCAGCTTCACTTCCGCTGGCTCGCGTGTCGGGTTGTACGTGCCCACGTTCTCCAGGTACGCGCCGTCGCGCTTCGACAGCTTCTCTTTGACGACCACACGGTACGTCGGCTGCTTCTTCGCGCCCATGCGCATCAATCGAATGGCTAACATCTATCCTCCTAAAAACAGTGACGAGTGACGAGTGACAAGTGACGAGTTAAATCAAGTTCTGATCTTGTCACTCGCCACTTGTCACTCGTCACTGTTTTACCTTCTCTTCTTGTGCCGCGCCTTCTTGCCGCGCTTCTTGCGCCCCGTGCCGGGTGCGGGCGGGAGCGCGCCGGCGGCGTCCGCGTCGCCGTTACCGCCCATCATACCGCTCATATCGGGCATGCCCATCATGCCGGCCATGCGCCGCATCATGCGCCCCTTCATGCCGCCGCCACCGCCGCCGCCGAACAGACCAGCGCCGGAGAACTGCCGCATCATCTGCCGCATGTCCACGTACTGCTTGATCAGTTGATTGACCTCGGCGACGGTCGTGCCCGACCCCATGGCGATGCGCCGCCGCCGCCCCGCGTTCAGGATGCGATGATCGTTGCGTTCAGTGATGGTCATCGAATCGATGATCGCCTCGGTGCGCTTCAACTCCGCTTCCATCTGCGCGGTCTGCTCCTCGTTCAAGTCCGGCATGCCCAGACCGCCCAAGAGTTGATCCGGCAGCAGCTTCATGATCTTCGAGAACGAGCCGAGCTTTTTGACCTGCCGAAGCTGACCACGAAAATCGTCCAACGTGAACTCGTTCTTTTGCAGCTTCTGCAACTGCGCCTGCGCTTCATCCTGATCGACTTTCGACTGCACCTCTTCAATCAGCGACAGCACGTCGCCCATGCCGAGGATGCGCTGCGCGATGCGGTCGGGATAGAACGGCTCAAGCGCGTCGTACTTTTCGCCGACGCCGACGAACTTGACGGGCTGCCCCGTCACCTGTTTGATCGAGAGCGCCGCGCCGCCGCGCGCGTCGCCGTCCATCTTCGTCAGGACGACGCCCGTAATGCCGACCTGCGCGTGGAACTGCTCGCCGGAGCGCACGGCATCCTGCCCCGTCATTGCGTCCGCGACGAAGAGAATTTCGACAGGCCGTGTCTCCGCCTTGATCTGCTGCAACTGCCCCATCAACTCTTCGTCGATGTGGAGCCGGCCGGCGGTGTCGATCAATAGCGTGTCATAGCCGGTCTGCTGCGCGTACTTGTAAGCCTCGCGCGCCAGCTCGACCGCGTCGTTCGATTCCGGTTTCTCAAAGAGCGCCTGCCCCGTCGCCTTCGCGATCACCCGCAACTGCTCGCGCGCCGCCGGGCGGTTCACGTCCGTCGAAACGAGGAGCGGCTTGCGCTCCTGATTCTTCGACAGCCACAAAGCGATCTTGCCGGTCGAAGTCGTCTTACCAGAGCCTTGCAGCCCGACGATCATGACGACGTTCGGGATCGTCTTAGTGAACACGAGCCGCGAAGACGTGCCGCCCAGAAGTTCGACCAACTCATCGTAGACGATCTTGACGACCTGCTCCGACGGCTTCAACTCCTGCCAGACCTGCTGCCCTTCGGCCTTCTCCTTGACCGAGGCGATGAACTCCTTGGCGACCTTGTAGTTCACGTCCGCTTCCAGCAAGGCGAGGCGGATTTCGCGCAGCGCCGCCTCGACGTGCGCGGGCGTCAAAACGCCTTCACCGCGCAAATTCTTCAGCGTGCGCTTCAGCTTGTCGGACAGTGACTCGAACATGATTACACTCAGAGACGACCACAGGCTGTAGTCGAAAACTGAGATGATACCGGCGCAGGGCGGGAGAGTCAAGGAAGGAGCTAAACCGTTGGCACAGGCGGCTTTTCACGAGCAAAACCCGCGCGCCCTAGCGCCTGCCCATGATGAGGTAGAAACCCATCGCCATTTATAAAAGGTGTTTCTATCAACGCCCTCCAAGCTCGGCAGATCATGGGCTTAGGGTGTGGCGGAAGTTAAAGATTGTAAATAACTGGCCTTTCGTGTAATACCGATTGGCGTACAGCCCAAGCGCCGCGCTTCTCATTCGGTGCTTCGCCTCAGCTTCATGGCATCAGGCGACAGAATATTGGCCCGTCCGCACGCAAGCGCATGGACAACTCACGTTTTGAAGATCATCTGAACACGGCCTCGGCAAACGACAATCCCGGCGATCTGTTCCAGCAGTTCGTCTATGAGGTGTTGTGCCCTGAATATGCCGGCTTGCATGTCTTCCCCGGAGGCGGGAAAGATGGTGGCATCGATCTAGTGCAGACAACTTCAGAGCCGCGCCTCATCGTGGAATGTAAGTACATCGGCGAGGCCGGATTGATCGAAGCGCAGAAACGTTGGCGCACCGTCGCCGGCAATCTCAGTAAGCACATTGTTGATCCTAATGGGCCGACAACCGGGCAAGCTCAGTATGCCCCTTGGTATCGCTCCGCGCCGCCGATCAGCGAATACGTGTTCTGCATCAGTTCAGTGCTGGGTAATCAAGCAAATTTTGAGCAACTACATCGGGAGATCACTGATTTTTTTGTCAGGCTCGGCACGGCGCATACGCACCTCGCTCATCTAATCAACATTTCGGTAACGGTGTTGGACTGGAATGATCTCTGGACGCGCCTGCAACGTCACCCTAGCTTGCTGTTCAAGTGGTTTCCGTCCTCCTGCCCGCGCGGGTTAGTGCCACTCGACAGATCGGCTGAACGCGGCACTTTTCGCTCCTATCTTTCCAACGATAAGCTATCGTATTACGGGCGCGGTCAACACCTGCGGCTCGCGCCCGGCCCGCAAGGGACACATATTTCGGACGAAGAAGAACTGCTCGCGCAACTCGACGGCGGCGATAGCACCGGACTGATCGTGACCGGCCGGGGCGGCGTCGGGAAGACACGGCTGACCCTTGAGCTTGGGCGCTTGGCACAGCGTAAAGGCTGGCTCGTCCTGCGCGTCCTCAGCACGATCAAAGTGGAAGCGCTGGAGCGCTTGGCCGCAACGCTCATACCTACTACTCCCGCCTTACTCTTGATCGACTACGTCGAAACTCAGAGCGACTTCGCGCAACTAGTGGAGACGCTGAACGAGTTAAACGATGTTGCCGCCCTGCGCCTGCGCTACGTGGCCAACTGCCGCACCAACTATTATCGCAACACCCTCAGCATGACCTCGTCCACCTTCAGGCACAAGCTGGTCGATCTCTCCTTGCACACGCCTGATCCTGAACATAAGCGCTGGCTTGAGGGCTACCGGGGGCAGACCGTCCGCCACATCCTGACGGAAAGCGGGCTGGAAGTAACCGATAACCACCTGAGGATTTGTCGCGACGTGCCCGTGCTCGCGGTGTTCATGTCTTACCTGCACAGCACGGGGCGTGAGGATGATCTCAAGCTGCTGCTTGAAGCGCCAGACTTCAGCAGTTGGGTCAATACACGCGTGCGCTTGAGCTTCGGGGTCGCTTCTATCTCCCGCGACTTAGCCCTGCTCATCGCGCTGCTCCCGATGCCGGGCGCTATCACCTTCAATCTTGAGCGGGAAAAGTATGGTAGCCTGCTCGACAAGTTGGCGACCGACGGCTGGATCGAAAAACTCCTGCCCGACGCGTTGCACCCGGTCGAGCGCTGGGAGGCGGCGCACGACGTACTGGCGGATCAAGTCCTACTCTCATACCTCGAAAGCATCCCCCACACCGTCGAGCATTTCCTCCGCGATCTTTTCGCCCTCGCGCGCCAACTCGGCTGCCTGCGCACGGCACTCATCACTTTGCAGCGCCTGGTCGATAAACCAGTGCTAAGTAGCCTCGACTGGTCTACCATTTTGGACAGAGAGATGGGTGAACAGCCCGCCGCTTGGCGCGAGGCGCGCGACCTGCTGATTCGCACTCCATTCCTTACCCCCCCACAGAGAATCGGATTACTCGGTAAGCACGAAGAAATCTGGGCCGGCGCTGAGGAAGAGGTAGATTTTCAAAATGCTCTGGGCTGGCTCGCGCGCTGGGCGCAGGAGCAAGAAAAGGACGGGCAGAATTTAGAGAACCGCGACACCCTCATCTCATGGATACAGAAAGCAGCTAGTTTAATTACGCGAAGCAATTTTGTTCTTACTTACGGAGTCAAATTCTGCCCTGAGGTTGTCCGCGAGCCGGCCCTGAATTGGATACGCGCACGACCTCACCTGTTCCAGACGCACTATCTGATCGCGGCATGGCTTGAGCATGGAATGGGGACAGAAATCATTGCCTCGTCAGTAAAGCAATGGGTTACGAGTTTTAATACTATTTCTCATTTAAGCTTTGTAGCCAAAGCATGGCTCAACGCGGGCGGCGAGAAGGATTTAATCCGGGACGCAGTGGCCGCATGGCTCACCCAGCACAAGACTGAGGCTGAGGCGGGATTCGTTTATCGAAGCTGGCTCGACGCGGGCGGCGAGAAGGATTTAATCCGGGACGCTATCGTCGCGTGGCTCAGCGAACATAAGACTGACGCAGAGGCACAATTCGTCTACAAGAGTTGGCTCGACGCGGGCGGCAACAAAGAACTTGTCAGAGAGGCTATCGTCGCGTGGCTCAGCGAACATAAGACTGACGCAGGGGCAGACTTCGTCTACCGGGGCTGGCTCGACGCAGGCGGTGAGTTCTCGTTGATTCGCTCCCAGGCTATTGAATGGTTTAGCCAGAACTGCGAGAAACCGGAAGCGTTGTTTTTAAGTAAGCACTTGGCCAAACAGCGAGAGATTCCTGTCGAGACAGTCAAAGATATTCTGAGGTGGTGCCAGCATTTCCCAACCGATGAAGATGTGCTATGGCGTTTGACCCAATTACGAACTCATCTCATCAGCGCCGACATAGCCGAAGAAGTATGCATCACGGCTGAAATTGTGCTGGAGCCACTGTTCGCAACTGAAGGGTCGTTTAGCCCCATAACAAAAGAACAGATCAATTTCCTCTTTTCTTACCTCTTTGAAAATCCTAATCTTCTCACAGGACAATTACGTTCTCGCGTTGATGCGCTCTTTATAAAGTGGCTGCGCAGTCCTGCCTCTTTCAGTGATGACATCAAGCCACACATTAATGTACAGAGAGTGAGCTATGTTTGGCGCGTAGTGGAACTTCTCGATGCCGGCGTGCTCGATGTCGTAACCGACCGTGAACACCTAATACGTTTTACCCATTGGGTGAATCTCTGGGACGCTAAGTGGCGGGCGCGCTTACGTCCTGCTTTTACTTATCTTATGCGCCATCATCCGGCTACAGGCTTATGGGACTCCTTCATAATTTGAGTGCCTGCTGTATGGTATCAGACGGCGGGTCAACGAGAGCATCGGATATTCCCGCATCTCGCCCCTATCTCATAAATCGTTCCACCACCAATGCCAGCCCCACGATCAGGTAGAAGATCATTGCTACCCAGCGTCACCAGCCCGTATCCGTGAATCGTGAATAGATAAAACCCTGCTTATTCTATTCACGATTTATCGTCCATGGCTTTCAGTACGCATCGTCGCCGCGCAGCATGACGGGGAGCGTGCGCAGGATGATCTTAAGATCGAGCAGGAGCGACCAGTTTTCGATGTAGAAGAGATCGAGCCGGACCATCTCGTCGAACGAGAGCCGGTTGCGGCCCGATACCTGCCACAAGCCGGTCAGGCCCGGTTTCATGTCCAGCCGCTTGCGATGCCAAAGCTCGTAAGCTTCAACTTCATACGGGATAGGTGGGCGCGGGCCGACCACGCTCATGTCGCCGCGCAGGACGTTCAAGAGTTGCGGCAACTCATCCAAGCTTAAACGACGGAGCACGCGCCCGACGCGCGTGACGCGCGGGTCGGCGTGCAGTTTATAGACGGGTCGCGTGTCGTCGCCGAGGTTCGTGTCGGGGCGACCTTCGATCAGTTTGCGTTGATATTCGCGGTGCATGCGGTCGTCCGCGTCTGCGCGCATCGTGCGGAATTTGAGGAAGAGGAAGACGCGCCCGTCCATGCCGACGCGTTCCTGTCGATAGATGACGGGGCCGCGCGAGTCCAGTTTGATGAGCAGGGCGACGACGAGCCAGAGCGGTGCGAGCAACGTGAGCGCGAGCGCGGCGACCGTGATGTCCACACCGCGCTTGACCACGCGCGCCCATTGTGAGAGCGGTTCGCGGAAGAGTTGGATCATCGGCAGCGCACCGATCTGATCGATCTCGGTCTTGCGCGGCAGACAGTTGAACAAACTCGGCGCGATACGAAACTCCACGCCGCGCAGACGTCCCACCCGCATCATCACGTCGAATAGCAGATCGCCGGAGACGCGCGGGTCGGTGATGATCACTTCGTTTGCGCCAGTCTCGCGGATCGCTTCGGCCAAGTCAGCGATGTCGCCGATGATGGGCAAACCCTCGAACCGCGCCGGCACGCTCGCGTCCAGCGCGCCGTTCTCCACCACGCCGATCACGCGATAGCCAAGTTCGGGTCGCTCGCGCATCTCCTTGATGCACAGCGCCGCTTCCGCGCCGCGCCCGACGACGAGCGTCGGAATGAGATTGAGGTCGCGCCGCCGCGCCGCCACCTGCGCCCGGCGCATCGTCAGCCGCAGCGCGCCGAACGCCACGAGCGCGAAACAGAAATCGAGCACGAAGACGAGGCGCGAATAAGAGAAAGCGCTGTAGGCGAACCCGCCGCGATAGAGGAACGCGATGGCGATGATCAGCAGCGACCCGACGGCCGTCGCGCGAAAGACGCGTAAGGAATCGTCCACGTAAGAGAACTCGCCGCGCAGCCGGTAGAGGTCGTAATAAGCGTGCGCCAGCACACGCACCGGCACGACGAACAAGAGCACGGCCGCATACGGCGCAAACTCCGCGCTCCAAGTCAGTCGCCCCGCGCTCAAGCGTGTCATCACGTGCTGCCCCTCGCGGCTATAGAACGCGGCCAAAAACGACGCGACCGCGATCACGCCATCCGTCAACACCAGCGTCGCCTTGACCGTCGGGATCACCCACTGCGGCGCACGCCCCGCGACGCGCACCGCACTGGCTTCAGGCCGCAACTTGTCTAACTGCTCAACGCGCATAGCTATTTATTCAGCGCAGCTTGTAGTTAGGATCAACGCGCTGCGCTCTGCCGGGAGCGCAGGCATCTTGCCTGCAAACGTGCGCCAGCACGCTCACGAATTTCGTGCTCACTCAAGATTGAACATATCACTCAATTTGTTCGCGCTTAAGCGCTCATGTCAGGCAGGATGCCTGCGCTCCCGGCAGCAAGCGCACTTTGCCTTTCCAACAGCCGTGCCAGCGCGTATAGCATCCACGCTTGCGTCCAGCGCATGTAGGCGGTGCGCACGGTGTAGTGGCGGCGGCGTTGATAATAGAAGAAGCCGCGCGCGTCATGTAAATTAGCGAGCGTCCAGCGTGTGACGCGTGTGGCTAATTCGATTGCACCGGGCGCGTGTTCCGGGGTCAACTCCTGCAATTCGACGAGCGCCACAATGGCCGCACCGGCGGCGTGCGCGTCGGCCGGGTAAGGATTGTCATGGTAGTATTTCGGCCACCCGTCCGCAAGAAAGAAGCGCGCGCGCCAGAAGTCGTAACCGCGTCGCAGCGCCGTCGCCCACTCGGCCTCGTGCTTGTTACTTGCAGTCATGATGCGCGCGAGCGAAGTCAACACAAACGCGGTGTGAAAATTGTCGGCCCACGCTTGGAAGTCTGCCGCGCCGTAAGCCCAAGAGCCGTCCGCGCGTTGACGGCGCACGACGTAGCGCGCGGCGCGTGCAGCCACCAACTGTAACTCCGGCTCGCCCGTCAACGCGCCCACTGTGGCGAGCACTTCGCCGGCCAATAAACTCGCATTGAAGACCTGCGCGTGATCAAGCGGCGTGTAGCTAAAGCAGAGTGCTCCGTCCGTATCTGCGCTCTGATTGAGATCGCGCAGAATAAAATCGCAGACGCTGCGCGCCACGTTCAAATATCTCTCGTCAGCAAAAGCGCGCGCCGCTTCGACGAGCGCGCGCGCGGCGAACGCGGTCGGCACGACGGTCGGCGTGCCGCGCGGCGCAAAGAAGGCGCGCCCCTGCCAGTCGAAGTTGTAACCCCACGCCGCTCCGTTATAGCCAGCGATCCGCGCGGCCAATAACTGCTCAAGCAACGCGCGCGCTTCTCGTTCCGCGTCGGTCGTCCGAAGTGCGCGCCAGCGCGCGAGCGCAGCCAACGCAAACAGCGCCGTGCCTTTCGCGTTTTTACCAACCGGCACGCGCGCGAGCGCACGCAAATTGACGGGCGCGCGTTTGAAGGCTTGCGTCCACAACAGACGCAGCAGCCGCGAGCGTTTAAGCGGCGTCGCTTGAAAGAGACGACTGTTCAACCCGTCAAACGGATCGTGCCCGGCGTAGCCGCGCGCCCGACACCACGCCGCCAGACTTTCGTATGCCTGCTCAAGCATAAGAACAGAGGTCAGAAGTCAGAGGTTAGAGGTTAGTGATCAATGATTAGAGCTTAGAGGTCAGTAGCGGCTCTGCTTCTTCTGACCTCTGACCTCTGACCTCTGACCTCTGCTTTATCGTCATAAAGTTTTCGTACCAGAGGGCGAAGACGAGGAGCGTCCAGAGCGTCTTGCGGTGGTTGGCGACGCCGCGCTCGTGTTCATCTTGTAAGCGCGCGACGTAGTCGGCGTCGAACAGTCCTATGCGGCGCAGGCGTGCGGGCGCGAGCAGGTCGCGCGCGAGCGGCCGCAAGCGGCCCTTGAGCCAGTCGGCGACGGGCACGCCAAAACCCTTCTTGCCGCGCCGCGTCACGAACGGCGGCAGGAGCGGCGCAACCGCACGCTTCAAAATGTACTTCGTGCTCCGCCCGCGCAGCTTGTAGCTCGACGGCAGAGAGGCCGCGTACTCGACCACACGCTTGTCCAGAAACGGCGCGCGCACTTCGAGCGAGACGGCCATGCTCGTGCGATCAACTTTGCCGAGAATGTCTTCGGCGAGATATAGCTTAGTGTCGAGGTACTGCATACGCTCGACCAGATCGGTGGCGTCGCACTGTTCGTCTAAAGCGCGCGCGTGGGCGTACACATCAGCGCTGCCCGCGCCTTGCGCGCACGGCGTCAACAGCGCCGCCTGCTCGGCCGGTGTGAACGAGCCGAACCAGACGTGATGCCGCGCGACCACGTCTTGCTGATGCATGCCCTCGACGAAGCGCCGCGCTTTGAAATCGAAGGACAGATTTTTCGTCTTGACCGGCAAGAGGCGGATTGCCGGTTCGACCAACAGGCGCGAGAGCGGGCGCGGCACGCGGGCGTAGAGTTCGGCGAAGCGATGCCCCGGATACATCGGGTAGCCGGCGAAGATTTCGTCGCCGCCATCGCCGCCGAGTGCGACCGTTACGTGCTGGCGCGTGAAACGCGATAAGAGATAAGTCGGCACGACCGAAGGATCGCTCAACGGCTCGTCGAGCCACGTGCCGATGTCACCGACGAGATCGGCGGCGAGGTCTGCACTCAAACGTTCTTCGTGGTGATCCGTGCCGAGAAAGTCCGCGACGCCGCGCGCATAACGGGACTCATCGAACGACTTTTCCGCGAACGAGATCGAGAACGTCTTGACCGTCGTCGTCGAGGCGCGCACCGCGAGCGCCGCAACCGCGCTCGAATCGACGCCGCCTGACAGCAAGACGCCGAGCGGCACGTCCGAGACAAGCCGCATGCGGACGGAATCGGCCAGTAGTTCTCTGACCTGTTCCATCGCTTCCTGTTCATCAGGCGCAGGCGTGAGCTTGCGATAACTCAGTTGCCAGTACGGGCGAACTTCGACGTGGCCCTCTTCAAGTGTGAGCACATGCGCGGCCGGAAGTTTGTTGATGCCTTCGTAGATCGAGAGCGGCGCAGGGACGTAATCGAACGCGAGATACTGTCGCAAGGCTTCGACGTTCAGCGCCGGCTCGACGGCCGGGTGCGCGAGCAACACTTTCGGCTCGGAGGCGAACAGCAGTTGCCCTTGAAAGACACCCCAGTAGAGCGGCTTCTCGCCAAACGGATCGCGCGCGAGCATTAGCTTGCGCGCCCGCGCGTCCCACAACGCGAACGCGAACATGCCGTTTAGATGATCGAGCATCTGTGTGCCATACTCTTCGTACAGATGCGGCAACACTTCCGTATCCGACGCGCTGCGAAACGCGTGCCCGCGCGCTTCCAAGTCCCGCCGCAACTCGCGGTAGTTGTAAATCTCGCCGTTCAAGACAACAGCGACCGTCCGGTCTTCGTTCCAACAGGGCTGCTCGCCCGTCATCAGATCGATGATCGCCAAACGCCGCATGCCTAAGCCCACGCCCGGCGCGACCATCAAGCCCTCCGAGTCCGGGCCGCGATGCACCATCCGCCCGCACATCGCGCGCAGCAACGCCGCCGCGCCGTCAGGCGCAGGCGTCCGCGCGTCCAGATAAGCCCAGCCAGTGATCCCGCACATAAGAAGACAGTGACAAGTGACGAGTGACGAGTGACGAGCTAAGACAAGTTTTAATCTTGTCACTCGCCACTTGTCACTCGTCACTGCTTTTCAAACCCGATCCGCTCGCGCACCGCGTAGATCGCTTTCGCCTGCGACTCGTGGTAGGTGCGGACGAGCATTTCGGCCAAGAGACCCATGAGGATGAATTGCACGCCGACGGCGAACATGACGATGGTTAAGATCGGCAGCGGCGTCTGCACGAAGTCCGCTTTGTGAATCAGCTTGAGAAAGACGGCGTAGAGACCGGCCAAGATTGAGACGATGAAGGCCAGTAGGCCCGCCGTCCCGAAGACGTAGATCGGCTTGGTCTGATACGACGCCATGAACTTGATCGTGATCATGTCGAGCACGACCTTGAGCGTGCGCGACAGACCGTATTTCGATTTGCCCATCGTGCGCGCGTGATGCTCGACCGGCAACTCGGCGACGCGCGCGCCGGCCCATGAAGCGTAGATCGGGATGAAGCGGTGCATCTCGCCGTAGAGGCGCACGTCCACGATCACGTCGCGGCGATAGGCCTTGAGCGAGCAGCCGTAGTCGTGCAAGGGCACGCCGCCGATCCAAGAGATCAAGCGGTTGGCGAGCATGGACGGAATCTTGCGCGTGAACATTTTGTCCTGCCGGTTTTTGCGCCAGCCCGACACCACGTCGTAGCCTTCGTCGAGTTTGTCGAGCAGACGTTTAATGTCGGCCGGGTCGTTTTGCAGGTCAGCGTCCATCGGGATCAGCACGCGCCCGCGCGCGGCGTCGATGCCAGCGCTCATCGCGGCGGTCTGCCCGTAGTTGCGCCGCAGGGCGACGACGCGCACGCGCGTATCTTGCGCCGCCAACTCGCGCAGGATGGCGAGACTCCGGTCGGTCGAGCCGTCGTCCACGTAGATGATCTCGGCGATGCGCGGGGCGAGCGCGGCCAGTGCGGCCGCCAGCTTCTCGTGCAACGGGCGCAAGTTCGGCTCTTCATCCAGCACGGGGAGAAAGACTGAGATGTCCGGCGCGCCGGCTGCTGCGCCTGCCTGCTCAGCCGACGCCAGCACGTCAGGGCGCGCGCGTTTTAATGTCTCTTCTTCGTCGTAAACTTTCATTTGCACACCAAACTGTTTACTTACTGCCGCTCGTCTTATCCGTCATGGCCGTCCACGCGCCCGATTGAATGAAGCTCGCCCAGTAGAATGGGTGACTGCGATCAGTGGTCTTCGTCGTCGCGCCGAGTTCGCCGCCGAGTCCGCGCTGCGCGTCCGCGCTCGCACCCTGCGGCGCGCTTTTGATCATCGCTAACTGCACCTGTCTTAACGCTTCCGTCCGCCCTTCACCCCCTTGCAAGCGTCTGTAATACGCGACCATCAGATCGCGCGTCGCCGCATCCGAAACTTGCCACAGAGACATCACTTGCGCTTCCGATCCGGCCAGCACGAGCGCGCGCCGGAGACCATAGACGCCTTCGCCGCTCTGCACGTCGCCCAAGCCCGTCTCGCACGCCGAGAGCACGACGAGCCGCGTGCCCCACAGATTCAAGCCGACCGCTTCGAGCGCCGTGAGCACACCGTCCTCGCCTGCGCCGCTCTGCCGCCGGTTCGCACCCGCGAGTGCGATGCCGGAGCGCAAGAGCGGATTCTCAGTCGGCGTTGGTGCGGCGGTGACGGCGGGCGCATCTGCCATCGGCTTGCCGTCGCCGAGCGCAAGCCCGCGCGTTTCGGTGGCCGCAGGCGGCGCGAGCGTTTGATCGGGCAGGAAGAAACCATGCGTGGCGATGTGCAACACCGCCGGACTGTTTAATTGTTTGAGCGCCGCTTCGGTCGCCTGCCCTTCGGTCAGCACCTGCGCACCCGCGAGCGTAGTCTTCAACGCCGCCGCCTCTTCGGCCGTGCCCTTGAGCGCACTGAATTGTAACGTCCCCAAGTCGGCCGAGCGCAAGCCGCGCTCAGGCGCAACGCCCGCGCCCGGCCCCGCGCTGCCGAGATCAAACTGCGGGTTGGCCAAGACCAGCGGCGCGCTCTTGCTCTCGCTGCGCACCTGCAAGCGCAGCAGATCGCGCCCGCTCGTTAGATAAGTCAGTTGATAATTTTCGATCAGATAATGATCCTGCTCGTCCACCAACGCGGCGAAGGGGATCAGATTCAACGCGCCATCGGGCGAGAGAAAGAGTTGGCGCGTGTCGCCCAAGAGTTGCCGCACAGGACGCATTACTTGTTCGTCAAGCGCGCGCCCAAGTGCCCGCGTGTTCTTACTGTCGGGCCGCTTCAAGGCTGCACGAAACGCTGTGACCGCGCGCTCGATGTCGGCCGCCGCGCCGAGATCGACAGATGTGGGCGCGCCTTCGCGCTTGAGCACGTAAGCAGCGTAGCGCGGCTGGCCCAAGCGGTCGTCGCGCTTGGCGGTCTTGGCGTTGAAGGGTCTGTAAGCCACCAACTCGACGAGTGCCGCGCCCGGCGGGAGCGCCGCCTGCACGGGTGCAAGCGTCACGTCATGCGCCTGCGTGCTGAACTCCGCGCTGCGCGCGCTCACCTGTGCTTCCAACCGCTCAAGCTCGGCTTCGAGCTTAGTGCTCGCAGCCTGCCGGTCGGCCGCGGGCATCTGCCCCGCGCCTGCCAGCGTAATGGTGGCGAGTTGCGCGCGCGTGGCGGAGAGTTGATCGAGCAGCGTCTGCCCGGCCGGGTCGAGCCGCCGCCGCAAGTTGCCGATCTGATCGGCCACGGCGTCGAGCGCGCGCCCTTTCAGCCGCAGCACGGTCGTTAGGGCCATGCGCGCGGCCGCCGGGTCGCTCGCCGCTTGCCGCAGATTGAGCGAGACGGCCATGGCCGTCTCGAAGCTGAACGTGCCCATGTAGGCCAACTTCTGCCGCTCGGAGCCGGTCGTGAGCACGAGCGCGAGCGTGTGTTCGCGTATGTCGCTGGCGTGCGCCAGTGCCACCAACGCGCGGGCCGTCTCGTCCTTCGCTTCATAAAGCGTCGCCGCGTTTTCGTAAGCGTTGGCTAAGTCCGGATGCATGCCGCCTAGAATCTTTTCGTAGAGCGCAATCGCACCCTCGAAGTGCTGGCCGGCCAGTGCGAGATCGCCTTTCGACTGTTCGACCGCCGCCAGATTCATCATCGTCAGCGCGCGCAGAGGATGATCGGGGCCGAGCGATTTCTCGCTCAGGTCGAGCGCCACTTGCATCAGCTTCGCGGCCATCTCGTAGTCGCCCTTCACGCTGTAGAACTGCCCCACGTTGTTGACGAACGTGATGTAAGTCGGGTCGGTGGGCGCGAGCGTCTTTTCGTAGATGGTATACGCGCGGTCGTAAGTCGCTTCGGCCCGGTCGTAGTCTTTGTGTACCGTGTAGAGGGTCGCCAGACTGGTGAGCGTCTGCGCCACGGCCGGATTATCTGCGCCGAGTGTCTTCTCGTAGATCGCGAGCACGCGTTGATAGAGCGCTTCGGCGCGGGCCACTTCGCCGCGCGCGCCGTAGATCACGGCCAAGTTGTTTGTTAACTGCCCGACCATCGTGTGCTCCGCGCCGAGCACCTCCTCGTCGATGGCGATGGCGCGCTGCAAGGGCGGCTCGGCGCGCACGAGATCGCCGCTCAGATAATAAGAGAGACCGAGATTGCCGAGGATCGTGGCCAGCAACGCGTCCTTCGGCCCCTTGGCTTTCTCAATGATGGCGGCCGCTCGTTCATAGAGCGGGACGGCGGTGGCGGCGTCGCCTTTGGCCGAATACATCAGCCCCAGATTATTGATGAAAGTGCCGACGTGCGGACTGTCGGGGCCGTGTTCGTGCGTCAGTATGTCGATGACTTGGCGCGTCAGCGTGATCGCCTCGTCGTAATGCCGCTCGTTGTAGAGCTTGCTCGCCTGCTCGCTCAGCGTTTCGGCTTCCTTTAACTTCCGCGTGGACTGCGCCGCCGCAGGTTGCGGCAGCGCGCCCAACAGGAGGAGACACGTTAAGAGCAAAGCAACGCACCGAGGGCATGTTAAGTTCATAAGTTTTAGCGGCAACAGGCTCAAGCCACCTTGCGCGCGACGCAGATGGCCGAGACGCCGACGGGCAGATTGGCGCGGCTGAGCCAGTGGCGCTCTGCGCCAAACACGCGCCCGAACAGACCGTTCAGGGCCGCGACGTTGATGTTGTTCTCCGACGCGGGGCGCGCGCCCGTCAAGCGCATGACGAGCCGCCCCAGCAGGATCGGCGGCAAAAAAGTTATGTTGGCATAAGTCGCGCGCTCGACGCGCAAGCCCGCGCGCTCAACCGCGCTGCGCAACATGGGTAGCGTGTAACGCCGCCGATGATTGCTCACATCGTCCTGCACGCCCCACAGCCATTGAAACGCAGGCACGAACAACAGTGCACAGCCGCCGACCTTGAGCACGCGCTGCATCTCTTTCAGCCCTGCCACATCATCATCCAGATGCTCGACTACATCAAGCGCGGTGACGAGATCGAACGACGCGTCCCGGTACGGCAAAGCTTCGGCCGCGCCTTCCGCGACGGCCGTCAACCCACGCGCGCGGCAGAAGGCCAGCGCATCGGGCGACACGTCCACGCCTTCGGCCGTGCCGAAGCGCGCCAGCAACTCCAGATTCGCGCCCGTGCCGCAGCCCACGTCGAGTATGCGCGGGCGCGCGCCCGCCCCGCCCGGCAGCGTCGGCACGATGCGCGCGAGAAAGCTTTCGAGAATGCGCCGCCGCCCCGCGAACCACCAATGCGCGCCCTCGACCTCGTACATGATCGCGTAAGTGTGCTGCTGCATAAATGCAAGTGCTGAGTCCTGAGTGCTGAGTCCTGAGTGAAAGCAAGTTGCCTTTACTCAGCACTCAGGACTCAGCACTCAGGACTTCTTTTATCCTTCCAAACCCGCACCAAGAATTGCGATTGTGCCAGGTGATGACGACAGCCTGTGCGTCGATCTCTTGCCACCAGGCGGCGAACTCGGCGCGTGTGATGTAGTGGGCGATGGGCGCGACGAAATGATCGAAGACGATTGTGTGTTGCTCGCGCCAGCCGAACGGGGCGATGGCGCTGAGATAATCGGCGTAGAACAGGTACGGCAGCACGGTGCGACGGCCGAGAGCGCTGCGCCCGAGCGGCGCGTAAATCAATTTCGTCGCGGCGTACATCAGCGCCGCCGGCAGCTTCGACAGATGCAAGAGCGTGCGCCGGCTGATGCGCGAGGTCACGCGCTCGCGCAAGGGTGAGACTAGATGGACGATCCAACCGTTGTTCTCCGCGCCGTAGACCCACGCGGACATGTGCCCGCTAGGTTTAACTTTAGCGACGAGCGCGCGGAAGCCGCCGCGCGGGTCGGGCAGGTGATGTAGCACCCCGACCGAGAAGGCATAGTCGAACACGCGCCGGAGCGGCAGCCGATAGATGTCCGCCTGCACGATGTGTGCGTTCTCAAGCTCGCGCGTCGCGGCGAATGCGGTCTCGACCGCGTCACCCAACTCTATGCCGACGACATCACGCGCGCCCCAACGAGCGGCCAACTGCGTGTGTCGCCCCTTGCCGCAACCGCCTTCAAGCACGACCTTGGCGCGGAAGAACTCCGGCTCGACCGGCGTGAGCCAGCCGCGCAGCTGTTCGGCGTAACGCTCGTCCTGTTGCGTGAAGTGCTGCCACTGCCAGCCGAAGCTCGCGGCCGTCGCGGCGCTCTCCGGTGCGACCGCGTGCGCGTCTACGAAGCGCGGCACACCGCGTCGCACCGCGAACCGCGCGGTGCACGCACGACACGCCAACGCACCCGTCAACACCTCCGTCCACCCACGCCCCGACTCGCTCTCCGTGACCTCGGCCAAAACGATTTCGCCGCCGCACGCCGGACACGCGAGATACTGTAAGAGACGTTCTTTCATAACAGAGAGGTTAGAGGTCAGAGGTTAGAGATCAGTAAAAAACCATTCATGGAAACTTTGAGCTTTGAGATTGCAACTTTGAACTTTGCACTTAACTGATCTCTGACCTCTGACCTCTGACCTCTGCCTCATTGAACCATGCGACGAAGCGTTTGATGCCTGCCTCAATATTGGTCTGCGGGTCGTAGCCGAGCAGGCGGCGCGCTTTGGTGATGTCGGCGAACGTTTGCGGCACGTCGCCGGGCTGCATGGGCTGGCGGTTGATGACGGCCTTGCGGCCGAGCGCCTGTTCGAGCAGCGCGATCAGTTCACGCAATTCAACTGTGCGCGACTCGCCGAGGTTGATCGCTTCATACATGCTCGCGTCGTAATCAATCGCCGCGCGCACGCCCGCGATGATGTCGTCGATATAAGTGTAGTCGCGCCGCGTCGTGCCGTCGCCGAAGACGGGGACGGGCTGGCCCGCGCTGATGAGTTTCGCAAACTTGTGGATGGCGAGGTCGGGACGCTGGCGCGCGCCATAGACCGTAAAGAACCTGAGCGCCACCGAGCGCAGACCGTGCAAGTGTGCGTAGGTGTGACAGAGCAACTCGCCCGCCGCCTTCGTCGCGGCGTAAGGCGAGATCGGCTGCCGCACGGGATCGTCTTCGCTGAACGGCACTTTGGCGTTGCTGCCGTAGACGGACGAGGACGAGCCGAAGACGAACTGCCGCACCTTGTGTGCGCGCGCGAGTTCGAGCAGGTGGAGCGTACCCGTGATGTTCGTCTCCGTGTACAGGAGCGGCTCGCTAAGGCTCGGGCGCACGCCTGCGCGCGCCGCCAGATGGACGACAACGGCGAACGGCGTCTGTTGGAACATTCGTGCGAGCGCAGACTGGTCGCGGATGTCCGCTTCGACGAGTTGGAAGTCTGCGCGCCCCAAGTACGGCGCGACGTTGGCGCGCTTCAAGGCGGGCGCGTAGAAGTCGTTGAAATCATCCACGACCGTCACGCGCCAGCGCCCTTCATTGAGCAGCCACGTGACGAGGTGCGACCCGATGAAGCCCGCGCCGCCGGTGACGAGTATGTCTTGTTGAGTCATGAAAGATTAGCGTGCGCCGCCATAGGATACGCCCACCGGCAGCACGCGAAAGGCGCAAAGCTAACACGGCGGCCGCGCGCCCGACAAGCGCGTGCGTGTTTGTAATTGTGCGGCGCGTCGTCAGTTCGGACTTAGAATTCGACCCACGTCCCCGTGCCCTGCGCTTGCGCCTGTTGATAGACGTATGCGGCGGCCGCTAAATCTTCCGCGCCTATGCCCAACGATTTGAAGAGCGTGATCTCATCCGGCGCAGTGCGCCCCGGATGTTGACCAGTTAACACCTCGCCGAGTTCGGCGCGGATGTGCGCCGGCGTGATCGCGCCTTCGCTGATGGCCAACAGATAATCGCCGGCTTCGTTGCGCGCGGACTCGCGGCTGTCAACAAAGAGTGTGGCGGCGACGACGACGCCAGCGTCCAACTCGCGCGCGTTGGGTGTGCAAGCGCCGACGGCATTGATGTGCGCGCCGGCCCTTATCCACTCGCGGCGCAGGACGGGCGTGCGCGCGTTCGTCGCGGTCACGATCAAGTCCGCGCCACGCACCGCCCGCTCTACGCTCGTCATCGGTTCAACCGAAAACGCATAAGCAGTGCGCACACTATCAGCCAACGCTTGCGCGTGCTCAATGTCGCGACTGACGATGCGCACGCGTTTGAGCGCACGCACCTCGGCCAAAGCGGCCAAGTGCGCGCGCGCCTGCACGCCCGCGCCGATAAGCGCAAGTTCACACGCGGCGGGCAGCGCTAACGCTTGCGTGGCAAGAGCGGAGACGGCCGCCGTGCGTATGGCCGTGATCGCGGAGGCGTTCATCAGCGCCAGCGGCTCGCCGGTCGTGCCGCTAAAGAGCAGCACGCCGCCTTGATGCGCGTCCAAGTTTCTCGTCGAGTTGTCGGGGAAGACGCAGATCGCTTTCAGCCCGTATAGCGCGTCCGCGCCGGAGCGATAAGCGGGCATTGAGCTTAGCACTCCCTTCGCACCGAGCGGATTGAAGATCGTGCGCAAGGGTTGTTGCACCTCACCGCGCGCGTGCGCCGCGAGCGCAGCGCCCATGACCGCGATGCACGCGTGCATGGGCAGCAGCGCGATGACCTCATCATGTGTGAGTATGAGCAGCTTCAACGTTTGAACCGCCCCAGCAACTGCCCTTCGTCCAGTATGTGCCCGTACATCGCTTTGAGCAGGTCTTGTTTGGTCGCGCCCGCTGGGAGATTCAATTCGGCGTTGAGCGCATAGAGTTTGAAGTAGTAACGATGCGTGCCGTCGGGCGGACACGGGCCGCCATAGCCGAGCTTCCCGAAATCATTCTTACCCTGCTGCCCGCCGCCCGCGAGCGCTTCTAGCGCGGGCACGTTCTCCGGCAACGTCTTCGTCGCGGGCGACAGGTTATAAGCCACCCAATGCACCCACGTCCCGCGCGGCGCATCTGGGTCGTCAACGACGAGCGCAAGCGCCTTCGTCTCCGCCGGCACATCGCCCCACGCCAGCGGCGGCGACACGTTCGCCCCCGCGCACGTGTACTGCACAGGGATCATGCCGCCCTCCTGAAACGCTGTGCTCGTCAACTTAATCGTCCGTCGCTCCGCCCCGCCCGCGCCCGCTTGCTGCTCCGCTGCGCCGTTCGCGTTCTCGCCCCCCTGCGGTTGATTGCGATGACAACTACAGCACAACATGAACGCGAAACACCAGAGACAGATTTTCCAAAGCATTTTCAGACTCCATACACCGCAAGCTGATACACATAACATTATTGCCGAAAGTGATAAGGCTTATACCATGTTGCTTTGCCTGTAAATTTAGCGCGCCTGTCACAAGTTTAAATTATTCCCTCAAGTGCGTGTAGAATATATTCTCTTTAATCATATTCAATGGAGGGTGACATGGCAAAAGTCTTTATTAGTCACCGTACAGTTGATATGCTAGAGGCGATCCGTTTAGCCGAAGCAATCCGCAGTGCCGGACATAATGTCTGGCTTGATGATTGGGAGATTGCAGTAGGTGATAATATTGTTGAGCGGATAAATAAAGGACTAAATGATGCGGACTATGTTGCGCTTTGTCTTTCAGCTCATGGCGTAATGAGTAAGTGGATAAGCCAGGAATGGATGACAACCCTAGCCCGTCAATTAAATTCTGAATCGGTAAAACTATTACCAGTTCGTCTCACTGGCGACGATCTACCTGCAATTTTGGCTGGTATCAGATATGCAGATTTAGCTGCAAGTTGGTCAAAAGGTCTATCAAGTCTTTTGAAAGCAATTCGATGATATAACTAGTCATGACAACGAAAATCATTCTTGCTCATGCCGAGGATGAGGAGAGCCTAGCTGAGATATTAGAGGAAGCTTTAGGCAAAGCAGGCTATGAAGTAGTACATCGTGGTACGGTATTCGTAGGCGACTCATATAGTATAGAGTTCAGAAAATATCTAGACCAACGCTTACCCATCATAGTCTGCGGTACGATCAATGCAATCGGGACGGGCTGGGTTAGGCATATTGTCAGTGCGGCTCAGACAAGTGGCATTAGAATTTTCCCTATTAAATTAGAACTCAGGGCCGACTTGAATAGCATAATTACCAACGATCTTAAGGTGATTGACTGTAGTGGTACTAATTTCGATAGAGGGATTCGGCAACTTATCAGATCAATTGAAGAATACTACCCACCCGACAGTCGGCACGTCATAACAGAGAAAGAAGAAGTTCTTAAACCATTCTCTTACCTCGACAGGCTAACTTCCGAAACCAAATATAGTAAAGACATTCTCGCTACATATCGTGCGCGTTTACGTGTTGAAATACGAGACCGGTATCCCGATTTACTTCCTGATCACCTATTTCTCGAAAAAATGAATCTACTCGTCGGTAATAAGTTAACTTTAACCGGTGTACTGCTATTTACCGAAAATCTAAATAGATATTCCCCATCCGCTGTAGCAAAGTGTTCTGTCTATAGCGGAGTAGTTGTTTCTGCAAAGACGGCAAAAAATAAAGTGGATTTTGAAGGGCCTATCCAGCATCAGATTGAACAGTCATATAACTTTATCTTAACTAATATCGATAAAAAGGAGCAACGGAAATCTGATCAGATTGCGTTAGAGGTATTATACCAATATCCAGTAGAGTGCCTTCGTGAAACAGTGGCCAATGCTTTTTGTCACCGAGATTATGCAGACGGTAGCCAGACTATTCATATAAACGTTTTCAGCGATCGAATAGAGATTGGTAGTCCCGGCTCTTGGTATGGTCAAGAACTCACTGACGGTCAAGAGTATCTTTTAGATGAACTTAAACCCGCCTCCAAGTTACGTAATCCAACTTTGGCTAAAGCTATCTTTGCAATTAAATCATTTGAAGGTCGCGGTCAAGGCATTCCATTTTCTATTGAAGACTGCCTGCAAAATAATGCACCAATACCGATCGTTGTTGAGCGTGAGGGATACGTAACCGTTATTGTATTCCCCAGAGGGGATTGGACAGAGATAATCTCTACTTTAACAAAAGTATCTATTGGTCGCATCCCCGTTACGGGGCCTGACTTGTTCGGCAGGGAGCAGGAATTAAAAATACTGGATGAGGCTTGGTCTGATCCGGCCACTAACATTCTCAGCTTAGTAGCATGGGGCGGAGTGGGTAAATCAGCCTTGGTCAATCACTGGCTAGGTAGGATGGCCCGAGATAATTATCGCGGGGCAACACAGGTTTATGGATGGTCTTTTTACAGCCAAGGCACATCTGATCGTGCTGTTTCAGCCGACCAGTTCATCGAAGCAGCGCTGACTTGGTTTGGTGACCCCTATCCAAACCGAGGCTCTCCGTGGGAAAAAGGTGAGCGACTGGCGCATCTCGTTGGGGCACAGCGCGCCTTACTCGTGCTAGACGGTGTAGAGTCGCTCCAATACCCACCCGGACCTAATGAAGGTCGATTCAAGGATCAGGCGCTTCAGGCACTCGTGCGCCAACTGGCCGCATACAATAAGGGACTGTGCATTATCTCCACGCGCATTACCGTGGCTGACCTAAGCACCTTCGAGGGCGGTACAGTCAAACGTATTAATCTGGAAACGCTCTCGCCGGAAGCGGGTGTACAAGTGCTCGCGGCGCAGGGCGTCAAAGGTGCACAGGGCGAACTGGAACAAGCGTCGAGAGAGTTCGGCGGTCATCCTCTCGCGCTCAACCTGCTTGGCAATTATCTCAGTGACGTTTACGGCGGCGATATCAGCCGCCGCACAGAAGTGCGCGGACTTGAAGAGGACGAGCGGCATGGTCGCCACGCGCAGCGAGTCATGGCCTCTTATGAGCGATGGTTCGGTGATGGGCCGGAACTAGCAGTTCTACGCATGCTTGGCCTCTTCAATCGCCCCGCCGACCACGCCGCCATAGACGCCTTACGCGCCGCACCCGCCATTCCTGATCTGACTGATACCTTACAAGGGTTGAGCGAACAAAAGTGGCAACAAGTATTAGCTCGGCTGCGCCGCGCCAAACTTCTCGCTGCACCGGGCAATAATCAGCCAGCTACGCTGGACACTCACCCCTTAGTGCGCGAACACTTCGGCCAACAACTCAAGCACACTCATATTGCAGCTTGGCGCGAAGGCAACAACCGCCTCTACGAACACCTCAGGGACACGACTAAAGAGTTTCCCGACACCCTCGAAGAGATGGCCCCGCTTTACACAGCGATTGCTCACGGCTGCGCGGCCGGCAGACATCAGGAGGCGCTTGATGAGGTGTTCCAGCAACGGATTCGTAGGGGAAATGCTGCATTCAGTATTAGAAATCTTGGAGCGTATGGTGCTGACCTGACTGCTCTAAGCGGGTTTTTCGATCTTCCTTGGCAGCAGCCTGTGTCAGGACTTACAGAAACCAATAAGGGATATGTGCTATCCGAAGCTGGCTTTGTACTCCGAGCATTAGGTCAACTAAAGGAATCATCTCAGCCGATGCAGGCTGGTTTGGAAGCTGATATTTTGCTAAATAATTGGAAGAATGCAGCTATTCTAGCTAGCAATCTTAGTGAAACCTATCTCACTATAGGTGACTTATCCCAAGCTCTTGTTTATGCCCAGCGGAGTGTAGAATTTGCCGACCAAAGCCGCGACAGTTTTAAACAAATGAGCGATAGAGCTACGTTGGCTAATACCTTCCATCAAGCAGGTCACCTATCAGAGGCTGAGTACGCTTTTCGTGAAATTGAGAAAATGCAAAAGGATAGGCAGCCTGAATTTCCAATCCTGTACTCGCTTCACGGCTTTCGGTATTGTGACTTATTGCTAGATCAGGGCAAATATCTTGAGGTGCAAGACCGCGCAGAACTAACTCTAACATGGGTAATGTCACGTGGCTGGCTTCTAGATATTGCTCTTGATTACCTTTCGATAGGGCGAGCTTACTTACTTAAAGCTCAACAAGAAGCCACCGGTTATTTGGCCGAAGCAACAGATTATCTAAAACGCGCAGTCGGCGGATTACGACAGGCAGGAAGGTTGGATTTTTTACCGAGCGGGCTGCTGGCGCGCGCGGAATTGTATCGGGTCAAAGACGAGTTTGAGCGAGCGCAGGGCGATCTAGATGAAGCATTGCGAATTGCCACGCGCGGGAGTATGGGGCTGCATGAAGCTGATTGTCATTTGGAGTATGCGCGGCTTCATGTGGCAAGGAAAGAATGGGCGCAGGCGCGGGCGAGTTGGGCGCGGGCGCAGGAGATGATTGAGCGGATGGGGTATGGCCGGCGGGATAGGGATGTGCGGGAGATTGACGAGCAACTGACGGCGGCGGGCGTGTGAGAAAGCAGGCGTGCGGGTAAAGTAGGCAGGGCTGCTGACAAAGAAAGTAGGGTTGCTGATAAAGGAAGTTGTCTTGCTTGGAAGGCAAGCAGCGCTGCGGGCAAAGGAAGCAGCACTAATTCCTTTGCCCGCAGGACATCTTCCTTTAGAAGCAGAGCTAACTACGAAGCAAGCAGGGTGGATTGCAAAGGAATCTGTCTTGCGGATAAAGGAAGCAGGACTAATTCCCTTCCACGTAGCCCTGCTTCCTTTGTAAGCAGCTTTGCTTCCCTTACACGCACGGCTGACGATGACGAAAGCGCGGTTGCTCATTGACGCGGCGGGCACGATATTTCTTGAGTTTTTGCGGCCATAACTCAAGCTTTCCGAACAGAGCAGTCATTTTGCCGCGCAAAGAAAGGGCTATTTGCCACCGGCTGACAGGATGCGCTCGATCAGTTTCGGGTCGTCGGGGATGAGGCCGACTTTGGCGAGGCGAGGCGTGAGCGTCAGCCAGTTTTTATCCTGCGCGAAGACGCGGCGGAAGAGCGGCAGGGAGTCTGCGATGCGCCCCATGTTGACGAGCGCGACGGCGTGCCAGTAGACCATCTCGGTGTTGTCAGGGACGAGCCGTTCGGCCGCGCCGTATTCGCGCAGTGCGCCTTCGTTGTCTTTGTGCTCAGTGGCGAGGTCGCCCGCGTTCATGTGGTTGTAGGCGCGTTGCAGTGTGACGAGGCGGCGCAGTTCGACGAGCGGCGCGGGGCTGTCGTCAACGCGCAGGTCGAAGATGCGATCAAGCCACGCCTTGCCCGTCGGTTTGCCGGTCACAACGATGATGGCGGCGGACTGGCGACCGCGTATGTCACCGCCCGCCGCTTGCGCCGCGTCAAGGGCGGCGAGCATGCGCTCGGCCAGATCGCCCTTGGTCGTCTCGAACGCGTGCGCCATCGCGGGCCAAACTTTGTCGTTGGCCATCAGGTTCGCCTGCGCCGAGAAATTGTCGCCGACCCTGTGCCCCGCCGCGTCGATGCACTTCGCGCCGGTGTGCGCGGCGACGTGACCGGCGGCGTCGATCATTGCCACCTGTCGCACGTCGCGCCCATCGTCGCCCGCGATGAGCGACTTCAAAGCGTCGGGCGCGCTCTTGCCTGTGCGCATCAACTCAAGTCCGAGCCGCCCATAACTCGGATCGACGAACGACTGCGTGGCGATTGCGCCGACGCCTGCTTCCGCCCAAGGCACGGTCGAGCCGACCGAGAACCAATGCGACTGTACAGCCACGCCCAACTCGCCCGTCCGCGCGTCGCGCGCCACGATAGAGAAGGTATGCACGGGCCGGAGCGGACGCGACACGTCTGCGCCTTGCGCACCGGCCTTGAATGTGGGATAAAGCGGCCACGCTAACGCTGAGCCGATCAAGACCAGCACCAATGTCAATCTAATCATCCTGCTCATCATTCCCTGCCACCTCCACGACGCGCAACCGCTGCGCGGTGCGTTTGAACTGCGCCCACCTGATGATTTGCAAACGGCGAGAGTATAACGCGTGCCGCACCCGCATGCTGAGCATAAAATTTACGCGTCTGTCGTCAACGTCCAAGCAAGAGGAAGCGCACATGAGACTCTTTCCCGCACAGACCACGACGCTGTCGAGCACAGCATTCGCGCAACAGTTGCTCCCCAGGTATGGCTTCGGGCCGAGCGCTAGTTGCCTGTTCCTGCACAAAGGGTTGAACGACACTTACATCGTCCGTGCGCGCAGCCGCCGTTATTACCTGCGCGTCTATCGCGCCGGCTGGCGCACGCGCGCAGAGATTAATGAAGAGATCGCGTTCCTCAATTACCTGCACCGGCGCGGCGTGCACGTCTCGCGCCCCATCAAGCGGCGCGACGGCGCATACATCGAGCGCGTGCAGACGTTGGAAGGGACGCGCTACGCCGTGCTCTTCACCGGCGCGCCGGGCGCGAAGCACGTGCAGTTGACGGCGCGCCAAAGCGCTCTGTTCGGTCAGGCGGCCGGATTGATGCACGAGCAAGCGGATCGGCAGCGCAGGACTTATGCGCGTTACGAGATCGATCTGCCGCACCTGTACGACGAACCGCTCGCCGCCCTGCGCCCTTTCTTTCAACACCGCCCGCAAGACCTCGCGTACATCGAACGGGTCGGCGCAGCCTGCACCGCGGCGCTCGCCGAGCTGCCGCGCGTCGCGCCCGCCTACGGTCTCTGTCACGGCGACCTGCACGCGGGCAACGTACATTTCAATGATCAGACCGGCATCACGCTCTTCGACTTCGATCTCTTCGGCTACGGCTGGCGCGCTTACGACCTCGCGGTCTTTCTGTGGAGCAGGCATCTCGCGCACACGCAAGCAGCGGAGCGACCTATGCGCGAGCGCGCGTGGCATGCTTTCCTGCGCGCTTACACGCGCCTGCGGCCGCTCAGCCAAGTTGAGCTTGACGCGATCCCACGCTTCGGTGCGCTCCGCCACATCTGGCTGCTCGGACTCGAAGCCGACATGACTAAAATCTGGGGCAGCCTCTGGCTCGACGATAAATACATTGATCGCGCGGTGCGCTTTCTCAAGCGTTGGGTGCGCGAGTATAGATTGTCGGTCTGAGCGGCGCGCACGGACTTCGGCGCGCTACCTCATAACAATCTGCGGATGAGTGCGGCCTTCTTGCTGGGAGCGCAGGCATCCCTGCCTGCGCTCCCAGCATAAGCTTTAATCCATAAACGTGCGCTGCCAGAGTTCGAGCGTGAGCAGTTGGAAGACTTGCAAGTTATAGTCTTCACGCCCTGACAGATTCGCCGCGATGATACGCCGGACTTCCGCGGGGCGGAACAGACCGCGCGCGCGTACCTGCTCTTCGGACAGCAACTCAGCCACCATCGGGCGTAACGCCCCGCGTAGCCAAGAGCGCACCGGCGCGCCAAACCCCGCCTTCTTGCGCCACACCACATCGCGCGGCAATAACTTTTCCGCCGCGCGCTTCAAGATGTACTTGCGTTTCAATCCGCGCAGCTTCAACTCAGGCGGCATGCGTGCGGCCAACTCAACCAACTCATGATTAAGAAACGGCACGCGTACTTCGAGCGTCGCGGCCATTGAAGTCTTGTCTGTGTAGGCGAGATTGAGACAGGGCAGAAAGGTTTTCAGATCGACGTAGAGCAGACGGTTGAGCGGCGCTGCATCGGCGCAACGCGCGAAGTGGCGGCGATGCTCGGCGTAGGCGTCGAACCCTTCGGTCGCGGCGCGCAGGTCGTCCGTATAGAGGCGCTCTTTCATCTCGTCCGTGAAGTATGTGCCAAAGCCCAGATAGCGCTCTTCAAACGAGAGCGCGGCGCTCCGGGCAAACTTCTTGGCGTTGCGGAGCGGCGCAGTGAAGCGACCGGGCAGCCCGCCGGGCAGCGCCGCGGACAGCGCGCGCATGACGGGCCGACGCAAAAGCTGCGGCAAGGGGTCGAGCGCGGACGCGAGCCGCATCGCCAACTGGCGCGGATAGCCGGCGAAGACTTCATCGCCGCCGACGCCGGAGAGCAGCACGGTCAAAGTCTCGCGCGCCGCGCGCGACACAAGATAGCTTGTGATGACGGCCGGATCGGCCACCGGCTCATCCATGTGATAGACGAGGCGCGGCAGCAGTTTGACAACATCAGGCTTGAGCGTAAGCTCGTGATAGTCGGTCTCAAACAACCGGCCGACCTGTCGCGCCCAGCGCGCGTCGTCGGGAATGATGTCGTAGCGTAAATCTTCGGGCGCGATGCCGACCGTGTAGGTCGAGACGCGGCGACCTGCACTATGCCGGTTCATCAACGCGACGATGGTCGAAGAGTCCACGCCGCCCGATAGGAACGAGCCGAGCGGCACGTCCGCGACCATCTCCATGTCAACCACGCGGTCGAGCGTCTCCAGCACGCGCTCGCGCCAATATGCTTCGTCGCGCCCCGCTTCGATCTGATCAAACGAAACATCCCACCACTCGCGCACCTCCGTCCGCCTATCGCGCCAGACGAGCACATGCGCGGGCGGAAGTTTTTGGATGCCGCGAAAGACCGTGTGCGGATCGGGCGTCCACAAGAAAGTAAGATACTGATTGAGCGCCTCAACGTTGAGTTCGCGCGCGACTAAACCAGACGCGAGGATCGCTTTGATCTCTGAGGCAAAGACGAGCGCGGGCGCGCGACCATTACCATTCGCATCATTCGGCAGCGCGTAGTAGAGCGGCTTGACGCCGAGCCGGTCGCGCGCGAGCACGAGCGTGCGCGTGTGCGCGTCCCACAAGGCGAACGCGAAGATACCGTTCAGGCGCGTGAGACAGTCAACGCCCCACTCGGCGAAGGCGGCGAGCAGCACTTCCGTGTCCGTGTCGGTGCGAAAGCTGTGTCCGTGCGCTTCGAGTTCGCGGCGCAACTCGCGGTAGTTATAAATCTCGCCATTGAAACTGATCTGCACGCGCCCATCGGCGTAACTCATCGGCTGCCGCCCGGCCGCCGACGTGTCGATGATCGCCAGTCGCCGATGACCGAGACACACGCGCCGCCCCGCGTCGTCTACCGGCGCACTCGTCCACACACCTTCGCCGTCGTGCCCGCGATGCGCAATGCTCCGCAGCATCGCACCGATGCGCGCGTCTGGGTCGTGGCTGATTAGTCCAGCGATGCCGCACATAAAATGGGCGTGGCTCAGTTAGCTTCTTTGCGCTCTTTGAGCAACTGATTGTAAACGGCGACGTATTCAGGCGCTACCGTCTGTGCGTTGAACTGTTGTGCGAGCGCGCGGTTATTGTCGGCCATCGCGGCCCGCAATTCTGGTTCACGCAGCAGGCGCGCAATCTGTTCAGCCAGCGCTTCGGGGTTGCGCGGCTCGACCCAGAGGCAGTTGTCCGGCTCGCGCAGATAGTCGCGGGCGGCGCGGATGCGCGTCGTGATGATGGGCAAGCCGGCGGCCAGCGCTTTGAAGATGACCATCGGGAAGCCTTCGTAGTGATAGGTCGGGAAGACGAGCAGCGTGCTGCCGGCGTAGAACGCGCGCGTCTCAGCTTCGGGGACGTAGCCGAAGAACTGCGCGTGCGGGCGCAGACGAAGGGCCGCTACTTCCGCTTCGGCCGCCACGCGCGCCGGCCCATCGCCCACACAGAGCAGCCGAAAACTTAAACCCCGCTCGCGCAAAATGGCGCACGCGCGCACGACATCGACGAGACCTTTCGCCGGGATGAAACGCGCGATGAAGAGCAGGAGCGGCACGTCATCCGCTACTTGCAACTGCGCGCGCAGTCGGGCCGCGCCGTCAGACGGGTATGGCTCGGTTGTGACGACGTTCTTGACGACGAAGAGGCGGCGCTCGCTGACACCGGCGCGCATGAAATTCTCTTTCTCTTCCGTTGACAGCAGGCCGATGCCGTCGGCGCGCGCGAGCAGCGTGCGTGTGAAGCGACGCAAGACCGGATCATTCGTGCGCAAGAGGTCTGCGTCCGAGCCGTGAAACTTGACAAAGGTTTTGATGCGACTGCGGCGGATGAGACCGAGCGTGATCGCATCGCGCAGCACTGCGCGCGCGTCGAACGAAGAGTTCAGGTGCAGCACGTCGAACTGTGTGCTGCGCAGACGCTGCCTGAGCCGGCGCGCGGTGCGCAGCACGCGGCCCACGCGTTGGCGCAAGGTCGTGCCCGATAGTCGCTCGCCGTACACATAGGTCTCTTCGGCGATCTCTAGGCCGAGCCGGCGCAACTCCGCCACAAACGGCGGCTCGCACGCAGCGGGGCCGCCCAGCGACGCGCCCTCCGGCATGCCCATCAACACACGCAACGCCCGTTCAGCCTCTCTGCCCACTGGCCACATAAAAATGACCCGGCATCATGGCACGCCCGTGAGCGTGCCGTACAGTTCGCGCAGACGCGCGATGTGCGCCGCGATGCTGAACTGCGCGCCGGCCCATTGTCGCCCGCGCGCGCCGAGTTCCGCGCGGGCGGCCCTATCGCCCGCGAGTTCAATCAGACGACGCGCGAGATCGGCCGCGTCGCCCGTGCGAAAGAGTCGGGCGTAGCGTCCATCATCGGTGACTTCGCGCAACGCCCCTATGTCGGAGACGATTGTCGGCACGCCCATCATCATTGCTTCGACGACGGCCACGCCGAACGAATCTGCGCGCGACGAAAAGACAAAGAGGTCGAGCGCACGCAGAATGTCGGGGATGTCCGAGCGCCGGCCCAAGAAGTGCACGCGCTCCGCTATGCCCTGCGCCTGGCAGACGCGCACACACGCATCAAAGGCTTGCGGCGCGGTGGGCGCGTGCGCGCCGACGAAGACGAAATGCGCTGCTGGCGTGGCGGCGAATAGTTGCGGCAGCGCACGACACACGGTCAACTGATCCTTGCGCCCGTCGGCGTAAAAATTGCCGACCATGCCAACGAGCAGTGCATCTGGGGCAAGCTCTAACTCCGCGCGCAAGTCCCCGCCGGCTGGTTTTAATCTGTGCTCGTCCACGCCGTTGTAGACCACGTGAAAATTGCGGCGCGTGTCAAAGCCTCCGCTCGTGTGCAGGCACGCGAGCAGGTCGCGGCTGACGGCGACGTTGGCCTGCATGCGCGGGACGAGGAACTTAAGCGCGCGCGTGTTCTTCGCGTCCGCCGTGCAGAGGTGAAAGCTCATGACCTGTTTGACGCGTGTGCCGCGCGTCGCAAGGTGCGCGTGCAGCGCCTCGACCGCTTGATGCGTGTGTACGACCGCGATACCGCGCCCTTTGATGAGCGCACGCAGTTGCGCGATGAGGCGCGGATCGATGGGCAGGCGACGTTGTAAGCGGACGAACTCCACACTGGCTTGCTGGAACTCGGCTTCGAGATCGCCGCCGCCTGTGGCTACGCAGAGCAGATCGAGGCCCTGCGCTCGCGCGTTCCGGCACACGTCGAGCACCAGCGTCTCCGTGCCGCCGCGATTGAGCGAGTCGAGGATGTGGAGGACTTTCATCGAAAAGGATCGATTCATTGATTCATTTGTTCATTGTTTCAATGATTCAATGAACAAATGAATCAATCTTGTCTCACAAACCCATACACATCTTGATGTTCGTCCCACCCGCGCGCGCGAAAGTAGACCTCGCGCAAACTGCCCACTTCATGTACTTGGGCGCGCACCCAAGCAGGCGCGGTTAAAGAGACGCCGTAACCCGGCTCTTCGGGATAGTCGAGATAGCCATGTCCACCTTGCCGGTAAGCCGCGACGAAGGCGGGGATGTCCGCCGGGTTCAGCCCGTAGAAATCGGCCATGTCGGCGACGCGCCCGGCCACGAAATCGCCGTGCGTCGTGCAGACGAGGAGACCGCCGGGCGTGAGGTGACGAGCGAAGAACTTGAGCAGGGCGCGCGTGCGCTCTGCGTCGAGGTGCGTGATGAGCGAGCCGCACCAGATGAGATCGAAGCGCGCGGCCAGCGTCAACTCGTCGAGATTGTAAGATGATTGCGCAGGCACAGCGCCGAATGTCTCCGCGCAGAAGCGCACGGCGTCGGGCATCAACTCACAGGCCGTGATGCGCGCCTGCGGAAAACGGCGCGCGAGGAAACGCAGCACGCGTCCGTAGCCGCAGGGCAGATCGAGTATGTTGCTGACCGTCTCGATGTGCGCCGCCGCGAGTGCTTCGTCGATGCAATGGATCGCGGACAGCCCAACCTTGAAATAGTGTGCGCCGTCGCCTTTGTACATCCCATCTTCATAAGAGATGCGGCTCTCGACTTGACTGAGCAGGGCGCGCTCGGCTGATGTGAGCGCGTTTGAGGCGAGCAACTGTGCATGCTGCCGGCGCGTGCGATGGGGCCGCGCACGCAGCCAACGCTGGGTCGCGCCCAAGCGCCGACGCACGCCGCGCGGCAGCATCTCTTTCAACTGGCGTGAGTTCATGTCTGATTTGAAGCGCACATGATTTTGGTTTCAACCCGGCGCGCCTGCGCCCTATAATCAACGACGTTTGCCGACCAGTACAACACAAAGCGCTTCACTTACGCCCGCCGATGTCTCGGTCGTCGTGCCATCGTACAACCACGCGCGGTTTGTCGAAAAATGCCTGCGCTCGATCTTTCGGCAGACACACTTACCGAGCGAGTTGATCGTCATCGACGACGGCTCAAGCGACGACTCGCCGCGCGTCATCGAACGCGTGCTCAAAGATTGTCCCGTCGCCTGCGAGTTGCTCGTGCGCCCGAATCGCGGTCTCGCCGCGACGCTCAACGAGGGCCTGGCGCGCACGCGCGGGTCATACTTCGCTTATCTTGGCTCGGACGATCTCTGGCTGCCGGAATTTTTAGCCGCGCGCGGCGCCCAACTCGCAGCGCGCCCGCGCGCCGTCGTCGCCTACGGTCACGCCTACAGCATCGACGAAACAGACCGCATCATCGACTGCACCACCGACTGGGCACAGTACGTGGACGGCGACGCGCGCCCGATGCTCTTGACGACGCTTGCGCCGCTCAGCCCGACCGTCGTCTATCGCCGCGCGGCGCTGCCTGAACGGCCCTGGAACGAGCAGGCGCGGCTCGAAGATTACGAGCTATACCTGCGCCTGAGCGCGGCGGGCGAGTTTGCCTTCGACCCGCGCGTCCTCTCCGCATGGCGACAACACGCTGACAACACGAGTCAGAATCTGACGATGATGTTCGCCGAAAAACTTGCAGCGCAGCAACGCGTCGCCGCGCAGTTGGGCCTCAGCGCAGATAAACTTGCTCGCTACCAAGCGCGCGCGCGCTTTCGCAGCGCACAGGAGTTCATGCGGCAAGGAGAGAAGCTCACAGCGTTGCGGCTCTGGCTCAAGCACCCGCGCGGTGCGCCGTCAATCACCGAAGCCGCGCGGTTCTGCGCCGGTCTCGTCGTGCCGCACAGTCTATTGCGTCGGCGCAAAGAACGTCTGCGGCAACGAGCCGCCGCGCACTACGGTGCGCTGCCAATGTGAGGCCCGCGCGCGCAAGCTAAGCTTTGACGATGAAGAGGTGGCTGGGTGAAATGCGCAGCTCGATAAACTTCGACGCTCTGTGCGCGCCCGTGCCGAACTGCGGATGAGTTATATCCGCCATGCCTAACTCGTCAACCAACTCTTTGACGAAGCCCACCATGCCATAGTCGTGGCTATGGTACTGCGCTTTGAGCACCAACGCTTTCAGCCGCGACAGTATGCGCCCGGCTAATGGGACGCGCTTGCCGAGCCGGTGCTGTCTGAGCCGCGCAACTACGCGCGTCAGTCGATAGAGCTTAGGGTTAAGTTCCCGACCGTGCCGCTTGTAGCCTACGCCATCCACCCAGTCGGCCCAGTAGCCCGTGCCCCAGTCCTCTATGACGTACACACCGCCGCTCTTGAGGTGCTGATCAAACAAGTGCCAGAAGCTGGCGCGGGCGAGCACGCCGATATGCGCGCAGTCGTCAATGATGATGTCGAAGCCTGCGGGGGCATGCGCCCGCGCGATCCGGTCGAGCAGTTCCGTGTCCTGCTGCGCGCCCTGATAGGTGTGCACGCGCCCCGTCGGATCATCGAGTTGGACTGGCTCGATATCTAATCCGACGACTAGGCCGCGCGCGAAGTAGTCGCGCCAGAGCAGGAGCGAGCCGCCGGTCTTGATGCCGAGTTCGAGCAACCGCACTTCCTTGTCGCGCAGCCCGCCGAAGTAGTGCTCGTAGTTGCGCAGGTAGTGCGTGTGGACGGCCTTATCAGTGTCGTACTGGCCGGCGATGTGCGCGAGATCAACCATCTATCAGCTTTGGGTTAGACAATAAGATTCCAGTCCAAGCGGACTATGTCGCCACTTTCATCTCCGCGCGTATAGTAGCTGCCGCTTGCTTACTGCTCAAGGATGCGCGCCGGCTCGCGTGGCTTGCTGCTGGGCGGCGAGTGCAAGCCCCATGATGAAGTAAAAGATCATGACCACTTCCGAGTCGCCGAAGTTGTAATGCACCAGCCCGCTCGTACAAAATCCGACCAGCCCGCCGAGTGCGCCGAGCGCGAGACCACGCTCGATCCAGTTGTTCACATCGCCGCGTCGCGCCAGTCGCCAGAGCATCCGCCCGTAGATGAAGATTAGTGCCAGCCAGAGCAGGAGCGTGGGGACGCCGCGCTCGAACGCGAGTTGTAAAGGGGTCGAGTGTAGATGCCCCCAAGGGAGTTTGCCGCCCTCGAACATGCCCCACTCGCGCCAGCGATACTTGAGCGTGTCCATGCCGACGCCGACGAGCAGGTGGCGCGGTCGGCTAACGAGGATGCGCGCGCCCTCGCGCCAGACGACCAGCCGCCATGCGGTCGAACCTTCTTGCGGATCGATGAACCCGACCCGCCGCTGTTGCTGAAGCACGAAGAGACCGGCCAGCACGAGCGGCAACGCAACGACCGCCGTCAACAACAGCACACGCCGACTCGCGCCCGCGAGCGCGATCACGAAAGCCGACACCAGAAAGCCCAGCCAAGAGGCGCGCGTCACCGTCAACACCAGCGCGGCGGTTGAGCCAGCGACTGCGGCGATGAGGAACACGCCGAGCGCGCTCCGCTTACGCCTGCGGGCGATGAACAGGCCAAGCGCGAGCGAGGCGATTAGTTGCAGTGCTTCCGCGTAGGTCGTGTAGTGGCCGTAAAAACCTGTGGCGCGGTCGTCGCGCCCGCGCGTCCAAGCGTTGATGCCGAGGCGCGCGGCCGCCGTATCGCCCGCGAGTAGACTCCCACGCGGCACGCTCTCGACGGCCATTACTTCGGCGCGATGCCCGCGCACACAGGCCCTTTGTTCATCCCAGCTACAAGCCACCGTCCCATTCGGCCAGCGCACTTGCCGGTCGGGCGCAGGCCCCATCGTTCGTATACCACGCTCCAACTCATCCAAAGTCTTAACGGGCCGGCCGTCAACTTCGATGAGCGTCTCGCCCACCTGCACGCCAGCCGCAGCCAAGGGGCCGTTCGCGTTCAACTCCCTGATCTTAATTCCGTGCCCGACCGCGTACACGCCGAACGTATACACAACGTTCAGCAGACATGACGCGATGACGACGAAGGTGAGCGCGTGCAGCACGCGCCGCGTGCGTATGTTTTGCGCCACGACATAGACGATGGTGAACAAGCTCGCCGCGCGCAGTTTGCCGATGGACACTTCCGGGTTGTAGGAGAGGAGCGCGGAGATAAACGTCAGGATGAAGAAGCCGAGCAGCGCGTAGTCAACCGGTGTGCGGTACACTTGCGGGCGCGGGCGCAGCAGAAATCTTGTCGCCCATAAAAGCAGCGCGAGCAGCCACGCCGTCTGCGTCGCCGCAATCGAATGCGGCGCGGCGAACGCGAACAGAAACAGACAGCCGACCGTCGCGCGCTCTAACCACGTGGCCAAGGGGCCGGAGTGGACTGTGCTCGCAATCTGATTCGCGGTCGAGAGAGATTCACTCTGAGCGGGAGTCATCACGAATGACGGGTGGCCACGACGGAGTATAGCACGCGTGCTCCGACGCGCCACGCGGCTTGCTTGACGCTCACACGCGCGCGTGGCTAGACTGACCTGCCTGAGCAGCGAAGAGAACGTTTGATGAGTTTGAAGCCCACTGATACCGCCCCGGCGCACGCCCACGCGCCCACCGCACAGATCGCCTTGAGCACCGACCCCGCGTCAACAGACCGCGCCAGCTTGCGCCGGCCGCTGAGCGTGATCGAAGCGGAGACGGCGGGCGTGCACCTCGACCTCGGCGACCTGTGGACATATCGTGAGCTGCTCTACTTCCTCGTCTGGCGCGACATCAAGGTGCGCTACAAGCAGACGTTGCTGGGCGCGGCGTGGGTCATCATCCAGCCGCTCTGCACCATGCTCATCGTCACGCTCATCTTCCATCGCATCGGCGGTCTCGACGCGGGCACGCTGCCCTATCCGCTCTTCGCCTACGCGGGCCTACTGCTCTGGACGTTCTTTGCCAATGCTATCGGCAACTCGACCGGCAGTCTCGTGCAGAACACGAGCCTGATCACTAAGGTCTACTTCCCGCGCATGTTCGTGCCCGCCGCCGCGACCGCCGCCGGCTTAGTCGATCTCGCCGTCGCGTCCGTCATACTCGTCGGGCTGATGCTCTATTATCACGTGGCGCTCACGTGGTCTGTGCTGTTGCTACCCCTCTTCGTCGCGCTGCTCGTCCTGTGCGCCCTCGCTGTGGGGCTGCTCATCTCCGCGCTGACGGTGAAGTATCGCGACCTGCGCCACGTCGTGCCGTTCATGATGCAGTTCTGGCTCTTCGCTTCGCCGATTATCTATCCGGCGGCGAAGGTGCAAGGGCGTTGGCATTGGGTGTTGGCCGCCAATCCCGTGACCGGCATCGTCGAAGGCTTCCGCGCCGCGCTCTCAGGGCAAGCATTGCCGCACACGCTTATTGCCATCTCCGCCGCATTGACCTTCGTGCTCACGGGCTGCGGCGTCTACGTCTTCCGCCGCTTGGAAGCGACCTTCGCCGACGTGATCTGAACTTTAAGATGCAGCCGATGGTGACCATTGATAACGTCAGTAAGCGCTACCGCATCGG
The DNA here is from genome assembly GCA_045807745.1 of Pyrinomonadaceae bacterium. Classification (GTDB taxonomy): domain Bacteria; phylum Acidobacteriota; class Blastocatellia; order Pyrinomonadales; family Pyrinomonadaceae; genus QHXQ01. Next base: position 41,753 of record JBJMGT010000036.1, read on the forward strand.
TGGGCTGCACGCCGGCTATCTGACGTTCCGCGGGCTGCTCGAAGACGCGGTGCGTGCGCCGTTTAGGCGTCGTAAAAACGGCAACGGCGCGGCTGCGCAGCGCACACTATGGGCGCTCAATAACATCAATCTCGAAGTGCAACAGGGCGAACTCGTCGGCATCATCGGGCACAACGGCGCGGGTAAAAGTACGCTCCTGAAAATTCTCTCGCGCATCACGAAGCCGACCACAGGGCGCGTTACGCTCTACGGGCGCGTCGGCTCGCTGCTTGAAGTCGGCACGGGTTTTCATCCCGAATTGACCGGGCGCGAGAACATCTATCTGAACGGCGCGATCCTCGGCATGCGGCGCACGGAGATCGCGCGCAAGTTCGACGAGATCGTGGCCTTCTCCGAAGTCGAAAGATTTATCGAGACGCCGGTCAAGTGGTACTCGTCCGGCATGTACGTGCGGCTTGCCTTCTCGGTCGCCGCGCACCTTGAGCCGGAAGTGCTGATCATGGACGAGGTGCTCGCGGTCGGCGACGCCGCGTTTCAACAGAAGTGCCTCGACAAGATGCACGAGATCCGCCAACAAGGGCGCACCATCTTTTTCGTCTCGCACAACATGCCCGCCGTCACGCGCCTCTGCAAGCGCGTGCTCTTGATGCAGCAAGGCCAGATCGTCGCCGAAGGCGACGCGCGGCAGGTCGTCAGCGCTTACCTTAACTCAAGCTGGAACGTCGGCGCTGAGCGCACATGGACTGAGGCGGCAGCGCCGGGCAACGACATCGTGCGCCTGCGCCGCGTGCGCGTGTGCGACGAGACCGGCGCGACGAACGCAGCCCTCGACATACGCCGCCCCGTCGGCGTTGAGATCACTTACGAGGTCTTGCAACCTGAACAGACGCTCACGCCCATCATAGAGGTCTATAACGAAGCGGGCGCTCATCTGTTTAGCGCCCACGACACGGGCGCGGAGTGGCGACGGCGCACGCGCCCCCTCGGCACATATACGAGCACCGCATGGATTCCCGGCAACTACTTGGCCGAAGGCAGCCTGCTCGTCCACGCCTCCGTCATGTCGCACTACCCGATGACTGCCCTGCACGTCGAAGCGAGCAAGGTTGTCGCCTTTCAAGTGATCGATAGTCAACAGGGCGACACCGCGCGTGGCGACTACATCGGCCCGATGCCCGGTCTTGTGCGCCCACTCTTGAACTGGACGACTGAGGTAAGGGATGAGTGATAAGGGCTGAGGGCTGAATAGGACAATTCTTATTCAGCCCTCATCCCTTAAAAGATGCCGATGAGTCGCGCCGCACAATTAAAAGAACGTTTGCAGCAGCGCACGCCGCTCTCCGTAAAGATTCTGGCGAAGCGCGCACTCGTCGGCACGGTCGGCGCTTGCATGCGCGGGGCGGCGCGCGTGGTCGGCTTTGGGCAACACGTACTCCACTTGGCCGTCAAGCATGGACTTGATCTTGACGAGGCGTGGCCCGTGCGCCCGCAAGCCGTTCCGTCCGTTGAGTTGAAAGTTGATCTCTGGAGCGCGCAGGATTTTCTGTTTCTCATGGACGCGCGCAAGCGGGCGGGCGCTGCCCCCGTTATAACTTCGATCATCATTCCCGTCTTTAACAAGGTCGAGTACACGTTTCAATGTCTGCGCTCGCTGCTGCGCGAAGTTGATCTCGACGCGAATGAGATCATCGTCGTCAACAACGCCTCGCGCGACGAGACGCCGCGCCTGCTCGCGCACTTTAGCGATCTGCTCAAGGTCGTCAACAACGAAGAGAACTTAGGGTTTGTGGATGCGTGCAATCAGGGCGCGGAAGTTGCGCGTGGTCGCTATCTAATCTTTTTGAACAACGATACGGTCGTCCTGCCCGGCTGGTGGCGCGGGCTGGTTGACACGGTCGAGCGCGATGAACGGGTCGGTGCGGTCGGCTCGCTGTTTCTCTATCCCGACGGCACGATTCAGGAAGCGGGCGCGATCATCTGGCGCGATGGCACGGCCTATCACTGCGGCTGGGGCCGGCACGGCGCAGACAGAACATTTAATTTCGCGCGCGAAGTTGATTACTGCTCCGGCGCGTCGCTGCTGATTCGGCGAGAGTTATTCGCGCAACTTGGCGGCTTCGACCGGCGCTATGCGCCTGCTTATTACGAGGACGCAGACCTCTGCATGGGCGTGCGCGCGCGCGGGCATAAGGTCGTCTATCAACCCGCGTCGCGGCTTATACATTACGAAGGCGTGACTGCGGGGCGCGACGCCGGCACAGGGCTTAAACGCTTTCAAGTCGTCAACCGCGAGCAGTTCAATGCGAAGTGGCGCGCGGTGTTAGACAAAGATCATCTGCCGAATGATCCGGCCAACATTGCGCGCGCGCGTGATCGCCGGCCGGGGCCGCGCGTCCTCGTGTTTGACGAACGCGTGCCGACGCCCGACCGCGACGCCGGCAGCGCACGCATGCTCTTCATCCTGCGCACGCTCGCCCACACATATCGGCCCGTGTTTGTGCCGATGAATCGCCCCGAATGGCCGGAGTATGAGCGCCGGCTGTGGCATGAGGGGATCGAGACGGCGGCTGTGGCCGATTATCCGCGCCTGCTGCGCGCACACAAATACGCCGCCGCGATTGTGAGCCGCCCGCCCGTCGCCGCTGCGCTTCAGTCGCGTCTGCGCCGCGCCGGTGTCCCGTTCATCTTTGACATGGTGGATGCGCACTTCCGGCGTTTCGCCCGCGAATATGCGGTCACCAACGACCCGCGGAGCGCAGCGCAGGCGGCCCGCTATCGCAAGCTGGAGACGAAACTCGCGCGCACGAGCGATCTCATCTGGTGCACTTCGCCGGAAGAGCAACAGGCGGTGGCTGAGCTTGCGCCCGGCCGACGCAGCGCCATTATCCCGACGATCCACGAACAGCACGAGCGCGGATTATCGTTCGACGAACGGCACGGCTTGCTCTTTATCGGCAACCTCGCGCACCGGCCGAACAGCGACGGTGTGCTCTACTTCCTACGCGAAGTCTATCCGCTCATCCGGCGCGCGCTGCCTGAGATCGAGTTGGATATTATCGGCGACAACCCGGCGGAGATTGCCGCTTACGCCGACAAAGCTGTGCGTGTGCATGGCTACGTGCCGAACGTGACAACGTACTGGCAGACCCGCCGCGTTTTTGTCGCACCCTTACGTTACGGCGCGGGCGTGAAGGGCAAGATCGGCGAGGCACTTGCGCACGGCCTGCCGGTCGTCACCACGACGGTCGGCGCGGAAGGCATGGGTCTCGCACCCAACGAGTCGGCGCTCATCACTGATACGCCGCAAGCTTTGGCTGACGCAGTAGTGCAACTCTACAATCAGCGCGCGCTATGGCAACGGCTGGCCGACAACGGTTACGCACACGTCGGCGCACACTTCACGCCGGCGGTCATCGCACGGGTCATTACCGATTCACTGCGCGAGCTTGGCGTAGTTGTTAGTTGAGTGCGGAGTAAACTATTGTAGCGATTATCCCGCTAACAAAGCTGATGTGGACAGTTTTAACTGAATTCAGGTTGCTGGCAGGGAATGTAACAGTCACTTGATCCGTTAACGGAAAAAGTTCACAAGCAGATAAGACAAGGGCGTGGGGCAGCCTAAAGCCAGCATGAAACACGGGGTTAAAAAGACGTTATCTAGAAGCCGCAGGTTGATTAAGATCGTTGCGGTCAATGCGCTCCTGCTTGTTGTCCTGACCGAACTCATGTCTTTGAGCTTTTATTTCATTAGAACGCGGCGGCTCTTTTATCTAAGGCCGGCAGGAGGCGCAGACGAGGCGGCGGTTTTAGCGCTTGATGAGACCAGATTAGAGCGGACAATCATCGAACGCCTGCACCCTTATTTTGGCTTTACTACCAAGCCGGAGACGCCCTACAAACTTAGTTTTTCGCAGACCGAGCACAAAGCGAATAATTATGGTTTCACGACGCCCTATGCTTATCCATTTAAGAAGCGCGACGGGCAATATGTCGTCGGCATCTTCGGCGGCTCGGTGGCGCAGAACTACGCCGTCTATGAACAGGAGCATAATGTCTTAGCCGAAGCGCTGAAGCAGCTCCCGGCACTCCGGGACAAAGAGATCATCATCCTGCCGTTCGCTTACGGCGGCTACAAGCAGCCGCAGCAGCTTCTCGCCCTGAATTACTTCTTAGCCTTGGGACAGGGCTTCGACTTGGTCATCAACATAGATGGATTTAATGAAGTGGCGCTCTCTGATCTGAATACGAAGGCGGGCGTCGAGGTAGCGATGCCGAGCGTCCAACACATCATGCCCTTAGTCAATCTGGCGAGCGGTCATGAGTCGACGGAGGAACTGACCAGTCTGCTGCGCCTTAAGCAGTATAAGGAGCGTCTAAAAACGGCGCTTCAGGCTTGGCGCCAATGCACCTTGGCCTCTTGCTATACCCTGCGCCTACTTCACGTCAGGTATTTGGCGGCTGCTTATCGGCAGGAGGTCGGCAAGTACGATTCGTTCTGGGTCAGGAAATTTAACGATATCGATCAAGACGCCTTGGTACAAGTTAATCGGGACGACTCGCTCCCGCCCGGCAGCCCCGTTGCCTTCGAGCGCATGGCCTCTATCTGGGCCGAATCCTCACGTCTCATGCGGCATGAACTAGCGGACGCACACGTCCCGTACTTTCATATCGTTCAACCTAATCAATACGTCCCGACCCAGCGGGTATTCAGCGAGGAAGAAAAGCGAGTGGCGGTGCAAGCGGACGGCAGGTACGTGGCGGGAGTGCAGGGCGGCTATCCCGTATTACTGTCAAAAATCGATGAATTGCGAAAATCGGGCGTTACCGTTATCAACGCGGTGAACGTGTTCGACCACACGGCAGCACCTGTCTATGGCGACACTTGCTGCCATTATAACCAATTAGGCAGCGAGATATTTTCTACCTTTGTCGCCAGAGCCATTGTGGCAGGCTTACAGGGGGCATCTATCTGAGAAATAGAGACAGCGGTGGATGAAACGCACAGGGTGCAACATCGAGCAACGGACTGGGAATGAAGAGCGAATGATACTGACGCACCTCCTTTGAAGCTATTTATTGTGCTGGGGACATGCTTGCTTAGTCAACCGGATAATTACCCTCGTTTAGTGACTGGCCGCGAATTGTGCTTACGTGCAGGCGGACGTATTGACCTCAGACCTCGCCGGCATCCTCCGCGCGTTCGCGCCCGACGTGGTGTTGCACGGCGCGGGCACGGCCTCGGTCGCCGCCTCGCTCGAAACACCGCTCGACGATCTGCGCGCCGCCGTCCTGACGTGGGCCAACATGCTCGACGCCGTGCGCCGCTCTGGCCTACGTCCCGTCATCTTGTTCCCTTCGAGCGCGGCCGTCTATGGCAATCTCGCGGAGCTACCGGCCCGTGAAGAGACACCGACGCAACCGATCTCGCCTTATGGTTTTCACAAAGCCGCGTGCGAGTTGTTGGCGCGCGAGTACGCCGATTGTTTTGGTTTGCGCACGGTCGTCTGCCGTCTGTTCTCGCTCTTTGGCGCGGCGCAGCGCCGGCTGCTCGTGTGGGAGTTGTACCGGCAGTGCGCCGGGTCTGACGCGACCGTCTGGCTTGCCGGCACAGGTGCGGAGACGCGCGACTATCTGCACATAGACGATGTGGCGGCGGCGCTCATCGCGCTGGCCACGAGTCAGACACGGACAACTGACGAAGGGCGCTGCCTCTCCGTCAACGTGGCGAGCGGCGTGGAGACGAGCGTGCTCGCGCTCGCGCGGCAAGTGCGCGATCTCGTCGCGCCCACGAAAGAGATTCGCTGTCGCGGCACGGCTCGCCCCGGCGACCCGCTTGCGTGGCGCGCAGACATCACGACCTTGCGCGCACTTGCCCCTCATTGGCAACCGCAACCGCTCGCCGCCGCCCTCATGCGTTGTGTCGCTCAGTGGCAGCAAGATGCCGCCCTCAAATAACAACAGAAGGCGCGGAGTTTCCTCTGCGCCCTCTGTGTCTTCGGTGCACTCTGTGTTGAAAGCGCCGGCCCGGTAACTCACGTCGTAGCGGCCACGCTTACAACCGGACGATGCGCGCACAACTCGTGCGCCGCAGATCGCGGTCGAGCGCGTTGCGCGTGTCTACGATGAGTCGCGTCAACTCGCAGACGCGCCGGTAATCGATCCCGCTGTGGTCGGTCACGATCACGACGCAGTCGGCCCTGTGCAATTCGTCGTCGGAGAGCGCGCTGGACTGCAAAGGCTCGCCTGAGCCTTGCGTGTGCGCGTCGTCGAAGCGGACTTCGGCGACGAACGGGTCGTGATAACGCACGTCCGCGCCCTTCGCCCGTAGCCGGTCGATGATTGACAGCGCCGGCGACTCGCGCACGTCGTCTATGTCCTTCTTGTACGCCACGCCCAAGAGCAGCACGCGCGCGCCCTTCAATGCCTTCGACTCGTCGTTCAAACCATCCGCCACGAGTTGCACGACGTGCTCCGGCATGCGCGAGTTCACTTCCTCCGCGAGGCCTATGAAGCGCGAATCGAACCCGTGCTGCCGCGCTTTCCAACTAAGATAGTGCGGGTCGAGCGGGATGCAGTGGCCGCCGATGCCGGGCCCCGGATAGAAGGGCATGAAGCCGAAGGGCTTAGTGGCGGCGGCGCGGATGACTTCCCACGTGTCGATGCCGAGCGCGTAGCAGAGCCGCGCCATCTCGTTCGCCATGCCGATGTTGACGGCGCGGAAAGTGTTCTCAAGGAGTTTGGCTGCTTCCGCCACGCGCGCGGACGTGACCGGGTGGACATGGTTGACGATCTCTCGGTAGAGCGCGGCGGCCGCTTCGGTCGAATCGTCCGTACAGCCGCCGACGACCTTTGGGATGTTGTGCGTCTGAAACTGCGGGTTGCCGGGATCGACGCGCTCAGGGCTAAAGGCGAGTAGAAAATCTGCGTCCAACTGCAAGCCCCGCTCGGCGAACATCGGGAGCAATACTTCGTCGGTCGTGCCCGGATAGGTTGTGGACTCAAGGATGATCAGTTGCCCGCGCCGCAAGTTCTGTTGAATCTGCTCGGCGGCGGCGAGGATGTAAGAGATGTCCGGCTCTTTGGTCTTACGCAGCGGTGTGGGCACGCAGATGATGATCGCGTCGCAAGCATTGAGCGCGCCGAAGTCTGTGGTCGCGCGCAAGCGCCCCTCTTCGACGAGCGCTTGGACGCGCGGCGTAGGTACGTCCGGGATGTAAGAGTCGCCCGCGTTGATGCGCGCCGCCTTCGTCTCGTCCACTTCGAAGCCGGTCGCTTGAAAACCCTTGCCGGCGAACTCGACCAGCAGCGGCAACCCGACGTAGCCGAGTCCGATGACACCGATGTGCGCGCGCTGTGCGCGGACGAGTTCCAGCAGTGAATCTTTGATTGTCGTCATGAAGTTATGCGTGTCTTGGATCGCAGCAAGACTATGAGAGCGTAATCCGACGTGTCAAGCGCTCCGACCGGCGCGAGGTCGGCGCTGGGCCTCCGCGTCCTCTGTGCCACTGTGTTAAAAACGACCCTTACGGTTAAACTCAAATGTGGTGGGCAAAGTCATGACAGGCATAAAGCGGCTGACCCTAATCGTCGCCCTCTGGGCCATAGCGACCGCGACCGGACAGCAGCGCGCGGTCGCACAAACAAAACAGACGCGCCCGCCGGCCCGCGCCGCAACACCGCGCACGTCCCCGACGCGACCCGCCGAGCTTGAAGCGTTGATCGTAGACGCGCGCAGCGCGCCGGCCGAATTCGCGGCGGACGTGCTGTTGCGCTTGGTGGAGTCGCACAAGATTGCGGAGCGCGCGTGGCAGCGCGCGTTGCTTGAAGAAGCGTTTCGCACGGCCGGCGGCGCGCAACAACCGTTGAAGCGCCGCATCGTGCCCGGTCTCAACTACGCCTATACGCGCGAGGACTATCAGGCGCGCGCCTTTCAACTCAACCTCAACACGCTCTCGCTGCGCTTGCGCGCCGTGAACGCCCTGCTCAAAATCGATAAGAGCAAAGCGCGCGCGTTATTTAGCGAAATCCCGCGTAAACTGCCGCTCGCGCCACGCACCTGCGATGACGCGCTCATCTATGACCTCTTGGATTACTACACAACATTGAACCAGATAATTGCGACGACCTTCAGCCCTGAAGAGAAAGCACGCGACGAGGATGTGCTGTTCACACAATCTTATGTGGAGGAAATGAGCGCGCCTGAGCAAGTCTTTTACACTGCGGCACTCGTTACGCGCGCAGGCGACAGTCCGGCTCGCCTCGCTCCGCTCGTACACGCCTATAGCTCAGCACTGAGGAAGATCGAGGCCGATGCTCGCAGTTTCACGGCTGACAGTATGAACTATGGCATGACGCTTACGATCTTGCTCGATTTCTGCCAGCGGCATGAGATCTCACCGGACGAACTGCTCGAAGCCTTTCGTACATTCTTCGTCAAACACATGGGCGCGAGCAGGTGCGCGGAAAGCGCAAAGACACCGGATCGTTGGCTTAACAATTTCAATAGACAACTGAACGAACTTGCGTTGAATCAGCCGTCACTAGCTCCTATCAAACCCGAAGAGATTACGCCCGCGAAAATCGAAGGCGCGGCGCACCTGACCCCATTCTTTTCTACGCCCATAGCGCGCAGTCTGTTTCGCACGGCGCAGGAGTTACGGTTCGGGTTGGCGGATGAGCCAGAGCCGGATGAGGACAGAGTTGATCCGAAGCGCGGCGAGAAGTTGCTCGTGTGGCTCAACGCGATGGCGGACTGGCGTGCGGGCGGCGAAACGTCGGAGGCAGATTATTTCGATCAGAAGTGTGTGCTCTATCAACTGCTGCTGGAGGCGGGGCCCAACGAGGGGCCGGCGGGCACGACCCTGCTCGCAGAGTATGTCGCATTCCTGCGCCAGCCCGCGCGCCAGCAAGAGAGCCGCGCCGGTTGGCTGTTGCACGTTCAACGCCTACTCAGCAGCACGCGCTTCGGCGCGGGCGACGCACGCGCGCGTCTGCGCGCGGCGCTGGCTAGTTCAGGCGAGCCTGTGTTGCGGCTGTACGCGGGCATACAGCGCGCCCGACCGCAGATGGGGACACACCTACCCTAACGTCCGCGGCCGGCGTTCGGGGGCGCAGGATTAGGGGATGTCCTTTAACCGCAGGAGTTCGCTTTGTTCTTCGTCGGTCTGGGCGGCACGGTCTGGCCTGTGTCAGTTAAATCCGTAATGCGCCAGGGGCTGGCGCGGCCGTTGGCGAGCAGTTCGCCCGCCGGCCCGACTTCGTAATCGGGCAACCCCTGTCTGTCTTCCAAAAGCCAACCGCTCTGATCCCACGCTTGCGGATCGTACAAAGCGAAGCCGCGATCAGTCTCGTCCGCTATCAACTCGCGACCACTGGGGAACTGATAGACGCCGCGGGGGCGCAGCGCTGTCATGCTCGCAGCATAAGCAAACGACTTGAGGAAAACCTGAGCCGCACCGCCAAGCGAGGCCCGGCTTAAGTTGCCTACGTCACTCTTTGGTGAGATAGCTTACGGCCCGACGCGAACATAAAAGAGCCTGACGCCAAAGCGTGTGCATGGCTTATTAATTTTCACTCTTCGACCGGCGCGAGACCGCTGATGGCGGGGCCTTGGATGACATGGCCGTCCGCGGCCGCGTAGCGCGAGCCGTGACACGGGCAGTCCCACGTCTGCTCGGCCGTGTTCCACTGCACGACGCAGCCCAGATGTGCGCAGATGGCCGAGCGTTCGTGCAGCGTCCCTTGCTCGTCCCGATAAGCGGCCACCTTCGTCAAGCCGCGCCTGATGACAGCGCCGGCACCCGGCTTGATCTCGGCCACAGACTCTAGCTCCCCAGGCGTGACCAAGTCCGTGTACTGCGCCATGACGTTTAGATTTTCCTGCGCGAAGTCCTTGATGGCGGCGAGCGTCACGCGCGATGGATCGTAGAGCTTGGCCCAGGGGTTCGCGCGCCCGCAGATGAGATCGGTGAGCAGCATGCCGGCAATCGTGCCATGCGTCATGCCCATACCGGAATCGCCGGTGGCAATGTAAACATTGTCAGCGTCCAACGGATTGCGCCCAATGAAGGCGAGCGAGTCCACCGGCTCCATGACCTGACCCGACCAGCGGAACTCGATCCCTTCGATCATCTGGAAGCGGTTGCGCGCCCACTGTTCGAGCTTGCCCCAGCGCTGGCTGCCGTCGTCCTGCTGCCCCGTCTTGTGATCCTCGCCGCCGACGATGAGCACGTCGTAGTCGCCGACGCGCTCAAGGCGCACGTAATGGTAGGGCACGCTGAGATCGGCGGCGGCGTCCCAGAGCAGCAATTTGGGGATAGAGCCGGCGGGCACGCGCGCGCCGATGACGTAAGTGATGTAAGGGGCCTGCTTCGTGTGGATGGCGACCAGGTCGTTGACCGGCGTGTTGGTCGCGACGACGACCGCGCCCGCCTTGACCGTGTGCCCCTGCGCCGTCTCGACGCGCGCGCTCGTGCCGCCTTCGATCTTCGTCGCGTGCGTCGCGGTGTGGACTCGGCCGCCGTCGCGTGTGATGGCGCGCACGAGTCCCGTCAGGTATTTGAGCGGGTGGAACTGCCCCTGTTGCGGGAAGTGCAGACAGGGGCCTGTGTCGAAGGCTTCAAGCGGGGCGCGCTCCAGGCGGCGCACTTCGGTCAGCCCGGCCCGGTGCGCCGCCGGCAGTTCGTCTTCGAGCACCTGCTTCGTCCCTTGCGGGTGGAGGAAGAGATAACCGTCCAGCCGCTCGAACTCGCAATCGATCTGTTCTTCGTTGACGATTGCTTCAATCCGATCAATCGCGGCGATGTGGCTCTCGGCCGCCAAGCGCGCGCCTTCCTCGCCGAACAGGCGCTCAAGCTCGTAGAAGCGATCGTCGAGCGCGTTCGTCAGGTGCGCGGTCGTACGCGCCGTCATGCCGCCACCTAAGGGGCCGTCGTCGAGCACGACTACGTGCCGCCCCTCGCGCCCAAGCAGGTATGCGGTCGTCAGCCCCGCGATGCCTGCGCCGACGATGCACACATCCGCGTCGGTGTCCTGTGTCAGTTGCGCTGCGCGCGGCGTATCGGCCGTGGCCATCCAGATTGAAGTGCTCTGCCCGTTGTCCATCTTCATAAATTCCCTCCCCTGCTTCAGCAGTTGTTAGTCGAGCCGGTGCAGCGAGGGGTCAGAATCACCGGCTTCATTGTTTACTTCAACCTTCCCGATCTGCCTGCTCACGCTTAACGGCGTGCGGGTTCGTTGAACGCGCGCCGCGCTTGCGCCGAGGATTGCGCCGCTTGAGCATCTCGCCCTTGTGATTCACTGAGCGGAGCGGCCGCAAGTCTTCCGCATCGCCCGCTGGATCGTCGAGCCGCGTCTCAACGTCCGACGGCGACGCAGCCCCGGCAACAACTGTCGCGGCCGCATCTTCATCCACACCGGCGAGCATGCGTTGACGGCCGAAGTGTTGCGCGATCTCTTCGGCGGTCTGGCGGCCGACGAAGGGCGTGAGTTCCGCGACCGAGGCGCGGGCGATGCGCGCGATGGAGCCGAAGTTGCGCAGCAGGCGTGTCTTGCGTTTCTCGCCCACGCCGGGGATGGCGGTCAACTCCGAAGTGAAGTCGCGCATCTCGCGCCGCTTGCGATGATAAGTGACGGCGGCGCGGTGCGTCTCGTCGCGGATCATCTGAATGAGCCGCAGCACGGGCGAGTGCGAATCGAGATAGATGGGTTCGTGCTCGCGCCCCTTCGCCAACAGGTGCGAGACCTCGTTGTGCCGGCGCGGCGGTTTGACCACGCCGATTATCGGCACGGCTTCAAGGTCTAACTCGCGCATGGCATCGGCGGCGGCCGCGAGTTGCGTCTTGCCGCCGTCGATCATGACGAGATCGGGGAGCGGCTGTTGCTCGTCGAGTTGCCGCCGGTAACGTCGCACGACTGCCTCGCGCATCGACGCCGGATCGTTTGCGCCCTCGACCGTCTTGATCCGAAAGTTGCGCTTCTCCGCCTTGCTGACACGGCCGTTCTCGCAGACCACGACGGCCGCCACGTTCTCCGCGCCGGAGATGTTCGACACGTCGAACGACTCGATGCGCGCCGGAAAGCGCGGCAACTCCAAGGTCTCTTGCAACTCTTCGAGCACGCGCTCCATGTCGGGCTGAAGGATGCGGAAGCGTTGCTCAAAGGCGATCTGCGCATTCTTTTCGACCAGCGCAATCATGTCGCGCTTCTCGCCGCGCTGCGGATCGAGTATGCGCACGCGCCGCCCTTTGCGTTCGCTCAAAACTTTTTCGAGCAGTTCGCGGTCGGCAAAATCGACGGGCACGTTGATCTCGCGCGGCACGTAGTCGGTTGAGTAGTACTGCGTTAAGACTTCGCTCAAAAACACGGACGGGTCGAACTCGTCAATGGAGAGGTCTTCCCAGAAGAACTCGCGGCGACCGACGATCTTGCCCTCGCGCATGGTGAAGAGTTGCAGGGCGAGGCGCGCGCCTTCGCGGTAATAGCCGAAGATGTCCACGTCGCGGTCTGCGGTGGTCGCCATCTTCTGCTGCTCGGAGACGGCGAGCACGGTCTTGCGCAGATCGCGATACTTCGCCGCCTGCTCGAACTTCATCTCGTCCGAAGCGCGCAGCATCCGCCCTTCGTACTCGTCCGCCAACTCACGGTTGCGCCCTTCGAGAAACATGCGCACATCCTGCACGGATTCGGCATACTCGTCCGGCGTGCAGAGACCTTTGACGCAGGGCCCCAGACAACGTTTGATGTGGTATTCGAGACAGGGGCGCGGGAGCTTGCCATCGATCTCTATGTCGCAGGTGCGGAGTTGGAACGTGCGGTTGATCAGATCAATCGTGCGCCGGGCGAGGCTCGCCGGCAGAAACGGCCCGAAATACAACGCGCCATCGCGCTGAATCTTGCGCGTGATCATCACGCGCGGGAACGCTTCGCCTATCGTGAGCTTCAAGTGCGGGTACTGCTTGTCGTCTTTCAAGAGCACGTTGTAACGCGGCTTGTGCTGCTTGATCAGAGTCGATTCGAGGACGAGCGCCTCGACCTCCGTGTCCGTGACGATGAATTCGAGATCGACAATGCGGCGCACCAGCTCGCGCGTCTTCGCATCGTGCCCGCGTCCCGACTGAAAGTAAGAGCGCACGCGGTTGCGCAAATTCTTTGCCTTGCCGACGTAGATGATCTTGCCCGCCGCGTCCTTGTGCAGATAGACGCCCGGCGCGGTCGGCAATAGCTTCAACTTCTCTTCGAGAGTCACAATTCGCCTGCTGCTTAAAGGCTCAACGCCGCTCGACAAGTTTGAGGGGGTGCGGTTAGTTTAACCCAACCGGCCGCCGCCGGTTAAACTGCCCGCGAGGAAACTTGATGCGCTTCCCCTTCACGCCGCCAGACGGCAGAGAGTTCGACGCGGTCGGCTTCGGGCTAAACGCCGTCGATCATCTCATCGTCGTGGCGGAGTATCCGGCGTTCGACACGAAGACACGCTTCCTTGAGCACACGCAGGGCGCGGGCGGGCAGACCGCCTCGTGCATGGTCGGCTTGCAGCGGCTCGGCTTGCGCACGGCCTACGCCGGGCGCTTCGGCGACGACGCGGAGGGGCGCTTCGGCTTCGCGGCCCTGAGCGCCGAAGGCGTGGACGTAACACAGGTCGAGGTCGTGGGCGGCGCGCGCAATCAGATCGCTTTCATCATCATCGATGCGCGCACAGGCGAACGCACGATCATCTGGGACAGAGACGAGCGGCTGGCTTACACGGCCGAAGAAGCGCCGGCGGACTTCGGTGCGCGCGGGCGCGTGCTGCACTTGGACGCGCACGACCCGCCGGCGTGTGTCGTCGTCGCGCGGGCCGCACGCGCCGCTGGCACAATCGTTTCCGCCGACATAGACAACATCTATCCGGGCTGCCCTGAGTTATTGCCCTTCATCGATGTGCTCATCACGTCGAAAGAATTTCCGCGCCGGCTGACCGGCATCGCAGACGAGCGCGCGGCGCTCATAGAGTTGCAGACGCGTTACGGCTGTGCGCTCACCGGCATGACGTTGGGCGAGCGCGGCGCGCTTGTTTATCATGCAGGTGTCTTTATCGAAGCGCCCGCCCTGCCTGTGCCCGGCGGCTGCCGCGACACGACGGGCGCGGGCGACGCCTTCCACACGGGCTTTCTCTACGGGCTGTTGCAGGGCGCAGAGGTAGAGACTTGTCTGCGCCTCAGCGCGGCCGTCGCCGCGCTCAAGTGTCGGAGCTTAGGCGCACGCACAGCGCTGCCGCTCTTGCCAGAGTTGAATAATTTCTTGACGGGCGCAGGCGAAACATAGGATTGCGGAATGCGGATTTTGGATTGCGGATTCGGTGGGCGTAAGCCATTATCTTTCAATCCGCATTCCGCAATCGCCAATCTGCAATCGGCACGCCCGCTTGCAGTAGGCGGTACTGACTTTCTATGTAACGCCGCAACCCGAATCAGTGATATAACAAGCGCCGCTCGCTCAAAACTAACAAGCCCCCATACGCCGCCATGAAAGTCTTACGCCAAACGCTGGCCGTCAGCATCGTGCTCTTACTCGTCTACGCGCCGCTCGGCGGTTACGCGCAAGCGCGCCGCCGCGTGAGTCTCGTGCTCACGAACGGCAAAATCTTTACGGCTGACGCGCGCGGGACAATCGCGCAGGCCGTTGCCGTCGATGGCGAGCGCATTGTCGCCGTCGGCACGAACGCGGAAGTTTTAGTGGGCTACGAGGGCGCGCGCACGATTGATCTAAAGGGCCGGCTCGTCACGCCCGGCTTCAACGACGCGCACCTGCATTTCCTCAACGGCGGGCTGAGCCTGCTGCGCGTGCAACTCATCGGCGCGCAGACGCTCGCCGAGGCGAAGCGGCGCATCGCGGAGAAGGTGAAAGAGTTGCCGCCCGGCGCGTGGATACTTGGGCGCGGTTGGGATCACACGCTCTGGGGCGGACAGTGGCCGACGCGCCAAGATTTGGATGAAGTCGCGCCGAATAACCCCGTCTTCGTACAGCGCGTGGATGGGCATGTGAGTTGGACGAACACGCTGGCGCTGACGAAGGCGAACGTCACGCGCGCGACACAAGCGCCCGAAGGCGGCGAGATTCTGCACGACCAGGCAGGCGAGCCGACGGGGATTTTGAAGGAGACGGCCGGCACTCTCGTCGGGCGCGTCGTGCCTGACCCGTCGCGCGCCGAGCGCATGCAGGCCATCGAGCGTGCGCTTGGCGAGGCGCGGCGTTACGGCATCACTTCGATTCAGGACAACTCAGGTTATGAGAACGTCGAGCTTTACCGAGAGCTACTGCAAGCGGACAAGCTGACGGTGCGCGTCGCCGAGTGGCAGAACTTCGAGAATACGGTTGATGAGTTGAAGCAGCAGCGCGCGGAGTTTGCGTCGTTTAAGATCGATCCGTTCCGCATCCGTCTGACGATGCTCAAAGGCTACGTGGACGGCACGTTGGGGTCGCGCACCTCCGCCATGCTCGCGCCCTTCGCCGACGACCCGCACAACAGCGGTATTCCTCGCCACACGCCCGAAGAACTCACGCGCATGACCGTCGAACGCGCACAAGCCGGCTTTCAGATCGGCTTCCACGCCATCGGCGACAAAGCTAATCGCATGGCGCTCGATGCCTTTGAACGAACTTATAAAGACAGTACTCCTCCGTATCACTTAGAATCCGTCCCGCCCCCCCCCGGCTATCGAGGTTTATGGTTTTCCATTTTGATAGTCTTTGATTTCCCCCGCCATCGCGTCGAGCACGCGCAGGTGGTTGCGCCGGCGGACTTCGCGCGCTTCCGCGACCTCGGCGTGATCGCTTCGATGCAACCGTCGCACGCGATCTCGGACAAGCGTTGGGCGCAAGACAGGCTCGGCGAGTATCGCGTCATGGGCGCGTATGCGTGGCACACGATGATGGCGCACGGCGTCCACGTGCCCTTCGGCACAGACTGGCCCGTCGAGCCGATCAACCCGTACCTCGGTCTCTACGCCGCCGTCACGCGCCAATCAACCGACGGGCAACCGCCCGGCGGCTGGTGGCCCGAAGAACGCATCACGATTGCGGACGCCATCCGCAACTACACGGCCGAATCCGCCTACGCTTCGTTTGAAGAGCAAGAGAAGGGGCAGATCGCGCAAGGGATGCTCGCCGATCTGACCGTCCACTCGCGCGACCTGTTGACCATCCCGCCCGCCGAAATCTTGCAGACCGAAGCCGTCATGACGATCTTGGGCGGGCGCGTCGTCTACGAACAAGCAAGCGCACATTGAACTGCTCGCTAAAATTACCTATGCACACCTTGTCTCAACACAAACGGCGACTGTGGCCGGTCGGCGTGTTGTTCATCTTCGTATTGCTCGTCACAGACGCGCACGCCACTTGGCGCGGGGCAGGCGATGTCATCACATATCTGACGAAGCCGAATGGCGTGCGACTCATCCTGTCAGGCCCGGCGCTGGTGGACGTGACGCTGACCGATCTGAACGTGGTGCGCGTGCGGTTCACGTCGCACGTCCAGTTCGAGCGCGATTTTTCTTATGCTGTCGAGATGAAGGATCGCAAGCCGATGGCTGTGGTCGTGCGCGACGTGGGGCGGATGGCCGGGATTGAGATCACGACCAAGAGTGGCGGCGCGAAAGTGTTCATCCAGCGCAAGCCGTTCCTCATCCGCGTCTATGACGCCAACGGGCAACTCGTCGTGGAAGACGATCCGACGCGCGCCGTCTTATTCGACCCGGCGAGCGGCGCGTTTGAAGCGTCGAAGCGGCGCGACCAGTTTGAGTTCTATTACGGCTTCGGCGAGAAGGCGCTCCCGCCGGCGCGGACGGGGCAGGCAATGGTGATGTGGAATACGGACACGTATGCCTATCCGCCCGGTCTCGATCCGATCTATCAATCAATTCCCTTCTTCGTCGCGCTCCGGCAGGGCAAGGCTTACGGCCTCTTCTTCGACAACACCTATCGCACGCACTTCGACATGGGCAAGAGTGATCCGGCGCGCTACACGTTCGGCGCGTCGGGCGGCGAGTTGAACTATTACGTCTTCACGGGCGGGCGCGAGCGCACGCCGCGTGAGGTCTTGCGCGAGTACACGGAGTTGACGGGGCGCACGCCGCTCCCGCCGCTTTGGGCGCTCGGCTATCAACAGTCGCGCTGGTCTTATTTTCCCGAAAGCACCGTGCGCGATCTCGCGCGCAACTTCCGCGCGCGCCACATCCCCGCCGATGTCATCTATCTCGACATAGACTACATGGACGGCTTTCGCATCTTCACTTGGGACAAGAGTCGCTTCCCCGATCCGCGCCAGATGTTGAGCGACCTGCGCGCCGCAGGCTTCCGCGTCGTCACGATCATTGATCCCGGCATCAAGGTAGATGAAAACTATCCTGCTTATCAGGAGGGGCGCGCGCAGAATCTGTTTTGCAAGGCGGCGGACGGCACGGAGTTTCACGGGACGGTCTGGCCCGGCGTCTGCGCCTTTCCCGATTTCACAGACCCGCGCGCGCGCGCTTGGTTCGGCACGCTCTACCGGCGCAACGTTGACGACGGCATCAGCGGTTTCTGGAACGATATGAACGAGCCGGCCACGTTCGCGCCCAACACCCGCCCGCCACAGCCCGAACTGATGCACGACCCGGCCAAAACTTTCCCGCTCGACGTGCGCCACGCGGGCGACGGCCTCGCGGGCGCGCACGCGCGCTATCACAACGTCTATGGCATGCAGATGGCGCGCGCGACGTTTGAAGGCGTCAAGAGTTTGCGCCCCGACGCGCGCCCGTTCGTCCTGACGCGCGCGGGCTATGCGGGCGTGCAGCGTTACTCGGCCGTCTGGACAGGCGACAACGTGCCAAGTTGGGAACACCTCGCGCTCTCCGTACCGATGCTCACGAACCTCGGCGTGTCGGGCGTGCCTTTCGTCGGCGCGGACATTGGCGGCTTCGCCGACACGAATCTGCCGACGCCGGAGTTATACACGCGCTGGCTGCAAGCGGCCGTGCTCACGCCCTTCTGCCGCGCGCACTACAACAAGGCGCGCGGCGACCGCGAGCCTTGGTCGTTCGGCTCAGAGTCCGAGAAGATCAACCGCGCGTCAATTGAACTGCGCTATCAACTGCTGCCTTATCTCTACACGGTCTTTCAACAGCACACGGAAACCGGCGCGCCCGTCATGCGCCCGCTCTGGTTCAACTACCCGGCGGACTATGCCACCTACGACGCACCGCTCGGCCAAGACGAATACATAGTCGGCGACAACCTGCTCGTCGCGCCCGTCCTGCAACAGGGCGCGACCGAGCGTCCCGTCTATTTTCCGAAGGGCGACGCGTGGCTCGACTGGTGGACGGGCGCGCGCCACGAAGGCGGCACGAGCGCAAACGTTGCCGCGCCGCTCAATCGCCTGCCGCTCTTCGTCCGCGCAGGCGCGATAATTCCGACGCAGCCCGTCGTGCAGCACACCGGCGAGATGGCCCGCGCGCCTTTAACTTTCGTGGTCGCAGCCGGCGGCGACGGCAACGGTTACGTCTACGAAGATGCGGGCGACGGCTACGACTACCAGCGCGATGCGTGGCGCAGCACCAACGTCGCCCAAATGGGCAACACGCTGCGGCTCACGCGCTCCGGCTCGTTCAATGCGGCGCGCGTGCTCGCCGCCATCGAACTTCTCGGCGTGCCGGCGAAGCCGAAGTCCGTGCTGATTGACGGGCGCGAGGCGAAGGAAGTTTCGTTCGACCGCGATGAGAAACGTCTGCGCGTGCCGTTACCGAATCAGGACGTGCGCGAGATCGTCATCATGCCGTGAACAAATCCATCTCGTCGTTAGCTGTCTCAACTCGGAGGCAACAATCATGAAGCACACGTCTCGCCGTCGTTTTCTCTCTGCCATCGGCCAAGGCGTCGGTCTCGCCGCGCTCTCTTCCACAACGGTCGCGGCGTTGTTAAGCGATGTCTACGCGGCCGGCACGCGGATCGCGCATCTCACGCCCGCAGAGGCGGCGCTTGATGAAGACTACTGGTTCGCGATTCAACAGGCATTCACGGTGACGCGCGGAATTGTGAATCTGAATAACGGCGGCGTCTCGCCTTCGCCCCGGCTCGTCACCGAGGCGCTCGTGCGTTACATCTGGCAGTCGGAGGACGCAACCGCCTACACAATGTGGCAAATCCTTGAGCCGCAGTCGGAGACGATCCGCACAGGCTTGGCCGAACTCTTCGGCTGCGACCGCGAAGAGATCGCGATCACGCGCAACGCCTCCGAGTCGTTGGAGATTCTACTGGCGGGGCTGGACTTTAAACCCGGCGACGAAATCCTCACGACCACGCAGGACTACCCGCGCATGCTCACCACCTTGCGCCAACGCGAGCGGCGCGAAGGGTTGGTCTTAAAGCTTATTCAAATCCCGACGCCGCCCAAAGCGCCGGCCGAGATCGCCGCGCGCTTTGAAGCAGCGATTACACCGCGCACGCGGCTCATCCTCATCTCGCACCAGATCAATCTGACGGGGCAGATCACGCCGGTCAAACAGGTCTGCGAGATGGCCCGCGCGCGCGGCATCGAAACGATTGTTGACGGTGCACATTCGTTTGCGCAGTTCGATTTCAAACAGGCCGATCTGGCTTGCGACTACTTCGGCACGTCCTTGCACAAATGGCTCTACGCACCTAAGGGCACGGGCATGCTCTATGTGCGGCGCGAGAAGATCGCGCGCGTCTGGCCGCTGATGGCAGCGGAGGCGAAACAGGCTGGTGACATACGCAAGTTTGAAGAGATCGGCACGCACCCGGCGGCGAACAAACTGGCCATCGGCGAAGCCATCCTCTTTCAACAAGGGCTAGGCGCAGCGCGCAAGGAGGCGCGCTTGCGTTATCTCTCGCGCTATTGGATGAATCGTCTGAAGGACGTGCCGAAGATTTACTTCAACACGTCGTTCGACGAACGACAGTCGTGCGCCATCGCCAACGTCGGCATCGCAGGCGTCGAGCCAACCGCCATCGGCGCGCACCTGATGGGCACACACAAGATTTTCACCACGCCCATCGTGCACGAAGAGTTCAAGGGCGTGCGCATCACGCCCAATGTCTACACCACGCTGGCGGAACTCGACCGCTTCTGCGCCGTCATGGAACAGATCGCCCGCAAGGGTCTGCCGACCAGCTAAAGCATTTCATTTTATTGCAGCACAATGTCCGCGAGTTGGCGCGCAAGTTCATCCCGCCGCTGCCCAAACAATTCCAGATTGGTCATCAAGACGACGGCTGCACCCTTGTCCGGCAGCATGTAGAGGAACGTGCTGAAGCCGGCCGCCGCGCCGCCGTGATGCACCTCGCGCAGCCCGTTGCGCGTGCTGATGCGCCAGCCTAAGCCGTAAGGAATCTCTTGCCCGGTCCGCGTCCGTTGCAACGTCCACATCTGCGTGGTCGCCGCTTTGCCGATCAGTTTGTTCTGCTGAAGCGCGATGGCGAACCGCGCTAAATCTTCGACAGTCGAAACCAAGCCGCCGGCCGGAATCTTGTTGCTCGTATCGGCCAGTCCCGTGTTGCGCAGATTGCCATCCTGCGCTTTGCCGTAGCCTCTGGCCCGGTTGGGGATGATGCGATAGATGTCGTCCACGGCAGTCTGCGTCATCCCGGCCGGGGTCAGGATGTTGGCCCGGATATATTCTTCATACGATTGCGCCGCTGCACCCTCGACGGCGCAGCCCAACAGGTTGTAGCCATAAGTTGAGTAAGTGTATTTCGTGCCTGGCTCTTGTAGCAGCGCATCGTCTTTGAAGATGTTGAGACTCTCCGTCACGCTGCCGTAATGGCGGGTGCTGAAATACTCGGCGAGGAATTTCTGGTTATCGTAGTCGCGCACGCCGCCCAGATGAGCGAGCAGTTGCCGCGCGGTCACGGGCCACGGCTTCACGGGAAAGGCCGGACAATACTGCTGTATGGGCGCGTCCAGATCGAGTTTGCCCCGCTCCGCGAGTTGCATGACGGCTGTCGCCGTGATGGGCTTCGACAGCGAACCGAGCCGGTAGACGGTCGCGGCCTTAGCCGGCGTCGCGTCTTCCAGATCGGCCGTGCCGAACCCTTGCGCGTAACGGAGTTGCTGATCAAGCACAACGGCCACAGATAAACCCGGCAACTTGCTCTCGGCCATCTCGGCCCGCACAGCGGCCGCAACTTTTGCGACTTTGTCGGCAGACAATGTTGCGTTATGTTGAGCGGCCGACGGCGCGTGGCCGAGTACAAGCAGCAACAGCAGAATGATGCCGACGCGCATGCTTCTTTGCATTACACTGAGTCCTCGTGTGCGCAGAAAGTTATATTGCTTGCACATTGCAAGACGTGCGCTGGTGGCGACCGTTAACAAGCATCAGGTTTAATTGATCGAAAAAAGCGGCCGCCGGTTCAACACACTACTGTGCCTTTAGCGGTCTGCCAGACACATGCACAAACATTTCGCTCTCCCGCCTTGGCTGCGCTGCACGCTCTGCGCCGCACTGCTTTCGTGCTTTTCATTGTGCGCCGCCTTTGGGCAAACGCCCCGCACTGACGCGCAGGCTCGCGCCGTCGCGGCGCGCTTCGCGCCCATCTTCTATCAAGGTCTCGGCGACCAGCCGCGCCACGACTACATCACCAACTTCGACTTCGACGGCAACTGGCGCGGCGACGACAATTGGGCGCACGTTGACGACGAACACCTGCCCTTGAAGGCTTACATCTACTACGCCGTCAGCGAGACCGCGACGCACTACTTTATCCACTACGCCGTCTTTCATCCGCGCGACTACAAGGGCGGCGAGACGCGCGGCCGATTGTTGAGCGACATCCTCAACGAGACCGTACAGCGTAGCGGTAAGTACGACCCGACGGGGCTGGCGGGCGAAGCGACCGTTGCGCACGAGAACGACATGGAGGGCTGTCTCGTCGTCGTCGCCAAACAGGGCAACGATCTGGCGCGTGCGCGCGTTGTCTACGTCGAGACGCTGGCGCACAACCATTTTCTGAAGTACACGGCGACCGCAGCGGAGGGCGCTGCGGACGTTGTCAGACTCGAAGACCAGCATCCCCAGTTGTACGTCGAGCCGAAGGGGCACGGCATCGAGGCGTATCTGGCGACCGAGAAGCAAGGGCGCAAAGGCCTCTTGCGCTACAGCTATGACGGACATGCGGACGCGCCCACGACGAGTACGGAGACAGCGAATTATGATCTGCTGCCCTTGCTCACCACGCTTTGGGCGCATGCGCGGCAAGGCGTAGGCGAGACCTACGGCTTGGCGACCGATTACGGCCGCGTGTCCGTCACTGTCGTGCTGACCGGCGCGAAGACGCAGGCGCGGCAAGTGCAACTTGGTAAGCTTGGCTCGGCCTTCTTAGGTCTCGTCGGTGGGCACAACATGGCGCGCCCGCCGTGGGGTTGGGTTGATGTGAAAGAACGAAACGAGCAGTTGCGTGGCGCGTGGTTCTTCGATCCGGCGCGCACCGTCAAGCGCCATTTCAATCTGGGCGGCGACTTTTCCGTCGCCTATGTGTGGCAGCCGTTCCTCGGCATTGGCACGACTGCGAGGTGAGCATTATGACTGAGACGGCGGACGTGGTCATTATCGGTAGCGGCATCGTCGGATCGAGCGTGGCCTATCACTTGGCGGCGGCTGGCTGTACGAACGTCTTAGTCATCGAGCGTGAGGCGCATCAGGGTCAAGGCTCGACGGGCAAGAGCATGGGCGGCGTGCGCGCGCAGTTTGCCACACCGGTCAACATACAGATGTCGCTCTACTCGATAGGCTTCTTCGCGCAGTTTGATGAAGTGACGGGCCACCCCGCCGACTATCGCCCGCACGGTTATCTCTTCGTCGCCACGAGCGAGCGCCACCTAGACTATCTGAAAGCGAATCATGCGCGGCAAGCGGCGCTGGGACTGAATAACGTCAAGTTCGTGTCGCCTGCGGAGATCGTGGAGATCGTGCCGCAGCTACGCGCCGACGACATCGTGGGCGGCACGTTCTGCCCGACCGACGGCTTCGTCGATCCGCACAGCGTGATGATGGGCTTCATGCTCAACGCGCGCGCGCGCGGCGTGCGACTGTGGCTCGACACGACGGTTACAGATATTGAGACTGAAGGTGATCAAATCACGGGCGTCGTCACCACACGCGGGCGCGTGGCGACGCGCAACGTAGTGAACGCGGCCGGGGCTTGGGCGGCGGAAGTTGCGCGCATGGCTGGCGCGGAGTTGCCGGTCGTGCCGCTGCGGCGACAACTCGTGCCGACCGAGCCGTTCGATGGCTTGCCCGCGCGCTTTCCCATGGTGATCGATATGTCCACCGGCTTTCACTTTCGCCGCGAGGGCTTGCGGATACTACTCGCGTGGAACGACCCCGAAGAGACGCCGGGCTTTAAGACTGAGTTCGATCCCGCGTTTGTAGAAAAGATTCTGACGCGCGCCGCCGACCGCGTGCCGTGTCTCGCGGAAGCACAGGTTAACGCCGGGCGCGCTTGGGCCGGTCTCTACGAGATGACGCCGGATCATCATGCCATCATCGGCCCCGCGCCCGGTGTCGGCGGTCTCTACTTCGCCAACGGCTTTAGCGGACACGGCGTCATGCACTCGCCTGCCACAGGGCGCGTCACGGCCGAACTGATCCTCGACGGACGCGCGAGTCTGCTCGACGTGTCGCCACTCAGCGTGGATAGATTCACGACGGGCAAGCTGTTACACGAGACCGCATTGCTTTAAAAGATTTTCAGCCGCTCGTTCTGCTGCCTGCGCTAAGCATCATCGGCGTTGAGGCTGCGCGCCGGGCGATAGTGCTAGAGCAATAGCTATCAGGGCTTGATCACCTGCTCGCGCCCATCCTTGTTTACCACTTTCACGAAGTTGCCCTTCTCTCGATTGGCATGAAGTTCAACACCGCCAGTGGAATCGTCTGAGAGGCCGAGCGCTGACCCGTTCTCTGAAGCGGCGAGTTTTACAACGGGACGCCTGTTCTGATCGGCCATGCGAAAGAGGACCGTTTCGGGATACAGTTTCGCACCCACTTTTTCCGGCCCATGCACTATGATTTCCGCCCGCACCCGACCCTGCGCATCTACGATTTCGAGCGCGCGCCCGCGCAGCACTGGCGCGCCGGCTTGCGCGCCGGCACTACGGAACTGCGCCAACAGAAATATCAGGAGCACGAGGTTGACCATCGTCAGACCAAGCGCGAGTCGCTCTGTTTTCATCGTCTTCCTCCGTTTGATTGAAGCACCGTTCAAATAGGGCCGCCCGAACTCCTATTCACCGCGTTGCATGAACCAGACATCATCGGCATTGATGTAATCGCCGCCGGTCTTGCCGCCGTAGAGCCAGAGCTTGCCGTTAAAGGCAATGCTGTACTCTGTCCCGCGCGCCGTCCAAGGCGCATGGGCCGCGACCTGCTGCCAACGGATGCCGTCGCTTGTGGCCCACACGTCGTTGTATCCCAGCCCGCCGAACATCCAGACGCGGTCGTTGAAGACGACGAAGTTGTTGCCGTGGCGCGCGGGCCAGTCGGCGCGCGCGGCGACGCTCACCCAGTTGCGCCCGTCGGTCGAGTGCCACGCGCCGTCGCCATTAAAGACCCACATCCGATCTTGCCAGACCACACTGTTGAGTTCGCCGCGCCACGGCGCGCTGTCCGTGACCTGCGTCCAGTTAATGCCGTCCGTTGAAGACCACACGTCATTGAGCATACGGCTGGGCGTCTGATCGGCCCGGCCCGAACTCTCCGCCCCGCCTAAGACCCACAGCTTACCGCCAAAGACGAGCGTGCTGTGGCCGCGGCGCTCAGACCAAGCAGCCCGCGCCGTCATGCGCGTCCAATGTGTGCCGTCGTGCGTGGCCCACACGTCGTGCTTGAAGTTGTCCCAACTCTTGTCCATGCCGCCGAGCGTCCAGAGTTGGTCGTGGAAGAAGGCGTAGGTTGCGCCGTAGCGTTCGCCCCAAGCGGCATCGTGCGGCGTCTGTCGCCAGCGCACGCCGTCGGTCGAAGACCAGACCGAGTGATGACCGACCATCCAGAGCTTGCCGTCGAGCGCGACCACGGGCACGAGCCAGCGCGGCCAATCGCCCTGACCGGGCGGCACGGCTCGCGTCCATGAGCAATTCATCTCCGGGCCGGCGGCGTGCGGGCAGGCGGGCTTGAGCGGCGCGAGTGTGTGGGCGAAGGCGACGAGGGCCATTATCACGCTGAGTATCTGTTCCATCGTGCCCCCTTTCGGCTGCGGCTGCGATTCACGCGCGAGGTCGATCAATTTGACGGATGAGCGGGAACATTTCTTCCCTACGCGGCGTTAGGCGAATATCCGCCGAGCCGGCCGAGCGCGCAGTCTCGACAAATTTGGCTTGCCAAAATCGCGCGCCCGCCGTATCTTGGGGCACAAGTAGTAAGGGTTAACTCAAATGCGATTTATCATGTCACGCATCCACATCGTCTGGCTGGCTTAGGTCAGCTCAATCTCTGACGGTCTCTCCGTCTTCTCTCAAACACAATTTGGAGAGTTGCTATTCGACCATCTACAGGTCGATAGAGGTGTAATACCATGACGCATCAAGGTATCTACGTCCGCGATCTACAAAAATATTTCCACAAGCGCAAAGGCTTCCTGCGCACGCGCTCGACCTCCGTGCACGCGCTCAAGGATGTGTCGTTCGAGGTCGCTTTGGGTGAGACCTACGGGCTGTTGGGGCCGAACGGGTCAGGTAAGTCAACCTTGATCCGCGTGCTCTCGACGCTGCTCTCGCCCGACGGCGGCGAGGTGCGTTTGCTGGGTCATGCATTGCCCGGCGAGGAGCATTTGATCCGGCAGAAGATCGGGCGCGTCAGCGTGGACGCGGCGTTCTACAAGAAGCTGTCGGCGCGCGAGAACCTGTTGTACTCGGCTTATCTCTACGGGCTTGAGGGCCGTGCGGCCGAGCGGCGCGCGTTGGAGATTCTGGAACAGCTTGGTCTCGATGGCGAGCGCTTCACCGATCCGCTCGAAGAGATGAGTCGCGGCATGCAGCAGAAGGTCGCGATCACGCGCGCGCTCTTGATCAACCCGCCGCTCTTGCTGTTGGACGAGCCGACGACCGGGCTTGATCCCAAGAGCCGGCGCGACGTGCAGACCTTCCTCGAAGAACTGCGGCGCACCGAAGGGACGACGATCCTTCTGACCTCGCACGACATGGCCGAGACGGAACGACTGTGTGCGCGGATCGGTTTTCTTGCGAAGGGTCGTTTGATCGCCGAAGGCACGGCCGATCAACTCAAGCAACAGGCCGGCGCGGCGTCTCTGGACGA
The DNA here is from genome assembly GCA_045807745.1 of Pyrinomonadaceae bacterium. Taxonomy (GTDB): domain Bacteria; phylum Acidobacteriota; class Blastocatellia; order Pyrinomonadales; family Pyrinomonadaceae; genus QHXQ01. The sequence goes on from JBJMGT010000036.1 coordinate 68,035, forward strand.
CGCGTTCATCGCGCTCGCGGGCGAGTCGTTGGAGGAGGAGACATCGAAGAAGGACGCGGCGGCGCACGCTCAGCCCGTCACTAACGGGCAGCCAATTGACGAAGCGGTGGTTGAACTCGCCGCGCAGGATTAGAGGGAGTAACGGCCATGGAACAAGTCTTAAGACAAGCTTACGCGTTCTTCTTCCGCGACTATCATCTGACGCGGCGCTACATGTCGTGGGTCGTCGTCTTCACGTTCTACGCCATCGTGAACTCGGCCACCATCGCGCTCATCGGCGTCGCGGCGGGCGACCGGCGTTTGACGCTGACGCTCTTGGTCGGCGTGCTGTTGTGGGGTTTCCTCTCGGTGCTCTTTAACGAGATCGCCAACTCGATCACGTATGAGCGCTGGGAGGGTACGCTCGAATACACGTTCATGGCCCCCGTGTCGCGGCTCGTCCACTTGTTGGGCGTGAGCCTGTTCGTTGTGATCTATAGCATCGTGAAAATGTTCGTCGTGATGGTGGGTTTGTGGTTGATGATCGATCTCGATCTGAGCGGCGCGAATCTGCCGGGGTTGGTGGTCGTGCTGGCGGTGAGCAGTCTGGCCTTTATCGGGCTGGGCTTGATGGCGGCGGTCTTGCCGGTTATCAGCCCGGAGCGCGGCGCGGAGGCGACGAACATCTTTCAGGGCATCCTGCTCCTCGTCTCCGGCGTGTATTATCCGGTCGAGGTATTGCCGCGCTGGCTGCAACCGCTCGCGCTCATCTCGCCCGCGACCTACGCGCTGACCGCCTGCCGCAAGCTCATCGGCATCGAGGGCGCGCTCGCGCACACGGAGCACCTGACCGGCGCGCCGCTCGCGGCCGTCGTGCCTGAGCTGGCGGTGCTGCTCCTCATGGGCATCGTCATGATCCCGCTCGGTCTGTTCGTCTTCGGCCGCGTCGAGCAATGGGCCAAACGGACGGGCAAATTGAAGCGGACAGGATGAAAGAAAGGGTGAGGGATGAAGGATGAATAAGAAGCTGTTTTTATTTATCCCTCATCCCTCATCCTTCAGCCCTATTCTTTAAGCATCGTCACTTCATCATCAACCACGCGTGCCAGATACGCACCATCGCGCATGACCCATGCGATGCGGTGGCCGCGCTGCGCTAGCTTGGCCCATTCGCTCGTCTTCTTCGGATTCTGTTCGATGAGAACTGCGTCGTCAGGCAGTTCGACGTAGCGCAAGCCAGAGCGGGCGAACTTTTTGACGCCGCGCCCGCCGCTGAATAGTTTGGCAAACGCAACGAGAATCTGTCCCGGCGTCAACTCTTCGGGGGCGTCGTCTGTGCGGCGGTCGCGTGTGGCCATGCGGGATGGACTCCTTTATGCGCCTGTGCCGTTGTGCCCGTCGAGTAGGCGCGCGCCCAGACCGAGCACTTCTTTGGCGCGGTAAGGTTTGCTGATGTAGGCGTCGAAGCCGGCCGCGAGCGCCCGCTGCCGATCCTGTTCGGAGGCATATACGGTGACGACGACGCAAGGTAGGTGGCGCGTGCGCTCGTCGGCGCGCAAAGCGCGGAGCACGCCCCAGCCGTCCAGCTTTGGCATCGCGAGATCGACGAGCGCCAGCGCGAAGGCTTCGGCGCGCGCCACCTCAAGGCACTCGTGCCCGTTGCGCGCCTCGTGCACGCTGTAGCCGGCCTCGGTCAACAGCAGCCGCAGCAACTCGCGGTTGTCGTCGTGATCGTCGGTGATGAGAATCCGCGTTGAGGGCATAAGCAAGTCGGACACTAATCGGGTCGCGGCGCGCCGTTATAGCGTAGCGGTGCGCGGAGTGTCAAACGTAAGTCTCAAGTCTCAAGTCCCATGTCCCATGTCCAAAGTCTAAAGCCCATGCCCGTTTGCGGCGTGGGACTTTGGACTTGAGACTTGGGACTTGAGACGTTGCCTTTATAGATAACTGAGCCACGCCGAGCGGCGGCGCTGTTTGAGTCGCGCCCACCAACGGCAGGGCGGATAGAGCAACAGCACTGCGCCGAGCCAGACGAGATAGACAACGAGCAGGTTGTAGCCAAAGTCCGGCGGCGGCGCTGGGCCGTTGAAGAGGCTGAATAGCTGTTTGCCGTAGCGTGCGAAGGCAAAGCCGACGGCGAGCAGGTGGAGCAGAAAGATGTGCAGCAGGTAATAGAAGAGCGGCACGCGCCCGAAGGTGCGGAAGAAGTTGGCGAGCGCGCCCGTCCAGCGCTCAAGGAGCGGCAGCAGCGCAATCGCGGGCCCCAATGTCATCAACAGGTAGAGCAGCGACGGCGGATACTTCTGGCAGTTGATGAATGAGAAGACGGTGAAGAGCGGCGATTGTTGCGCGGCCCACGGCTGCGGGTCGCCGTAGAGATTCGTCGCGCGAATCACGATGAAGGCAAGCGTGAGCGCCAAGCCCAACCGCAGTAAAACTTTGCGCCGCCGCTCGGCAGGCAGTTGCAGCAGCCGACCGAAACAGTAGCCTACGGCCATCACGCCGATCCACGGGATGAGCGGGTATTGCACGAGGAACGTAAAGCCACCGGGCGGCGGCGCGCCCCAATGCATCGGCCCCTGCTCGTGCAGCAGCAGCCACGGCAGCCGGAGGCTGCCAAGAGTTTCGGCGTGCACGCGGTCGAGCAGATTGTGGCCGCCGATCATGATGAGACCGAAGCCCGCGATGGCGCGCAATGGTAGATAGATGAGCGCGGCGAGCACGATCATCGAGCAGCCTAGCGCCCAGATCACTTGCACGAAGACGAAGCCGTAAGAGAGATCGAACGCCCACCCCAAGCGTATGAGCGTAAACTCCAACACGACCAGCCACAGTCCGCGCGTGACGAGAAACCACGAGAGGTCGCGCTTCGACTTGCCGCGCGCGAGCGACAGATATGCGCCCGTGCCCGCGAGGAAGACGAAGACCGGCGCGCAGAAGTGCGTGATCCAGCGCGTCAGAAAAAGCGCGGCGTTGGTCTTTGACAGATCAGTCGGATCGAATAGGAGCGCGTCGTGATGAAAAAAGTCGCGCGTATGATCGAGCGCCATGATGACCATGACGAGACCACGCAAGAGATCGACCGAGTCGAGCCGCCCGGCGCGCGCAAATGTTTCAGTGCGTGCTGCGACATCGGCGGCCAAACGCTCGGTCATGGTCGCCGATGGAACGCGGTCTGTCACGACCGCCGTATCTACTGCATGGAGCGGCACGTCAATGGGGGTTGAATTGGGCGTCATAAAAACTTCTATCCTTTGTGTTTGCCGAGAGCAGGATCGTTACGGCGAGGCGGTGCTGCTTAACTTACGGCCAGATATTTAACGCCTCGCTTTTTAAGCCAGAACAACCGCGCAGGTCAAACTTTTTGTGACGACCGGCAGAGCGGGCCCGAGTTGAACGGACACAGAGGCGCAAACAGGCTAAGCTTCTTTGACCACCTCGAACTCGAAATAGATCGTCTTGCCGCGAATGACGAAGCAGAGATATTGCTCCCAGAAGCGGCGCAGGAAGCGTAAAGCCGGATAGCGATTGCAACTGTTGACGAGTAGCTCGAAGCCGAGCGCGCGCCAGAGCTTCAACATGGTCACGCGGACGAGGCGCGGGCGCAATTGCACGTGGCTGTAGAAGTCGAAGTCGGGGCGCTGCCCTGTGAAGTAGGCGAACGATTCGGTGGTCAGATGATGTTTGTGCGTCGGGTCGGTGTAGGAGGCGATGTCCGAATAGTGCGGCGTGTCGAGGCGGATGAGCGCGCCGGGGCGGGCGATGCGGTATAGTTCCGCGACGACGGCGAGCACGTCGTCGATATGCTCGATTACTTGGTTGCCGATGATGAGATCGAATTCGTTGTCGGGGAACGGATAGGGCACGCGGTTCAGATCGTGGATCACGTCCGCCTCCGTGCGCGGGTTGCTGTCGAGGCCGATTGCGCCGGGCGTCTTATGCTTACCGCAGCCGATGTCGAGAATCTTCATGCGTGAAACTTTCGCCGCCGCGCGCGCGTCTACCTCAGCGCTAGAGGTGCGGCAGTGTAACCGTCGCCTTCGGGCGCGCACAAGCGCCTGAAGGTAGAAAGAACCTGTTGCTGGGAGTGCGGGCATCCCTGCCCGCCAACGCGTGCGTGCGCACGCTTTAAGTGTTCGTTTACATGCAAGCTTGAGTTTCAGCGCATCATCTGTTCGCGCTGGCGCGCTCAAGGCGGGCAGGGATGCCCGCACTCCCGGCGCTATGCTGCCATAATTTTTCGGAACTCATAAACCCGCTCCGGCGTGCAAACGGCGGGAGCATCCTATCATTTGGAGGAAGATGATTTTATGACCAGAGCAACTCTGTTCTGTGCCGTTGCTGTGCTGCTCGTCGCGACGGGTCTCACGCACGCGCAAGTGATCGCGACCACGCCGGATCAAGACGAGGGGCACGCGTTTGCCATGACGCTCTTTGGCGGCGGCAACTTTCTCGGCGTAACGACGGAGAGCGTGACGAAAGAGACGCAAGGGCGCTACAACCTGTCGGGCGAGCCGCGCGGCGTCGCTGTGTTGAGCGTGATGGCGAACAGTCCGGCCGCCAAGGCCGGCTTGCAAAAGGGCGACGTGATCCTGCGCTTCGACGGCGAGACGGTGTCGAGCGTGCAGAAGCTCCAACGGCTGATCAGCGAAGCTGCGCCGGAGCACGTCACGCGCTTGACTATCAGCCGCAACGGCGCGGAGCAGGACGTGTCCGTCACGCTCGCGCGCCGCGAAGAGTTTCCGCGCGTGCAAGGCTTTAAGCTCGGCCCCGGCGAAGAGTTCAAACTCGGCGAAGGTTGGCCAAAAGATAACGGGGCTTGGCAGAAGCAGATGGACGAGTTGCGCCAGCATTTCGACAAGCTGCCCAAGGATGGCAACTCATTCGTCCTCTTCGGCAACAGCCGGCGCATCGGCGTCACGACGACGCAGTTGACCGCGCAGTTGGCCGACTACTTCGGCCTCGCGGGGCGCATGGGCGTGCTCGTCACGTCGGTCGCGGAGAATAGCCCGGCGGCCAAAGCAGGGCTAAGAGCGGGCGACATCATTACGGATGTTGACGGCGAGAAGATCAGCGCGACCGGCGATCTGGTGCGCGCGCTCGGCCGCCGCGATGAGGGCGACGTGACGCTCAATGTGACGCGCGACAAGCAGACGCGCACCGTCAAGGTGACGCCCGAACGCGCGCAGCCTTCAACTCTGTTTGGGCCCGACACGCCGCCGATGACGTTTGCCATGCCGCGCATCTCTGTGCGCCTGCCGCGTATCGTCATGCCGCGCGTTAAGCTCACAACGCCGCGCGCCACGACGCTGCGGTTCAAGCCCATCATACTTTGAGCTAGAAGTCAGAACCGCCTGCTGCAAGCGGGCGGGAGTAACGATTGCGGATTGTAGATTTCGGATTGCGGATTGGCAGAATTCCTGCACTTAATCCGCAATCCAAAATCCGCAGTCCGCAATCTTTATTGCGGTGGTTGTTGCAGCTTGCGTTTGGCGGCCTCAGCTTCATGGTATGCGCCGTTGGGCACGTCGCCGAGTTGGAGCGCGGCGTCGAACTCTTGCAATGCTTCTTCGCGCCGGTCGAGGAACGCGAGGATGCTACCCAAGGCCGTGTGTGCGCGCGAGGCGAGCGCGCGGTCGGCCTCTATGTCGAGCGAAGCGTGCTGGACGGCGAAGCGATAGTTGGCGAGGGCGCGCCCCAGACGTTCGGCGCGCAACTCTTCGTCGAACGTGTCCTGCGCGGCGCTCGACGCCACCTGCGCGAGCGTGAAGAAGATGCGCGGCTCGCCTTGATATTCCCGCATCAGATTCTTCAGCCGCGCTTCCGCCTCGTCATACTTTTTCAGCCGCAACAGTTGATTCGCTTCGTCCAGATTCTTGATCAAAGTCGTGCGGCGGGCCACTGTCTGTTCGTCTTCCGCGTTCGCCGTCGCGGCCGCCGCCTGAATGCGCTTACGCGCTTCCGTCGCACGCGCGCGCGCCGCCGCCGCCTCTGCGGGCCGTGTCTTCTCGCGCGCCACGTCGAAGCGCGTGATCATGTCGCCTAAGAGACCGGCGATGTCGAAGCCGGCTGCCGCTTGATCGCGTAACTGCTCAGCGAAGTAGAAGGCGAGCACTGCGCCGCGCTCGTAAGCGTCGGCGAGTTGCGCCATCTGCTCGTCGGCGATTGAGCCGCGCACGGTCTTTAGCTCCTCAATGATCTGCGCGCGCTCGGCCGGCGTCGCTTTCGCCAGCCGCTCGGCCGCTTTCTCCGTCAACACTTGTTGGCGCGCGGACGCGATCAACTGCGCGTCCGTCGCGGCGACGAGCGAGCGCCCAACCGCCGTGAAGATGTCATAGCGCGGCGGGTCGAGTTGCTCGATGATCTGTTCCGGCTCTGCGCCGCTCGCCGGTGTGGGCGCACTGCCTTTATCAACCTGCGGCCCCTTTGGCCGTGTGGTCGGCGGGGTGCTCACGCCTTCGAGCAGCGTGCGCAGGTCGGCGCGGCGCTGTGCGATCTCGCGGTTGTAGCGCAGGACGAGCGGGTCGATCAGATATTGCAGATAGGCGCGGCGCACTTCCGCCGAGCGCGGGTCGGCGTTGAGCGGCACGACCAGAAAATAATCATCGCCGATGATGCGCAGGTTGAACGCGCCGGGCGCGCCAAGCAAGTCGGGCACGACGACGAACCGGCGCTCGTGTTCGCGCGGAATGATGATCTTGCGTGCGTCCTTTTTCTTATTAGTCGCGGTGCTCGTGACCGTAGTGGTCTCGGTCACGCTCGTCACAGGGCGCGTGTGCAGAAAGATGAGCGTCGCGCGCACGGTGTCGGCAATGGGGCGGCGCATCTGATCGCCCGCCGACTGATGGTCTCTGAAGTAAGCGGGCATGCGCGCCTCTATGCCGGATGCGCGATAGAACTCGTGCACGAGCGGCGCAAAGTCGAGCACTTCAAGCACGCCTTGGGCGAGATCATCGGAGCGCGCGGGCGCTTCCAACTCCGGCGGCGGCCCCAACGCGAAGGCCAGTGAGACGTAGCGCGCCGCCTGCTCGCCGGGCGAACGATCCCCCGGCAACTTATTCAACTCGTAGAAGCGTGCCAGGCGGCGGCGTAAGTCCGCATCGAGGTTAGCTTGATCTTTACGCAGTTGCGCGCGGAAGACGTTCGGCTCGCGCCCCGGCGGCGGCTCGAAGCCTGCCGCATCGAGCGCCGCCATTACAATGATCAGACGCTGGTCGGCCGCGAACTGCACGCCGTACTCGGACAGATCGATAGTGCTGGCGCGTTGCGGGGGCGCGCTCACAGGCGCTGGCGGCGTGGTCGTCGTCGGCTGTCTATTAACTTGCGCCAACGCCAATGTCTGATTGAGCATGAGCGCGGCGGCGATCAGGAAATACTTGGTCATAGCTGGGGCATTAAATCTCGTGTGTCGTGTTGCGATGTCGGGGAGTTTAACTAACAGGTTGCACGTTGAAGGATGAGCGCGGGCGCGGGTCAGTTGTCTGCCGCGCGCTAATGTTGCTCGCCCTCCCTGCGCGCTTTCAGTCTCTGACCGGCGCGCAGCAAGCGTAAGGTTACAGGATAGGCGACCAGCGAACAAACGACGGAGAGGACGAGACCGCCGACGGCGAACGGCAGCAATATGTCCCAGCCGTGCGCGAACAACTCGTGCCAGTAAGCGAGGGTCAGCGGGTGCGAATTTTTGAGCAACTCAAGCGCTGCGCGCGGCAGGCGCACGGGCCGACCGAGCAAGCGCGCGCCCAAGCCATAGGACGCGAGGATGATCGGCACGAGCGTCAGGAACGGGTTATTGAGAAACGTGCCCGTGAAGATCGCGATCTTGTTAAAGCGAAAGAGAAACGCGACGAGCGTCGCGAGGATCGTGTGCAGCCCCAGAAACGGCGAGAAGGCGATGAAGACGCCGACCGCAAACGCGAGCGCCGTCCGCTCGGGCGGATCGTCCAGCGCGAGCAGACGGCGAAACACGGAGCGAAACATAAGAGTGCTGAGTGCTGAGTGCTGAGTGCTGAGTCAGAAAGCGGTTTCTTTCCACTCAGGACTCAGCACTCAGCACTCAGCACTGCGCTTTTATTTGAAGCTATTGAGCGCGGTGGCTTCGTCGTCGTACACGTCGAAGACGGTCAGCAGCTTGGTGATGGCGAGCAGGTCTTGAATCTTCTGCGTCAGGTTGAGGAGCTTGAGCTGCCCGCCCTCGCGGTTGATCGTCGTGAAGCTGGAGACGAGTTCGCCGATGCCGCTCGAATCGACGTAGCTGACCTGCCCCAGATTCAAGAGGATTTTCTTCTTGCCCTCTTCGATGAGCCGCCGGATCGCGCTGCGCAAAGAGACGCTGCCTTCGCCAATCGTGATCTTGCCGGAGAGATCGAGCACGGTCACGTCGCCGGCTTGTCGTTCGGAAATGTTCAGTTCAGCCATTGTCGGAAATCTCCTTCGGTCAGTAGTCAGTTTTCAGTTTTGAGTTTTCAGTTTTCAGCCGCTAGCTTGAAGCTGAAAACTAAAAACCGAAAACTGAAAACTCTTATTTCTTCTTCGTCATACGCACGACGGTGCCGCCTTCGGGATGTGGGCCCCACTCGACCTCGTCCATGAATGAGCGCATGAAGAGGATGCCGCGCCCCGAAGTCTTCAACAGATTCTGCGGGTCGGTTGGGTCTGCGACTTCAGTTGGATTAAACCCCTGACCGCGATCCCTGACCGTCACGACGAGTTGCGCGGCGGAATCGGCGAACGTGATCTCGACCGGCACACCCGCGTCCTGCTTGTTGCCATGCAGGACGGCGTTGGTGACGGCCTCGCGCACGGCCAAATCCAACCCATAAGCCGCCTCTTCGCTCAAGCCCACGCGGCGGGCCACGTCGTCGGCGGCGGCCGCCGCTTCGGCGACCGACTCGACGCGGCTCGGCAGTACCAATTCTGTCGTCTCGTCCGTCACAAGCGCAGCAAACTCTGGAAATTAAAGCGTGCACGGTGTAACACGACCCCCGCGCGACTGTCAAGAACTGTCATCCTATCCAAGCTTTGTTTTAAGATGAGCGCATGATCATGCAACCTGCACGGCGCGTGCGCGGCCGCGTGCGCGTGCCCGGCGATAAGTCGCTCTCGCATCGCGCGGCGCTGCTGGCGGCGCTCACCACCGGCGGGCGTGTGCGCATCGAGAATTTTGCGACGAGCGCCGATTGCGCTTCGACGCTCGCGTGTCTCGGCCAACTCGGTGTGCAGATCGAGCGGCGCGATCAGACAGTCGAGATCACAGGCGCGGGGCTGCAACTGCCGCGCGCGCCCGCTGTGCCGCTCGACTGCGGCAACAGCGGCACGACGATGCGCCTGCTGGCGGGCGTGCTTGCAGGTCAACTGTTTACGACGACGCTCACGGGCGACGACTCTTTGCGTGCGCGCCCGATGCGGCGCGTGATCGAGCCGCTCACACAGATGGGTGCGCACGTCGCGGCGCACGCTGGCTGCGCGCCGCTCGAACTCACGGGGCGATACCCACTCGCGCCCATCAATTACACGCCGCCCGTCGCCAGCGCGCAGATCAAATCGTGTGTGCTGCTCGCCGGTCTCAACGCCAACGGGCGGACTACGGTCGTCGAGCACACGCCGACGCGCGATCACACCGAGCGCCTGCTGCGTTGGTTCGGCGTCGATGTTGAGGCAACGGAGGCGGACAGCGCACAGACGGTCGCGCTCAACGGCGGCGCACGGCTCGCGGCGCGCGACTGCGCGATTCCCGGCGATATCTCTTCCGCCGCTTTCTTTCTCGTCGCCGCTGCGCTCTTGCCTGATTCCGATCTGACGCTCACGAGTGTCGGATTGAATCCGACGCGCGCGCAACTCATCGACACCTTACGTGCACTCGGCGCGGACGTGCAGATTGAAGCTGTGCGCGAGCAGACGAACGAGCCGGTGGGCGACGTGCGCGTGCGTGGCGGCCTCGCACCGATGGCTGCGGGCGCGAACGTCTTGCGCGGCCCGCTCATCGCAGCGTTGATCGACGAGTTGCCGATCCTGTGCGTGCTCGGCACACAACTCGCGGGCGGGCTGACGATTCGCGACGCGGGCGAGTTGCGCGTCAAAGAGACAGATCGCATCCGGGCGCTGGTGCTTAACCTGCGCGCGGTCGGCGCGGAGGTTGAAGAGTATGAGGACGGGCTGGCCGTTAACGGCCCCGCGAGCTTAGTCGGCGCACGGCTCGATGCTTATGGCGATCATCGCATTGCCATGGCCGCAGCCGTCGCCGCGCTCATCGCTGCGGGTGCGTCCGAGATCGCTGGCGCGGATTGCGTCGCGATCTCCTTCCCCGAATTTTTCCCGCTACTCGAATCGGTGCTCGTACGATGACGACTGATACAACCACGCCGCGCATCGTCATCACCGGCTTCATGGCCGCGGGCAAGACGGCGCTCGCCCGCGCGCTCGCCGCCGAGCTTCAGTGCGCGTGGCTCGACCTCGATGAATTCATCGCCGCGCGCGAACGGCGCAGCGTGCCCGTGATCATCGACGCAGATGGTGAAACGCGTTTCCGCGAAGTCGAAACGGCCGCGTTGCGCGCCGCCCTCGCAACCGACGCGCGCGTGTTCGCGCTCGGCGGCGGCACGTGGACAATCGCACGTAATCGCGCGCTGATCGCCGAGCACGATTGCGTCACCGTCTGGCTCGACGCGCCATTCGAGTTATGCTGGCAGCGCATCACAACTAGCAACAATGCGCGGCCGCTCGCGCGTGACGCCGCCGCAGCGCGTACACGTTACGACGAGCGCCGCGCCTGCTATCAACTCGCCGCGCATCAAGTTATTGTTAGCGCGACGCAAACCGCAGACGAGATTGCACAGGCGCTTGTCAACAAGCTGGCGCATCTACCAAGCGACACACAGTAAGGAGGTTATCGCTTATCTACAAATTCTATACTTTAGGCCTAAGTACAGGACAAAAGTTTGATAACCCTTCGCAGAGCAACACGTTCAGCCTTGCATAGCTGATTGCGTAGTATACGCCGCAGATGATCCAGCCCATGCCGGAAGATGCTCACCGCCGCATAGGGCAACTCGAACGAGCGCAGGAAGCGCTGGATGCGCTTGTAATGCGATGCCGTTTGCACGCCCCCGGCAAAGACGCCCGCGCCCTCCGCGAGGTTGACGCTGCGGACTTGAATCAAGGCGACCAGGAACTTGGCCACGAAGTTGATGCGGGCTTTATTCCACGCTACAGTGCTGGCAAGCGTTCGCTCCAGCAAGCGAATGTCGGCCATCGCAGGCTTCTCCTTTCAAGACGCACTGGCCAGTGGTCTTGCTCAGGATAAAGGCGCGGTGGCCTTTTATGCAGGTTCAAAGAACTATTTTTGTCCTGTACTCAGACCCCATTTATAGGCCGGCAGATGCGGCGCAGTGTGGTTTATTTCGCGCTCCCGGCATTCTGCGAAAGCACGTCGCCCCCGATCAAGCGAGGTTTATCATGCCCGGCAAGGAAGTAGCTGATGCCGACGACGCGCCGGTGCAAGCCCGTCTGCGCGCCGTGCTCGCACCTTCTTCTTGATGAAACGATGATCCTGCTCGATCACGTTATTCAGATATTTCACGCGCCTGAGCTTGCAGTCCAATGGCACAAATCGCTCCGCTTGTGAGGCGTTGAATGCATCAGGATAAGCGGCGTTCTTATCGACGCTGATCGAGAACGGCAGACGGCGATGCGCAGAACGAAGGATATTTTCCACGGGAAAGGGCGATTCTTGCTCTTTCGGGCTGACTGTGGTCTGCTGATGGGTATTCTCCCAGCTTCACCCATGTTCCAAGCCCTTACCTGGAGGCGTTCGCCCCCTCGGTGAAGGAGAAAGTCTTACCCTCGGGTTGTAAGCTCAGGCGGGTGAAGTACCTCAACAACGTGATCGAGCTAGATCACCGATGGCCTAGAAAAACTCCTGAAAAGCGCGTATTGTAGCAACGTCTGTAACGTGAGAATTACGCTGACCCGCACCATAGCTCCGCTACCCGTTCCGTCACATAGCGACGCCAAACAGGTCCGTCTGCTGCTGCGCTGACGAGCGTATGAACCATTGGACGATGGAGGATGATTTGGCAATGGATAAACCGTCTGTCAGAAGCAAGAAGCAACCGGCGAAACCAGCGACCAACACGGTCAGTGGGGCAGCACCTTACCAGCCGAAGATGTCGAAGGCAGACATTCGGTCAGCGGCCAATCAACAGCTCGGTCGGCGAGTTAAGCTCGCAAACTATCGTTCGACGGTCACGCCTCTTACACCGGATGAGCGGGCGGTTCTGATCGAGCAGGCAATGGAGATGCTAGAGAAGGTGTACGCCCACCTGCCGCTCAAGCGCGCATTGCACGCCAACGATCCGATCCAGTCGCTGCGGCTGCTTCGCCTCCGCCAAGCCGGGCTGGACGAACGTGCCTTTCATTCCGCGATGATGGATGTCTTCCTCGGCCTGCGGGACTTACACACCAATTACATCCTCCCGACCGGATATGCTAAGAAGTTCGCCTTCCTCCCGTTCCGGGTTGAAGAGTTCTACGAGCCGGGTGGGGTGGCTCCGACCCCGGACGCGGTCGCCCGGGTGCGGAAGTATGTCGTGTCGTGGGTCTCTCCGGTGAACACTGTGAGCAGCCTGAAGGAAGGGGTGATGGTCACGCATTGGAACGGTAGCCCGATAGACTTGGCAGTGGCCCGGAACGGGAACCGTGAGGCCGGCAGCAACGCGGACGCCCGCCGTGCGCAGGGGATTGAGGCGCTCACCCTCCGCTGGCTAGGAATGTCGCTGCCGCCGGACGAGGACTGGGTTGATCTGACGTATACGGACGGCACCAAGACCTACGAATCACGTTTTGACTGGGAGGTGATCGATTCGCCAGACCAGGCGACGTTGCTCGCGGGGTTAACCGGCACCGCCGCGCGTACCGGGGCGGCGCTGGGATTGGACTTGAACCGCATACTCCTCAACCGGGCGCGCAAGTTCGTCTTCGATCCACAGGCAGTTTCGGTGGAGCAAGAAGCGGCCAAAAACCGGGAGAGACACCAGGCCAAGAAGGCAGCCGTCACGGCCGCGCCCCCTCCGCTCCGGGCGGAGACCAGCAACTTCCCGGATGTGTTTCCACGATTCGGACAGATTACGACCCCGTCGGGCACCGTGGGCTACATCCGACTTGAGTCGTTCGGCCCGAAGTCGGAGGACATTGATGGCGTGGTTCAGGAGTTCGGCCGCATCTTATCAACTCTGTCCCCGACCGGACTGATTCTCGATGTCCGCGGCAACGGGGGCGGCTACATCAACATCGGAGAGCGCATCCTGCAAATGCTCACTCCCCGGCCGATTACCCCCGAACCATTCTACTTCCTCGCGACCCCGATGACCCTCGCCATGGCTACGCGGGATAACTTCTTCGATGCCTGGAGCGAGACGATAACTCAGGGCCTCGAATCCGGGGCCAGCTTCTCACAGGGCTTCCCCCTGACAGAGCCGGAACAGTGCAACGATGTCGGGCAGATATATCAGGGGCCGGTCGTCCTCGTCACCGATGCTCTCTGCTACAGCACCACCGACATGTTCACGGCCGGGTTTCAGGATCATGAAATCGGCCCCATCCTCGGCTGCCACACGAGCACCGGGGCGGGTGGGGCGACCGTCTGGGACGACGTATACATTCGGGGCCTTGTCATCAAGCCCAAAAATCCGTTCGTCGCCCTTCCTGGGGGGGCCGGGATGCGGGTCGCGGCCCTGCGATGCACGCGTGTCGGCGGTCGGTCGGGGATGCCGGTCGAGGATTACGGCGTCGCGTCGGATGTCCGATACTACATGACCAAGTCCGACGTGGTCGGCCACAACGACGACTTGATTGCCGCTGCCGCAAAAATCCTCGCCGGGCTTCCCAAGCAGACACTCCGGTTGACCCCGGTCGCGACGGCCCCGCTGCAACAATTTACAGCCGACTGCACTAACATAGACCGCCTCGACCTCTTCTTGAACGGCCGACCGGTTGCATCACAAAACGTGACCGTCAACTCGTTCACGGTTGCCTTACCGGCCCCAGCGACACGGGGGAGTACTTTGGCCGCGAACGGATACCGCGCCGGAGAACTCGTAGTCAGCACCCGCCTGAGAGTTTGATTTGCACAACAGGCTTCACTCGTCCTTCGGTGCTGGGCGAGTGCGACACAAGGCAGCAGGAACTCGCGTGCGGGTTGTGTTGCGGGAATTGCTTTCTGACGAGCATGGGCTTCTCGGAACTCTCCGATAGGCGGCGACGCCGAACATACTCTCGACGATGCTAGCCGGCGCGTAGTGGCACCACTTGAAGGGCGGGGCGTGAGACTTCATTAAGATGACCTCAGGTCGTCACCGGGTCCGAGCGCAGGCCGCGGATAATCAGAACACCGATGGCGGCAACACTGCCATGACGGCAGCCTGAAGGGTATTTATAAGCCGGAGCATAAATTTCAGGTGCGCGGGTCGGTTGGTGTGTGCTGGTGGAGTTTGCGGGAGATGGATTGGAGCAGAAGGTGGCGGGAGGTGTGCGGGAAGAAGTGGTCGCCGGGGAGCATCTGAAGGGAGAAATCGCCGGTGGTTTGCTCGCGCCAAAGCTCCAGCAGGTCGCGGCCTGCGTCCAAATCTTGCAGGCCGCCGAAGGCGGAGATGGGGCAAGTCAGCGGTGGGCCGGGTTCGTAGGTGTATGTCTGGATGAGTTCGAAGTCGGCGCGGAGCACCGGTAGGAGTAACTGCATCATTTCAGGGTGTTCGAGCACCTCTTGCGGCGTGCCGTTGAGGCGGCGCAGCTCTTCGATGAAGACCGACTCCGGCAGTTGGTAGCTCGGTGGGTCTGTGGCGGGGGTTTGCGGCGCGCGCCGCCCGGAGACGAATAGGTGGAAGGGTTCGGGGGCGCGGCCGGAACGTAGGCGGCGCGCTAACTCGAACCCGATGCTCGCGCCCATACTGTGGCCGAAGAAGGCGAAGGGCCGGTCGAGGAGCGACAGCAGGGCCTCCGCCAGCACATTGACGAGCGCCGGCATGTGCCGGAAAGCCGGCTCACGCAACCGGCTGCCGCGGCCTGGCAGTTGCACTGCGCAAAGCTCCACATCGGCCGGCAGCCCCTCCGGCCACTGGCGGTAGATCAGGCTTGAGCCGCCAGCGTAAGGGAAGCAGAATAGGCGCAGGCGCGCGCGCGGGTTCGGGCGAAAAAAGGAGACCCACGGGTTAGCGTTTGCTCTACTCGTCATGGTTCGGCCGTGCGCCCTTTGCTTACTCGTACTTCAAAGCGATTAGCGGATCGACCTGCGTGGCCCTACGCGCCGGGAAGTAGCTCGCGAGGAAGGCGACCAGCCCCAGCACTAGGATTGTGCCGCCGAACGTGATGGGGTCGGCCGCGCCGACGCCGTAGAGCAGGCTGGTCAAGAGTGTCATCAGCCCGAGGGCGACCACGACACCGATGCCGATGCCGATGCCGGCCAGCCGCATCCCCTGCCGCACGATCATCTTATTGATGTGGGTCGCGCGCGCGCCCAGCGCCATGCGGATGCCGATCTCGTGGGTGCGCTGCGTCACCGAGTAAGAGATGACGCTGTAGATGCCGATGGCCGCCAGCACCAGCGCAATAACTGAGAAGATGCCGAGCAGGTACGTCGAGAAGCGGTTGAGTGCGAGCGACTGGGCCATGATCTCGTTCATCGTCATCACGTTATTGATCGACTGATCCTTATCGATGGCTGAGATTTGCTGGTTGGCCGGCATAATGAGACCCACCGGATCGGTGGCCGAGCGGATCACCAAAGACAGATCGCGCGCAGGGTTTTGCAGATAGGGCACATAGACCTCTGCGCTCGGCGGGGCTTGCAGGCTGGTGTGCTTGATGTTGCCGACGACGCCGACGATCTGTAGCCACGGTAGCGGCTGCCCGTTCGGATTCACCCGCCGCAGGCGCTGGCCGACCGGGTCTTGCCCGCCGAAGTAGCGCCGCACCATCATCTCGTTGACGACGGCGACGCCCGTGACGCCCTCTTTGTCCTGCTCGTTCAAGACGCGACCCTTCTTGACCGGGATGCCGAGCGTGGCGAAAAAGTCGGGGCTGACGATGCGGTAGTTAGCGATGGGGCCGTTAGCGCCCGGCTCGGTGCGCCCCTCGATCTCGAAACCGCGCACGCGGTTGCTGCCGCTCAGCGGCAAGTGGCTGGTGAGGCCGACATGCTGCACGCCCGGTAGATTCTTCAATCGCTCGACGGCCTGTGTGTAGAAGTTATTGACCTGTGCATCCTGCGCGTACTTCCCCGGCGGCAGCGATATTTCCATCGTGAGCAGATTGTTCGTGTCGAAGCCGGGGTTTACGTTGAGGAGTCTGGTGAAGCTGCGGATCAACAACCCGGCACCGACGAGCAGCACGACCGAGAGCGCCACCTCCGCGACGACGAGGGCGCTACGCAGTTTCCGTCCGCCGGAGGAGCCGGACGTGCCCCGCCCGCCCTCTTTGAGCATCTCGTTGAGATCGGGCTTGGAGATGTTGAGCGCGGGGGCGAGGCCGAAGAAGACGCCCGTGAGCAGCGAGATCAGAAGCGTGAAGCCGAGCATCCACCCGTCGATGCCGATGCCGTGACTGAGCAGGAGCGACGTGCTAATGCCCGGCGGCAGGCCGGAGACGAGGAAGCGCACGCCCCACAACGCAAGCAGCAGCCCCAGCACCCCGCCCATCAAACCGAGCAGCACGCTCTCGGTGAGCAATTGCCGGATGATGCGCGTCCGCCCCGCCCCAAGGGCCGCGCGGATCGCCATCTCCTTCTGCCGCGAGACGGCGCGCGCCAGCAGCAGGTTGGCAACGTTGGCGCAGGCGATCAACAGCACGAAGAAGACGGCTCCCAGCAGCATCATGAGCGCGGGGCGCACCGGCCCGATCAACTGCTCGTGGAGCGAGACGAGGCTGACATTCACTTTGGCGTTCGCCTCGGGGTACTGTTGTTCCAGCTGGCGCGCGATGTTGGTCATGTCCCCTTGCGCCTGCTGCATGCTCACGCCGGGCTTGAGCCGCGCCAACACGATCAGGTTACCGGACGAGCGCCGCTGCGCCTCTTCGGGCGGGAACGAGAGCGGACTCCACACGTCGGCCGGGCCGTAGAACTCGAAGTCGGGCGGCATGATGCCGACAACTGTGTAGCTGCGCCCGTTGAGCATCAGAGTTTTATTGACGAGCGACGGATCAGAGCCAAAGCGACGCTGCCACAGCCCGTGGCTCACGAGGAGCACGTTTTCCCGGCCCGGTTGTTCCTCTTCGGGCAGGAAGACGCGCCCCTGCATCGGCTTGACGCCGAGCAGTGGGAAGAGGGCAGGCGAGACCTGAAAGCCGCGCACGAGTTCGGGCCGGTCGCCGGCCGACAGGTTGGCGTTCCAGAAGTTGAGGGCCGCCATCTGCGTGAAGCTCTGGTTCTGGCTCCGCCAATCGATGAAGTTGGCGGGCGCGGCTTCGTGCTCGGCGTAGGCGGCGAGCACCAATTCATCGGGCCGCTCGTAGGGCAGCGGGCGCAGTGTGAGCGTGTTGACGAGGCTGAAGATGGCCGTGTTCGCGCCAATCCCCAGCGCCAGCGCGAGCACCGCCGCGAACGTCGTCCCCGGACTCCGCCACAACACCCGCAGCCCGTAGCTCAAGTCTTGCATCAAACTCCGCATTTATGCCACCTCCCTACTCTGGCTTGAACTTTCGATCTTCGTGACCGCGCCGTTGCTGGTCAGTTGCCCGTCGAAGAGTTGGATTGACCGGTTGGCATGGCGGGCGAAGCGCGGGTCGTGCGTCACCATGCAGATGGTCGTCCCGCCCTCGTTCAACTCGCGCAGCAGGGCCATGACGGCCTCGCCGTTCTTCGAGTCGAGGTTGCCGGTCGGCTCGTCCGCCAGCAGGATGAGCGGTTGCCCGGCGAGGGCGCGGGCCGCCGCCACGCGCTGCTGTTGACCGCCGGAGAGTTGGCTGGGGAGGTGTTTAGCCCGGTGCGACATCTGCACCTTGTCGAGGGCCTCGCTCGCCATTCGCTTGCGCTCGACCGCGCTCAGTTGATCGCGGTAGGTCAGCGGCAACTCGACGTTCTCATAGACATTGAGATCGCCGATCAGGTTGAAGCTCTGGAAGATGAACCCGACCTCCTTGTTGCGGATGCGGGCCTTCTCCTCAGACGGCAGGTCTTCGACCGCCGCGCCGTCAAGCCAGTAGCGCCCCTCGGTCGGCGCGTCGAGCAGACCGAGGATGGAGAGCAGCGTTGACTTGCCGCAGCCTGACGGCCCAGAGATGGCGACGTATTCGCCGTTGCGAATCTCAAGATCGATATTGGCGAGCGCGTGGGTCTCTACCTCGTCGGTGATGAACACC
Organism: Pyrinomonadaceae bacterium; assembly: GCA_045807745.1. Taxonomy (GTDB): domain Bacteria; phylum Acidobacteriota; class Blastocatellia; order Pyrinomonadales; family Pyrinomonadaceae; genus QHXQ01. The sequence goes on from JBJMGT010000036.1 coordinate 86,359, forward strand.
TTCTTGACTTGTTCCAGCAGAATCAGTGGCTTGGATGCAGCTTGCATAGACTAACTCCTTGGCGTTCGACTCTGCGCGCAGCCTCAGGATTGGCCCGCAGACTCCTCCATCTTCTTGCGCAGGGAGAGCGGGCGCATGTCCGTCCACACCTCCTTGATGTAAGCGAGGCACTCGGCCTTCGGGCCCGACTTCCCCGCGTCTTGCCAACCGAGCGCGTTCTCGCGGTCGGCTGGCCAGATCGAATACTGCTCCTCGTGGTTGACGACTACTTTGTAGATGGTCGTGTCTTCGCGCTCGTCTCTGCTCATGGTTTCTCCTCGATGGCTTGGGCGCGCGGCGTGCGGTGCGGCGCGCAGGTTTGGCATCTGACCGGCGCGTGTTAAGGCCGCGCCGTTAAAATTCACTTCAGGCGCGCCGCCTCCTGCACGAGCGAGACGGCGATTTGGCTCTTCAACATCTGGCTCGTCCCCTCGTAGATCGAGAGGACTTTCGCGTCGCGGAACATCTTCTCGATGGGATAGTCTTTGATGAAGCCGTTGCCGCCGTGCAGTTGCAGGGCGTCGGTCACCACCTGCATCGCGATCTCGGACGCGTAGTACTTCGCCATCGCCGAGAACTTCGCGGCGGCCGAGTCGTCGTTGACGAGCGCGTGCCGCCCCGCCTCGTAGGTCAGGGCGCGGGCTGTCTCGATCTTCACCGCCATGTCGGCCAGCATGTGCTGCACGACCTGAAACTCAAGCACGCGCTTATTAAACTGCTTCCGTTCGCGCACGTACTTGATGGCCTCATGGTAGGCCCCGCGAGCGAGACCGACACTCATGCCGCCCAAGCACGTCCGGCTTCGTCCCAACGAACGCATGGAGACGGGGAAGCCGAGATTCGGCTTCAGACCGATGAGATTCTCCGCCGGCACTTCCACGTTCTCGAAGAAGACGGGCCGGTTCGGGACGCAACGCAGCCCCAGCTTGTTCTCCAGCTTGCCGAAGGTGAGGCCGGGCGTCCCCTTCTCCACGATAAAATAAGACATCCCGGCGCGTGGGTCTTTCGTCGTGTCCGTGATCGCCATGACGCAGTAAAGGTCTGCCCGGCCGGCGTTGGTGATCCATTTCTTGCCGCCGTTGAGTATGTACCTGTCGCCCCGCTTGACGGCGACGGTTGACATGTTCGTGATGTCGGACCCGGCCTGCGGCTCGGTCATGGCGAACGACGAAATCCATTCGCCGCTCGCGAGCCGGGGCAGGTACTTCTGCTTCTGCTCCTCAGTCCCGCCTATGATGATGGGCTGCGGAGCGAGCACGGCCGTCGCGCCAAAGATCGTGCCGATGGCGATACAATACTCACCTATCACCTCCGAGATCAAGACGGGGGCCATCGGGTGCAGACCGAGGCCCCCGTACTCTTTGGGGAACATGGCACGGAAGAGGTCGCGGTCACGGAAGGCCCGCATAATCTCCTCCGGAAACTCTCCCGTTTCGTCGAGTTGCGTGCGTTGCGGGATGACGTACTCGCGGCAGACCTCGTGGAAGAGGGCCAGCACGCGCCGCACGTCGGCCGGGGGCGGCACGCCCGGCACGCAGACCGGCGCGTCCAACCCTTGAAAGACTTCGCTCGGCGCGCTCATGTTCCGGCCTCCGCCGCGCCGCCCTGTTCGTCGGCCAGGTAGCGCGCAAGCGATCTGACAGTCGGGTATTCCCATGCCAGCGTCGGTTCGAGTCTAATGCCGAGCCAGTCCTCGATGTCGCCGGTGAGCATTACGCCCGTCATCGAACTGAGACCGTAGACGGAGAGGTGCTGGTCGGCGTCGATCTCGCCGGCCTCGATGCCCAGCAAGTCTGCGAGCTTCGCGATCAGCCACGTCTCGATAGCCTCCACCGAGTGCGCGCCGCCAGCCCGCTCTGCTTCGGGGGGAATGGTTTCTGCTTGTGCCTTGGTTGACATTTTATTTTCCTGTCTCCTTTTCATTTCCGACCTGCCGCTGCCGCGCGCTCGGGTAGCTGCGCGGCGGCGACCTAACATCTCTCACCCGCCCCAGAGATCGAGACCGCCTTCCAGAAACAGCTTGCGGCAGGCTTGGCGCTGGATTTTACCGCTCGACGTTTTCGGGATGCTTCCGGCCTTCAGCAACGCAACGCGATAGACCTGTATGTCGTGGTCTTCGGCGACCGCGCGGCGCACGGCTGCGACGTAATCGCCTGCCTTCATCGCTTCCGGCCGCACGCCCTGCCCTGTGCCGTTCGGCTCGGCTGGCGGTGCTGGCTTGCTGCCGATTTCGACGGCCACCACGACGCGCTCCTCGTCCCCCACGTCAAACGAGAAGGCCGCACAGCCACCGGGGCGCACGTCCGGGTGGCTGTGCTCGGCCGACAACTCTATGTCCTGCGGGTAGTGGTTCGCGCCGCCGATGATGATCACGTCCTTGAGGCGACCCGTGATGACGAGTTGGCCTTTGTAGATAAAGCCGAGATCACCCGTCCGCAGGTAGGTCTCGGGCGTGCCGTCCGCGAGCCGCGCCCGGAAGGTTTGCGCCGACGCCTCCGGCATCTCCCAGTAGCCGGCGGCGACGCACGGACTTGACACCCAAATCTCGCCCACCTCGTCGGGCGCGCACGGGGCATGCGTTTCCGGATTGACGATGACGACGCGTAGGTCGACCGCCGTGTGCCCGCAGCCGACCAGCGCGCGCGTGGCGCGGTCGTCAGCTTCCCCTAACACCACGCGGTTTCGTTCGAGCGCGGCCGCGCTCACCTCGCAGCTCACGTACTCCTGCTCCGCCGCGGCGCGCGCCCCCGCCACGATGAGCGTCGCCTCGGCGAGACCGTAGGCGGGGCGCAGGGTCGAGCGGCGAAAGCCTGAGACCGCGAATGCTGCGGCGAACCGTTCGAGCGTCTCCTTCCGCACCGGCTCCGCGCCGTTAATGGCGACGCGCCATCGGCTCAAGTCGAGTTGCGCGCGATCCTCCTCGGTCGCCTTGCGCACGCACAGGTCGTAGGCGAAGTTTGGCGCGGCGGCGTGTGTGCCGCCGTAGCGCGACATGGCCCGCAGCCAGCGCAAGGGGCGCTGGATGAAGGCGGGCGGCGGCATAAGATAACAGCGGAAGCCGCCATAGACGGGTTGCAGCACGCCGTAGATGAGACCGAGGTCGTGGAAGGTCGGGAGCCATGACACGAGCATATCGTCGTGGCTCTGGTTGAAGGTGTACTCGACTAAGCGGGCGTTGTCGAGCAGGCCGCCGTGCGTGACCATCACGCCCTTCGGCGCGGCGGTCGAGCCGGAGGTGTACTGAAGAAAGGCGAGCGACGACTCGTCAAGCTGTGGCCGCGTCCACCTGTCGCTGCCTTTGTCGCCGAAGTTGTCTGTGATCACCCAGCGCGGCAACCTCATGGCCGCGTACTCCGTGCCGAAGCGCTCAAGGGCCGCGTGCAGACTCCGCGTTGTCATGATGATGGTCGGGCGCGCGTCGGCGATGATGGCCAAAACTTTCGCCAGCATCTTTTGGACGCGCTCGCGGCGCGCATCGGAGTCGGGGCCCTCATCCTTGATAACGCGCGCGGCGAGCGGCGGCGGCACGGGAATGGCCACGACGCCCGCGTAGAGGCAGCCCATGAAGGCTTTGACGAACTCAATTTCGCTCGGCAGATAGAACAGCAAGGCCCGGTCGCCGACGCGACAGTTGTCGCCGAGCACCACGGCGACGGCCCGCGCCTGCCGGTCAAGGTCGGCGTAGGTCTGGGTCGCCGACTCTTCCTCGCCGTTCGCCAAGTAAGTAAGTACGGGCCGCGTGCCTTGCGTCTCGGCCCGATGCCGGATTAGGTCGATGAAAGTGGCCGGCCGCAGCTTGGCGGCCGGGATCAAGTGTTTGTCGTCAGTCAAGGGCCGGTCGTTGATTGAGGCACGACCGTGGTCGGTTGGGGGGGGGCCATCCGTAAGTAATGTACCCACTTAGTTCTCCTATTAAGTTTGCCCATCGTGCGTGTGTCAGGTCTGCCCGTGGTGCTTTCTATGCGCTGACCGAGTCGGTTGCCGCGACGCGCAAGTTGTCGTGGAGGTGCGGCGTATCGCCCGCCGACCTGTCGTATTCGAGTTGACCGTCCTCCAGACAGATAACGCGATCACCGAGGTGGTAGTAACGGTCGTCGTGGCTGATGGCCAGGATGGTCTTACCCCGCGCCTTCAACTCAGGCAGAAGTTGTAAGTAGAAAACCTCCTTAAAGAGTGGGTCTTGATCCGCCGCCCACTCGTCAAAGACGTAGAAGGGGCGGTCTTCGAGGTAGGCGGTGAGGAGCGCAAGCCGCTTGCGCTGCCCCTGCGAAAGATCGAGCGTCGAAAGTTTCCCGTCCTTGACCTCAACCTTGTGCTGCAACTGTAGCAGCTCGATGTAGTGGCGCGCCTGCTTGTCCACGTCCACGTCGCCGAGACCGAGTATGTTCTGGAAGAGGAAGAAATCGGTGAAGACGACGGAGAACAGTTGGCGATACTCTTCGCGGTTGCGTTGCGTGATCGGCTCGCCGTTCAGGCGCAGGTGGCCGCGCTCCGGCAGGTAGAGGCCGGTCAGGAGTTTGGCGAAGGTGGTCTTGCCGCTGCCGTTGCCGCCGATGAGGAAGACCAGTTCGCCGGGTCTGAAGGTCAGGTTGATGGGGCCGAGCGTGAAGGTGCTGTTCTCGCGCTCGCGGTGGTAGACGTGCGTCACCTCGATCAGCTGCAAGCTCTGCCACGCGGGCGGGGCCGCGGGCGCGGCGGTCACGCCCTCCTCCGTACTCTGGCTCGCGAGCGACAGACCGAGGTCTTCGATCTTTTTGAGCGCGACGGCCGAACGATTGAAGATCGGCATCATCGTGACGGTGGCGGTCAGCGGCCCGGCCATGAAGAGAATGGTCAGGGCGTAAGAGGTCAGCGCGGCCATGTCAACCCGTTGGATGGCCGGCACGCCGAAGAGGAGGAAGCCGATGGCGATGTAGAAGATGAGCTGGCCCCAGATGCCCGCGACGGTGAAGATGCGTTGCGCACTCAGGTTCTCGGCGCGGAGTGATTTAGCCGTCGCCTGCAACTCCTGCGCGAAGAAGTCGGCGCGGCGCGGGGCGTGGATTTTGAGTTCCTTCGTCCCCTGCGTGAGTGCGCGGAAGTTCCCGTAGAGCGCATCGGCCAGTTGCCGGGCCTTGATGAGGTGTCTAGTGGCAAACGTCATCGGAATCCGATAGATGAGCGTGCCGCCGACGAGCAGGACGAGCACCATCAAGAGGACGAGCCACGAGAGCCAGCCGAGATAAATCAGGCAGCCGAGGACGGTGACCGCGTTGATGCAGATGGACGGGACGACGAAGACGCCGTTCGTGATGCTGTTCACGTCTTCGATCAGGGCGGCGGTCGTGCGCGGCGCGCCGATCTTCTCAAGATGGCGCAGGGGCGCGGCCATAATCTGCCGGCTGAGCCGCATGCGCAGGTCGAGCACGGCCGTCTGGGCGAGCAGGGCCAGCAGCATTTCCGAGGCCGCGCGCATCAGTGGATAGACGACGCAGAGGACGAGGAACGACAGCAGCAGGTTTTGGCCCGAAGCGTTGCCCCTGAGCCGCGCGCCGATGACGGCCAGCAGCCCCATACTGCTCGCCCCGGCGACGATGCCCGCGATGATGGCGAGGGCGAGGATGCCTCTCGAATAGCGTAATAGGAATGAGATGAGTTTCATGTGTCTTCGTTCTCCGTATTCTGTCCGTCACGCTCGCGCGTGAGTGCGGCTCGCCGCGTCCTTTTCGCTTACGCCCGACGCCGTCCGAGCGGCGCGGCGCAGTACCCTTTAACCCTTGCGCAGGATTTCGCCCGCCCACCCTTGTGCGCTGCTGCCAGCGTTGCCGTTTAATGCCTTATCGATACACTGCCGCAGCCGCTTGGCGAGCACCCTGACGTGCGGCTCGTAGCACATGCGGTCGTGGTTGCCGGGAATCTCGTATACCGCGACCGGCTCCGTGCTCAACGCCCCCCAGCCGCACGTCTTATCGTTGATGTCCACGCCCGCCTTGATGAAGTGTTCCGCCAGCCACGGGTCGGTCTCGGCGGCGCGGAACAGCGTGATGCGGCCCGGATAAGGCTTCGGGTGGTAGAACCTGACGGCCTTCTGCCGCGTCTTGTAGCCCGCCATGAAGTGGCGCAGGAACTCGATGTCGTGTTCGGGCGGAAACAGGTCTTCGTCCACCATCCGCTTGTGGAGGTGTGCGAGTTGGGCCTCGTAATCGAGACCGTCGAACTCGTGGCGGGTCATCTCGATAGTGCGCCCGCGCTCGAAGGCCGCGACCTTGCCGCGCAGCGCGAACATGAAGGCGTCGTCGTCCTCGTAGGGCGGCAGTTTGTGCAATTCTATGGGCGAGGGGGAGTCGAGCAGGGCGAGCAGGGCCACCTCCTGCCCCTGCGCCTTGAGCTGGCAGGCCATCTCGAAGGCGACCTGCACGCCGAAGGAGTAGCCGCCCAGCATGTACGGCCCGGCGGGCTGCACGTCGAGCATGGCCTTTACGTAGTGGGCCGCCATGTCTTCGATGGCGACGTGCCCGTGGCCCACATCCTCCAGCGCCGGGGCTTGCAGTCCGTAGAAGGGCTGCTCCGGGCCGAGGTGGCGGGCCAGCGAGACGTAGCAGAAGACCTGACCGCCGATGGAGTGAATGGCGAAGAAAGGCGTCTTCGTCCCTTCAGGCTGGATGGTGACGAGCGGATCCCACGGTAACAGGCGCGGCTCCGCGCGGAGCATGCGCGCAAGGTTCTCAATCGTCCCCGCCTGAATCATCGTGGCGAGCGGAACTTCCTTCCCGAATAGTTTGTGTATCTGCCCGACCACGCGCAGGGCCAGCACCGAGTGGCCGCCGAGGAGGAAGAAATCATCGGTCACGCCGACCGGGTGCACGTCAAGAATCTCTTCCCACAACCGGACGAGCGCGCGTTCTACCTCGTCGCATGGGGCGACGTAAGCTTGCGCGTCGCTCGCGCCATCGGCCGCGGGCGGTGGGAGCGCGCGGCGATCCAGCTTGCCGTTGGGTGCGAGCGGCAGGGCTTCAAGGAAGACAAAGGCCGAAGGCAGCATAAAGTCCGGTAGCTTCTCCCCGGCGAAGCGGCGCAACTCTTCGGCGGTGGGTGCGGCCCCACGCTCGGCCACTACGTAAGCAACAAGCCGTTGGTCGCCCGGACGATCTTCGCGCAAGCAGACGACGGTCTCGCGCACCTCCGGATGAGTGTCAAGCAGCGCCTCCACCTCACCCAACTCCACGCGATAGCCCCGCAGCTTGACCTGCGCATCCGCTCGCCCCAGATACTCCAGCACCCCCGCCCCCGTCCACCGCGCCACGTCCCCCGTCCGATACAGCCGCCCACCCATTTCTCCACCGTAGAGGTTGGGCCCGAACCGCTCGGCTGTGAGGTCAGGTCTGCGCCAGTAGCCGCGCGCCAACTGCACCCCGCCCACGTACAACTCACCCGCCACGCCCAAGGGCACGGGCTGCATCCGTGCATCTAGCACGTAGGCTTGCAGGTTCGCCAGCGGGCGACCAATCGGCACGCGCCCGCCCGCGCCTGCGCGTTCGCACAACCAGTGTGAAGCGTCAATCGCTGTCTCGGTCGGCCCGTACAGGTTGTGCAACTCAAGGTCAGGATGGGGGCAGGCGGTGAAGAAGCGGCGCGCCAATTCCGGCGTCACGACCTCGCCGCCACACCAGACCCGGCGCAGACTCCGACATGCGCCGAATCCAGCCTCCTCCAACACGACCGCCAGCATCGTCGGCACCAGTTGCAGAGTTGTCACTTCGTGCGCTTGGATCGCGGCGCAGAGGTAGGCGGCGTCATGCTGCCCGCCCGGTCGCGCCATGACCACCTGTGCCCCACAGAGCAGCGGCACGAACAGTTCCCAGATTGAGGCGTCGAAGCTGAAGGCGGTCTTCTGCAAGACGCGGTCTGAAGGCGTGAGTGGGTACTTTGCTTGCATCCAGAGCAGGCGGTTGCAGATGGCAGCGTGCGCGACCATCACGCCTTTGGGTCGCCCGGTCGAGCCAGAGGTGTAGATGACGTAAGCTAGACTCGCTGGCTGCGCCCCGCCGGTTAGGTTCTCGGCGCTGAGACCTGCCACCGCGGCCCATTCCGTGTCGAGGCAAAACACTCGCGTGGCGTTTCCCGCTAGCTGCGCCAGTGGCCCGGCATGACCATCGAAGCGCGTGCGGAGCCGCTGCTCGGTGAGCAGGACGGGGCAGGCGGCGTCTGCTGCCATGAAGGCGAGCCGTTCCTGCGGGTAATCGGAATCAAGCGGGACGTAGGCCCCACCCGCCTTCAGGACGCCGAGCAGCCCGACGAGCATCTCCAGCGAGCGTTCAAGCATCACGCCGACCAACACGTCCGGCCCAACGCCGAGCGTCCGCAAGTAATGGGCTAGGCGGTTGGCCCGCGCGTTGAGTTCGCTATAGGTCAGTGCACCGTCTGCCGCCACGACGGCCGTAGCCTCCGGCGTGCGCGCTGCTTGCTCCTCGAATAGCCGGTGTAGCGTCGTGTCACGCCTTAACTCTACCTGCGTGTCGTTCAGCTCGAACAGTAGGTGGTGACGCTCTGATTCGCCGACGATCTCTAACTCCGAGATGCGCGCTGAAGGGTTCCGAGCGACGCTCGACAGCACTGTCTGGTACTGTTCGGTCAATCGTGCAACATCGGCAACGCTCAAGCGGCTCGCGTCGTAGTGCAGTTCCATGATCAGTTCGTCGCCGCGCGGGCGGCAGACGAGCTTGGCGTGAAACTGATCGAGGCATTCGTAGTAGCGGGGCGGAGCGAACATCACGCCGGCCACGGCGTGCGTTGCGCCCTCGCGCGCGAAGTCGAAGCAGATAGGCATGAAGGGCGGTGCGCCATGGTCGCCCATCTCCGCGCCCGTGAGTTCCCACGCGAAGCATTCCTGCCAGCGGGCGGCGGCCTCGGTCGCGGCAGTCGTCCGCGCTAACAACTCGGTGAAGCTCAACTCATCGTCCACATCGCAGCGGACGGGCAGGTAGCGCGCGAGCGGGCCGATGGACTCCTCAAGTTCGTCATACTTGCGCCCGGAGAAGCGGACGCCGACGGCCACTTCCGCCAGTCCGCCGAGCCGACGGAGCAGCAGTTGCCAGCAGGCGAGCAGCACATTCTGGCTGGTGGTGTCGTGGCGCGCGGCGCGCGCATTGAGTTGCGCAAACGACTCCGCGCCGATGGTCGCGGTCAGCACGCGCGGGTCGAACTCGGCGGCGCGCGCATGGCGGCCGCCCCCCGGCAGACGCGGCGCGCCCGGCTCCGGCGGCAGGCTCTCGCGCCAGTAGGCGCGACCCGGCTCCGACTCTTCAGCCGCCGCCAGTTCGTTCTGCCAAGCGGCGAGATCGGCATACTGTAAAGGTTCTTCGGCCGGCACGTCGCTTTGTGCCGCCGCGCCGTAGCTGCGTGCAACCGCTGCGACCAGATTTTCCAACCCGGCGCGGTCGGCGTAGAGCGTAGACAGACTCAGGGTGAGTGCGTGCGTGCCACCGGCGCGCGCGAAGAGCGCGGCCCGCAACGGCCGGACGCGCCCGCCTTCGGCTTGCGGCAGGCGCGCGTCCGCGAGCCACTGCGAAATGTGATGCTCTTGCTCGTCCGCAGTCAGAGCGGACAGATCGAATAACGACAATTCGTCAGCCTCGTCGTCCGTGACGACCTGAACAGGGATGAGCATGCCGGGCAGTTGACGAAAGTCGGTGCGCAGAATTTCGTGGCGCGCGACCGTCTCGCGCACGGCGACGGTCAGCGCGGCGGCGTCAAGCGCCCCGTCGATTTCGACGACGCACTGCGCGTGGTAGGGCAGACCGCCACCCGCCTGTCGCAGTTCCCACGCACGCCGCTGCTGCGGCGACAACTCGAACCCTTCGAGGCGTGCCGCCCCGCTCTGCGCTTCTTTGACTTCTTCTTTTTGCACTTCCATCACTTCTTCGTTCCGCATCTTCGACCTGCCCGCGGTTAACTTCGCGCGCCATCTCAACCGTTCTTCGTTTGCCCGGCCGGATTCGCCTGAGGCCGGTTCCGCAGCCCCTGTTTGAGTCCTTTCAACTTCTTCGCGGCCGTCTCCGCAAACGCCTCTGCCTGCGCTGCCTGCCGCCGCTGGTCGGCTGCGCGTAGCTGTGCAAGCAGGTCGCCGACCGTAGCGTCGTCCCTGAGCGTGCCCGCGCCGCGCAGCAACGCGGCGAACCCGCCCAGCACACGCTCGACCACCGCCGGCTCGACCTGCTCGGCGTCGTAGCGTAGCGTCAACGTGGTCGCGTCCGGCTCGGGCATAACTTCCATCTCAAGCGGATAGGCGAGTTGCGATAGGGCGCGAAAGTCACCTATGCCGGTTGCGCCGCCCGGCGCGTCGCCGTTCCCTGCCCCCGCCGCAGACGACCGGCCCGGATAGTTGTGGAAGGCGAGCAGGCTGTCGTAGAGGCGCGTGCCGCGGGGCACGCCGCACCACGTTTGAATCTGCTTAAGCGAGCAGTATTCGTAACGGCGCGACTCCACCTGCCGCGCTTGCAGCGACTGTAACCACGGCGCGAGCGCTTCGTCGGGCGTAAATTTCAGTCGCACCGGCAGTGTGTTGATGAACATGCCGATCATGGTGTCCACATCGGGCAGTTCCGGCGGCCGGCCTGAGACGGTCGCGCCGAAGACTACGTCCTGACGGTCAGCATGGTGACTCAGCAGCAGGCCCCACGCTGCCTGCGCCACGGTGTTGACTGTCAGCCTGTGCCGTCGCGCGAAGGCTTGCAGGGCAGACAACTCCGCGGCCGTTAACTTGATCTGCCGCAATTCCTGCCGCATGCCCCCGGCCTCGCTGCCCGGCGCAGGCTTCGCGGGCACGGGCGTCGGCACGCTCGCGCCCACCAATTCACGCCGCCAGAATTTTTCGGCCGCGGGCGTGTCCTGCTTTTGCAGCCAGACGATGTAATCGCGATAGGGACGCGGTGGCTTCTGCGGGCGCGGTGGTTCCGCGCCGCGCGCGTAGGCCCGGAAGCAGGCGGTGAGTTCGTTGAACAGCATGGAGACCGACCAACCGTCGAGCATCAGGTGGTGGTAGCTCCAGATGAACAGGCGAGCGTCGGCGGCGAGTTCGATGACGGCGAGGCGCATGAGCGGGGCGCGCGTCAGATCGAAATCGCGCGCGCGCGCTTGTGCGAGATAGGCGCGCAGTTGCGCCTGCTGCTGCTGCGCGCCCAGCCCGCGCCAGTCCAACTGCTCAAGCGGCAACTCCACCTCGCGCAGCACTACCTGCGCGGGCCGCTTAACCTCTTTCCACAAAAAAATTGTGCGCAGGGCTGCGTGTCTTTCAATCACCGTCCGCCACGCGCGCCCGTACGCGTCGAGATCGACGTGGCCCGTCAGCCGGAAGCTCACCTGCCCTATGTAGGCCCCGGAGCCGGGCGCGTAGACGGTGTGATAGAGCATCCCCTCCTGCATGGGCGAGAGCGGATAGACGCTTTCGACGTTCTTCATGATTCGAGGTGCTCAAGCGCGGCCGCGATGTCTGCTACCTCTCCCTGCGCCCAGTTGAAATCCGTCAGCCCGGCGACGGCCGCGAAGTTCTCCGCCGCGGCCACCGGCTCGTAATTGATGAACGCGCGCAGGGCATCGGCGAAGCCGCGCGCGAGGGCTTCAACCGTCTCGCGCCGGTGGAGGTTCTGGCTGTACGACCAGTCGAAGCGGAGTTGACCGCTGACGATCAATCCGTTGACATCGAACACGCTGCCGCGCCGGCCTGCGCGGTTCATCGATGGCCCCGCGGACTCGGCGGCGAACTTGAAGTACCCTGACTCCGGCAGCGCCCGGTCGGCTTGGCCCAGAAAGTTAAAAGTGATCTCCGTCTCGGTCGAGGCCCGCAGTTGCGCCCGCACCTGCGCGTCCTCGTGTAGGTAGCGCAGCACGCCGTAGCCGATACCTTTGCGCGGCACGAGTTGCAACTGCTCCGTCACGGCCGCCAATTCTTCTACCGCCGAGGCGGCCTCGCCGAGATCGAGCAGCACTGGCGACATCGTCGTGAACCAGCCGACCGTGCGTGTGAGATCGACTTCGGGGAAGAGTTCTTCGCGCCCGTGGCTTTCGAGGTTGACGTAGATGGCGCGGCCGCCCGTCCAGCGCGCGAGACTTTGCGCGAGGGCGGTGAGCAGCACGTCGTTGATCTGCGCGGCGAGCGCGGGGAGCGTTCGCTTGAGCAGGGTCTCGGTCTCTTCGGCCGAGAGCGAGACGGAGACGCCGGAGGCCGAAGTCACCAGATTCTCGCCCCCCGCGAAATCCAGCGGCAGCGGCTTGAGTGCTCCGCGTGGCCGAGCGAGCCAGTAGGACTGCTCTTGCCGCACCTCGTCCGACTGCGCGAAAGCAACAAGCCGCTCGGCCCATTCCTTGTACGAAGTTGATTTCGGCGCAAGCCGCACAGCCTCGCCGCGGCTCAGTTGCTCGTAGGCCGTTTGCAGGTCTTCGACAAGTACGCGCCACGAGACGCCGTCCACGACGAGGTGGTGCGCGATGAAGAGCAGGCGACCCGGCGCGTCCGGCCCGAAGTCGAAGAGGACGCACCGCGCGATGGGCCCCGCCGACAGATGCAGACTTGCTTGCAGCCGCGCCGCTTCGGCTTCGAGCGCCGCGCGCCGTTCGGTGGCGGGCAGGCCCGCCAGATCGTGGTGGGCGAAAACTTCGTCGCCGTCCGCGCCCTGTAGATATTGCCGCCAGCCTGCACCGCGCGGCTCGAAGCGCGCACTCAACATGTCGTGATGCTGCAAGAGGTGGCGGACGCTCTGGCGCAACAGTTCGGTGGCGAGCGGCCGGCGCGTCTCAAGCAGCAGGGCTTGGTTGTAGTGGTGTGGGTTGGCGAGTTCGCGCTCGAAGAACCAGTGCTGGACGGGCGTGAGCGGCACGTCGCCGGTGACCGCACCCTGCTCGGCCGAGACGGCCTCGGCCGTGCCCACGACGGCCGCCAGCGCGGCAACGGTCTGATGCTGAAAGAGCATCATCGGCGTGAGCCGCAAGCCCGCCTGCGTCGCACGCGAGGCGATCTGGATGCTCAGGATCGAGTCGCCGCCCAACTCGAAGTAGTTGTCGTCAGCGCCGATACGCGCGACGTTCAAGACCTGTTGAAAAATCTCTGCGAGCTTCTCTTCTACTGCCCCGTGCGGCGCGACGAAGGCGGCATCAAGTTCGGGCCGCGCCGGGTCGGGTGCGGGCAGCGCCTTCAAATCCACCTTGCCGTTTGCTGAGAGCGGAAGCGCGTCGAGCCGCACGAAGACCGCGGGCGTCATGTACTCCGGCAGCCTGTCGCGCAGGGCCGCGCGCAGTTCGTTGACGTTCAGAGCTTCCGCCTCGCGCCCGACGACATAGGCCACCAGCCGCTTATCATCGCCCGCCTCCGCGTGCGCCGTGACGACCGCTTGAGCGACGCCGGCCTGCTGGCGCAGCACCGCTTCGATCTCGCCCAACTCAATGCGGTGCCCGCGAATCTTCACTTGGCTGTCGATGCGGCCCAAGAATTCGAGCGCGCCGTCGGGCCGGAAACGCGCGAGGTCGCCAGTGCGATAGAGCCGTGCGCCGGGCTGCGCCGAGAACGGGTCGGGGACGAACGCGGTCGCGGTGCGCGCGGCGGCGTCCAAGTAGCCGCGCCCTACGCCCGCGCCGCCGACGCACAGCTCGCCCTGCATCCCTAGGGGCACGGGCGCGAACGATTCGTCGAGGACGTAGAGCTGCGTATTGGCGACGGGCCGGCCGATGGGCACGGTCGTCGCGTCGTCGTCCGGCGGGCTGGCGATGACGTGATGCGTCACGTCGTCAGAGCACTCAGTCGGCCCGTAGGCGTTGAGGACAGGTGTGCGCGGATAAGCCGCCAGCCAACGGCGGCACAACTCCGGCGGCAGGACCTCGCCCGTGACGATCAGCCAGCGCAAGGCCGAGAGTTGCGGGCGGGCGGGCGCGTCCGACTCGTGCTGCGCGAGCAGCGCGCGCAGTAGCGACGGCACGGTCTCGAAGACTGTGACGGACTCCGCTGCGAGCAGCGCCAGTAGTTGTTGTGCGTCGCGCGCGACCTCGTCGTTGACGACGCGCACGCGCGCGCCCACCAACAACGCGGCGAGGAATTGCCAGACGGAAATGTCGAACGACTGCGAGGCGTTCTGCACGACCACGTCCGACTCCGTCAGGCCGAGGTCTGCCACCTTGACGAACAAGTGGTTAACCATCCCGCGCTGTTCGAGCAGCGCGCCCTTCGGCACGCCCGTCGAGCCGGAGGTGTAGATCACGTAGGCGAGATCGCCGGGCGCGGCCGAGGTCGGCAGGTTCTCCGCGTCGTCTGTCCCGCCTGCGCTGGCCAACAACTCTTCAAGGGCGACGACGCGCAGGCCCGTGCGCGTCGCCAGTTCGTCGAGCGGGGCAGCGAGTTCGGCTTGCATCGCGCCAGCCTTCAGCAACAGCGTGGCGCGGCTCTGCGTGAGAAACTGGAGCAGGCGGTGCGGCGGATAGAGCGGGTCGAGCGGGAGGTACGCGCCGCCGGCCTTGAAGATCGCGAGGATGGACGTAAGCAAGTCCACGCCGCGCCGGGCGAGCAACGGCACGACGACGCCGGGCGCGACGCCGAGCGTGCGCAGCCGGCGCGCGAGCCGGTTAGCCCGCGCGTTCAACTGCGCGTAGGTGAGCGACTGCTCGTCGTCCGCGACGGCGACGCGCTCCGGTGTCCGTGCGACCTGCGCGGCCACGAGTTGGGCGAAAGTCTCGTCGAGCGGGAATGCCGCCTCGGTCTGGTTGAACTCGGAGAGGACGCGCCGCGCCTCTTCCGTCGAGAGCAGCCCGACCGACCACAGCGGCCGCGCGTGGTCTTCGATGAAAGCATCGAGCAGCCGGAAGAACTGGCCGACCGCTTGCTCACGTTGCTCCGCGCTGAAAACGTCCTCGTGAAAATCGAAAGTGACGGTCAGGTCGTCCGCCTTGATCATGTCGTGCATCTGTACGATGAGACTCTCGTGTGCGTGGCCGGTGTGTGGCCATTCGATCCTTATGGGCACGCCGTCCGGGGCGGAGAGTTGCGCGTTAATGTAGTTGCACTCCACGTCGTAGGCTTGCTGATGGATCGGGTTGCCGACGCCGTACTGGTGATGGCGCAAGGTCGTAAAGAACTCGGCCCGCAGCTTCTTCACCAGCGTCGTAAAGGTCTCGCCCTCGTCGATCCGGACGCGCAGCGGCAGTATCTGCATGAAGAGGCCGATGGTCTGCTGGAAGGCGGCGGTCGGGCGGTTGTGAAAGGGCACGCCCAGCGCGAGGCGACGGCTGCCGGAGACGCGCGCGAGGAAGCCTGCGGTGAGCGCAGCAAAAATGATTGAGAGCGTCGCGTCCTCCGAGGCGATGAAGAGATCGGGACTGGCGGCGACGGCTTTGAGCCGTTGGGTCCGTTCAACTCCGAGGCTGCGCGTCACGCGCGCGGAGCGCGTCGTGCGTTTCACCGGCGGGCGGCCGTAGAAGTGCAGCGGCTCGACCGGTTCGGCCAGTTTCTCTTTCCAGTAGGCCTCCGCTTCGCTGTATTTGCGCGCGCGCGGCAGCGCCGCCTCATACGTCAGGTAGTCTGTGAACGGCGGCAGGGCCGGCTGCTCTGCCAGTCGCCCGGCGACGGAACTCTCGTAGTAATTGAGACCATGTTGATAGACGAGGAAGAACGACCACGCGTCGGCGACGACGTGGTGGATGTTGAGATGCCAAGCGAACTCGTCGGCGGCGAGTTTGACGAGCGCGGAGTCGAACATCCGCCGGCTCATGTCGAGCGGGACGCTACGCCGCGCGCGCGCCCAAGCATCCAGCCGCGCGTGCGGCGAAGCTTCGCGCGAGAAATCGAAGAAGTCCATCTCGTAGGGCAGCGCAGGGAGTATGCGCTGGCGCGGCACGCCGTCGCACTCCTCGATCACAGTGCGCAGAGCGTCGCTGCGGTCGATGATGGCCTGAAAGGCCGCGCGCATGTGTTCAGGGTCGAGCCGCTTGTTGATGAAGGCGAGGCCAAGGTTGACGTAGAGCACTTCGTCCGGGTTGAGCCGCTGCCCGGCCCAGAGCAGCCGTTGAAACTTTGTCAGGTCGAACGTCGCGCCGGCCGCCGCTCCATCTGATCCTGCATCAGCAGCCGGTTGTGGCTCGGCAGTTGAGAACTGCGGCAGTTCGGAGAGACGGCGCGTCGGATCGGCGGCGATAGCCGCGAGCAGGTCGCGGAAGTGCGCCATCCAGCGCGCGACCGAGCGGGCGTCGAACACATCTACGTTGTAGTTACACTTGAGGCGTAGCTCGTCGCCCACTTCCGCGATGTCCAGATAGAGGTCGAGCGCGGGCGCGCTCGTCGCGTCGAGGATGAACTCCACTGCAAGCTCGTGGAGCACGGTCGGCGGGTCGGCGCGCTCCAGATTCAGCCCGGCGGCGACGAGCGGGGCGCGGCGCGGATCGTGCTTCAGGTTCAAGCGCTTGTAAAATTTGGCGACGGAAAAACGTTGGTGCTCGTAAGCCTCATAGACCTGCTTTTTGACGGCGGCGAGATACTCCTTGAAGGTCGGGTCGCCCGCCGGCCGGCTGCGCAGCATTTGCGGTTGGAGTCTGTACCCGACGGCATCTTTGCGCCGCACAGAGAGCGGGTCGGCCACATTGATGCCGACGACCAGATCAGCGCGCTCCGTCAGTTGGTGCAGCAGCAAGTTGTAGCCGGCGAGCAGCGTGATAAAGAGCGTGGCGCGTTCCCGTCGGCTCAAAGCTCTCAACTCGTTGCTCACTCCGGCATCGATCAACTCGTAAACTTGTTTGCGCTCGTGGCTCGGCGTGACGGGGCGCGGGCGATCCGTCGGCAACTCGGCGACGGGGACGCCATCGGCGAACTGCGCGAGCCAGAAGGCCTCGGAGCGGGCCTCCTCCTCCGGCGACAGGGCCGCGCGCTGCCGCACCTGCTCGCCGAGCTTTACGGGCGGCGGCAGCGTGTGTGGTCGGCCCTCGCACGCGGCCGTGTAGAGTTCGCGCAGGTCTGCGAGCATCACGCCCCACGCCTGCCCGTCGGCGACGAGATGATGCGTGGCGTAGAGCAGGAGGTGGAACTGCTCATCGAGTTTCGCAAAGGCGGCCCGCACGACGGGGCCGCGCGCCAGATCGAAAGGCTTCCGCCCCTGCTCTTGCGCCCACGCCAGCGCCCGCGTCTCACGCTCCCCTTCGGCCAGATGCGTGAAATCCACGAGCGGCACTTCAAGCTCGACAGCGGCGTGCACAAGCTGCTCCTCGCCCGTCGGGCTGAAGGTCGATCTGAGCGCGTCGTGGCGGGCGACCACCTCACGCAGCGCGGCGCGCATGGTCTCGATGTTCAAGTCGCCGCGCAGCCGCATCGTGATCGACTCGTTGTATTGGCGCGAGACCTGATCGCTCAACTGCGTCAGCACCCAGAACTGCTTCTGCGTCTCGGTCAGCGCGACACTATAACTTGTAGCAACGGCCGCGTCGTCCTCAAGTAATAGTGTCTCGCGTTGGGCGGGCGCGGGCGACTCGGCGGGTTGCTGGTAGCGCTCGCGGAGGGCGTTTAGGTGTTGCAAGCTGTCCAGCACGTCCGCCGTCGGCACGCCGAAGTCGATCAAGCAACCGATCTCCGTGACACCGGCGGCGACGAGTCGATCCACGACGGCCGCGCACGAATCGGGCGTGCCGATGAGCGTGCCGACCTGCTTGTAACGCTCGAAGCCGGCGGAGAGGAAGTATTCGAGATCGGCCTCGGAGACTTTGTCGAGATCGATCTTCGGCCCCTGATTGCGGTTGAGCGTTGAGCGCAGGCCCATCGACGAGCGGAGGTATTCGCGGAATGGCCCGCGCGAGTCTTGCAGGGCCTTGCCGAGGTCTTCGACGACGTAGGTGTGCAGTAAGACCGTGGCGCGTGCGGTTGCGGGGTCGTGGCCGTGTTGCGCCAGCGCCTCGCGATAGGTCTTGAGCTTGGCGGCCAGTTCGTCGATGGTCTGATCCTGTAAGTTGGTCAAAACGCCCGCGCCGAGTTGGCCGGCCTTCGCGCCCGTACCGTGCGACGCGCCCGTCATCCAGATCGGCAGTTCAGGCTGCGCGGGGCGCGTCGACAGGCCGACCTTGATAATCTCGCCGCGGCCGTTGCGCCGCTCAATCGACTCGCCGCGCCAGAGTCGCCGGACGATGTCGATCCCTTCGTCCATCACGTCGCGGCGATTCTCGTAGGCGTCGGGCGCGAAGACGAAGTCGTTCGGATGCCAGCCCGAAGCGAAGGAGATGGCGACGCGCCCGCGCGACAGGTTGTCGATGACGGCCCAGTCTTCCGCCACGCGGATGGGATCGTGGAGCGGCAGCACAACACTCCCGCCGCGCAGTTGAATGCGTTCGGTCTCGACGGCGAGCGCGGCCGCGAGGATCGAGGGATTGGGGGAGAAGCCGCCGTAAGAGTTGAAATGCCGCTCGGGGAGCCAGACGGCTTGGAAGCCGTGCTGGTCGGCGAATTTGACGCCTTTTAAAAGTAGCTCGTATTTGCTGCTGTAATACTCGATTGGATAGTTGCCAAAATAATAGAGACTGAATTGAAGTCCGGCCGCCGCCGCCGCGCTGCCGCCGTCACGGCGCGGCTCCTGCTCCGTGCGATCATTTACGACAGCGAGCCGCGCGCCGGTCGCAGCGCCCGCCGGCCCCGACGAAGCAGCGGATGCTGTTAACGATGAAACCGAAGAAGCAACTGGGGTGGCGACCGGCAAGCGCGTCTGGTCGCCGCCCACGCCAGCACTCGGCCCGTCGGGCGGCAGGTCGGGCAGGAAGCCACCGGCGCGCACCTGCTCGACTGTCTTCTGCACGGCCTTGATGATGAAGTCCACTTCGGCGTCGCCGTGCGCCGTCGAGAGGAAGCAGTTGCGCCCCTCCCAAATGAAGACGCCGTTGTTGACGAGGTGGTAGTAGAAGATGTCAACGAACTTATACTCGTGCGCGAAGAGGATGCGGAAGAGCGAGCCGTAGTTGACGACGCGCGCCGGGACGAGTTGTTCGGCGAAGTAGCGGTCAAGCATCTCGACCAACCGCGTGGTGCGCCGGTTCAACTCGGAGAGCAACTGCTCACCTTCATCGCGCAGTCGCGTCAGGATCGCATGCGCGACCGCCATCGTGAGCGGGTGTTTGAAGTACGCGCCCGCGAAGAGCGTCTTCTCGGCGCGCGGATAGGAGGCGTCGCCGTATTGCCACATGCCGCCGTCGAAGGCGTCCATGAACTCGGCCTTGCCGGCGACGATGCCGAGTGGCAACCCCGCGCCGAGCACCTTGCCGTAGATGGCGAGGTCGGCGTCGAGATCGAACCACGCCTGCGCCCCGCCCGGCGCGATGCGGAAGCCCGTCACCATCTCATCGATGATCAGCACGACGCCCGCCTCCGCGGTGATGCGCCGCAACTCGTGGAGAAATTCCTTGGGCTGGATGTCTGGCCGGCGGCTCTGCACCGGCTCGACGAGGAGGCAGGCGAGTTCGTGCGCGTGTTGCCGCAGGGTGTCGAGTGAACGCGGATCGTTCCACTCGAGGATGAGCGTCTCTTGGACGGCGAGCGGCGGCACGCCCGGCGCGACGGGCGTCGCCACGCGTTCGCCGTTTCTGTTGACGACGCGTCCGAGCGTCGCATCGGCCCAGCCGTGATACGACCCCGCGAAGAGGGCGATCTTGTTGCGGCGCGTGATGGTGCGCGCCAGCCGTAGCGCACCCATCACGGCCTCCGTGCCGGAGTTGCAGAAGTTGACGCGCTCCAGTCCCGTCAACTCGCAGATCAGCTTCGCCACCTCGCCCGTGATCTCGATCTGCGGGCCGAGGTGTGTGCCGGCCCTGAGTTGCCTTTGGATGGCTTCGTTGACGAAGTCGGGTGCGTGGCCGAAGAGGTGCAGGCCGAAGCCCATCGTCACATCGACGTACTCGTTGCCGTCCACGTCCCACATCTTCGGCCCGGCCGAACGCGCGGCGTAGAGTTGATAGACCATCTCCTTCCAGAGGAGTCGAAACCCGGCCGACACGCGGCTGTCGGCGACGTAGGGACGATGCTCCTGCGTCAGCCTTTTCGACTCGCGCGTGCGCTCGGTGTAGCTTTTGATCAGCGCGTCGAGGTGCTGCTGCTGGTGCGGGGTCAGCCCGCCGGTCGTGCCCTTCTGAATCGGCTGATACGGGATGAAGAGTTCAGGCTCGATCCCGCGCGGCGCGGGCTGTGGCGTCTGCGCCGGGGTGGTTGCCGCTGTCGGCGGCGCGGGCGGCGCCGCCGACAGCGTGCGCACTGCGGCGGCCGGAAGCGCCTGCGCCGCTGGTGCGGGCGGCGCAACCGGCGTGGGTACACCGCGCAGCAAGTCTAATTGCTGCGTCATAACCTGAAGCTGTTGGGCCATGAGTTGTTCGAGGACGGATGTGGGTACGCTCGATTGCTCCGCGCCGGGGCGCATGGCCACTTCGGCGTGGGCCATGGGCGCGCCGGTGGCCGGCGGTTCGTACTGCGCGGCGGACTGAGCAACAGGCGGCGGCGCGGACGCTGGCGTATGCACGACTGAAGGAGCAGTCGCGGACACAGGCGGTACGGGTTCCGCTTCGCGTTGCTGCGGCGGCGGCGCAGTTTCAAGGGTGGCGGGGGGTACATCCGGCTGTGCGTCGCCCGGCGCGGCCACAGAATTGGGCGCAGAGTCGGGCGGCAGGGCTTGCTCAAGAAACGTCGCGACGGCGTCGAGCGTGTTCAGTTCTTCGAGCAATTGCACGACCGATAGCTTCACCGCGAACTGATCCTGAATGGCCTGCGTGGCTTGGATCAGCATCAGGGAATCGACGCCCACGTCGAAGAAACTCACATGGATGTCCATGCCCTCCGGCTTGATCCCGGTCAGGTTCTGCACGATGTTCTTCAACGCCGCGAGGACGTGCTGCTTGCGCTGCGAGTCGGGCATAGTGTCAACGTGCGCCGTCATAACGAAACTCCTTTGAGTTAATTTCAGTGAGGCTGGCTATGGCCTATGGGCAGTGGCTAAAACTGCGCCGCGCGACGTTGGCGCAGAACGTCCAACTGCCGCGACATGAGTTCGAGTTGTTGTGCGACGACCCGCTGCCGCACATCGCCGTGGTGCGCCGCCGGCTCCGGCACAACCCTAGCGGCCGGGGCCGGTGTGGGCGGAGTCAGCGGCAGCGAGATCGTCTCGGCCAACTCGGCCGCCGCCGGATGCTCAACCCAGTGCCGTTGGCGCTCGAACGGGTAGGTCGGGAGCGCGCGGCGCTGCCGCCGCTCCCGCGCATAGAAGCCGTTCCAGTTGATCTCAACGCCTGCCAGCCAGAGTTGGCCGAGCGCCTTCAACAAGTCCTCTTCGTCCGAACGCCCTGCGCGCGGCCGCTGCAAAGAACTGAGCACGACATGCTCGGCCCCCTTCGCCGGGTGGCGCTGCGCCAGCGCACTCAACGTCTGCCCCGGCCCGACTTCAAGCAGGACGTGATCCGGCTCTGCAAATAACTCCGTCAGCCCGTCGGCGAAGCGCACGGTCTGCCGCATGTGGCGCGCCCAGTAGTCGGCGTCGGTCGCCTCGGTCGCGTTGATCCACCGGCCCGTCACGTTGGCGACGTAGGGCAACTGCGGCGGTTGGAGCTTGACGCGGCGCACCTCTGCGGCGAAGGGCGCGAGGGCCGCGTCCATCATCTCGGAATGGAAGGCGTGCGAGGTTTGCAGGCGACGACTCGGCACGCCGTCGCGTTCAAGCTGCGCCGCCAACTCGTTGACGGCCACTTCCGCCCCGGCGACCACGCAGGCCCGCTCGCCGTTGACCGCCGCGAGCGACAGGCGGCCGCCGAGCAGCGGCGCAACCTCGCGCTCGCCGAGCGCGACGGCGAGCATCGCGCCCGTTGGCAGCGCGTGCATCAAACGCCCGCGCAGCGCGACGAGCGCGAGGGCCGCTTCGAGCGTGAAGACTCCGGCAAGGCAGGCGGCGACGTACTCGCCGACGCTGTGCCCGATCAGCGCCGCCGGTCTGACGCCCCACTCCATCCACAGACGCGCGAGGGCGTACTCAATGACGAAGATGGCCGGCTGCGTCAGGTTCGTCTGCGCGAGCCGAGCCGCGGCCTCTGCGTCCGCGCCCGCGCCGGGCGCGATGACGGCGCGCAGGTCGAGACCGAGATGCGGCCGGAGCAGTTCAGCGCAACGATCTACCTCCGCGCGGAACGTCGCTTCGTGCCGGTAGAGGCCGGCCCCCATCTCGACATGCTGCGCGCCTTGCCCCGGAAACATGAACACGACGGGGCGCGAGCGCGGGCGCAGCGCGGTGGTCAGAAAACGGGCCGGGGCGCGCGCGGCCATGACGTGCAGGGCGTCTTCCGGGTCGCGGCAGATGATGGCGCGGCGGTGCGCGAAAGCACGGCGGCCGACCTGTAAGGTGTAGGCCACGTCAGCGAGCGGCGCGCTCGGCTCACGCCGCAGGTGTGCGCCGAGGTTTGCGGTCGCGGCGTCGAGCGCGCTCTCGGTCTTCGCCGAGAGCAGGAGCAACTGGCAAGGGCGCGAACTGCCGGAAGCTTCGCGGCGCGGCGCTTCTTCCAGTACGACGTGTACGTTCGTCCCGCCGATGCCGAAGGAGCTGACCCCGGCGCGGCGCGGCGCTTCGCCCGTCGCCCACTCGCTGAGCGCGGCGTTGACGTAGAAGGGGCTGGCGGCGAAGTCGATCTTCGGGTTGGGCCGCTCGAAGTTGAGGCTCGGCGGGATCATCCGGTTGTGCACTGCGAGCACGGCCTTGATAAACCCGGCTATCCCTGCTGCCGCGTCCAGATGCCCGATGTTCGACTTCACCGAGCCGATAGCGCAGAAGTTGCGCCGCTCGGTCGTCGCGCGGAAGGCGCGCGTCAGGGCCGCGATCTCGACCGGGTCGCCGAGCGGCGTGGCCGTCCCGTGCGCTTCGATGTAGGTGACGCTTTCGGCCTCGACCCCGGCGATGGACAGCGCCTCGGCGATCACCTGCGACTGCCCGTCGATGCTCGGGGCGGTGTAGCCGACCTTGAGCGAGCCGTCGTTGTTGACGGCCGAGCCTTTGACGACAGCTAGTATCTGATCGTGGTCGGCGACGGCGTCGGCCAAGCGCTTCAAGACCACGACGCCGATGCCGCTGCCGCTCATCGTCCCGCGCGCTGCGGCGTCAAACGGGCGGCAGCGGCCGTCGGGCGAATTGATGCCGCCCTCTTGATAGAGATAGCCGGTGCGCTGTGGAACTTTGACGGACGCGCCGCCCGCGAGCGCGATGTCGCACTCGCCGTTGAGCAAGCTCTGGCAGGCGAGATGCACGGCCGTCAACGAGGTCGAGCAGGAGGTCTGCACGTTGAGGCTCGGCCCCTTCAAGTTCAGCTTGTAGGAGACGCGCATCGGGAGGTGATCCTTGTCGTTGCCGATCATGATTTGGAAGCGGCTGACGAGACCGAGCAGCTTGCGGTTCGCGTAGATGTTCATTAGATAGCTGCTCAGACTGACGCCCGCGAAGACGCCGATCTCGCCGCGACACCGCTCCGAGTCGTAGCCCGCGTGCTCCAACGCCTGCCACGCGCATTCGAGAAAGAGCCGGTGCTGCGGATCCATGATCTCGGCCTCGCGCGGCGTGTAGCCAAAGAACGCGGCGTCGAACAGTTCGATCCCGTCGAGCACGGGCGCGGCGTTGACGTAGCGGCCCGCCGCCAAGGTCTCACGGCCGACGCCGGCCGCCATCGCTTCTTCGTCAGAGAAGCAGGTGACGGACTCGACGCCGTCGCGCAGGTTGCGCCAGAATTCGTCGAGGTCGGCCGCGCCGGGGAAACGCCCCGCCATGCCGACAACGGCCACCTCCGTCGCGCCTGCCTCGTCGTAAGCGTCTTGTGCAGTCATCCCGCCACCTGCCCGTCCGCTGTTGCGTCGCTCGCCGATCTGTCGGCCGGCAAACTATCACTGGCCAACTGTTCACCCCGCGCATGCTCGTCCCTACCTTTGCGCTGCACCCTGCGGCCGCGCTGCTGCTGCCCCAGACGCTTGCGCGTCTCCGTCCGCTCCCGCATCTGGCGCAGTTGCGCCGCTGTATCCTCTGCGCCATCACGGCTCAGATATTCGGCGAGGGCGTTGACGGTCGGATGTTGGAACAGGGCGGTGAGCGGGATGTCGCGCGCGAAGGTCTCGCACAGTTCGGCGTGGACGCGCGCGAGCAGCAGGGAGTGGCCGCCGAGATCGAAGAAGTTGTCGTGCACGCCAACCTGCTCGACCTGCAAGAGCCGCCGCCAGATGTCGGCCACTGTGCGCTCGGCCTCGGTGCGCGGCGCGAGATAGGCGGCCGCTAAGTCCGGGCGCACGCCCTCCGGCTCCGGCAGCGCCTTGCGATCAACTTTGCCGTTGGGCGTCAACGGCAGTTCAGCGAGGAAGACAAAGGCGGAAGGGATCATGTGCTCCGGCAGCCGCTCGCGCAGCCCCGCGCGCAGTTCACTCACACGGCCCTCTGCCGTCTCGCCGCCGACCACATAGGCAACGAGCCGCAACTGTCCCGCGCCGTCCGCCTGCGCCACAACAACGCACTCGCGCACGCCTGCGTGCCGCGTGAGCGCCGCCTCGACCTCGCCCAACTCGATGCGGAAGCCTCTGAGCTTCACCTGCTGATCGAGCCGCCCCAGATACTCGATGCTCGCGTCCGGCCGGTAGCGCGCCACGTCGCCCGTTCGGTACAGGCGCTGCCCCGGCTCCGCGCTGAACGGGTCGGGCACGAACTTCTCGGCCGTCAGGTCTGGGCGATTCAGATAGCC
>JBJMGT010000037.1:0-305698 GCA_045807745.1 Pyrinomonadaceae bacterium
AGAAGATCGTGCAGCGCATTAAGAGCATCACGGCGCGCGAAATCTTCCGCGCGTGTCCAGCAGTCAAGAAACAGTTATGGGGCGGGCAGTTCTGGACGGCCGGATATTTCATCAGCACGGTTGGACAGCACGGCAATGAAAGTGTGATTAAGAAGTACATCCAAAATCAAGGGGCAGAGGTGGAGTACGAACAACTACACAAGGAACAACTCAACCTCTTCTGATACCCCGCAGCTTGCTGCGGCGAATTTCATTCATGGGCGTGCTCTTTATCTTATTCGGCGTGCTGGGCCTGTTCAAGGTCATCGGATGAGGTGGCACTTCTGCGTTGGACTTTTTCGAGTTATCATCCCTTCGACAGCTTAAGCGCTCGCATCGTGCGTGACGTACAACCCTAACGGACACAGTTTCCTTTAATGCACAACAACACATTCTCGATTCGCGCCGCCCGTCTCCTCTGCACAATCATCGTTCTCAGTTTCGCCTTCAGCACCCCGGTGCGTGCGGGCGGCCCCGTCGTGTGGGAGACCAGCTCGCGCGAAGACTTGCTGAAGGGCGAGGCGCGCGGCGTCTCCGTCACGGACACGGGCGCGCTCATGCTCGCGCCGCGCTTCGCGCAACTCTTCGACACAGAGCAGCCTTACATCTGGTCGAGCGCCGTGGACGCGCAAGGGAACGTCTACCTCGGCACGGGGCACGACGGGCGCATCTACAAAGTGCCGCCCGACGGCAAAGGTGCGCTGCTCTATGACGCGGCGGAGTTGGATGTGACGGCGTTAGTCGTCGGGCGCGACGGCGCGCTCTACGCGGGCACGTCGCCCGATGGCAAGGTCTATCGGATCGGCGGCGACGGGAAGGCCGCGGATTATTTCGATCCGCCGGACAAATACATCTGGTCGTTGGCGGTCTTACCGGACGGCGCGCTCGCCATCGGCACGGGCGACAACGGCAAGCTCTATCGCGTTTCGGCGGCAGGCGCGAAACCCGAAACGTCGCTCCTCATCGACATCAACGAGACGCACGTTATCTCGCTCGCGGTCGATGCGAAGGGCAACCTGATCGCGGGGACTGATCCGAGCGGGCTGGTGCTGCGCATCTCGCCCGACGGCAAAGCGTTCGCGCTCTTCGACGCACCTTTACGCGAGATACACGCGCTTGCGCCCGCGCCTGATGGTTCGGTCTACGCGCTCGCGCTCGGCGACGCTGCGACGGCCGCGCGCCCGCCCGCGCCCGTGCCCAATCCAAGCACGCCCACCGGGACGAGTAACGCGCAAGGCAGCGTCATCGTTACGTCGAGCACGGTGGTGGACGATAGCGGCGCACAGACGCAAGCCTTCGGCCCGCAGCCCGCGCAGGCGCGCAGCCGCAACGAGTTGCAGAATGCGCGCAGCGCAGTCTTTCGTATTCAACCGGACGGCGGGACGGACGTGCTGTGGAGTTCGACTTCAATCAACGCGTTCTCCGTCGCGCCCGCACCTGAAGGGCACGCCGTCTTGATCGGCACGAGCGAAAAGGGGCGCATTTATTCCGTAACCGACGACGGGCGCGACACGCTGCTCTTGCAATCAACCGAAGATCAAATCTCGGCGCTCGTCGTGCGTGGGCGCGAGGTCTATGCCGCCGCAAGTAATCAGGGCAAACTATTTCGCTTCGGCGCGGAGGCGACGGCCGAAGGCACGTATGAATCGCCTGTGCGCGACGCGCGCGTCGTGGCCGCGTGGGGGCGCATCTGGTGGCAGGGGCGCGGCGCGGTCGAGTTGCAGACGCGCAGCGGCAACACAGAGCGCCCCGATACGACGTGGAGTGATTGGAGCGCTGCTTATCGCGAGCCGGGCGGCGTGCTCGTCACCAGCCCGCGGGCGCGCTTCGTGCAGTGGCGCGCGGTCTTGCGCGCGCCGGTGGGCACAAGCAATAGCGATGCGCGCGTCGAGAACGTGAGCCTCGCGTATCAACCACGCAACGTTGCGCCGGAAGTGTTGTCGATCACGACCTTGCCGGTCGGCGTCGCGTTGCAGCCAGCGATTCAGGTGCAGACCGATCCGAACGTCGAAGCGGCCGGGTTCGATGCGTCCCTGATCGCGCCCGTGCCGCAAGTGCCGCCGCGCCGTCTGTTCCAACGCGGCGCGGTCTCTTTGCAATGGCAGGCGGAGGATCGCAACAACGACACGCTCGAATATGCGATCTACTATCGCGCGCTCAGCGAAAGTGCGTTCCACTTATTGAAAGACAAACTGCGCGATAACTTCTACACCGTTGACGGCGCGGCGCTCGGCGATGGGCGCTACGTCTTCAAGATCATCGCCTCGGACGCGCCCGACAATGCCATCGACGCGGCGCTCACGGGCGAGCGTTTGAGCGAACCTGTGGATATAGACAACGCGCCGCCCACTGTGCGCGTCGCGGGCGACGCGACGGTGACGGGTACGCGCGTGCGCGTGCGCTTCCAAGCGGACGATGCCACCGGCGGTATGATTCGCCGCGCAGACGTGAGCATGGACGGCGGCGCGTGGCGCACGGTCGTCCCCGAAGACGGCATCGCCGACAGCCCACACGAAACCTACACGCTTGACCTGCCACTTGACAGCGCGGGCGAACACACCATCTCACTCCGCGCCTTCGACGCCAGCGGCAACGTCGGCAGTGCGCGTGTGCTAGTCAGAAGGCAGTAGCGGAATGACAACCGCGCATCATAGCTAAGGCAGAAAACGCCGATCTTTGTTTGCTTACCGCCCACCAGCGCTTTCCTGCACGATACCGTGCGCGTTGCGCCGGAAACCGTGCGGGAAATGGTTAGTTACAGTAAACTCTGGCAGTAAACGCTATTGGTTGCCGCGCTCGGCGGTTGTGGCATCCCTCTTGCTCAAAAGCTTTGGCGAGACGAATGTGCGTCTCTCCTCTCTCCCTCCCATGCACGTCTCCGATAGACACGCACATGAGGAGGCTTAAAGAGCAGTGATGATGAAAGACTTGAAACGCATTTTAATGTCGGCCCTGATGCTCTGCGTCCTGTCCGCCGGTGCGCTGGCGGGCGACGACCAGAAGGATCAGAAGCGCGACCCGCCGCCGAAGCCCCCGCGGGTGATCGTGGTGGAGCCGAAAAAAGAGCAGCCGCCGCGCGAGCAGCCGAAGGACAAGCCGAAGGACGACAGGAAGAAGCCGGATTTTTAAACGCGCGCCCCGCGCTCCGTTTCGGCCGGAGTACGAACGGCGTGAAGCCACGAGCCGGCGGCGGGCACGCGCTTAAGCTGCGCACCCACGCCGATGTAACTGATAACCCGATGCCCCCTCAACGACGCGGTCTATTAGCCGCGTTGTTGGGCGGGCATCAAACGTTTCGACCGCAGGTCGAGAGCAGGGCATACGATGTTGAAAGCATTAAGCACGCAAATGAAGTTGACTCTTTCCCGTCTGATCGCACTCGCCACGTGCGCCGCGCTGTTAGGCGGTGCACTCGTCACGCCCGCGTCAGCTCAAGGTGGCGCGGTCAACCGCCGCCTCGTCGCGCAGGCCGAACACTATACGGGCGACACGTTTCGCTACTCCGGCGAGACGCCGCGCGGCGCGCACGTCATCGCCCGCATGCCGCCCCCCGCCGAAGCTCTGCGCGCGATTGATCAAGGGTTAACCGACCTGTTCGCCGTCGCGCGCAAACACGGCTATCGCGCCCGGTTAAACTATAGCGACTACACCATCTTCATCGCGAAGCCTGACCGCACGCGCGACAGCACGGGCGCATACTCGCCCGACGTGGCCTACGTCGCGCCCAGTTATCGTGGCAGCGTCTTCGATCAGGGCGGCTACATCTACGCCGCTGGCATGACCTTCTCATTCGAGCCGCCGGCACTCGTCGTTGCCGAACACGACCGCGACTTTCAGCATCTCGCCAACGTCGTGCGCTACGAGGGCGAGCACCTCGTCCTCTATCACAACGACCGCCGACTCTTTACCGAAACGGCCGATCACTCGCGCGGCGGCGGTCATCCGATTTTGCAATAGCGCAGCGCACACGAACGAACAGAAACGCACAAGAGGCGCAGCGGCTTAACGTCCGCTGCGCCTCTCGCCTTTGCAACCTGACTCCGTTGCGCCTGACTGCTGCTTGCGCCTGTCTCCTCTGCTCGGTCTCTACTTGATGACCTTCGCCGTGACGACGAGGATCAGCCCCTTGTCTTTGAGCGTCGTCGTGCCGACGACAATCTTCTCGCCATCGCGCACGGTGGTGCTTGTGTTGATGTCGGTCTCCATCGTGCTCGACGGCGTAAAGGCGTTGGTGCGGAAGTTGAAGCGGACATTGTTGAGTTGCACCGTCGCCGCGCCGGTGGTCGGGGCGGGCGACAGCGCCACATTGCCTATCATATAGGAGTAGCTGGCGAAGATTTCGACGGGCGGCGGCGCGGCCCGCGCAAATGCCTCTACGTCGGCGATGCCGCGCCCGTTCAAACCCACTGTGCCCTCCTTGACGCGATCCACAATGGAGGCAATCAAGCGATAGCTCTTGTAACTGAGCGTCGTGCCCAACTGTTTAAGCACGTCGCGCAACTCCGCCGGATATTGATCGGCCGCGCCGTCGCCCTGCGAAGCGATGAGCACGTGTATGTGCAGCTCTATGTCCGAGCGTTGGGCGGCGGGCGTGTCGAGCCGCTTTAGCGCCTCTTCAATCGCCGCGAGGTTTTCCGGGAAGTCGCGCACGGTGATCGTCCTGAAGTTACTATCAGAGGAAGCCTGTGCGCCCTTAAAGCCGCTGGTCAAAAGCTTGATCACCGATAACAAGTCATCGGGGTCGCGGTTCTTAACCTCGAAGATGCGATTCTTAAAGCCCGTGTTCTCGACGTACTGCGGCGCAGGCTGTTGTTGTTGCGCCAGCACAAGCGGCGCGCAGAGAAGCGCGAGCGCCAGCGCGGTGATGAGTCTGAGTTTGTATGACGACATAAGTGCCTCCTATTTTTCTTCTTTCTTCGGTAGAGCGTCGGCTGTGCTCGGCGCCAGCCAGATGATGCGTATATTTGGGTCGGCGGTCTGAATCTCGATGCGTGCGACCTCGGTTGCTGCCGCCGCCGTTCCCGGCTCATCCGGGTTGGTCGGCAATAGCACGGGCGCACGCTTAAGCTGCGGCCTGCTGGCCGTCTCTTCATGCGTTGTGTGTAGTAAGCGAGCAGGCGGGCCGGTGTTTGGGCTGCGCCGCGGCCCGCCTTGCTTGATAATTTTCTGGTGCGGTTGCTCTTCGTTCGCTCGCTCGGTGCTTGACGGCATACTTATCGGCGTCGGTGTGGGCGCAGCCGCTTCGTTACGATTATTACTTGCCACACCTGTGCCCGGCTCGTGTCGGAATTGCGCGTGCCATGCAAGCGCGCAGACGACGCAGACCAGCGCGACGGCAGCGGCGACATAAGCAAGCCGCCGCGTGCTGAACGATGCGAAGAAGGGCGCGGGGCGTTGCGCTTGCTTGATCTGCCGCAGCACGGCCGTTCTGATGTCGTCGTAGAACGCATCTGCAAAGACCGGTTGCGCGCCCGTCTGCAACCATGCGCGACTCGCGGCGTAATCGTCGGCTGTGGTGCGACACTGCGCACACGCGTCGAGGTGCTGCGCGACTGCTCGTGCGCGCTGAGCGGGCAGATCGCCGGCTACGTGCAGCGGGATGAGCTTGCCCACGCGCGCACAATTCATGGGCGCGCGTGCTTGATTGATCTCAGCCAACGTGCGGCGCAGTCGTTTAAGCATGTGACGCTCCTTTCCGCAGCAGGCGGTCGCAATAGCGCTTGATCTTGGCGCGGGCGGAACTGATCTGCGAGCGCACGGTGACGGGGCGCGAGCGCAAGATGCGCGCCACCTCTTCGGTCGATAGCCCTTCAAGGTCGCGCAGGATAAGCGCGGCGCGCTCCTTCGCCGGCAGCGTCTGAAGCGCGCGGGCCACGAGCGCGCGTTGCTGCGTGAGCAGCGTCTGCGCCTCGACCTTATCTACCGCGTCGGCTTGTGACTGTTCAGCCTCGCGCTCATGTTCGGGCGCGTCGAACCAGTCGCTGCCCGCGTCGCGTCCGCGCCGTTTGCGCGCCGTGTCGCGGCAGACGTTCAGAGTGATGCGATAGAGCCAGCCATGAAAGTCCTGCGCCGGGTCGTAGCGGTCGAGATACTTGAAGACGCGCAAGTAAACTTCCTGCGCGGCGTCGCGCGCGTCCTCGCGTTGGCCGAGCATGCGCCAAGCCGTCGCGACCACTTTGTGCTGCGTGCAGATCATCAACTCCTCGAAAGCCGTTGCGTCGCCTGAGCGCGCGCGTGTGATGAGCAGGGCGAGACCCGTCTGTGCCTCGCTTCTGTCAACGAGGGGCGCGTGCGCATCGGTCATTAAACAGCTCTGGGCGATCTCACCCGACATCCGTTCGCTCCTCTGGCAGCGCTCCTCACGTCTACTACTACCGGCTGCGCCGCCCAAGTGTTGAAAAAATCTTTCCGCGCCCTAAACACGCCGCACGGTGCACGCTAGTTCCGGCAAAACAGATCAGGCACTTGGTCTCCATTCCTTTCGCCAGCACAGAAAAGGGTTGACTTGATGGCGCGCTCGGCACTACAAGATAGAGACGCCCGCCGCAGCAACGATCCCCACAAGTTGGGCAAGTCTGAGACGGCAAGCCGGCCGGGCGCGCCCACAAAGGCTGACAGATGCGACGCATTGACCTGAAGAAAGCGCAAGCAGCGCGCTCCAGCACCATCCGCGACATCAACCGCCAGATCGTGCTCAACTACGTGCGCGACCGCGAGCCGATCTCGCGTGCAGAGATCGCGCGCGAGACCGCCTTGCAACGCTCGACCATCTCGACCATCGTCGAGGATTTAAAAAGCGAAGGTCTCATCGAAGAGATCGGCGAAGGCGAATCGACCGGCGGTCGGCGCCCCACGATGCTGCGCCTGCGCGCGTCGGGCGGTATGGCCATCGGCGTCGATGTAACCCCTTCATGTACGACCATCGCCACGTGCGATCTGGCGGGCCGGGTGTTAGAGCGCGAAGAGTTTCCCATCAGCGCAACGCCGCAGCAGTTGACCGAACAGATCATCGAGACCGTGCGCAGCTTAGCGCAGAGGGCCAACGGCCAACCCATCGAAGGCGTCGGCATCAGTCTGCCCGGACTGGTCGAGCCGGACGGCGGACGCGCGAGCTACATCCCCTGGTTCAAGTGGCGCGATTGGAATGTGGTCGAACAGATCGCACGCGCGACGGGGTTGTCCGTCATGGTCGATAACGACGCGAACGCAGCCGCGCTCGCGGAGTTGTGGTTCGGCCGGCCCGAAGTGAGCGCGGCGCGCGACTTCATACTCGTGCTCGTCGCCGAAGGTATCGGCACAGGCATCGTCTTCGACGGCCAGATTTATCGCGGTGAGCGCGGCGCGGCGGGCGAGTTCGGACACATGATCCTTGCGGCGGACGGCCCCGTCGCCTGCTCGTGCGGCAACCGCGACTGCTGGGAAGCGTTCGCCTCGGGCCGGGCGGCCGTCGCACGTTATGAACAACGCGCACAACGGCGCGGCGGCCACGGCGACCTGTCGCTCGGCCAGCTCGTCAACCGCGCACTCGCGGGCGAGCGCCCCGCCATCGATGCGCTGACCGAGACGGCGCATTATCTCGGCATCGGCATCTCAAACTTGATCGTCGGTCTCAGCCCGGCCGCGGTCGTCGTCGGCGGCGCAGTCGCGCGCGCATGGCCGCTCGTCGCCGACGCGCTCAACGAACCCATCCAACGTAGCGTCCGGCGCGGTCTCCCGTCCGCTCGCATCGTCGCCTCAACGCTCGGCGATCAACCCACCTTCATGGGCGCGCTCAGCCTCGTCCTCGCGCGCAAGTTCGCCTCCGCAAACGCGGCCTGAGAAGTTGTTATGATGACGACGGCAAGCGTGGGCATGATATAGTGGGCGCTGACAGCCGGAGATAAGTTATGTCAGCTAAGGTCGAACCGCTCCTCACCGTCGCCGATCTGGACTTACTGCCAGACGATGGCAACCGCTACGAACTCTTCGATGGAGAACTCTACGTGTCGCGCGCACCTAGCCTGTCGCACCAACGCGTCCTCGCCAATCTAATAGTTCTGCTCGGCAATTACTTGAAAGAGAATCCGGTCGGCGAAATGTTTCCGACGCCAGGCGTGATCTTCGACGAATACAATGCCGCGATTCCTGATGTTGTGTTCCTGACTGCCGAGCATCTCGCGCGGCTCGGCGCGAAGGAGCAGATCGACGAGGAAGCGCCCGCGCTGGCGATTGAGATCGTGTCGCCGGGCAAAGAGAACGCGCGGCGGGATCGCGTGCTGAAGCGGCAAGCTTACGGCAAGTATGGCGTGCAGGAGTATTGGATCGCCGATCCCGAAACGCGCACGTTGGAAATTTATCGCCAAGCTGCCGGGACGCTCGCGCTCGTGGCGACGCTTGCGGGCGACGAAGAAGTTACGACACCTCTGCTGCCGGGTTTCAAATGTGCCGCTAAGCAAATTCTAGGGAAGTGATTGTTAGCCGCGCACCTCACCCATCTAACGCAAACGCAGATCGATCTGTTACTTGGCACCTTTGCCCTCTGTGATCATTACCATGCGATCAATACCCGGCACGTTAACAGTTTCGAGTGTGCCGTCGGGCCATTTGACTTCGAGTTTATCGAGCTTCGTGGCTGCGCCGAGACCTAAGTGCAGGCAAGGATCGTTTTGCGAAGCGAAGCTCGCGCCGCTGAAGAGGTCGAGCCGTTGCCGCAGCTTGCCGGTGGTGGCATAGACGA
Organism: Pyrinomonadaceae bacterium; assembly: GCA_045807745.1. Lineage (GTDB taxonomy): Bacteria > Acidobacteriota > Blastocatellia > Pyrinomonadales > Pyrinomonadaceae > QHXQ01. The sequence goes on from JBJMGT010000037.1 coordinate 8,756, forward strand.
TTGCGCCGGTCGCATCGCGTGGACTTTTCTTCGCCGTGTCGCCGACGAGCCGCAAGGTGAGCCAGTGGTTCGTGCCGGTCGTCGCGTTGCGTAGGATGGTCGGATAGGTGTCGCAGTTATTGATGACGGCGTCGAGGCGGCCGTCGCCGTCTAGGTCAGCGATGGCCAGACCGCGCGAGGGCCACGCGCCCGCGAGACCGCTGCCCGGTGCGGCGGCGACGCGCTCGAAACGCCCCGTGCCGAGGTTGCGAAACAGGAGCGGCTGCTGCGCCCAAGAAGTGCCCCACGGGTGCTCGTCCACCGACGGATAGACGTGCCCGTTGACGACCAGCACGTCTTTCCAACCGTCGTTGTCGTAATCAAGAAAGCTTGCGCCCCAGCCGAGGAAGGGAATGGTGACTTCGCCGTGGCCGGCTTGGAAGGTCACGTCGGTGAAGTTGCCTTCGCCGTCGTTGTGATAGAGCGTGTTCGAGTCGTCGGAAAAATTTGTGATGTAGAAATCGACGCGCCCGTCGTTGTCGTAGTCGCCGACGCCGAGACCCATGCCAGCTTGCTCGCGCCCGTTCTCGTTCAGGGCGATGCCCGATTCGTAGCCGACCTCTTCAAACGTGCCGTCGCCCTTGTTGATGTAGAGTTGCTTCGGCGTCGAATCGTTCACGATGATCAGATCGAGCAAATCGTCGTCGTTCGCGTGGACGAATGCGGACGAGAAACCGTAGTAGCCCTGCGGATCGCTGACGCCCGCCTTAACGCTCACATCTTCAAACGTGCCGTCCGCCTTTTGATGATAGAGCGTGTCGCCCTCGCCTTTCAGTCCGCGCGGGCCGCACATGACGGGCACGCCGCGAAACTGGCAGAAGTTCTGCGCGACGCCGCCCGGCTTGCCCGCGTCCGCCGGACTCGGCGGCGGATTCTTCAGATCGTAATCGACGTAGCCGGGCACGAACAGATCGAGTCGTCCATCGCGGTCGTAATCGCCCCACGTCGCACCCGTCGACCAGCCTTTGCGCGCGACGCCCAGCTTCTCCGCGACATCTGTGAACGTGCCGTTACCATTGTTGTGATAGAGCCGCGACACACCGTAATTCGAGACGAAGAGATCGGGCTGCCCGTCGTTGTCGTAGTCGCCGACGGCGACGCCGAAGCCCCAGCGCTCGTTAGCGACCCCTGCCTTGTCCGTCACGTCCTCGAATTTCCAGTCGCCGAGATTGTGATAGAGCGCGGCACGCGGCGCTTTCTCCTTGCTTTGCATCGCGGCAGCGGTCGAGCCGTTGAGGAGATAAATGTCGGCCCGGCCGTCGTTGTCGTAATCGAAGACGGCGACGCCGCCCGATGGCGCATCAATGATGAAATCTTTGCCCGGACTGCCCGCGTGATGTTTGAAACCGGCGAGCGCCGTCTTCGCCGTCACGTCCTCAAAGACGACCGGCGCTTTCGGGTCGGTGATGTTCACCGTGCGCTTGGTCGTGGAGGTGATGGCTGCGCCGGTCGTGACGCCGCCCATGCCGCCGGCCTGCTGCGGCTGCGCTGGCGTCTGCGCGGTTAAAGAGCCGGGCGCGGCCGTCAACAGGCAGAGCGCGATGATTAAGCGAGCGCGTGCAGCGCGCGTAGAAGTTATATGCGACATCAATTGTTCTCGCTGAGCAAACTAGAGATTCCGGCTGCGGGCTGGCCGCGTTTGAGATCGCCATCAAAATACAAATGACTTAGGTGCATGTCAAAGCGCGCCGGGTTGCGCCGAGGTTTGTGCGTTGCTGCCTCAAGGCGTCTCCTTGATCGTTAGATAGCGGTCAAACTCCGGCTTCGTGATGGTCTGTTTCTGTCCGCTCGGCCAACGAAGCTCAATTGAACTTACGCCAGTCGCCGCGCCGAGACCGACGAGTATGCGCGGGTCGCTGGATGAGAGATAACTGCCGGCATTAGTGACATCAAAGGTCTGGCGGCGGCCCGCCGCGTCGGTGACGACGACGCGCGCGCCGAAGGCTTGGCGGTTCGATTTCGTGCCGATCAAGTTCAGCCCCAGCCAATGATTCTTCGTGCCGTTGTTGCGCAGGACGACGGGCGCGGCATCGATCTGCGCGATGATGATGTCCGTGTCGCCGTCGTTGTCTATGTCGCCGAAGGCCGCGCCGCGCGCGGTGAGCGACACATTGAACGGCGCGCCGGCCGCGAGCGAGACGTTGACGAAATTCTTGCCGGTGTTGCGCAGTAGAAGCGGCGGCTGCCGGTACTTGAGATAGCTCGTCGTCTGCTCAATCGTGTCGAGCACGTGCCCTTGCGCGACGAAGATGTCACGCAGTCCGTCGTTGTCGGCGTCGAGAAAGTGTGTGCCCCAGCCTGAGTAGGGCAGCGTGATCTGACCGACGCCGGTTGTCTGTGTGACATAGGTGAAGGTTAGGTCGCCGTTGTTGTGATAGAGCGGGTAGGTTTCGTTCGAGAGTGTGGTGATGAAGACATCCGGCAGTCCATCATTATCGTAATCGGCTGCGTCCACGCCCATGCCGGCGAAGGTCTTGCCGTTCTCGTCGTAGCCCGCGCCGGACAGGAGCGCGACATCCTCAAACGTGCCGTCGCCGTTGTTGCGAAACAACGTCTGCCGCACGCTATCGTTGGCGATGAAGATGTCGGTCAGTCCGTCGCCATCGAAATCGGCAAAGGCCACGCCGAGACCTTTGCCGGGCGCGTCCGCGATCTTGGCCTTCACGCTCACGTCCTCAAACGTGCCGTCGGGCTTTTGATGAAAGAGGATATTGGTCGCCGGTTTGAAGTTGTCGGGATGACAGAAAGCGCGATAGCGCGGGTCGCCGCAGAAGACGTTGCCGCTCGTGAAGTCCCATTCCATGTAGCGCAGCACGAAGAGATCGAGGCGGCCGTCGCGGTCGTAATCAAACCAGCCCGCGCTCGTTGACCAACCCGTCGCCCCGACGCCTAACTTTTTCGTCACATCCTCGAACGTGCCGTCGCCCTTGTTGCGATAGAGCGTGTTGCCGCCGTAAGCCGTGACATAGAGATCGACAAGACCATCGTTATCATAATCGCCCGCCGCCGCGCCGAAGCTGTAACCAAAGCCTTTCACCCCGGCGCGCTCGGTTACGTCGGCAAACGTGCCGTCCGGCTGCTGTCGATAGAGTCGATTCCAGAAACGCGGGTCGTGTTTATCGGGCTGCGCGCCGGCGGGCATCGGATCGCTTAACGCCGCGCCGTTGGTCAAATAGATGTCGAGCCGGCCGTCGTTATCATGATCAAAGAGCGCCACGCCGCCGCCCATCGTCTCAGGCAGATACTTCTGCGTCGTGGGCGAGGCGGCGTGCTTGAACGACAATTTGGTCTGCGCCGTGATGTCCGTGAAGGTGACGGGCGAGGGCGCTTGCGGCGCGGGCGGCGGCGGCTTCGTACCCGGATCGCCCGTGCTGTAGGAGCGACCCGTGCGCGGCTGCGTGGGCGTGGGCGGAGTTTGCGCAAAGTGCACAGTGGCCACCGCGAGCGACAGCACGAGGGCGAGTGTGCGGCGCATGAGACGGTTTGTTAGTTGCGCGGGAAAACCCGGTTCGCGGTTCATCGGAATTGTTTGGTGATGCGCGCCGGCACGCGCTCGCGGGAGACTTCGATTTAGAGACGTGCGACGCGCAATAACTTTACAGGCAAAGACCGGCAGAGTACAGTGACGCGCATCGCAACTTTTATGTCATCGGGGCAGAAAAATTTTCACGCCAGACTTCAACGGAGGCAGCATGAGGACTGATCGTTATCTGTTTGTGCTTTTGGTGCTCGCAACACTGATGCTTGCACCGGCGCTCGCAGCGGCACAGGACGCGCCCGTCATCCTGTCGGGTGCGCAACTCACGCGCGTCGTCCCGCCCGGCTTCTATTACGTGGGGCAGAGCGCGCCGACGCAGATGCGTAACTCCGCGGCCGTGCGCTTTGGCCCGAATCGCTACGTCATCGCCGGGCTGGTGGATACGTCGGGCTACTCGGCCGACGTGCGCGCCAGCTACGAGGGTTTCCTGATCACCGATTCGCCGATCACAATTCAAGACACAGAGTTGAGCGCCGGCGCATACGGCTTCGGCTTCACGAACGACGGCAAGCTCAATGTCTTCGACGTGGGCGGGCATCAGGTGCTCACCGTCACGGCGATGAAAGACCCAAGCTTGCGCCGCCCGCGCCCGTTGATGATGCAGAAGGGCGCGGACGGCGTGCACCTTTATAGCGGGCGCAGCTACGTCACCATCGCAGCGAAGTGAAGGACGGCGCTCTGCTGTCTGGTGTGAATGTTGGACTGACAGTTTTAGATTGAATATGACACACGTCAGATACTCCGTCGCAGCCTGTCAGACCGATCAACCAAACCCTGTGGAGCGGCGCGAGATGCGCCGGAACACCGACCGCATCTGCCAGATGATCGATGCGGCGGTCGCGGGCGCGCAGCCGTTCCTGCCCGTGCGGCTCGTGGTCTTTCCGGAATTCGCGCACGCTGCGCCGGTGTTTGCGAGCGTTGCGGAGTTGCGCGAGAAGTTGGCCGTGTCGATTCCGAACGAGCACACGGAGCGGCTGGAAGGGAAGGCGCGCGAGTATGGCATCTATATCCAGAGCGGCACGATGCTCGAAGTCGATGCACGGTGGCCGGGCGCGGTCTTCAACACGACCTGTCTCGTCGGCCCTAATGGCATCCTCTACAAGTATCGCAAGGTGAACACGTGGCTCCCCTTTGAAGTCCACACCAGCCCGCACGACATCGAAGGTTACGACGAGCCGCTCTTCCCCGTAGCCGACACAGAGATCGGCCGGATCGGTTGCGCGATCTGTTACGACTGGCTCTTTCCCGAAGCCATGCGGCAACTCGCCGCGAACGGCGCGGAGGTGTTGGTGCGCGTCTCGGCCTACATGGACCCTTGGGGTGCGACCGAGCCGATGAACTGGTGGACGATTGTGAACCGCTGCCGCGCGCTGGAGAACATGGCTTATGTCGTCGCCGCCAATCAGGGCGCAAGTCTCAGACACTATCCGCCTTACTCTTGGCCCGGCGGCAGTCAGGTCGTGGATTTCGACGGGCGCATCCTCGCCGAAGCGTCGCCCGGCCCCGGCGAGCGCATCGTCGTCGCGCCCTTAGACATCTCGGCACTCAGACATGAGCGCGCAGCGCGGCGCGGTCATCACATGCTCGCGCATCTGCGCACGGAGGCTTATCCGGTCTACGCGACGCACCAATACCCGCCGCGCGCGCTAGGGGCGGAAGCCAGCAGCGCACTCTCTTATGAAGAGAACAACCGGCTGATCGATGAGGCCAAGCGGCTTTGGGCGGTGGACGAATCGGCGTGAGCGCGCGCCTGATTTTTTGGATAAGAGATGAAAACTTGGATGAGAATTTAGGATGCAAAGCCTGACCGACGCGATTTAGCTTTAAAGTAATACCTTGCCTGCGTGGCATCTTCATTGCGTGTTTTACTCCGGCCACGTTTTGCGGCCGGTGTATGCCCGCACGCCGCACTTTCAGCGCTTGATGCAAAACCACCTCTGCGGGCCATACTCGCCGCCGGAAAAAAGCATTGACAGCGAAGGGAATTCTGTATTAAAAAACCTTCGTTCGGACAAGCAACAAACTACCCAAGGCGTGTTCTCTAGGTCATACAGTCCTAAAAATCGACTTCCGGCCGATAAGGTTTGCTCTTTAAACCTGCACTGCCCGGTGCGTGTCGCTTCCTGACAGGCCCTCTGTGCAGCTTGTTAAGCAGCAGTCCTCGAACGGCATCTCCATCTTGCGAGGCCCAGCTATGAAAAAACTCCGAATGAAGCCGCCAGCCCTCGGCCGGCTCTTTGCGTTGCTCGCGTGCTTTGTCGCGTTGGCGCTCCCGCTCTACGCGCAGAACAACAAGGGCACTATCGTCGGCACGGTGAGCGACCCGAACGGCGCGAGCGTCGCGGGCGCGAAAATCACCGCCACGAACATCGCCACCAACGTCGCCACCGAGCCGGCCACCTCCGGCGAGGACGGCACTTACACGATCCCGAATCTCTTACCCGGCAATTATCGCGTCGAGTTCGAGCAACAGGGCTTTAAGAAGACCGTGCGCGAGCCAATCGTGGTCGAGACGAACGCGCGCGTGCCGATCGACGCGCAGCTTGAGATCGGCGCAGTCGGCGGCGACGTAGTCACGGTGACGGGCGAAGGCCCGGTCGTTGAGAGCGAGACGAGCGTGCGCGGCGATTTGATCACGGGCCGGCAGGTCACGGACTTGCCGATCCCGCAGCGCAACTTCACGCTGCTCGCGGCGCTCTCGCCGGGTGTGACGCGGCCGAATCTGGGTCTCCTCGGCGGCGGCGGTAACTTCGTCGCCGGCGGCGGCGGGCAGAACAATACCGAGTCTACGCGCTTCCGCGAATCCGGCGGCTCGGTGCTGGTCGTCAACGGCGCACGCGCGACCAACAACAACTTCACGCTCGACGGCGTGGACAACAACGAGTCGCAGTTCGGCCAGATCGCGATCTACCCGAACCCGGACGCCATCGCCGAGTTCAAGATCGAGACGAGCGTGCCTTCGGCGGAATCGGGGCGCGCCGGCGGCGGTATCATCTCGACGACGTTCAAATCCGGCGGCAACGATTTTCACGGCACGGCCGCTGAAGTCTATCAGGGTCGCTTTCTCAGTGCCGCCGCTTCGCAGTTCGATGATGATCTCACGAACCGCGTGCCCAACTACGTGACGCATAACTATTACGGCACGGTGGGCGGCCCCGTCTTCCTGCCGCACTTCGGCGAAGGCGGCCCCCGGCTCTACAACGGGCGCAACAAGACGTTCTTCTTCTTCTCCTTGAACGGGCAGCGCAACAGCACGCCGATCTTCGGCGGCACGGGCGACCCGCAAGCCGTCCCCGTCCCGACCGCCAAGATGCGCGTCGGCGACTTCAGCGAGCTGCTTCGGCCCGGCACATCGCAGGTCTATCAACGGGCCGGCGGCGGCACGGTGACCGCGCCCATCGGTACGATCTTCGCTCCCAACGGCACGCCGATCCCCGGCAACGATCTGCGCAACTGCGCGAGTTGCGGCGCGCTCTCGAACTTCGCGCGGAATTACCTGAACGCGTTCCCGCTGCCGAACCTGCCTGGCATCGGGCGCAACTATCGCACGAACCGCAAAGAGCACGCGGTCGTCGATAGCTACGACGTGCGCATCGACCACAAGATTCTGGAGAACAACGCCTTCTTCGGGCGCTATAGCAAATCGAAGACGGCGCGCAGTCGCGATAACTTCTTCCCGCTCGGCGCTTCGCCCACCGGCAACGACCTGCCCGCCGGCCCCTCGGCCGGTGATGAGTTCGGCAACTCGCGCGGCTTCACGATGGGTGACACGCACACGTTCTCGCCGACGGTGGTCAACGATGCGCGCTTTGGTGTGAACCGCGTGCAGATCGGTATCTTCAACACGGGCGTCAACGGCACGGGCGGCTTCGCCGCCGACATCTCGGCCAAGCTCGGTGCAAAGAACATCAATCTCTCGCCGACCTCAAGTGGTATCGTGCTGGTCGGGATCGTGGACAACTTGAACAACGAGGATCGCGCCGTTGAGTTCACCGGCGACGGCGGGCCGTTCTACTTCCTCTCGAACAACTTCAACTTCGCCGACGCCGTGACCGTCGTGCATGGTAACTCGACCTTCAAGTTGGGCGGCGACCTGCGCGTGCGCCAGAACAGCAACTTTGACGGTGGGCGCAACAACGGCACAAAGGGCAACTACCAGTACGGCACGACCGGCAGCGGTTTCGTCTCCGGCAACTACAACGGCATCGGGCCGAACGACGCTGGCTCGTCGCTCGCCAACTTCCTGCTCGGTTACGCGCCGGGCTTCGTCGGGCGTGGCGATCCGGGCGGCCCCTACTTCCAGTCCAACAAAGAGATTGCCTTCTTCGTGCAGGACGACTGGAAGGTGAAGTCTGATCTGACCATGAATCTCGGCTTGCGCTACGACATTTTTCAAGCGCCGACCGAGCGTTTCAACCAGCAGTCCAATTTTGAACCGGCGACCAGGACCATCGTCGTCGCCGGCCCCGATGCGCCCGGCGGACGCGACTTGGCCTTCACCGACAAGAACAACTTCGGGCCGCGCATCGGCTTGGCTTACAGCGGCTTTCGCAAGGACAAGAAGATGGTCTTGCGCGGCGGCTACGGCGTCCTCTACTCGACCGACGTGAGCGCCGCGCAGCCGCTGACCGCTAATCCCGGCACCGGCGCAGCCAGCTATGGTTGCACGCCGATTACCAACCCCGGCGGTTGTCAGTTCCCGGTGCTGGCGCAGCGTTACCTCTTTGATGTCGGCGTCCCGACCGCGCCCGTGATCACGGCCGCGCCCGGCTCGCGCTTCGCCGCGCCGACCGGCGGCACGATCCTCTTCGTCGATCCGAACCGGAAAGACGAGATGTACCACCAGTACAACATCACGGGTCAGTACGAGTTCGCGCCGAACTGGCTGGCCGAGATCGCTTACGTCGGCTCGCTCGGGCGCAATCTGCTGACGTTGACTAACATCGGCACAGCGGGCGATGAGGGCGGCCCCGGTTCGCGCGAAGTGAGCGGCATCAACTCGGTGATCGCGACTCGTTACAACGGCTCGTCGCGTTACGACGCGTTGCAGAGCAAGTTGGAAAAACGTTTCTCGCGTGGCCTGTCAGTCCTGTCCACCTACACGTGGGCGCACGCTATCGACACTTCGCCGGGCGGCATCTGTTCGGGTGGTGCGAGTGCGCGTGATTGCGGGCCGGACAACCCGCTCCACCCGGAACTTGATCGCGGCAGCTCCGACACGGACATCCGCCATCGGTTCACCTTTGCAAACGTCTACGATCTGCCTTTGGGCCGGAATCGGCGCTTCGGGAAGGAACTGCCGAAGGCGCTCGACTATGTGATCGGGGGCTTCCAACTGAACAACATCATTCAGTTGCAGTCGGGCCCGCACTTCAACGTCACCTGCAACGGCGGGCGCGTGGACATCCTCGGCGACCCGTCGCCGACGGCCGCGGACGAGGCCGCCGGGCGACAGTTGAACCGCGCTGCCTTTAGGTGTGCGACGACGCCTATCTTCGCCAGTAGTCCGGGCGGGCCGCACATCGGCTCGCTGGGCCGCAACGTCTTCAACGGCCGCCGGCAGTTCTACTGGGATGCTTCGCTCTTTAAGAACTTCCCCGTGCCCGCGCTCGGCGAAGCGACCAACGTGCAGTTCCGCTTCTCCGCCTACAACGTGCTGAACCGCGTCAACCGGTCAGCGCCGAACGGCGACATCAACAACACGAACGACTTCGGGCGCGATCTCAGTGAACAGCGGCGGCGGCAGATGGAGTTCTCGCTCAAGCTGATCTTCTAGGTCAACATTGACAGCATGACCAAGGATCGAGTGGCGGGCACGTGGTATCGCCCGCCACTCGATTAGTTTATGTAGCCCGGACACCGCCCGCGCGCTTGAGCTTGCGCGGCCGCACAGGTTAAGCTGCGCCTACGGTGGCCGCAAACTAACTCCCCGGCCGCATCAATCAATCGAAAGGCGTCGATCATGAGTCGTAAAAGCCGGAGCAACAGGCTGCGTATCGCGTGCGTGCTGGGCGCGCTGCTGTGCTTGTCCTTGGGTGGTGGCAGCCATGCTGCGCAGGAGCAGGAGAAGAGCATTGGCGGCAAAGAGCACGAGGATAATATTCTCGGCGTGCGTATCGGCATGGATGTCCCGACGGCCCTTGAGGCCGTCTTCCGCAACGGCCAACGCAAGCCGGGCCAAGAGAAGCCCGATGCCAAGAAGAATGAGGGCAAAGACAATAAAGACGTGCGTGTGCTCTATAAAGGGCTGAAGGTGGGCGAGCTGTCCATCGTCTTCGCCGAGGGCAAATGGGTTAAAGAGATCATGCTGATCTACGCCGGAGCGATCCCCGTAGATACTCTACGCCTGCCTTATTCGAGCAATATCGGGGAGGCTCTGAGCGGGTTGCGCTATGATGATCGCTACAACATCGGTTTTACTAGTACGGACAAACGCGAACGATACTGGTGGCGCGATGAAAATACGCCGGCCGGTTATCATGTGCGCGTAGGTTTCATCTCCGGCAAACTCACATCGGCTGGCTCGGCGACATACACCACCGTCGCCCGGAAAATTATCACCGTCACACCCGGCGATGAGGCTGCGTTCCTAAAAGCTATGGGCGGGCAGTGAGTTAGTAAAAGTGGTTCTTGATTTATCAATTTGGTTTTCGCCCACGCGCCGGCCGCGCCGTTGGTTGCGCGCGGCCGTGCTCGCAGCCGGGATCGGTCTCACCGGCCTGTGCGCGTCGCCGCCACTCAACGCCCAGCCGCCACGCACACACGCGGCCCAAACTAGCGCGCCCGCGCCCGCCCGGCGCAAGCAAATGGACGAACTTGGCGAAGTCGCTGCGCTGTTGCAGTCCGGTAGGCTGGCCGAGGCGGAGACGCAGGTGCGGCAGGTTGTGCGCGCCGCGCCGCGCAACGCCGCCGCGCACACACTGCTCGGCGTCATCCTCGATCAGCTTGGCCGGATGGACGAGGCCGAGCAGTCCTACCGCGCGGCCCTCCAACTCGAGCCGCAGAACGTCTCCGCGCTGGCCAATCTAGGCGTTTTGCTGGCGCGCACCAAGCGGCTCGATCAAGCCATCGAAACGTTCGAGGCGGTCTTGCGCATCGAGCCTGCACACGCAAAGGCCGGCTTCAATCTCGGTGCGCTTTACGCCGCGCGTGGCGACTACAACCGCGCCATCCCGTTGCTGGAACGAGCGGCCGGCATCGCGAGTCCGGCCCAAGTTAAGTCGGCCGCCAAGGGCGATGTGGCGCTGCTGCTCACGCTCGTCAATGCTTACGCACACGCGGGACGCGGGGCGGACGCACGTACCCTGGCGGCGCTCGTCGAGCAACTCGCAGGCGACGACGCGCGCACGCTGTTCACGCTCGGTCTGAGTCTCGCTGAAGGGCGCGAGTATGCACAGGCCGCGCGGCTGTTCGAGCGCACCAACGCGCTGCGCCCGCGGACGTTTGAAGTGCTCTATAATCTCGGCATCGCCCTCTACAATCTCGACCGGCTCGAAGAGGCCGCGCAGGCTTTGTCGGCCGCCGCCGCCATCACGCCAAACGAGGCCGAGCCTTACTACCGGCTCGGTCTCATCGCCTCGGCGCGCGGCGACAGCAAGACCGCCATCGCGCTCTGGCTCAAGGCGTTGGCCCTGCGCCCGGTATATCCTGAGGCCAACTTCATGATCGGCGAGGAGTTGTTGAAGAAGGGGATCGCCGAGAATGCGATTCAGTATTATGCAAGCGCGCTGGCGCAAGACCCGGCGAAGCTGATCTATCACATCCGCCTCGGCGTCGCGGACTTCCGCAGTCAACGCTATGAGGCCGCGCGCACAGTGTTCACCGAAGCGTTGCAGCGTTTTCCCGCCGACGCCAATCTCTATTTCCTGCTCGGCTACGCGGCGCGCGCCGAAGGGCAGTACGACGCGGCCATCGCGGCCTTCAACCGGTCGCTCGCGCTCAAGCCCGACAACCCGGACGTGCTGACGAACCTCGGCTTCATCGCCGACCAGCGCGGGCAGCCGGAAGAGGCGGAGCGGCTATTGCGCCAGGCGATCAAGCTCGACCCGAATAGCTTTCCCGCGCATCATGATCTGGGGCGCTTATTGGTCAAGCTCAAACGGTTCGACGAGGCCCTGCCCGTCCTCCAACGCGGCGTGAGTCTGCACAGCGACGATCCGGGCATTCACTATCAACTCTTTCTCGCGTACACGCGCCTCAAGCGCAAACCGGAGGCCGAGCGCGAGTTGGCCATCTTCAAGCAGTTTGAAGAGGCGAATAAGCATGCGCCGACGCCGCTCGGCGGTGCGCCCGCAGGGACGACCGCGAGCGGCGTCGATGCGCCGCCGCCTTTGCCCCCGGCGGTTGCGGGCGAGTCGGGCAAACCACCCGCGCCACGCGAGTGAAATGGCGACTGCCGCGCACGATCCTGCGGCTGTTGCGTTTTGCTGCTCCGCACTTGCCGTTTATAATCAGGCGCTCGTGTCGGTGTTGTGTGTGCGTAGCAAGAAGCCGGGCGGCGGTTCGTCAGAATCAGCGCCCACGCGTTTAAGTTAAACTGGCTTAACTCTGCTTGTTCTCCGGAATTTAATTCATGCGCAAGCTAGTAAGTAATTTCCCCTACTCTGTTGTACTCCGGCCCACGCGGCGCGGCTACTGGCTGCGGCTCGCGGTCGTCTGCCTCTTTGCCGTGCCGCTCTGCTTTGTTTTGCGAGGTGCGGCGGCCGGCGCTGGCGGCGAAAGTGCTGACACGGTCGAGCATTACAATCAGGAGATCGATAAGAACTACGATCACAAATTCGGCGCGAATCCGTTCGCGCCGTCGAATGCGACGACCGTGACGGGCAAGTTCATTCCTGGCGAGATGTTCGTCGCGGCCAGCCGCTGTCAGAAGTGTCACACAGACGCGCACGCGCAGTGGACGGAGTCGGCGCACCGCAACAGTTTCCGCGAGCCGTTCTATCAGAAGAACGTCAAGGACTTGATCTCGCAGCGCGGCATCGAATACACGCGCCACTGCGAGGCGTGTCACAACCCGGCGGCGCTCTTCGCCGGCGCGCTGACCAAAGACTCGAAGGTGAAGCGCCCGTTTGACGATGACGGCGTCTCCTGCATCGCGTGCCACTCGATTCAGGAGGGCAACAAGCGCGGCATCGGCGGCTACGTGATGGGCGAACCGGCGCTCCTTGTGAAAGAGGACGGCACGCGGCGGCTGCTCGGTGTGGCCGATCAGGAAATCTTGGACGACGTGCCTTCGCACCGGCGCGCGATGATGCGGCCTGCGCTCAAGGACGCCGCGTTCTGTTCGGCCTGTCACAAGTCGCAAGTGCCGCACGAGTTGAACGACTACAAGTTCCTGCGCGCCTTCGCCGTCGCGGACGAGTTCCAGCAGTCTTCGTTTGCGAAAGAGACGCCGCACCCGTTCTACACGCGCGATCTCGAATCGTGTAACTCCTGCCACATGAAGAAGGAGGCCGCGCCGCTCTTCGACGTGTCGGCGAAAGAGGGCGTGCTGCGCTCGCATCGTTGGGCGGCGGCGAATACGGCCATCCCGACCTTCTACAAGTGGCCCGAACAACTCGCCGCCGTGCAAAAGTTTTTAGAGGCGGACGCGGTCGGCGTTGACATCTTCGCCGTCCGGCACAGAGGGCCGCAGGGTGGCTTTGAAGAGTTGGTCGCGCCGCTCAATCGCAGCCCTTTGACGCTTACGTCCGGCGACCGTCTAACCGCCGACGTGGTCATCACCAACAAGAACATCGGGCACTCTTTCCCGCCGGAGTTGCGCGATTTCTACGAGGCTTACGTCGAGTTCACGGTGAAAGACGACGCTGGCCAGACGCTCTACAATTCCGGCTTCATCAAACCGAACGGTTATCTGGACGAGTCGGCGCACAGCTACAAAACTTATCTCGTCAAAGGCGACGGGTCGTTTAACGACAAGCACCACATCTGGCGCACGAAGGTCACGGCGCAGAACAATCAAATACAGTCGGGGCGCTCCGACATGGCGCGTTATCAGTTCTCCGTGCCGGCGAATCTGCAAGGGGGCTTGCATCTCTCCGCGCGCGTCCGCTATCGCCGCTTCACGCGCGTCTTTCAAGACTACGTGCTCGGCAAATCCATCGACTATCCAATCGTGACGATGGCGACGACCGAGGTCGCTTTGAAGCTCGGCGCGAACGAGCCGCAAGCGCCGGTGAAAGGCGCGATGCCCGATTGGCGGCGTTGGAACAATTACGGCATCGCGCTCTTGGACAATCGGCAGTACGAACTCGCCGCCGCCGCCTTCGCCCGCGCCGCCGAACTCGACGAGACGTATCGCCCGACCGCGATCACGAACCGCGCGCTCGCGTTGTTTGAACTCGAACAGTACGAGCCGGCCGCGCAACTGCTCGATGGCGTGCTCGCCAGCAGTCCAAACAACATGCGCGCGCTCTTCCAGCGCACGCGCATCAATATCAAGCGCGGCGAGTTGCAGGTGGCCGAAGCGAATTTGCACCGCATCCTCGATGCATTCCCGCGCGACCGCGTCTCCTGGCAACAGTTGGGCGAGTTGTGCAAGATCAAACGCGACTTCACGGGCGCGCGCCACTGCTACGAGACGATCCTCGCGATTGATCCGGAAGATACCGGCGCGCACTACAACCTGATGCTCGTCTATCGCAAGCTCGGCATGAACGAGGAAGCGAAACGCGAGGCGAAAATCTTCGCCGACCAGAAAGACGACCCGGCGTCGTTCCCCCTCGCCAACGAGTTCCTGCGTCGTCATCCGGAGATGAGCAACGAGAGCGTGCCATGGCACGTGCATCAACTGAGCGAAGCGAAAGGGGCGGCCGCGCAGTCCGCCGGACAGTAAATGAGAGTTGACGAGCGTGCCATGGGTCGATTGAAAACTTACGTGCTCTTTTTCTTCGTCGCTATTGTTTGCGGCGGCACTTATCTACAACACAACGCCCGCGCCGCCGAGCCGCAGAAGTCGGGCCGGGGCGCGTCGAAGGTCGAGCGCGGGCGCACCGTCTACATGCAGAACTGCGCGCGTTGTCACGGCGCGGACGGGCAGAGCGCGACCGAGCAGGGCGAGTTGTACGGCGCGACCAAACTAGCAGACGCCGCCTGGTGGAAGTCCGAGCATATCAAAGACCGCCGGCTCATCAACTCGATCACCAACGGCAAGAAGGGCGGCATGCCCGCCTACGGCAAGCGCCTCTCAAAGGATGACATCGCCGCCGTCGTCGCCTTTGTCCACACGCTCAAGCAGTAAGACTTAGCCGCGCCGTCTGACTATATAGACTCAATCCGGCGCTAACAGAACACGCACAGGGTCGCGCGATTATGCGCGACCCTTTATTGCATGCTATGGACACCATCTTGTATTACCTCGGGCTGATCGCGACAATCATCGGCGTGCTCATTGTCATTGGTGTGCCTCTGTATTTTGTGTCAGCGCGAGCGCAGAGGAGAAAGCTTGATGTTGCGTTCGCCGGGCGAGAACCCCTCGACGGGCCGACGTTCTATGAGCGTTTCTTTCGCACGCAGAACATCCCGGTTGAGATAGTAATGACAGTGCGGCGCATCCTCGAAGAGGAGATTGGCGTTGATCTTTCGCGGTTGCATGCGGACGACGATTTCACGGGTAATATACGATTCTTGCTGGAGTCGGATGGCTTGATCGGCGTGGAGATAGTCATGCGCCTTGAGGCAGAGTTCAAGATCAAGATTGATGATGCTGAGGCTGAGAGCGCGCACACCGTCAGGGATATAGTCGAGTTGGTGTGGCGTAAACTACAGGCGACAGGGCAAGCGTCCCCGTCCGATTACTCGCCGCAAGGTTGGCGTTAGCGCATATTGTGAACTGACATCTCTGCCCGCGTGCGTTCTCTGTGCTGCGCGCGGCGAATTGTTTTGACAACTTCCGCGCGCTGCCTTATAAGCTTTGACCATTCTGACAACTAAGGGGTTTGGTCGTGAGCTTCCCACGCGCGAGCGGTATTCTGCTGCATCCTACGTCTTTGCCCGGCCCCTACGGCGTCGGCGACCTCGGCGCTGAAGCCTACGCCTTCATAGACTTTCTCGCCGGAGCAGGGCAGACGCTCTGGCAAGTGCTCCCGCTCGGCCCCACCGGCTACGGCGACTCGCCCTATCAGTGCTTCTCCGCCTTCGCCGGCAACACCCTGCTCATCAGTCCCGACAAGTTGATCGAACAGAGCTTGCTCACCAAACAAGACGTGGCCGCCGCGCCGCCGGCAACAGCCGAGCGCATCGATTACGGCCCCGTCATTGAATACAAACACAAACTGCTCTGGCGCGCGTTTGAAAATTTCAAACAGACGACTGATACGGACTCACGCACCGAGTTCGACGCGTTCTGTCAACATGCGGCCGCTTGGCTCGACGACTACGCGCTCTTTCGCGCGATGAAGGACGTGCGCGGCGGTGCGGCTTGGTACAAGTGGGAGCAGCCGATGGTCGCGCGCGACGCGGGCGCACTCCAAGCCGCGCGCGCACACCTGAGCGAGAAGATCGAGGCGCGCAAGTTCTGGCAGTTTCTGTTCTTCAAACAGTGGGCGGCGCTCAAGGCTTACGCCAACGAACGGCGCATACAGATCGTCGGCGACATCCCGATCTTCGTCGCGCACGATTCGGCGGACGTGTGGGTCAACAAGCACTTGTTCAAGTTGACTAAAGACGGCAGCCCGCAAGTCGTCGCCGGTGTCCCGCCCGACTACTTCAGTCAAACGGGCCAACTGTGGGGCAACCCGCTCTACGATTGGGCGCGCATGCGCGCCGAAGGCTTTCGCTGGTGGATCGAGCGCATCAGCGCCTTGCTCCACGAGTTTGATATATTGCGCATCGATCACTTTCGCGGCTTCGCGGCCAGTTGGGAGATACCGGGCGGCGACAAGACGGCGGAGCGCGGTCGTTGGGTCGAAGCGCCGGGGCGCGAGTTATTCACGGCGATCAAAGACGCGCTCGGCGATCTGCCAATCATCGCCGAAGACCTCGGCGTCATCACGCCGGACGTGGAAGCTTTGCGCGACGACTGCGGTTTTCCCGGCATGCGCATCCTCCAATTCGCTTTTGGCGGCGACACCAAAAACATCGACCTACCGCACAACTATCACCCGAACCTCGTCGCCTACACGGGGACGCACGACAACGACACGACCGTCGGCTGGTTCAACTCCGCAGCGGGCGCAGGCTCTACACGCACGGCCGAACAGATCGAGCGCGAACGCAATTTCTGTCTCAAGTATCTGCACACGCAGGGCCGCGAGATTCACTGGGACTTCATCCGCACAGTGCTGGCGTCGGTCGCCAATACAGCCATCGTGCCCTTGCAGGACGTGCTCGGCTGCGGCACGGAGGCGCGCATGAACCTGCCCAACAGCACCAACGGCAACTGGGGCTGGCGCTACAAGAAAAAGGCCCTGACCGCGAAGGTGCGCGCCCGGCTGAAAGATTTATCTGAACTGTATGGGCGCAACCTTGCAGTTGAAGTCGGCGCGGACAAGGCGGACGCTGCTAAGTAATCATTCAGCTTGAGTCTTAGGCGCGGGATGATTCACCACCGCAGACACAGAGGAAACGATGAAGGCAGAACGATGAACGATGAATAAAGGACAACTGCTTTTTAGTTCATCGTTCATCGTTCTGCCTTCATACTTCTCTCTGTGTCTGCGGTGGTGAAAAATAACTTGCTATGAATTTAACCGCGAGCACACAACAAACTTCAATGACCACGAACACCACACGCCGCGCAACACACACGGCCCTACTGCTCGCCTTGCTCCTCGCCGCTGCCCTCTCCGCCGCCGCGCAAGGTGCGCCCGCCGTCACAAAGGTCGAACCACCGAACTGGTGGGCTGGGCACTCGATCAACCCTGTGCGTGTGCTGATCCGTGGCAGCAACCTGACGGGCGCGCGCGTCGAAGCCCTCGGCGCGGGCCTGAGTGCCAGTCGCGTGCGGGTCAACGACGCCGGCACTTATCTGTTCGCCGACGTGACGATTGCGCCGCAGGCCCGCCCCGGCGTGCGTAAGCTGCGGCTGACGACCGCGCACGGCGTCACGGAAGCGCCGTTTGAGATTACGCCTGTGCTCCCACGCGCAGGCCGCTTTCAAGGCTTCACGACCGATGATGTGGTCTATCTGATCATGACCGACCGCTTCAGCGACGGCGATCCGTCGAACGACGATCCGGAAGTGTCGCGCGGTCTCTATGATCGCAGCCGCCCGCGTTACTATCACGGCGGCGACTTCCAAGGCATCATCAAGCACCTGCCTTACTTGAAAGAGATCGGCGTCACCGCCGTCTGGCTCACGCCGTGGTACGACAACGTCAACCATCTGAACGAGCACGAGCGTTACCCAGACGAGCCGAACGGGCCGCGCCAGCCGATCACCGATTATCACGGCTACGGCGCGGTCGATTTCTACGGCGTCGAAGAGCACTTCGGCACGATGTCGGACTTGCGCCGCTTAGTCGATGAAGCGCATCGCGCCGGCCTCAAGGTCATACAGGATCAGGTCGCCAATCACACAGGCCCCTATCACCCTTGGAACGTCGAGGACACGCCAACGCCCACGTGGTACAACGGCACGCAGGCCCACCATCTCGTCAACACGTTCCAGACGTGGGTGCTGCACGACCCGCACGCGCTGCCCGATGTAAAGCGCAACGTACTCGACGGCTGGTTCATAGATATTCTCCCGGACATGAATCAGTCCGACCCTGAAACCGCGCGCTACGAGATTCAAAACACGCTCTGGTGGCTCAGCATGACCGGCGTTGACGGCATCCGGCAGGACACGTGGCAGTACGTCCCCAACGCTTTCTGGCGACAATGGACGGACGCGATCAAACGCGAATATCCACACGTCAACGTCGTCGGCGAAGTCTTGGACGGCGACATCGGGCACACCACGTTTTATCAGGGCGGGCGCGCGCGCTTCGACGGCGTCGATACAGGTCTCGATACGCTGTTCGACTTCCCGCTGCTCTACCCTCTGCGCCGCGCGTTCGCGCAAGGGCGACCTGTGCGTGAGCTGGCACAGATCATCAGCTACGATCATGCGTACCCAAATGCGTCCGTGCTCCTGCCGCTCATCGGCAATCACGACATGGGGCGCTTCATGAGCGAGCAGGGTGCGACCGTCACCGGGCTGAAGCTCGCCGAGACGCTCGTCATGACCATGCGCGGCACGCCGCAACTCTACTACGGCGACGAGATCGCCATGCCCGGCGCGAACGACCCGGACAACCGCCGCGACTTTCCCGGCGGCTTCCCCGGCGACGCGCATAATGCCTTCGAGTCGGGCGGGCGCACGCCCGAAGAGCGCGAAGCCGTCGAACACCTGCGGCTCTTGGGTCGCTTGCGCCGCGAACTCGAACCGCTCCGGCGCGGCACACTCGTCAACCTCTACGTCGCCGACCAGCAATGGGCCTATGCGCGCAAGACCGCACGCAGCGCAGTCATCGTCGCCTTCAACAACGACGCGCAACCTGCGGCTTTCGAGTTCGACGTAACACCTGCGGGCATCAATGATGACGGTGCGCGCCTCATCAATCATCTCGCGGACCATGCCGATGCGAATAAGCAAGTGCCGGTCAAAGGCGGCAAGGTCAAGCTTTCGCTGCCGGCGCGCTCTGCCGGCATTTACACGGCCGTGCTGGCACGCTGAAGTTGCAAGATGACGACGACAAACGATATGGCTCTGCGCAGCAAACCCCTGAACGAACAGGTCGCCATCATCACGGGCGGTGGCACGGGGATCGGGCGCGCGTTCGCCGAGGCTTTGACGGCGTCGGGTGCCCGCGCCGTCGTGCTCGCATCGCGGCGCGCGGACGTGTTGCAACGCACAGCCGCTGAGTTGAACAAACAGGCCGGCACAGAGCGTGTCTTTCCATGCCCGTTCGACATACGCGATCTCACGCAGACCGAAACGCTCGTGCACCAGATAGCGGAACGCTTCGGCACGATTGATCTGTTAATCAACAACTCTGGCCTAGCCGTGCCGGAAACGGTTGAAGCGATCACAGACGCAGGTTGGGACAAGGTGTTGGAGACAAACCTGCGCGGCGCGATGTGGCTTGTGCGCGCGGCGCTCCCCTATATGCTGCGCGAAGATTTCGGCGATGTGGTCAACATCTCGTCACAGGCGGGCAAGCACGGCTACGCAGACGTGCCCGCCTATTGTGCGTCGAAGTGGGGCTTGCTCGGCTACGCCGAAGCCCTGCGCGACCACGCGCGCAAGACCGGCGCGAACATACGCGTCTTCAACTTCTGCCCCGGTCTCGTGGACGTAGAGCACATCGGCGCGGACGACGAACCCCGCCCCGGCTTCGTCCACGTTCGTAACATGGCGCGCACGCTTCTGTACGTGCTCGCACTTGATCGCAACGTGATTGTTGAAGACATTAATATCTATGCGCGATGAGTGTTAGCTTTTAGCTGATAGCTTCTGAAGGAGCAAACGCGATGCAAAAACCACGTCTGAGCTTCTGGCAAATCTGGAACATGAGCTTTGGCTTTCTCGGCATACAGTTCGGCTGGGGCTTGCAGCTCGCCAACATGAGCGCCATCTACACCAAGCTCGGCGCGAATCCAGATCAGATACCGATCCTCTGGCTCGCCGGCCCCGTCACGGGTCTGCTCGTGCAGCCGCTCATCGGCTCGATGAGCGACCGGACGTGGAATCGCCTTGGTCGTCGCCGCCCCTATTTCCTCGTCGGCGCAATTCTATCTAGCATCGCACTCTTCTTCATGCCTGACTCAGGCGCGCTCTGGATGGCGGCCGGGTTGTTGTGGATTCTCGACGCGAGCATCAACATCAGCATGGAGCCGTTTCGCGCGTTCGTCGCCGACAAGTTGAACGTCGAGCAACGCACGGCCGGGTTTGTCATGCAGTCGTTCTTCATCGGCATCGGCGCGACGCTCGCTAACGCGCTGCCGTATCTGTTTCAACGCGCGGGCGTCGTCGGCCGCACTGCGAGCGGCATCCCGCTGACGGTGCTCTACGCTTTCAAGATCGGCTCGGTCGCATTCTTAGGCGCGGTGCTGTGGACGGTCTTCACCTCGAAGGAATATCCGCCCGACAACATGGCAGAGTTTGAGCGCATGCGCGCGCAGAAGCGCGGTGTGAGCGCGGGCTTGAGCGAAATCTTCGAGGCGATCCGCCACATGCCGACGACAATGAAGCAACTGGCCATCGTGCAGATTTTTACGTGGCTCGGTCTGTTCTGCATGTGGATGTTCTTTGGCTTGACGACTGCCTATCACGTCTTTGGCGCGCCGAATGATAAGTCGCCGCTCTTTGATCGCGGCACGGAATGGGGCGGCATCGCGTTCGCGGTCTACTCGCTCGTCTGCTTCGTCGTCGCGTTCCTGCTGCCGAAGGTAGCGGCCGCGACGAGCCGCAAGACCGTGCATGCCGCCGCGCTCATTTGCGGTGGGCTGGGGCTGCTCTCGACCTATGTGATTCACGACAAGTGGATGCTCTTGTTGACAATGGTCGGCGTCGGCATCGCGTGGGCTTCGATCCTGTCGATGCCTTATGCGATTTTGTCGGGCGCACTGCCGCCCGCGCGCATGGGCGTCTACATGGGCATCTTCAACTTCTTCATCGTCATCCCGGAGATCATCGCGTCGCTCACCTTCCAGCCGCTCGTCCGCCACGTCTTCAACAACAATCCGCTCTACGTCGTCATGCTCGGCGGCGCATGTCTGCTCGTCGCGGCGGCACTTGTGACAGTGGTGCGCGACGTAGGCGACGTGCCGCAACGCGCCGTGATCGCGGGCGACGAGCACGAGCCTTTCATTCCGCAAGGCTCAGCCCAACCTGTGCCGAGCACGGGTCTGATCGATGAGCGGTAGAGACTGTGCGACGTGCACGCTTGCATCGCGCGCGCACAAAGACTCTCCTCGTCGCATGAGCGCGACAAAATGATAAGTAAGAAGATTCGCTTGCTGGCGGCAGCGTCCCTTGCGCTGCCGTTCTATCTGCTGCTTGCGACTGTGGCGCATGCGCAGCCGCCGGCCGCCGTGCAGCACAGTAATCTTAAGCAGGCGCGCGCGCACTGGCTGACGCGCGACACGATTGCGTGGCCGGGCGCGGGCGGCGCGGCCAATGCTTATCGACTGTTCTTTGACCCAGCGGGCGCGCTGCAATTGACGCCGAACGGCATCAGCGGCGGTCAGTCAATCGCTTTAAGGTATGACCCCGCCGGCTTATCGCCCGCGTTGCGCGCGAAGTTTCCGCACTTGGCCGGTTTCGCCGCGTTGAAGCTCGCGCCAGCGGACTTGCCGAAAGTACCCGCGATCTTACAGGGGCAGATCGCGCTCACTGCGACGGACGCAAGCGGGCAACTGCTCGATGCGACTTCGCTGCAACTGCCCGGTGTGCTTGATGATCTCTACACGTATTCGGGCCCGCTCGGCGTCGGCTGGCGTGGCGACCGCGGGGCCGTGCCGGTGTTGCAGGTGTGGGCTCCAACCGCGCAGTCTGTGCGCCTGCATCTGTTCGCCGACGCGCGACCGGAGACAAAGAGCACGGTCGTACCGATGCAGCACGACGCGGCTGCGGGCATCTGGAGTGCGGTGGGCGATGGCACGTGGTTGAATAAGTTCTATCTCTACGAGGTCAACGTCTTCGTCCCCGCGACCAGCCACATTGAGCAAAACCTCGTCACCGATCCGTACTCGCTCAGTCTTTCGACCAACAGCCAGCGCAGCCAGATCGTCAATCTCGATGCGCCGAATCTCAAACCTGCGGGTTGGGACGCTCTGCGCAAACCGCCGCTCGCCGCACCGGAAGACATCGTGCTGTATGAACTGCACCTGCGCGATTTCAGCATCAACGATCAGACCGTCCCGCCCGCGCATCGCGGCACGTACCTCGCTTTCACCGATCAAGCCTCGAACGGCATGAAGCACCTGCGTGCGCTCGCCGAGGCCGGTCTCACGCACGTACACCTGTTGCCCGTCTTCGACATCGCAACTGTTAATGAGAACAAGTCTGTGCGCAGGGAAGCCGACCCGGCGGAGTTGAGCAAGTATCTGCCCGACTCCGAGCGGCAGCAGGACATAGTCTCTGCGCTACGCGACGAGGACGGCTTCAACTGGGGCTATGAGCCTTATCACTACACCGTGCCCGAAGGCAGCTACGCGACGAACGCGGACGGCGTTGCGCGCATACGCGAGTTCCGCGCAATGGTCAAAGGCTTGAGCGACACAGGTCTGCGCGTCGTTATGGACGTAGTCTACAACCACACGACCGCGAGCGGGCAAGACGCGCGCTCGGTGCTCGATAAGATCGTGCCCGGTTATTACTACCGGCTCAACCTCGACGGCGAGATCGAGACGAGTACGTGTTGCCGGAACACCGCGTCCGAGCACGCGATGATGGAGAAATTAATGGTGGATTCCGTCGTTACGTGGGCGCGCGCTTACAAGGTGGACGGCTTCCGCTTCGACTTGATGGGCCACCACATGGTCGCAAACATGATTAAGATACGCGACGCCTTGCGCGCTCTGACGCCCGCGCGCGATGGTGTGGACGGCCCGAAGATTTATCTCTACGGCGAGGGCTGGAATTTCGGCGAGGTGGCCAATAACGCGCGCGGGCGCAATGCGACCCAACTTAATTTAGCCGGGACAGGCATCGGCACTTTCAATGATCGCTTGCGCGACGCCGTGCGCGGCGGGCAGTTCGGCCCGCTCCAAGAGCAGGGCTTTGTCAGCGGTCTCTATCTCGCGCCCAACGGCACGGCCGAGGCCACGCTCGATGCGCAGAAAGAGAAGCTACTGCGTTACATGGATTGGCTGCGTGTCGGCTTGGCGGGGAATTTAAGCGCCTATCGCTTCATGGATCACACCGGCAAACTCGTCACGGGCGCGCAGATGGATTACGGTGGTCAGCCCGCCGGTTACACGGCCGACCCGCAGGAGGACATCAACTACGCAGAGGCGCACGACGACTACACGCTCTACGATTTCAACGCGCTGCGTGCGCCGCGCGCGACGAAGATGAGTGAGCGCGTGCGGATGCAAAACCTCGCGCTCGATCTCGTCGCCTTGGGGCAGGGCATCCCGTTCTTTCACGCGGGCGAGGAGATGCTGCGCTCCAAGTCGCTCGACCACAACAGCTACAACTCTGGCGACTGGTTCAACCGGCTCGACTTCACATACGCGACAAATAATTTGGGCGTCGGGTTGCCGCCAAAGGCCGACAATGGCGAACGCTGGCCCGTCGTCGCGCCCCTGCTCGCCGATCCGAAACTCAAACCCGCCCGTGCAGACATCATGCAGACGGGCGCGCACTTCCGCGAGTTGCTGCGCATACGCAAAAGCTCGCGCCTGTTCCGATTGACGAGCGCTGCCGACATCAACGCGCGCGTCAAGTTTTATAACACCGGCCCACAGCAGACGCCGGGGCTGATCGTCATGTCGATCAGTGATACGATGGGGCACGATCTCGACGTGGACTATGATCTGATCGTCGTCCTGTTTAATGCCGCGCCCGAAGCGTTGACCTTTACCGACGCAGCGTTCGCGCACAAGTTTCTGACGCTCCATCCTATCCAAGTCCGCTCTAACGACGCAGTAGTCCGGACGAGCAGCTTTAACACGAACACGGGCACGTTCACCGTCCCAGCGCGCACCACGGCTGTTTTTATCGCGCGCGCAATCCCCGGCGCACAGCGCCGCTAACACACGTGAGGTTGTAGCATGTGCCTGTTGAAGCACGTCGGTGGGGCATTCACGCACCGGCCGGAAGAGTTGCAAGATCGGCTGAGTGCTAAAGCGGCCGATCTCGTCAAGTGGGCCTTTGCGGATGTCGAGCCGGCGCAGCTTGTTGACTATCACACGCACATCGCCGGCATCGGCACGGATGAGACCAACAATCACGCCCATCCGAAGATGCGCACGTGGCGGCATCCCTTTCATCGCATCAAGTTCGCTGTCTATCTGAGCGCGGCCGGCGTCGAGGATATGGCGCACGCGGACGCCGAGTTCGCCGCGCGGCTCGTCCGGCTCATCGCGCACATCGAGGGCCACGGCAAATATCGCCTGCTTGCGTTCGACAAAAATTACAACCGCGACGGTACGGTCAACTTGGCGAAGACCGAGTTCTACGTGCCGAACGAATACGTCTTCGCGCTCGCCGCCGCGCATCCAGACTTGTTCGAGCCGGTCATCTCCGTCAACCCTTATCGCCCCGATGTGCTCGCGGAATTAACACGGTGGGCCGGGCGCGGCGGGCGCATGGTCAAGTGGCTGCCGAACGCGATGGGCATTGATCCATCGGATGAACACTGTGATCCGTTTTATCGACGGATGAAAGAGTTGAATCTCGTGCTGCTCAGTCATGGCGGCGAGGAGAAGGCGGTCGAGGCGGAAGAGGATCAACGGCTCGGCAATCCGTTGCTGTTGCGCCGGGCGCTAGATCACGGCGTCAAGACTATCGTCGCACACTGCGCGGGGCTGGGCTATAACGAAGACTTGGACGACCCGGCGCGCAAGCGCATGCACAACTTCGATCTGTTCCTGCGTCTGATGGACGACAAGCGTTACGACGGTTTGGTCTTTGGCGACATCTCCGCGATGACGCAGTTCAACCGCATCGGCGTGCCGCTCAAGACCGTCATCGAGCGCACAGACCTGCACGCGCGGCTCGTGAACGGCAGCGACTACCCGCTGCCCGCGATCAATATCCTCATCAGGACGAAGCCGCTCTTACAAGCCGGCTACATTGAGGCCGAAGAGCGCGCACATTTACGCGAGATTTACGGCTTCAATCCGCTCCTCTTCGATTTCGTGCTCAAACGTTGTCTGCGCTTGCCCGGCACGAACAAGCGCCTGCCCGCCCAGATGTTTCTGGCTAACCCCGCACTCTGATGTATGGTGATCGGTAGGGCTGCAAACCGGCGCGCTGCAATGCGCGCGGTATCTCTCTGTTCGCCATAAACCAGCGCCAGACGTTGCCCGTGCGCAAATTCTCAGCGCTCAAGAGCGTAATGCCGAGATCGATCCCGATCACGTCCGGGTCAACCCAGCCGTTGTTGGGATTGAACGCATCGGCGAAGCCGTAGCGACCGTAAATCCGCGCGCCAAACTTTTCGCGCATCGTGCGGACGGCGGGCAGTGCGATGTCGGGCGTAAACATCAGCGAGCCGGCCGCGGCGTAAGGCACGACCGTGCCGTCAATCGCCGGGTCGCGCGGCGGCCCGCCCCACGCCAGATAACCTTTCGCACTATCCGAAGCTGAGATGCCCCAGACGTTTTCGCTGTAACCGGGAAACTCGCGCGCGAGGTCGAGACAGAACTGCCGGTGCGCGCGTGTGGCGGCGATGGAGTTGGCGAAATAGTCTGTAAAGGGATACCAGCTTTCGCGCCGGCCGCGAAAGTCTACGTAGGCATGCGAGTATTGAAAGACGAAGAGCGGGCCGCCGGTGATGTATGTGTAACCGGCGTAGGTGATGCGCTGACGCTGCCAAGCGCGCCACGCAAGCGGCGTGATCGCGTGTGCGGGTGAACCGATGGCGAGCAGTTGCAGGATGAGGTGTTCGCTGTATGTATCCCAGCGCGATTTAAGGAAACCTTCTTCCGGTCGCCAGCCATGCGAGAGCAAGGTGGGATGACCGGCGAGCATCCACTGGAAATCGACGCGCTCGTAAATCCGTGTTGCGAGCCGCACGATCTCTCTGTCTTCACGAAAGCACTGGCGCGCGGTCAGGACACCGGCGAGCAGCAGCGCCGTGTCGATGGAGGAGACCTCGCTCCGCCAGCGCCGCGCGCCCGTCGGCTGATCCAGCCAGTGATAGAACCAGCCGTGTTCCTCGGTCGCGCGCGCGGCGAAGAAATGTAAAGTTGTGCGCACGCGCTGACGCGCTTCGACCCGCGTAACCCAACGATGATCGGCGGCGATGCAGAGCGCGGTCAGACCGAAGCCGGTCGCGGCGCTGCTGGCGATGTGATAGCTCGGCTCTTGCTCGTTGTGTGGCTGCCCGTTGGTGTGTGCGCGGTCGAGGACGAGACCGGTTTGCGGGTCGGCGTGCTCCCAGAAGTAAAGGAACGAACGGTGTTCGAGGTCTTCGAGGAGCGCTTCGTCCGCCACGGACAGGCGCGCAGTAGTCGGCGTTGTTGCTTGGACAGCGGGCGGACTGGCGGGCGTGAAAAAAAGGACGATTAAGAAAAATGTAACGGTGTGATGTAACAAGTGCAGTTTAGATCGAGCTTGAGTGTGCCGTGCGTTGAGCTTCACCGCAGAGACGCAGAGAGCGCGGAGATAGCGCAGAGCAAAGATCAACTCTCTGCGCCCCCTCTGCGTACTCTGCGTCTCTGCGGTGAGTTGCACCAAACCTAGCCACTCAAGTCAGAAAGGATTAAGCCCGCTATCGCGCGACCACTTCAAAGCTCCCTTCCAGCCCGTCCACCGAGCTAGTGCTGACGAAGATTTGAAACTTGCCCGGCTCGACCACATAGCGCAGCGCACGATTGTAGAAACCGAGTTGTTCCGGCCCGAGCGTGAAAGAGACGCGCCGCCGTTCGCCCGGTTGCAGTGTGATGCGCTCAAAGCCTTTCAACTCGCGGACGGGGCGCGTCACGCTCGCCGCCACGTCGTGTATATACAATTGCACGACCTCATCGCCCGCACGTCGCCCCGTGTTCGCGACCTCGACGCTGACGGTCAAGTGCCCATTCACAGGAATCCGCTGCGCGTTCAACTGCAAGGCCGAGAATTGAAACTGTGTGTAGCTCAACCCGTAGCCGAACGGGTAGAGCGGCGTCCACGGCACGTCCAGATATTTCGATGAGTACTTGTTATTCGGATCGGGCGGGCGGCCCGTGTTCTTATGGTTGTAATAGATGGGCACTTGCCCGACGACGCGCGGGAATGTGACGGGCAGCTTGCCGCCGGGGTTCACATCGCCGAAGAGCACATCGGCAATAGCATTGCCGGCCTCCGTGCCCGCGAACCACGTCTCAAGAATCGCGGGCGAGTTCTCTGCGAGCCAGTTGATCGTCAGCGGTCGCCCGTTCATCAGCACGACGACGTAAGGCTTGCCCGTCTGGTGAATTGCCTGAATCAACTCCAGTTGGCGGCCCGGTAGATCGAGCGATGAGCGCGCCGACGCTTCACCGCTCATCTCCGCCGTCTCGCCCACGGCGATGACGACGACATCGGCTTGGCGCGCGACACGCACGGCCTCGGCGATTGAGTCGGGCGCGGTCGGCGTGGTCGCTAGGCGCGCGGCGGCTGCGTCGGGCGCGGCCAAGACGTTCGTGCCACCGGCGTTGGTGGCGGCGGGCGGCGCGTCGTCATAGTTGCCGGTGATGCCGCGCCCTTCAATTGCGACGCCCTTCGCATACAGCACGCGCGTCTGCGGCGCGACCTTCGCCTTGATGCCGGCGAGCAGACTGACTGTATCCTCCACGCGCCCGTCGCCGGCCCAAGAGCCGACCGGCGCTTTCGGATCATCGGCGAGCGGGCCGATGACGGCGATTGAGCGCGCGGAGGCGCTGAGCGGCAACACCTCACGTTCATTCTTCAAGAGCACGAGCGCGCGAGCCGCAAGCTCGCGCGCGGCGGCACGATGCGCGGCGCTGAAAATCTCCGTGCGTTCGCGCGCCTCGTCGGCGTAAGGATGCTCGAATAGTCCGAGCCGAAATTTGATGCGCAGGATGCGGCGCACTGCTTCATCAATCGTCGCCATCGAGAGCTTGCGCTCTTTAAGCAACTGCGCGCCGTGCTGATTATAGAGACGGCTGACCATCTCCATCTCGACGCCGGCATTTAAAGCGAGTTGCGCCGCCTCCGCGCCGTCGGCCGCAATGCCGTGTCTGAGCAACTCATCCACGGCCGTGTAATCGCTGACGACGAAGCCGTCAAAGCCCCACTCGCCGCGCAGCACTTTCGTCAACGTGAAGGGATTCGCGGTTGACGGCACGCCATCGAGATCGTTGAATGCGCTCATGAACGTGCCGACGCCCGCATCGACTGCGGCCTTGAACGGCGGGAAGTAAGTCTCGCGCAATTGGCGCTCGGACACGTCCGTAGTGTTGTAATCGCGCCCGCCTTCGGTCGCACCGTAGGCGACCCAGTGCTTGGCGCAGGCGACGATGCGATCAGGCGCGCTGTAGTTCGCGCCCTGAAAGCCGCGCACGCGCGCGCGGCCCAGCACTGCGCCGAGGTACGGGTCTTCGCCTGCGCCTTCAACGATGCGCCCCCAACGCGGGTCGCGCGCGATGTCGAGCATCGGCGCAAACGTCCAATGCACGCCGGCCGCACGCGCCTCGGCGGCCGCGATTGCAGCCGAGCGCTCGGCCGCCGCCGGGTCCCAACTGCTCGCTTCGCCGAGCGGCACGGGGAAGATTGTGCGATAGCCATGAATCACGTCGAAACCGAAGATTAGAGGGATTTTCAAACGCGATTCGTTGACCGCAACGCGCTGCAACTCGTTTGTGCGCGCGACGCCGCGCACATTCAGCGTCGAGCCGAGCAGACCTTTGCGCACCAGTTCGACGTGCTCAGGTCGGAAGTTACCGTTCCCCTCGCCGTCGAGCTGTTGTAGTTGGCCCAACTTTTCCGCGAGCGTCATGCGCGCGACGAGGGCATTGATGCGTTGCTCGATGCCCGCTTGAGCCGTGCGGGGCGCGCGCCGGGTCTGCGCGACAGCGGGGCACGTTGTGATAAGCAGTACGAGCGTTAAAAGCAGACACAAAGGTCGCGCAAGCTTCATCCTTCGATCTCCTTCGCTGTATGGCGTGAACGGTGCGAGTATAATACACCCTCTGGCGCGATGGCGGGCAGAATTAAAATCGGAACGACTTTGCGCACGGGATACAAACAGGCATGAGCCACGAAAGCACAGGAAGCAACACGAAGGAAAGCAAGCAGCGACAGTTCTGCTTCGAGTTGCCTCGTGCGGTGTCGTGGCTCATCGCTTCTGCCTGTCTTGCCGGCCTATCGCTCGTGGTCTCTGTGTCCGTGCCCGCTCAGACGCAACGTCGTACAACGCGCGGCGCGGGGCATAACAACGCGGCGGCTGAAGACGTGGGCGCTTTGCTCACACGCGCCATCGCGGCTTTGCAAGCGGGCCGGCTCGACGAGGCCGAGCCGCTGCTCCGCCGTGCCATCGTGGTCGCGCCCGCCAATCCGGACGCGCACAGTCTACTCGGCGCGTTGCTCGATCAACGCGGGCGCGCGGCGGCAGCGGAGCTTGAGTTGCGCACGGCGTTGCGGCTGAACCCTAAGCACGTCGCGGCGCGCGCCAACCTCGGCGTGTTGCTGGCGCGCACGGGGCGCGGGGACGAGGCGGTACGCACGCTCGAAGATGTGCTGCGCGACGCGCCTGAGCATCCGCAGGTTTTATTTAATCTCGGCGTGCAATACGCGGCGCGGGGGCAGAGCGAGGCAGCGGTGGCTTGCTGGCAGCGGGCCTTGGCGGCGCGCCCTGATTTCGCGGACGCAAACTTCATGATCGGCGAAGAGTTGCGCAAGCAGCGGCGCTATGAAGGCGCGGCGGAATTTTACGAGCGAGCGTTGACGCAAGACGCGACCAAGCTGGTCTACTACGTGCGGCTGGGCGGCGTCTTGATGCTGCTCGTGCAATACGACCAAGCCTTCACGGTCTTTCAGCGCGCCGCCGAGCGCTTCCCGGATAAACCCGAAGCCTATTATTTCGTCGGCATCGCCGCGCGCGGCCGGGGCGCGTATGAGGTGGCCGAAACATCTTTTCGTAAATCGCTCGCGCTGCAACCAGACAACGTGGACACGCTCGCGCAACTCGGCTTCATCGTCAGTGCACGTGGCAACGACTCGGAGGCGGAGCAACTGTTGCGGCGCGCGACGACGCTCAGCGACAGACATTTTTACGCCTACTACGATCTCGGTCGCCTGCTCGTCAAAACGCGCCGCTACGACGAAGCTCTGCCTTTCCTCCAACGCGGCGCGCAGCTCAAGCCGCACAACGCGGGCGTCCACTACCAGCAATTCATCGCGCTCTCGCGCCTGAAGCGCAAGGATGAAGCAGAGCGCGAGTTGGCTATCTTCAAACGATTGGAAGCGGAGCGTAAAGCGCAACGGCGCGACGAAGACGAGAGCGAAAACCCGGATGCCGCGCCGGCCGAAACGCCCCCGCCCTTAAGTTTGGAGTATCGCCTTTAGGCGTTTTCTCTTTGCTGCGAACAGAATAGAGACACAGAGGGCACGGAAAGTTGAATCTCTCCGTGCCCTCTGTGTTACTTCGCTCGTGTTACTGACCTAGAACCGGAAACGCGCTTGCAACTCGACGACGCGCCCGGAGAGGCCCGACGTCGCTTTCCCAAATCTGGGGTTGTTGGTCAACACGCCCACGTCGTTCGGCCCGCGCGGATCGAAGAAGCCGATGGTGGTGGCGTCGCTGCCAAAGGCGAACGGCGCGAGATTGAGTTTGTTGAAGACGTTGAAGAAGTTCGCGCGCAACTCAAGATTGGCCGCTTCACCGAGGAAGCCCGGCAAGCCCGTCGCCTTCACGATGCTCATGTCCACGTTGAAGTACTTCGGGCCGCGGAACGAATTGCGCCCGATGCCGGGCGGCGCAATCGTGTTGTTGGCCTGCTCGAAGACGGTGAAAAAGGGCGCGCCGCCGCCGGGGAAGTTGCTGCCCGTGATGAACGCGTTGTTGGACGTGTCGATGTGGGTCGGGCCTTTGTAGCCTTGCGGGCGCACGGGACAGAGCGCTGGCCCGCCCGGCGTGCTGGTGCAGCCGCCGACGACAGGCGTAAACGGAAAGCCGGTGCGATAGGTCATGATGCCGGTGAGTTGGAAGCCGCCGAGCAGTTTGCCGACAGCGTCTTTGCGCTCGTGGAAGAACGGTAGCTCGTAGAGACCCGACATGTTGAAGTAGTGCTTCACGTCGAAATCCGACGGGCCGCGCTCGGTGCGGTTGTCCTGCGGATACGTTTGATTCGTGACGAAGCCGGGGCCCTCGTAAGAGAGTTGATCAATGCTCTTGCTGAAGCGGTAGTTCGCTTGGAACTGCAAGCCGCGCGCGAAGCGGCGCGAGAGATTGGCGTTGAGCGCGTTGTAGTTTGAGTTCACGTCCGGCGTCGTGAAATAGACGGCGAAGAACGAGGGGTTGTTCGCGAACAGGAAGTTCTGATTCACGAGGCGGATCAGCTTGTGGCCTGCGCTGCCTTGATAGCCGATGGTCGCCGTCAGCTTCGCGGGCAACTCCTGTTGCACTTCTAGCGAGTAGGTATAGACATAAGGATTCGGCAAGTCCTGCGGCGCGCCGTAGATTTCGACCGCACCGCTGTTGGGCGCGCCGGTCGTCGGGTTGATGCCCTGCCCGAGCGCGGGATTGCGCGGATAGCTGGTGACAGAGTTGCTGCTGCCGAGCGCATAGAGAATCTGCCCGCCGGCAAAGGGCGTGCTGAAGTCCTGCGTCGAAGTGCCGCAGCAGATGTTGTAACGCGCGAAGAACGGCGGGTTGCCGCGCACGTTTGCGAGCGGGGCGACGGGGATGCGGTTATACGCAATGCCGAAGCCGCCGCGCACCACCGTGCTGTTCTCCTTGACGAAGTCGCCGAGCGGTCTGAACTTCGGACTGTAAGCGAACCCGAGGCGCGGCGCGAAGTTGTTGCGGTCGGGTTTGAAGAGTCGGTCCACGGCGCGCACTTGCGAGTTCGCCAAGCCCTGCGAGCCGAAGAAGAGGTTGCTCAGCCGGCCCTGCTTTTCCCTGAGCGGCGCGAAGTATTCGTAGCGCAGGCCGACATTGAGCGAGAGATTGGGGCGCGCTTTCCAGTCGTCCTGCGCAAACCCGGCATAGTAGTTCGTGCGGAAGTAGCGGCGCGCGTCCGCCGGCAGCCCCGTGCGCGGGTCTGCATTGACGCCCTCGAAGATCGGTGCGTCGTTGGCTAGATTGAACAGCCCGGAGAACGAATAGATGGGGCGCGAGCCGCCGGACGCGTCGCTATTGTCCTGTTCGTTGCGCCAGACCGCGCCGAACTTGAGCGCGTGGTTGCCGCGGATCTTGCTCAACGTGTCGCTGAACTCGAAAATGTTCTGGGCGAGGATGGCCGGCGTATTCTCGCTGCGGTCAGCACCGAATCTGATCCGGCTGAACGGCAGCCCTTCAACCTCGACGCGGGGGATACCGAAATTCGTGTTACTGGCATCCTTTTGCTGATCGTTCTTAAAGCGCGTCCCGTTCAGGCGCGCTTCATTAAAGAGCGTCGGCGAGAGGACGCGCCGGTAGAGAATCGTCGCCGAAGTGTTGAGCGGTTTGGAGGGTAGATCGGCGATGGGCCGGCCTTGCGCCGCCGCGTCGCTGCCGAGATTGTCCTGCCGCGTGATGTAAGTGCTAAAGGTGAAGCCGTCTTTCGCAGTCGGCGTGAAGTCGAGCCGGAGATTGTATTGGTTGCCGCGATTCTGTGTGGGCAAGGCGAATTGA
The DNA here is from genome assembly GCA_045807745.1 of Pyrinomonadaceae bacterium. Classification (GTDB taxonomy): domain Bacteria; phylum Acidobacteriota; class Blastocatellia; order Pyrinomonadales; family Pyrinomonadaceae; genus QHXQ01. The sequence continues at coordinate 41,747 of JBJMGT010000037.1, forward strand.
ATTTCCTGAATGTCCGGGATGCCGTCGAAGCCGCCGCCCGTCGGCTGGTTGTTGATACTGACGTATTGGCCGACAGCGCCCGTTAACGAGCCGATGTCAAGCCCGCCGTTGACGACGCGGCAGCGGTTCGCATCATTGCCAAAGACCGCGCAGCTCGGCGCGAATATGTTGATGGTGCGTGGTGCAATCCCGGCCGTCCCGAAGATGCGCGCCGTCACCCCGCCCGGCCGCAACTGCTGCACGAGCTGACGAAACTGCGGCGTCTCGACGAAGGTGCGACCAATGCCGTTCGAGTTGTTGCGCAAGCCCTCGTAGGAAAGGAAGAAGAAAGATTTATCCTTGCCGCCGATGGTCGCGGGGCCGCCCTCGCCGAAGCGCGGCAGGTAGAGCGGGCCGCCGAGACTGCCGCCGAATTGCCGAATGTAATCGTTGACGCGGGCCGGCGGCGCGCCGGGGCCGCCGTACTTGTTAAAAGCGTTCAGCTTCGGCGAGTTGTATTTGATGAAGGCCGAGCCGTGAAATTGATTCGTGCCGTCCTGCGAGACGACCCGCACTTGCGCGCCCGAATTGCGCCCGTCCTCGGCCGAGTAGGTCGAAGAGAGGATGCGTATCTCTTTCACCGACTCCTGATTCGGTGTGACGAGCGCTGCGCCGCCCCAGTTGAAGCTGTTTACGCTCACGCCGTCGATCTGATAGTTGTTGCTCGACAGCCGCTGCCCGTTCGCGCTGATCTGCACTTGATTCTCGGTCTGAAAGATCGAGTTGTTCGAGCCGCCTGGCCCCGTCGTGTTCGGCAGATTGACCGCGCCGCCGCTACCGCCGCGCGCACCGTCGCCGAGGACACCGGGCGTCAGCCGCAATAGCTCATAAGGGTCGCGCCCGGCTTGCGGCAGTTGGCGCACCTCGCGCGTGGTAAGCGCGCGGTCAACGTTGGCATTTTCGGTTTCGAGTGTTTGCGTGGTCTGTTCCGTGACCGTCACCACTTCGGAGATTTCACCCGTCGTCAGCAGCAGATCGACGCCTTGCACCGCCTCGGCATTGATGACGACATTTTCCAATTCTTGCTTCTTGAAGCCGGTCTTCTCGGCCGTGAGCATGTAAGTGCCGGGCGCGAGTTGGTCGAAGCGATAGAAGCCTTCGTCGCTGCTGGTCGTGGTCTGCGTCTTGTTGGTCTCTTTGCTGGTCAGAGTGATGGTCGCGCCGGGCACGACCCCGCCGGCCGGATCGGTCACGGTGCCTTGCACGCCGGCCTTAAATTGGGCGTTGGCGACAACGGCACAACTCAGTAAGAGCAGTGTACATACGAGCGTGCGAAGCAAATTGAATGGCATGTGACCCATGATCTCATCCTCCACGAGGTAGCGAGTAAGCGCGCCAAGGGCAGGGCGCAAACCGAAACTTGTTGGCCGGCTTCGGGCGCAAGCGAGCAGCCGGGTTAGATATAGCAATGCACACGTTGGCGGCACTTGTGCTGCGCCGGGCAATTAGACAACGACTCGGTCGGGGGCATGTCGAATGTTATTAGTCAGTGCGGCGAAATTAACACCCGCGCCCCGAAAATTCAATCTTTTTTTCACCGCGCCTTGTGATAAGCTAACGCGCCACAGACAGAGTTAGGTTTCATTCTTGCCGCGTGTCGGGCCACCGGAGCGGGCGGCGTCCGTTCGACTACGCCCCTGCGAGAAGCGTTGCACGCGCGCTGGGTTGACCACATATCCGAAGGAGCACAATCGATGCGAAACTGGAGAGCGGGGCTGGTGTTGTTGCTGGGCGCATTGCTGCTCGGCGCGGCGTGTGTGAGCGGCGGCGGTGGTGGTAACGAGAACGGCGGCGGCACGGCGGCGCGGCACAAGAAGGGGCCGAACGACCCCATCAAGATCGGCTTCTCGATGGACACGGTGAAAGAGGAGCGTTGGCAGCGTGACCGTGAGTTGGTGCAGAAGCGCGCGCAGGAGGTCGGCGCGCAGGTGTTGGTTGACGTGGCGAACGGCGACGACAAGTTGCAGATCAATCAGGCCGAGAACCTGTTGACGCAAGGGGTGGACGTACTGATCGTCGCGCCGCACAATAGCGAGATCGCCGCGCAGATCGTCGAGGCGGCGCACCGGCAGGGCGTGCCTGTGATCAGTTACGACCGTTTGATCAAGAACTCGGACGTTGACCTATACGTCTCGCATCAGGTCGTTAAGATCGGCGAGATGCAGGCGCGCTATGTGCTCGAACACTTGCCCGCCGGCACACCGAAGCCCGCCAACTTCATCATCGTGCAAGGCTCGGAGACGGACAACAACGCGAAGCTTTTGCACGACGGGCAGATGAACATTTTGCAGCCGGCCATCGCGCGCGGCGACGTGAAGATCGTGGCCGATCAACCGGCGAAGGAATGGCAGGCGAGCGCGGCCTTGAACATTGTCGAGAACGCGCTGACGCAGGCGCAGAACAACGTGCAAGCGGTGGTCGCCGCCAACGACGGCACGGCGCGCGGCGCGGTGCAGGCGCTCGAAGGGCAGAACCTCGCGGGTAAAGTATTAGTCTCAGGGCAAGACGCCGACCTCGCTTCATTGACTCTGATCGTGCAGGGCAAGCAGACGATGACCATCTATAAACCGATCCAGCCGCTCGCTAATGCGGCCGTTGACTCGGCCATCAAACTCGCGCGCGGCGAAGCGGTGCAGACCAACGACGCGATCGACAACGGCTTCAAGAAAGTGCCCGCGTTCCTGCTCGAACCAATCGCCGTCGATCGGAACAACCTCGTCAGCACCGTCGTCAAAGACGGCTACCAGACGCTCGACAAAATCTGCGCGGGCCTCCCGGCGGATAAATGCCCAAAGCAATGAGCGAATTGATTCATTGATTCATTGATTCATTGACTCAGTTGTTCAATGAAACAATGAACAAATGAATCAATGAACAAATGAAACAATGAATCAATCATCTTCCGCGCCCTTTTTGGAGATGCGCGAGATCACGAAGACGTTTCCGGGTGTGCGCGCGCTCGACGGCGTGACGTTTGATCTCGAACGCGGCGAGTTCCACGCCTTAGTGGGCGAGAATGGCGCGGGCAAGTCCACGCTGATGAAGGTGCTCGGCGGCGTCTACCCGCACGGCAGTTACGGCGGCGAGATACGCATCGACGGCGCGGTGCAGCGCTTCACAGGCATCCGCGACGCCGAGGCGGCGGGCATCGCAGTCATCTTCCAAGAGCTTTCGCTCGTCAAGGATATGACCGTCGGCGAGAACATCTTCCTCGGGCGCGAGCCGCGCCGCTTTGGCGTCATACGCTGGGAGGAGCTTTATCGCCGCGCGCAAGGATTATTGCACGAGCTACGCCTGCCGATTGAACCGCACACGCCTATTCGTCAACTTGGTATCGGCCAACAACAACTCGTCGAGATCGCCAAAGCGTTATCGCACGAAGCGCGCATACTTGTGTTAGACGAGCCGACCGCCGCGTTGACCGATGCGGAAGTCGAAACGCTCTTCGGCATTCTCAACGACCTGCGCGCGCGCGGCGTCGGCATGATCTACATCTCGCACAAGCTCGACGAAGTGTTTCGCATGTCCGACCGCATCACGGTCTTGCGCGACGGGCGCACAGTCGGCACGGATGCGATGCGCAACTTGAACGAGCGCACCGTGATCGCGCGCATGGTGGGCCGGGATGTCGGCGACATCTTTCCGGAGTTCGAGCATCCGCACGGCGACGTGGCGTTCGAGGCGCGCAATATCTCGGTCGAAGACCCGAACGTCGCGGGCAAGCTGTTGGTGAACCGTGTGAGCTTCGCGGTGCGACGCGGCGAGGTGCTTGGCATCGCAGGTCTCATGGGTGCGGGCCGGAGCGATCTGTTGATGGCGATCTTCGGCGCGCACGCAGGGCGTGTGACCGGCGAGGTCTTGATCGAGGGCAAGCGCGCCCGCATCAACAATCCGCGTGACGCGATTCGGCACGGGCTTGGGTTTGTGACGGAGGATCGCAAACGCTTTGGCCTCGTGCTCGACCAGACGATCTTAAACAACATGACGCTCGCGGGTCTGCCACACATCTCGGGGCGCTTCGTGACGAACACGGACGCGGAAGCGGCGGCCGGCAATCGCTCGATGAAGGAGTTGCGCGTCAAAGCCAACTCGGTCTTCACGATTGCGGGGACGCTCTCCGGCGGCAACCAACAGAAGGTCGTGCTGGCCAAGTGGTTGTTGACGAACCCGCGCGTGCTCTTTCTGGACGAGCCGACGCGCGGCATTGATGTCGGCGCGAAGCAGGAGATTTACGCGCTCATCAACCGGCTTGCCAAGGCGGGTCTCGCCATCGTGCTCGTCTCGTCGGAGTTGCCCGAGGTGTTGGGTCTCTCTGATCGCATCATGGTGCTGCACGAGGGGCGCGTGACCGGCGAGTTCACACGCACGAGCGCGACGCCGGAACAGGTCATGGCCTGCGCGACGGGGCACATTCAACACGCTGCATAAAAACAGATGTCAGATGCTAGATGTCTGATGTCAGTCAAACACTAGCATCTGACATCCGGCATCTGACATCTTCATTGAGGTGTTTATGAGCAAGTCAGCTAACGAGCCTGTGGTCGAACGCCCGCTCACAAACGCGGACGTGACGCCTGCACCCGTCGCGGCGGAGGTGACACCGCAGACGAAGATCGGCGGCTTCAGCATCCCGACCGACACCTTGCGCGCCTACACGATGGTCTTCGCGCTCATCCTCATCTGGCTGGCGTTCTCATTCTTCACACGCACGGCCGACCATCCCTACGGCATCTTCCTTGAGCCGCGCAACTTTTCGAACCTGATGCGGCAGACTTCTGTGACGGGCGTGCTCGCGGTCGGGATGTTGATGATCATCTTAACTGGGCAGATTGATCTCTCGGTCGGCTCGGTGGTGGGCTTGGCGGGCGGCGGGGCCGCGATCATGCAAGGGCTGGATCACGGCTGGGGCCTGCTACCGTCGCTCGCGGTCGGCATCGCCATCGCGCTTGCCATTGGTGCAATACAGGGTACGCTGGTCGCTTATCTCAACATCCCCGCCTTCATCGTCACGCTCGGCGGCTTGCTCGCGTGGCGCGGCGTGATCCTCGGCTGGACGGGCGGCGAGACTGTGCCGATCAGGTTGGCGGCGTTCAAATCAATCGGCCAAGATTATGTCGGCCCCTTAATCGGTTGGGTACTGGCGGCGCTGGCCGTCGCGGGGCTGGTCTGGATGACGATCAGTCGCAACCGCGCGCGGCGGCGGCACGGTCAACCCGTGCCCGGCCTCGTACCGACGATCTTGCGCATCGTACTGCCCGCGGTCGTCGTCGTCTGGTTCATCTACATGATGAACTCTTACGAGATCGCGCCCGGTCGGTTCGCCGGGATTCCGATCCCAGTGCTCATCCTGCTCGCGGTCGCGTTGGGCGGTGCGTTCCTGACCCAAAACACGACCTTCGGCCGTTATCTATACGCCATCGGCGGCAACCCCGACGCCGCGCGGCTCTCCGGCATCAGTATCCGCAAACATCTGCTCGCGGTCTTCTGTCTGATGGGCGTGCTCGCCGGCATTGCTTCGATCATCTACACGGCGCGCGTCGGCAGTGCTTCGCCGGATGCGGGTGGTTTGCTTGAACTCGACGCGATTGCAGCGTGCGTGATCGGCGGGACGAGTCTAATGGGCGGGCGCGGCACGGTCTTCGGCGCAATCGTCGGCGCGCTGATCATGTCGAGTCTGGACAACGGCATGTCCTTGAAGAACGTCGCGCCCTACACGCAGAACATCATCAAGGGTGCAATCCTCGTCTCAGCCGTCGGCCTCGACATGGCGGGGCGTAAGCGCGGTTAACAAAAAACGACCGGCGCGTATATGATATCTATCCGATGAAGTCTCCCTGAATGATCGCAAGGTTCTGACGTAACGAAAGGTCGCGTTATGTTCCAACCGCCTCGTCGCGCGCTCATCATCTTTGGCCTGCTGTTCCTTAGCTCAACTTTCATCGTCCGGCACAGAGTCGGCGCAACTCACAACGGCGCACAACCGCCGGCTGCGGCTGCGCGCGCACGAACGCTGCCGTCACCGTCGCGTTACGGCCAACTGCCTTTGAGCTTTGAGGCCAATCAGGGACAGACGGACGGCCAAGTAAAATTCATCGCGCGCGGCAGTGGCTTCAATCTGTTCCTGACCGCGACCGAAGCGGTCATAGTCACGCCCGCGCCGGTGCGCGATGCGGGCACCGATGCAAGTCTTAAGCAGAACGTTTTGCGCATGAATTTGCGCCATAGCAATCCTGCGCCCGCAATCACAGGCGAAGACGCGACGGCCGGCACGAGCAACTATCTCACGGGGCGCGATCCCGCGCGTTGGCAATTGAATGTGCCGCACTACGGCCGCGTCCGTTATGCGCAGATTTATCCCGGCATAGACCTGACCTATCAGGCGTGCGGTCAGCAACTCGAATACGACTTTCAAGTGGCCGCCGGCAGCGACCCGGCGCAGATTCAACTCTCGTTCACGGGCGCGCGCAAACTCAGCGTGGGCGCGGGCGCGTTGTTGATCGAGACGCGCGCAGGTCTAGTCAAACAGGCCCGCCCGTTTATCTATCAGGACGTGGCCGGGCACAGACGCGCGGTGCGCGGACGTTACGTGGTCAGAGGTAGCAACGAAGTCGGCTTCGCGGTCGGCGCATACGATAGGACACGGCCCCTCGTTATCGATCCCGTCATCAGCTATTCCACCTATCTCGGCGGGAGCGGCGACGACGTTGCGCGCAGCATTGCCGTTGACGATGCGGGCAACGCCTACGTCTGCGGCACAACTTCGTCGCTCAATTTTCCCACCACTGCGGGCGCGTTCCAACCAACCTTTATCGGCGGCAATCCACAGCAGGATGCGTTCGTGACGAAGCTGAACGCCGACGGCTCTGCGCTCGTCTATTCAACGTATCTTGGCGGCGACGGCTTTGATGACGCCTACGCCATCAAAGTTGATGCGGCGGGCAACGCCTACGTCGCGGGCCGCACAGGCGCGCCGAACTTTCCCGTCACGCCCGGCGCATACGCGACCAACGGCAGCATCTTCGTCACCAAGTTGAATCCGGCCGGCTCTACGCTCTTATATTCAACTTACTTAGGCAACGCAGTCGGTATAAGCTTCAACATCAATTACGATGTCGGCTTGCTGGGCCTCGCCATAGACGGGAGCGGCAACGCATACGTCGCGGCTGCGGGCGGCACGATCACGAAATTAAACGCGAACGGCTCGGCCGCGCTCTACACGGCGCACGTCAACGCGCACCCAACTGCCATCGCGGTTGATGCAGCTAACAACGCATACGTCACAGGTTGGATCGACGCTAGCTGTTGCACAAACTCTTTCGCCCCGACGCCGAACGCTTATCAACAGACCAAAGGCGGAAACTTCACCTACGACGCTTTCGTGTTGAAACTAAACAGCGACGGCTCCGCGCCCGTCTATGCCACGTATCTCGGTGGGTTTCATAATTTCGCGAATGGCGGCACAGACCGCCCCGGCGATGACATCGGCATCGGCATCGGCGTTGACTCGGCCGGCAACGCTTACGTCAGCGGCATGACGCGCTCAAACTGCTTCCCGACGAGCAACCCTTACGTCGTGCCGACGGGCAGCGCGTGTGCGAACGGCAACAACCCTACGAAGCCGTTCGCCGTGAAGTTGAACACGGACGGCAGTCAATTGCTCTTCGCCAAAGTGCTGGCGAACATCTTCACCAACACCGAAGGCGGCATCGCTGTCACGCCAAGCGGCGATAATTTCACGACGCAGAATGATGTCGCCAACGTCTATATCGAAAAACGCGATGCGGTGGGGCAGACGATCTATACCACGTCCCTTGGCGGGGCCGGCGGGGACACGCCCCGCGGGATCGCAATCGACAGCGCGGGTAATGTCTATATCGCGGGCAATACGAGTTCAACCGACTACCCGACTACCGCCAACGCCTTCCAGCGAAACTTAAACGTTGGTTCCGGTAGCTGTCTGAATTGTGGCGACGCATTCATCACCAAGTTGTTGGCCGCGCACCGTATTTTCGGCCGCATTACGGATGGGAGCGGCCACGCTTTAAGCGGCGTGACGGTGCAACTGAGCGGAGCGCAGATAGCGACAGCCCAGACTGATGCGAATGGCGACTATACATTAAACGATCTACAGGCGGGGCAGAGCTATACCGTCACCCCGGTTAAGGCTAACTATCACTTCACCCCGGCGAGCCTTGCAGTCAACAATCTCACAGCAGATCAGACGGCCAACTTTACTGGCACATTTAACACGTACACCCTCAATGGCCATGTAACCGACAGCATGGGCAATGGGCTAAGCGGCGTGCAGATAATCCTCAGCGGCGATCAGAGCGGAACGAGCTTAACCGGCGCAAGCGGGGACTATTCATTCCCCGGCCTTGTGGCGACGGGTAATTACACAGTCACGCCAGCGAAAACCGGCTTCATCTTCACCCCGGCCAGCGCGAGCTTCAATAATCTCAGCGGAGATCAGGTGTCTGACTTTGTCGCAACTCCGATCTATACAATCACCGGCAGCGTGACGCGCAACGGGGTCGGCATCCTCGGTGTAATGGTCGCCCTGAACGGCACTGAGACCGGCCTGACCACTACCGACAGCAGCGGCAACTACTCGTTCCAGAATGTTGTGCCCGGCAGCTATACGGTTACGCCGTCACTGGCGGGCTATAAATTCACCCCTGCGAGCCAAGCGTTCACTAACCTGAGCAGCAACCAGATAGCCAACTTTACAGGCCTTAGACTCTTCACCATCAGCGGCCAAGTGACAAAAGATGCCGCTGGGTTTGGCGGCGTGACGGTAATGCTGAGCGGTAGCACCGTCAGCACTGCTACCACCGACGACAGTGGTAGTTATTCCTTCACTGATCTGGAGGAAAGCGGTAATTACACGGTCACCCCAGCGCAAGCGAACTACACGTTTACCCCGTCCAGCCTTTCGTTCAACAGCCTAAGTGCTAACCAGACAGCAAACTTCACTGGCGCGCTCAACACTTATACCGTCAGCGGGCGTGTACGCGACGCACAGGGCCACGGCGTTGCTGGCGTGCTCATCCACTTATCGGGCGGGCTGACGGGTGATACTACGACGGACACGAACGGGAACTATGCTTTCGCCGGTGTCTCGCACGGCGGCAACTATGTCATCATCTTATCGAAGAGCGGCTTCGCGTTCAGCCCGGCGAGCATGCAGTTCAGTAACCTGAGCGGCAACGTGACCGCCGATTTCGTCGCGCTCGCCATCGTGCAATTCACCGCCGGCGCAATTACCTTCGATGAGGGCGCTGGCAACGCCGCGCTGGGCATAACCCGCACGGGCGATCTCTCAGGCAGTTCCGTCATCAGCTATCGAACAGTTGATAACCCAGCGGCCGTGCGCTGCGACGACACGACGACCATGCCCGGCGTCGCCTTCGCGCGCTGCGACTACGCGACCACCAACGACATTCTTACCTTCGCGCCCGGCGAGACTAACAAGATCATAAAAGTTCCTCTAATCGACGACGCACACGTCGAGCCAGATGAGACTTTGCAGATAATGTTGGTCAGCACCGGCACAGGCACAGCTCTTGGGTTGCCCGCATCTGTTACGGTCACACTCCGAGATAATGACAGACCCGGCGCAGCCAATCCCATTTTCACCACGCCGTTCTTCGTGCGCATGCAGTATCTCGACTTCCTCGCGCGCGAGCCTGAATCGGGCGAGCCGTGGTCGGGCATCCTGAATAACTGCCCCGACGCGAACAACGTCGACCCCAATAGCCCGTCGGCTAGTTGCGACCGCATCACCGTCTCGGCGGCGTTCTTCGGCTCGCCGGAGTTTCGGCTGAAAGGCTTCTACGTCTTTCTCTTCTACCGCGTCGCCTTCAACCGGCTGGCCGAGTACACAGAGATCATCCCTGACATACGCAGCGTGACGGGCGCGACGGCGCAAGAGGTCTTCCAGAAGAAAGCGGCCTTTGCCAACGCCTTCACGCAGCGCACAGAATTCACGACGCTCTACCCGACAGGGCTTTCAAATAGCGCCTACGTGACGAATCTGCTGCAACGCTACAACCTGACACAGATCACCACGCCCGATCCCGCCAACCCCGATGGCACGACGAAGGTCACGTTAACAAACTCCGATCTGACGAGTCGCCTCGACGCGGGCACGTTGACGCGCGCGCAGGTCTTACGCGCCATCGTAGACAGCGATCAGATCGGTGCGGCAGAGTTCAACCGCGCCTTCGTCGCCATGCAGTACTACGGTTATCTGCGCCGCACGCCGGAGACCTCCGGCTACAATGCGTGGCTGGCTTATCTGACGACGCACCCGGACGACTTCCGCACGATGGTCAACGGGTTTCTGAATTCGCAGGAGTACAAATTGCGTTTCGGTCAGCCGTAGCGCGCCGAGCACAGTTGTTCGGCGCGCGTGTTACTACGTTCTCATAGCTTGCTGTGCGGCGTGCGCGCGCAAGCGCATGCTAAGATAGACGCGATGAAGAAAATGCGCTTGGCGAACGCATCCGTGCGATGCGTTCTTTTTGTTTTCGTGCTGTGCGGCGCGTTGCGCGCGCAGACGGCGAGCAACCTCGCGCCGGGCCGCGACGCGCAATGGCTGAGCGCGGGCAAGGACGGCGTGGGCACGTCGAACACACTCGACTCAAGGGTCTGGTTCACCTTGCGCGAAGGGATCATGACCGAGGTCTATTACCCGACTGTGGACGTGGCGAACGTGCAAGAGTTGCAGTTCTTTGTACTCGCTCCCGATAAATTCGAGAGTGAGAGTGAAAGCACAATACACCGCATTGAGGTGTTAGACCCGCGCGCGCTATCGTTCCGTCAGATCAACACGGCGAAGAGCGGCGAGTACACGATCACGAAAACCTACACGACCGACCCGGAACGGCATACAGTGCTAATTGATGTGCAGTTCAAGTCGCGAAAGCCGGGCACGCCTTATGCTCTCCTACTCCGTTACGATCCATCGTTGAATAACAGCGGCATGCACGATTCGGCGTGGACACAGGGCGACGCTCTGTTAGCGGCCGATGCTGATAAAGCATCGGCACTAATTTCGAGCACAGGGTTTATCGAAGCGACAAACGAATACTACGGGTCAGGCTCCATGCTGAATTTCATGTCACACCCTTGGAGCGGACTCTTCTCACATAAATACGTGCGGGCGGTTGATGGCAATGTCGTACAACTGGCGCAGGTTAGACATAACAGACCATTTACACTCGCGCTCGCATTCGGCAAAGAGCCAGACGAGGCGCTGAAGAATGCGCGGGCTTCCCTAGCGAAAGGGTTCGCGCGCTGTCGCGCCGAATATGAAAAGGGCTGGCACGATTACGTCGGCACGTTGCGCCGCGTAGCAGTGAAGTATCAAGCGCAGTTCGACATGGCGGCGATGGTCTTGCGGGCGCACGAGGATAAGACTTATCGCGGGGCGCAGATCGCTTCACTCACAGTGCCGTGGGGCGGCGGCGCGAATGCGAACGAGCCGAACGTCGGCGGCTATCATCTGGTCTGGTCGCGCGATCTCTATCAAGTGGCGACGGCGCTCTACGCGTTGGGCGACAAGGCGGGCGCGGATCGCGCGCTCGATTATCTCTTCCGCGTGCAGCAGAAGGCGGATGGCAGTTTCCCACAGAACTCTTGGCTTGACGGGCGACCCTTCTGGGGCAGCTTGCAGTTGGACGAAGTCGCTTATCCTTTGATCCTCGCTTATCAACTTGGCCGCACGGACAACGAGACGTGGACGAAGCACGTCAAGCCAGCCGCTGACTTCTTAGTTAAGACAGGCCCGCGCACGCCGCAGGAGCGTTGGGAAGAGAAGCCGGGCTACTCGCCTGCGACCATCGCGGCCGAGATCGCCGGTCTCGTCTGCGCCGCAGAGATCGCGCGCCGCAACGACGCACAAGCGGCCGCTGCCATCTATCTCGCCACCGCCGACGACTGGCAGCGCAACGTCGAACGTTGGACGGCGACCGTGACCGGCAAGCACGGCGACGGCAACTACTATCTGCGCATCACCGAGAACGACAACCCGAACGACGGGCAGATGATGAACGCTGGCAATGGCGGCGGCGATCATGACGAGCGCGAGTATGTGGACGCAGGTTTTCTCGAACTTGTCCGCCTCGGCCTCAAGCGCGCGGACGATCCGTTGATCGTGAAGTCGCTCGCCGTGATCGACCAAGTGATCAAGGTCGAGACGCCGAACGGCCCTCTCTGGTATCGCTACAATCACGACGGCTACGGCGAGATGGACGACGGGCGACCTTGGAATTTCGACGGGCATTACACGGGCAAAGGTCGTTTGTGGGCTTTACTCGCAGGCGAGCGCGGCGAGTACGAGTTAGCGCGCGGTGACCGCGCGGCGGCTGAGGCGCGGCTCGGACACATGCTCGGCTTTGCGAACGAAGGCCTGATGCTGCCCGAACAGGTCTGGGACAGACAGACGGGGCCGTTCAAATTCGGTGAAGGCACAGGCTCGGCGACGCCGCTCGCGTGGACGATGGGACAGTTCATACGGCTCGCTGTCAACCTCGACGAAGGGCGCAACATTGAGACGCCCGATCTCGTCGCCGCGCGTTATGTGCAACAAGCGCCGCCGCTCCACGCCGATGTGTCCGAGGCTGCGTTCCCCGATGAAGAAGTGTTGCGCCACATGGAGGCAGGCACGTCGTTCAAGGTGCGCGGCCCCGTCGGGCGCGGCGTGCATCTCTACGCGCTCGTGGGCAATGAAGCGCGCGAGTTGACGCTCGGCGCAACCGGCGTCGCCGAACTAGATGTGCCTGTGCCGGCCGGCGAATCGACGGTCGTCGCCGCCGTCACGACCACCGACGGCGCAACCGGCGTGCGTCGTCTCTCGGTGCGCGGGCTGACGAAAGACGAGTTGCGTGCTGATGAGATACAAATGGCCGCGCTCCCCATCGAGACTGAACGCTTCAAACAGATCGACCACGCCCCGCTCGTCAAAGATGATGAGGTCACGTTCATCTATCGCGGCGCGGCCAAGCGCGTTGAAGTGGTCGGCGACTTCACGAGTTGGGCCCCGCGCGGACTTGTCTTGCGCGAACTGCCGGGCACAAACGTCAAATATCTCACGCGCAAGTTCGGCCGCGCGGCGCGCGTCGAGTACAAGCTCATCGTTGACGGCGAGTGGATGGGCGATCCGCTCAACCCGCAGAAGCTTGATAACGGTGTCGGCGGTTTCAATAACTACTTCACCATGCCTGGCTATCGCCCGGCGGCGCTCGCCACAGACAGAGACGATCTGCGGGGCAAGCTTGAAGCTGTCGAAGTGCCGACGCGCCTGCTCGACGGCGGGCGGCGCAAGCTGCAAGTTTATCTGCCGCCGGATTACGACCGGGCGGGCGCACGTTTCCCCGTGCTCTACCTGCAAGACGGCTCGGACTATGTGAAGCGCGCACGCGCCGCCGTCATCGCCGATCAGTTGATCACGCAAGGTCGCATCGCACCGTTTATCATCATCTTCATCGATCCGGTTGACCGCACGCGCGAATACTGGCTGAACGACCGCTTCGCCGAGTTCATGGCGACAGAGCTTGTGCCCTTCATCGACGCGCGCTATCGCACGCGCGCCACACGCGACGCGCGCGCCCTGCTCGGCGCAAGCCTCGGCGGCGTCATCTCCTACTGGACGGCGTTGAAATACCCGGACACCTTCGCGCGCATCGGCGGGCAGTCGTCCGCCTTCCAGATCGACAACGACCGCGAAGTCGCCGCGCTCGCCGCGCTACCCGCGTCCAACGCGCACCGCCCGATGAAATTTTACTTGGATGTGGGCTTGCTCGAACCGATCTGGGAAGTCAACCGCCGCGCCCGCGTCCTACTCGCCGGCAAGGGCTATTCCGTCGTCTATCATGAGAACGAAGCCGGGCACAATTGGACGAGTTGGCGCGACCAGTTGGCGGATGCGTACAGGGCGTTGTGGCGTGATTAAGTTGAATGAGGATTGAAGATTATTTCACGTGATCCCACCGGCCGCCGTGAACGATGTAAGACACTGTCGCCTCGCTGACGTTGAAATGATGCGCGATAGTTCTGAGAGGCATGACGTGATCTCTACCAAGCCGCCGGATAGCTTTAACTTGTGGCACAGACAGCTTGTGTTTGCCGTTTTGCTCGCCGAACAGTTTGGTGCTGCGGCCCTTACGGACAGCGTCTTGTGAGTTGTCTTTCGGCGTGCCTTGAAATAGATGTGCGGGATTGACGCAAGCGCGCACGTCGCAACGGTGCAGCACGAGGAGATCATCATTGATGCGGCCGTTGGCTAGGAAGAATAAGACGCGGTGCGCTTTGTAGGTAGTACCGTTAATGCCAAAAAGTCCGTAGCCATGCTGACCAGTATAACCCTGCCAAAGCCAGCAAGACTTAGTCCCGCCGGATTGATCTACACACGACAAGAAATGATTAATCTGTGTGTAGTGAAGTTTTGGTATGCGCTTCATGGCTGGTGAAAAGCCGCGAGGAAGTTTGATGCCCGCTGTAGGACTCGAACCTACGGCCACGCGCGTGTGAAGCGCGTGCTCTACCACTGAGCTAAGCGGGCATTAAATTTTCAAAAAAGTTATTTGCGAGTTGAGGACAAGATGCTAACAAGCGACCGGTGCGGCGTCAAGCGAGCCGCACCGGCGTGTTGGCGGAGTAAAAAAGCTTGGCTACATGCCCGGCGGCGAGTCCTGCGCGGTGGCTGGTTGCGTCTCGTTGGCGCGGACTGTGTTCACGTCCGAGCCGACGTAAAAGTGGCGTTTGCCGGTCGCCTGTAGTCCTTCGCCGACCTGCGGATCGGCGTTGACGCTGAAGGACGGCGGTTGATTGCTCGCCTTGGGCGTCACCTTGATCGTGTAGGTGTAGCCATCGACGGTCGGTGTTTCGCTGCCAAAGCGGGGGTCGAGCGCGCCGGACTCGGTCAGTTGCGCGAACGTGCCGTAGCTGCTGTGCCGTATGTAGTAAGTCCGCTCTTCGGCGTTGATGGTGTTGAGCGTTTTAATCGCCGACGTTTCATTGGTCGCCATCACTGAATTGCGCCAGGCCGGAATGGCGATGCCGATCAGGATGCCGATGATCGCGATCACGATCATCAACTCGATCAGCGAAAAGCCGCGTTGTGCCGGCCGCCGGGTCTTGCTAGGTCGTTGCATAAAATTCCTTCTCCTCACAAATCGCTTACACGTCGCCTGCGCCGCGCACGTTCCACAATCTCAACCAACAATAGCAGCGCACGACGCTTGATCCGGCACCGCAAATTCTACTACACGGGCGCGCGGGACAAAAGTAGTGAGCAGTAAGCAGTTAAAACTGTCTTTGACTGCTCACTGCTTACTGCTTACCGCTCACTTTATTGTAGAATCTTCAGCGAGGCAGGGCATGAGACATTTACAGGCGGCGGGGGACGAGGCGGCGACGGCGGCCGTTCGGCAGATCGACGGCTTGCGCGCGGGCGTCGAGCGCGTCATCAAGGGCAAGCCGGAGGCGGTGCGCCTCGCGTGCGTCACATTGCTGGCGGGCGGGCATCTCCTTGTCGAGGACGTACCCGGCGTCGGCAAGACCACGCTCGCGCAGGCGCTCGCGCGCACGCTCGACTGTTCGTTTCAGCGCATCCAGTTCACCTCCGATCTGTTGCCCTCAGACGTAACCGGTCTCTCGGTCTTCAACGAGCGCACGGGCGCGTTCGAGTTTCGGCCGGGCCCCATCTTCGCCAACGTCGTCCTTGCCGACGAGATCAATCGCACGACGCCGAAGACGCAGTCGGCGCTCCTTGAAGCGATGGGCGAGCATCAAGTGACGGTCGAGGGCACGACGTATCAACTGCCCGCGCCCTTCATCGTCATCGCCACGCAGAACCCCATCGAGCATCACGGCACGTACCCGCTGCCCGAATCGCAACTCGACCGCTTCATGCTCCGCATACGCGTCGGCTATCCAGACGCCGAGAGCGAAAAACTGATCCTGCGCGAGCGCGAACAGGGCGACCCGCTTGCGAGTCTGCGCCCGGTCTTGACCGGCGCGGACGTGGCCGAGTTGCAACGCGCTGTCATGCACATCGCGGTGGACGACGCGTTGGTTGATTACTTGATGCGCATCGTCGCGGCGACGCGCGACTCGGAGATGCTCGACCTCGGCGTCTCCCCACGCGGCACGCTCGCCCTCTTCCGCGCGGCGCAGGCGCTCGCGCTCACGGAAGAGCGCGCCTACTGCGTGCCCGACGACATCAAGCGCCTCGTCCTCCCCGTCTTCGCCCACCGCCTCGTCGTCAACTCGCGCTTCTCGTCATCGCTCAGGCGCAGCGAAGAAGCCGAAGCCGTCCTGCGCGAATTGTTGAAGACGGTCAGCGTACCGCTGTGAGCGAAAGGGATTAAGCACGCCGGGTCAAAAAGTCAGACGCGTCTGACGAACTTGGCATACAATGAGCCGCGCGCGTAGTCCTGTTGACGGTGCAAGCACAGACGGGCGGCGCGCGCATGGCCGCCGCACCTCGCACATATATGTCTTTCCATTGAGCTTCGACCTCACGGCAAGGAGCGCCGATGAACTCCAACCTCATCTTTATCTCTCACGCCAGCAAAGACGATCCGTTTGTGGCGGAATTGCGTGCAGCCCTTGAAGGTCTAAGCCTCGGCGTCTGGGTCGATTCGCGCAACTTGCGCGGCGGCGACAAACTGGCCGCCGAAATCGAGCAGGCTATCGAACAGGCGCGCCAAGTTATCGTCGTCCTCAGCCCGTACACCATTAACTCGCCATGGGTGCGCACAGAGATGCAAAAAGCTGTGCAGGTTGAGCAACGCCGCAAGGCCGACGGCTACAGAGTGCTCCCCTTGCTCCTGCCCGGTGTCGAGCCGTCGGCGCTCGGTCTATGGTTCGACGAAGAGCCTCTGGCCGTGCCGATTCATTTGCAGCCCGGCGGCCTGAGCGAAGCGTTGCCGCAACTGCTCGCCGCACTGGGCGAGCGCCTGCCCGACGATTATCAACCTCCCCCAACAGTCGCGCCCCGGCCGCTCGAAGAGTTGTTGCTAAAGCTAAGCGATCCCAAGATTCAACTCGACGAAGGCAAGCGCCGGGCGACAGCGGTCGCAACCCTCGTCTATGAACCGGCCCGCGCGGGCGCGCGCGCCGTCGAGAGCCAACGCTATCCCTTCACTGCGCCGCTCGGGCCGATTGAAGCCGACGACCTGCGCTGGTATCTGGAGAGCTACTACCTCTGGCCGATAGGCGTCTTCAAAGAACGTGCCGCGCAGATCGAGGTCCAACTGCCGCACTGGGGCCGGCAACTCTATCAAGCGGCGCTGGCCACCGACGCCGCGCAAGTGGCTTTGACCGCTTGGCAGCAAGCGGCCGACGGTGCGGAGCGGCGCTTCTCCGTGCTGGTTGATAGCGACCTGCCGGCCGGCGCGAGCGCGGAGGAGCAGATGGCGGCCCGTGAAGCCGCCAGCAACTTGCTCTCACTCCCTTGGGAGTTGCTGCACGACGAAGACGGCTATCTGTTTCAGGGCGGACAGGCAGCACGCGTCCGTCGTCGTCTGCCGAACCGTAAGCCTCAGCCGGTCGCCGCGACGGGTCTGCCCATACGCATCCTGCTGGTCAGCCCGCGCCCGGAGGACGAGCGGGCCGGCTACATCGATCACCGCATCAGCGCCCTGCCGCTGGTTGAGGCCGTCGAGAGTCTGGGTGAACTGGCCACGCTGACCGTGCTCACGCCGCCAACCCTGCCGGCGCTTGAGCAGGCGTTACAGCAAGCTAAGGATGCGGGACAGCCGTTCGACGTGGTGCACTTCGACGGGCACGGCGTGTATGACCGCGAGCACGGCTTGGGCGGTCTCTGTTTTGAAGACCCAAAGGACTTAGACAAGTTACAGGGGCGGGCGATGAAGCTGGTCAATGCCGAAGAGTTGGCCGGCATGATCCGCGCGCGCCGCATCCCGCTGATCTTTCTCGAAGCCTGCGAGAGCGCGCGCACTGAAGAGAACCCGACCGCTTCGGTCGCCGCCAAGCTGCTCGAACAAGGCGTGACCTCGGTCGTGGCGATGAGCCATAGCGTGCTGGTCGAGACGGCGCGCCGCTTCGTCAAAGCGTTCTACGAAGAACTGGCGCACGGCGCACGCGTAGGCCGCGCGATGCTCGCGGGCCAGAGTGCGCTGCAAGGCGACACCTTCCGTCTGCGCATCATGGGCGCGGGCGAACTGCACCTGCAAGACTGGTTCGTGCCCGTGCTCTATCAGGAAGAGCACGACCCGCAACTCATCACAAAGCTGCCGCCGCAAGCCGTGCAACAGCTTCAAGCCAAACAACGGCAACTGCGTCTGGGCAAACTGCCCGACACGCCGCCGCACCACTTTCAAGGGCGCAGCCGCGAACTGCTCGCGCTCGAACGACTGCTGCATAGACACCCTTACGCAGTGCTGCGCGGGCAGGGCGGGGCCGGCAAGACCACACTCGCGGCTGAACTCGCGCGCTGGCTTGTGCGCACGAATCGCTTCCGCCGCACCGCCTTCGTCAGCCTCGAACACATCAGCGATGTGCGCTCCGTACTCGACAGCTTAGGTCAACAGTTATTACCCGAAGGCGATAACTGGTCGGTCGCTTCATATCCTGACTTGGAGCGGGCGCGGCAGCCCATCGAACGCGCGCTCGCCGACGCCCCCACGCTCATCGTGCTCGACAACATGGAGAGCATACTGCCCGACGCCACCGGCCGTGCGCCCGCCGCCGCCGCGCCCTTCGGCGAACTGTTCGCGCTGTGCCGGCACTTGCTCGCCGCGAGCCAGTCCACGCGCCTACTGTTCACCAGCCGCGAATCGCTGCCCGCGCCATTCGACGACAGGCAGCGCGAGATCAATCTCGGCGCGCTCAGCCGCGAAGACGCCATCGCGCTCGTCAGCCAGGTGCTGGCGCAAGAGAAGCGTGCGCCCAGCGCCGCCGACCCCGGCGACACGCCGCAAGAGATCATCGATCTGGTCGAAGCCGTCAACCGCCACGCCCGCGCACTCGTCTTGCTGGCCCGCGAAGTGAGCCGCCAAGGCGTCCGCGCCACCACAGCCAAGCTGCACGAACTCATGGCCGCCCTGCACCAACGCTACCCCGACGACCGCGAAAAATCCCTCTACGCCAGCGTCGAACTCTCCCTGCACCGCCTTGCGCCGGAGACCCGCGAGCAGATCAAACGCCTTGGCGCATTCCACGGTGGCGCATCTCTCGCCGTCTTAGCGGCCGTGTTGGACGTGGACGATGAGACCGCGCGCAAGTTGGCTGTGTCATTGATCGAAGTCGGACTAGGCGAGGACATGGGCTACGGACACCTGCGCCTCGACCCCGCGCTGCCGCCTTACCTGTGGGCGGAGATGAGCCAGCCGGAGCAGGAAGAAGCGAGAGAGCGCTGGGCTGTGATGATGATGCAGTTGACTCGTTTCATCTACGAGCAACAGTTTAAGGACGCTCAGATTGCCACCACCCTGACCTTGCTCGAACTGCCAAATTTGCTGGCCCTGCTTGAGTTGATGCAAGTCAAGGCAGCGCCGGAACAGGTAGTCGATCTGGCGAATAGAATAGAAGCAATGCTCGCGCGCTTAGGCCGGCCACAGGCGCTGGCACAAGTCATAGCGGTACGAGAACGCTTAGCCGGGGTGATGGGTGAATGGAATGCGGCCCAGTATGAAATGGAGAGCCAAACTATTGACAGGCTATTTGACAAGGGCGAAATACAAGCGGCCTATGCCGCAGCGCAACGCCTGCTGCAACACAATCTGGAAGCTGGGGAAGGTGCCTATGAAGGCGCGCCTTATAATATTGCCAGAGCACATTACAAGCTGGGGAAGGTGATGAATGCTACCGGGGCTGCCGAAGCTGCTTTAGACGTGCTGGCCGAAGCGCACCGCCGGTTTCAGAAACTGGCCGACGCGGGTGATGCGGATGCTGAATACATGCTCTCTATAGTCATTACCAAAAGAGGTGATTGCCTGTCGGACTTAGGGCGATTGGATGAAGCGGCTACCGCTTACGAAGAGTCCATTAAGCTCGCCGAGAAGCTTGACGATAAGCGACAGGTAGCTGTCAATAAAGGCCAACTTGGCACCGTCCGCATGCTCCAAGGGCGCTATGACGAGGCTCTGAAAATCTATATCGAAGCCTGCAATATCTTCGAGAGCTTGGGCGAGCCGCGCTCCGTCGCAGTTTTGTGGCATCAGATCGGAATAACATACAGAAGCACTGAGCGGCTTGACGAAGCGGAGCGGGCCTACAGGAAATCGCTGGCAATAAAAGTTCAGCAAGGAGATTCGACAGGTGAGGCAAAAACCTTAAACGAGTTGGGTGGCCTCTACAACGATATGGGCCGGCTTGAGGATGCTGTGACCTTTCGCCGGCAGGCTGCTGCTCTCTATGTTAAGCTCCAGAACCAGATCGGCGAGGGCCGTGCTCGCAACAATCTGGCTCTTACGCTAATCATGTTGCAGCGTTACGATGAGGCCCGGCGTGAACTGCACCGGGCAATCGAGTGTAAAAAGCCCTATGGCCACGCGGCTGAACCATGGAAGACGTGGATAACTCTACATGACTTGGAACAGAGTGTTGAGAATGCTCAGGCGGCTGCGCCGGCGCGGCAACAGGCGATTCGGTGCTTCGCGGATTATCGTCTGGCCGGTGGGGAAAATAATACTACTGGGGCTGAACTCTGTGCCCTTGTCGCTCAAGCCATCGAGCAAGACCAGATCGCTCAAGCTGAGCAAGTTCTTGCGAAGTTTTTAGGCCCGGACGCGCACCCTCAGGCGGTGGTGTTGATTCCGAAGCTGCAAGCAATTCTGAAGGGCGACCGTGATACAGCGCTCGCAGACGATCCGAATCTGGAATACGATGACGCGGTGGAGTTGCAACTTCTGCTGGCGCGGCTGGGGCTTGAGCAGGCTTAGTCTTGGATTATCGTCGCTGCTTCGGGGTAAGCGGCGTGCGGGAGAATGATACGCGGCAGCGGCAGGTGACAATTGTCTTCAATGACCGGGGGGGCACATTGGCGTAAGTGGTGGCGGGCGGCGGTGGGCACGCTGCTTGTTTTGGGTGGCGCGGCGACGGCGGCAGTGACGTGGCTGGGGCGGCAGGCGGGTGATTGGGAGGTGGCGCGTTGGGGCGCGATTCTGTCGCTCGTGTTTGTGGCGTTGATCACGATCTTCGTTGTGCCGCCGTTGATGCGTTCGGCGCGCAGGGAGGTGGCGCGTTTTGATCCGGCGTTTCAGATCACAACCGGCGGGGCGATCCTGATCGGTATCTTCCTCGTCGTCGGCTTCGCGGCTTATAACACGGGGAACAACCTGCTCTTTCTGATCTTCTCGGTGCTCGCTTCGACCATCTTCGTCGCGTGGGCGGCGGCGCGCGCGGCGTTGCGCGATCTGGTTGTGTCGGCGCGCTTTCCCGATCATATCTTTGCCGGCGAGCCTGCGCCCGTGCACGTCCAGTTGCACAACACGAAGCGCGCGCTGCCGTCGTTCTCGATCCTCGTTGAGGCGCGTTGCCGCGCGGATGAGCCGACCACACCACCCGGTCGCCGCCATCGCCGCCGCGCGCGTTTCTTCAAACGCACGCTCGCCTATTTCTTACACGTGCCACATCGGACATACGCGCAGCAGCGCGTCGAGCAGACCTTCGAACGGCGCGGGCACGTGCTCGTCACTGGCTTTGAACTATCCACGCGTTTCCCGTTCGGTCTCTTCCGTCTGCGGCGACACCTGCACGCGCCGCGCGATGTCGATCTCGTCATCTATCCAAAGCCCGAACCGCTCGGCGACGAGTTGCACCTGTTGCCGATGAACGCCGGGCGCATGGTCTCCGCGCGGCGCGGGGCGGGGCACGACCTGCATTCTCTGCGCGACTATCAGGCGCAGGACGACGTGCGGCACATCGATTGGAAGGCGACGGCGCGCGCGCGCCGCTTGATGGTGCGCGAGTTCACGGCCGAAGACCTGTGGCGCGTCCACATTGTCTTCGACACGCGCCTGCATGCGGAGGCAGGGGAGGCTGGCGCAATACCAGTCGGCGCGGACACGGCGCAAACCGCGGGCGCGCGCTTTGAACGGGGCGTTACGCACGCCGCGTCGCTCGTCGCGCACTTCATAGAGGAGCGCGCGGAAGTACAGCTTACGCTCGGCAACGAGACGAGCGCATACGGCACGGGGCGCGAACACCTCTACGCATCTCTGCGTCGGCTCGCGCTCGCGCGCCCGGCACAAACTGGGGATGCTGCGCTGCCGCCCATCGATTACTTGAATAACATCTCAGCCGCTTCCGCCACCGACGCCGCGCACTACGTCATCCTATTGACCACCGCCAAGCCGGGCACAATCCCCGGCAACCTCTGGCGCAGAGCGCACGTGATCTATCTATAGTTATCTGGTTGCGAGTGCTTGCAAGAGTTGCTCGGCGGCGGCGCGCCCGCTGCGGATGCAGTCGGGGAGACCTGCGCCGTTGTAGGCGTTGCCGGCGAGTTGGAGTGTGGGGAAGTTGTGCAGTCGGTCGTCGATGCGTGCGACGCGGCTGATGTGACCGAGGTGATACTGCGCCATCGAGCGCGGCCATTTGTTGACCTCAGCGAAGAGCGGCGGCGCTGTGATGCCGAGCAGCGCGCGCATGTCGGCGCGCACGGCCGCAAGCATCTGGTCTTCATCGAGCGCGAACATCTCCGGCTGCAACGCGCCGCCGACGAAGGCGCGCAAGAGCACATGTCCGTCGGGCGCGCGCCCCGCGAACTTGACGCTGCTGAATGTACAAGCGAGCGTGGCGCGCCGTTCGATGAAGGGCACGACGAAGCCGAAGCCGTCGAGCGGGTGCGGGATGTCGGCGCGTCGGTAGGCGAGATTGACTGTGGCCGTCGAGGCATAAGGAATCGCGTCGAGTTCGGCGGCGAGTTGGGCATCAGTCGCGCGCAGCAGTTCGGCCGTCGCATAAGCGGGTAGGGCCACGCACACGGCCGTCGCCTTAATCGTCTCGCCCGCATCGGTGGTCAAGCGCCATTGGCGAGTTGTTTGATCAAAGTCGAGCGCACGCACGTGCGTGTTGAGTTTGATCGTGTCCGGCAGAAGTTGTGCCGCGACGGTGTCCGTGAGCACCTGTACGCCTTCGTCGAACGAGAGGAACATGCTGTAACGCGCACCGCTTGTGCCGCGTGCGTGCTTATCGTCCAACCGTCGGCGGGCGCGCCACAGCGCGCGGATGACGCTGCGGTGCTGGCGCTCCATGTCGAGGAAGCGCGGCATCGTCGCGCGCAAAGATAGTTGTTCCGGGTCGGCCGTGTAGATGCCGCCGACCATCGGCTGCGCCATACGCTGTAGCGCCTCGCGCCCGAACCGGCGGCGCACGAACTGCGCGAGGCTCTCGTCGTCGTTGCCATTGGCTGACGGCGTGCGGCGCGGCAGCAAAAGGTCGAGCGCCATGCGCGCCTTGCCCGGCCAACTGAAAATGTCTGTGGTGACGAACGACCAGAAGCGCGTGGGCGCGAGCAGTTGAAAGCCTTCGGGCACGGGGCGCAAGCGCCCGCCGCGCACGATGAAACTGCGCCGGTGCGCTTCGTTCGTCTCGATCAGGCGAGCTTCAAGCCCTAGCTCGCGCGCCAACGACAACGCTTCCGGCTTCTCCGAGATGAATGAATCAGGGCCGGCTTCGAGCAGGCAGCCGTCGCGCCGCGTCGTCCGCACCGTCCCGCCCACGCGTGCGCTCGCTTCGAGCAACCACACTTCGAGCGCGCGGCCCGCGCTCTGGCTGGTGAGTTGATAGGCCGCCGCGAGACCGCTGATGCCGCCGCCGATGACGACGACGCGCGGCACGTCAGTTTGTTGCGGGTTGCTCATGCGGAGCGACTGTTGTGGGTTGTGTTGTCGAGACGGCAGGCCGACCTGCGCCGATCAGACAACAATCAGTAGGGCATACGTCGTGACTCGGGCCCCGCTGTCCGAGTGCGCGGCGCTCCGTCTGCGGGTCAACGCGTTCGAGGATTAACTCGCGGATCATCTTGATGAACGCCGGGTGCGTGCCGACGGTCGCAGTGCGGATCATGTTGAGACCAAGTTCGCGCGCGGCAGCTTGCGCCTCCGTGTCGAGATCGTAGCGCACCTCCATGTGGTCGGAGATGAAGCCGACCGGCGCGACGACCACGTCGGTTGTGCCCGTCTGTTTGAGGTCGTGTAAGTGCTCACAAATGTCAGGCCCGAGCCAAGGCTGTACGGCCGGCCCCGAACGACTCTGGAAGACGAGCCGCCAGTCTGTATGACCAGCACCCTCAGCGACCAGCCGGCATGTCTCAAGCAACTGCGTTTCGTAGGCACATCCTTGCGCCATCGACATCGGGATGCTATGCGCGGTAAACGCAAGCTGCGTCGTCGCGTGCCGCTCGGCCGGAATCTCGGCAAGCGCCGCGCGGACGTGTTCGACGTTCGGCTCAATGAAGCCGGGATGGTTATAGAACGCGCGCAGCTTCTCGACCTGCGGCGCGCCGGCGCCGACCGCAGCACGCGCCTGCTCGATGTTCTCGCGATACTGCCGGCAGCCGGAGTAAGAACTGTAAGCGGACGTGACAAAGGCGAGCGCGCGTTTGATGCCATCGGCGCGCATCTGTCGGAGCGTGTCGGTTAACAACGGATGCCAGTTGCGATTGCCCCAATAGATCGGCAGGTGCGGCCCGTGTTCATTTAACTCTGCTTGCAGCGCCGCGATCAGTTTGCGGTTCTGCTCGTTGATCGGGCTGACACCGCCGAACCGTTCATAGTGCTGCGCGACGGCTTGCATGCGCTCCGGCGGCACGGTGCGCCCGCGCAGGACGTTCGCCAGAAAGGGCAACACTTCATCCATTGCTTCGGGGCCGCCGAAGGAGACAACCAACAGTGCGTCGTAAGCTTGCGCCATATTTGTGTGTTGAATATTAACGCTGGCTCATCTCCTGCACAGCTTCGACCAACGCGACGACCGTTTCGACGGGTGTCTGCGGCAGGATGCCGTGACCGAGGTTGAAGATGTGCCCGTTGCGTCGCTCAGCGCGGTCGAGGATGCGGCGTGCTTCGGCGCGGATGTATTCGACATTGGCGAAGAGTGCGACCGGATCAAAGTTGCCCATGATGGCGCGGTCGTGCCCGACGCGCCGCCAGCCTTCAGCCAGATCGATGCGCCAGTCGAGTCCGATTACGTCGCCGCCCGCTTCACGTTGTAGTTCAAGCAAAGTGGATGTGCCTGTGCCGAAGTGTATGACGGGCGTGCCGGGTGTGATGCCGGCGATGACCGCGCGCGTGTGCGGCAGGACGTACTCGCGATAGTCGTCGGGGCTGAGACAGCCGACCCATGAATCGAATAATTGGACGGCCTGTGCGCCGGCCTCGATCTGCGCGTTGAGATATTTGACGAGCGCGCGGGCGATCAAGGACATCAGCGCGTGCCATGCGCCGGCGTCTGTGTACATGAGCGTCTTGGCGTGGACGTAGTTGCGCGAGCCGCCGCCTTCGCAGATGTAGGAGGCGAGCGTGAAGGGCGCGCCGGAGAAACCAATGAGCGGTAAGTTCGGTTTCAACTCGCGGCGCGTCACGCGAATGGCCTGCATCACGTAGTCGAGCGCTTCGACCGTTTCGACTTCTTGCAAACGTTCCACATCCTGTGCCGTCCGGACAGGATTGTGTATGACCGGCCCTTCGCCTTTGGCAAATTCTAAATCCAAGCCTATTGGTTCAAGGATGAGCAGGATGTCGGCGAAGATGATCGCGGCATCCACGTTCAAACGGTGCGCGGCGTAAACCGTGACCTCTGCGGCCACCTCCGGCTGTTTGCACATTTCCAGAAAACTATAACGAGCACGCACCTCGCGATACTCCTGCATGTAGCGCCCCGCCTGCCGCATTAGCCAGACCGGCGTGTAAGGCACAGGCTCGCGCCGGCACGCGCGCATGAACGGGCTGTCGAAGAGTGCGGCGGAGATTGGCGTGGCGATGGCCGCTTGGGGGGCTGGCTCGTGCATCGTCTTGGTCGTCTGGGTGTGGGTCGTCTGCTCGTCCATCTTGTGGAAACCTGCGCCTGCGCCGGGCCGTACAGTTTTGAGACTCGGTTAAGGGGTGGCCCGCCCGTCGGTTCAGGAACAGCAGCAGACTACAATATGCGCGCCCGGAAGTGTTAGCGGCCGCGCCTGTTTTGGCTGGCGCTGAAACATTTCCGGACGCTGGGACATCATAAAAACCGAAGTTGTCACCACGACAGGGGAGCCGGGCCGAAAATAATTGCCATAAATCCCGCGCCCGCGGTGTTTACGTTATGAGAGCAGGGAAGATGAGCAAACCGGCGACCGCCCTAGCAGCCAGCGATATGCTTGATCAGGTACAACAGCCTGAGGCCCCTGCGCTCGGATTCGATGAGGCTTTTATGCTGCATCACCGCGCGGTCTATCACACAGCTTATGCGCTCGTCCGCGACCGGGGCTTGGCGGAAGACGTGACGCAGGAGACTTTCCTGCGGCTCTACCGTTACCAGCCCAGCGCGCCGAAGGACGAAGAGTTGCGCCCTTGGCTGCTGCGCGTCGCCATCAACGTCGCGCACAACACTATTCGCACGCGCACGCGCACGAATACACGCGAAGCCGAGTTCTTCAAACAGGCGGGCGGCGAGGGCGCACTCGCACCCGCGCTTGACGACGACTACGAGCGGCGGCAGGAGATTGAAGCGGCCCGCACGGCGCTTCAGAAGATCGACGAGCCGATGCGCAGTTGCCTGTTACTCAAGCAGCAAGGGTTGTCTTATCGCGAGATCGCGCAGACGCTGCAAGTCAACGAGAGTTATGTGGGCAGTCTCGTCGCGCGCGGGCGGAAAGAGTTTGTCAGGGTGTACGGGAAGATCGGAGGACGGCAATGAGCATGTGTCTCGATGAAGGCATGTTGCAGGCTTACCTTGACGGCGAGCTTCCGGCGGCGCAGATGGAAGCGACGGCGCAGCACCTCGCGGCGTGCGCGACCTGCGCGGAACTAGCGCACGAGGCGGAGCACGAGTACGCGCTCTTTTCGACCGCGTTCGCGCCCGTCCTGAGCACCCCGCCGCCGACCGAGCGTCTGCGCGCACGGCTCGAAGAGACAATCGCCGACCTGCAAGCGCCGCCGCGCCGCATCACGGAAACGCCCACCTCGCGTCTGCGCGCATGGTGGGGGACGCTCGCCGCCGCGTTCGCCGTCACGCCGCGCCAAGCGGCCGCATTCGCCAGCTTCCTGCTCGCCGTTGCCCTGACCATCACGTTGACGATGCTGCGGCCACAATCGCCGCCTATCGAACAGGCAGCTAAGAATCCAGGCGGTCAGCCATCAACCATTGTGCCGGACGGCGGCAGCAACCCTACGCCGAGCAGTCAAGGGGACAACGCGCTCGTGGCAACGACAAGCGGAGCTAACGGCGGGAACTCTGACCGCATATCTATCCCGCCAGCTAAATTTCCAATCAGGAACGAACGGAGACCGGCCGCGAACCGGCCTAATGAAGCTCGGCCGTTGATGCCGTCGCCAGCGCCGTTGTTGCCGGAAGAGAAGAACTATCTGCGGACGATTGCCACCCTCGACGCGGCGATCAAGGCGCAAGGCGTGCAGGCGCTGCCGCCGTCTCTGCGCGCGGAATATGAACGGAACATTGCGGTCGTGGACGAGCAGATCATCGCCACGCGCGTGGCCGCGCGGCGCAATCCGCAGAGCACAGATGCAAAAGAATTTTTGCGCGCCGCTTATCAGAATAAAGTCGATCTCTTAACGACCGTCGCGGATCAGACGCAGTTCATCGCCGCGAGAGATTGAGTGTGGGTTTCATTGAGCATGAAGTTTAAGTTTTCATTCATTACTTTAGTCGCGCTGCTCCTAGCTTTCGCGGGTGCGACGCAAACGCGGGCCGCCGCCGAGGGCGTGACGGAACAGACGCTCGCGGCCGATCAGGCCGCGACGGTCATACTCTGTCTCGAATCGGGCGGCATCACCGTGCGCGGTTGGGAGCGCAAAGAGGTACACGCGCGCAATGCGAGCGGCGGGCAGATCGAGTTGCGCCGCGCCGATGCGAGCACCGGCAGCGCGCCCGCCACGCGCATCGAAGTGCTCATGCCTGAGTCGCCCGAAGATCGCCCGCGTCCCGGCGAGTGCGCGCACTCCGGCGATGTGATCTTGGACGTGCCGCGCGGCAGCAGCGTGCAACTCAAAGGCGGCAGCGGCGACATAGACGTGAGCGGCGTCGCCTACATTCGCGCTGACACGTTGGGCGGCAGTATAGAGTTGCGCGACATCGCGCGCTTGGCCGAAGTGACGACCGCCAACGGCGACATCGAGTTGACGCGCGCCAAAGGCCGCGCCCGCCTGCGCACCATCAGCGGCACGATTGAAGTGCGCGACGCGGGGCCGGACGAGGCAGGCGACGATCTGTGGGCCAAGACGACGAGCGGCGACATCATGCTGGAACAGGTCAGGCACGCGCACGTCGAAGCGGGCACGGCTTCGGGCAGCGTCAACTTCGACAGCACGCTCGCGCACGGCGGCTTCTACGATCTCAAGACGAGCAACGGCGACGTGACGGTGACGCTGCCCGTCAACTCGTCCTTCTTCGTCAACGCCAAAGTTTTTCACGGCGGCGACATCGACACAGAGTTTCCGATCCGGCTGATGGCCGACCCTGCGTGCAGCGACTGCGACGGGCCGGACAAGCCAAAGCCGGACAAGCCGAAACAAGATAAGCCAAAGGGCAACGTCGTGCTCACGGGTGGCAATCTAACGGGCGTCTACGGCCAACAGGAAAAGGGCGACGCCACGCTCAACCTCGCATCCTTCAGCGGCTCGGTGCGGCTGAGAAAAAAACAGTGATAAGTGACAAGTAAGAACAGGTTTTTACTCGTCACTTGTCACTCGTAACTCATCACTGTTTTCGTGGCACGGCTCGTGCAGAAGATGCAATGACGACAGTTCGTTGATTGAGTTAGACGCCCATGGCCGCTCGTCACAGTTTGTTTGCCGTTCGTCACTGAGCGAAAAATAATTTGCCACAAAATCAACGAGTGCGGTGTTTTCAGGGTAGACAAAGGCAGTGGGCTTGACAAGATGCGCCCGAAACATTTTGCGAAGTAGGCGCGTCTATCTGCATGAAACCGTGCTGCGGCCGTCCAGCTATTGAGAAGCCGCCTTCCCGAAATTGGGACTTTACAGAGCACGAAGCGGTCAATCTCGTTCGAGAGCGCATGCAGCCTGCCAGGAGGGAAGAAAGATGAAACGCAAACTCGGTGTCGCACTTCTAATCATCGCCACGACCTTGGCGGGCACGCCGGAAGCGGTCAAGCAGTTTCACGACCTCAACCAGACCTTGCAAGAGTGGGCGCGCACCAGCCTCGGCAGCAGCTTCTTGGCCTACGCCGAGACCACGACTGAGCACGCGCTGCCCGACCGCTACGACTATCATCAAGTAGCCCCGCTGGCGCGCCGCACCGACGAGCCGGCCGATCCGAGCTACGGTTTGCTGGCCAGCTTCTCAGCGGCCGAAGCAACGGGCGCGCACGTCTCCGTCTGTCCGTCGCAACGGCGCGCCGCCGAACAAGCGTTGGGCGCATCGCGCGCACGCAGCACCGAGAAGCGTTCCGCGCAACAAGTGGCCCGCGCGCCGCGCGTCGTTGTGCTGACGCAGCAGAGTACGATGACCACGGAACTTGCGCGGGCCGCGACCATGGCCGCGCGGGCGTTCGGCGCGAAGTTGAACGAACAGCAGTTGGCTGAGCTGATCAAGAGCCAGGACTTAGAGAAGAAGCTGAAGAGCCTGCGGATCAAGACCTCAGTCGAGAATCTGAAAGTGCGCCGCGTGCCGCCCGTGCGCATCGCGCGCCTAGACCAGTCGCTGCCGACTTTGGGTAATGGCTTCGCGTCTGGTATGCCGCTGCCGCCGGCCGCAGTCGCGCCGCAAGCCGGGGATGACGAACCACGCTTCGGTGTGAGTTGGAGCGAACCCGTCAAGCGCAACAGCAAGGCTCGGACACGCGTGCGCCATAGCAGGCGCAACAGTGAGCAGCAGCACGAGTCCGATGGTGCGCCCGTCGTCTGCACGACCGCAACCGATGCGGAGACGACGAAAGGTTTCGACTGCACCGACCACGACAACGATAAATAACTGATGAGAACTGAATCAGCCCGTTTGCAAGGGCCGCCCGAACGGCGCACGTCCGAGCGAGCGGCATACGCGCAGTCCGCTTAGCAACGCACACATAGCCGGAGAGAGCCATAAAATGAAAATCAAATTGAGCCTGACCTTGAGCGCATTAATCCTGACCGGCGGTCTGCTGTTGACCGGCACCAACGCGCGCCGCGCGGCTGCGGCGTGGAACGATGACGACGACCTGCGCGAGCGCGACGAGGTCAACGAGACGTACAAGCTTGCGCCCGGCGCGGAGGTCGCGGTGCATTCCATCAGCGGCTCGGTCAAGGTCGAGACCGCCGACACGGACGCGGCCGAAATCCACATCGTCCGCTCGGCGCGCACGCGCGACGAACTCGACTGTCGCCCCGTGCATATCGAGCACGCGGACACGAGCCTGCGCATCGACGGGAACGATCAACGACGCCAGTGCCGAAACGTGCAAGTCCGGCAGGAAGTAACCTTGCGGCTGCCGCGTCGTATTAACTTGAATGTCGAATCGGTCAGCGGACACGTCAACGCGGGCGACATCGAAGGCTCTGTCAATTTCACCAGCATTAGCGGGCACGCCACAGTCGGCAACGTCAACGGCCCCGTCCAATTCACCAGCATCAGCGGTCATGCCACGGTTGGCGACACGCGCGGCCCCGTCAAGTTCAATTCGATCAGCGGGCACGTGGATGTCGCCTCGGCGCTTGATGCTGCTTCGTTCAACTCGATTAGCGGGCACATCACGATCAATCTCGCGCGGCTCGGCGCGCGGGGCTTGCGTGTGTCGAGCGTGAGCGGCAGCGTCGATGTCGGTCTCTCGGACGACGTGAACGCAGACTTGCGGGTCGAGAGCATCAGCGGCGACGTGATCGCCGATGGCGCGCGCATCACGGTGACGAAGCTGCGCGAGAACGAGTTTACGGGCCGCGTCGGCTCAGGCGGCGCGCCGATGGAGTTCTTCAGCATTAGCGGCAACATTCGCCTGCACCGCGCTGGCGTGTGAGTTTACACGCCTTCGGGGGCGCATGAGGTTTGCGTCCTTCCTCGTTTAACTTTTGGCGCTTGCGAGAAGGGGAAGAATCGAGTGAGAGCTAGAGGGTGGGGAAGGACGCAAGCTGAGAACTTGAGGAGAAAATCATGAAAATCAGATCGCTATACATCGGACTGTTCGCACTCGCCGCCTTGCTCGCCGCCCCGCAATTGGCTGCGCGCCTGACTCTGCGCTCGACCGACGGTAGCCACGCGGCCAATGCTTTTGTCGCCGCCGCGCAGGATAAAGAGAAGAAGCGCTGGAGCGATGACGACGACGATTTTACCGAGCGCGACAACTTCGATCAGAACTACCAACTCGCGCCGGGCGCACAAGTGCGCGTCTCAGGCATCAATGGCTCAGTCACGGTCGAGACGAGCAACACCACGACGGCCGAAGTCCACGTCGTCCGCTCGGCGCGCACGCGCGCAGACCTCGAACGCAACCGCATCCTCGTCGAGCAGACCGCGTCCGGTCTCTACATTCACGGCGAAAACAATAAAGACAAATGGGGCGAGCGACACGGCGGCGACGTGCGCCAGCGCGTGCTGCTGCGCGTGCCGCGCCAGATCGAGTTGCAAGCGAGCGGCATCAACGGGCGCGTCACCGTCGGCGAGATCGATGGGCCGGTCAATCTGTCCGGCATCAACGGCAAGGCCGAAGTGGCGCAGGCGCGCGGCTATTCGGACATCTCCGGCGTCAACGGCTCGGTCACGATCACGATCACACAACTGGGCGAGCGCGGCATACACGTCAGCGGCATCAACGGCGGCGTCGAGTTGATCTTCGCCGATGCGCTAAACGCAGACCTGCATGTGAACGGCATCAACGGCGCGGTCTATGCGGACGTGCCGAACGTAACCGTGCAGGGGCGCGTCAATCGCTCAAACTTTAACGCACAGATCGGCGGCGGTGGCGCACCGATCAACGTCTCCGGCGTCAACGGGCACGTGCGGCTTGCGCCGCGCAGCTAAGACGCCATACAAGATCAGGCGGCGCGACGTGTCGGCGGGCGAGAATGCCGGGCTCCCTTTTCGCCGTCGCCAGTCGCGCCGCCTGAGTTGTGTTTAGCTACATTGATACGAACGGAAGTAAATAAATGATTAAAAGATTCATCATCAGTTTAACCTTGAGCCTCGCGCTGCTGCCAACGTGCGCGCCGCTCGCGCTCGCGCAACGCGACACGCGCGACTTGCTGCGCGACGAGATGCACCAGTCGTACAAGTTGTCGTCGGACGGGCGCATCATGCTGAACAACATCAACGGCAACGTGCGCATTCAAGGCTGGGAGCGCGACGAAGTGCGCCTCGACGCCGTCAAGAGCGCCTACACGCGCAAGCGTCTGGATGAGGCAAACATCGAAGTGCGCGCCGGTACTGATAGCGTAGAGATACGCACACGCTACCCTGACGAGTCGCAGACCTTCACGGACGAAGCGCCGCGCAAGTACGACAACCCGGCGACCGTCGAATACACGTTGAATGTGCCCCGCAACGCGCGGCTTGAGAGCATCGAGTTGATCAACGGCTCGCTCGATCTCACGGGCCTCGCGGGCGAGGTGCATGCCTCTTCGATCAACGGCAAGTTGAGCGCGCAAGGATTGTCGGGCGAAGCCAAGCTCTCCACGATCAACGGCCCGCTCGAAGCTACGTTCACGCGGCTTGATGCGAACAAGTCCGTCTCACTGAATTCGGTGAACGGCACGGTGCTGCTCGTCATCCCGTCCGACGCCAACGCGTCCGTGAAGGCCGACACCGTGCACGGCGCGATCACGAACGACTTCGGTTTGCCCGTCCGGCGCGGGCGCTACGTCGGCACTGACTTGGCGGGACAGATCGGGCAGGGCGGGCCGCGCATCAAGCTCGGCAACGTCAACGGCATTATCAACGTACGGCACGCGAGCGACGGGCGCACGCTGAGTCCCGTCCAGAATTTGCTGACGGGCACAGATGATGACGGTTATGCCCCGTCCGGCGAGGCGATTCAACGGCAGATTGAGCGCGAGGTTGAGCGTGCGCAACGCGAGGCCGAACGCGCCCGCGAAGAAGGCGAGCGCGCCGCCGAGCAGGCGCAACGCGAAGTCGAACAAGCGCAGCGCGAAGCGGAGCGTGGACGCACACAAGCCCAGCGCGAAGCCGAGCAGGCGCAACGCGAAGCGCAACGCGAGGCCGCGCAAGCCCGACGCGACGCACAACGCGCGCAAGGGCAATCGCAACGCGAGGCTGAGCAGGCCCGCCAAGAGGCTCTGCGTGAGCAGGAGCAGGCGCAACGCGAACGGGAACAGGCCCAACGCGAGGCGCAACAGGAGCAGCAGGAAGCGCAGCGTGAAGCCGAACGCGAACGCGCCGAGGCACAGCGTGAGGCCGAGCGTGAGCGGGTCGAAGCGCAGCGCGAAGCGGAGCGCGAACGCGCCGAGGCTTTGCGTGAACAGGATCAGGCGCGGCGCGAGGTCGAGCAAGCGCAGCGTGAGGCCGAACGGGAACGGCGCGAAGCCCAGCGCGAAGCGGAACGCGAGCGGCTCGAAGCCCAACGCGAGGCTGAGCGCGCCCGCGCGGAAGTCGACCACCAAGTGAGCGGCGACTACTACGGCAACTACCGGCTCGTCGAGCGCGAGACCAAGTCGTTACCTGTGCAGGGGACGCCGCGCGTCCGCATCGAGACGTTCGATGGTGCGGTCTCGGTCGAAGCGTGGGACAGAAATGAAGTGCAGTACACGGCTATCAAACGCGCGCGCAATGAGCAGGCGATGCGCGCCATCCGCCTGAACGTCGAGCAGCGCGGCGCGGAGATCAATATCATCGCCGCGTTCGACAAGTCCCAACAGCGCGGCTGGCAGGACACGGGCGCGACCGTCGCGCTCGAAGTCCGCGTGCCGCGCAACACGAATCTGAACGTGCACACGGGCGACGGGCGCGTGCGTCTCACAGGCGTGCAAGGCGAGGTGAGCTTGCGCACGGGCGACGGCGCAGTAGACGTGACCGAAGGGCGCGGGCGGCTGCACATTGAGACGGGTGACGGGCGCGTGCGCGTCGCGCAGTTTGACGGCGAGGCCGACGCGCAGTCGGGCGACGGGCACATCACACTCGAAGGGCGCTTCACGCGGCTGGCTGTGCGCACGAGCGATGGCGGTATCTCACTCACCATGCCGACGGATGTCGACGCGACGATTGAGACGGACGCCGGGTTGGTGGTGAACGAAGGGCTGGCTACGGCGGCCGACAACAGCAACGACGAACAGCGCGTGCGCCGTTGGCGCGTCGGGCGCGGCGGCAATCTGTTCAGCCTGCGCACAAACGACGGCTCGATCTACCTGCGCCGCGCGGACAACACAGCGACGAGGTAAAGGATGAAGGATGAAAGGAATCTTTCAACGTCGAATAATTGTTTTCATCCCTCATCCTTCATCACTTGATTGAAACATTTGCGGGCCGTGCGCCGTCTAATTTTCACGCGGCGGCCCGCGCCCAACAATAGTTTGATGGTTACGGCTCGCACGGCGGCCACTTCGCGTTCGACCTTTAACGTTTTTTTCTCGGAGCCTAATGAAACAAGTAATCCTCCTCTGCATTCTGTTACTACTTTGCCCGTGGTCTATCTCGGCGCAGTCGGCGCAAGCCTCCCCGACACCTGCACCAGCACAAGCCGCCAGCGCACAGCAGCCCGCACAGAGCAACGCCGTAGCTCCCGCGGCCGGTGCGCCGGCCGCGCCGCCAGCCCGGTCTGTCGCTGGTCGCCCCGCCCTGCCGCCGGAGAAGTCCAGCCCCGTGCGTATCCCGCGGCTGGAGAAGCCGCCGGTCATCGACGGCAAACTCGACGACGCCGTGTGGCAGCAGGCGGCCCATTTCACAGACTTCTATCAAGTGCAGCCCGGCGACAACATCGCACCCTCAAAGCCCTCCGAGGCTTACATCGCCTACGACTCGAAGTTTCTCTATCTGGCCTTTAAAGCCTACGACGAGCCGGGGCTGGTGCGGGCCACCATCGCCAAGCGCGATCAGATTTTCAGCGACGATTTCATCGGCGTCTATCTCGATACCTACAACGACAAGCGCAAGGCGGTGGAATTTTTCTTCAACCCCTTGGGCGTGCAGGCCGACGCGGTGCGGACTGAAGGCTCGGGCGAGGACTTCAGCATAGATTTCGTCCACGAGTCGAAGGGCGCGCTGACTCCGGATGGTTATGTCGTCGAAGCCGCTATTCCCTTCAAGTCGCTGCGCTACGAGGCGGGCAAGGACAAGCAATGGGGCTTGCACGTCTTCCGCCGCATTCAGCGCTTCAACGCCGAGTTGGATTCGTGGATGCCGCTCTCGCGCGAAATCTCCGGCACACTCATCCAAGAGGGCTACATCTCGGGTCTCGAAGGCATCTCGACCGAGCGCAACATAGAACTTGTACCGAGCCTCACGGTCTCAGAGACGGCCCGGCACGCGCGCGCTTTCGCGCCTGTGGTTGTCGGGCAGCCGCTGCCGCTGCTGCCGGGCCGGCTATTCAACGAGCCGATCAAACTCGATCCCGGTCTGACCGCTAAGTTCGGGCTGACGCCGACCATCACTCTGGACGCCGCGCTCAACCCGGACTTCGCGCAGGTCGAGGCGGACGCGACCGTCGTCACGGCCAATCAACGCTTTCCCATCTTCTTCGAGGAGAAGCGGCCGTTCTTTCTCGAAGGCAAAGAGATTTTCCAGACGCCGCTCACGGTCGTGCACACGCGCGCCATCGTCGATCCGGACTTCGCCGTCAAACTGAGCGGCAAGCAGGGGCGCAACAGCTTCGGGCTGCTCGTCGCTTCGGACAATGCGCCGGGCAACTTCAGCCTTGACGAGTTGGACGAGCGCAGACTGGCCGTCATCAGCGAGCCTGATCCCGCCCGACGGCTACTCAGAGAACAAGGCTTGCGGGACTTCTTCAACAAGTTCGTTGAGAAGAACGCCACCATCGGTATCCTGCGCCTGAAGCACGACGTGGGGCGCGAGAGCACCATCGGTCTCATCGCCACGACTTATAGTTTTCCCGACCGTTACAACAACGTGGGCGGCGTGGATGGCCGGTTCAAACTCAATCCTAAGACAGTCGTCAGCTTCCAACTGCTCGGCACGCGCTCGAACCGGCCGTACTATAACCCGGAGATCAATCAAAACATTGACCGCGTCGGTAATGCCTTAGCCTATCGCTGGTCGTTCGACTACAGCGCGCGCCATTACGGTCTCAACATGAATGGCGACGGCTACACGCGCGACTACCGCGCCGAAGTGGGTTTCACCACGCGCACCAACACGAACGCCATCCGCCTCAACCCGCGTTGGAACAGCGAGCCGAAGCCGAAAGCGAAGATCGTCTCGTATCGCGCCAACGCAAGCATCGTCTATCAGCTCGACTTTCAGGGGCGCTCGCAGCGTGTGGATGTGCAGCCGATGTTCGGTCTCAACATGCAGAAGCAGACCTTCCTGACCTTTGGCTACCGCCGCGCTTACGAGCGGCTCATCGAAGAGGAGTTCGGCCCCAAACGCATGCCCGCGCGCGTGGACGCGACCGGCAACTTGCTGCCCGCGCAGAGCGGCGCATTCTTCGGCAACGATTCGGAGCGCTCGACCTACAAGCACAGCCTGATCGCCGTCATCGAGACGACGCCCTCGAAGAAATATTCGGGCTTCGTCCAAGTCATCCGCGACCTGAACGTCTTCGACTTCGACTTCGGCAACGGGCGCAAGTTCCCGCGCGTCAGCCCGGCGGCATTACAATTCGGCCAAGGCGCGCCGCTCGATCCGGGCGCGGGTGATCTGTGGAACATACAGACATCCTTCGCCTACCAGCCGTCGAACGCCCTGCGCACCACGCTCGACTACACCAAGCAGCGGCTCGTGCGCGACGACACGCATCGCGTCGCCTTCGATGAAAACATCATCACCTCGCGCACGACTTATCAGTTCACCCGCTTCACCTTCGCGCGCGCGCGCGTGGACTATTCGACGTTGAACGCGCGGCTGCGCGGACAGTTCCTCGTCGGCTGGACGCCGAATCCCGGCACCTCTTTTTACGTTGGTTACAACGATGATCTGACGCGCGACCGGTTCAGCCCATTCGCGCAGGCTATCGAACCCGGCTTCCGGCGCAACGGGCGCACCTTCTTCATCAAGATGTCTTACTTATTCCGGCGCAGCGTCTAGCGCCGCACCGAGACGTTTCTCGCGGCATGTTCATGGGACAAGGTGTAAGAGCAATGGCACGACAGCAGGCTTACGTTCGCACGCAATCGCCAGTACGCAGCCACATGCTGGGAGCGCGAGCATCCTGCCCGCCAACGAGCCGTGCGGCGCGTCCAACTGTTCGCGCTGGCGCGCTCATGGCGGGCAAGAATCTAGCGCTCCCGGCACTAGCGCTCATGTTCACCTGCTTGCTCTGCGTGTTGCCCGTCGGCGCGCAGCAGTTGGCGGCCCTCGCGACCGATCCGAGCGGGCCCACGAAGCCGGGCACGATGGTCGAAGCACCGCGCCCGAAACGCCTCGCCCCATTGCGCACGAGCACGACGACGGGCGGCGCGCGCATTACGATCACGGCCGACGCCGCGCTCAGCGATTACGCCGCTTATCGCGAGGGCGAGCGCTTCTTTGTCGTCCTGCCGCAGGCGAGCTTTGCCACGGCGCAACCTGACCTCGCCGCCATCGCGGGCTTGAGTGAGACCCGCATCGAACAGCGCGGCGCGGATGTGCTCGTCTCGTTTCACCTGTTGCCCGGCACGACCGCGCACGTCAAACAGAATTTCAACCGGCTCGACGTGCTCTTGAGCACACAAGACCCGCCGCCGGCCGCAGCGGCTGCGCCGGCCACGCCCGCACCGGCGCAGAAAAAAGATACCGCCAAGAAGGGACGCGTCGTGCCGCCGGAGAAAGCCCAGCCCATTAGCATCCCGCGCTTTGAGACGCCGCCCGTGATCGACGGCAAGCTCGACGACGCCATCTGGAAACAGGGCGCGGTCTTCAAAGACTTCTATCAGGTTCAACCGGGTGACAATCTTGCGCCGTCGAAGCCCACCGAGATGTTGATGGGCTACGATGCGAAGACGCTCTACTTCGCGTTCCGTTGTTATGACGAGCCGGGCAAAGTGCGCGCGACCGTGCCGAAGCGCGATAACATCTTCGACGACGATTACGTCGGCATGTTCCTCGACACGTTCAACGATCAACGTAAAGCCTACGCGCTCTTCTTCAGCCCGCTCGGCGTGCAGGCCGACGGCATCCTGACCGAGGGCGGGAACGAGGACTACAGCCCGGACATCGTTATGGAGTCGAAGGGCACGCTCACCTCGGACGGCTTCACGGTCGAGATCGCCATTCCCTTCAAGTCGCTGCGCTACGAGGCGGGCAAGGACAAGCAATGGGGGGCGCACTTCTTCCGCCGCATCAAGCGGTTCAATAACGAGCTTGATTCGTGGATGCCGTTCTCGCGCGACATCTCTGGCAATCTCGTGCAGGCCGGGCACATCACAGGTCTCGAAGGCATCTCGACCGAACGCACGCTCGAACTCATTCCGAGCATCACCGTTTCAGAGACCGGCCGGCGCGTGCACGCCTTCCCGCCGACGCCATCGGGCGCGCGCACCACGTCTGCGGCCGTCGTCGATACGGGCCGGTTCATCAACCCGCCGCTCGCGACCGACATCGGCGTGAGCGCGAAGTTCAGCTTGTCGCCGACCTCTACGCTCGACTTCGCCTACAATCCCGACTTCGCGCAGGTCGAAGCGGACGCGACAGTCGTGCAGGCGAATCAACGCTTTCCCATCTTCTTTCAAGAGAAGCGCCCCTTCTTCCTCGAAGGCAAAGAGATTTTCGACACGAACAGTACGGTCGTCCACACGCGCGCCATTATCGATCCGGACTTCGCCGCAAAGATCACGGGCAAGCGTGGACGCAACACTTACGGCCTCCTGCTCGCCTCGGACAACGCGCCCGGCAATTTCGGCGAGGACGAGTTGGACGACCGCCAGCGCGCCATCATCAGCGAGCCGGGCGAGACGGAGCACGCCCGCTTACGGGCGCAGTTCCAAGACCTACTGGCGAACCTGAACGGCAAGAACGCGCTCATCGGCGTGCTGCGCCTCAAGCACGATATCGGGCGCGAATCGAACGTCGGCCTCTTTGCCACGAGCTACAATTTCATCAAGCACCACAATCAACTGCTCGGCTTCGACGGGCGCTTCAAGCTCAACCCGACGACCGTCGCGAACTTTGAGGTCATCGGCACGACCCTGCGCGATTGCAACCGCAACTTCGCCCAGACGAACGCGCCGGGTGCGCCGCCCACGTTCGCGCTCCAACTCGGCTGCTTCAATAACAAAGGCTTCGCCTACTCCGGCAGTTATTCAGTGGATAAGCGCCATCGCGGGATATATTTCTCGTCCGAGGGGCGCACGCGCGACTATCGCGCCGACGTGGGCTTCACGCGCCGCGTCAACACCAACGAGACGCTCTTTTCATACGGCATGAGCACCGAGCCGAAGCCGAAGGCCAAGTTGATCTCTTTCCGCTGGAACAATTTTTCCTTCTCCGACTACGACTGGCAGGGTCGCCAGCAGGGTTGGGGCAACGGCAATAACTTCAACTTCCAGTTCGCGCACGAGACCTTCCTCTTCGTCGGCACGAACATTGGCTACACGCGCCTGTTCGCCGAAGAGTTCGGCGGCCGCTTCGCCGGCCAAGATCAGGAGCGGCAGGCGCGCCACCGCGCGATCCTGTTCGAGTTGGACAAAACGTTCAGCAAAAAATATTCCGGCTATATCTTCTCGCAAATGCGGCGCGGCGCGTTCGACTTCGATTTCGGCGCAGGGCCGAACTTCCCGCGCGTCAATCCTGCCGCGGTGGCGCAACGCGACGCAGAGGCTGCCGGGTTATGCCTCGTCACGCCTGAGCAGCCCACGCTCCCGCCCGTCTGCTTAACGCCGGCGCAAGACCCCGGCCCCGGCACGGAGTTCTTCGTGGACGCCGGTTTCACCTATCAACCGACGAGTGCCCTACGCGCGCAATTCAACTACACCAAGGATCGGCTCAAGCGCTACGACACAGGCCTGGTTGCCTTCGACGACAACATCTACGTGCTGCGCGCGACCTATCAGTTCACGCGCTTCGCGTTCGCGCGCGCGCGCGTGGACTACGATGACTTGGCGGCGCGCGTGCGTGGGCAGTTCCTGTTCGGCTATACGCCGAATCCGGGCACGGCCTTCTACGTCGGCTACAACGACGATCTGAACCGCAACGGCTTCAACCCGTTCAACCGCAACCTCGAACCCGGCTTCCGCCGCAACGGGCGCACGTTCTTCATCAAAGCGTCATACCTGTTCCGGCGCAGCTTTGAAGGGAAGTGAGGCGTTAACACATACGCGCGCGGCTGCGTCTTTCTGATGCCAGTCCGGTTTGCGACTTGAGACGAAAGAAGTTGACACCATAGCTTAGCGCTTGGATTGCATTCATTATCAATGATTAGTATGAACAACCTTGGCGCGCACGCTGTATGCCGTGCCGCGCTCTTCACGCTCCTCGCGCTCGCCTCGACGCGCGCGACTTTAGCGCAACAAGGCAGCGGCACACCCGCGCCTACACAGCCGGGCGCGCCTGTTGTCGCCCCTGCCGCGCAAGCGGGCACGGTGGACGCGAACGGCAACATGCAACCAGCGGGCAGTGTCCTGCCGGCTACAACCGCGCCTGCCGTGCGCGCTGCGACCGCCGTCGCGCCGCCTCCGACGACAGCCGTGCGGCCTCCCTACCCGCTCGCGCCCGAAAAGGCGCAACCCTTGCGCGTGCCACGCTTCGAGACGCCGCCCACGATTGACGGCAAGTTGGACGACGCCGTGTGGCGAACGGCCGCGGTCTTCACAGAGTTCTATCAGATCGGCCCCGGCGACAACATCGCCCCGTCTATGCCGACCGAAGCGTTCATCGGCTACGACGCGCGCTTCCTCTACTTCGCCTTTCATTGTTACGACGATCCGTCGAAAGTGCGCGCCACCGTCGCACGCCGCGACAACGTCTTCGGCGAAGACAACGTGCGCGTCTATCTCGACACCTTCAACGATAAGCGCAAGGCTTACATCTTCGGCTGGAATCCGCTCGGCGTGCAGCAGGACGGCATCACGAACGAGGGCGGCTCGACCGACTACAGCGTGGACATCGTGATGGAATCGAAAGGCACGCTCACCGCCGACGGCTACACGATTGAGGTGGCGATCCCTTTCAAGTCTCTGCGCTACGAGGCGGGGAAAGATAAGCCTTGGGGCATACACGTCTGGCGCAACATAGATCGCTTCAACGACGAAGTGGATTCGTGGATGCCGATCTCGCGCGACAATTCGGGCCTCTTGAATCAGGAGGGCCACATCACCGGTCTCGAAGGCGTCTCGACCGAGCGCACGCTTGAATTGATTCCAAGTCTGACCATCTCCGAGACCGGCAAGCGCGCGCGTTCCTACGTGCCCGGCGGCCCCGAACGGTTTGTCAATCAACCGGTCGAGTTGGACGGCGGTCTGACCGCCAAGTTCGGCGTCTCGCCGACGATGACGCTCGACCTCGCGTTGAATCCAGACTTCGCACAGGTCGAAGCGGATCAACTCGTCGTCACGACGAACCAGCGCTTTCCTATCTTCTATCCCGAACGCCGCCCCTTCTTCCTCGAAGGCATAGATATTTTTCAGACGCCGATCACGGCCGTCCACACACGCGCCATCGTCGATCCGGACGCGGCCGTGAAACTCACGGGCCGGCGCGGGCCAAACACTTACGGCGTGATGCTCGCCTCCGACAACGGCCCCGGCAACTTCACGTTGGAAGACCGCGACAATCTGACGGCCAGTTATCAGCAGTGTCTCGCCCGCAACCCACTCACGCCCGGCGCTTGC
The DNA here is from genome assembly GCA_045807745.1 of Pyrinomonadaceae bacterium. Classification (GTDB taxonomy): domain Bacteria; phylum Acidobacteriota; class Blastocatellia; order Pyrinomonadales; family Pyrinomonadaceae; genus QHXQ01. The sequence goes on from JBJMGT010000037.1 coordinate 83,839, forward strand.
GCCGACCCGCATCGCCTCTTCGACAAGAACGCCTACATCGGCGTCCTGCGCCTGAAGCGCAACGTGGGGCGCGAGAACAGCGTCGGCGTGATCGCGACCACTTACAATTTCATCGAGAAGCATAATCAGTTGGTCGGCCTTGACGGCCGCTTCCGGCTCGATCCCAAGACGACCATCACCTTCCAGACGCTCGGCTCGACGGCGCGCAACTTCTTCCGCGACGCAGACCTCGGCAGCACCTTCTATCGCACGGGCAACGGTCTGGCCTACTCGCTCGACGCCACACGGCAGGGGCGCAACTTCACGGCCGAGTTTTACGGCGAGGGCTACACAAAGGACTATCGCGCCGACGTGGGCTTTGTCGGGCGCACCAACACGAATTTCAACTCGTTATTCCTCGGCTGGAACTCGACGCCGAAGCCGAAGGCGCGGCTCGTCTCTTGGAACGCGCACAACTTCACGCACATCGATTACGACTTTCAGCGGCGCATGCAAATCTGGGAGAGCGAGTTTGCGGGGCAGTTGGCGTTACAGGGCAACATGTACGTGGGCGGGGGCTACGAGTACGCCTATGAGCGTCTGTTTGAAGAAGAGTTCGGGCCGCACCGGCAGGAGGCGCACGACGGTGTGCCCTTCCGCCCCGGCGCATTCGCCGGCAACGACGATGAGCGCTCGTCCGCCAAGAACCACTACTTCCTCAACGGCAGTTGGCGACCCAGCAAGAAGTATTCTATCGCCTCGAACTTCGTCTATCGCGACGGCCATTTCGATCTGGACTTCGGCGGCGGGCGGCGCTTCCCGCGCGTCAGCCCCGGCGCGGTGGCCCAACGGGCCGCGCAAGCCGCAGGGTTGTGCCGCATCACGGAAGAACAACCGACGCCCCCGCCCATCTGCCTAATACCGGCGCTCGACCCCGGCCCCGGCGGTCTCATTCAACTCGGCGTCTCGCTCGCCTATCAACCGACCAACGCGCTGCGCTCGACGCTCGATTACACCAAGAACCGTCTGCGCCGTTACGACACCGACCTCGTCGCTTTCGACGTGAACAACTTCTCTTGGCGCACGACCTATCAGTTCACGCGCTTCATGTTCGCGCGCGCACGCCTCGACTACGAGACGCTGCCGCGCCGCCTGCGCGGGCAGTTCCTATTCGGCTACACGCCCAACCCCGGCACGGCGCTCTACATCGGCTACAACGACGACGCCAACATCAGCGGCTTCTCGTCTCTCACAGGCCAACTCCAGCCCGGCTTCCGCCGCAACGGCCGCACCTTCTTCATCAAAATGTCATACCTGATCCGGCGCAGCTTTGGGGGCTAAAAGAAGTGCTGAGTGCTGAGTCCTGAGTGCTGAGTAAAGGCAACTTGCTTTCACTCAGCACTCAGCACTTCCTTCATCCGAACCACACTCCGAGCAGCAACCTGAGCGCGCCTGCGCCGAACATGATCCAGATGGCGTTAACGCGGAAACGCAGGAGCACAAGCGCGGCGAGAATGGCGATTGAGAGACCGATCCGCGTGTGTATGCCCGCGCGCCCGATGCTCCATGCGGCGGCGACGAGCAGACCGGCCACGGCCGGTGTGACGCCGCGCAGGAAGGCTTGCACCTGTCGGTTGGCGCGGAAGCGGCGCAGGTATGAACCGGCGGCGATGGTCATGATGAAGGCGGGCAGAAAGACGCAGACGGTGGCGACGAGCGCGCCCAACGTGCCGGCGACGCGATAGCCGATAAAGGTCGCGGTGATAAGCACTGGGCCAGGCGTGATCTGTCCAAGCGCGGTTGCGTCGGCGAACTCCTGCTGTGTGAGCCAGTGATAGTTCTCGACGACTTCGGCCTTGATGAGCGGCACCATCACGAAGCCGCCGCCAAACGTGATCGCACCAATACGCAAAAAGATCGCCGCGAGCGCAACGAGCAGTGTGAGCTTTACCAGAATCGGCATGGCCACGGCGACGATGCCGACCGCGCGCAGCTTCGGCCCGCGCGCCGGTCGGCGTGGCGGCGGCACGTCGTCTGGCTCTGGCGTTTGGTCGAGCAGCTCGGGGCTGGTCGTGTCGTGTATGTCGGCTGCAAGTTGTGCGCGCGCTTCCTCGTCGGCCACACGCACGCGCTCGTCCGCCAGCGCGCGCGTCAAATAACCGCCGACGAAATTTTTACTGCGCAACTCCGAGAGTTGCGCGCGGCGGGCGGCGGCGCGGCGACGTATGCGCCGCCAGCGTTGCCAACGCCGCTCGGCAAATGAATCGATGTAGATGCCGATGAGACCGGCGCACAAGATCACTTCGAGAATCGTCGCGCGGAAAGCAGCGACGGCTAGACACGATAAGACGGCTACGACCCACTGCCAACGTTTATTAAGTGTGCGCCGGCCCATGCGCCACGCGGTCACGACGATGAGCGCGACCACCGCCGCGTTCAAGCCGTGAAAGAGTCGTTCCGTGTCGGGCAGGTGACGCAGATGTCGGTAGAGGATCGCGAAGCCGATCATCGACAGCATCGAAGGTAGGATAAAGCCGGCGAGCGCCACGGCCGCGCCGCGCCAGCCGCGCAGGCGCAGGCCAATATAGGTGACGACGTTGCCCGCGTTCGTGCCCGGCAAACTCTGTGCAAGCGCGAACGCTTCGGCGAACTCGTGTTCGGTGAACCAATCGCGCCGTTGGACGGCGAGCGTTCTGATCTGCGCGATGACGGCGAGACCGCCGCCAAAACCCGTCGCGCCGATCTTCAAAAACGAGAGGAAGATGCCGCCGAGCGTGGCCGTGCGCGACAGCCGCTTCAACCGCCGCTGCCCGTAGCGGAAGCGCGTGCGCAGGTGCTGTGCTCTCTCTTCGACGTTGCCGATCACTTTTTCTGCAAGTCTAACACAGCGCGCGAATCCGACCGTTGGCTGTTTCGCGTCCGGTTCACTGGCCGTGATAAACTTGTAACTGCCTTACTAACAGTGTCGTCATTCTTTAAAGTGACAAGCAGGATGGACGCATTTAAGGGCTGCCGTCTACGGCAGCAAATTATTCTTCAGCGCGGGGCGGGCTGGCTCTGCCTGTGCGTTGTGCTATCTCTCAGCGCGTGCAAGAGCGACTATCCGGCGGGCGCGAATCAGCCGGCGGGTGGACAACCGGCGGGCGCGGCTCGACAGGTGCACACGGCGCGCGTGGAAGAGACGGCGGTCGGCAATTCCATCAGCGTGACCGGTACGCTGGCCGCACAGGATCAGGCGACGCTCAGCGTGAAAGTGCCGGGGCGCGTGCGCACGATCACGGTCGATCTCGGCAGCGTCGTGCGGCAGGGACAGACCATCGCGCAGATCGAGCAGCAGGATTATCAACTCCGCGTGCAGCAGGCTGAAGCGGCCTTGGGACAGGCGCGCGCGCGGCTGGGATTGTCGCCGGATGGGACCGATGATCGCGTCGAGGCCGAGCAGACCGGCACTGTGCGGCAGGCGCGCGCCGTGATGGACGAAGCGCGCACCAGTCGCGAGCGCACCGAGACGCTCGTCAAGCAAGGCGTCATCTCGCGCGCCGAGTTCGATTCGGTGGACGCCGCTTACAAAGTCGCGGTCAGTCGGTTTCAGGATGCCGTCGAAGAGATACGCAACCGGCAGGCGCTGCTCTCACAACGTCGCGCGGAGCTTGCGCTCGCGCGCCAGCAACTCGCGGATACAACGGTCGTCGCGCCCTTCGACGGCGTCGTGCAGGAGAAGCGCGCCAGCGTCGGCGAATTCTTGGCGGCGAGTGCGCCGCTCGTCCAGATCGTGCGCGTGAACCCGTTGCGCTTTCGCGCCGAAGTGCCGGAGCGCGACGCGGCGAGCGTGCGGCAGGGACAACAGGTGCGCGTCACGGTCGAAGGCGCAAGCACGACTTACATGGGGCGCGTCGTGCGCCTCAGCCCGACCATCACCGAGCAGAACCGCATGCTCGTCGTCGAAGTTGAGGTTGCCAACAACGGCACGCTCCGCCCCGGCTCGTTCGCCCGCGCCGACATCATCACGAGCGACACGTCGAAAGCTGTCACCGTACCCACGAATGCCATCGTCACCTTTGCTGGCATCGACAAGGTCATCGTCGTGCAGAACGGCAAGGCGTTAGAGAAGCCCGTCACAACGGGCCGCCGTGCGGGCGACTGGACGGAGATCGTCTCCGGCGTCAACATCGGTGACGCGGTCGTGCTCGATCCCGGCAACCTGCAATCGGGGCAAGCGGTTAATGTTGTGGAGTAGTATTGTGATTTGGCTACACGCTAAGAACGCAAAAAGAATGATGCGGATTCTTCTTATATTAGGAGCTTTATCTTTCTTTGCTGTCGTGAGTTTGTCGTGTGAGATAGACACCAAACTCTCGATCAAAGGCGGTAGTCCTCCTATATTCATCATGAGTGGCAATGGTAGGCTGACCTCAATTCGAGTTAGAGGACATGAGCGGCAGCGTGACGCTCAGGGGGAAGACCAGTATCTTTACCGGGTAATTCAGCCAAAAAAAGGCGGGTCGCGCAGCGTTGATGATATAGGTTCTGTGGCCTACGGCGAAGTCCCTGACGGGTATGAACAGAAATATCCTGAGAGCGGTAAAGCGCCGCCAATCGTTGAAGGGCAGCATTACTACGTGCATATAGTGACTGCTAATGCCAACGGGGCTGACGGCTATTTTATGATGCTTAATGGTAAGGCAATATTTGATCCGATTGAGCCGAACTTACCTGAAGAGATGAAAGCATCCAAGTGATAATGCTCTAGTCTAGGACTCTTCGTACCCTAGTCTTTATGCAAAAGCTCGCAGAGATTTGTATCCGCCGGCCCATCTTCGCCGTGATGATTATCATGGCGCTGGTGGTGGTCGGCACGTCGAGCTATATGAACCTCGGCGTGGATCGATTCCCGTCCGTGGACTTGCCGACGATCAGCATCCGCACGAACCTGCCGGGCGCTTCGACCGAAGAGATCGAGTCGGTCATCTCGCAGCCCATCGAGGAAGTGGTCAATACGGTCGAGGGCATAGAGCAGTTGCGCTCAGTGTCCGCGCCGGGCACGTCGATCCTCATCGCCACCTTCAGCCTCAACCGCGACATAGACTCCGCCGCGCAGGACGTGCGCGACCGCGTCAGCACCATCGTGCGCGACCTGCCCGAAGACGCCACGCCGCCAGTCGTGCAGAAGTTTGATAACGACTCGACGCCCGTCCTGACGGTCGCGCTCGCGGCGGATCGCTCTCTGCGCGAGTTGACGGAGTTGGCCGACAAGGTGGTGAAGCCGCAGCTTGAGCGCGCGGGCGGCGTCGGCGAGGTGGCCATTGTCGGTGGCTCGGAGCGCGCGATCAACGTCTGGGTGGATTCCGAGCGCCTCGCCGCTTACCACATCCCGATCACGCAAGTGCGGCAGGCGCTGCAACGGCAGAACGCGGACGTGCCCGGCGGCAACGTCGAGACGGGTCGGCGCGAGTTGTCCATGCGCACGCTCGGCCGCTTCGCCAACCCGCGCGACTTCAACGATCTCGTCATCGCCAACATCAACGGCGCGCCGATCAAACTGCGCGACATCGGACACGTCGAAGACGGCACGAAGGAGCAACGCTCGGTCGCACGTCTGAACGGCACGCCGACCGTGACGCTCGAAATCCGGCGGCAGTCCGGCGCGAACACCATCGCGGTCATCGACAACATCAAGCGCGTGTTGGCGCAGGCGAGCGCGCAACTGCCCGCAGACGTGAAGCTCGAAGTCATCCGCGACCAGTCGCGCTACATCAAAGAGGCGCTGCACGAGATTCAACTGCACCTCATCTTGGGCAGCCTGCTTGCCACGCTCGTCGTCCTCGCCTTCATGCGCTCTTGGCGCTCGACGATCATCGCCGGCATCGCCATCCCCGCGTCCGTTATCTCCACCTTCGGCATGATGCGCGCGCTCAACTTCACCTTGAACAGCGTGACCATGCTGGCGCTCGTCCTGATGGTCGGCATCGTGATTGACGACGCCATCGTCGTCTTAGAAAACATTTTCCGCTTCGTTGAAGAGAAGAAAATGACGCCGATGCGCGCGGCGCGCGAAGCGACGGCCGACATCGGTCTCGCCGTCTTAGCGACAACCTTCTCGCTCGTCGTCATCTTCGTGCCCGTCTCGTTCATGTCTTCGATCTCTGGGCGCTTCCTTTATCAATTCGGTCTGACGGCGGCAGTCGCGATTCTGGTCAGCTTGCTCGTCTCGTTCACGCTCACCCCGATGATGAGCGCGCGACTCTTGCGCGCCGAAGATGCGGGCAAGGGGCACGGCGACCACGCAGGCTCGCGCGGCGGCTTCTACGGTTTCATTGACCGCGTGTACACGCGCATGCTTGCGTTCGCGATGCATCATCGCTTGCTCATCGCCGCGCTCGCGCTCGTCGTGATGGCGGCGAACGTGCCGCTCTATCGCGTCGTCAAGCAGGAGTACATCCCGACCAACGTGGACGAAGCCGAGTTCGACGTGAATGCCAACGCGCCCGAAGGGACGAACGTGGCGACGATGGACGAAGCGATGCGCGCGATAGAAAACGATCTGCGCACGACGCCGGGCGTGCGGGTCGTGCTCGCACAGGCGGGCGGCTCGTTTCTCGGCGGCGTCAATCAAGGCACGGCTTACGTCCGCATCGCGCCGCACGAAGAGCGCACGTTCTCTCTTACACGTCTGTGGGCGGCGACCAAGCGCGGGCATCCGCTCGACGCCTTCAAGGGCAACTACACGCAGAGCGACGTGATGCAGGAAGTCCGGCGGCGTTTGAAAAAGTACGCGCCGATTCGCACCGGCGTGCGCAACGCGCCGTCGTTCAACCTCGGCGGCGGCAACTTCGACATAGACTTCTCCATCCGCGGCCCGGAATTGCAAGCGCTCGCCAAGTACGCCGAAGACCTGCGCACGCGCAGTCAACAACTCGGCGGCATCGTCGATGCGGACACCACGTTGAAGCTTGATAAGCCGGAGCTGCGCGTGCAGATCGACCGCCAGCGCGCGGCCGATCTCGGCGTGGATGCGTCGGACATCGCCACCTCTTTGCGTCTGATGGTCGGCGGCGACCAACGCGTCTCGCGCTTCCGCGACGAGTCGGTGAATGAAGACTACGACGTTGAGTTGCGTCTGTCGGAACGCGACCGCAGCGACAAGAACACGATCGCGCGCCTCTTCGTGCCTTCGTCGCATGGGGGCTTGGTGAGTCTCAACAATCTCGTCACGATCAAAGAGGGCATCAGCCCGTCGCGCGTTGACCGGCTAGATCGACAGCGACAGGTCTCTTTGCGTGCGAACGTCGCGCCGGGCTTCGCGCTCGCTGATCGGCTCGAAGCGTTGCGCGGTGCGGTGCGCGAGATGAATCTGCCGGCCGCTTATTCGACGGCCGTCTCAGGGCGCGGGCGCGAGTTGGAGCGCACGTTCTACGAGTTCATCTGGGCCTTTCTGCTCTCCATCGCGTTCATGTACATGATCCTCGCGTCGCAGTTCGAGAGCCTCATCCACCCCGTTACGATCCTGTTGAGTCTGCCGCTTGCCGTGCCCTTCGCGCTCTTGTCGCTCTGGGGCACGGGCGACACGCTCAACCTCTATTCGGCGCTCGGCGTGCTTGTGCTCTTCGGCGTGGTTAAGAAAAATTCGATCCTCCAGATCGATCACATGAACAACCTGCGCGCGAAAGGCATGGCGCGCTACGACGCGATCATGCAAGGCAACCGCGACCGGCTCAGGCCCATTCTGATGACGACGCTCGCGCTCGTCGCCGGCATGTTGCCGCTCGCGCTCGGCACGGGGCCGGGCGCGGAGGAGCGCCGCTCCATCGCCGTCGTCGTCATCGGCGGGCAGACGCTCTCGCTCTTGTTGACGCTCATCGCCACGCCCGTCTTCTATTCGCTCTTCGACGATCTGGCCGCGCGCCACGCATGGGTCGCGCGCGCGCAAGCCCTACGCGCCATGCCGCGTCGTGTTACAACCGCCTTCGCGCGCCGACGGGCCGAAGTTGAAGATGCGCCGGAAGGCGAACCGGCGGCAATGACAGATGACGTAACAGGCGAACACGAGCACGCCGGTGTCGGGCTGAGCAGCGGCGATTGACTTGTGTGCGCGGCTGATTGTAGGGGCGGGGCTTGTCCCCGCCCGCTCGCTCGGTAATAATCACGCGGCATTGTTAGCTGAGAGGCCGTCGGGCGGAGGGCAAGTCTTCCGCCCCTACATCTCTTTTCATGCAAACCAAGATCGTCGGTCAATCCGTCCCACGCAAAGAGGGGCGCAGCAAAGTCACAGGCGCGGCGCGCTACGTGGACGACCTGCGCATGGATGGCATGCTCTACGGCGCGACCGTGCGCAGCAGTGTGCCGCGCGGGCGCATCAGCGCGATCAAGTTCGACGACGCGATCCCTTGGGCCGAGTTCATCGTCGTCACGGCCAAAGACATACCGGGTGAGAACTCGGTCGCGCTCATCCTGTTGGATCAACCTTATCTGGCCGCCGAGTTCGTCAACCACCGGGAAGAGCCGGTCGTCCTGCTCGCACACGAAGATAAATACTTGTTGGAGCGGGCGCGCCGCGCCGTCACGATTGAGTACGAGCCGTTGCCGCCGGTCTTCACGCTCGCAGAGTCTCTGGCTCAGACAGAGATCATCTGGGGCGATGATAACGTCTTCAAGTCATATCTCGTCGATAAGGGCAACGTGGATGAGGTCTGGGCTGACGCGGATTTCATCGTCGAAGGCGAGTATTACACGGGCGCGCAGGAGCAGTTGTATATCGAGCCGAACGGCGTCATCGCGACGGCGAACGCTGACGAAGGTGTAACGGTTTGGGGTTCGATGCAGTGCCCTTACTATGTGCACAAGGCGCTCTTGAAATTATTCGCGCTGCCGGAAGATAAGATTCGCGTGATTCAGACCGAGACGGGCGGCGGCTTCGGCGGTAAGGAAGAGTATCCGTCGATGATCGCAGGCCACGCCGCGCTGCTCTCGTTGAAAGCGGATGGCCGCCCCGTGAAAATTATTTACGACCGCGCCGAAGACATGGTCGCGACGACCAAACGCCACCCGTCGCGCACGCGCCATCGCACGGCGGTAACGCGCGACGGCAAACTGCTCGGCATGGAGATCGACTTCGTCGTCGATGGCGGCGCATACGCAACGCTCTCTTCGGTCGTCCTCTCGCGCGGCACGATCCACGCCGCGGGGCCGTATGAGTGCCCGCACGTGCGCATCAACGCCCGCGCCGTCGCGACGAATACGCCGCCGCATGGCGCGTTTCGCGGCTTCGGTGCGCCGCAGTCGATCTTCGCGCTCGAACGACACTTGGACAAGGTCGCAGCCACGGTCGGTCTCAGTCCCGAAGAGTTGCGCCGCCGCAACTTCATCCGCGAAGGGCAGACGACGGCGACGGGGCAAGTCATTCGCGAGCCGGTGGACATGGCGGGCTTGCTGGAGCGCGCGTTCGTGCTCTCGGATTATCGCGCCAAGCGCGAGCGGTTCGCGCGCGAGAACGACGGGCGCACGTTGAAGAAGGGGATTGGCTTCGCCTCGTTCATGCACGGCGCGGGCTTCACGGGTTCGGGCGAGGTCTATCTGCAATCAATCGTCGGTGCTGAAGCCGATGCGGAGGGGCGCGTGCGTCTGCTCGCCGCGAGCACGGAGATTGGGCAGGGCACGAACACCATCTTCGCGCAGATCGCGGCCGAAGCGCTCAAGATCGATTTCGATCTGATCGAAGTCGCACAGCCCGACACCGGCAACGTGCCAAACAGCGGCCCGACCGTCGCCTCGCGCACCACGATGATCGTCGGCAAGTTGGTCGAATCGGCCGTGCTCGGTTTGCGGCAGACGCTGCAAGGCGCGGGGCTGTTGGCGCAAGACTACACAGTTGCCGATTGGCGCGCGGCTTGTCGTCGGCACGTCGAGCAGCACGGCGCGTTGAAGTCTTTCAGTCAGTACAGTCCGCCGCCGGGCATCAACTGGGACGAAGGCAAGTATCAGGGCGACGCATACGGCGCGTATGCGTGGGCGGTGTACGTGGCGGAGGTCACGGTGGATATGTTGACGTACGAGGTGCGCGTGGACGATTTCGTCGCGTTGCAGGAGGTGGGTAAGGTCGTGCATCCCGTGTTAGCGGCCGGGCAGATTGAAGGCGGCGTCGCGCAGGCTATTGGCTTCACGTTGTATGAGCACGTGGTTTGGGCTGAGGGGCGCATGCTCAACAATCAGATGACCAACTACATCATCCCGACCGCGGCCGACATTCCGCCCATACGCGTCTTCTTTGAAGAGCAGCCCTACGTTTACGGCCCCGCCGGCGCGAAGGGCATCGGCGAACTGCCAATGGACGGCGGCGCGCCCGCGATCCTGAATGCTATCGAACAAGCTACCGGTGTCGCGTTCAATCACGTGCCGTTGATGCCGGAAGCGTTGATGGAAACATTGAGTAATCCCGCATGAGTGCTGAGGCAACGAACAACGTAGACATAACCTGCACCGTGAACGGCGAGCGCCGCACGCTGAGCGCGCACCCGATGGCGCGTTTGCTCGATGTGCTGCGCGAGCAGTTGCAGTTGACCGGCACGAAAGAAGGCTGTGGTGAAGGCGAGTGCGGCGCGTGCTCTGTGTTGATTGACGGCGAGTTGGTGAACAGTTGTCTCGTGCCTGTGCTGCAAGTCGCAGGGGCGGAGATCAAAACGATTGAAGGTCTGGCGGACGGCGCGCAGCTTCACGCCGTGCAGCAGGCATTCATCGAGATGGGCGGCGCGCAGTGCGGCATCTGCACGCCGGGCATGATCATGGCGGCCGTCTGTCTGTTGGCACAAAATCCTGAGCCGACCGAAGCCGACATACGCAACGGTCTCGCCGGCAATCTCTGTCGCTGCACTGGCTACATGAAAATCTTTGACGCGGTCGTGCGCGCCTGCCAAAGCCGGGAGGGCACGCGTTGAGAGCTTATCTGCCCGATTACGAGTTGCGCGCGCCGAATAATTTAGCCGCCGCGCTTGAGTTGCTGGCGCGCGAGCCGGGCGTGTGGCGCGCATATGCGGGCGGGACGGATTTGATGGTGCTGCTTGAAGCGGGCTTGCTCGCGCATAAACGTTTCTTTAGCATCTGGCATTTGCCTGAACTGAAAGGCATCGAGGTCACGCAAGATCATTTGACGCTCGGTGCGCTGACGACCTACACGCAGATGCAGCGCGACGAGACGATGCGGCGCGAGTTTCCGCTCTTGTGCGCGGCGGCGCGCGAGACCGGCGGCATCGCCATCCAGAATCGCGGCACACTCGGCGGCAACATCGTCAACGCCTCGCCCGCCGCCGACTCGCCGCCCGCGCTCTTGGTCTACGACGCCGACATCGAACTCGTCTCCACACGCGGCACGCGCTGGCTGCCGTATCACGCATTCCACACCGGCTACAAACAGATGCAGATGCAATCGGATGAACTCCTCAGTCGCATTCGCTTGCCGCGCACGACCGCCGAACTCATCACGCACTATCGCAAGGTTGGGACGCGTAAAGCGCAGGCGATCTCAAAAGTCTGTTTCGCCGCCGGTGCGCGCATAAGCGACGGACGCGTCCGCGACATACGCATCACGCTCGGCAGCGTCGCGCCGACCGTCGTGCGCTGCGTCAGGACGGAAAGTTTATTGCGCGATCAGAAAATCGACGACGCGATGATCAAAGTCGCGCGTGAAGTGTTGACGCAGGAGATCGTGCCGATTGACGACATGCGCTCGACGGCCGCGTATCGACTGCGCGTCGCGGCGAACCTGCTGGCTGATTATCTACGACAACTTGCTTAACTATGCGCACGTCTGAATTCGTCATCCGTGCTCGGCGCGTCGTCACGCCGGATGCAATCGCGCCCGCGTTGGTGCACGTGCGGGATGGACGCATCAGCGCGGTCTGCGCTTACGACGACGTGCCGCAAGGACGCGTGTTGATCGAAGTGGACGACGAGGCGGTCGTCATGCCGGGCTTGGTGGACACGCACGTGCACGTCAACGAGCCGGGGCGCACCGAGTGGGAAGGTTTTACGACGGCGACGCGGGCGGCTGCGGCGGGCGGCGTGACGACGATTATTGACATGCCGCTCAACAGCGTGCCCGCGACGACGACGCTGGCAAGTCTTGAGTTGAAGATCGCGCGCGCGCGTGATCTGTGTCGCGTCGATGTCGGTTTCTGGGGCGGAGTTGTGCCGGGCAACACGGCGGAGTTGGCGCGCATGCACGAAGCGGGCGTCGTCGGCTTCAAATGTTTTCTCGTGCCGTCGGGCGTGGATGAGTTTCAGCACGTGACTGAAGAAGATTTGCGCGTGGCGCTGCCGGAGTTAGCACGGCTCGGCGCGTTGCTCATCGTGCACGCCGAAGTGCCCGCGCCGATTGATGCGGCGCTGGCGCAAGCGGCCCAAGCGAGCGCAGACCCGCGCCGCTATGCGACCTTTCTCGACTCGCGCCCGAACGCGGCGGAGGACGAGGCGGTTGCCTTGATGATCCGCCTGTGCCGCGAGACGGGCGCGCGCGTGCACATCGTCCATCATTCGTCTGCGTCGTCGCTGCCGCTGCTGCGCGATGCTAAGCGCGAAGGGTTGCCCGTCACGGCCGAGACGTGTCCGCACTATCTCATCTTCGCGGCCGAGGACGTGGCGGATGGTGCGACCGAGTTCAAGTGCTGCCCGCCGATCCGCGCGCGCGCGAACCGCGAAGAGTTGTGGCATGCGCTCGATGATGGTGTGCTTGACATGATCGTTTCGGATCATTCACCTTGCCCGCCGGAGTTGAAGCGGCGCGAGACGGGCGATTTCCTGCAAGCGTGGGGCGGCATCTCGTCTTTGCAATTGCGTCTGCCCGTTGTTTGGTCGCAGGCGCGTGCGCGCGGGTTTGGTTTGCAGCAAGTGGTCGAATGGCTGTGCGGCGCACCGGCGCGGCTAGTCGGTTTAGATAAGCGCAAGGGCACGCTCAGTGTGGGCTATGATGCCGACATCGTCGTCTTTCGCCCCGAAGCGCCTTTGCGCGTCGCGGCGGAGATGCTGCATCACCGGCACAAGTTGACGCCTTACGCGGGGCAACTCCTGCGCGGTGTGGTCGAGGCGACGTACCTGCACGGTGTAAAAATTTTTGACCACAACGAATTTATAAACGAGCCGGCGGGCGCGCTGCTGCTGCGAGGTGACGCTTGATGGACTTTACCGAGTTGGTTGATCTGGCGGCCGAGCGAGTGGGCGGCGCGGTGCTCTATGCCAACGATGATTTCTTCGCGCCCAAAGAGAATCTGTTGAAGACCGCGCCGCCCATCTTTCTGGCAGACGAATACACGGAGCGCGGCAAGTGGATGGACGGCTGGGAGTCGCGCCGGCGGCGCACGCCCGGTTTCGATTGGTGCTTGATCAGATTGGGCCTGCCCGGCCTTGTGCGCGGCGTGGTGGTGGACACGAGTTACTTCAGAGGGAATTACCCGGAGCAGTGCTCAATCGAAGCTTGTGCGGTCGATGGTCAGCCGGACGTGGAGCAGTTGTTGAGGGAGGCAACTGTCTGGCGTGAACTGTTGCCGCAGTCGCAGCTCAAAGGCGATTCGTTGAATCCATTTTCAATTGAGCACGACGAGCGCGCGACGCATCTGCGTCTGAAGATTTATCCGGACGGCGGCGTCGCACGGCTGCGCGTCTATGGCGAGGTCGTGCCCGACTGGGCGCGACTGATGCACGGCGGCTTCGTCGACTTGGCGGCGGTCGAACATGGCGGGCTGGTGCTGGCGTGCAGCGACATGTTCTTCGGTCATCGGCACAATTTGATCATGCCCGGTCGCGCCGCGAACATGAGCGACGGTTGGGAGACCAAGCGACGACGCGGCCCCGGCTACGATTGGTCGATCATTAAATTGGGCCGGCGCGGGCGCATCGAACAGATCGAAGTGGACACGGCGCACTTCAAAGGCAATTACCCTGATAGCTGCTCGCTCGAAGGTTGCGACGCGCCAGATTGGGCACACGACGATGTTACCAAACTCGACGACTGTCCGTGGGCGGAACTCTTGCCGCCCACGAAACTGCAAGCACACACGCGCCATCTCTACACAGACGAAGTCCAACAGCCGGGCGCGGTGACGCACGTGCGCTTCAACATCTATCCGGACGGCGGCGTCAGTCGCCTGCGCTTGCATGGGAGAGTCGAAGATGGCGGCGCTTAACGGTCTCGCCCGGCTGAACGCACTCGACGCGGGCGCAGCCGAAAGCGAGTTGCTTAAGTGCTGCGGCTCGACTGCGTGGGCGCGTGCACTGACCGCGCGCCGCCCGTTCGCGGACGTTGAAGAGTTGATGCTGACAGCCGATCAAATCTGGTGGAGTCTCGGCACGCACGACTGGCACGAGGCGTTTCGCAGTCATCCGCAGATCGGCGGGCAACGCGCCGAGCGTGCACAAGACGAGCAAGCCGCCGCGTGGTCTGCACAGGAGCAGGCGGGCGCGCGTGCTGCTGAGCAGACGACACTCGACGGCTTGGCTGAGGCAAACCGCGTCTACGCGGAGAAGTTCGGCCACATCTTCATCGTCTGCGCGACGGGCAAGACGGCCGCACAGATGCTCGCCATCCTGCACGCACGCCTCGCCAACGATCCCGGCATCGAGCTACACAACGCCGCCGACGAGCAACGCAAGATCACGCGGTTGAGGTTGGAAAAGTTATTATCACTATGAGCGCGATCACAACTCACATCCTGGACATCACACGCGGCCGGCCCGCGCACGGCGTTGGTGTGGCGCTGGCCATCGAATCCGATCAAGGTTGGCAGGATTTGGGGCAGGGCACGACGGACGCGGATGGCCGTTGCCGGAACTTGTTGCCGGATGATTTCAACTTTGCGCCGGGCGTGTACCGTCTGACCTTCGACACAGGCGCATACTTCGCCGCGCAACAGAGCGAAAGTTTCTATCCACAAGTGACGATCATTTTCATCGTCCGCGATGCGGCGCAGCATTATCATGTACCGCTCTTGCTCAGCCCCTTCGGCTACTCTACCTATCGCGGGAGTTAAAGCATGCAACTACTGCCGCCCAACGTGAGCGAATGGCTCAACCTCGTCGCGCGCTGGTTCCACGTCTTCGCCGGCATTTTGTGGATCGGCACGACCTACTATTTCACTTGGCTCGACGCGCGTTTGTCGGAAGCGGAGGCGGCAACGCAGCCCGGCGACAAGCCGCAGGTCTGGATGGTGCATAGCGGCGGCTTCTACGTGGTCGAGAAACAGAAGATGCCGAGCACACACGAGCTACACTGGTTTCGTTGGGAGGCGGCGCTGACGTGGCTGAGCGGCATGCTCCTGCTGGTGCTCGTCTATTACTTGGGCGGCGCATTGATCGAGCCGGACGGGCGCGACGTGCGCCTCTCGTTTATGCACATGCATCGCCATCTCCACGTCAGTCCCGGCATGGCGGTCGCGATCAGTCTCGGCGTGCTCCTCGTCGGCTGGCTCGTCTATGACCTGCTGGTGCGGACACGGCTTGCCAGGAATGAAATGGCCTTTGCGGTCGTGGCTTACTTAATCGTGGTGGGCTTGAGCTTCGCGCTCACGCGCGTGTTGAGCGAGCGCGCGGCTTATATTCAGATCGGCGCGCTGTTCGGCACGCTCATGGCCGCGAACGTCTGGCTGCGGATTCTGCCTGCGCAGAGCAAGATGATCGCCGCGACCAAAGCGGGCGGGCAGCCCGACGCCGCGCTCGCCGCCGGGGCCAAGTTGCGCTCCAAGCAGAACACCTTCATGGTCGTGCCCGTCGTCTTCACCATGATCAGCAACCACTTTCCGACCGCCACTTACGGCAGCCGTTACAACTGGCTCATCCTATCGGGCCTCATCCTCGTCGGCTGGGTCGCCGCGAAACTTATTCGGCGGGCATAGGCAAAGAGCTAATCGGATGCGAAAAGTAGTCCTAGATTATCTTTCAGGGCCACATCACAAGCACTGATCAACTTGTCAAGGGCCGACAAAGCCCTCGGCTCATTCGTGTCTTTGCGCACCGATAGGCATTCTTCACGGAAGCGTCCGACCTCGTCGGGAGAAATGGTAACGCCCTCATACTCTTCCTTAAACCGGCGAAGCAGCGGCAGCGTAGCTGTCGCTTGCTCTACACTCCGCTCAAACTGAGCCATTAACTCGGCCCACTTGCTTTCATGGTTCTGCGTGGGCAGTCGTCCTCCGACGGCAGCAGCCGGGTTGAACACCTGCAACGCATCGAAGAAAAGACCTTCCTTGTCCTCGGCATCGAATGTAAATTCGAGCCAACTCGATAAAGGATGCATCTCACTATCGCTTATCCCCGGATTAGGTGTCACAAGGATCGCGAGGCTGTCGCTGAAATTGCAAACGTAAATGAATCCTTCTTCGGGCATTTGCTGTTTGTCTTGATCCCTTAGCTAATGAATAAGTCTTCCACCTGTTCCGACAGCAGCACGCGAAACTCTGCGCGATTGAGCGCCTCCTCCAACGCTCGTGCGCGCTTGTCTGCTTCCTTGCGTCGCCTTGCGCGCGCCGCTCTGTCCGTCTGCCCCCATCGCTCGTACCTCATTGATCTACGACGCCGCTATTGCGGATTGTACGCGCCGACACCGCAGATGTCTTCGCCGACCTTCTGAAAGAAGAGCACCTTCGGCTCGACACGGCCGGAGATGGGGTTGACCCAACGATATGCGACCGAGCCTGCGCCTGTGTGCGCCGCAGCATCTGCCATGCTGGACTCATCATACGATAGTGGCATTGGAGTCAAGTTGTCAGGTCTAGTTCTGCTCCCCATCTTCTTTTGGTCTATGCCGCCGTTTGAGCGCGAGGTAGGTGGCTGCATCCCATGCATTGTGGATGCCGATGAATAGTAGGAGGAGCGCGGTCGCGCCGATCACGAATAGCGACGGCGCAGGATGTCGCCGGAGTACGAACGCGGCCACCAGCAGTGCGCTGTACCCGATGAACGGCAGTATGCAATGCCAGAGCCAGTCCTCGAACACCGGCACATAGGCAGTCTGCCGCCGCGCCTGCCTAAAGACTATCAACGCGTAAACGACGCCCGCCACCCCGCAAGCGCCGAGGGCCAGCCCCGCACTTGAAAGCCCATGCCACGGCGCGCTCAGGAGCGCCGAGATAAACAGGACGGCACAGAAATGTACGACCGTCGGCGTGCTGAATGCGCTCGTCGTCGAGGCGCTACCCAACAAGTTCGCCTCAGCGCCTAAGACAATCACCACGAATTGTAGCCCGGTCAAAGCAGCGGCCGAAGAGCCGACGATGACGTAGAAGTTTTCCCACGCGGCGAAAAGCGACGGAGCGGTTTGTTCCATGAGCGATCTCCAATGCGCAGTTGCTGCGCGCGGCGGCGCGCTTGCTTACCAGACGTTTAATTCTTCGTTCAGGTCGGCCAGCCGCGTCAGCAGGTTGAGTTGCGCCGCAAACTCATCAGGCGTCGGCACGTAAGTGTCTTCGCCGACGTAGCGTTCGTATTCTAACGTGCCCTTATCGGCGCGATAACGCACATCGGGCCGCCCCGCCGCCTGCTTGACGAGTTCCAACGCGCCCGCATCCGTGAGTTTCTGCTTCAGGGCTTCCTCGCTGCTCTTGATGTGCCAACGCTTCGTCGGGTCGAGGAACGTTGTGGTGTCGAAGCGGATCGTCCAATCGAAGCCCCGGATCGGGACTTTCAGTCTCAGGTGGTAATAATAGAAAGTCGTCTCATCGCCATGATCCGCGAGAAAGACTTCTACGGCTCTACCCTGATAGCTCCCGCTGATCTTACCCCGCCGCTCAGTGCCCCCGATCAGGCTCACGACGTGCGCCCAAGCGTCTGCACGGCGCGGTGCTTGGGACTCGGGTCCCACGACGAAGAAAAACAGTACGACCACGCCGATGATGACAAGGACTATTAAGATAGAGAGGATGTCCACAGTCGAAATCTCGGCCCGGTTGCTTAGCTACAACTGGTTGCCCAGTTCATCTGGCGAAGTAGCAGACCACCTGTGCCACCGTTCGCCACAGCGACAGTTCGAGGATGCACATTGTTCAACGCCGAACGCCCGGCATCAGCGGCGCGCACAAAACTTTGAGGATAAAAGACAAGCTCATTTGCGCGTCCGCTGCATGCCGTTGTTAGGCCGTTCGTGGGGTCTCTTCGAACCAGATCTCGCATCCACCGTGCTCATCAGGACGCCCCGTTAACTGCCATCACACAGCTAAGTTCGCGACAATTCTGACGTGATGCTTCTCGGGTCCAGGAGCGAGACCGCCAATTGCAGTTGGGTGTTGGTCGCAAAACACAGAGAATGAGTCACGGCCATTTGCTGTGCGTGGTGCAACGCCGCGCAGTACACTGGCCTGTTGTACTCGTGACAGTTGCGCAAATCTCTCGATGCGGATCTCGTAAGGTGGCACAAGGTTGGCCGGCAGACTTGCAGAGCCACGTTCCTCAGACACGGCCACGCTTCCACTCCCTCGCTCACTTCGAGTGCCCGCACCCACAAGATAGACGGGGTCCGCGGAGGAGAACCGGCACGTCAAAGGGTCACCGATGAACTCAAGCGCTGTGCACACCGGCACGAACTTGACAGCCGGACGAGTGCGGTCAGGCACCACAACCTGGGTCTCGCTCAGGCCAAGCTGCAACCAGCATTCAGTTCGCGGCAAGAACCTTTGGTCCCCTTGCCAGAGTGAGCTCAGGATTTCGTCGGTGCTCGCCTTGGGTTCCAGATTCGTCACGTACCAGCCGATGCCATAGTCGGCGTCGGCATCGAATCCTTTCAAGACGTGAACTCTTCCATCCGGCGATGGAAATGCAATCAAGAGTGACAGGTAGCCGACAATCGCAGTGCCAAAGCTAACTTGAGGTGCCGGTTGAGGCTCAACATCAAGTGGTTTGCCAGCAAGATCAACAGGCTCGCCCATGTGACCCCGCGGGACACCAGAGGCGTGAAGTATTGCCGCCTTACCGGTCAGCGCAACATATCCCGCCTGGCTGGTGAAGTGATACAGGTGCATCATTCCGTGCAGTCCATGAGATCGGCCTAACGCGCGTTATATTGCACAGTGCACGATAATACTCTTTCGCAACGTATTATCGTGCATTGCGTAGGATAATCGCATTATTAACCCTGTCGGCTTTGCAGAATCTTGACGAACGAGCCGGAGCGCAGTTCCGGGAGGGTCAAGCCTGAGCGTTGGAGCGCCTCTGCTTCGGTGAGCGCGCCGCAGTTGAGGGCGCGCAGGAAGTAGTTGAGCAAGCCTTGTCCGGTCGCAGCGTCGTCGAATACGTCGCCGACGAGCGTGGCCTTGGCGGCCTTCTCGACGAAGTTGCGCAAACGTTCCGAGGCGGCGTCGAGGCTTTGGAGGAAGAAGGCGAAGACAGCGGCGTAGCGGGTCGGCAGTTGCGCGGGATGCAAGTCCCAACCCTGATAGAAGCCCCCGGCGAGCGAGTGCTGGACGTGCGCGTAGTGCAACGCCCACGCGCGGTGGACGGTGCGGTGGTTCTCTTCCGTCTGCGCAGGTGTTAGTTGTTGCCCTTCGCCGGCGCGGTGCGGAGCGACGGGCATGATGTTGGTTGCGCCGTCGGAGAGCCACAGCCCCGTGCCGCCGTAGGCGACCTGCATCATGTGTTTGGCGAAGTCGCAGGCCGGGTGCAGCATGTGTTGATGGGCTGCGGTGATGTTGCAACTGGCCGTGTAGTCGTATGTGCCGAAGTGCGCGGCGATGCAGCGCCCGCGCGCGGCGGCGAGCATAAGCGGCAGGTTGATTGTGCCTTCGTGATTGATGATCGATTGCGTCGTCTCGATCATCATCTCCATCTTAAGTGTGCCGTTGGGGAGACCCAACTGCGGCTCAAGCAGATCGAAGATGTCCGCGAGCGCGGCCGTCTGTGCGGGGCTGACGATCTTGGGCAGCGTGACGACGAAATTGGCCGGCATCTGTCCGCCTGCTGCATTAACGAGCGTCGAGAGAAAGATGTCGAGCGTGCGTTGGCTGCGTGCACGCAGCTCTTCCGTAAAGGGCTTGATGCGGATGCCGATGAAGGGCGAGAGTGTGCCCGCCTGCATACCCTTAGCCACTTCGCGCGCGGCCGCTTCGGCGTGCCCGTCCTCTTCCGCGTCGGGGCGGTTGCCGTAGCCGTCTTCAAAGTCGATGCGAAAATCTTCGACCGGCTCGCGGCGCAGTTTCTCTTGGACGCGCTCGTAGATGGTGTGCGCGAGTTGGGCGGGCTTGCTGTGGGGCGCGACGTATTCGCTGCCCTCGAAGGGCACACGCAGTTGCGCGAGTTGCTCAGGCTCGGCGGGTAACACTTCAGCGCCGGGGAGTCCGACGGCGCGGGCGAACAGAAACGGATTAGGCGCGAACTGTTCCAGTGCGCGCAACGCGAGCACGCCGAGGCGTTGTGGCGTGTCGGCTTTGAATAGGTGCGCGCCGCCGTAGACGGTGTGCACGGGCTGGCGGCGACCGGACTCGCCGGAGTAGTTGCGGGCGAACTCGGTGTTGGCCTGTTGGAGGCGGTCGTTGATGGCGCGCGTGGCTTCGGACGTGAGCGATGTTTTCATTGTGTGTCTCAGTTGGTTCAGTGTTGTCTTGAATCTTGTGTGTTTGGAATGGGGGCGTTCACCGCAGAGACGCAGAGGGCGCAGAGGGGGCGCAGAGAGTTTTGAGTCAACCATCAAAAGCTATTACTTTGCGGCGGATGCCTTGCTTGAGTACGGGCACATTGAAGTTGATTAACAGTCCTACATGCCAGCCGCCAAGGCGTAGATATGTTAGAAGCTGGGCTTCGTGAATTGGCGCGAGGGCTTCAACGGATTTAACTTCAACGACAACAGTGCCGCCGACGAGTAGATCAAGCCGGTAGCCACATTCACAATGTATGCCTTTATATTCCAGAGGTAAGGGCCGTTCTTTCTCGTATTTGATTCCGCGAACAGCCAACTCACGACACAAACATTGCTGATAAGCCGATTCTAACAAACCCGGCCCCAGCGTACGATGAACTTCTATCGCTGCGCCAATCACCTCGCGCGTTAATTCATTCACCGAACCCATGCTCAACTCTCTGCGCCCCCTCTGCGTTCTCTGCGTCTCTGCGGTGAGTCCCCGATCATTCAGCCTGCAACAATCCTAACTCGAAAAAGCAAGGGCGGAAAGATTCTCCCCACCCCTGCACGTCAAGCGGCAACTTCAATCACCCTCACTGAAAGACCTTATCGACCGGCACGATGTGAATGTTGTCGGATTGCACGTCGAGCTTGTACGCCTCGATAGTCTTATCCTCATCCAGAATCTCCTGCGGTTTGGGCGAGACGTAGGTGACGGGCGTGGGCTTGCCGCTCAAGAGCGCATCGCGGAAGCCTTGCGCGTCCTTTGTGATGACGACGATGCGCAGGCGATTGGTCGCTAAGTGCTCGCGGATCGCGCGGTTCACGTCGGCGAGCGTCAGTTTCGCAAGTTGATCGCGCAGATAATCGTTGAAGTTGCCGATCTTGTAGTAACGACTGTCGAGCGCGTAACCGAGTTGCGCGTCCTGCGTCGCCGTCAGGATGTTCGAGTATTTCGACAGGAACTCGCGCGTCACTTCAAACGCCTCCTGCGACAACCCATCGCGCACCAGTCTGTCGAACTCGTAGAGCGCGGCGCGCAGGGCGAACATGCCGTTCTGTGGTTCGACCGGTCTGATCCAGATTTGGAAAATCTGTTGTTGCCGCGCGAGGTTCGGATCAGGCTCGAACTGGAACATGCCGCGCGGGAAGTATTCGATGTAAGCGTAGTCGCCGTAGTTCAGTCCGCGCGCCTCGCGCAGACGTTGGTAGAGATAACTGTTAGACGAGCGGTGCTGTCCCAGATAGGAAGCGACGAGGGCGAGCGCGGGCCAGTCCTTGTCGGCGCGCGTGACGTTGACGGGGAAGCCGATGGAGATCGCGGTCGAGCGCGTGTCGCGTTGGATGATGTCCACGCGCGTGCCGGCGTCGAGCTTGGGCGTAAAGAAGTTGTTCGGCTCGGCTGTGCCCGGCGCGAGTTTGGCGAAGTCGGCTTTGACTTTGGCGGGGAAGCCCGCCGGATAGCCGCCCGCGAGACCGAGGACGAAGTTGGCGCGCGTGTAATGTTGCCGGTAGAAATCGCGCACGTCCGCGAGCGTGATCGATTCGAGCGCGCTGACGCGTCCCGCGTTGTTGTGCCCGTAAGGATGCCCGGCGTAGATGATGTTGTAGAGATACTCCTTGCCGAGTTCCTCGTCGTTCGACTGGCGCAGGCTGACCTTGAGATAGTTGAGCTGGTCGGTCTTCAAGCGCGTGAAGTCGTCCTCGCGGAAGCCGGGGTCGAGCAGCATCTGACTGATGATCCCGTAGTACTTCTGCAAGTTGTCCACGTGCGTCGTGCCCGTGAAAACGGTCATCTCCTTATCGACCTGCGCGCCAAAGCCGGTCGCCATCGGATAGAAGGCTTCGACGATCTGTTCGTAGGTCATCTGGCGCGAGCCGCCCTGCGCGAGCAAAGCAGCCGTCAGATTGGCAATGCCTTCTTTGCCCGGCGGATCGTCGGCCGCGCCGGTCATAAATATGATGCGAATTGAGATGAGCGGTGAGCGGCCGGGCAGCAACACGTCGCGGCCGGTGTTAGCGGCCGCCGTCGTCTTAGTGGCAGCGCCGCGTGCGGCTTTACGTTGCGCAAGTGTCGGCATGGCAGCAAGTGCGAACAGACAGATGGTCAGTGTGATTGAGAGTGTGCGCTTTGTCATTAGCGTCCGCCCTCCTTGCGCGCGGTCTTGTCGCCCGCCTTGGTCTTAAGCGTGACGACGGTGCGGTTGTTGTCTGTGAAGTAGCGGCGCGCGGCGGCGCGTATGTCTTCGGGTGTGACGGTGTCGGCGAGTGCGAAGACCTTGTTGATGGTCTCCGGCGTGCGCCTGAGCGCAATGTAGGGCGCGAGCGCACCGGCGATGGCCTCGGAGCTATTCATGCCTTGCGCGAAGCCGTAGCGGAAGCGCGAGCGCGTGTTGTCGAGGTCGCGCTGCGACACAAGCTCTTCAGTGTACTTCTTGAATGTGGCGAGAATCTGCTGGCGCACGTAATCCATGTCCGCCTCGTTCTTGACGCGGGCGAAGGCGGCGAACAGCTCCTGATCCTTGTGGTCTTCCGCGCCGCCGTTCAGGAAGTCCACCTTCTGCTCTTTGATGACGAGCCGCTGATAGAGGTCTGAGTTCTCGCCGAAGGCGATGGACGAGAGCAGGTCGAGCGCGATCTTGTCTTTGTCCGTGTCCGAATAAGCGGGGCCGCGGAAGGCGACGACGATGTAAGGCAGCGTCGGGTTCGGCCAATCCACGTGCGCCTCGCGCGGCGCGTCCTGCGCCGGTTCGGCCGGAATGTCCGGCACGTAAGAGCCGCGCTCCCAGTTGCCGAAATACTGCTTGACCATCGAGAGCGCCTGTTGGCGCGTCACGTCGCCGACGATGGTGATGGTCGTGTACTCGGGCCGGTAGTAGCGTTTATAAAAATCGAGGCTGTACTGGAACTGATTGGGCATGTCCTCGACATCTTTGATGTAGCCCATCGTGGTGTGCGCGTAGGTGTGCGTCTTGAACGCGGTCTCGCGCAAGACCTCAAAGAGCTTCGAGGTGGGGTTCGCGCTGTTCTTGTTATACTCGCCGAGCACGGCGCGCGTCTCGGTCTTGTAGTTGTCCTCCGGATACTTCAGATGCTGGAAGCGGTCGGCTTCGAGCTTGAGAACGGCGTCCAGGTCGTCTTTGGAAAAGACTTCGTGATAGACCGTGCGGTCGTCGGACGTGTAAGCGTTTGACGATGCGCCCGCCTTCTTCAAGATCGCATCGCGTTGTTCGGGCGTGTAGTTCTCACTGCCGCGAAACATCAGATGCTCGAACAGGTGCGCGTAGCCGCTCTTGCCCGCTTCGATCTCGTTGCGCGACCCCGTAGAGACGACGATGTAGAGCGCGACGAGGTTCGGATAGTCGGTCGGGACGGTGACGAGCCGCAACCCGTTTGGCAGATCGTCAATCGTGTAGCTGTAAGGAAAAATCTTGCGCGGTTGTTTCGCCGCCGCCGTAGTCTTCTTGCTGCCGCGTGCCTTGCCCTGCGCCAGAGCCAGCGCCGGCAAGCACAACAGGAGCGAGACGAGAAGCAGAGTTTTCATAGCTTGGAACTCCTCAAGTGCTTGGTCAAAATTTTGCGGGTGACGAGCGAATTATACCTGATAAAAACTGTGTCAGCTAAGCGGCCGCGACACCAAAGCGGCGATAAACGTTCGTAGGGACGCGGTGACAACAGCCCCGTTATTCTGTGCGCCTCATCGGGTCTCTGTTATCTTTTGCGCGACGATGAGATAGGAGCGCGGATGGAGATCACATATCGCAAGGCGACGATTGACGACGCGGCGGCGGTGGCGCGCGTGCAGGTCGGCTCTTGGCGCGAGTCCTTTCGCGGCGTCCTCGATCAAGCATGGCTCGATTCGTTGTCGTCGGTCGAACAACGCACGGAAGCTTATCGACAACGCCTCGCCGGGCACGAAGAGTTCTACGAGCTACTGGTCGCGGTGGACGGGACAGAGGTCGTCGGCATCTGCGATGTGGGCGACCCGCACGGCGACACGTTCGGCTGCGACGCGGAGTTGTACTCGTTCTATCTTGACATACGCTATCAACGGCGCGGCATAGGGCGCGCGTTGTTCCGGCACGCCGGCGAACTATTGCTCGCCAACGGGCGCGAGAGCGTCTATCTGGAAGTGCTCGCGGTGAATCCTTACCGCGGCTTCTATGAAAAGATCGGCGGCGAACTCTGCGGGCAGGGCCAAGTCGAGCGCTTGGGCCGCGAGTACCGCACGCTGTTCTATCGCTGGCCCCGGCTCGCACAGACGCTCCAAGCATTAGCGGAGGATACCGGCTGACTTGCCATCTCGCCGCGCCCCTTTGTTAGCCCGCGCTTTACTCTTCTCATCATGTCACGCATCTGGATCGATCTCGCGAACTCGCCGCACGTGCCATTCTTCCGCGCGCTCGTGCCGGAATTTGTCGCACGTGGCCATGAAGTCGTCGTGACGGCGCGCGAGTTTGCGCAGACGGTCGAGTTGGCGAACAGCGCAGGTCTCGACGCGGTCGTCATCGGCGCGCACGGCGGGCGCGGGCTGGCAGGGAAAGCGGGGAACTTGTTCGGGCGGGCGGCGGCGCTCAGACGTTGGGCGCGTGGGCGCGGGATCACACTGGCCGTCAGTCATAACTCATACACGCAAGTCGTCGCCGCGCGCGCACTCGGCATCAAGACCGTGACGCTGATGGACTATGAGCACCAGCCGGCGAATCATCTTGCGTTCCGCCTCGCTACGCGCGTCGTCGTGCCCCGCGCTTTTCCAGACACAGCGCTCAGACGCTTCGGCGCGCGCGCCCACAAGGTTCGGCGCTATGACGGCACAAAGGAGGACGTGTACCTCGCAGACTTCACACCCGATCCAACTTTCGGCGCGCAACTCGGTGCGCTTGGCATCAACCCCCGTGCGGTGCTCGTCGTCGTGCGCCCGCCCGCGCGCGACGCGCTCTATCATCGGTTCGAGAATGAGTTGTTCGATGAGTTATTAAATCGGCTGCAAGCGCACGCGGGTGTGCAGGTGCTCATGCTCGCGCGCAACGATGCGCAACGCGCGCTCTATGCCGCCCGCGCGACGGCCAACTTCATCATGCCGCGCACGGCACTCGATGGGGCGAACCTGATCGCGGCGGCCGATCTCTTAGTGAGCGCGGGCGGGACGATGAACCGCGAGGCGGCGGCATTGGGCGTCCCGGCCGCGACGATCTACGCGGGGCGCTGGGCCGCCATAGATGAAGAGTTGGTGCGCGCAGGCCGCCTGCGCCGCATCGAGACGCGCGCCGATCTAACTGATCTATCGCTGCAAAAGAAGAGTGGCCTCAACCTACGCCGGGCGGTGCGCGTGCGTAGGGAAGTGGTAGAGCTTATCTTGGAGTGAGGGGCGGGCCGGAAAGATTTAACCGCAAAGGACGCAAAGAGCGCCGCAGAGGACCGCAGCGAAAATTCTTTGCGAACCTTTGCGGCTTTGCTTCGCATCCTTTGCGGTTAAATCTCTCTTAGTCTAAGACATTTCTGTTGCCAGTCCCTCCGGTAGATGTAGCACCTGCTCCCACGCTGAATGATCTATGCGCATGCGGGCCGTTAGCTCATCGCGCAAGGTGCGCAGGCGTGCGCTCAAGATGTGCGGGTAGTGTTCAATGTCGGGGAAGCGCGCGTGCTGTTCTTCGACAAAGGCTTTCTGTTTTTTGATCGAGGGGATTGGCTCATAACGCCCGCGCTCCCAGAAGGGCACGAGCAGGCGCTCGACTCTGACCGCGCCCGCGATCTCGATCTCTTCATCATCCAACCCGATGACATCCGCCACGTAAAACCCGCGCGCATCCACGCCGCGAAAGACTTGCAAGCGACCGGGCAGCGTGGACTTCTCCGGTGTGTTTGAAGCTTTGAGCGTCGGGCGGCCGTCGATCAGACACTGTTTGAAGATGACGCCCGCGACGCGCGCCACTTCGCCCGATAGTTTCGTGCCGACGCCGAAGCCGGTCGCGCGCGGAAACTCGGCGACGATCTCGCGCACGCGCTCGACTGTAAGATCACCTGTCAGGATCGGCATCAAACCCGTTAGCCCATTGGCCTCGAAGAAATCCAGACACCAGCGGCCCAGCGCCGCGAGATCGCCGGAATCGACGCGAAAGCCTTTGAAGGCGCGGCGGCGCGCGTCGGTTGAAGTCGCGGCCAGCGCCGCGTGCACCGCACCCAAACGCACGTCAATCGTATCGAGCAACAGCGTCGTGCCTTGCGGGTTCGCGTCGAGCCAGCGTTCAAACGCCACCTGCTCGAAGTGTTTGGGCTGACCCGTGCGGGCTTCGATCTCCGGCTCGTCCATGTACTCGATGAAAGCCTGTTGCCAGTAGTGCGCCTCCGTGCCGACGGCGGGGATGTCTAGACGATGCGCCGCCTCCATATTCGACGTGTCGTTGAAGCCGCCGATGAACGCATAGGTGGCCACTTCGACGGCGCGCTCGATGTCGCCGTTGCGCCGCAAGCTAAAGTCGGAGAGCCAGCGCGTGCCCGCCGCAATGCGAAACTGCATGGCGAGTGCGGCGGTCGTCATCGGTAGATCGAAGGCGTGCTCGAACTTGATCTCCTGCGCCTGCGTCAGACCGAACGCGCCGGTGATGTCGGCGAACGGCTCGCCCGCGAACATGATCGTGCCGGGGCGCACGGCGCGCACCGCACCGACGAACGTCATATCTTCAATCGCGCGCGCGAACAGATCAAGCCCACCGCGATCCTGTTCCAGAAAACGTATGCGCGGGCGGTCGATGCCGCTATCGACGAGCAGGCGCACCAGCCGCTCATGACCGAGACACGGCGCGAACAGGAGCTTGCGCTGCGTCACGTAAAAGGTCGCGGGCGTCTCGCTCAGCGGCCGGTCGTGCAACCGAGTCGCGTCCTTGTACGACGCATCGCCCATCGCCGCGTGATAACGATCAATATTGAGTGTACCCATAAGAAGACAGTGATAAGTGACGGGTGACGAGTGACGAGCAGTTTAACTTGTCACTAGCCACTCGTCACTCGTCACTGTTTGTAAAGCTTCGCCGCATTGTCGTGCAAGGCCATGTGTGCGAGTTCAAGGGCGCGGGCGCGTGTGATCTCGCCGTCCTGCATCATGCCGGTGAGGGCGAGCGCGAGCGCCTGCCGCGCCGTGTGGTTGCTGAGCCAGCCGATCTCTTCCCAACTCACTTCGGGCGTCAGGGCGAAAGCGTCCGTGCCAAACATGACTTTCTCCGGCACGAACTCCAGCCAACTGCGCAGAACGCTGCTCAACTCGCGCGGGTATGTGATGAACGTCTGCGCGGAAAAATCGGCGTAGACGTTCGGCTTCGCGAAGAGCGCCTGCGTCTGGCGGGCGAAGGGATAGCCGCCGTGTATGAGCACGAAGTTGGTCTGCCTGAGCGCCGGATCGTTGAAGAGCGGTTCGAGCAGCAGCGGGTTTGAGCCGCTTACGCCGAAATAGCCGCCGATGCCGCCGCCGGTGTGGAAGTGTACGGCGAGACCGAGCCGGCCCGCTTCGCGCGCGATGTAGCGTAGCAGATAGTCTTGCAGCAACTTGTACTCGGCTGCGGGCGGCTCGCCGCCTTTGACGTAACGCGCATAGACGCGGCGCGCTTCAGCTTCGGGCACGTCGGCGAAGTCGAGCGTGCGCAGATAAGCGGCCTCGAACTTCACCGCCACCGCGCCGGCCTGTTTTTGTTGCTCAAGCGTCGGCGTAACGACTTTGCTTAGATAGTCTGCGAGCGTGGCGGGCGGGGCGGCGAGGTTGAGCGTCGTCAGGTAGCGTTGCAGCAGACGCTCTTCGCCGGGATAGAAGACGCGGTAATCGGGGTTGATGCGTCTGAGTGCTTCATTACTCAGGGGCAGCAGCAGCGCGTCGTCGAAGGCGACCCAGCGGAAGCGCGGCGCACGCAAGCCCCGACCGAGCGCGATGCGATTGGCCAGCATCGTCTCGATGTGCAGTTGATCGAGTACCCAGTCAGGAAAGTTGTCGCCCTGTGCGCGCATGACGCGTTGCTTGGCGGCGCGCAACGTCTGCAAGTGCGCCGCACTCATGTCGTTGAATTGGTAGCCGTACAACTCGCGCCACGCGCCGATGAGTTCGTGATTGTCCGGGCGCAGGCGCAGAGGCAGCGGCGCATCCTCCAATCCTTCCGGCGGCAGCGCGTCGTATTCAGTGTCAGTCTCGCCCGCGCCCACAACCTTCAACGGGTGTGCGTGATTGTCAAACGCCTTGATGCGATTAATCTCCACGAGCAACGCGGGATCGGGCGCGGTCTGTGCATGTGAACTGACGACGGACAGGCAGAGGAACAACGCAAACTGTAGCGCGACGGTTAAGGGTTGACGCATCTTTGGTTGGTTTCTCCTTAAAAGCCCGAACGCGCGGGCCGACTGAGGGGCAGGTTAAAAATTCTTCAGCGCCAGCATTTCGCCGGCACGTGTGCGGTCGCCGTTACAGGCGATCATGCGCGGGGCCGCGAGCAGTTCGATATTGAAGCCCAGTCGCCCGTAGAGATCAAGAATTTTCTCCGTCGCCTGATTCGACGCGACGATCGGGCCGGGCTGTCGGGCCAGCCACTCCGCCAAGCGCACCTGATCGGCCCAAGAAAAACCGCCGGGGCTGTAGCTGGTGAATTCAACATCGTAGGGCGGATCGGCGTAGATGAAATCATCGGCGCGCAAACTCGTGACACTGAAGTCGCCGCAGGTAAATTGCCAACCGACGAGCGCCGAGCGGTAAGCACCGAAGTCGTGCGTGTAATTGATCGACTTGTGCTGCCCGAAGGGCACGTTGAAACCGCCCCGCCGGTTGAAGCGGCATAGCCCGTTATAGCCTGTGCGATTGAGATAATAGAAGAGCGCGGCGGCTTCGGCGCTGGCCGTTGCGCCGTCGTTGATGAGTTGATTAAAGCGTGTGCGGTGCGCGTAATAGAGCTGCTGGTCGTTGGCCATCGGCACATTGACGACGAGGCCGCGTTGCAGCCAACGATAGAAATTGATCAAGTGTGCGTTACTGTCGTTCAGGAGCGCGCGGCGTGGACGTAAACCGAGCGCGACCGCACCGCCGCCGACAAACGGCTCGACGAGCCGACGCTGTGCGTGCGCGCGCCAGAGCGCGACGAGCCGCGTTAGCAGCCAACGTTTCCCGCCAGCCCATTTAAGTGGCGGCGCAAGGGCAGTTGATTTGGCTGCGGTCGCGGGCAATGGCGTCAGCCTTTGCAGTTAGCTTGTTAGCGCAGTCGCGCGTGGCGATTCTAACATGCAGCGCTATGCGCTGGCGGCAGTTAGTTGATAGCGTTCGAGTTTGAGGTAGAGACCGCGGCGGGTGAGACCGAGTTCGCGGGCGGCGCGGGAGATGTTGCCATTGTGGCGGCGCAGGGCCGTGGCGATCATCTGGCGTTCGAGTTCCGCTTGGGCGTCGGCGAGCGTCGTGTGGTGGCCGGCGATGTTGGCGACGGAGGCGCGGGCTATGGTGTCGCTCGTCGCGCCCGGCGGGGCGACCGGCGCAGACGTGCGTTTGAGTTCGGGCGAGAGATGTTCGGGCGTGATGACGGTCGCGTCTTCGGCGCGCGCCACAATCCGTTGAATCTCGTTGCAAAGCTGGCGCACGTTGCCGGGCCAATCCGAGACCATCAACAGGTCAATCGCCTGCGGCGTGATCTGTATGTCGCGCCGGCCGAACTTCGCCGCGTAATGATTGACGTAGTAGTTAACGATGGTCGGGATTTCACTCCTGCGTTCTCTGAGCGGCGGCACGCGCAAGCGAATCACATTGAGCCGGTAGTACAAATCTTCTCTAAAGCGTCCGTCCTTGACCATCTCTTCCAAGTCCGTGTTCGTCGCCGCGATGATCCGCACGTCCACTTTGATGGGCCGCTGTTCACCTAAAGGTTGAATCTCGCCCTCTTGCAAGAAGCGGAGCAACTTCGGTTGCACATCAATCGGAAGATCGCCGATCTCGTCGAGGAAGAGCGTGCCGCCAACCGCCGCGCGGATCACGCCCGGCGAATCAGAGACCGCGCCGGTGAACGCGCCGCGCCGGTAGCCAAACAGATAAGCGTCACTCAACTCCTTCGGCACGGCCGTGCAGTTGAAGGGCACGAAGACTTTGGTGCGGCGCGAGGAGAGTGCATGGATGGCGCGCGCGACCAACTCTTTACCTGTTCCGCTCTCGCCTGTGACGAGGACGGTCACGTCCGATGATCTGATCTTGTGGACTTCTTCGACCAG
Organism: Pyrinomonadaceae bacterium; assembly: GCA_045807745.1. Lineage (GTDB taxonomy): Bacteria > Acidobacteriota > Blastocatellia > Pyrinomonadales > Pyrinomonadaceae > QHXQ01. The sequence continues at coordinate 114,617 of JBJMGT010000037.1, forward strand.
CTTCGTCATCGCCGGGCTGGAGTGGATGAAGCCGGGCATCAGGCTTGAGCCGGTGTAAGTGTTCTGCTCCTGCGCGCCCGCGCCGGCGCTCACGCGGGCGCGCAATGCGCAGACGTTCATGCCCAACTCCACGACGCGCAACAGCGAATCGAACGGTGCGCCGCCCGGCAGCGCCGCGGCGGCGCGCGGCTCGACGTAGAGCAGTGCGGGCAGCGCGTTGGTCGGACGGAGCAGGACGACGGCGGCGTCGCGTGCGTGCGCGATCTGTTCGCGCGCGGATTCGTTCTTCGCCATACACAACTCTTCCGCGAGCGCGGTACTGTCGTGCGGCGGCGCGCCGTGCGCCGCCGCGACGCGGACGGTGCCCGTCTCGTCAAGCTCGGCGATCAGCACGCGGCGCGCGTTGGTCTCCTGATGCAGTGCGGCGGCCAATTCGCGCAACAGCAGTTCACGCGAGGCGACTGCTTCGGCCAGCCGGAGCGTCAACAGTTGCGCGACCGCAGATGCCTCCGGGCGCGCCGCCGGCAACTGGTGTTCAAGGGCGGCGAGTGCCGTTTCAACGCGGGCGGCGTCGAAGCGCGCATGCAACTCGCGGAAGGTTTGGAGCGCGCGTTCGTAATGCTCGACGGCGCGTTCGGGCTGACTGAGGGCGAAGCCGCGCCCCAGATTGTAGAGCGCAACGGCGGTGCGATAGCGGTCGCCGAGGATCGAGAAGATCGAGATGCTGCGGCCGAAATGGTGGACGGCGAGTGTCGCATCACCTTGCGCCAGCGCGATCAGTCCGAGCAGACGCTGCGTCTCGCCAGCGATGGCCAAGTCGTCCGTCGAATCGGCCGCTTGCTCACTCAGCTTCTGCAACTCGGCCACACACTGCTGCGCGTCGTCGGCGCACAGGTGCGCTTCGGCGAGCACGAGGCGCGCATCCGCGACGCCATAGCGGTCGCCGATGCGCTCGGCCAGTGTGAGCGCTTGCTCGGCGCAGTCGCGCGCCTCGTCGATCTTGTCCGTGGCGAGGTGCACGCGTCCCAGCGTCCTGAGCGCTTGGCCTGCGTACCACTTGTTGCCGTTCTCCGTCGCGATCTGCACGGCGCGTTCGAGATAGTCCTGCGCCTCGGTCAACTCGCCGCGCAACATGTGTAACTCGCCGAGCGAATCGAGGATCATCGGCAGCTTCGCGCCGCGCTCATCAAACTCGGTGGCGAGCGCGAGCGCACGCTCTAAGACAATTTGCGCGCGCGCCCAGTCGCCGACGAGGATCAGGTTAATGCCGAGATTGTTGTAGCCGATGGCGGCGTTGGCTTTGTGGTCGGTGCGCTCGTAGTAATCGACGGCCTTTTCGAGAAAGTGGATGCCGTCATGCGGGCGTTTGAGAAACCAGCACGCGCCGGCCATATTGGCGTAGATGCGCCCCAAGAGATACGGCGCGGGGCGGTCGCCGACGAGCTTCAAGGCCTGCTCGTTATTCTCCAGCGCCGCTTCGTATGCGCCCTCTTGCGTATCGCTCAGCGCGATGCCGAAGTAGGCTTCGGCCATGCCGCGCCAATCGCCCGTGTTGCGATAGTGTTCGAGCGCGCGCTGCGAGTTGTCACGCGCGATGGGGAACTCGTTGATGCTGCGATAGACACGCGAGAGCGCAGCGTAGAGCGCGCCGAGTTGCACGCTTGAACCGCTCGCAGTCGCCTCGCGCAACGTCGCGTTCAAGAGCGCGATGGCCTTTGGATGATCACCCGCGTAGTTATAAGCCAGCCCCAATTGCACGCGCACGGCGACGGACGTATCGGCATCGAGCGCCGCCCGCGCCAGCGCCTCTTCGTACATCAACATGGCGTCGAGCGACTCGCGATGCCGGCCCTGCATCTCAAGGGCGGCTGCGAGCACGACGCGGGCCTGCGCCAGCACCGTCTCGTCGTAGCGCGTGGCCTTGATGAGTTGGCGCGCGCGCGTCTCCGCCTCGCCCGCTTGCCCCCAGTCGAGCCGTTCGCGCACCTGTTCCAACTCGGCCGCAAGCGCCGCCTCGACTTCGTTGGACGCACGTCGGCGCGCACGCTGCCGTGCGTCGGACAGGTTAATCACGCCGTCTTCGGGCAGGGTCATAAAAGCAGATCGGCACGCTCCTCAGTGCCCGCACTCATCTGTGCTCGTTAAACGCGTAGAGCCGTGTCGGCCGCTCTTTGCTGGTTAATAGTTTCGGCTGGAAAAGGGTTCAGACACACGCGCCGGCTGCACCCTTCAAACACTCCCAAAGGCATGTACGTTCCAGAATTTAACAAAGACAGTGACAAGTGACAAGTGACGAGTGCCAAGTTAAAAACAATTCCTGCTCGTCACTCCGGTCACTCGTCACTTGTCACTGTTACTGTGGCATGCCCTTTGACGTGGAAGCGGAATTAGTGTATTGAGCGAAGCGAATTTGCAGTGAAACTGAACTGAGAGAGCGGGTCGCGTGTATTGTGTGGGTACAACGTGCGCTGCGTGCTAGTGCGCGGCGCGGCTGTATTCACGAGTTAAGCCCGCACGGGCATGCCCGTACAAATAGTCCAGTCCTGCCATTTCCGACTCGCTTCGGAGGATGCTTGATGGCCACGACGACCGCGCCGACTACCAAGAGACTCAGCCCGTTCAAGCGTTGGCTGTACAAAGGCTCAGAGCCGACCGCCGAAGGGCCGCATGAGCAGGCGCACCACGCGCAGCACACGCATTCGTGGTGGCAGGTGATGTGTCTCACAGGCGTGGATTATTTCTCGACGCTTGGTTATCAGCCCGGCATCGCCGCGCTCGCGGCGGGCGCGCTCTCGCCCATCGCCACGTTGATTCTAGTCTTGCTCACACTCCTGGGCGCGCTCCCGATCTATCGGCGTGTCGCCGCCGAAAGCCCGCACGGCGAAGGCTCGATCTCGATGCTCGAAAATTTGCTCGCGCGTTGGAAGGGCAAACTCTTTGTGCTCGTGCTCTTGGGGTTCGTCGCCACCGACTTCATCATTACGATCACGCTCTCGGCTGCGGACGCCACGGCGCACGCGCTCGAAAATCCATTCGTCGGTCAACTCTTTAGTGTGCGGGGTTGGAATACGGATAGCGACAAATGGGCCATCGCGCTCACGCTGCTCTTGATCACGGTGCTCGCCGCCATCTTCATCAAAGGTTTCAAAGAGGCCATCGGGATCGCCGTCATACTGGTTGGGTCGTACCTGCTGCTGAACCTCGTGGTGGTCGGGCGTGGTCTCTATGAACTGGCCACACACCCGACGCACCTGTCCGATTGGACGCACAGCCTGTTGAGTGCGCCGAGGGTACACGGCAACCCGTTGTTGATGATCGGGATCGCGTTGCTGCTGTTCCCGAAACTCGCGCTTGGTCTATCCGGGTTTGAGACCGGCGTGGCGGTGATGCCGTTGGTCAGAGGCGACAAGACGGATACGGAAGAGAAGCCGGAGGGGCGCATACGCAACACGCGTAAGCTGCTCGTCAGTGCCGCGCTCATCATGAGCGTGTTCCTAATCACGAGCAGCATCGTAACGATCACGCTGATTCCGGCCATTGAGTTTCGCGCCGACGGCACGCCGGGCATGCCGTTGGGTAAGGGCGCGGCGAACGGGCGCGCGCTTGCCTATCTCGCGCACAAATTTTTGGGTGAGGGCTTCGGCACGGTTTACGACATCAGCACGATCTTGATCTTGTGGTTCGCGGGCGCGTCGGCGATGGCCGGTCTCTTGAACATCGTGCCGCGTTACCTGCCGCGCTACGGCATGGCGCCGAACTGGGCGCGCGCGACGCGCCCGCTCGTGCTGGTCTATACGGCGGTCGCGTTTGCCGTGACGTGGATTTTCAAAGCGGATGTGGACGCACAGGGCGGCGCGTATGCGACGGGCGTGTTGGTCTTGATGAGTTCGGCGGCCGTGGCGGTCACGCTCGCGGCGCGGCGCAGAAACGAACGCGGCTGGACTGTGGCCTTCGCCGTCATCTCGCTTGTCTTTGTTTACACGACGGTCGTCAACGTCATCGAGCGGCCGGAAGGAATTAAGATCGCTTCGTTCTTCATCGGCACGATCATCTTCACGTCGTTTTTGTCGCGCGCCATGCGCACCACTGAACTACGCGTCGAGCGCGTCGAGTTGGACGACGAAGCGCAGCGGCTCATCGGTGAAGCGAGTCACGCGCGGCAGGAGATACGCATCGTGGCGAACCGTTGCGATCAGGGCGACTACGAGGAGTATCAATTCAAGGAGCGCGAGAAGCGCGAGGACAATCACATCCCGACGCGCGACCCCGTGCTCTTCTTCGAGGTCAAACCATCGGACGCCTCGGACTTCTCCGGCGTCCTGCGCATACGCGGCGCGGACGTGGGCGGCTTCCGCGTGCTGCGGGCGGAAAGCCCGGCCGTGCCGAACGCCATCGCCGCGTTCCTGCTGCACCTGCGCGACACGACCGGCAAAGTGCCGCACGTCTATTTCGGCTGGAGCGAAGGCAACCCCGTCAAGTATCTGTTCCGCTACATTATCTTTGGCGAGGGCGACACCGCACCGGTCACGCGCGAAGTGCTCCGGCAGGCCGAACATGATCCAGAGCGCCGGCCAGTTGTACATGTCGGCGGGTGAACAGGGGTGAAATATTTGAGTTGCTTTGACTGTGATTGAAGCGTAGGATTTGCGCGTTGAAAATTTGTCTGCCGAAGTCACCTGCGGCGCAAGACCAAAAGCGCGGGCCGGGTGACGCGGGGGAACCAACGTTCCGCGTGAAGCGGGACACGGGGCGAATCACGAAGACGCATTTAAGCGTCTTCGCGTCGGACACTTCTCAGTCCAAGCCCGTCAGCTAACCTCGTAGGCTCCAGAGAGAAGGGCATCGCCGCGACGCGTGTTTTTAAAGGGCGCGGAAGCATTGCTGCTTCCGCGCCCTTTGTCGTGCGCGTTTGACAAAGGAGGGATTGGAAAGTGGCTGCTGAACTCAAGCGCTTACTCGTCGGGCGGGCGAAACGTAGCGAGCAGATGGCCCATGAACGGCTGTCGAAAAAGACCGCGCTCGCTGTCTTCTCGTCCGACGCGCTCTCGTCCACCGCTTACGCGACCGAAGAAATTCTCTTAGTCCTCGCCGTCGCCGCCGCTTTCTATCACTCGGCCAATCCGTTCCATTACGTCGTGCCGATCTCCATCGGCATCGCCACGCTCCTCGTCATCGTCGCGATCAGTTATCGGCAGACCATTCACGCTTACCCATCGGGCGGCGGCGCGTACATCGTCGCCAAAGACAATCTGGGCACGAACGCCGGACTCATCGCGGGCGCGGCCCTGCTCGTCGATTATGTGTTGACCGTGTCCGTCTCGATTGCGGCGGGCGTGGCGGCGATCACGTCCGCCGTGCAGGGCACGCGCTTCGCTTGGCTTGACGACCACAAGATCGCGCTGTGCCTATTCTTCATTGCGCTCATTGCGGTGGCGAATCTGCGCGGGGTGCGCGAATCAGGCACGATCTTCGCTTTCCCGACCTACGCCTTCGTCATCTCGTTCCTGTTCATGATCGGCTACGGCCTGTTGAACTACAAACTCTTCGGCGGACATGCGCCGGTTCATCCGGAGCAATTGAAGATCGCCGAAGGCTATCACGTGCAACCGCTCACGCTGTTCCTACTCTTGGGCGCGTTCTCGAACGGCTGCGCCGCGCTGACGGGCATCGAAGCGATCTCGAACGGCGTGCCCGCGTTCAAGCAGCCGGAGGCGCGCAACGCCTCCCGGACGCTCGTGGTGATGGCGGTGCTCTTGACGACGATGTTTCTGGGCACGAGCGTGATGGCGTGGCTCTACGGCGTGCAGCCGCACGAGAACGAGACCGTCATCTCGCAGTTCGCGCGCATCATGTTCACAGGCCCGATGGGCTGGTTCTACTACGTGGTGCAGGGCACGACCGCCGCGATCCTCGTGCTCGCCGCGAACACTTCGTTCGCGGACTTCCCGCGTCTGTCGTCCTTGCTTGCGCGCGACCGCTTCCTGCCGCGCCAGTTTGCGAATCGCGGCGACCGTTTGGTCTTCTCAAACGGCATCATCATCCTCGCCGTCTTTGCGTCGCTGCTCGTCGTCGTCTTTCGCGGCGACACGAGCCGGCTCATCCCGCTCTACGCCGTCGGCGTCTTTCTCTCCTTCACGCTCTCGCAAGCCGGCATGGTCAGGCACTGGCTGAAAGAGCGCACGGCGACGCACGCGCCGACCGCGAACACGAACGAACCGACCAGCGGCCCGCCGCCGCAAGTCACCGTCGTGACCGCGCCGCATGTGGCAGATGCGACGACGAACATAAGCCCGCTGCCCGATGCGGTGCTCGCCGTCGAAGAGGAGCACCGATCAGAGTTTGTGACGGACGAGGTGACGGCTCCCTCGCATTGGAAGAAATCAATCGTTGTCAACGCGCTTGGCGCAGTCGCCACGTTCGTCGTGCTCTGCGTCTTCATCCTGACGAAGTTCATCCACGGCGCGTGGATAGTTGTCGTCGTCATCCCCTTGCTAGTCCTACTCTTCCGCGCCATACACAACCACTATCAACTCGTCGCCCGCCAACTCTCGACCGAAGGCTTGACCGCGCTGCGGCCTTTGCGCAACACGGTCGTCGTGCCGATCTCAGGCGTACACAGGGGCGTTATCGCGGCGCTCGAATACGCGAAGGCGATTGCGCCGGAACGCGTCACGGCCGTCTATGTGAACATCGATGAATCGGCGACGCAGAAGCTGCGCGAGAAGTGGGTGCAGTGGGGGACGGGCGTGAATCTGGTGGTGTTGGCTTCGCCTTATCGTTCACTGGTGCGCCCGCTGATGCGCTACATCAATCGGCTCAGACAACAGGGCGAAGGTGAAGAGGTGTTGACGGTCGTACTGCCGGAGTTCGTGCCTGCGCGCTGGTGGCAACATCTACTGCACAATCAAAGTTCGTTGCTGCTGAAAGGCTCGCTTCTCTTCAAGAAGGGTATCATTGTGACGAGCGTGCCTTATCATCTTGAGAAGTAGCGGGCACGAAGAGACGACCGACAGCGGTGCGCCGGGGGGTGGCGTGACGTTTGGGGCTGGATACGCGCGGCGGGGGCGCGACGTTGGGGTTAACGCGCCTCAGCTTCCGCGCCGCGACTGGCGAGGAAGCAAGAGCGACAGAAGACGGGGCGACCCTGCGAGGGGTAGAACGGGACGGTAGTCTGCTGCCCGCACTGGGCACAGTTGACGGAGACTTCGATCCGCTGGCGCACGCCCGCAGCTTGGGCCGCGGCAATCGCCGCCAGTCGCTCGTTCTTCGCCTGCTTACACGGCTTGCAGCGCTTCGGTTCGTTCTTCAAGCCCTTGTCGTGGAAGAAGAGTTGCTCGCCGCCCGTCCAGATGAACTCTTCGCCGCAGTCGATACAGCGAATCGAGCGATCCTGAAACTCAACTTCGGGCTGCTCCCACTCTGCGTTGGTGGTGCTGGTGGCTGACGCTTGTGACATCATAATTTCCCCTACTCGCAATTTCCTCTCAAGCGGCATCTTTCGCGTCGGGGCACGCCGGGAGGAGAACTCGGTTTAACGGACAGAGCCGGCGAGGAGACTCGCATTGAAATATCGTTGGGGCGACGCAAAAGGTCTCTGGGCTACAAAGCCAGTCACCCTCTGACCGAGCAAAGTATAACTATCACGAAATTGTGTCAAGGTTTTTCGAGACGTTTTTCAAGCCGCCGCTTGACACGGATTTTTCGCCCGTGCCAGCATCCGCCGCTTGCAGAAGTTGCCGCTGCGTAATAGACAGGACACACAATGAAGATTCTCGTCGTCGGCTCAGGTGGCCGCGAACACGCTCTCTGCTGGGCCTTGCGACAGACCGCGCGCGCGCCGCTGCAACTCTACTGCGCGCCCGGCAACGACGGCATCGCAGAGCTTGCGCAATGCGTCCCCATCAAAGCCACAGACATCGCGGCGCTTGCGCGCTTCGCCGCCGATGAGCGGATCGATCTAACCGTCGTCGGCAGCGAAGCCCCACTTGCGGCCGGGCTGGTTGACGAGTTCGCCGCGCGCGGTCTTGCGGTCGCTGGCCCCGGCGCAGCCGCCGCGCAACTTGAAGCAAGCAAGGTCTTCGCCAAAGAGTTCATGGCCCGGCATCGCATCCCGACCGCGCGCTTCCGCGTCGCCGAGAGCGCGCAAGCAGCGCGCGACATCTTGCGGCGCGGCGAGTTTGGCGCGGCGGCTGCGCCGGTCGTCGTCAAAGCCGACGGACTAGCGGCCGGCAAGGGTGTAGTCGTGGCAGGTTCGCGTGCGGAGGCTGAAGCGGCCGTCGCCGAATTGATGGAAGCGGGGCGCGTCGGTCTCGATGCCGCGCGGCGCGTCGTGCTCGAAGAAACATTGACCGGCCGTGAAGCGTCTCTGCTGCTCTGGACGGATGGGAAGGATTACGCGTTGATGCCGGCGGCGCGCGATCACAAACGCGTCGGCGAGGGCGACACAGGCCCGAACACTGGCGGTATGGGCGCGATCACCGCGCCCGACGTACTCGACGACGAGAGGCTCAAACAGGTCGTCACCGAGATCGTCGAGCCGACGCTCGCTGGCGCACAGTCCGATAGCTTGGACTTTCGCGGCGTCCTTTTCATCGGCTTGATGCTCACGCCGCAGGGGCCGCAGGTGCTCGAATACAACGTCCGCTTTGGCGACCCGGAAGCGCAAGCCATCCTCGTGCGCCTTGAAAGCGACCTCGCCGAAATCTTTACGGCGGTCGCACACGGCGGGTTGGGCGCAACGCCCGTCAATTGGTCAGATAACTCTTCCGCCTGTGTCGTGCTCGCCGCACGCGGCTATCCCGAACAGCCGGAGAAGGGCGCACGCATCGACGGTCTCGCCGAAGCTGCACGCCGACCGGGCGTGCAACTTTTCCACGCCGGGACGCGCCGCGCCGCGGACGGCTCTTGGTACACAAACGGCGGGCGCGTCCTCGGCGTCACCGCCGCCGCGCCCACCCTCGACCGCGCCCTCGCCGACTGCTACGACACCATCCAACTCATCACATGGGATGGCATGCATTACCGCCGCGACGTGGGCAAAGCAGTGGGCAGTAAGCGTTAGACAGTAAAAAGTGGGTGGCAGGTTGAATTAACATTCCGGCGCTTGAGTACTCTGCAATCAACTGCCTTTTTCTTTCTGCCTACTGCTTTTCTTCCCTGTTCCGCGCCAGCCTGATATACTCACGTGCAAAGGGGCGGCGCTGAAAATGCAACCGCGCAATGTGGGCTGACGTACAACGCTAGGCGCGACCCGTTAGCCGCGCCGACCTTGTTCGCCTGCGCAGCCGGAACAGCCGGCCGGATGACCGCTCGGAGGAGCAAAACGATGGGCCTGTGGAGCCGTTTCAAACGTTCGATGACCGCATTGCTAGGCGGCATCATCGAGAAGACCGAAGACCCCGAACTCGTCCTGCAACAGACCATCCGCGAGATGCGTGACCGCGTGCCGGAACTAAACAACTCCGTCGCGCAGGTCATGGCCACCGAACGTCTGCTCGCGAAGAGTAAGGATCGGCTGGAAGCGCAGGTCGTGGACTTCGATTCGAAGATCAAAGCCGCCATCAAGCTCAACCGCGACGACATGGCTACGGCCTACATCGGGCAACTGCAACAGGCGCAACTCGACCTGCAAAAGACAAAGCAGCAACTGTCTACTGCCGAGATGGCATCCAAGCAGGCACTGAAGGCGCGCGACAATTACATGTTGCAGATGCAGCGGCGCACGGCCGAAGCGATGCAGCTCATCAACCAGTCAAAGCAGGCGAAGCTCCAAGAGCAGCTTGCGCAGACGATGGAGACCTTCCAACTTGGCGACGACGCTTCGACCTTCAGCGAGATGCGCGACAAGATCGACCGGCGCGCGGCGGCCGCCGAAGCGAAGATGCAACTCGGCGCGGCCTCAGTTGATAATCAGTTGCACGAGATCGAGCAAGAGGCAATGAACTTGCAGTTGCAGGACAAGCTGCTCGAATACAAACGCGACTTGGGTCTGCTGCCGGCTTCGACCTCGCATCAGCCGGGGCAACTGCCCGCCGCGCAGACCGAAGGTGCAGAGGACAACAACCGGACGATGTAGCGCGCGCCGCGCTGGCCGGGCATGATCAAGGGGGCAGATGTTTAGGGTCGACGGTCGTTCGTGACTCTTGAGTAGTTAGACGAGACGTTATGGCGGACATCAAAAAGATCGATCTGCAATACCTGCGCGAGGCCGCGAAAGAACCGGTCAACTTCTGGGGCTTGGCCGGCTTCGCCGTGGCCGCCGCCTTTATCCCTTCGGTCATCCCGCTCGGTCTCGCGCTCGTCGCCGAGGGCGTGTATTTGGCGACCGTGCCCACCAACTCACTCTATCGTCGGCTCGTCGATCAGCGCCAGCGCAAACAGCTCTACGAGATGCGCCGCCGACAACGCGAGAAGTTGATCGACACCTTCGACCCGCGCGAGCGTGAAGCGGTGCTCTATTTGAAGTGGTTGAAGAAACAGATTTTCGAGAACTACACCAAGTTCACCGGCGCGAAGGAAGTGCCGACGAATATCTCCAGTCTCGAACAGCGTTGGGAGGACTTCGTCGATCTGCTCGACGTGTATCGCCGGCGCAAGAATCACCTGCGCTCGATCAACAAACAGGCCGTGCAGAATCAACTCGCACAGGCCGAGCGCTCGGTCGAGAACGCACCGGATGATCGCGCGCGGCGCATTCAACAGGCGAACGTCGAAATCCTGAAGCGCCGCCTCGCGCAGTTCGGCGAACTCGAACGCTCCGTCAAGCTCGTGGAAGGGCAATTGCAGTCCATCGAAAACTTCTTCGGGCTGGTTAACGATCAGGTCGTCACGTTGCCCACGCCGGAGCGTGTCTCCGCGCTCGACTTCGAGCAACTGAGCGACTCCATCGCCATGACCAAGCAGATGCTCGAAGAGACCTCCGATGTCGTTGGCACGCTCGACGAGCACAATCGTCAAGCCGGCAACTACGAACTGCTCATGTCGAAGCAGTAACAAACGGCGCAACGTGAAAACTAATGCGGGGTGGTGAAGTTAAGTCTTCATCACCCCGCATTTGATTCGAACCCTACGTTCTAATCCCCGACTCAAATTTTAAATCAAGATCAGGCATTGCTGTCAGCGCCCGCAACGGCGGCCTCTTCCAACACGCCGTCGGCCAGAATGTTCTCCAATGCCGATTCGTCGAGTCTATACGTCTCGTTGCAGAAGTGACAGGTCAGCGCCGTGCCTCTGTCTTCACGCAGAATCAATTCCAACTCGTTGCGATCAATTGATGAGATCATCGAGACCGCGCGCTCGTAAGAGCATAAACAAGCGAAGCTGACCGGCTTCTCCTCCAACACCGCGAACGGCATGTCGCCGAGCACGGTGCGTAGTAGATCGACGGGCTGCGCGCCGTTGCGGATCAGCGTCGTCGTGTGCGGCGCGCGTGCAACGGCCCCTTCAATCGCCGCGACCGTCTTTTCATCCGCGCCCGGCATCAGTTGGATTATCACCCCGCCCGCCGCTTCGACGAACGCCGCGCCCGACTCGTGTCCGCGCATGAAGACGCCGAGCAGCACGCCCGACGGAATCTGCTCGGACTTCGTCAGGTAGTATGCGAAGTCCTCGCCGATCTCGCCGGAGACGAGCGGGACAGAGCCGCAATATGGTTCTTTGTACAGCCCGATGTCGAAACCCGATTCGTGTGTGACGTAGAACGTACCATTGCCGACGACGGCGCTGACGTCAAGCTTGCCATCGGCCTTGAGCGGCGGGTTCGCTTCCGGGTTGCGCACGTAGCCGCGCACTTCACCGCGCGCATTCGTCTCCGCCGTAATTCGGCCCACCGGGCCATCGCAGACGATCTGCACAGTCAGTCGATCAAGCTCCTTCAGGTTCGCACCCAACAGGAGCGTGCCGGTCAGCGTGCGCCCCAGCGCCGCCGCGACCGTGGGCGAGGTTTGATGTCGCCGCGCCGCTTCTGCCACGAGGTTCGTCGTCACCGCCGCCACACACCGCACAGTGCCGTCGGCGGCCGTCGCACGCACCAGCATGTCCATCCTCGTCTCTCTTGGCTCAGTCAAAATAATACCCCCAGGGAAAATTTTTACGACCATGAAAATAGCCCACGCTGGAGCGCAAAATAGCTCGTTTGACCTGTTTTTGATGCCCCGCACAAGGATTACGTTGGGTTAAGGTAAACTCTTAAAAGCCCCACCCTATGGGACTGAAAAGAAAGTGTAGTACAATATATTGGGGCTGCCTATTGACAGCCACTAGGGAGCTATGTATACTGCGCTCCGCTTGAGGCCGGGCGGGTTCTGAAGCTGAAAGTCGCACCGCAGGGGGGCTGCGCGCGACTCAGGGATTTCGTCACTTCCGGCCAAGCCAACCGCAGTTTAAGCGACCACAATCGAAGCCATATTGAACTAACAAATACATACTCGCGTCCGTGTCTCCCGGCGCGAGAAAGGCAGAAGAAGATGAGCACAGCGATCGAGCCGAACGCCTCGCAAGGAAACCCCATCGCCGCCGCCACAGCAACGGCCAGACAGCAATACACCACCAGCGAATTAGGCCTCAATGCGCGCAAGGTGATCAGCAAGCGCTACTCGCTCAAGGACGCACAGGGTCGACCACTTGAAGAGTGGGCGGACGTGACGCGCCGCGTCGTCGGGCACGTCGCAATGGCGGAGACGGACGAGCAGAAGCGTGACGAGTTCTACGCGGCGATGGCGGGTATCATGTTGCGCCGCGAGTTCGTGCCGAACACACCGTGCCTTGTCAACGCGGGCAAGCCTTCGGGCCAACTCGCCGCCTGCTTCGTGCTCGACGTGCCGGATTCGATTGCGGGGATCATGAAGTCTGTCACCGACGCGGCCATCATTCATCAGACCGGCGGCGGCACAGGCTTCACGTTTGAGAAGTTGCGCCCCGTCGGCGCGATGGTGCGCTCGACGCATGGCGTCGCGAGTGGGCCGGTCTCGTTCATGAACATTTTCAACACGACGACCGACACAGTGAAGCAGGGCGGCGTCCGGCGCGGCGCGAACATGGGCATCATGCGCGTCGATCATCCGGACGTGCTCCGCTTTATTCATGCGAAGAATGACCAGCACTCATTGACTAACTTTAATATCTCCGTGACTGTCACGGATCGCTTCTTCGAGGCTGTGGACAACGGCGAGTGGTATCAACTGAGCTTTGACGACAAGCAGTGGCACGAAGATATTTTCGATCCCGTGCAGAACGGCCCTTACGCGCTCTATCGCCGGCCCGACGGTTCGACCGTCACGTTCCGCGACATACAAGCATTCCGCGACGCGGACTTATCCGACTGCACGAAGGAAGCGCCGCCGCAGCCCGGCATGGTCTATGCGCCGGACATTTGGAATCGCATCGTCGCTTCCGCCCATCGTTATGCTGAGCCGGGCGTCATCTTCATCGACGAAGTGAACCGGCGCAACCACATGATCGAGTCGATGGGGCCGATCTACGCGACCAACCCGTGCGCGGAGCAGGCGCTGCACTTCAACAACTCGTGCAATCTCGGCTCGATTGACGTGGCGAAGTTCTACGACCCACAGACGCGCGTGGACTGGGAGCGGCTGGCCGAAGCGGTGCGCTGGTCAACGCACTTCCTCGACAACGTGATCGACGTATGCGCTTGGCCGCTACCCGAAATCGATAACGTGGTGAAGCGCACGCGCCCCGTCGGGCTTGGTGTGATGGGCTTCGCCGATCTCTGTCTGCAACTTGAGATCAAATACGGCGGCCCCGCGTCCATCGAGCTGATGGAGGAGTTGATGTCGTTCGTCCGGCGCGAGGCGTGGACGGAGAGCTGCCGGCTCGGTGCGGAGAAAGGCGTCTTCGCGGAGTATCAGCCGAACAAAGAGGCTTACGACAAATTCTTGCGCGAAGAGATCGGCATCCCCGCCGACGTGGCCCTTACGCCGCGCAACTACGAGACGACGACCATCGCGCCGACCGGCACGATCTCGCTCGTCGCCGAAACCTCTTCGGGCGTCGAGCCGAACTTCTCTTGGGCTTATGTGCGGCACGACACGTTGGGTAAGCGCACCTACGTGCACACGCTCGCTGCGCGCGCGCTCGGCGTCGAAGTCGATCAGACCGATCAGGCTTCCATCGACTACGCGTCCGAGTACGTCGTCGCGCACGAACAGGAACTGCCCGACTACTTCATCGCCGCAATGGACATCAGCGCCGAGCAGCACGTGCACGTGTTAGCGGCAGCGCAGCGCCACGTCGATAACGGCGTGTCGAAGACTTGCAACGGCGCGGCGGACGACACGGTCGAGTCGGTGGATCATCTCTACCGGCTCGCGCGCGAACTTGGCTGCAAAGCGGTCAGCTATTACCGCGATGGCTCGCGCGATTCGCAGGTGCTCTCGACCGTCAAGGCGCAAGAGCCGAAGGGCGAAATCGCCTGCGACCCGGCCATCACGACCGAGGCGGCCGTGCTTGCGCCCGACGTGATCATCGAAGAGGAACAACCCGCCACCGAAGCGACGGGCTTGACCGCGACCGGCGTGGTGGGGCTTGAAGCCGAGACCGAGCCGACCGTGCGCCCGGAGCAAGCGCGCGTCGAGCGCCCGCGCGAGTTGCGCGGCTTCACGTGGCAGATTCCGTTCGACGGGCAGAATCTTTACGTTACGGTCAATCATGACGGGTGCGAGATTCTGGAAGTCTTCGCTACGGGGCCGATCTCCGGCGGCGTGGGTTTGCTCGCGTCGAAGATGCTGCGCGGCGGATTCGAGTCGAAAGAGGTCGCGCGCAGTCTCAACAAAGTGACGGGCACACACTCAGTCTGGTTCAACGAGCGGCTCTTGACCTCGCCCGAACAGGCCGTTGCCGAGTGCATCATGCTGACGAGCCGGCGCTTGGAGAATCAGCCCGACTCGGCGCGCGCCGCCGCCTACGCGCAACCGCAAGTCAGCGTCGCCGTGCCTGAGAGCGCCAGAGAGAATCGCAACTACTCGCTCATCAGCGAGTGCCCCGAATGTCGCGGGCAACTCGAACACGCTTCGGGCTGCGACTTCTGCCGCGACTGCGGCTACTCGAAGTGCAAATAGTTTAAGTCGTTGTTCGTCTGATCAAGATCGCCCGCATCGTGACATAGCGATGCGGGCGATCTGTTGTTTGCGGTTGGTTGTATGTCGCAGCTTGGGAGGCGCGCGCTCGGAGCACGCGACGCAGCGGCCGGTACGGCTATTGACTTGAACCAATTAAGCATTCTATAGTTCCCGCCGCATTGGCCGTTCATGACTTGCTCACGCTGCTGTTTCAGTTGAGCACTGCTGTGCGCTGAGACCTCTGGCCTCATTTAGTAGCGCCCTTATCAAACTCAATCAGAAGTTCTCGTCGCCGTCTGATGAATTAGCGTATCGGCGTTTTTTTTATCTTTTTCTTGGTCTCATAGCCTGGTTGGTTCCTTACATCATTTAGCTGGGTCTTTCTAATCAACAACATGGCCAAGGAGATAGAACTGAGCGGCAAAGCTATCTCCCTACTGTCCGCTTAAAAGGAGTCGGTATGGCAAGCATATTTGCCCTTTTTACCTTCATGCTTCAGCTATCACCTACGGGCAGCCAGCTTGAAGTCAACGCTGTCATGTGTCAGGACGCCAGCCGGTCGTTTCTGATCACCTGCCTGACGATAGCGGCGGTTGTCGCCATCTTGGCTGTATTGCTGAAGCGGTTCTTGGATCGCCGACAGTCGTTCACGCTGGGCCTCAGGCTTGGCCTGACTATCGCCCTTGCCTTCGCCCTTAGTTCCGCGCTAGTCGCTTGGAACCCTTTGAAGGATGCGGCGCTGCTCGACTGTCTGGAGAGCGAAGAGTTCTCTCGCTACGTCATCATGGCCCATGTGGCCGCCATCCCGCGCGGCTTGGTGCTGGGCGGGGTGGTGGCGGTCGGCTTTTACTTGTTGCTCATGGTGCTCCTCAGCCTGCTCGGCAATCTGCGGAAGCGTTAGGGAGGAAGTTCGTATGGCTCGACTGTTAATTGCGATTGGGGGGACGGGCCAGCACATCGCGCTGGCTGTTGCCCGCTTGGTTCTGCTCGGCGCGCTGCCGGAGATGGAGTTGGCAGTTGTTGACTCGGACAATGCGGGCGACTTGTCTGAAGCTCTGCGGACTTTCGGTAGCACGCTCCGTGCTGACTACACGGCGCACCCCTTGGGCAATGGGGACATTATCTACCCGCCATTCAAAGACGTGCACGGCAAGCCGAAGTTTGAAGAGCTGTTTCTGAGTAAGACTGCGGACGCGGTCGAACGGGACATCTTCGAGGTGTGTGTGGATCAGGAGTCGGCCAGCTTCGAGGTCAAGAAGGGGATGTTCGGCCGCCCGTCGCTGGGAGCGACGATCCTAGCGGACAATAAGACGAAGCAATTGCAGAAGGTGATCGACAAGGCGGCGCAGGCGAACGAGATTTTCGTCTCTGGCTCGCTCGTCGGAGGCACAGGCGCGGGCCTCATTCATCAGTTGATCAAGGCCCTGCCGCGCGCGGGCAAAGACGTTTTCGGGTTGATCTTCTTACGCTGGTTTCGCATTCCGGGCGCGGAAGTTGAGCAGACCGTGGACGACACGACGCAGGAGCGCAACATGCGCTATGGCCTCGATTACTTCTTTCGCGAGACCCGTGGCTTGCTCAAAGCCGCTCTGCTCATCGGTCAGCCCGACGCGGCGCAAGCCGTTGAAGCGACTCCCGGCGAGATCATGCACTACTTCCACTTGATCGCCGCGCACGGCATCCTGAAGGTGCCCGAAGATGTGGTCAAACAGCAGGCCGTCGGCTCAGTCTATGCCGCCGCCTTCGATGCTGACCACCCGGAGTTGATGTACGAGGAGGAGTGGCTGGAAGGGCGGCCGCTCAAGTGGTACGTCAACCGCGCGAACTTTGTGAAGGCCGTCCTCGACTACGCAAGCTTGAAGAAGTATCAGGACGAAGTCCTACACGAGGTCAGTCCGGGCCTGACCGCCGGGTTCGGGGTATTTAAGGGCAAGCCGGAGAACATTGGCAAGGGATTGGCCGACGCGCTGAAGCGTTATCCGGGCAACCAGCGTGAGACGGCGGTGCGAGTCGCGGCCGAGACGTGGGCGCTGCTAGCCCGACAGTACAAGTTCGCCTTGGACTGGCTCGATAGCGTGCTCGGCTGGCTGCCCGAAGAGTTGCAGAGTGATAGCTACAAGAGCGTCAAAGGCGACAGCAACGCAGCCAAGCAAGCCAAAGTCAGTGCGATACAAACAATTTGGGCCGAGCCGCTGCCCGAATGGCAAAAGGGGAGCGAGCCGTCGCCGCAGTCCATCGCGCGCGCGTTCCATGACAGACTGGTCGCCAGCTACACGTAAGGAGAGGTACGTATGCCGAGGGTTGTGCTCCTGCCCCATCGCGAAGACCCGCCAAACTGGCCCACGGAAGTTATCTCGCGCGTCTTTAATAAAGACGACGAGTTGCCGAACTACTGGATGCCCGAACTGGGCGCGGCCCAGCGCATCGAGGATGTGGACGCATTCGCCTTCCCGACCCCCTTCGCGTGGGCCGAGATGATGGCAGCCGTCATCAGGCAGCGCGACTTTGAACACCTTATGTTCCGGCTCTACAGCATCCTCGTGCGCGGACTGGTGCTGGGCCACTTGCAACTCGACATCGTCGATCTCAATGGGCCGGCGGGCGGCAACTTCGGCAAAGTCCTCGCGAGTACGGACGACAACTATCGTTACTTCGGCCTGCTGCGGAGCAATCCTCAGAACAGAGAACTACCGCCGGGCATGTTCGGCGCGACCTCCCCGGAATCGCTCTTCTGGCCGTCGCCGCGCCGCACCGCCGCCGATTGGCAGACGCTCGCCGCCGCCATAGATCGCGATCCGCGGTTGAACGACGCCTACCAAGTGCTGGCCGATTTCCGTGCGCTGCTTGAACGGGCCAACCACTGGAACGCCAGTTCCGCCGTCGCCCCATGGATGGGCGGCCTCAATCACATCATTGAGAGTCACCGGCTCAACATCCGGCCGAGCGCCGGGCATAAGCACTTCCACGTGCACAGCCGCTTGGTCGGCCCCATCAACGCGCGCTTCGCCGACGGTAAGGAGCGGCCTCTCTATTTCCCTGTCTATGAGGCGAAGTACGCCGCGAACTTCCTGCGCGCGCTGACCGGCTCGTTCGCGCGCGAGAAGGATCATGTGGCCGTCTATGATGGCGCACGCCGGAAGTCTTACGAGATCAGAACGCCGGAGGTCGGTGCGGGCGGCAATACGGTGCTGGCCGGGGGCGGGACGGTGCGCGTCCTCGCCGAGCCGAGCGAGCAGCTTGGCTCCCAGCAGATTCGCGTGCACGACCTATTTGCGCTCGTGCAGGATGTGCGTCGGGCAATGGGCGATGATGTGGCAGACATCAAGAAGCACCCTTTCCTTTACCCGGACGTGTTCCGCGTCACGGTGAGCCGCCTAGGTGAGGCTGGCCTTGACGACGAGGTCTCCTTCAGCGATCAAGCCTATAAGTTGACCTTCGACCCGGACAGCCCGGGGCTGCCGTTCGCGGCGGAGTTGCATGACATGACTGAGGAGACGAGGGGGATTGTGCTGCCTTACAAGGACGAGAAGGGGCAGCCGCGCAAGGCCATCTACGTTGACTCCTATGCGGGCACAAACGTCGGCGATCTCAAGGCGCTGGGTTGGGTGTTGTGGTCTTATTTTATCGGCGAGGCCGAGGTGAACGGCGGCAAGCTCAAGGTCGAGGACAAGGACGGCGACTTCACCGCCGCCTTTAAAGAAGGTAATTCCAACCGCCCCTTCGACCTGCGCCACGATATTTATGAGAAGGTCTATAAAGAGCGCGACCGCCATCGTCGGTTGGCGACGCTGCAACGCTTCCTCAAGGCTTACGCGGCGCACGTTGGTGCGCCGGATGAGAGTGGCGTCAACACGCTCTGCCACGAAGCGGCGCTGTCGTTTGTCCGGTGGGTATGGCCTGACAGCACGCTGCTGGAGGACGGCAACGGACACCCGCCGCACAGCAGTCAGGTGGTCAGCGTCGGGAACTATCAGGCGCGGCTGGAACGTGACGAATAATGTCGGAGGAGTAGGCTGATGGCTTCTGTGTGCAAGTGCGGGCTGGACTTCGGAAAGCTTCGGACGACTGTCAACATCCAAACATTGGTGGATGATGAAACCGCCGTCACGATGGATGGAGTGTATCTGTATTGCTCCGCATGTCGGAGGAAAAACCGCCTTGACCTCGACGCATATGGCTTCTTCCAGCGAGAAAAGGACGGCGTTAGGTTCTACCGCTGGCACTCTGCCCCGACCAAGATCGCCGAGACCAAGAAGCGCGACGGGTATGAGTTCAAAGTCGAGGAGTTAACGTTGGAGTTTCCCGGCGGACTGATCGCGCAGCAGAAATTCAGCGTCGAGCAGATGTGCTATCCGGCAGTGCCGGTCTTCGGACAACTGGACGGCTCGCTGAAGTTGCCGTACCTGCCAGTTGATCGCAGATTCTTAGGTTTGGTTGATGGCAGTAAGGAGATCAGAGCAGAGCCGACGGGCCGGGGCGGCGAGTACCGCTTCCGCTTTCACCTGCGCGTGTTGGCCGAGCCGGTCGAGATTGTCCGGCCGGCGATTCAGTTGGAAGAAGGGAAGCGCGGCACAGAAGACGAGACGGTATTTCAGGGCGTCCATCTGGCGCTCTGGCCGAAGACCACGTATCAGGAATGGCGACGCTACTTTCTCCGCCTCGGCTGCGCGAAAGAGCACTCGGCCGCCTTCAGCAATCAACTGCGAACGGTCAAGGCATGGGCGCACGCCAGTTCGTCGCTCGACGAGCAGCGCGCCGAGCGGCGTTGGCTGCTGTTGGACGTGGTCGGCGCGGAGGCTGACAAAGGCTACACACGTTTCGGTCTGGTCGAGAGCCGGCCGGACTGGGTGGCGATTGAATTCCAGAGTCCGGGGCGAGGCGATATGATCGGCGGCGGCGTGTGGCGAATCGAGTCGGCGGCGGACACTTACCCGGACAACAACGTCGAGATCGGCCTCGACTTCGGCACCTCCAACACTTGCATCGCCTCGCGCACCGCCGCCGGGATGGAGTTGCTGCCCATCAGGAGTTGTGACGAGTTCATCATCCACGGCTCGGAGTTGCCTGACGTGCTCGATTTCCCGGATACGTGGCCGCCCCGCCAAGGCTTCGGCCGAAACAAGGCGCTGCTGCCCACGGAGCTACTGACCCAGCAAAACCTGAACGACCTGCGCAGCCGGGCCAAGCAGGTCAAGGACTGGCGGCCGGTCGTTGATTACACGATCCCCAGCAGTGGCCTCGAAGTCCGCTATCCCGAAAAGGAGCACGTGCTCGCCGAGTTCAAGTGGGCGAACATGATCGCCGATGCGGCCTTCCAGCCGCAGGCAGCAGAGTTGCAAAAGCGTTACTTGGAATTCCTGCTGCTGCTCGGACTGGCCGAGTTGACGATGCAAAACTCCATCGGGCAAGGGCTGAACGTTAAATTCTCCTACCCGCTGGCCTTCGACAAGAATGAGCGCGATCAACTCGCCCTCGTACTCAAAGAGTCGGCGCAGGCCGCCGCCCGACAGACCGGCGTCAACATCACTATCGAGTCGCCGATGGATGAATCGCGCGCCGCAGCACAATTGGCTGGCAACTATGAGGCCGGCGATGCAGCCTGCCTCTATGTGGACATCGGCGGCGGCTCGACCGACATTGCCCTGCTGCGGATCGGCATCGACGGCCCCGATCGCTACACCTACATTTGCAGTTTCAAATACGCGGGCACGGGTCTCGCCGTGGCCTTGGCCGAAGGTGGGTGCTTGCGGCCCGGCAGCGACCTCAGCCACTTCCGGCGCAGGATTCGCGAGGTCGGGAACGTCAAAGAACTGCTCACCTCTGAGGTGCTCTTCCAGAGCCAGAAGCGCAATGCGATCACCGCCAAGAGCGCCTACTTCTACGCCTACTTGCGGCAGTTTCTGGCCCGCCTGCTGGCCGCGCACATCGTTACGGGCGAGTGGCAAGAGGGGCTGAGCGCGGAGGCACAGAACGCGATCCGGCTGGGCGGCTATCAGGTTCTTCTCTACCCGCTGGGCAATGGCTGGGGCTTCGGCAACTTCATTGACCCCGACTATGCCAGCGAAACATTCTGCCAGCGGCTGACCGCCGAGGCCAACGCCATCATTGAGGAGGCGCTAAGGCAGCAAGCGCAGGTCAACGGCGCGCCTGCGCCCGCAGACCTGCCGCGGATCAAGGTGAAGGGACAATCGCTAAAGGCCATCTCCGGCCCAAAGAGCGCGGTCGCCATCGGCGTGCTAACCTCGACGCACGCGCGCAAGGTGGCGGAGCCGGGCTGGGAGTCGCGCACCATCGTGGGATGGACGACGCAGGTCAGCATTTCGCGCAACGTCCCGTGGTACGCGGCGATTGATGGGGAGGGGGCGCAAACGCCCAAGGGCGAACAGCCGCTGCCGAGCAACCCGATCCTCAACTGCCCGGAGGGTGAGTGGCCCGCATTCCCGGCGAAGCTGCCGACTCCGCATCAACTCGACCCCAATCTGGATCAGACGCGCCCGCACCTCTCGGTCTGTAACCCGAAGTCAATCGAACATTATTGGTTCTATGAGAGTCCGTTCCACATCCTCTTGGAGAAGTTATTCAAGCCTGCGTTGAAGGAGTTGGTGTGATGCCCTGCAAGCACGTCGCTAAGCTAGCGAAAGACTACGTCGGCCTCTATTGCCTCTACTGCGGCGACAAGATCGCGGACATCGGCAACGACGAGGGGCAAGTAGTACTGCGGCGGAGCGGCCGCTCGCCTAAATATGTCGCCATCATCCATCGTGGGCGGCAGAAGGTGGTGATGGAGGCGGAGGAGCAGTCCGATTCCGTGGCCATCAAGTTCAGGGACGCCGAGGTTGAGGTCCGCAATCACGAACTGCTGTTGTCCTTTCAGCAGCCGGAAGAGGTTTTGATCATCGAGCCGCGACCGTAAGCCCGGAGAAGCGATGCGTACACGACTGTTCTCCCTCTGTGTTTGCGCGGCGGCCGTCGGTCTGTCGCTCGGCCTCGGCGGCTGCACGCGCGTCGTCCCGCCCACCGCCCAGTTCTGCCAGCCGCTCAAAGAGCCGACGCCCTTCCAGCCGGTCAGCGCCACCGATGCGGTGATTGTGACGGACGTGTCGGGTAGCATGAAGGGCTTCGCCCTATCCGGCTCGGTGCAGCTCTTCACGCTGCACGAGGAGATCGAGCGCGCGGTCCGTGGCGCGGTCAACGCGGCCGGATCGGCCGCCGCCATCAAACGCTGTTACTTGGGCAGCGACCTCGACTGCCGCACGCAGATAAACTTACGAGAACTGGATAAGGATGGCACCTACAATGCCAAGGAGAGTCGCCTCGACCTCTTCATGCGCCCGGCCGCTCAGTCTGGCAATACGCCGGCCGCCGCAAAGGGGGCGGAAGACCCAATCGCGCCTTATCGCATCGCCGTGCTCGTAAGCGACGGCATGCAGGCGCGGACGACCGGCGCGAGCGAAAGCGCGCCCTGCATGGCCGGGGCCGACCCGGACTGCATGGCGCATCTGCTCAAGCAGCGGGCGCAGCAAGGCTACGGCATCTGGCTGGCGCTCCTGCTCCTTCCCTTCAAAGGCACGCACTATCCTGAGCGGCCGCTCGACGAGGCCATCTGGCAGCGGATCGAGCAACATGTCGCTGGGCTGGGGCAAGACCCGCTATACCAAGGCGTCACCTTCAAAGCGAGCCGCGCTGGTGCGGGTGCGCCATTCGAGAGTTACCATTTCGAGGGCGTCAAGCCGATCCTTGTGCTGGCGCTTTCCAAAGACATCGAAGCGGGGCGCAAGTTCATCCAGCAGTTCGGCGACGCGATCAGACGGGATTCCGTGGTGCAGCCGGCCAACGCCGTCTATACCATGGAACTGGCCCCGCTCGCGGTCGTTCCGCGCCAGATCGCAAAGCTCTCGATCCCCCCGACAGCCCCGGCGCAGGGCGCGCGCCAGATCACCAGCAAGCGCCAGCCCGGCCTGTACGACTACCTGATCGAGTGCGAGCGCAACTGCGCGACGACGCTGAAGGCGACAACGGAGGAGCGCGGCGGCCAGCAGGTGTTGCCGGCCGGCGTCCGCGTTGACTTTGAACTCGTCCCGGCCGACGGCAGCCTGCCGTCGAAGAACCTCCGCATCGCCGCCGCGCCGGATCAGACTTTCGACCTCGGCCTGAACGGACAGCAACTCGGCGAGGGTAGCTACGAGACTTGTCTGAGCTTGCGCGCCAACCTCAAGCCCGATCCGCAATCCGACACCTTCTGGCGTGCGCTGCACACAGACAACATGTACGAGGCCCCAGAGCGCCTGTACGGCCTGCGCGAGATGGTGCAGCAGGTCTTGGACATGATCACCCAACAACCGCGCGTGACTGATCAGGTGCGTTTTCGCGTCGAGCGCAAATAGACAAAGGATGGGCGGAACAGCTCATGGAAGACAGCGTCGTTTACGGCATCGATCTAGGCACAACTTTTTCCGCCGTTGCCCGCGTGAATCAACAGGGCGATCCTGTCTGCATCAGCCTCGGCGACGAAGGCGAGTGGACGATCCCTTCGGCCGTGCTCTTCGATGACCAGAAGGTGTTTGTCGGCGCACAGGCCATTGAGAACTGCTGGAAGCCCGATACGTTGCTGGTAGAGTTTGCGAAGCGCTTCATCGGTCTACAAAGCCCGGGTTGGCCTAGGCAGTACAGCGGCTGGCAATACGTGCCGGAAGAAATCTCGGCGTTGATCCTGCGCAAGCTGGTGAAACAGATCGCGCGGCAGCGCAACCTGCCGCCCGTCCGTGATGTGGTAGTCAGCCACCCGCAGTGGTTCTACATGAGCCAGAAGGAGACGACCCGTGAGGCGGTCGAACTGGCGGGCCTCAACTTGCTTGCGACGATCACTGAGCCAAACGCCGCCGCCATCGCCTATGGTGTCTACGAGCAATCGGCAGACAAAGACTCGACCGTGCTGGTCTTCGATCTCGGCGGTGGTACCTTCGACGTATCGCTGATGCGGGTCGGGCACAGGCGCTTCGAGATGATCGGCAGCGCGGGCGACACGCACCTCGGCGGCATGGATTGGGACCACGAGATCATCAGCCGGGCCAAGGAGAAGTTTCAGACGGCGGTGGGCGAGGCGTTCGATGACGTGGCCTCGGACGAAGAGCACGTGCAGTTGCGCAAGGCGGCGGAGCGCGCGAAGAAAAAACTTTCGGAGACCGAGGAGGTCGGCTTCTGGGTCGTGGCGCAGGGAAGTAAGACGGTCGTTGAGATCACGCGCACCGAGTTTGAGGCGATCACACGCCCGCTGCTGCTGCGCTGCCTTCGCCGCTGCGAGGAACTGTTTGAGCAGACGAGCTACGACTGGCGGCGCGTGGACGAGATTCTGTTGGTCGGCAGTTCCACTAAGATGCCGATGATCGCCGAGGCGATTAAGCGTATCGCAGGCAAGGAGCCGCGCCTCGACGAGGACCCGAAGCTAATGGTGGCGAAGGGAGCGGCCATCTGGGGCGAGTGGATCAAGTCCGGAAAGATCGACGCGCGTTGGGCGGCGGAGGAGGGTGCGACTCAGGCGACGGGGCTGGAAGATCGCACGACCCCAACCGTCATCGGTCGCACCGCGCACGGCCTCGGCATCCTCGTCACCCGTGAGCGCGATCCCAACGCCCTGCGAGGAGCGGAGCAGCCTGAAACCGTCGTGGACCTGTTGATTGAGCCGAACACGGCGACGCCCCACACCTATGACAAGGTCTTCTACACGAACCGCGATAATGAGACCGCGATCCCCGTACCGCTCTACGAAGGCGAATCAAAAGATCCGCAGGAATGCAGTCGCATCGGTCAAGTCGTCATTGAGGGGCTGCCGCCGCGCCCGAAACATCAGCCCGTCAGAGTTAAATTTCACATCGATACATCGGGCTTATTGGAGGTTGAGATCACCGATGTCGAGACGGGACGCAGCACCGTCCAACGCCTAAGCAAGAACATCCTGCGCGCCAGCGCGCCGGAGCAGAACGCAAAGCTCGATCTCGCCGCGCGCCGTCGGCACTTGGACACGCTGGAAGTTATGTGAGGGGTTATTTAGGACTATGAAGTGTCAGCACTGTGCGCACGAGATTCCCGCCGCCGCGCAAACCTGCCCGCGTTGCGGGAGTCAGTTCCACCAAGCGGCCTTGACGGGCATGTCCGGCGCGCCAAGCGGCCGCGCCGTGAGCGGCCTGACCGAGTTGGCGACGAGCGAGACGGGCGTGGCCGCCGACGCCCCCGCTAGCCCCTCAGCGGGCGGGTCGCTTGCGGGCGCGGCGGTCGCCCCAGCCCCACTCGATTCGCAAATCCGCCGGGCGGGCTGGACTCCGAAGCGGGAGGCTGTAGAGGCTTGGGCGATTAAAAAAGAGTTATCCCACTATGAGGTGCTGGAAGCCGATGAGCAAACTTCTGACGAGATATTAGCGGAGCGTATTAAGGTGCTTGAACGGCGACTCGACAAATGGGCCGGCGATCCAATGGACGCGACCTTGCAGAAACTCGGCAGCGTTGGCATGAATCGCCTTTACGAGTTGCGCGCCGAGTTGCGCGACCGCGCAACCTACAACGAATTCATCCGGCGTGAGCGGCACACAGCCGCCGTGCGGCGCGTGCGCGAAGCTGCGCATCAATGCGTGGTGAACGATGGCGTGCTCCAGTGGAGCGAGTGGAAGTTTAACTTGCTGCCGAAGGCTGAGGAGGAGGGGGTCAGTCGGGCCGAACTGGAAGAGATACTCGCGGAGTTGAGGGCCGGCGGGGCTTTGACGGGCCTGAGCCTCGCGGCCGGCGAGGTACGCACGATCTTAGAACTGAGGGATGCGTGCCAAGGGCAAGCCGACGCGCTGGTTGAGGCGTTGTGGGACGGGCGCTTGGCGCATTGGTTGGAGGAAGCGGCCCTGCGGCGCGATCTGGCTGAGGAGGCGCGCCGGATCGGGGCCGAGTACGCGGACAACAAACTTTCAGGCGCGCATCGCCTGCTCTGGCGCATGGGCGAGAAGCACCTGATGCTCGTCGGGGCCGACGGTCATGAAGAGGGGATCAATAACCTGCGAAGCTGGATCGAAGGCGTCTATTGCCGTGGGCTTGAGGCTGCGTCATTGCGGGCGCACGAAAATCGTCGGCTGGAGAACTGGCTAGGCGTCGCGCTGAATCAGGAGCGGCTGAGCAACCACGCCGCCCACGAAAGGGGACACGGGCGGGCCGGCCTCTGGCAAGTGATCTGGGCGAGCGGTGAGCGCAGCGCCGAGAAGGGGAGCGCTTATCAGATGACGCGCTCGCTCGTGCAAGAATACCCGCAATTATGGGAGGCGCATTTCCAACACGCCGTACACTGCGCGGGCCTACGACGGCTGGACGAGATGCGCACGTATCTCCGGCAGGCGATCAAGGGGGACGTTGGGTATGCTACGCGGGCGATGAATGATCCGGACTTGCAAGCCGTCAGAGAGGAAATCCTGCCGCTGGTCAGAGAGTCCGTCCCGGTCTCTTCATTCAAGTTCAAAAAAGGAGAAGCCTTCTCCATCGCCGACTTGATCGCGCTGTGCGATCAGTATCCGGAAGAGGCGCAAGACTACCTCTACAGCGATTATCTCGAAGACTGGCTGGGCAAAAAACAGGGGGAAGGGGCACTGGCATCGCAGGCGCGCACCATAACCAAGGCGAAGTCCAAGTCCAAGCCCGAGGGACTGGAGTTTTTCGTCCGCGCTCTCTGTCAAGCCGTCGGGCTTGAGCCATTCCCGCAATTGAGCATGCAGCCCGAGCAGATAGACTTCGGCGCGCTGCCGGTCGGCGCGCAGGGGCGAGGCACACTACAACTGAAGAACAACAGACGCGGGCGCGCTTGGGGGACGATCAGCGTCGAGCCGAAGCTGCCAGGGCTGAAATGCGCCAGCACCTTTAATCATCAGACCGACACGCTTGAGCTTAAACTCGACACCCTGCGCGTTGCGCCCGGCAGCTATCAGGGCAAGCTCGTTATCAGCGTGGAAGGCGTGCCGACGCCGCTCGAAGTGCCTGTGCGGTTCATTGTGCGTCCGCTGGAGGTGCGGGTCGAGCCGTCGGCAGTAGAGTTGGGCACGATCATGCACGGGACGAAATGCTCGGTGGCTGTCAAGGTGACTTGCGCACCAGCGGGCGGGCGCGTCGTCAGCACGAGCCAGAAGCTTGAGCCGGCTGTGAAAGGGGTCTCTGTCACCGGGGAACTCAAAGGGGCGGCGGACGAGTTGCGGATCACGGTGGACACCGCGCAGCTACAGACAGGCACGAACTACAAGACCAGCTATATCGTCGAAACCAACATAGGTACGTTGCGTATCCCGATCCGATTCAAAACATCGCTCTTTTGGAAATGGATCGTCTTGTGGCGGACGCTCGGCTACAGTTTGGGGACGGGCGCGGTCATGTTCCTCTGTCGCTACCTGCTTCGGTCTGCCGGTGGCCTCGACGGGTGGTTTTACTCCTATGAAAATGACGTTGGCACCATCATAGCGACCGGCGCGTTCGGGGCCGTCGTGACCGGCGCGCTCGTGCTGGCGTTCCGCAATTCCCGACTCGTGCGGAAGCTGCTCCGGCACAAGCTACTGAGCCGGGCAGCGGCCAAAAAACTGCTGGACGCTGTCGGCCGGGACACCGGGGTCACCACCATCATGTCGGAAGATTCAAGCGAAGCGCGGCGGCCTGAAAAGCGTCCCTGACACCTCTTATGTGCACGGGCGCAAAGCGGCGGACTCTTTCGCGCGTCAGCCACGCCGGTAGAACGTTTCTCCATCCGCGCGCTGCGTTCGCTCGCAAGGCGCGCTTCGACTGGTAAGGTGTTGCATCATGGCGCAATCAACTAATTGGCCCGTGAAGATCGTGTTCGTGATAGTGGCCTTCGTGGTGGCCGCCACTTGCGCCGTCGCGCTGTGGTACGGTATGGCTTACTTAGGCATGTCTGTCATCATCCCGCTGGATTTTATTACGCACGCCTTCGCTTGGATGCATCTTGGCCCTGCTGGGGCTTGGCTCCTCTGGGGCTGTCTAATCGGTGGGCTGGTCGGCTGGGTCAAAGCTCTGTATAGCTTCGGGCGGAAGAGTCAGGCCACGGCCGTGCTCGCGCTATCGTCCGTCTTTATCTTGGTGCTCTGGGGAACTTCTTACGCGGTGACCGGGCGGCTAGAGAAGATAGCGCGGGCGCGGGCACGGGCGGAACAAAGGGCAAGGGAGGAGGCAGCGAGCAGAAAAATCCGTGAGGCAGAAGAGAATGTCCGGCTGGATAAGGCGTACCAAGAGGGAGTGTTGTGGCAGGCGGTGAAGATCACGAACAAGACGAATAATAAAATCTTCTTCCAGATATTGAACAATAAAGGACAGTGGAAGGAGTATAGCTTGAGGCCCGGCTATGAGCTTGCGTACTGGGACAAGGTCAGAGAGATCAAGGTCAGCTTCGATAACAACTACGCATACGGCAAGCAGGAATTGCAAACCACTATAATCTCGCTGCCCATCATCGGGCACGAACCGACTAAGGCGGATCAAGCGCAGGCAACGTCTCACTACTTTCAGGCAAACGGCAACACCCTCTACTTAAATTAGGGGCGGACACCGCAATGGCCGGGGAGACTCAATGAGGGCGGGCGCGAGCCGACGTTTGCCCCGCTTGCTCCGTTCGCGGCGCGTTGGGCTATACTGCCAGCGTGTCAGTCACGGGGATCAGTCCAACACAAAATACAGACGACAATTTAAAGACCGAGCCTTCTTCGTTCGCCGCGCTGCGCCATCGCGACTTCCGGCTGCTGTGGGCGGGGCAGTTCGTCTCGCTCACGGGCACGCAGATGCAGTTGGTGGCGATCAACTGGCACGTCTATCTGTTAACAAAATCATCAGTCGCGCTAGGGTTAGTCGGGCTTGTGCGCGTCGTGCCGATTGTGTTGTGCTCGCTGATGGGCGGCGTGGTCGCGGATGCGTTTGATCGCAAGCGGCTGATGGTGATCACGCAGTCGACTATGCTGGCGAGTGCGGGCGTGTTGACGTTTGTGACAGCCGTGGGACTGCATGCGGTGTGGCCGATCTATCTGCTGACAGCAGTTTCTTCGGCAGCGACGGCCTTCGATAATCCGGCACGACAGGCACTGCTGCCGCAACTCGTGCCCGCGCGCGATTTTCCGAACGCGGTCAGCCTCGGCTTGATCGCGTGGCAGATCGGGCAGGTGACGGGGCCGCTGCTCGCCGGATTGGTGCTGGCGCAGTGGGGGCCGGCGCTGGTCTACGGCGTGAACGCGGCGTCGTTTCTGGCGGTCATCGGCGCGGTGTTGGCGTTGCGCGTATCGGGGCGGGCCGCGAGCGAGGGCGAGGTGCAGGGGCGCGTGAGTTTTGCGGCGCTCGCGGAAGGGTTGAAATTCGTCTGGCGCACGCCGGTCGTCGTGCAGTCGATGACGCTCGACTTCGTGGCAACCTTCTTCGCGTCGGCAACGGCCTTGTTGCCGATCTTTGCGGCCGAAGTGCTGCACGTCGGCGCGCGCGGCTTGGGTGTGTTGGCGGCCGCACCTGCGGTCGGGGCTGTGCTCGCGGCGCTCTTGATGGCGCGCTTCAGCATGCGACTGGACAGACCGGGCGCGACGATACTCACGTCAATCGCGGCCTACGGCGTGGCCACGATCCTGTTCGGTTGGTCGCACCTCTTCTGGCTGTCGTGTCTGATGCTCGCGTTCGTCGGCGCGGGCGACACGGTCAGCACGGTGCTCAGGCAGACCATGCGCCAACTCGTCACCCCGGATCGGCTGCGCGGGCGCATGACCTCAGTCAACATGATCTTCTTCATGGGCGGGCCGCAGTTGGGCGAACTCGAAGCAGGCTTGTTGGCGGCGGCGGTGGGCGCGCCGCTCTCGGTCGTCATCGGCGGCGCGGGTTGTCTCGTCGGCGTGCTCGTCGCGGCGTTCAAAGCCCGCGCGTTACTCAACTACCGACTGCCGGAGCAATGACACAGTGTTGTGCTACTATGCGCGTACACGTCCCATTGTTGATGAAAGCGGCGGCGCGGGCCGAAAGAGCCGGGGAAGTTTTTATGGCGGACGAGCGGAGAGCGGCCGAGCGCGTGCGTCTGGCATTAGAGGCACGTTGGACGGGCCTATCGGGGCAGCACACGGCGCGCGTTTACGATCTCAGTCTGACCGGCTGTTACATCGAATGGCTGGGGCAGGTCAACTCCGGCGAGCGCGTCGTCTTTCAGATCGCACTGCCGGACGGCAGTTGGCTCGTCCTGCACGGCGTGGTCGTCCATTGTGATCCGCACATCGGGTTCGGCCTGCACTTTCTGGCGCTCGCGCCGGCCACGCGTCGCCGCCTCGAAGAGACGTTGGCGCACGCGCGCGCCAAGTGAGCACCGGCGATTTAAGATCAAGCGGCGCGAGCGATCATGGACGACTGGCAGCCCGTTGAAACCGACACGCATCAGGATCATGTCATCGCGCACGTACTCGGCGCGACCGCGCTCGGCTACTTCGTCGCCGACGAGACCGCGCACTTTGTCCTCGATATCGGTTTCATCTGGACGATCCTGCTCGACAGCACCATGGGCTTAGTCCCGCACAGCATGGCGCTCAATGAGTTGAACGTAAGCGCGGACGAGCGCGCGGCCTTGACCGCCGACGTGCACGCGCTCTACGACGCGGGTACGAGCGCAGACGTGACGCACGTCACACCCACGCCCGACGGCAGTCTGATCGAGGCAGTTGAGTTTTACGCTAACGACGTGGGGCGCAGGTTGCTGCTCCAGTGTGAAGCGGCGCGCATCAGCATTGAAACCGAATTGGCCACGGGCGCGTTTGTGATCACGGCCGCGCCGATAGATTGAGCTGAACGAACAGAGCGAGAGGAACAGATGGGCGCTAATCCGAACGAAGAGCCACACGCAGACAAGCCGACGAACGACACGCTGGCGGACGCAGCCAGCACAGAACGCGAGTACCTACGCACACGCCTGCGCGCCGAACTGGGCCGCGATCCCAATGACGAAGAGTTAGATGAATGGTTGCGCGAACACACGGAAGGATACTGAGGATTGCGGAATGCGGATTTCGGATTGCGGATTAGAAGGCAGCTCTTGTTTTCTAATCCGCAATCCGAAATCCGCATTCCGTATTCTTACTCTGGTGTGCCTTCGACCATGATCTTGTTATCGACGGTCTTGACGCCTTTGACGGCGTGGGCAAGGCGTTCGGCGCGCGCTTTCAGGTCGGGCGTCTTGACTGAGCCGATGAGTGTGGCGCTGCCGTTGATGACGGTGACGGTGATGTTGGCGCTGCCGAGATCGGGATCGTCCGTGAGCGCCTTGTTGACCTTCGTTTCTATCCCAGCGTCGTCGGGCGGCGCAGGCGTAGTCGTGGTCGGCGGCGGCGCGGTGACGATGACCGGCGCTGTGGTCGTGGGCGGCGGTTGCTGCACGACGATTGGCGGCGCTTGCTGCATGGGCGGCAAGACGACCGCGGGCGGCGGCGTCGGGAACGGCGTCGGGACGGTCGGGATCGGCGTCGCGGCGGCCGTGACGTTGACGTTCGTGTTGGTCGCGTCGCCGCGATTCATCAATAGGAACATGACGAGGGCCGTCGCGGCCATCGCCACGAGCGCGACTGTGGCGATCACACCGGTCGAGTAGCCTTCACGGTCGGGCCGGCGAGACGTGCGAACTGAGTATTCCTCGCGCCGCGCCGTCGGCGTCTCGACCACCACACGGCTGCGCTTCTGTTGCTCTTCGTCGTAAGACATAAAGATTGCACTCCTGAAAATGTCGGGTTGAATTTCAACTACGCGAGGTTGACGGACTCGAAGCACAACACCCTGCCGCGGCTGCGGCAGGTATAACCGAGGGAGCGGTTGCACGTTGGCAACCGCTCCCTCGGTTGGTTTCGCATTTAGTAACGACGACGGCGACGTTGGTTGTGGCGATAGAGAGCACCGCCGGCTGCGCCCGTCAGCGCACCGATGACCGCGCCCTTCTTGTGCCCGACCGCGCCGCCGACGCCTGCGCCGAGCGCCGTGCCGCCTAACACCGTGCCGACCGTGCGCGTGCGTCCCTTGAAGTGACGCCGCGCGGCCCCACGATTAAAGGCATAGAGCGAGCCTCCGCCTGCGCCGATGGCCGCGCCCTTCTTGCCGCCCACGAGTGCGCCGACAACTGCGCCACCGCCGATGATAGCGGCCGTGCGCGACTTGCGCCCGAAGCGCGAGCGCCGCCGCCGATCCTGCGCCGCGAGATCGGGCACAAGCGTGGTCAACAACAGCACGAGACAGGTCAATAATACCAATAGTCTTTTCATCTCAAATCCTCCATGGCTTGCTTCCGTTGTAATTGACTAAACGGGAGAGTACATGGTCACACGACGGACAAGTTCAGCAACTCGTGTTCCGCACCCAGCGCGCCATAACAGGGCAGAAAATTAAGGGTTACAGTCATGTGCGAACGTAGCGCGGGCAGACGTTTCAGTGACAATCGCACGGCGGGGCGTATTGATTTCATGCTAATGCGTTGCCGGGAGCGCGGGCATCCCTGCCCGCCTTGAGCGCGTGAGCGCGAACAGCGTACGCGTTATGCTCAAGCATGCAGGATAGCGAAGCCTTTGAAGCGTGCTCACGCACGCTTTGGCGGGCAGGGATGCCCGCGCTCCCGGCACAAGAGGTTTGACCTGCTTCGCAGCCTCTCGCATAATCGCCGCCATGAAGACTGCGCTCGTGCATCACCCCATCTATCAACAGCACGACACGGGCGTGGGGCATCCCGAACGACCGGAACGCTACGCGGTTGTAATGGAGGCTCTGCGCAGTGACGCGGAACTCTGGTCGCAACTCGTCGAACTCGAAGCGCCCGCCGCGGCGCGCGGCACGGTGCAGGCTGCGCACACGCCGCAGCACTTCAAACGCATCGAGCGCGCGGTCAGCGAAGGTCTTGGTTATCTCGACGCGGACACCATCGTCTCTCTGCGTTCGCTCGATGCGGCGCTGCATGCGGCGGGCGGCGCGTGTCGCGCGGTCGATGCGATCATGACGGGCGAGGCCGAGAACGCATTCTTGCCCGTGCGCCCGCCCGGTCATCATGCAACGAGTGAGCGCGCGATGGGTTTTTGTCTCTTCAACACGGTCGCGGTCGCCGCGCGCTATGCGCAGTCGCGCTATCCGGAGATCGAGCGCGTCGCCGTCGTCGATTGGGATGTGCATCACGGCAACGGCACGCAGGGAATTTTCTACGACGACCCGTCGGTCTTCTTCTTCTCCACGCATCAGTACCCTTGGTATCCGGGCACGGGCGCGCGCGGCGAGACGGGGCAAGGGCGCGGGCGCGGTTACACCCTGAACGTACCCGTGCGCGCGCACACGGCCGCCGCCGACCAGCGCCGCATGTTCGACACGGCCCTCGCAGAGATCGACACGCACTTCAAACCCGATCTCATCATCATCTCCGCCGGCTTCGATGCGCACACGCGCGACCCGCTCGGCCAACTCTTGCTGACGGACGAAGATTTCATCCGCATGACCCGCACAGTCAAAGAATGGGCCGCACGCGTCTGCGCAGGGCGCGTTATCTCCTGTCTCGAAGGCGGCTACAACTTGCAGACGCTTGGCACAACCGTCCGCGCGCACGTCCGCACGCTCGGTGAGAACGGCGATGAGTAAGCAGGCACAGATAAGTTTACTGCGCACGCTCTTACAGCGTTGGATGCCGCGCGTCGCGGTGGCTGCGGCCGTGCTGTTCGTCGTGCGCGCGCTTGTGCGCGACACCGCGCTCTATCGCGCGTCCCTCTTCGGCGACCTGTTCGGCTTCGTCACTTTCCTACTCGGCACGCTGACCGTCTGCTACTACGGCTTCAAGGGCCTGCGCTGGCTCAAGCGCAAACTGCTGTGGCGCGTGCGCCGTCGTTTGATCATCACGTATCTGTTCGTCGGTCTCACACCCATCCTGCTGTTAGGCGGCTTGGGCTTTCTCTTCGGCTACGGCATGGCGCTCAACTGGATGGCGGGCAGCGTCATGACCGAGACGCGCAGCATGGAGCAGCAGACGCTTGCGGCCGCGCGCGCCTACACCACAGCCCTCGCCGCGCTCCCGCCGGAGACGGACGCACGCGCGCTGCAAACGTGGCTCGACGACCGCAGCCTGCCATTACAGTCCACGCTGCCCGGCGCGCGCGTCGCCGTCTGGCGCGGCCCCACTGAAGCGCAACCTTTCGACAACGCAGCGCAGGCGGTGAGCGAGCCGCACGACGAGCAGACGCGCCCGCTCAGCCCTGAAGCTGCGCCGTCGGGCGCGCCTCTGCCCAACTGGCTGCGCAACGCGCATGAGTGGAGCGGGCTGACTTATGCGCCCGCCGCCGACGTGAACGATCCTTATAGCGCCGCCGCGTTGCGCGCCGTCGCGCGGCAGGAGACGGGCGGGCGCGCCGTGACCGTGCTCGTCTCTGTCCCCGTGAGCCGTGCGCTCGTCGAACGCCTGCGCGAGACGACGAGCCTGCACGTGCGCCCGACCTTTCTTATCTCGCTCGTCAATGCGGAGAACGTGGGCGAAGGTCTGGCCGGCGAGAAGCGCCGCCGCGCGCAAGTGGATCAACTCGGCGAACCGTTGAATAGCGGTTTCGCTTTCGTCGTCATGCCCACGACCAACTGGCAGACGGGCGTACAGTCAGCGCGCCTCACCTTCATGTTCCCCAATTCGTTCGCGGACGCGCGTCGGCAGGTGCTCGAACGAGGCCATCTGGGTCAAGCGTTGCGCCTCGATCTGATCCTCACAGTCTTCATCACGATCTTCCTCGTGCTCGAACTGCTCGCGCTCTTTGCCGCCGGTTGGATGACGCGCGCCGTGACCGGCACTGTGCACCGCCTCTACCGCGCCACCGAGTTCATCAAGCGCGGCGACTTCTCACACCGCGTCCAAGTGCGCGCGCAGGATCAGTTGGGCGAGTTGGCCGTCGCCTACAACGACATGGCCGCAAACATCGAAGCGTTGCTCCATGAACGCGTCGAGCACGAACGTTTGGAGCGCGAGATAGAGATCGCGGCCGAAGTACAGGCGCAACTCTTCCCGCGTGCTGTGCCGGCTTTGACGACCGCTGAGATCACGGCCGAGTGTCGTGCGGCGCGCGGCGTGGCGGGCGACTATTACGACTACATAGAGATCGCGCCCGGTCTCGTCGCCCTTGCGCTCGGCGACGTGTCGGGCAAGGGCATCTCCGCCTCGCTCGTCATGTCGAACCTGCAAGCTTCTCTGCGCGCGCAAGCGACAATCTTGGCCGAGCGACTGCGCGCGGCCGAGCGTGCCGCGGCAGCGGCCGTCGGCGCAAGCAGCGCAACGGAAGTCGAGCCGCCGTGCGGTGTGACCGGCGTGGATCGCGCGTGCGCGGTCGAAGAGATCACGGCCAACATCAACACGCAGCTCTGCCAATCGACGGACTCGAACCGCTTCGTCACACTCTTTCTGGCCATCTACAACGACCAGACGCGCGCCCTGCGCTACACCAACGCCGGGCACAACGCGCCCTTCCTCATCCGCGCCGACGGCTCGCACGAACGACTCGAAGCGGGCGGCACGGTCGTCGGCGCGTTCGACTTCGCCCGCTACGAAGAAGCCGCGGCCACGCTCGCGCCCGGCGACCTACTCCTCATCTTCTCCGACGGCCTCAGCGAAGCGCAGAACACCACCGGCGAAGAGTACGGCGAAGACCGACTCTTACAACTCGCGCTGCGACACAGAGACCGCAGCGCCGACGAGTTGCGCCGTGCGATCTTCGATGAGATCGAGATTTGGTCTGGCGGGCAAGAGCGGGGTGATGATCAGACGGTGGTGATCGTGAAAGCGTAAAAGGTAAGAGCGGAAATGGCCACGCGCGTTGTCGGTTTGGTTAGTACCGCCTGCGGTAGCGGGCGGTACTGACCATGCGGCTGCTCTGCGTTTTCAAAGCGCCGTAATGATCGCTGCGCGCGCGCCCATCAGTTCGGAAAAATCTTTGGTGTAGATCGTCTCGACCTTGCGGATGCGGCGGATGGTCTCGACCAGTTCTTCGGTGGTGACGAGACCTGTGTCGGTGTGCGCGATGGCCCAAGCGCGTATGTGTGTGGCAGTAGTGAGCAACTCTTCGACGAGGCTGAGATATTGCTGCTTGGTCTCGATGTGTGCGTCGAGTTTACCGGCGCGTGTGCGCTCGAACTCGGGCCAGAAATCTTCTGTCGTGCGCACCCACTCTTCGCGCCAAGCTGTCGGGCCGGTGCGTCGCGCGCCGTTGCGACCGGGGCGCGGCAGGCGCAGGAACAATAGTTCGCCGCGCTCTTCGGCGAGGAACTGGCGCGGGTCTTTGTTGGCTGCGACGTTGCGCTGTTTGTTATCGACGGGCGCGGGCAGCGTCTCCCAGAGGCGGCGGAAGACGCGCGAGAGCGGTTGGCGCAAGGCGCGCGTCTCCGCGTCGAACGAGAGCGCGTAGTCGCCGACGAGCATGCCAAGCGTTAGTGCGAGGGCCTGCTTGGTTGCGCCGTCGAGTTGTTCGGCCGCCGCGCGCAGGTTGTCGAACCACCACGCGTCGGTCTCGCCAAAGCGCCGGCTTAAAGCAGGGTTGCGCAAGAGGTGACCGGGCACGTACACATCTTCGAGCAGGCGCGCCACATCCTCTTCCGTCAGCCGCTCCGTGTTGTTCTCGACGAGCGCGACACCTTTGATCCAAGCCGACTGCAAGGGATCGTTGACGGCGACGCGCACGATCCAACGTTTGAGCGCCGTGTCGAGATTGGGTTCGCCCGCGAGCGGGTTGACGACTGAGCGAAAGCGCAGACGGCGCAGCACGCTCAACTCGAAGGCGAGCCAGCCGGCGGGTGTGTGTTCGGAAGAGTTCAGCATCAGCGGTTTTAAAGTATCCCTAAGCCCTCGGTCGGCGACGGCTCAGCCGGTCGGTCGGTCTGCGTATCTTCATCGGGTGCTTGCGGCGCGTACACGTGCGGGTTCGTACCGGCGTTGGGGATCGTGCCGATCAATCCTGAGTTGTCTACACTCGGTGCGGGTGCTACTTGAGCGAAGCTTTCAGTTGCGACCAATGGCGGCCGTTCGAGCAGAGCATAAGAGCGCAGCTCAGGTAGATCGCGCAGAGTCAAAAAGGTGTTAACGACCTGTGGGTCGAATTCAATGCCGGCCCATTCGGCCAGGTGTTGGCGCGCATCTCGTTCTGACAGGGCGGAGCGAAAAGGGCGCGCGTCTGTGAGTGCGGCGTAAGCATCAGCGACGCGCAGTAGTCGTGCGCCGAGCGGAATCTGTGTGCGGCGCAGAGCATCCGGATAGCCCGTGCCGTTCCACCATTCATGATGCCAGCGGACGAGCAGTTGCGCGCCGCGATCCGCACCCGCGCGGGCCGTCTCCTGCTCGCCGATCACAGGGTGGCGCGCCAGATCGAGTCGCTCCTCATCGCTCAAAGGCCCCTGCCGCTTGATGTAATCACGCCGCATCGCGGCCTCGCCCAGATCGTGCGCGAGCGCGGCGATGCGGAGCGCCGCGCGATCCGCGCGCCCCAGTCCGAACAAGCGGGCCAGTTCGTCGGCGAGCTGCGCGACGCGCTCGGCGTGCGGATGGCGATAGCCCTCGAACTCGTCCGTCGCGGTCGCGAGGCGGGCGAATACGTCGCGCGCCACACGCTCCGCCTCAGTCAGCTTTAATTGAGTAGCAGTCATAAGCAAACGGTTGAGGAGTTACGAGTGACAAGTTAGCACAAGCGGTTTTCGCTCGTCACTCGCACTCGCCACTCGTCACAGCTTTTTTTGTTTGGCGAGCAGTTGCCGGGCGGCATCGTTGCGCGGGTCGATGGTGAGCGCGAGGGTGAGTTCAGTTTCAGCGCGGCGCGTCTGACCGAGCCGTTGGTATAGCTCGGCGAGCATGACGTGATACGAAGCGTTGGCAGCGTCAAGCCTGATGGCTGCTTGCAACTCGGTCTCGGCCTGATGACGTGTGCGCGGCTCATGTGCGAGTGCGCTGCCGTAGTAAGCGTGATAGCGCGCCTGCTTGGGGGCGAGATAGACAGCCGCCGCTAGCCGCAAGGCGGCCGCGTGATAGTTGTTCTGCTTAAGCGCGGCCAACCCTTGTTGGAAATTCTCTTCCGCGCTCTCCTTGCGCGCCGCTGCATAGTGCGTCTCCGCTGCCTCGGCCGGCGGGGCGGCGGCTGATGACGAAGATGGGGCGCTCGGTTGTGGGGCTTCGCGCGCGGGCGGGTGGTTGAGCGACTCAGGCGGCAGCTTGGCATCGTAGGCCGTGCGCGTCTTCTCATCAGATAGTGTCTCGTAGGCCTGCGCGATCTTCGCGAAGGCGGTTTCGACGCGGCCGCGTTGTGTCTCGTCCGCATCGCGGCGGAAACGATCCGGATGAAAACGTTTGGCGAGCGCATAGTAGGCGCGCTTGATCTCGCCGGCTTCGGCGCGCCGCGCGATGCCGAGCAGTTCGTAGTTGTCTGCGCCGCGCACGCGCGCCAGCAGGGCCGCGATCTCCGCCTGCGGATCAGCTTCCGGTGCGGGTGCGGGCGGCTCGGCCGATTTGGTTGCGTTGGACTGAGTTTGTGTTTGCGTAGTCGTCGGTGGCTGATTGAGCTTAGTGGCCGCGTCTGCTGATGCGGGCGCAGTGGCGCGCGCTTGCGCCTGCGTGTGCGCGTCGAACATGGCGGGCCAAGCGGCGCGTGTGAGCAGCCCGGCGAGGGCGAGGGCGTAAGCGGCGTGGCGCGTCTCTGTCTCGGGCAAGCCACTGACGGCGACGAGTTCGGCGAGCGTGAGCGGCGCGTCCACGCGCGAGAGGATGAAGCCTTCGGTTGGCAGCAGCGCCAGATTTGCGGGCGGCGCGGCCGTTGGCGTGAACACGTCCGTGTCCGCGAGCCGCGCGGCGGCAAACTCGGCGGGCAAACGGCGCGCACCTTCAAGCAGCAAGTCAGCAACAGGCAGCGCGCCGGCAGTTTCTTCGGCGAGCCGCGCGCGCGCATCGAAGCTCCACGTACCGTCAGTCCACAATAGCAGCGGTCGTAATATGTCGGCCAACTGCCGCAGGCGCAGACCGGGCAATGCATCTTGTTTGATCACGCCCGCGTTGACTAACGCGGTACAGACCTCCGGCTCGGTCATCGCCGCACTGCCGAACGCTTGCAACTGTTCCGCCGTCAAAAACTCCCAGCGCCGCAGACACTCCGTCAGCCGATGCGCGCGCAGGTTTGTGCGCGCGTGAATGATCGCGCCGGCTTGCGCATAGACGACCGCCCGCACGCGCTCGCGCACGAGGCGCAACGCGCCCGACAGTCCGGTGGCGTTGATCTCACGGATTAGCTCCGCGAGGGGTTGCTCGCTTAGTTGGCCATTCATACGAGGTAGCAGAGAGGGCGCGGCCCTCAGTTAACAATCATAACAAATTAAAGGATGAAGGATGAAGGATGATAGGAACTGCTCAACGTTGAAAGCTTTCTTTCATCCTTCACCCTTCATCCTTCATCCTTTCCTCCGTTGACACTTTCGCAAGCTGCGCACTATATTGCGCGCACAAGACCTCCCGATAATAGATGACCTCCGGCGACCCGTCGCGCAATCGGCCGAGACGGGGCGACGCGTGTATTGGCCGTTAAGACCTAGGGGCGCGGGTTTGAGTTGAGGACGACATCTGACATAGCGGCAGGCAGTGCGAGTGTGGCCGAGTTGACTGCGTTGAGCGCGGAGATCGTCGATCTCTTCTACGCGCAGGTCTCCACGCCGGGCGAATTCGCCAGCGAAGAAAGCGTCTGCGGCGCGTTCGCAGACATTCTGCTGCGCCACTGGGATTTATGCTGCATCAGCACGTTCCTGCGCGCCGACGATAGAGATTTGCGCGCCAGCGCGCTCTACACGCACCCGCACATGGACGCGGAGATGGCGCGGCGCAACTCGGAACTGTTGGCCGCGGCCGTCGAGCGCGCTGGGCGCGAGTTGCAAGTCTGGCTCGACCGTGGCATTGAGGACGAAGACGCAGGGGCAATCGCGGTGCGGCGCGAATTCGCCGACACGGGGCTGCAATCGGGCGTCGGCATGCCGATCCACGCGCGGGGCACGCTGGTCGGTGTGCTCGTGGCGCTCTCGGCCTACCCGGAGCGACTGCGCGGGGCACTCGCGGGCTTGCGTTTTATCGCCGCCCCCATCGTGATCGCACTCGGCAACGCACGCCAAGCTACGGCCGTGCGCGAACAGCACACGCGCATTGAACAACTCATCGCAGAGTTGCAGCAGCGCACGGGCGCGCTCGAAGAGGCCAACCGCGAGTTGCAGCGCGTCGGCCGTTATCGCTCGCTCTTCCTCGCGCGCATGTCGCACGAGTTGCGCACGCCTCTGACTTCGATCCTCGGCTTCGCCGAAATCCTGCTCGAACACGAAGACCTGAGCACGGCCCAGCGCCGCTTCTGCGAGAAGATCGCAGCGTCGGGGCAGCAGCTACACGCGAGCATCAAGCAGCTCGTCGATCTTTCGCGCCTCGAAGCCGGGCAGACCGAGCTGTTCCTGCATGACTTCGCCGTGCGCGATGTCTTAAGCGACTCATGCGCGGCGGTGAATCGCTTGGCGCAGAAGCAACACGTCAGACTCGACTGCAATATTGCGCCCGAACTCGGCCCCATCGTCTCGGACGAGGGCAAACTCCGGCAGGTGCTCTACAACTTTCTGGCCCACGCCATCGCACGCAGCCCCTACGGCGGGACGGTCACAGTCCACGCGCACCCGCTGGCGACCGGGCGCTTCTGCATTTCGATC
Source organism: Pyrinomonadaceae bacterium (assembly GCA_045807745.1). Classification (GTDB taxonomy): domain Bacteria; phylum Acidobacteriota; class Blastocatellia; order Pyrinomonadales; family Pyrinomonadaceae; genus QHXQ01. Next base: position 155,413 of record JBJMGT010000037.1, read on the forward strand.
AGAGATGAGGGCAACCCTTTGGGCGACCCCGCGCATATCTTCCATCCCGTCGAACTGGATGCGCCGAACGAGCGGGGCACGAATATGAACGAGTTGGGTTTAGTCATCGCGCAGCGCCTGCTGCACGCGCTCGGCGGCGCGGTTGCGCTCGAGACGGATAAGACGCGCGGTCTCGTCGTGCGCCTCGAACTGCCCACGCGCCCGAATAAGTAAGGCTCAAGTCCCAAGTCTAAAGCCCAACGTCGAAGGCCCAAAAAGGAGAAAGCTCTACCTCGCATCAGACTTTAGACTTTAGCCATTGGCCTTTGGACTGTGAACTCGGATTGCGCGCGGGCCGCAAAGCTGGTACATCTTGACCATTGTTTGAATGAGAGGGTAGAGAGGCGCATGGCGAGTCAGACGGAGCAGGCGGCGCATGCCGAACAGACGGACGTGGTCGTGCGCGAGTGTACGACGATTGATGAGTTCGACGCGTGCGTGCGTTTGCAGCGCGAGGTGTTCGGGCTGCCGGACATGGAGATTTCGCCGCGCCGCCATCTGATCGTGTCACGCGCGGCGGGCGGTTGGACGCTCGGCGCGTTTCAGGGCGCAGAGTTGGTCGGCTTCGTGCATCACTTGGCCGCCGTACGCGGCGTGGAGGTCTTCGGCTATTCGCACATGATGGCGGTGGCGGAGAGTCAACAGAACAAAGGCTTAGGCGCACGGCTCAAGTGGGCGCAGCGCGCGCGCGCGCTGGCTGAGGGGCGCTCGTTTATCAAGTGGACTTGGGATCCGATGCGCGCGCGCAACGCGCATTTCAATCTCAACCGGCTCGGCGCAATCGTCCGCGCCTACGCGGTCAACTTCTACGGCACGGACTACACGACCACTGTCGGCGAGTTCGGCCAGCCGCGCGGTCTCGATAGTGATCGTTTATTCGCCGAGTGGCATTTGAAGTCAGCCCACGTCGAAACTTATGCGCGTGGTGAAATTCCGACGCATGATAACGAACCGGCGGCAGTGGTCGTCATCCCGTCCAACTGGACTGCGCTCATGCGCGCAGACATTGAGACGGCGCGGCGCGAACTCCAACGCGTCCGCACAGAATTTCAACAGGTGCTCGCCGCCGGTCTCATTTGCGCCGGCTTCGAGCGCGACACAGAACGTCCGCGTTATCTGTTTTATGAACATGTGGACGGCGACCGCCGCTTGTTCTAACTCGTCACCTGTCACTCGTCACTTGTCACTGTTGTAAAAATGGCCATCGTTAAATTCGACCGTTACGTTGATCGTCATGCCGGCGCTTTCGTCGAGCGTTTGCAGCAGCTTTGTCGCATGCCGTCGGTGGCGGCGCGCGGCACGGGCATGCGCGCGGTGGCGGAGACGGTCGAGCAGATGATGCAGCGCGTCGGCGCGGGCACGCGCTCGTTCAAACTGGGCAGCGGCTATCCGATCATCTTCGGCGAGTTTGGCGCAGGCACACACTGCTTCGTCGTCTATGGCCATTACGACGTGCAGCCGGTCGGACAGTTGAACGAGTGGGCGGTTGGCCCCTTCGCCGGGAGCGTGCTCGACGACAAGCTGTACGCGCGCGGCGCGGCCAACAGCAAGGGCGATCTGGTGGCGCGGCTCGCGGCCGTCGAGGCTTATCAGAAGTCGTTCGGGAAACTCCCGTTCTGTCTGCGCTTCATCGTCGAGGGCGAAGACGGCTTGGGCAGTCCGAGTTTGTATCGCTTCACGACCGAGCATGCAGACATGCTGCGCGCAGACGGCGCGATCTGGGACGACGGTTATCGCGACACAAAAGAGCGATTCGTCATCAGTCTCGGCTTCAAGGGCATCAGCTTTATTGAGCTACGCGCTTACGGCGCGCACACCGATCTGCATTCGAAGTGGGGCGGCATCGTGCCGAACCCGGCGTGGCGGCTCGTGCAGGCGCTCGCCACCATCGTCTCGCCCAAAGGCGTCATCACGATTGACGGCTTCGGCTCGCACATCGCGCCCGTCGAGGCTCTGGACGCGCACATGCTCAAGCAGATCGAGCTGGATGAGACGGGGCTGAAGAAGCAGTTTAAGATAGGCGGCTGGGTGCGCAACATGAGCGGGCGCACGCTGACGAAAGAGTTAATCTTCGGCCCCACTTGTACCATCTGTGGGCTTCAGACCGGGCACACGGACGCGGGCGCAAAGACTGTGCTCCCCGGCATGGCGCGCGCGCGGCTTGATTTCCGGCTCGTGCCTGATCTGACGCCCGCGCTCGTCGTTGAACTGCTGCGCCAGCATTTGGACGCGCGCGAGTTTCACGACATAGAGATCGTCGAGATCGCGAGCGCGCCTTACGCCAAAGCGGCGAGCACTTCGACGGTCGCGCGCGCGGCGGTCGAAGTCGCACCCGAAATTTACGAGGGCGAGCCGGTCGTCTATCCGCTCGACCCTGCGTCGGGGCCGGTCGGTGCGGTCTGCGGTGTGAACATGCCGCCCACGCCGGTCGTCTCCTTCGGCATCGCCTACGCCGGTTCGAACCCGCACGGGCCGAACGAGAACATACGCATCGCCGATTTCCTACAGGGCATCAAGTACTTCGGGCGCGTCATCCATCGCCTCGCGCAGATCAGTCGTGAGGACGTGAAAGAGCGCCAGACGGTTGAGACATTCGTACCGCTTACCAGATGATTTGATTAAGGTGCATCTGACTTGTCTGTAACGTAGATTGGGCTTCACCGCAGAGACGCAGAGAGCGCAGAGGGGGCGCAGAGAACAGCTCAACTCTCTGCGCAATCTTTGCGCTCTCTGCGTCTCTGCGGTGAGTCCTAATAGTAACCGCTCATTCAATCTTGAATTAATCTGAAGGCGCATGCTGAACAGCATGGGTAAAACGTCAACGAGCACGAAGAGTGTGGCGCAGGAGATCGAAGCGTTGCGCGCCGAGTTGCGCCATCACGAAGAGCTGTACTACGTCTACGACAACCCGGAAATCTCCGACGCCGATTACGACGCGTTGATGACGCGGCTGCAAGCACTCGAAGCTGAACATCCCGCATTGCTCACACCCGACAGCCCGACGCAGCGCGTGGGTGGGCGACCAGCCGAGCGGTTCGAGCAGTACGTGCATCGGCGGCCGATGCTCTCGCTCGATAACAGCTACAACATCGAAGACCTGCGCGCCTTCGACGAGCGCTGCCGCAAACTGGCCGATGGGCGCGCGTTCGAGTACGTTGCCGAGTTGAAGATCGATGGTCTGTCGCTCGCTCTGCACTACAAGGACGGCGTGCTCGTGCGCGGCGTCACGCGCGGCGATGGGCGCATCGGCGAAGACGTGACGCAGAATGCGCGCACCATTCGCACTGTGCCGCTGCGTTTGAAGGAAGCACCCAAAGAGAGCGAGATCGAAGTGCGCGGCGAAGCCTATCTCGCGCGCAAAGTATTCGAGCGCATTAACGCCGAACGCGAAGAGGCGGACGAGCCGCGCTTCGCCAACCCGCGCAACGCTGCGTCGGGCACGATCCGCCAACTTGATCCCAAGATCGTCGCCGCGCGTCGGCTTGATCTCTTTGCCTACGACACGCTCGCCGGCGAACGCAAGACCTTCGACACGCACTGGCAGGCGCTGGATTGGCTGCAACGGGCCGGCTTCAGCACGGGGCCGCGCGCATTATGTCGCACGATTGATGAAGTGATCACGTTCTGCAACGAGTGGGAAGGGCAGCGCGACGGTCTCGAATATGAGATCGACGGCGTGGTGGTGAAAGTCAACTCGACGGCGTTGCAAGACGAGTTTGGCGCGACGACGAAATCGCCGCGCTGGGCCATCGCTTATAAATATCCGGCGCGGCAGGCGACCACACAGATCAAAGAGATCATCGTGCAGGTCGGACGCACGGGCGCGCTCACACCAGTCGCCATCCTTGAGCCGGTGCAACTCGCGGGCACGACTGTCGCGCGCGCGACGCTGCATAACGAGGACGAGATCAAACGGCTCGACGTGCGCGTCGGCGATTATGTGCTGATCGAGAAGAGCGGCGAGATCATTCCGAAGGTCTTGAAAGTCGTTACAGCGCGGCGCACGGGCGCGGAGAAGCGGTTTCGCATGCCAAAGACTTGTCCGGTCTGCGGCGGTGTCATCTCGCGCCCCGAAGGCGAGGTCGTGGCGCGCTGTGTGGCGGCGGACTGCACGGCGCAACTCAAAGCGCGTCTGCTGCATTTCGCTTCGCGCCGCGCGATGCGGATCGAAGGCTTGGGCGATGCGTTGGCTGAACAGTTCGTGCAGACGAAGCTCGTCAACGATGTCGCGGGCCTGTACGCGCTCACGCTCGAACAGGTCGCTGGCTTAGAGCGCATGGCGGAGAAGTCCGCGTCGAACCTGCTCGCGCAGATCGAGGCGAGCAAAGAGCGCGACCTGCCGCAACTTGTCTATGGTCTCGGCATACGCCACGTCGGCGAGCGCACGGCCGCTCTGCTCGCGCGCGCGTTCCGCTCGCTCGATGGACTTGGCGCGGCGAGCATTGAAGCGCTCGACGAGATTCCTGAAATCGGGCTGACCGTCGCCGAGAGCGTACACGACTGGTTTGCGGACGAGGGCAATCGTGCGCTATGTGAGCGACTGCGCGCGGCAGGTGTCCGCACCGAACTCGCGAGCGGCGCGGCGACGACAAATGATGAAGCCTTCGCCGGCAAACAGTTCGTCTTAACGGGCCGGCTCGAAACAATGACGCGCGACGAGGCGCGCGCGCTCATCGAGGGGCGCGGTGGGCGCGTCACGTCAACGGTCAGCAAGAAGACCGACTATGTTGTCGCTGGTGAAGAGGCCGGCTCGAAGCTCGACAAGGCGCGCGAGTTGAAGCTAAACGTGATTGATGAGCAGGGGTTGAAGGCGCTGTTGAGTTGATGAAGCCGCGTGTGAAAATCTGCTGCATAGGCAGCGTGGCGGAGATGTGGCTGGCGGTGCGTTATGGCGCATCGGCCGTCGGCTTGATCTCCGCGATGCCGTCAGGGCCGGGCGTGATCGCCGACGAGTTGATCAAAGAGATCGCTGCCGAAGTGCCGCCGGGCGTGGCCTCATTCCTGTTGACGTGCCAGACCAACGCCGCAGAGATCATCGCGCAGCAACGCACCATGCGCACCAACACGCTGCAACTCTGTGATCGGCTGGAGCGGGGCACGCACCGCGACCTGCGCGCGGCGTTGCCCGGCGTCGCGCTGGTGCAGGTCATACACGTGCAGTCAGAAGCATCGGTTGATGAAGCGTTGCGGGTTGCGCCGGAAGTGGACGCGCTGCTGCTCGACTCCGGCAATCAGCAACTCGCAATCAAAGAACTCGGCGGCACGGGGCGCACGCACGACTGGCGCTTGAGCCGGCGCATCGTCGAGCAGGCGGGCAAGCCCGTCTTCCTCGCGGGTGGCTTGAAGCCTGAGAACGTGCGCGCCGCCATCGAAGCGGTGCAGCCCTACGGTGTCGATGTGTGTAGCGGCTTGCGCCCTGACGGGCGGCTTGACGAACGCAAGCTGGCGGCCTTTTTTGCACAAGTTAACTGAACGAATATGACAGAGAATGGAGCACTCATGAGTCAAACGAAGCAGACCAATAAGCTGAACTTGCTGTACACGATCTATTGCGACGATGTGCGGCTGGAAGTGGGTAATAAACTGTCGCTGATGGGCGTGTTTCAGAACATCATGGTGCAGCAGTTGCCCGTCTCGCTCATCAAGTTCGCGGTCGTGAGCCACTGGCAGGGTGAGGGCGCACATCTGTCCGAGGTGCGCATCCTTTCGCCCGACCGGCGGCAGCCCGTCGTTGTCTCGCAGCCCACGCAGTTTGAAGTCGCGCCCGGTGGCTTCGCCGACAACATCAGCTTCTTCGTCAACGTCACCTTCACTGCGCCGGGCCAATACTGGGTACAGACGCTCGTCGATTCCACACTCTTTGACGAACAACCGCTCCTCGTGCTCGACGCCCGCAGCGCACAAGGGCCGGAGAACACTTCGGAAGCGGTGAACTAAGAAAACTCGCGTGACGTGGTAGCCGGTTTAGGCGCATAATCAACGCCAACGCTGCGGAGGCATGCATTATGGCTTGGGTTAGCACATCACCGCTGGTTAAGACCTACACGCTCGAAGAGTTCTGGCAGCTCGACGACCCGCCTGACCGCTCGAAGCTGGAACTCATCGCCGGAGTCCTCTACATGACTCCACCACCGGAACAGACGCACGACAGCGTGGTCACACGACTCGTCAGACTGTTGACGGTTCATTTAGTGAGCACGAACAATCAGGGCAAACTCTTCGTGCCACGGGCTGCCATCTGGACAAGCAGACGCACGTACCTTGAGCCTGATCTCTTCTACGTTTCGGCGGAACTCGAAGCGCGGCTTGACCCGCAGCGACGCACGACGGCCGATCTCGTCGTCGAAGTCATCTCGCCCGGCTCGGCCATGTATGATCGGAACACGAAAGCCGACACTTACGGTGCGCTTGGCGTGCGTGAGTTATGGCTGGTGGACGAAACGGCGCAGACGGTTGAAGTGCGCCCGCAGACAGGACAGGGCTTCGGTGCGGGGCGCATCTTTGCACACGATGAGCAACTTGTTTCCGTTGTACTACCTGCTCTAGACGTGCGCGCCAAGCAAATTTTCAACGACTGAAAAAGCAGAGGTCAGAGGTTAGATGGCAGAGATCAGTTTTTATTTAACTGATCTCTGCCATCTAACCTCTGACCTCTGCTTGTATGCGGATGAGAGGAATCGAACCTCCACGATGTCACCATCACAGGCTTCTGAGACCTGCGCGTCTACCAGTTCCGCCACATCCGCATGCGCTGTGGAAGGACAATATAAGGACGCGCTCGCGACAGTGTCAAGCGGACAGAAAACAGTGAGTAGTGAGCAGTAAGCAGTAAGCAGCCGGTTAAGAACATTCGTCTTACCGGCTGCTTACTGCTCACTGCTTAGTGCTTACACTTTTACGGTCGGCCAAGGATGTCGCCGAGGATACTGCCAGTGCTCCTGCGGCTGCGCGGATAGTTGCCGCTGCCGCCATAGCGCCTGAACCCTTCGTCATAACCGCGCAGGAAGCCATCGCGGTACGCCTGTTTGTAAGCCTCCTTGTTGCCGTAAGACGAGTCGTAGCCGGTGGTGGCATTTCGGTAGTAGCGCGACCGCTGCGGATCATAACTCTGCCCACGCTGGCCGTCACTCGCGCCGGTGTTTAGGCCGTCCTGATAGCCTTGATTGGCGGCCAGTTGGTAGATGTTATTGTAGCCGCCGTTGCGCCCGTAACTTCCGTTACGGCCATAGCGATCGTTCCGCCCGTTGCGATAATCGTCGTTATCGTCGGCGCGGTCATCGTCCCGGTCGCGGCGTTGACGTGGCCCGCGGCCGTCCCAGCGGCCGTCGCGTGCATCATGCCCGTTGACAAATACGTCCTGCTTGTTGCGCCCGTGCCCATGTCCGCGCCCTTGTGCGAGACCGGCGAGCGGCAGGGCCAAGACTGTGGCGAGCGCGAAGATCGCCACGCGAACGAATGCATATTTACTCTTCATCTCTTTCTCCTCATGTCAGCGAGTGCTGATAGCCGTCGGGCGGCGCTCGCTGGACACCACTTTGCTAAGACAAAATGATTTGCCCGGCATCAGCATTAACAAGTATCGTGCCATACTGCGCGGGCCGTTAAGTTATTGATCTGGGTGGGCAGACGTGGCTGTCGTTTGGCTTATGTACACGATACGGGCGCGGCTCGCACTATACCGTGCGGCGGGCATTGGGCATCTGGCTGTCTGCAATGAGCGGGCGAATGACTTGGTTGCGACCGCGCGTGCCGCCTTGTTATAGTTGCGCCGGTCACCGATTCAAGTGCGAATGAAATGCCGGAAGCAGCGCAGACGTTAGCGTCCATCAGCGAGCAAGTAGCGGCGGTGCGCCGCCGGATCGACGCGAGCGCACGCGCCGCCGGACGCACGCCCGCCGAGGTCAAGTTGATCGCCGTCACCAAGACGCACACGGTCGAGACGGTGCGCGCGGCGCTCGCCGCGGGGTTGACGGACTTCGGCGAGAACCGCGTGCAGGAAGCCGATGGTAAGATCGCGCAACTCGCTCAGGGTGCGGCGCGCTGGCATCTAATCGGGCACTTGCAGGCGAACAAGGCGCGGCGGGCCGTCAAACTCTTTGATGTGATCCACTCGGTTGATACGGCGGCGCTCGTCGCACGTCTAGAGCGTTTGTGTGCGGAAGAAGAGCGGCGTGAGTTGCCCGTGCTCGTGCAAGTCGATCTCGCGGGCGAAGCGACCAAGACGGGCGCGCGTGAAACGGAATTGGTGCAGCTTGTCTCCCAGTGTCAGCGCTGCGAGCGCGTGCAACTCGTCGGGTTGATGACGCTGCCGCCTTTTTTTGATCAAGCGGAGCAGGTGCGCCCTTACTTTCGCCGGCTGCGCGAGTTGCGCGACGAGTGGCAAGCGCGCGGTGCGTTCGGTGCGCGCACGGGCGAGTTATCAATGGGCATGACGCACGATTTTGAGATCGCGATCAGCGAAGGCGCGACGATGGTGCGCGTCGGCACGGCGCTCTTCGGCGCACGCGCATAGACAGTGCGCCGAAGGCTGTTACTGATCGCAGCACACGATAATTTATGGATAACGCCACGCGCCTACTCGCGCAGTTGAACTATTTTGTGGATGCGATCATCGTGGGGGTGATCGTCTTCATCATCGTGTTGATGCTTGTGCGGCTGGCGCTGAACTACGCGGACTTGAATCCGTTTAGCCGTCCTGTGCTGCTCGTGCGCGGTTGGACTGATCCATATCTCAATGGCGTCCGACGTGGATTGTTGGGCTTCGGGTTCAACCCGAACATCGCGCCGCTCGTCCTTATTCTCATCGCTATACTCTTCGGCTGGCTCGCCGTGCAACTCGCCGATAGTCTGTTCACGACGCTCATCAATGCCTTAATCGCCGCGCACGCGGGGCGACCGGTCGTGCTCGTCGGCGTCTTGCTCTTCGGTGCGCTCAGCATTTACCTGCTCATGATCTTCACCCGCATTATTCTCTCTTGGGGGCAGGTGGGTTACGGCAACCGGCTCATGCGCTTCCTGGTCAACGCGACCGAGCCACTGCTGGGGCCGTTGCGCCGCATCATCCCGCCGCTGGGTGGCTTCGACATCTCAGCTCTCGTCGCTTTCTTCATCATCCGGCTGTTTCAGGCCGCCATACAAGGCACACTCATGCGCTTCTAAGTCGCGCCTGTAAGCTGACCAACACATGCTGCGCTATACCGAGACCGCCGCCGCGCTCAATTTTACTGTTCGCGTTGTGCCGCGCGCCGCGCGGAGCGAGATCATGGGCGAGCACGACGGCGCTCTGCGCGTGCGCGTGGCTGCGCCGCCGGTTGAGGGCGCGGCCAACGAAGAGCTATGTCGCACGCTGGCCCGTGCGCTCGGCGTGCCCGTGCGCGCCGTCGAGATCAAGCGCGGGCACACGGGCAAGACCAAACAAGTGCGCGTCCACGGCGCGGACAGTCGCAGCCTTTTACGTCTGATTGACTGACCTCTAACCTCTGATCTCTAACCTCTTTACTCCCGGTTGCGGCGCGCGAAAACTGCGTGCTATAGTCCGGCGCACTAGCCAGGCGCAAAATTTTCAGCCAAGGAATCTATTCACAATGTCCGGACATTCCAAGTGGCATACCATCAAACACAAGAAGGGCGCGCTCGACGCCAAGCGCGGCAAGCTGTTCACCAAGCTGATTAAAGAGATCACGGTCGCAGCGCGCACCGGCGGCGGCGACCCAGACGCCAACGCACGCCTGCGCAAAGCCGTCAGCGATGCCAAGGCCGGCAACATGCCCAATGACACCATTGCGCGCGCCATCCGGCGCGGCACGGGCGAAGAAGAGGGCGTCCACTACGAAGAGATCACATACGAAGGTTATGGCCCTTCAGGCGTCGCCGTCATGGTCGATGTCGTGACCGACAGTCGCAACCGCACGGTCGCGGAAATTCGCCACATGTTCAGCAAGAACGGCGGCAACCTCGGCGAGTCCGGTTCTGTCCGCTTCATGTTCGAGAAGCGCGGTTACATCGTCGTGGATAAATCGGCCAAGCCCGAAGACGAGTTACTCGAACTCGCGCTCGAAGCCGGCGCGGACGATCTGCGCGACGATCAGGAGAACTTTGAAATCCTGACCGCGCCGGAGAATTTCGACACAGTGCTCACCGCCGTCAAAGCCGCCGGCATCGAACCGCAACTCGCCGAAGTCGAGATGGTGCCCAACACCTACATCAAGCTGACGGGCAACGACGCGCGCCAGATGCTCAAACTCATGGAAGCCCTCGAAGACCACGACGACGTGCAGAAAGTCTCCGCCAACTTCGACATCGACGAAGCCGAAATGGCCACGGCGTAAAAGCAGAGGTCAGAGGTCAGTTAAAACAAAAGCTGATTTCACTAACCTCTGACCTCTGACCTCTGACCTCTGACCTGATGCGTGTGTTAGGCATTGATCCGGGCAGCGAGGCGACGGGCTGGGGCGTCGTGGAGGGCGATGCGCGGCGCTATGGGGTGGTGGCGTATGGCGTGGTGCGCGCGACGGCGCGCGAGCGGTTCGCGGCGCGGCTGTTGAAAATAAGTGCGGGCGTTGAGGCGGTGCTGGCGAAGTTTCGCCCCGACGTGTGCTCGGTCGAAGAGGCGTTCTACGCGGTCAATGTAAAGACGGCTTTGAAGCTCGGCCAAGTGCGCGGCGTGATCCTGTTGGCGGCCGAGCGCGCGGGCGTAGAGATCGCGGAGTATGCGCCGCGCCTCGTGAAAGCGACGGTGGTCGGTTACGGCGCGGCCGAAAAACAGCAGGTGCAGGAGATGGTGCGCGTCCTGCTGCGACTCAAAGAGACGCCGCAACCGCACGACGCGGCGGACGCCCTCGCCCTCGCCATCTGTCATCTGCACCACGCGAGTTTGGCCGGGCGCATAAAGCCCGCGCCGCCCGCGCGCAAACAACTCGACGCGCTCTTAGCCGCCAATCCGCGTCGCCGTGCGCCGCGCTGACATTGCGCGCGCGCGGCCTTAAAGGGTGCGCAGACTGATTTCAATCCTCGCTCGTTCTCAAAATCTCACGCAAGCGAAGGAGACTCACACTCATGTTCGCGTACCTTTCAACCCGGCACATTTATCAATTAACGTTCACGCTGCTTGCTTGTGTGTGCGCGGTCGCCGTGCCCGCGCAAGCGCATAAACTACGCGCGCCGGCGGGCGGGCAGCGCGCCGTCGTCGTGGACGAACGATTGGCGGTCTTGCGCGCCGCGCCGTCTCTGACCGCGCCGCTGGTGCAACGTCTGGGGCGCGGGCGCGCGGTTGCGCTACTCGGCGCACGCCGCGCGGCCGACGGTGTGGCTTTCTATCAAGTCGCGGTGACGCGCCGCACGCGCGGCTGGCTGCAAGCCGATAGCATTGTCGCCCCGACGCACGCACACGCCGACGAATATCTGCTGCGGCTCATTCAAGCGTCCACAGACTTCGACCGCATCGCGCGCGCACGCATCTTCTTAGACGAGTTCCCACGCTCGCCGCTCCGGCCCGGTGTGTTGTTGCTTTATGCTGCGGCGGCCGAAGAGGCGGCCGTGAAACTGTCGCACGATGCGGAGCGCCGGTTGAAGGAAGAGAAGCTGCCGGAGGCCGGCGCACCCGTGCAAAGTTATTACCTCAACTACAGCGGGCTTGATCGTTATCGCAAACAGGGCATCGTCTTTCGCTTCGACGGCGCGGCGCGGCGTTTCCATTACGACGGCGCGAGTTGGCGTGAAATCTTGCGTCGTTATCCGCGCAGTCCCGAGGCCGTAGAGGCACGCAGGCAACTCGGTGGGGCAGCTACAGCGATGCCATAAACCTAAACGTCGCCGGCCGGGGCGCACGTTAGCAAGAGAATCAATCAGGTAAATAGCCGAGCGCCGCGCGAACCGTTCGCGCGGCGCTCGGCTTAACAAGCAGCGCCGGGGAGAGTGCGCGCCGCTTGGCTGATAGCCCTTAGGGCTTGAGTGAAATGAGCACTGTGCGGTTCAGCGCGCCGTCGCCAAGATCGACACGTAGTTGCCACGTGCCGGCCGACCACGCCGGGTCTTTCGTGCCCATGTTGTAGATGTACTGCCCGCTCGTCGCATCGTAGCGGAACAGGTTGCTGGTGCTCGCCGGCGTGGAGGTGACCGCTTCGATCTCCGTGCCGACGACGCTGTTGCTGAGCTTCGCGACGTAGAGCCTGAAGTTGGTTGCGCCCATCACGCCCGCGCTGCCGCCCGTCAAGCGGAATTTGACCGGGACAGTGCTGCCCAGCTTGAAGATCGAAGTGCCGTCGAGATTGATCGGCGGCAGGAAGTTCGACCAGTCGTAGAACACACTGTAGTTGCGCGCGGCGCTGGCCGTGTTCCCTGCCTTGTCCGTCGCGTTAACCGTGAAGGTGTGCGACCCAACCGTGGCCGTATCGATGTTGCTGCCGCTCGCGACCGGCCCCGTACAGGTGTCAATGCCTGAAGGGGCTGCGCCCGTGTCGCTGCAACTGTAATTGGCGGCCACCGTCTGGTTCAGTAAGTAGCTGCCGTTGACCGGTGCAGTGATCGTGACGGTGGGCGCGGTCTTGTCAATGTTGACCCCGCTGACCGTCGCGCTGTTCATGTTGCCGGCCACGTCATGCACCGTGAAGGTGTGCGACTGGCCCGTGCCTTCCGCACTGAAGACGTGCGCACCCGTCGCCGGCTCGGTCAGACCCGACAGCGCGTCGCTCGCGTTGTAGCTCGCGGTCACATCCGTATTGTTCCAGCCTGCGCCGTTCGCCGACGGCGTGCGTGAAGCACTGATCGACGGCGGCGTCAGATCAATGTTGATGCCGCCGAGCAAGGCGTTTGCCGAGTTGCCGGCCACGTCTGTCGCCGTGAAGGAGACGGACTGGTTCGCGCCTTCAGTGCTCACGGTCTGGCTGGCCGCAGGCGCGACACTGTCGAGACCTGAGAGGGCGTCGGCCGCGTTTGCGTCAACCGTGACGGCCGAGTTGTTCCAGCCTGCACCGTTCGCTGCCGAACCAGCGTGCCGTGCCGGGTTCAGCGTCGGCGCTGTCTTATCGATCTTGACTGCGTTTGTGGTGAAAGTTTCACTGTTACCGGCCACATCCGTCACCGTCACGCTGCCCGTGACCGCCGTGCCTTCTGTGCTCAGCACGAGCGGGCTGTTCGTGCTCGTCGAAGCCACGCCGGAGAGCGCGTCGGCCGGCGTAAAGGCGACCGAGACGTTCGTGTTGTTCCAGCCCGCGCCATTGGGCGCAGGCAGATAGGAGTCGAACGACAGGGTCGGCTTGGCCTTGTCAATGTAGATGCCGCTGAAGGTCGCTGCGGCCGTGTGCCCGACGTTGTCGGTACAGTTGCCCGTGGCCGACTGATCAGCACCTTCACTGCTGACGGTCGTCGGGCCGTCAACGCTGGCGACGCCCGAGCCGCCGTCCGTGCATTGATAGCTGACGATCACGTCTTGGTTCACCCAGTCGCCCGCAGTGTACGCGCTGCTATCAGCCTTCGCGGCGCTGGCCGTGATGGTCGGCGCTGCCTTATCGATCATGTTGCCGCTGATGGGGCCGGCCGCGGAGCAATGACCGACAGCGTCGCAGACGTTGCGCACATCGGTTGAGGCGTTAGCGTCTTCGGTGCCAACCGGCACGTTGGTTGAAAGCGAGAAGGCGGCATCAACGGCGTGCGCAAGCCCGGAGCCGCCGTCAGATGACGTGCATGGAATGCTCACGTTGTCCGCGTGCCAGTTGCTATCGGCTGAGCCGCAGCTTACGCCCGGCGCTTTGCGATCAACCTTGATGGGTGTGAGCGGGCCTGCGGTCGAGCAGTTGCCGACACCATCGCAGAACTGATGACTGTCGGTCGAAGCGTTCGCCGTCTCAGTGCCGTCGGGGACGCCTGTCGTCAACGAAGCGCTCGCGGGCGCGACGACGCCAGAGCCGCCGTCGGTGGCGCTGCACAGGATGCTCACGTTGTCGGGGTGCCAACTACCGTCGTCGCTGCCGCACGAAACGGACGGCGCTTTCTTATCGATCATGTTGCCGCTGACGGGGCCGGCCGTCGCACAATTGTTGACGGCATCGCACACCTGTCGCGTGCCGGTCGCAGCGTTGCTGTCTTCGGTGTCCGGCGCGACGTTAGTGGCGAGATTGAAGCTGGCGTCCGCTGCGTTGGCGAGACCTGAGCCGCCGTCGCTGGCGGTGCAGGGAATAGCAACATCACTGCCATGCCAGACGCCATCGGCCGCGCTGCAATTCGTCGCGGGCGTGGCCTTATCGATCATGTTGCCACCGATGGGGCCGTCGGGCGCGCAGTTGCCCGCGTTGTCGCAGACGTTGCGACTGTTGGTCTGGGCGTTATTGTCTTCCGTCCCGGCCGGCACGTTGGTCGAGAGCGCGAAACTGGCGTCTCCGGCGTTGGCGAGACCCGACTTCTGCTGCCCGCCGCCGTCAACGGCGGTACAGTGGATGTTGACATCGATCGCGTGCCATTGAGCGTCGGCGCTGCCGCAGTTGACCGAGGGGGCCGTGCGATCAAGCTTGACGGTAAAGATGTGTGCCGTCTCCTGTGCGCCGATGTTGTCGGTGGAAAAATAGGTGACGACGCTGAGGCCTTCGCCCGCGATGTCGAACGGGCCTGTATAGTTCTTGAATGGCCCGTTGTCGATCTTGTAACGGGTGTTGGCGACGCCCGCCCCGCCGTTGTCTGTGGCGCTGAGCGTGAGCGTAACTTTGCTGGTGCTTATGAAGTTGCTGCCGTTATAAGGATTGCTGTTGGCGTCCGCGGCGCTGAGCGTCGTGGTCGGCGGGGCGTTGTCGGCCGTGACGGTCAACTGTATGACCGTGCCTTGGCCGACGCCCACGCCGCCGATGGACGGCACGGCGGTGACAATAGCGCTGTAGATACCCGGCGCGGTGTTCGCGGCGGGCGTGACTGACACGTTTCTGGTCTTGAAGTCGGGCGGGCTTTTAGGGTTTTGCGGAGGGCCGGTGACGAAATTACCCGTGCCGCCTGTGACCGTCACCCACGAAGCGGGCATGGGCAGGCTGCCGCTAACGCTCACGGAAGTGACCTGCGCGGGGGCCTGAAAGTTGCCGTTCCCGCTCGGCGCAGTGACTGTCTGCGTGAAACTCGTGCTGCTCGAACCCGCAGTGCCGGAGAAGGCCGTCAGCGCAACGCTGTTCGGCGAGTAGTTCATGATCCCGCCATCAGTAAATTTCGCCGTGGCGGTGCGCGCCGAACTCTGACCGCTGGCCGTCAGGGTGAAGGCTGCGCCGAGATGCGCTGCGGTGGTGACAAAGTCTGTGCTCAGGATGTTGCCATACTCATCCGCCATCGCCGTCAACTCGGTGTCGGGCTGCGTCGCCGACTCTTCGTGGAGCGAGAGGTTGATCGTCTCGCCCGGCAGCCAGCCGGAGCCGGAGATAACCACCGTCTCGCCGGGTTTGTAGTCAGTTTGATCCGTCGTCACGAACGCCGCGCTGGCATTACTTTCAGCCGGCGCTGCAACGGGGCGCGCACCGGGCGCAGCGCGATGATTAACCGGCGGTGCTAACGCCGTGACATTTGGTGCGGGCTGTGTGGGTTGCGCGTGGTCGCCGAGCCAGCGGCCTGCAAGCTTGGCCGCAGAGGGGGAGGAAAAGGCTACGGCCGTCAGGGCCGCGGCCAGAAATAATAACCAGAGCGAACGGGTAGTACGGATGAGAGTGTTTGGGGGGAACTTACTCATGGGGCTTTCTTTCTTTCATTTGCTTAGGGGCAAGTTGTACCAGTTCAGTGTTCAGCGCAATCACTTGCGCGGTCGGGGACACTGCCTTCTGACAGAGTCCGTTGACAAAGCAGGCGATGTGGCCGCGGCGCGATTGGTGCTGCCGCGCGAGTGGCAGTCTGGCAGCGTCGGCACGTTCGGCGGCGGGAACGACGCTGCGGTTAGAATGAACAGGGGGCGCTGCAAGTCGGCGTGCCCGCAAGTGCGCAGGGCAGGTGCCAAAGAACCGGCCCCGGTGCGGCGCGCCTGAGACTCCTTAGAGGTATGTATACGAGTAGCAGCAAAGCTATTGAGCATTCAACATCGCTTGAGGTGAGTAATAGCTTAGCAGTGAAGTCTCTTTGAGCGGCCCAAAATTATTGTCGAGCGAGGATCGTTGACGAGCAGTTCGCGAGCGGGTGTAGCTAAACGGCATCCTTTCCGCAGTCAGGCGCACAGGAGAGGTAATGGCCGCGACTGACCGTAACTGACTATCAGAGCGGCGACACGATAGTGCAAACTCGTCCGCTAGTCAATAATCAGATAGGACCCGCACCGACCGCGCGCAGATTGACTGGCCGCTATGGCCATCCGGGGCCGCGCGCACCGCGGCTGGGCCGAACTAAAATCGAGTATTGCAAAATAGCGCGGGCGCGGTTAGATTGTCGGCAGTTCACCAAAACTCGGAAGACAAGGTGGAGGTCTCCCCCAGCAGCAGAAAGGGCCAAACCTCCTCCGCGACTGGAACTCAGGCAGGAGGGAGAGAAGGAAAGTGCCAACCGGAACATGCCCAGAGTGTGAAGCTGACGTGCACGTGGACACGGACGCCGACAAGGGCGATATGGTGTCGTGCGAAGAGTGCGGGACAGATTTGGAGATCGTCGGTCTCGACCCGATGGAACTCGACATCGTCGAAGACGACGAGGACGATGACGAGGATGACGAAGACGAGTTCTGAACAGCAGTGATGAGTGACAAGTGACGAGTGGCGAGTGCGAGTGAAAGATTTTTTCTTAACTCGTCACTCGTCACTTGTCACTTGTCACTATTTTTATACCCGGGTCGGCTCTGGCGCACGGTCAGCCCGTTGGGGCCTTCGATGCGGACGGTGTGAAAGCGGCCGTCGCGCCGCTGCTCTTCGGGAGGATAGAAGGCGAGGACGTAAGCGGATGTGACCTCTTCTGCGAGCGCGTGGAAGAGCGGCGTGAAATCTTTGTCGGTCGCGTAGACGTTTGTGCCGCCGGTCTGCTCGACCAAGCCACTGACATCAAGCGGGGTCGGCAGCGGCGCATGCGCGCTCTCGTTCGAGGCAAGCAGGCGTGAGAAGGAAGGGAGCGTGACTGTGTAGACGCTCACGTCCGCCGCGTTGGCGCGCTCGATGACTGTGCGGGGTGCGACCGTATCGCCGACCGGAAAGCCGTCGGTGACGAGCACGACCGCACGTTTCATTAGTTGTTGCTCGCGCGTGCGTGGCGCGGCGCGCGTGAGCAGGCGGATCGCATCGTCCACCGCATCGTAGGCGTGCGTGGACAGTCCGTTCTCTTCGTGCGCGAGCCGGTCGAGGGTGTGCGCGAGCTTGCGCGGATCGCCCGTAAAGTTTTGCAGCACGCGCACGCGCATGCCGAATGTCATCACGGCGAACACGGACGAGCGATCTGCGAGCCGCTCTGTGAACCCGCGCAGCGCATCACCCAGTCGCGTCAACTCCTCGCCCGTCATACTGCCCGATACGTCCAGCGCAAAGACGACCGCGACCGGGCGCTTGCCGCCGTCGTGCCGCTCGACGTTGAAGAACGCTAGCCGGCGCTCGACACCGTCTTCGTATAATTTGAAGTCCTGCGCTTGCAGACCGCGCACGGCGCGCCCCGTCGCGTCCGTCACCGTCGCATCAATGTGCACGAGGTCTGTGTCCACGCGATAGATTTCATCTTTGTCTGCGGGGAGTATCTCGGTGGGCACGGCTGGCTGCGGATGCTGTGCGACAGGTTGGGCGGGCGATTGTTGTGCGTGTGTGCGTGTGTGCAGCGCGCAGATGGTCGCAAGCAATGCTGCGCAGAGCCAGAGCCGACGCCGTCGAGGCGTGCGAGCTGGCGACGTGGGGGCGTAGATGGGCATGTACTTCTTCAGTGGTAAAACTTTTAGAACCTGTTAGGCGCTACGGCCGAAGCGACTAGCGCCCGCCTGTCTGCGGTGTTTGATCAAACGGTAACACGCGCCGGCCGGTTGCAGCTTTCTGGGGAGCAAACTGCGGCGACATTATACAAAGTCGGCGGCGCGCTGCGCCAGACGCCGGAGTAGCAGGCAACAGCAGGCCGCAGCTTGTGCATCAACAGACCACCGGGACAAGGTTGGCCCGTGTATGTGCTGGCAACTGAGTGTATAATGCCCGGCACGTTAATCTGATCGCCGCGCTCAGTTTAAGTCGATGAAGCAAGCAAACGAAATGTTCAGATGCAGAATAGTCAGCGCCGTGTTGCTGCTGCTGCTATTGGCGGGCGTGTGTGTCGGGCAGAAGAGCAAGCCGACCGGCGTCAAGGGCAAGGTGCGTGTGGACGAGAGCGTCACGGCCGAGGGCGTCGTGGTCAGCGTCCGGCAGGGCGGGAGCGAAGTGGCGCACGCCGAGACGGATCGCAACGGCCGTTTCGAGATCACGGGTCTTGCGCCCGGCCGTTATGCGCTGATCTTTAGCAAGACGGGCTTGCGGACGGCCGAGTTAAGGGATTTTGAGATCAGCGCGAACAAGCTGCGCTCGCTCGGCGACCGCGTCTTCATGCCGGTGGACGAGGGCGCGTTGGCGCTCTTGAAGGGCAGCGTCTTCAATGCGTCGGGGCACAGCCTCGGCGGCGCGCAGGTCGAGTTGGCGCGCGTCAACTCGGACGGGACGGTGCAGAAGATTGACGGGCGCGTGACTAACGAACTTGGCGAGTTCGCGTTCCGCCTGTTGCCCAACGCAGCGCGCTACCGGCTCACGGCCAAGTTCGGCAGTCTCGCACCAGCCGTCAAAGAGGTAGACATCGAAGGGCCGTCGGTCTATCGCGTCGGTCTCTCGCTCGGCGTGTCTACGCCGTGAACCAAGTCAGCGGCGCTCCTTAAAAAGGTTGTCGCTCGTGCATGACGAGAACCACAACGTCGGGGCTGCGCAACATGATTTTCTAACCGCGCGCCAACTCGCCGCCTACTTGCAGGTGAGCGAGACGACCGTGCACCGGTTAGCGCGCGAAGGGCGCATCCCGGCCGTCCGCCTCACGCCGCGCCTCGTCCGCTTTCATCTCCCATCCGTCCTCGAAGCCCTCGACGGTCGTCTCGGCAAACACGCCAAACGACGCGCCCACACAGCGACCGAAGCCGACGATGCGCAGCTCTCGTTTGAAGACTTGCTGTAATGCGCGCGTCCGGCTTTGAGCCGTTGCCACTCACTAATCCTCAGTCCTGATCCTTGCCGGTTGCTGCCTGTATCATTGTGCGACAACGGACAGACAATGCCCGTTATTGGCGCGCATACTGCCCATCGAACACAACCGCAAGGTGTGATCAAGCAAGGGGGAGGGGATGGGCCACACACAGGAGAGAGGCGCATCCCCTAAATTATCTGTCGGCCCCGACTGCAATCAATCTCCTCAACCATAACGCGAGCGTGCAATATGGATGTAACAGACAACGCGGCGCGCATCTACGCACAAGGTCTGGAGCGACTGAGCGTCAGCGAGTTGCTGATCGAAGAGGCCGCGGCCAAATTGCGCCGGGCGGAGAGTGTCGAGGCGCTGGAGTTGTGGCTCGAAGCACTGGCGTGCCAACGCGAAGGCTTTGACCTGCTCGATGCCGCCCTCGCCCATCATCGGGCGCAGACCAGGAGAGCCGAAGACTATGATCTCTTTAGCAAATCTGCGGCGTGAGCTGGCGGGCGACCGCGAACAGGTGTTGCTGCCAATCGACGCCGCTGCGGCCGCCATTCCCTACGGGCTGC
Source organism: Pyrinomonadaceae bacterium (assembly GCA_045807745.1). GTDB lineage: Bacteria > Acidobacteriota > Blastocatellia > Pyrinomonadales > Pyrinomonadaceae > QHXQ01. Next base: position 175,125 of record JBJMGT010000037.1, read on the forward strand.
TGGAACTCGACGCGATGGGCAAGGTGATCCGTTACAGTCCCGCCGCCGAGCGCTTGAGCTGTCCGCCCGTGTGCGACATCCTCGGCCGGAATTTCTTCAGCGAGATCGCACCTGTGGCGGAAGTCAATCAGTTTCGCGCGCGCTTCCAAATCTTCATGGCGGCCGGGCAAACGATTGACCGGTTCACGACCAAATACACGACGGGGCAGCAGGACGTGCGCGTGCAGGTGTTGCTGGCGCACATCACAGAGAAGTCTGCGGAGGGGCGCAGGCAACTTGCGCTGGTTCGCATCACATCGGATTAAAGTAAGGGGGTCGTGATGGGCCAGAACGAAAGAGTCATCGCACAGAGTATGGTGGTCGCGCTTGGCCTGCTCACAGCCGTTTTTGCGGTGGCGGGCTATCTGCATCTGCTCTGAATAATCTTTTCGCCAATACGTTAACAGTGCGGTCGGCGCAAGAGCTTTGTGCGCTGGCATTGTTGCTAAATAATTGCCACCCCTAGGTTATTTTATAACCTAGGGGTGGCAATTGCATTTCAGCAGGCGTATGCTGTGCGCATTCGTAGCGCGGAGTCTGCGCCGGTGAGGTCCACTCGCATGCCCGGTCATGACATCATCGTCATCGGTGCTTCAGCCGGTGGCGTCGAAGCCCTCAGGCAACTCATCCATGATCTGCCTGTCGATCTGCCCGCTGCCCTCTTCGTTGTGCTCCACCTGCCGCCGCAAAGTCCGAGCATGCTGCCGCTGATCCTTGCGCGCGCCGGCCAACTCGACGCACGACATGCGACGGATGGTGAAGAGATCAAGCGGGGGCGCATCTACATCGCGCCGCCGGATCGGCATCTGCTGTTGGAGCACGAGCGCGTGTGCGTGACGCATGGGCCGAAGGAGAATCGCCATCGCCCAGCGGTTGATCCGCTGTTCCGTTCGGCGGCGCTTGTTTACGGCCCACGCGTCGTCGGCGTGATTCTGACGGGCGCGCTCGACGATGGCACGGCGGGCTTGCGCAACGTGAAACAGCGCGGCGGCGTCGCCGTCGTGCAAGACCCACGCGAGGCGCTCTACTCCGGCATGCCGAGTAGCGCGGTGAAGAACGTCAAGATTGACTACTGCCTGCCGCTCGCCGAGATCGGGCCGCTGGTCGCGCAACTGGCGCGCGCAGAGGCGGCCGAGGAAGGAGACTATCCCGTGTCGGACGATCTCAAGCTGGAGAATCAGATCACCGAGAACAACTACGAAGCCGTCATCGAGAACGTAGAAAAACTCGGCCAGCCTTCGGCCATGACCTGTCCTGAATGTCACGGTACGCTCTGGGAGATGCACGAAGGCGAGCTGCTCCGCTTCCGTTGTCACGTCGGGCACGCCTACTCGGCTGACAGCCTGCTCGCGGAGCAGAACGAAGCGCTGGAAGATGCGCTATGGGCAGCGGTGCGCGCGCTCGAAGAGAACGCGCAACTGGCCCGTCGCGCCGCCGCGCGCGCCCGTGCGCGCGAGCACGGCGAGCAGGGTGTGAGCAGTCGCATGGACAGGAAGGCGGAGTTGACCGAAGCGCGCGCGCGGCTGGTGCGGCAGATGCTCTTGAGCGGTGCGCCTGAGGAAGCAGGCGCGGTCGCGGACGTGGCATAGACGACTCTGCCAGCCCACGTTAGACTGGGGCAATGAGTACAGACCAGAACCCACAGCCAGAGGCCAAACATCTCGTCGTGGTCGGCTCGTCGGCCGGCGGCATTGGCGCGCTCTCCATCTTCGTCACAACGCTTAGGTCAGATTTCCCCGCGCCCATCGTGCTGGCACAGCATCTAGACCCACGCCGGCAGAGCAATCTCGGTGCGGTCTTGGAACAGCGCAGCAACCTGCCCGTCGTTGTCGTCGAAGACGGCGCGCCGCTCGAACCGAGCAAGATTTATGTCGTGCCCTCGAACCAGCACGTCAGGATCGCAGACGGGCATGTCTTTGTTGAAGAGGATGGCGCGGGGCCGCATCCATCGGTCGATAAGTTGCTCTCAAGTGCCGCCAAAGCTTACGGCGAGAACTTGATCGCGGTCGTGTTGACGGGCGCTGGCTCGGACGGCGCGGCGGGCGCGGTGGACGTGAAGGAAGCGGGTGGAACGGTCGTCATCCAGAACCCGGACACGGCGCAGTATCCTTCGATGCCTTTGTCTCTGCCGCCCACGGTCGTCGATCACGTCGCGGAGTTGGAACAGATCGGGCCGCTGCTCTCGCAAATCCTGCAAGGCGTCGAACTGCCGGAGATGGCTTTGGAGAAGCTGGACGATCCGCTGCGCGACCTGCTCGTCCACGTCAGCCGGCAGACGAACATAGACTTCCGCGCCTACAAACCGACGACCATCCTGCGGCGCATCGGACGACGCATGGCGGCGACGCACAACGCGAACCTGCGTGAATACAAACAGTATCTTGAGTTGCGCCCGGATGAGGTGCACGAGCTGGTCAAAGCGTTTCTGATCAAAGTGACCGGCTTCTTCCGCGACCCGGAAGCGTTTGAGTATCTGCATGCGGAAGTGCTGCCCGAATTGATCCAGCAGGGACGCACGAGCGGGCGCGTGCTGCGCTTCTGGTCGGCCGGCTGCGCGACAGGCGAAGAGCCTTATTCGCTGGCGCTGCTGCTCGCCGATCTATTAGGCGACGAGTTGGCCGAATGGAGCATCAGGATTTTTGCGACCGATCTGGACGAGAGCGCAATCGCCTACGCCCGGCGCGGTCTCTACCCGGCGAACGTCCTGAACGAGTTGCCGGACGACTATCGCAGCCGTTTCTTCGAGCAGGTCGAGCACGGCCACCGCATCGCCAAGTACCTGCGCCAGATGGTCATCTTTGGGCAGCAGGACTTGAATCGCAGCGTGCCGTTCCCGCGCATCGATCTGGTCGTCTGTCGCAACCTGCTCATCTATCTGAAGCCCGAATTGCAGCAGATCATCCTCGACCGTTTCGCCTACTCGCTGCACCTGACGCACGGCTACATGTTCCTCGGCAAAGCCGAGACGGCGCGCCCCACTAAAGCTACGTTTGAACTCGTCAACAAACGTTGGAAGGTCTATCGCTGCACGGACGGCGGCGGCAACGCGACCGGCCGGGAACTCTTCAGCGGGCTACAGCCGGCCGGCGCGGAGCGGCGCAAGCGCACTGATCAGGCGGAAGCCTCGGCCGAGCGCCACGCGGCGCGCGACGGCAGCGCGCCATTGGAAATTGACCTCGGCCAGATGCGGCGGCTCAACGAAGTGCTGCTGCGCTTCCTACCCTTCGGCGTGATCATGATCGACCAGCAGTATCGCATCGTCACGATCAACGGCACGGCCCGCCGGCTGCTCGGCATCCGCGAGGTCGGCAACGAGCAGGACTTTCTGCACGCCGTGCGCGGGCTGCCTTACACATCGCTGCGCACCGCCATCGACACAGTCTTCCGCGAGCGCACGACGCTCACGCTCAACGATCTCGAACTCGATCCGATGGCCGGCGGCCATGCCCGCTATCTCGCGCTCTCGCTGCTACCGATGCAGCAGGATGGCCCCAACGAGTTAGCCATCATCACCGTGAGCGACGTGACCGAGCAGAACCAGACGCGCCGCCGACTCGAAGCCGTGCAGACCGAACAGACGCAACTGGTCGAAGAGTTGAGCGCCGCCAACAAGCGCTTCACGGATGTGAACAAGGAGTTGCAGGATTCGAACGAGGAGTTTCAAGCAGCGAACGAAGAGTTGATGCTCACGCAGGAGGAGTTGCAGGCCACGAATGAAGAGTTCGAGGCCACGAACGAAGAGTTGCAGGCCACGAACGAGGAGCTTGAGACCAACAACGAAGAGTTGCAGGCCACGAACGAAGAGTTGCAGACCACAAACGACGAACTGACGGCGCGCAGCAGCGAGTTGCAGGAACTGGCCCGCATGCTCGCGTCCGAGCGGATTCGGCTCGCGGAGATGATCGAGCTTGCGCCCGTCGCGATCATCGTGCTGCGCGGGCCGAGTCTACAGGTCGAGGCGTTCAACCCGCATGCCGCCGAACTGTTCGCGACGCAGGAAGTGATCGGGCACACGGTTGACGAAGTCTTCCCTGAAACGGAGCAGGCAGGTCTCGTCAAACTGATCCGCGAAGCGTACCGCGAGGACGAGACACGCCAGTTCGCGCGCCAGCCACCGAACGTGAACGACACAAGCCGGCAAGCAGCGCAGTCGGCTTACGCTTTCACCATCATGCCGGCACACGACAGCGCCGGCAAAGTTGCCGGGATTATTATCTACGGCGATAATGCGGCCGCAGTAGGACGTTAAGTCCACCAGCCCGACTCGCTAAAATCCAAGGGTGTCTTTGTCTCAGCTCTGATTGATCCGTGCACTGGTTACGACGCGATAGATCAGAGATACGGATTAGATATGTCCCTCGTCGTCGAACAGACTGAATCTCTGGAAAACGGCAACCGCATTCTGGCGGCCCTGCCGGCGCTTGAGCGTGCGCGTCTTGCAGCGCACCTGCAAGTGGTCGAATTGCAGGTGGGCGAGACCATCTACCAGCAGGGCGCGCTGATGCAGTTCGCCTACTTTCCGGTGGACGCGGTCATCTCCGCGCTGCAAATCATGGAGGACGGCGCGACCGTCGAGGTGAATCTGGCGGGGCGGGAAGGACTGGTCGGGTTGTCGCTGATCTTCGGCGTGACAAGGACGTTCAACGAGTGGATCGTGCAAGTGCCCGGCACGGCCCTGCGCATCTCTGCCCAGCAGCTACGCGACGAGTTCAACCGCACCGGGCAACTGCAATTCATCCTGCTGCGCTACGCGCACGCGGTCATCCAGCAAATCTCACAATCAGTCGCCTGCAATCGACTGCACCACATCGAAGAGCGCCTGTGTCGCTGGCTGCTCATGATGCACGACCGCGTGGGGCGCGACGAGTTGCCGCTGACGCACGAGTTCGTCGCGCGCATGCTCGGCGTGCGCCGCGCCGGTGTGACCGAAGCGCTCGGCGTCCTGCAACGCGCCGGCATGCTCAGCATCGGGCGCGGCGAAATTATGCTGCTTGATCGAAGAGGATTGGAAGAGGCCGTCTGCGAGTGCTATCACATCATTCGCGCGGAGTTCGACAATCTATACCGCTAAGCCATCCGCGCGCGGCGGCTGTTGCTCACTGAGCGGGCCGGTCTGACTGCGGCGCAACAAATCCTTAATCAACTGTTCGAGTAGATCATAATTGATCGGCTTGGTCGCGTACTCGTCGCAACCGGCGGCCAACGCGCCGTTGCGTTGCTGCGCCGGATCATAGGCGGAGAGCGCAATGATCGGCACGCGCCGCAGATGCGCTTCCGGATGCTGGCGCAGCTTCGCCGTCGCCGACAGCCCGTTGAGTTGGGGCATGCGCAAGTCCATCAGGATCAGATCGGGGCGTTCGCGCGCGGCCACGTCCAGCGTCTCCAAGCCGTCCGCCGCGACGACCACGTGATAGCCGCGCAGTTCCAGCAGCATCTTCATGACGAGCCGGTTGTCGTCGTCATCCTCGGCCACCAGAATGGTCGCCGGCGCTTCGTTAATGTGTCTCATCTAAATGCCTCCGATGAGGTCTCTACATTCGCCAGCCAGAGCAGCCTACGCGCACGAATCCAACGGGCGAAGAGAAGTTGACAGTGAATAAACTGAAGAGGTCGCGACAATTGCGGTGCGCTGAACGGGTTGCCGGGCGCACGCCAGCTATAGGGTAACGGAGCGATGATAAGCTCCCGCGGCGGGCTTGTCTGTCCGAAATTGTACAAACACGATATATTGTTGCAGCCCGTGTCCTACGGCTGCCACGGCCCGCAAAAAACTGTGTAGAAATCTGCGCGCGCTTGGCTTGCGCCGAGCAGGTACGTCTACGTACAGACGAGGCAATTTGCGCCGCCTATACTTGGCGCATCTTCGAGGCAGACAACCGACAGCGCAAAGATCGGAGTGGCCCAACTGACGCTGACTTAAGTCAGGTCTGGACGCCTCTGAAGATCGCCGGGGCGGCAGCGCTTGCTTTAGTCGGGCTGAGCGCCAGGCAGTATGAGCTTATAGCGAATTTGAGGTGAGCCACAAACAAAGCTCACCTCGTTTGTTCTGTCGCAGCGCGGGCCGAGCACAATGTTTAAGCAGATATAAGACCGGCTTAGTAGTTCAACGGAATGCAACGCGAGAATGGACTTGAACAGCAAATAAAAACGTAACACAGTGAAGCTTTCGACGTTTGACATTCATACAATCCGATTGATTCATGCTACCAACTTCCCCCACGATTGCGCCGAGTAGTGCGGCGCGTTAAAGCCTGAATTTCACTGCATGAAAAAGCGCGTGCGCTGCGACAGACATGCGCGCCGCTTGGGGCGGGCACGGCTTTTGCAACCCGCTACTGCAAGTGCACTGCTGATCAAATCGGGTCTTCTCACATACGACTGCGGTCGAATTGCCCCTGATGTTTTGCTTGGGCGTTTTTGCGCCTGCGCAGCGCAGGTTTCGGGTTTCAATTATCGGTCGGTACGAACATGTTTAATGGAGCAGGAGAGGAAATGACACAGCCAGAGCGTAATCATAGCTTGACGAAAGTGCGCACGACGCCAACCGCGCGCGGCGATTATGAGCAGGGCGAATTGCCAAACATCGGCACCCTACCACTGCGCAGCTCTAATCAGCGCCCGACTATAACGGGCAGCCCGTCGGCTGCGCACACGTTCGACGCAGACCTCGTCGTGCTCTCGCACCTGCGCTGGGATTTCGTCTATCAGCGCCCGCAGCACCTGTTGAGCCGATGCGCTAAACAGCGCCGCGTCTTCTTCATCGAAGAACCGATCTTCGATCAGGGGCCGATGCAGTTGGCTGTGAGTCAGCGCGCGGACAATCTGTATGTCGTCGTGCCGCACCTGCCTGAAGCATTACACAACGAGTTAGCGGTCGAAGCGATCCAGCGCGCACTCGTTGAGCGCCTGTTCGCAGAGCAGCAGATCAAAGATTACGCGCTCTGGTACTACACGCCGATGGCTTTAGGCTGGACACGCCACCTGAAGCCGCTCGCCACTATCTACGATTGCATGGACGAGTTGTCGGCCTTCAAACATGCACCGCGCGCCCTGCGCGACCGCGAGGCGGAGTTGTTCGCGCGCGCCGATCTCGTCTTCACCGGCGGGCAGAGCTTGTACGAAGCGAAGCGCACGCAGCACAGAAACGTCTACGCGTTCCCCAGCAGCATCGACCGCGCACACTTCGCACAGGCGCGCGAGATTACGACTGAGCCGGCCGATCAGGCCCGCATTCCGCACCCGCGCATCGGCTTCTTCGGCGTGCTCGACGAGCGGCTTGATATTGAACTGCTCGATGGCGTCGCCGCCACGCGCCCCGACTGGCAGATTGTGATAATCGGCCCGGTCGTCAAGATCGACGAAGCCGACTTGCCGCGTCGCCCGAACATACATTATCTCGGCAGCAAGTCTTATCAGGAGTTGCCTGCCTACCTCGCCGGTTGGGATGTGGCTGCGCTCTTCTTCGCGCGCAACGAATCGACGCGCTTCATCAGCCCGACCAAGACGCCGGAATATCTGGCCGCCGGCAAGCCCGTCGTCTCAACCTCGATCCGCGACGTGGTGCGACCCTACGGCGAGCAGCAACTCGTGCGCATCGCCGACACAGTGGCCGAGTTCATCCGCGCGGCCGCGGAGCTTGGGATGGACGAGCCGGTGGACGATGCCGCTTGGCGCGCGCGCGTGGACAAGTTCCTCGCGACGAATTCGTGGGACAAGACTTGGCAGCAGATGGAAAAGTTGATCGGCGCAGTCGTCGCGGCGCGGCAGCCCGTGCTAGCGGCTGCGGCGCACACTAATGCTGCCGCGCAAGTCGCTTCGTCCGGGATGCTCCGACAGGCGACCGTCAACGCATTTTCGGCTGCTGATTAGACCAAGGGGAGAGGGTTGTAGATGTTCGACTACTTAATCGTCGGCGCGGGCTATGCCGGGAGCGTGCTGGCCGAGCGGCTGGCACGCGCGGCCAACAAGCGTGTGCTGATCATTGATCGCCGGCAGCATATTGCCGGCAACGCTTACGATCATTACAACGACGCGGGCGTGCTCGTGCATCGCTATGGCCCGCATATCTTTCACACCAACTCGCGCGAGGTCTTCGAGTACCTGTCGCATTTCACCGCTTGGCGCGCTTACGAGCATCGCGTGCTCGCGAGCGTGGACGGGCAACTGCTGCCGATCCCGATCAACCTCGACACGATCAACCGTTACTACGGTCTCAAACTCAACGCGCTTGAGGTCGAAGAGTTTCTGGCGAAGCAAGCGGAGCAGTGCGAGCAGATACGCACGTCGGAGGATGTCGTCGTCAGCCGCGTCGGGCGCGAGTTGTACGAGAAATTCTTCCGCAACTACACGCGCAAGCAGTGGGGGCTTGATCCGTCGGAGTTGGACGCGTCGGTGACGGCGCGCGTGCCAATTAGAACCAACCTTGATGATCGCTACTTCACGGACACGTATCAGGCGATGCCGCTCCACGGCTACACGCGCATGTTCGAGAACATGCTCGATCACCCGAACATCAAGGTCATGCTCAACACGGACTATCGCGACGTGGAGCGCATCATCCCGTATCGCGAGATGATCTACACGGGGCCGGTCGATGAGTATTTCGATTATCGCTTCGGTAAGCTGCCGTATCGCTCGCTGGAGTTCAAACACGAGACGCACGACGTTGACCGCTATCAACCTGCGCCCGTAGTGAACTACCCGAATGATAATCTGTACACGCGCATCACTGAGTTTAAATACCTGACGGGCCAGCGGCACGCGCAGACGAGCATCGTCTATGAGTTTCCGCGCGCCGAAGGCGATCCGTACTACCCCGTGCCGCGCCCCGAAAACACCGCGCTGTACGCGAAGTATAAAGAGTTGGCGGACAAGTCGCGGGGCGTGTGGTTCGTCGGCCGGCTGGCAACGTACAAGTATTACAATCAGGATCAAGTGGTGGCGCAAGCGTTGACGACCTTTAAAAAGATCAGCGGCGTAAACGGCGGCGCGAACGCGCGCGCCTAAGCCACCGGATATTTTTACAAATGCCTTTTGCTAGTTGTCGCTTCAGGCGGCTACAAGGGCGAAAGGCGCGGTGTCAACGCAGTGTTCAGCAGTTTCTTTCTCGCCGGCTTCGAGTCGGCCACGGGTTACAACGCGCACTGTCAGTGGTTCGATCAGATCGCCGCAACCGAGCACGACCGGCGCGCTGACGAGGATTACCAACTGCTCAGCGCGGCGGGTATCCGTGCCGCGCGCGAGGCCGTGCGCTGGCCCGTCGTTGCTACGGGCGGGCGCTACGACTTCTCGTCCATCTTGCCGCATATTAATGCCGCGCGGCGGCACGGCGTCGAACTCATCTTCGATCTCTTCCACTTCGGTTATCCGGCGGACGTTGATCTCTTTGCGGCCGGGTTTCCCGCGCGCTTCGCCGACTACGCCTACGCCGCCGCGCGCTTTCTCGCCGCGCACACGGATGGGCCCCTCTACATCACGCCGATCAACGAGCCTTCTTATTTTGCTTGGGCGGCGGGCGAGTCCGGTCTCTTCGCGCCGCACCAACGCGAGCGTGGCTGGGAGTTGAAGGTCTGTCTGATGCGCGGCGCGATTCAGGGCATCGAAGCGATCCGCGCCGCGTGTCCCAACGCGCGCATCATCAACGTCGATTCGCTGTGCCGCGTGGTTGCGCCGTTCAACCGGCCTGACTTGCAGCGCGAGGCGGACGACTTTAACCACGGCGCGGTTATGCAGGGCTGGGACATGCTCGCCGGGCGGCTCATGCCCGAACTCGGCGGTAGCCCGCAACACTTGGACATCGTCGGTCTCAACTATTACTGGACGAACCAGTGGGAACTACATCGCGCGGGGCTGCCGCTCGACGATGCAGACCCGCGGCGCTGGTCGCTCAGCCGACTGGTGCGCGCAGTCTCGGAGCGTTATCGCGGCACGGATATCTTGCTCACCGAGACGAGCCACGTCGAAGACATGCGCCCCGTCTGGCTGCGCGAGTTGACGGACGAGTGCGAGTTGTTGCTGCGCGAGGGCGTACCGTTGCGCGGCGTCTGCCTGTACCCGGTGCTCGGCATGCCCGAATGGCACAGCCGCGACGTGTGGACGCGCATGGGGCTGTGGGACTTGCTCCCCACGAACGACGGGCTGGCCCGTGTGCCGCACGAGCCGACGCTGGCGGCGCTCGGCGAGGCGCAACTGCGGCTTGAGCCGTTGTATGCGCGCGGCAACCAACGGCGGGCAGCTTTCGCCTCCGCCGCCTAACGACGAAGCCGCCAGCGCAGTTGCCGGGAGCGCGGCATCTTGCCCGCCATGAGCGAGTGCGCGCGAACGACAGATGCGCTGATATTCAAGCTTGAATGTAAACGAATACTTTGAAGCGTGCTGGCGCACGCTTTGGCGGGCAAGATGCCCGCGCTCCCGGCGGCACGGTGTTTGATTCCTGTAATTGGATAAGGCATTTACGAGTCGTTTTCGGACAGACAACGCTCTGTCCGTGTCCGACTTGTCCGAAAAATTGCGTGAGAGCGTCTGTAAGGAGGAAATTATATGGCAGCAAATGAAACGGCACTGACACAGGCCCAGATTGACCGGGGCGACGCACCAGCAGTGCGCGGTAGAGACGTGAACATTAACGAGGTCGAGCGTTGGGCGTCCGTTATCGGCGGCGGCGCGCTCCTGCTCTACGGTCTGACGCGGGGCACGCTTGGCGGCGTGACGTTGGCACTCGGCGGCGGCGGTCTGCTGTATCGTGGCGTGACCGGCCACTGTGACCTGTACGAAGCTATCGGGTTCAATACCGCAGGGGATGCGGACGCGAATCCGAACGTGACGGTGCGCGCGGGGCACGGCATCAAGGTTGAGAAGAGCATGACGATCAATCGCACGCCCGCGGAGCTTTATCGCTACTGGCGCAACTTCGAGAATCTGCCGCGCATCATGAGCCACTTGGAAGAGGTGCGCGGCCACGATCCGATCTATTCGCATTGGATCGTGCGCGGGCCGGCCGGCACATCGGTCGAGTGGGACGCGATGGTTTACAACGATAAAGAGAACGAGTTGATCGCTTGGCGCTCGCTCGAAGGCGCGGACGTGGACAACGCCGGCTCCGTCCATTTTGTGCCTGCACCGGGCGGGCGCGGCACAGAGGTGCGCGTCACGCTCAAATACGATCCGCCAGCGGGCGTCGTCGGCGCGACGGTGGCGAAATTATTCGGCGAGAACCCGGAGCAGCAGATCGAGGAAGACCTACGGCGTTTTAAACAGGTGATGGAAACGGGCGAAGTGCCGACGACCGAAGGGCAGCCTTCGGGCCGCGCCGCGTCGGCTAAGTAATAAGCGCAACGCATAACCGCGCCATTCTTGCGTCCTTAGCTTTGCGTTCTTGCGCCTTTGCGTGATGTTTTCTTTGGTACGAAATTGCCTCACGCAAAGGCGCTGGAGACGCAAAGAAAAAAGCGCGAAGAGAAGTTTGCGATGGACTCGAAAGGAAGGGAGAGCGAGCGATGGTGAAGAGAATAGCGATACTGAGTTGCAGCGTCTTGCTGGCCCTGTTGGCGTTGGGCTGTAACCGCGACGAAGACCCGAATCATTTTGCGAACGAGGCGGCGCAGGGTGGGCTGGCCGAAGTGCAGATGGGGCGACTCGCGGCCGAGCGGGCAACGAATCCGGCCGTCAAGCAGTTCGGGCAACAGATGGTCGATGATCATTCAAAGGCCGGCAACGAGTTGATGCAGCTCGCCGCGCGCAAGCACATGCAACTGCCGACCGACGTGTCCGCCGAACAGAAAGAGACGATGACCAAGCTATCGAAGCTCTCCGGCGCGGACTTTGACAAAGCTTACGTGGACGCGATGGTCGATGATCACGAGCACGATGTAAAAGACTTTCAAGCGCAAGCCAACGAAGGCAAGGATGCGGACTTGAAAGCCTTCGCGGCGAAGACGCTGCCCGTCATCCAGCATCACTTGCAGATGATCAAAGACATCAAGGCGAAGATGTAACGGCGCAAGGGGAAGAGCAATGAAAGCGCTTTGCTGGTACGGCAAAACGGACGTGCGGGTCGAGCAAGTGCCCGACCCGTCGATCATCAACCCGCGCGACGCGATCCTAAAAGTTTCGCGCACGGCCATCTGCGGCTCTGACCTCCATCTCTACAACGGTTACATCCCGACGATGGAGCGCGGGGACATTCTCGGTCATGAATTCATGGGCGAGGTTGTCGAGTTGGGGCGCGAGGTTAAAAATTTAAAGCTCGGCGACCGCGTCGTCGTGCCCTTCACCATCGCGTGCGGCAACTGCTTCTTCTGTCAGCAAGAGTTGTGGTCGGCGTGCGACAACACGAATCCGAACGCGTGGATGGCCGAGAAGCTGTACGGCTTCTCCGGCTCTGGACTGTTCGGCTACTCGCACATGATGGGCGGTTACGCGGGCGGACAAGCCGAGTATGTGCGCGTGCCGTGCGCCGATGTCGGCCCCGTAAAAATTCCTGAAGAGTTGGACGACGAACAGGTCTTGTTCCTCTCAGACATTTTCCCGACCGGCTACATGGCGGCGGAGAATTGCAACATCCGCCCCGGCGACACGGTGGCGGTCTGGGGCTGCGGCCCCGTCGGCCAGTTTGCCATTCGCAGCGCGCTCCTGCTCGGTGCAACGCGCGTCGTCGCCATTGATCAAGTGCCGGAGCGTCTGCAACTGGCTGCACAGTGCGGCGCGGAGACGCTCGACTTCGGCGACGAAGAGGTCTACGAAAAGTTGAAGGACATGACCGGCGGGCGCGGCCCCGATTCGTGCATCGACGCCGTCGGGCTTGAATCGCACGGCACGACCATCGACGCGCTCTACGACCGCGCCAAGGCGGCGCTCTATCTCGCCACCGACCGACCGCACGCGCTCCGGCAAGCAATCTACGCCTGTCGCAAGGGCGGCACGGTCTCGATCCCCGGCGTCTATGGCGGCCTGCTCGACAAAGTGCCGTTCGGTGCGGCCTTCGGGAAGGGCTTGACCTTCAAGATGGGGCAGACGAACGTCCACACCTATCTGCGCCCGCTGCTCGAACGCATCCAGCGCGGCGAGATCGATCCGAGCTTCGTCATCTCGCACCGCATGCGGCTCGACGACGCGCCGCAGGCTTACGAGCTTTTCAAACACAAGCAGGACAACTGCATCAAGGTCGTTTTGAAGCCTTGAGCTTTTTAAGGAGTGCAACCGGCATGACAGACAAGGAACGCGACGAAGAGCAACGCGTCGGGCACGACTCGACGACGATTCCAGGCGGCGAGAAGGAGATGGGCGATCCGGGGCGCACGCCCAGCAAGGCCGAAGGCGACCGCGAGACGGTCGAAGAGGATTTACGCCAGAAGGGGCGCGACTAGCGCGCGCTCTCGTCCGCCCGCCGGGCGAAAGAAAATAGACTTTTCCCACCAACCAGCCGTCTAACAGACCGTTTAGCGCGGCCCGCCTTATGTCTTAACGTGCGGGCCGCAAAAGCACACGGGTCGTCAGCATTTCCAAAGGGTTAATTGGGGTAGTTTGGAGCCGCCGCCGGGCATCGCTCGCTTGGCCCAACGGGGTCACAGCAAAAATTACCGCTTGGATTTTCTCGTGCGGTATGCGATATTTGAAGCCCCGAACATAGAGCAAGCGGTTGCCACCTCACATCATCTGCCCCAAACGAAAAAAATTGAGTCGCCTCGCCTTTAACGTTTAGATGGTGTCTCTCATGATGGAACAAAGAACTCGCCGTTGCGGCGTGCGCCTGTCTCGGTGGTCCTCGGTCTGTGCTTTCGTCCTCGTCTGCGGCGCTCTCTCGGCCGCCGCCGCGCAGACCCGCTCGCCAATTATCCTGACCGACGCTACGAGCACACGCGCCATCGCGCTCGACTCGATCTCGCGCACACGCGATCCGTTCCGGGTCAACACGGTCTCGTTCGTCGCAGGCGCGGACACGCGTACACGCGTCCTCTTTTTCGTCATGAACCTAGACCTGCTGCCCAGCGAAGGCGCAAACGCGCTCACCGCCGACGGCGAGGACGAAACGCACCGGCTCTACAAATTCAAAGTCGAGAACGTCGATCCCGTGCCCGGCTTCGAGGGCATGCAACAGGTCATCATCCGTCTGAGCGACGACATCGGCGACGTGGGTGACATACTCTTGCGTTTGAACCTGCACGGCGTTGCCAGCAACCGCGTCCGCATCAGCGTCGGGCACACCGGCGGGACGCTGCAAGACGACCCCGGCTCAGTGCCCAGCCCTGCGCCGGCCACGCCGCCCGCGCCGACCCCGACGCCCACGCCCAACCCATATACCGGCGCGGCATCTGACGCCGACACCGTCCGCTTCCTCGAACAAGCCGCATGGGGGCCAACGTCCGCCGAGGTCACGCGCATTAAGGCGATGGGCTTTAACGTTTATCTCAACGAGCAGTTCAATCTGGCGGCGACGGGCTACCCGAACATGGCGCTTGTGCCGACCGATAACTCAGTCGGGTGTCCGCAGACCGATCAGACGCAGCGCAACCTCTGCTTGCGCGATAACTACACGATGTACCCGTTGCAAAAGCAGTTCTTCACGAACGCGATGTACGGGCCGGATCAATTGCGCCAGCGTGTGGCGTTCGCGTTGCACAAGATCATCGTCGTCTCAGGGAGCGATATCAACATCACGAGTTGGTACAACCCCTACTTGCAGGCCATCAACAACAACGCCTTCGGCAACTTCCGCACGCTCTTAACCGACATCACGCTCAACCCCGCCATGGGCGAGTATCTCAACATGCGCGGCAACACTAGGACTAACCCGAACGAGAACTACGCGCGCGAGATACTGCAACTGTTCTCCGTCGGGCTTGATCAGTTGAATCAGGACGGCACGCCCATCCTCGACGCGCAAGGCAACAGAGTCCCGACCTACGATCAGACGACGATCACGGAGTTCGCGCGCGTCTTCACGGGCTGGAATCTCGCGCCGCTCAATCCACCGCAATCGGGCGTCGCCAACTACATCAGTCCGATGGTCGTGGCCAACGAAAACAACCACGACAGGAATGCGAAGACGCTCTTGCAATACTCCGGCGCGATCTCAAGTCTGCCCGCCAATCAGACTTCGGCGCAGGACTTGAACGCTGCGCTCAACAATATCTTCAACCACCCGAACGTCGGGCCGTTCATCGGCCGGCAACTCATCCAGCAGCTTGTGACGAGCAATCCCTCGCCGGCTTACGTCGGGCGGGTGGCCGCGGCCTTCAACAACAACGGACTGGGCGTTCGCGGCGACATGCAGGCGGTCATCCGCGCCATCGTGCTCGACCCGGAAGCGCGCGGCGATGCAAAGACCGATCCCAATTACGGCCACTTGCGCGAGCCTGTGCAGTTCGTCGGCAATATGCTCCGCGCCTTCAACGCGACGGCTTTCAATAACACGGCGGTCAATAGCGACGGCGTCATCTCTTCGCGCGATAATCTCGGCTTCACATCGATGGATCAGAACCTCTTCCTGCCGCCGACCGTGTTCAGTTATTTCCCGGCCGATTACAACGTGCCGGGCACGGCTCTGACGGGGCCGGAGTTCGGCATCCTATCGGCGACGACTGCGCTCAAACGCGCCAACTACGCGAACGGCCTTGTCTACACCGGCATCACGGTCAACGCCGACCGGCCCAACGGCACGAGTCTCAACCTGTCCGCGATTCAAGCGCTGGCCGACAACCCGACGCAGCTTGTGGACACGCTCAACACGCTGTTGCTACACAACTCTATGTCCGCGTCTGTGCGCACGAGCATCACGACGGCCGTTGCGGCCATCCCGACCAGTACCTCACAGTATCAACTCAAGCGGGCGCAGGCGGCCATCTATCTGGCCGTGACTTCGGCGCAGTATCAGGTGCAGAGGTAAACACTAATGGGCTTAACACGCAGAGACTTCTTCAAGCAGACGGGCTGCGCGCTGAGCGCAACGGCGTTGCTGGCCGGGCTAGAGCAACTCGGCATGATTAGCGCCATGGCGCAGACGCCCGAATCCGTCAGCGATTACCGGGCGCTGGTCTGCATCTTTATGAGCGGCGGTAGTGACGGCAACAACGTCATCATCCCCTATGATCACTACAACGACGCGGGCGGTTATGCCGCAGTGCGTAACGCTTCGGGGCTGGCCGTCCCGCAGTCGGCTCTGTTGCAGATCACGCCGTTCAATCTGGGCGTGAAGTACGGGCTGCACCCGAACCTGTCGCCGGAGGTAGCGAATCCGGGCAGCGCACAAGGTCTCCTGCCCATCTGGCAAGCGGGCAAGCTCGCCGTCCTCTGTAACGTCGGCACGCTGATTCAGCCGTTGACGAAGACGCAGTATCAATCTTCGCCCTCCTTGCGTCCTTATCAACTCTTCTCGCACTCGGATCAGGTGACGCAGCAGCAGACCTCTATCTCAAACACGCCGGCCCAGACCGGCTGGGGCGGGCGCATCTCCGACGTGCTCGCGAACGTCAACGGCTCAGCCCCGCTGCCGATGGTCATCTCCACGTCCGGCACGGCCTTGTTCACGGCGGGCCAACTCACGCGCCCGCTGTCGGTCTCCTCGACGGGCGCGCTCAACACGCTGTTCGATCTCACAAACGCACCGGGTAATCCACCGGAAGGGTCCTCGCGGCTCGCGGCCTTCAATCAGATTCGCGCGCTCGATAATAATCTGGCGCTCGTCAAAGCCACGAACGACTCGATGGCGCAGGCGATCTTAACGGATCAGGCGTTTAGCCAAGACCCGACGCTCACCACCGTCTTCCCGGCCACGTCGCTCGGCAATCAGTTGAAGCAGATCGCCAAGCTGATCAAAGCGAACCTAACGCAAGGCTCGCTCTCGTTGAAGCGGCAAATCTTCTTCTGCACCATCGGCGGCTTCGACACGCACACGAACCAGACGAGCGCGAATCCGACCTCGCCAAACGGCGCAGGCGGGCAGGGCAATCTGTTGACCCAACTGAGTCAGGCGATGAAGGCGTTCTACGAAGCGACGATTGAGTTGGAGCAAATTCAACCGGGCGCGTCGTCGCAGATCACCACGTTCACGCTCTCCGACTTCGGGCGCACGCTTCAGCCATCAGGGTCAGGCGCGGCAGCGGTCGGCTCGGATCATGGTTGGGGCAGTCATCAATTCATCATGGGCGGCGCAGTGCAGGGCGGGCGTTTCTACGGCACGTTCCCGACGCTCGCGCTCAATGGCCCCGACGACACGGACAATCGCGGGCGTTGGATACCGACGACCTCCATCGACCAGTATGCCGCTACGCTCGCGCGCTGGTACGGCGTCGCCGATGCAGACATCCCGACGGTCTTACCTTTCATCGGCCGTTTCCCGACCTCGAACCTCGGCTTTTTGGGGTGAGGCGGAAGAAACGCTGAAGGCAGAACGCGGAACGATGAATATGGACTGAATCATTGGTTCATTTGCTCATTGATTCAATGACAAAATGATTCAATGATTCAATCTCTTTAGTTCATCGTTCCGCGTTCATCATTCATACTTAGCTTTATGTCTCAGATCAACCGGGTCAAGCTCTTCGTCCTGTGCCTCTTCCTCGCCGGTTGCGGCGCGTTCTTATTCACTAACAACTTTATTAACCGGCCCGTCGCGGCGCGCTCTGCCGGCCCCGACGCGGGCTTCACCGGCGCGCCCGGCGAAGACCCGGAAGCCTGTGCCGCCTGTCATCTGCCGCAGGGCACAAGCAGCGGCGCGTTCACGATCACCGCGCCACAGACTTACCTGCCGGGGCAGATCTATCAAATCACCGTCCGCCACACGACCAGCGATCAGACGCGCCTGCGTTGGGGCTTCGAGCTGACCGCGCTCGACGACGGCAACGAACGGGCCGGCGATCTGCAACCGAGCACAGACGGCCGGACGCAACTGCGCACCAACGAAGGGCAACATCCGGATCGCCAATACGTCGAGCACACCGCGAGCGGCACGTTCGCCGGGCAGCACGACGGCGCGAGTTGGTCTTTCACGTGGATTGCGCCGACGCAGAACATCGGCCCCGTCACGTTCTACGCCGCCGGCAATCAAGCGAACTGGGACAGCGACAACACGGGCGACTTCATCTACAAGAACTTCGTCACGGCCGTGCCGGCCACGGATTACTTGCTGACCGTCTCGCCCACAGCGCGCGTCGTCGCGCCCGGTGGCTCGACCATGTACACGCTGCTCGTCACGCCTTCAGGCGGCTTCACAGGGCAGGTCACATTGAGTCTCGGCGTGCTGCCCACAGGTGTCAGCGCCACCATCATGCCGTCGGTGCTTAATCTGACGGACGCTTCGACGCAGGCCGCGACGCTTACCATCAACACGACGACGGCGGCGCAACTCGGCCAGATCACTTTGATCCCGAGCGCATCAAGCGGCGTGCTCTCGCGCTCGGCGCAAGCGACTTTGACCATCGCCAGCCCTGCGAGCGCTGATCTGGAAGTAACAAATAGCGACTCGCCCGATCCCATTACGACCGGCACTAATCTGACTTATCGCCTCGTCGTCACGAACAACGGCCCCGCCGCCGCGACGAATGTAAGTCTCACAGACACGCTGCCGGCGAACGTCAATTTCGTTTCAACGACACCTTCGCAAGGGAGTTGTTCAGGCACGACGACGATCAACTGCGCGCTCGGCTCACTGGCCGTCAACGCGAGTGCAACTGTCAATCTCGTTGTGCAGCCGCAGGTGGCGGGCACGCTGAGCGACACCGCGAGCGTCAACGGCACGGAGTCCGATCCCGTCTCCGGCAATAACAGCGCGACGACGACAACGACCGTCCAAGCGCTTGCGTCGGGGCCAACTTTGACCGATCCGAATCTCGCCGTCCGCACAGTCGTCGCGGGCTTGAATCAGCCGATCATGATGGCCTTCATCGGCAATGACGACTTCTTGGTGTTGGAGAAGGCGACGGGCAAAGTGCAGCGAGTCACAAACGGCGCGGTCACAAGTACAGTGCTCGACTTGGCAGTCAACTCGAACTCGGAGCGCGGTCTCTTAGGCATCGCGCTGCATCCGCAGTTTCCCGCGAACCCGCGCGTCTATCTCTATTGGACGGAGAGCAGCACCGGCGCAGACTCAGTATTGGTGGACGACGTACCCACCTCTCCACCGCTCGGCAATCGAGTGGACAGCTACTTGTGGAACGGCTCAACGCTTACGTTTGAGCGTAACCTGATCAAGCTGCGCGCTTATCAAGCCGACGAAGTAACGCATCGCGCCAATCACAATGGCGGCGTCATCCGCTTCGGCCCCGACGGCAAGCTCTACATCATGATCGGTGACAACGGCCGGCGCGGCATGTTGCAGAACTTGCAGTTCGGCCCGACGCAATCGCCCACGGGGCCGACCGTGCCGGATGATCAGTTCGGCGGGCCTGAGCCGGACGATGCGCACCTGACCGGCGTCATCCTGCGGCTCAACGACGACGGCACGACGCCGAGTGATAATCCATTCTTCAACGCGCAGACGAGCCTCACCGGCCAAGCGGCTGTGAACGTCAAAAAAGTTTTCGCCTACGGTGTGCGCAACGGTTTCGGCTTGGCCTTCGATCCGCTGACGGGGCAACTGTGGAATCAGGAGAACGGCGACGACGCGTTTGACGAGATGAATCGCGTTACGGCCGGCTCCAACGACGGCTGGATACAAATGATGGGGCCGTCAAGCCGCATCGCCGAGTTCAAGTCAATCGAAGTTTCGCGCGGCGACAGCCTGCAACAAGCGCGTTGGCCGCCGCACCTGCTCGCGGACACACCGGCGGCGGCGCTCGCGCGGCTCTTTCTGCTGCCCGGCGCGCATTACACCGAGCCGGAGTTGAGTTGGAAATACGCGGTCGCGCCCGCTGGCATGGGCTTCGTGAAAGGGCGTGCTTTAGGCGCGCAGTACGAGGGCGATCTCTTCGTCGGCGCGTCGCGCACGACCTTGCTCAACGGTTATCTGTTCCGCCTGAAGTTCGCGTCCGACCGGCGCAGCTTCTCGTTCACAGACACGCGGCTGAACGACAAGGTCGCGGACAACGCCGACAAGTTCGACTTGGCGGAAAGCGAGAGCCTACTCATCGGGCACGACTTCGGCGTCGGCACGGACATCGAGACGGGGCCGAACGGCGACCTCTACGTCGTCTCGCTCTCAAACGGCGCGGTCTATGAAATCTCGGCCGCGCAGGCGAGCACCGTGCAATTTAGCGCCGCGAGTTATACGACGGGCGAGTCGGGGAACGGGTTGGGGCACGCTGTCGTCACGGTCACGCGCACGGGCGATACAACGACTGCGGCGTCGGTCGATTACGCGACCGTTGATGATCCGGCCGCCGTGCCGTGCAGCGACACGACCACTAAGCCCGGCGTCGCCTTCGCGCGCTGCGATTACGCGACGACCGTTGACACGCTCAACTTCGCGGCGGGCGAGACGACGAAGACCTTTAACATTCCGCTCATTGACGACGCGTTCGTCGAAGGCAACGAGACGCTTACACTCCGGCTGTCGAACCCGAGCAATGCCGCGCTCGGCGCGCAGACGACGGCGACGCTCACCATCATGGACAACGACACGACGGCCGGCGCAAACCCCATCTTCTCTTCGCCGTTCTTCGTCCGCCAGCAGTATTTAGATTTTCTCTCGCGCGAGCCGGACACAGGCGGTTTCAACGCGTGGCTCAACGTCTTGAACAACTGCGCGGACGTGAACAATCTTGATCCCAACTCGCCATCGGCGCAGTGTGATCGCATCCTCGTCTCATCATCCTTCTTCGGCTCACAGGAGTTTCGCATCAAGGGCTACTTCGTCTTCCTCTTCTACAAGGTGGCGTTCGCGCGGCTGCCGAAGTACGCAGAGATCATTCCCGACATGCGCGCCGTGACAGGCACGACCGCGCAAGCGGTCTTCGCCAAAAAGGCCGCGTTCACAGATGCTTTCGCCGGTCGGCTTGAGTTTCGTCATCTCTACGACGATCTGTCTAACACGGCTTACGTGGACGCGCTGCTCGGTCGTTATCAGTTGACCGCGATCACGACGACCGACCCGGCCAACTTTGACGGCACAATGATGGTCACGCTCACGCGCGCCGATCTCATCAACGCACTGAACACGCAGGCGCTCACGCGCGCACAAGTGCTGCGGGCGTTGGTGCAGAGCAGGGAAGTGGATGTGAACGAGTTTAACGGCGCGTTCGTCGCCATGCAGTATTACGGCTACTTGCGGCGCACGCCTGAAACAGCCGGTTACAACGCGTGGCTCGCTTACTTGAACACGCATCCGACGGACTTCCGCACGATGGTGCACGGCTTTATGGATTCGCAGGAGTACCGGCTCAGGTTCGGCGCGCAGACGGACGCGCCCGAAGCTTACTTCACGTTCGACGTGACGCCGTACCCGCAGACTTTCACATTTAAGCTAAGCGATCCGGCCAAGATCGCACAGGCCCTACTCTGATTTATTCTTTGTGTCCTTGTGTGTCTTAGTGGTGAGTTTTCTTAGGCGCTCTTGATATCGTTAGCCTACTGCGCCGTCACGCGCGCTTCCTTCAGCAACGTCTCATCCGGGTCGAGCAGCACGTCGGTCGGGCGCTCTGCCAAGTTATAGTTTGCTATCGTGATGCGATCCACCGGCCGGAGCGTGACCTGTTGCGCGCGGTTTCCTGAGACAATTTTAATCGGCACGGGCGTCAGAAACGGCGCATCCGCTTGCGTCTGTCTGAGCGTCAATGTTAGCCGGCCGCCCCGGCGTGCGCGCCGTCGCCAGCCCCAAGTCAGTTCATAACGCGGATGGCCGCTTGCATAAACCCAGCGCGCGAAGAACTCGCGTAGAGATTGGCCTGACGTTTGTTCGAGCGCGCCGCGCAAATCTTCGGTCGTGGCGGTCGCGCCCGCGTGCGCGTGGTAATAACGCTTGAGACCGGCAAAGAAAGCCGCGTCGCCCAACTGCGCGCGCAGCATGTGCAGCACCCACGCGCCCTTCTGGTAATTGTTCGCGTTCAGCAGGTCGTTGAGCTTCACGGTCTCCGTGTCGTAGATGGGCGCGCGCCGTTTGCGCTCGTAGGTCAGATACGTCTCGGCTTGGCGCTGCATGTATTTGCGAAAGAGCACCGCGCCCTCTTCGTGTTCGACGAACAGACCGGCGAAGTAGGTCGCAAAGCCCTCGCTCAACCAGAGGTCGGCCCACGTCGCGGGCGTGACCGCATCGCCGAACCACTGATGCGCGGTTTCGTGTGCGACGACTTCGACGACCGCGCGCCGGATGTGGAAATGCTCGTCCGTGGGCGCGTTCGGGTTCGGCTCAAGCAGAGAACTGGCGTAAACAATCGCGCTCGTGTTCTCCATCCCGCCGTAGCGTGTCGCGCCGACGATGTGCGCCAGCTTCTCGTAAGGATAGGGCGCAACCGTCTGGCTGAAGAACTTGAGCGCGAGCGGGGCTGCGCCGAAGCCCGTGAGCGCAAGCGACTGCTCGGACGGCGACACGTAATACGCGAGCGGTGTAGGGGGCGCGCCCTCGGTCAACAACTGCGTCGGCACGACCTCGGCAAACTCGCCGACGGCGACGATCATGCAATAAGGAGGCACGGGCGCACCCTCGCTATACGTCCACGTCTGCCAGCCGCTTTCGTTTGTCGCCTTACCCGTCAGCCGCCCGTTGGCGACGACCAGATCGCGCGCGGGTGCAGTGACACTGAAGTTGACGGTCGCTTTAGCCGACGGGTGATCAAGCGTCGGAATCCAGTTGTGTACGCGGTCGGGCCAGTTATCGCCGGTCGCGGCCGGATGACCATCCTTATCGTTCGTCAGGATCAAACCGTCGGCCGGGCGGCCGTGATATGTGATGCTGAGCGTCAGCCGTTCCTCGGCCAGCGCGGGGCGGGGCAGCGTGACGTTGAGCTGGCCGGCACGTTGTTCAAAGCGCGCGGCGTCCGCACCGACCAGCACGCCATCGACGGGCAGCGCGCCGAAATCTAAGTCAACGACACGGAGCGGCGCGCGCAGGACGATAATTGTGATCTTTGTTTCCGCGCGCGTGAGCGCCGACAGTTTGTCGTCGAACGTCAGTGCGACATCGTAATGGACGGGCCGCCAAGATTTGATGAGCCGCTCATGCCGCGCGCCGCTTGCCGACAGGCAGATTAACAGACAGAGAAATGTGCCCGAGAGGCAGCGCTTGAGTTGCGTGCTTGATTTGTGAGGTGTCAGCATAATTGTGTGCTCGTTGAGAAATTAGTGACAGTCTTGGGCGGCCGCAGCCGCAAAGAAAAGCGAGGGCGAGTGCTTTCTCGCTCAGCGCAGGCCGAGCAGTAGGAGCGCCGAGCGGTCGAAAGGAGCGCCGCCGCTTGCGGCCCATGCACGATAAGCCGTCAACTCCGCTTCCGTGACAGGCCGATTGCCGAGCCGCGCGGTCTGTGTCTTGGCGAAAGCATGTTCGGTCAACGGCAGATGCGCCGCGCGTATGTGCAACGGCCCGTTGGCGAGCGCGTGCTCGGCCGTCTCCACATCAGGGAATAGTTCTTCGTAAGCGAGCAGATGCCAGACCGGCTCTCCGGCGTGCTCGTCAACCGCGAGTACGCGCAGCAGGCCGTAGCCGCTCTCAAGCTGGAAGATCAGATCGTCGCCCGGCACAAATGGTAAAGACATGCGGATTGGCCCGTGCGGGAGCTTAGCATAAACAAGCAATTACGCACTGACAAATTCGCGCGAGATGAGTAGTATTAGACGCCTGAGGGCAAGACGGATGAGTCAGGCGGAGCGCGAGCCGGATCACTATGCGACGTTGGGCGTCGAACGGGACGCGCCGCAACGCGAGATCGAGCGGCGCTACAAACGTCTCGCCGCCGAGCATCATCCGGATCGCGGCGGCGACGAAGAGCGCATGAAGTCGCTCAACGAAGCCTATCGCGTCTTGCGCGATGACACACGCCGCGCCGCCTACAATGCCACGCGCCCGCAAGCTGCGCCGACGTTTGTGCCCACCACTTCGCCGTCAGCTACGGCCGACGCGCTCTGGGGACGCATGGCTGGCGCGTTGCTCTGCATCTTCGGTGGGACGGTGCTCATCTGTCTCGTGCGTTTTCAATATGTCGTCTTCCTGTGGCCGCTGGCGCTGTTGGGGCTTGCGCTAATGAGCTTCGGCGTCTGGATGGCGCACGCGGCGCTCGCTTACGCGCGCGCATCATATGCGCCGACGCATCTGGCGCGGCGTACGGCCCTGTTGCAGGAGACGGCGTTCTGGTCTGCGGTCGTGGGCGGTTTCTACGGCCTGTACTTGTTGCTGACGACGCTCTGACGCTTCGGTCTATGTTAACCGGCCTCGATCTGTTGTTTCTCGAAGTCAACAACCTGCAAGACTCGGTTGAGTTCTACCGACTTAAGTTGGGTTTTGCGGTGGAGCAGATGACGCCCGCGGCCGAGCCGCCGATGGCGACGCTCGCGGGCGGCAGCCTACGGCTGATGCTCGCCGAGCAGCCGCTCACGATGGCGCGGCGTGGGCGCGGTGTACACTTCTTCGTCGGCGTCGAGGACGTGGACGCCTATTACGAACAACTGCGCGCGCAGGACGTAGAGGTCGCGCCGCCGACGGATGAGGGCTGGGGCGGTCGTTTCGTCACGCTGGAAGACCCCGACCGCTATCGCTTCTTCTTCGTCGAGTGGGCGCGGACAGCAGACGCGAGCGCCAACGGGCAGCAGCGCGGTCTGCTTAGGCACGGCTGAACATGAGCACACAAAGAGAGTCCAGACGGATCAAGATCACGCTCTCGTGCAACTGGGGCGTGACCCCGGACTGCCCGCGCAGCGGCACGATCACCAGTCTCAGTCTCAAAGGCTGTTTCGTCCAGACCAAGGCCGCGATCAGCGAAGGACAGGCGCTCTACATGAACTGTTGGCTGCCCTCACGCCGCTGGTTTCCTCTGCGCGGGCAGATCGTCTATCACCTGCCCCGCGTCGGCTTCGGTCTCGCCTTCACAGAACTATCTGAGAGCGACTGCGAGATGCTCAACCTGCTCATGGACTATTACGAAAGCGGGCCACGACCAGAAGCAGCGGAAGAAGATTAAGGGCCGGGACAGAGAATTGCGGAGCGGCAGATTTCGGATTTCGGATTTAAAGACAGTTGTCTCTTCCAATCCGCAATCCGAAATCCGCCGTCCGCATTCTTATCGCCGCAGGCGGTTCTGACTAAAGAATAACGACGACCGTCATGCCTGAATGACGGTCGTCGTCGGCGCAGGCGTTGGTAAAGGGATAAAGGAGAAACCCTTTACCCCAGCCCTGCGAAGAAAGGATGAAGGCGGAAGGATGAAGGATGAATAGGAGATCACTCAAGTTGAGCGGTCACTCTTTCATCCTTCATCCCTCATCCCTCATCCTTTATTTTGTCTCGGACATGGCCGCGATGTAGCAGCCGTGGGCGGTGGCGGAAAGCGGGTCTTTCGCCATGCGCACGTCCGAAATCTCGATGGGGAACTCGCCGCCCGCGACGAGCATCTGCTCGAACTTTTGCAGGAAGCCCGCGGGCTTCGCCGTCCCGCCCGCCAACACCACCGGCATCGGCCGGTCGATCTTCGGCAGTTGGCTCGACGCGCGGAATTCGGCGCGCAGACTGTCGATCAAGGTTTGCAGCACGTCCTCGTAATAGATGTGCAGGGCGCGCGAGAGATCGTCTTTCGGTGCGCGCGACAGGTCGAGGTTCTCCTCTTTCTCCAAACGCACCTTGGTCACGTTCGCTTCGCCCAACACTTCCATCACGTTGTGATCGATGTAGTCGCCACCCTTCGGCGTGCTGAACGTGATCATCGGCATCGACATGAACGAGACCGACACGTTGCACATGCCGCCGCCAAAGCTGATGCCGATGCCGGTGAAGTTCTCGTCCTGCAACTCGGAGAAGATAACGGCCTGACCTTCATTCAAAGGCTTGGCATTGTAGCCGAGACCGCCGAGGAAGTTCTTCAACACGGCTTGATGGTAGACGAGCTTGCCGTTGACGCCCTCGCCCTTACCCGGCACGCTGTAGTAGAGCACCTCGTTCTTGCGGGCGCGCGGCACAAGCCGCTGCACGATCAGTTGCAGTATGTGCTGGCTCTGACCCTCCTGCGGATTCAAGAGACCGTCGCGCATCGGGCGGCGCGCGTCCGTGTTCATGAAACTCGCGAAGAAGTCAGAGTCGTTACCGTAGACGTACAGGTTCTTGCAGTTGCGGTCGAAGACCATCTGCTTTTGCTTGAGCACCTGCTCGATCATGTCGGACGCCGGCACGGCGACGAACGCGTTCAACTCGCGGCGCGCGGTCTTGGGGTCGGCACTGTCGGCGACGACGATGCGACTCGTGCCGATGTCGAGACCGATTGCGCCGGACTTAACGGCCGGCTGTTCGAGTTTCGTGATCGTCTGCTGCGACTTTTCCTGATTTCTCTCTTCCATGATTATCTCCTTTTTAATTATTGGGCGGGTCGGGTTTCAGGCGCACGACCCGTCAGGTTGTTGGTGTTCCGATTAATGTGAGGCGTTGCCATTAAGTGCGAGGCGCGGAAGCTTGGTCGGGTGTGCGATTCGCTTCCTGTTGCTCCGGCGCACCTGCGCGGAGCTTGCGTGAGAGTTCCAACTGCTGCCGGTAGCGCTCGCGCGTCTGCCGGCGCAGTTCTTCGGGTTTCAATTTGTTGTTGGCCGCGCGTTGATTAAACGCATCGAGCGCCGCTTGCGCGCCCGGCCAAATCGTGCCGCCGATCTGCTCGACGATCTCATCGTCGTAAGTAAAGCCGAACTCGCTGATCGTCGCGGGCTGCACCTGATACTTGTCGGAGAGGCCCATCGCGGCGAAGGGGAAGTTGCGCGCCCAATCGTGGTGATAACAGACGCGCATGTTGTCGGGGTTGACGGAGACGAGACCGTGCACAGTACAGTCGGCGTCGTCGATCTGATAACGGCTGCGGAGGATTTGCGTTAAGAGCCGACCGGCGACGAGTTGCGCCTCGGTCAGTTGTTCTTCATGCGCGTCCGTCTGCGTCTCGAAGCAGACGCCAAGGAAACTCTCGTTGAGACCGAGATAGACGCCCTGCTTGTCCGCCCAGATGGAGTTGCCCGCGTGATTCGCCGCCTGCTCGTCGCGCACGATGCGGTAGATTTGGCCGAAGCGGTCGATCACATAGTTGTAAGAGTGGTTGCGCTGCACGTACTGCAACAGCCCGCGCGTGTGCGTCTCGATAGATTCGCTGTTGTCGGCCGTGAAGGTGACCAGATCGCTCTCCGACGTGTGATAGACGATGCCGGCCGGCTCGTGGTGTAACTCGCCCGCCGTTTGCGCGCTCGCATTAACGTTACTGTCCGCGTGCGGCAGGACTTGATAGGCGCGCGCGTGATTGTCGGTCTCATACTCGGTCGAGATGCGCCCGCCGTTGCTGTAACGCTCGTAATTATCCTTACGCTCGACGAGCCAAACTTTTTCCGCCTTGTAGTCGGGCAGATAATTTGTGGTCGCAGCGTAGGCGACGCCCGCACCGGCCGCGCGCGCGTTCGTCTGATTCGCCTTGCCGTAGCGCCGCGCGAGATAACCGTTAACACGTTGCGCAGAGAAGGCCACCGCCGAGTAGACGCCGAACAAGCTCAGCGCGACGAACATGAGACCGAGCGCGTGGAAGGCGTGGCGCACCTGATAGAAGCCGAAGTAGAGACGTGCGGCGCGCGGCGCTTTGTGTTGGCGCAGCAGTTGTAAACGCTCACGCGGGCTTGCTGGCAGATACTTGTTGATCTCCTGAATGATCAGACGATAGAGCAGCAGATCAAGCAGGCGCTCGTAATGCTTATTGAATAGCTTCGACCGTTTGATGAAAGAATGTCGATCAAGCCAGCCCTCTAACTTGGCGGCGCAACCGGTTTGCAGCGCAAGCGTGTTGTTGAGGAAGCGCAGCCGCACCTCGGGCCGCCCGAAGAAGTGCGCGTAACGCTCGACCACTTTCGAGTAACGCAGGGTGTTTTCGACGGCTGGCCTACTCATAACGATGAGAGTGTTGGGGCGAACAGTGAGCCGGAGTTACGGCCGGCAACGACCGCCGGCCGCTTTAATGCGTTGTTACCTCGGAGACAATGAAGTTCTCGGCCGCACCTTTGGCGCGCAGTTGTGCGCCTACCCGCGCGGCTTCTGCACGGTCGCTGAAACGTCCGGTCTGGACGCGATACCAAGTGCCGCGATTTGGCAACTCAACCGCTACCACACGCGGCGCAAAGCCGGCCGCCTGTAAGTGCGCCGCCCGCTCGTTCGCCTCGACCGGCGTGTTGAAAGAGCCAACCTGGAGCGTGAACCGGCCAGCGCCTTCAGGCTGCGACACAGGCGCGGGTGCGGGTTTCTCTTCGACCTGCTTGCGCGGCAGTTCTGCTTGCGGCGTGGGCTGCACAACTGCAACCTGCGCGGCTTGCGTGCTGCTGTTCTTCAGGCTGGTCGCCGACTGCTGCTCGGTCTCATGTGTGCTCTCCGATTTATTGCCGACCATCGCAGCGCTTATCGGCCGTGCCGTCTGAGCGGGCGCGGTCGTGTGTGCGGCCTGATTGGTCGCGTGATTGCCCTGCGCGTTCGGCCGCGCGGCCTGCGCCGATGCGCTGTCGAGTTGTACGGCCGAGCCGGTCAGCCCGTTAAGCGCAACGACGAGTGCGATGAAAGCCAGACCACACGCCAGCAGCCACATCGGGGACACACGCATAAGGCGCACGCCCAGACCGTACTTGTCTTGCTCGGTCACGTGCGCAATCTCGGCCCGAGAGAACTGCGGTTCATAGTCGGCCGGCATCTCGAATGCGCCTGAGTCGGTGAGGTCAAGCTGCTGAGCGTTCGGCTCGACAGAGGCGACAGCCAAGTGCAGCGGCCGGACTGGCTCAGACACTTCATCTGCAACCGTCTCTTCGGGCTGGGCCGGCGCAGGTATCTCCAACACACCGACTGGCTCGTTGGCTTGCTCGGCCGGCGCAAAAACTTGCGGCAGAGCGAGCACTTCGTCCGCTTCCAGCGGCGCGCCGCAAAGCACTGCTTGCGGTTCAGCCTGCGTCTGCGCGACGAGCGGTTCGGACTGAACTCCTGTCGGCTCGGCCGCGAACTCGGTCTCCATGACGCCATCCACCAGCAAGGCCTCGAAAGCGAGACCGCAACGGGCGCAAGTCACATGCGCTTTGCTCAGCAGGGGGGCGCTATCGATCAATCCTTTGCACTGGCACTTTGGACAGGTGACACGCATCAGGCGAATCTCCAATCTGCCGCCGGGCAAGGCGACATGACTTGACCTCAAGCTAAAAATTCGTTCGCTTTGTTTGAGGTGGTGTGGGCAGACATGTTGTTGTTTGAAGTGGACGGGCGCGTCCGCTCAGGTCGGCAACTGTGGTCGGGGCTTGAGGTTCGCGATGTAACGCTTTGGCTCAAGTTGCATGAGCTTTACCTGCCTCATGCACGGGCAGAATAATAGACCAATAACAATGTTTAAGCAAGTAAAATATTGCTGTGCTATGATGTTATCGGGAAAAATGACCGGTCAGTCCGGTCAGGTTGACCAGAAATGGTCGGCATTTTGACTGCCTTCTTAGGCGAAAAGATGTATTTTGCCCGCGAAGACAACAAAAACCCTTAAAAAAACTCTCCGAGTCGCTCCGCAAGCTATAACGGCATGCGGGTTGTAGGGGGTGAGCGCGCCTGCCGTCTGTTGCGGGTGACTCGGCTTGCCCCCTCCCAAATCCAAACTTCAGGTGCCAACAAACCTCTTATGATCTCCGCGAGCAGTCATCGTCTAACGCAACCGCTCATCATCTTCTTCGTCACGCTGGCCGCCGGCTTGGTCGGACTCTGCCTGGCGCGCTTGTCGCCCGCCAACATGAACGTGCCCTTTCTGTTGTTGGCCCTCATCACGATCAACCTCGGCACGCGCATCGCTTTCAAGATTCCGCACGTTGGGGGACAGGTCAATCTCTCCTCCGGCTTCGTCTTTCTGGCGCTCTTGCTCTTCCAAAGTGAGACCGCTGTGCTGCTGGCCCTAGTCGCGGCGCTCTGCGCGACACTGCATTTCAGCAAGAAGCCGTTACAACTCTTGCTCAACTCGGCGCTCGCGGCCGTCACGACCTTCGTGCTCGTCTGGACTTTGCGCCTCAGCTTGGGCCCGCTCAACGAACTCACGCACGGCGGGCACACTCTAGCGCTCCTGCTCGCTGTCTGCCTCACCGCCGCATTGCAAGCCTTCTGCCACACCTGTGTGCTCGCGCTCAATGAAAAGGGCGACGAGACGGAGGCGTCCTTGGGACGTATCTGGGGGCGCACCTTCGGTTGGACTTTACTGACTTATTTCGTCTTCGCCGCCGCCGCCTGTGTAATCGCCAAACTCGTTAACCTCGTCGGGTTCTATCCGGCCATCGGTGCGATGTCCGTCGTTGCCATGGCGCACTACGCCTATTGCACCTACGTGAAGGACATGCGCACGTCGGTCGCGCAAGTGCGCCAGATCGAGCAACGCGTGGCCACGCTGCAAGAGAGCGAAGAACTGTTCCGGAGCGCGTTCGACTACGCCGCCATCGGCATGGCTTTGGTCTCGACCAAGGGGCGCTGGCTGCAAGTCAATCGCTCGCTCTGCGACATACTCGGTTACACGGAAGAGGAACTGCTCGCTTCGACTTTCCAGAAGGTGACGCATCAAGACGATCTGGGTGCGGCGCTCGCCAACATCAAGCAGTTGCTAAAGGGGCGCGTGCCGACCTATCAGATGGAGAAGCGTTACCTGCACAAACAGGGGCACACGGTCTGGGTCTTGTGGAGCGTCTCGCGCGTGCGCGACCGCCACACGGACGCCGTCCATCTGATCTTTCAGATTCAAGACATCACTGATCGCAAACGCGCCGAAGAGCGGCTGATGCACGACGCTTTCCACGACGCGCTGACGGGGCTGCCGAATCGCGCACTCTTCATTGACCACCTCAAGCTCTCCATCGCGCGCACGCAGCGCACGCCGCAGCAGATGTTCGCGGTGCTCTTTCTAGACCTCGACCGCTTCAAGATTATCAACGACAGTCTCGGGCACATGATCGGCGATCAACTGCTTGTCGGCATCGCGCGCCGGCTGGAGACGTGTCTGCGCCCAGGCGACACTGTGGCGCGCGTCGGCGGCGACGAGTTCACCATCCTGCTCGAAGATTTGGTTGACGAGACGGAGGCCGTGACGGTCGCCGAGCGCGTGCAGAAAGAGTTGTCCGCCCCGTTCATGCTGAGCGGGCGCGAGGTCTTTACGACCGTCAGCATCGGCATCGCGCCGTGCACTATCGGCTACGAGAACCCGGAAGACATCCTGCGCGACGCGGACACAGCCATGTATCGCGCCAAGTCGCTCGGCAAGGCCCGCCACGAAGTCTTTGACAAGGCGATGCACGCGGTCGCGATGAACCTGTTGCACCTGGAGACCGACCTGCGCCGCGCGCTCGACCGGCAGGAGTTCTTCATCCAGTACCAGCCGCTCGTCTCACTCGACAACTTCGCTTTACGCGGCTTCGAGGCCCTCGTGCGCTGGCAGCATCCGGAGCGGGGCCTAATCTCGCCGATGGACTTCATCCCGGTCGCCGAAGACACGGGTCAGATTCTCGCCATCGGGCAGTGGGCTTTACATGAAGCTTGCCGGCAGATGCGGCGCTGGCAGAAGCGTTACCCGTCCGAGCCGTCGCTTTCGATCAGCGTCAATCTGTCGGGGCGGCAGTTTGCACAACCCGATCTGATCGAACAGGTCAGATCGATCTTGGCCGATACAAAACTCGACCCGCGTAGTCTGAAGCTTGAGATCACAGAGAGCGTCGTCATGGATAACATTGAACAGGCGACCGAGATGCTCCGGCAGTTGCGCGCGCTCGGCGTCCAACTCTCCATCGACGACTTCGGCACTGGCTACTCCAGCTTGAGCTACCTGCACCGTTTCCCCATCGACACATTGAAGATCGACCGCTCGTTCGTTATGCAGATGGTGGATAATAATGAGAACATAGAGATCGTCCGCACCATCGTCATGCTTGCGCAGAATCTGGGCATGGATGTGGTAGCGGAGGGCGTCGAGACTAAGGAGCAGTTGGCGCTGTTGCGCAAACTCGGCTGTGAGAACGGGCAAGGGTACTTCTTCTCACGCCCGGTCAGCGTCGGCGGGGCGGAGAAGATCATTGCGGACACGTACACACAAGCGCAACCCGGCGCGCCTGAAGCTGAAAGCAAAGCGATTCGCCCGGCATTAGTGGCCTAAACAAGGAGGCAAGGAGATATGAGTGAACGCAGACGTGCGGAACGAGTCAAGGTCGCGCTCGACGCGCATTGGGAAGGGGTGCTGGCGCAGTGCTCTGGCATGCTGGTCGATCTCAGTGTAACGGGCTGCTTTATTCTGACGCCGGATCAAGTCCGGCCGAAAGAACTGATTCGCATGGAGATCGAGACGCCGACCGGCGCGCTACTCTATCTGTGGGGCGAGGTGGTCTATCAGGTGCACGAGATGGGCTTCGCCTTGCGCTTCACTGGCATGACCGAGCGGGAAGAGGCGATGTTGAACCTGCTGATCGAATACGTGCGCGACCAACTGGCCGAACTGCAAACCTGTTAATAACGGGCCGCTCAAGCCACGACACTTACGCATTCATGGAAACAGGCCGGACACGCGCGTGTCCGGCCTGTTTCCATTTTCGGGCCGGTGTTATGATGACGTGCGAGACTTACGAGCCGCTCCTTTGCTCGGTCTGACTCCCGAACCAATGCAAGCTCTGAGACGAGAGGGTCGCGATGCGTTACTTGGAGAACCCGCCGAACCCCTGGCTCTCGACGCACGTCGAATGGATCGGTGAGCCGCCCGCCGCCAAGCTCGAAGTGTTTGAAGAGAAAGCGACGCGCTCGATCATCACGCACAACGACAGCCCCGACGTGGGCTTCGACTACAGCGTCAACGTCTATCGCGGCTGCCCGCACGCCTGCGCTTACTGCTTCTCGCGTCCGACGCACGAATACCTAGGCTTCGGCGCAGGCACAGATTTCGAGCGCAAGATCGTCGTCAAAGTGCACGCGCCCGAACTGCTGCGCCGGGAGCTTATGCGCCCGTCTTGGCACGGCGACGTGCTCGTCTTCTCATTCACCTCCGACCCCTACGTGCCGCTCGAAGCGCACTACAAGCTGACGCGCCAATGCTTTGAAGTCTGTCTTGAGTTTCGTAATCCCGTCAGCATCATCACCAAGTCGGCGCTCATTCGCCGCGACCTCGATCTACTGGTCAAGTTAAATAAACAGGCCGCAGTTGAAGTCTTCTTCACGATCCCGTTCGACGATGCCGCGACCGCCCGCGCGCTCGAACCTTTCGCGCCCGCGCCGGAGCATCGGTTCAACGCGATGAAGTTGTTGGCGGACGCAGGCATTCCTGTCGGCATCGGCATTGCGCCCATCATCCCCACGCTCAACGACCCGCACATCCCGCAACTCTTGGAGCGCGCACAACAGGCCGGCGCGCGCAAAGCCTTCATGGGTCTGCTGCGTCTGCCGGGCAGCGTCGCACCCTATTTTGAACAACGCCTACGCGAACAACTGCCGACGAAGGCCGAGCGCGTACTGCGTCGGCTGCGCGAACTGCGCGGCGGCAAACTCAACAACAGCGAGTTCGGCACGCGCATGCGCGGGCAGGGCGAGTACTGGCACATGATCGAGCAGAGCTTCCGGCTGCACGCGCAACGCCTCGGCTTCAACAAAGAGCGCGAGCACGCCTACAGCCAAAGTCAGAGCAACACATTCCGTCGCCCCACCCCGCAAGGCTCACTCTTTGAGTGAAGGATGAAGGATGAACAGAACCGCCCAATGCTAAAAGCTTCCTTTCATCCTTCATCCTTCCCCTTCGGACTTGGTTGCGCGTCCGAACAATGAAAGTCTCCAAATTTTTGCGCATCCGGTCTATAATGCGGGGCGTCCCAACTGATACATTCCGGTTTTCATTATTAGTCCCACGGTAGTGCACACCTGACTGGAGGGAGAACTGATGATCACCATCGGCGATGTGATCCAAGATCGCGAACCGTATTCCGTCCCCGATAAGGCGACGGCCTTCGATGCCGCGGAGTACATGACGAGCCGTAACATCGGCGCGGTCTGCGTGCTGGACGAAGACGGGCGCTTGAGCGGCATCTTTTCCGAGCGCGACCTGCTGCGGCGCATCGTACTGCCGGGCAAGGCCGCATCTGATGTGCCGATCCGCGACGTGATGAGTCCTATCGAGGTCGTCATCGATTGCAAGGACACGCCGCGCGAAGCGCTCGAACGGATGGAGAAGTACAACACGCGCCACCTGCCCGTCGTGCGTGATGAACGCTGGGTCGGCATGCTCTCGATCCGCGACATCATGCGCGTCGAGTTGGGCGAACAGGGCGACGAACTGCGGCTGTTGCACGAATACATGCAGATGTGAGCCGGTCGGCTTGTGTTGCAAGCGCCGGTCGGCTTGCGTCCGGCGCGAATGAGGACGCGCGCACCCTTAGCCGCGCGCGCCTTTGCTTTGTGCTTTGGCCAGTCGCACCGAGCAGGGGAAGAAACAACCAGCCGGGCCCGTCCAAGCAATAGATCATCATGCATAAAATGCCATGTCAGTTGCTCTTGCTGCTGGCGCTGTTTGCGTCCGCGTGCGGGCAAGCGCCGCGCGGGCGGGGCGCGGGCGAGATCGCCAGTGCCGAGAAGGGCGCGGTGCAGTTTCGCGTCGAGACCGTCGTGGGCAATCTGGAAGTGCCCTGGGCTATCGTCTTCACGCCGGACGGGCGCATGCTCTTTACGGAGCGACCGGGGCGCGTGCGCGTCTTTGAAAACGGCAAGCTGCGCCCCGAACCGCTCGGCATCATCGCCGACACAGAGCCGACCGGCGAGAGCGGCTTGATGGGGCTGACACTACACCTACAGTTCGCACAGAATCATCTGCTCTATCTCGCTTACGCCTATCGCGGTGCGGGCGACGACCAACGCGTCCGTGTCGTGCGCTTCCGCGAAACCGGCAGCGCGCTCACCGAGCGCAAAGTGATCATCGAAGACATCCCGGCCGCGCAGTTCCACGCCGGCACGCGCCTGCGCTTCGGCCCCACAGACGGCAAGCTCTACATCACTACAGGCGATGCGACCACGCGCGAGATCGCGCAGCAACTCAACTCGCTCGGCGGCAAGACGCTGCGCTTAAACGACGACGGCACAATCCCGCCCGACAACCCGTTCGTCAATCAACCCGGCGCACGCCCTGAAATCTGGACTTACGGTCATCGCAACTCGCAAGGGATAGATTTCCAACCCGGCTCGAATCTCATGTTCCAGACCGAGCACGGCCCCTCCGGCTTCGACGGCCCCGGCGGCGGCGACGAAGTCAACATCGTCGAGCGCGGCAAGAACTACGGCTGGCCCCTCATCCATCACACCGCGACGCGCGCCGGGCTTGAAGCGCCGCTCCTTGAATACACACCGGCGGTCGCCCCCTCCGGCGCAACCTTCTATCGCGGCACAAACCCGAACGGCTTCTCGCAGTTCAAAGGCAACTTCTTCTTCGCTTGTTTGCGCGGCGAAGCGATCATCCGCGTCGTCTTAGACGGTCGCCGCGTCGTCAGTCAAGAGCGCCTGCTCGACCACCAATACGGCCGCATCCGTGATGTCGTCGAAGGCCCCGACGGCGCGCTCTACTTCGCCACCTCCAACCGCGACGGGCGCGGCTCGCCTGCGCGCGACGACGACCGCATCATGCGGCTTGTGCCTATGGCTGCTGCGTCTACGCCGGCGAAATAGCGCGATTAATAGCCGTTATAAAATCCGCAAGGTCCAAAAGCCACGAAGAGAAGCAATATCCCCTTTGTGGCTTTTGTGTTTTGGCAGTGTGCTCTGTCAAATGCGCTAAGTATCTTACGCGCAGGTGCATTTATTAGGGGCTTTGCTGGAAAGAGGCAGTTTGTTTGGAAAGTCCTGAGGCTGTACGAAAAGTATTTTGGAAACTAGAATGAATCCATGCCCGATCTGTCAAGCCTCCTACCGTTGGTCTATGCAGCATTCGGATAGTTTCTGAATGAAGGCAGCCCATACTTTCGTCTTCACTATAAGAGGCGTTTGCCGATTGGAGTAGCAATAACTGATTTGATGAACATTCGGCATCGCATCCGCACTATCAAGTTTGTAACAGACGAAATCAATAAGATCGAAAAGTTATCCCCCCAACAGCATCTTTTATTTCAACATTGGTTTGAAACCTTACTGCCTGATCTGGCGCATCTCCATCAACGATATGAAGAATCCATGAAGGCGATTGCGGGCATAAGACCAGTTCTCGCTTTCCAGCTAAGCGATTTAGATAAGATACAACCTCTGCTCGCTCAGTTAAGGGGAATGGCACTTACAGACGAGAAATCTTCCGCTCAATTCTATAATGCATCTTCAGTGTTAATAGAGGCATTGCCCCTCGACGAAACGATAAGAGAGTTGGCGTGGAAACATGGATTGAGAACATGGCATGAAACAAGGCGTAACCTCCGAAAGCCGTTAAGCCTGCCACCTGCATTGCAGCAAGTCTTAGATTCTCTCAAGTCAGAAAATAACCACAAACCTCTTCCACCACCCACATCAGATGAAAGGTAACTAGCTATTTCGCATAGAAGCCACGCTTGGTTCTGACCGCTGCTTGCCGGCCTTTGATCTGAATGCTGACGTTGCGCCAGCGCCCGTCATAGTTCGTGTCCTTCGGGTTGTAGGCCACGCTGTAGAAGGTGTGTAGCTCTGAAGCGACGCGTTGATAGACGCCTTCCAAATCCTCCGCCCGCTCTGCTTTGAACAGCGTGCCGCCCGTGTCGTCCGCGATCCGCTGAAGCTGTTTGCGAGCCGTGACATAAGATTCGTGCGAATCCTGCCCGCGGCGCTTAACCGTGACCTCGTACTCGGTGTCGAAGTAGATGGGATAGATGGTCACATCGTCCTGCGTCATGCGCGCCTGCAACTCGTCGAAGGGATGGCGCGCCTCGTAGTTCTCCGAAGAGATAGAGTTATCGACACCGTCGGTCAAGACCACAACGGCCTTGCGGCGCTCCTGTACCTCTTTGAAGAGATCGAGCGTGGCCCACATCGAGTCGTAAAAGGCCGTGCCCGAATTGAGATTCTTCACGTCGTCGATGCGATCTTTCAAGAGCTTGCGGTCGGCGGTGAAATCAGAGATGAGCATGAACTTGCGCGTGAAGGCGGCCGCCGCGATGCGCGTATTCGGGGCCAGCGAGTCGATGAACTTCTTGGCGGCCTTCTTCATGATCTTCGTGCGATCTTTGGTGCTGCCGCTCAGATCGAGGAGCAGCACGACGTTCACGGGCGCGGTGATCGGCTCGAAGTGCACAACTTCCTGCGCGACGTTGTCCTCGAACACCTGAAAGTCATCCTTCGTCAGATCGGGGATGAGCTTGCCCGCCGCGTCCGTGACCTTGGCGTTGAGGTTCACCGTGCGGACGTTGACCTTGACCACCTCTTCGCCCGGTCTTAGCTCGCCATTGCCGACAGCGCCTAATGGGGAACTGGCCGACTCGGCAGCGCCGTGACCAACGACGTCCGCCGGCCCCGACTGCGCATCGTCTGTGCTGCCATTGGACGTCGTAGCTTGGGCCAACTTGATGATGCTCGGCGCGCCGGTTGTTGATTCGTCGATGGCGCGCCCGCCGGCCAGCGCAAGTCGCGCCGGGTCGTCCGGCACAAGCTCAATTGTTCCGCTTGTGCTCCGCAGAATAACGGGCGCGCCTCCTTGCCCGATGCGGCCGTCAAGCGCGTGCGTGTTGACCGGCCCGAAGACCATGAGCGGGAGCTTTGAGGTGATCGCGCCTTCGATGGAGCGCAGCGACAAGTCTGTGCTCGCGGCCGGCGGCAGGTGCAGTGCGATAGCGCCCGTGGCCGTCTCGACGGACAGCGCGCTGGTCAGACCCTTGATGACGACATCCTCCGCGCCGCCGCGCACGGTTAAGTTGACGTGGCGTGGGACGTAAACTGAAAGCTCGATCTGGCTGCTGGGTTGCGCGCGGCGCACGGCAATCTTCAGGGCGGTGGGCGCAACTCTTTCGAAGTTGATAGCGGCGTCGAGCGAACCGCTGCCACTCGCGACCCCCTCACGCGTTGCCATGACGCGCACGCGGTTGCTGTTCCACGTCTGCACCTGCGTGCGCCCGCTTGTGTTTTCGATGACGACTGAAGTAAAGCCCTCGCTCAAGATACGATCAAAGGGCGGGCTGTCGAGACTACCCGCTTGGGTCGAGGAAACCAATGGCGTCAAAGCGGACAGAATGATCGCCAGCGCGTTGAGCACCGTGCATGTTAAGCGCAGACTGTTTTTCATCGTCACCTTCCGAGGTTGGGAGCGGGGTTTCGGACTATCGAAGACCTTGTGCCCCTGCAACAACGCGGCCCGACAGCTCAGATAGCTTATAAGGCGAACCGGTTTAATCCAAGACCGGCAAAGGACGCAGCTAGGCCTTCAATTTGATAAAGACGTTGAAATTGGTTTGAGCGTTAACTTCCCCGTCGCGGCGGCGCAGCGAATTGCGCGGTTCTTATCTTATTGTCAGAGTGTGCGCGTCACTTTCGATAGCGAACGTGGCGCGTCCGGGTTCAAGCCCTTCGCGTCGGCGAGCAGCGCGGCGAAGAGTTGCGCAGGAATGATGTAAGGGATGGGCGCTAGAAATTCGTTGATGTGCGCGGGCATGCGCAAGTGCCGCGTCGCTGTGCGCGCGGCTTCGTCGTCGCCGGTGATGGCGAGCGTGTCGGCGCGCAGTTCATTGAGGCGCGCGAGGAGCGTACGGGCACTGTCGAGCGCCTGACCGGGCGCGGCGAAGACGATAACGGGGAAGTGGCGTTCGACCATCGCAAGCGGCCCGTGCAGGAAGTCGGCGGACGAGAAGCGTTCGGCGACGACGTAGCACGTCTCCATCAGCTTCAACGCAAACTCGTAAGCGTTCGCGTACAACAGCCCGCGCCCGACGACGACGCAGTTCTCCATGAAGACGTAACGTTCGACGAGTTGTTCGATCTGCGGGCGCAACTCAAGCGCCGCAGCGGCCATGTCTGGGATCGCGTCGTAATCTATGCGCGCCCACGCGCCATCGGCGAGGGCCGCCGCGAGCATGTGGAAGAGGAGCAGTTGCCCAGTAAAAGTTTTCGTCGCGGCGACCGAGCGCTCGCGCCCACCGTGCATCAACAGCGTCTCGTCCACCAGACCCACCATCGCAGACTGGGCTTCGTTCGTGATGCCGACGGTGTATGCGCCGCCCGCGCGCGCGTTCTCCAACACGCGGTTGATGTCCTCGCCTTCACCTGATTGCGAGACACCGACGACCAGCGCGTGCTGCAAGTTGAGCTTCGCGCCATAGAGCGTATGCACCGACGGCGCGGAGAGCGAGACGGGGATGCCGGTCGCGATCTCGATCAGGTAACGACCGAAAAGGGCCGCGTTATCAGAACTGCCGCGCGCCACCAACACGATCAGATCGATCTCGCGCTGGCGCAAATGCCGCCCCAAGCGCACAACCTTCTCGCGTTCCTCGGCAATCGTCTTACCGAGCGCTGCCGGCTGCTCTGCGATCTCCTGTAGCATTAAAGACAAGGCTGCAATCCTCCCGCCGGTTCACCGCTTACGATAACCGGGGCCGCGCAAAACTTGCCCGGCGTTGGCCGCGGTGCGTTGACCTTTGTCCACTTCCAACTGCCCGTTGACGACGACGTATTCGATCCCCTCTGGATATTGATTCGGCTCCTCAAAGGTCGCGCGGTCGCGCACGCTGTTGGGATCAAAGATGGTCAGATCAGCAAACATGCCTGCGCGCACGAGACCCCGATCATTGAGGCCCACACGCGCCGCAGACGAGCCGGTCATCTTATGAATCGCCTGCTCAAGTGTGAGCAAGTGCTCGTCGCGGACGAAGCGCGAAAGGATGCGCGGGTATGTGCCCCAGCCGCGCGGGTGCGACTTCGAGCCGGCCAATGGGCCGTCAGTGGCACGCGCGCCGCTGTCCGTGCAGATGTGTATGAAGGGCGCTTGCAGGGCCGCGCGCAAGTCGTCTTCAGACATCATGAAGTAGATCGCGCCGGTCTGCGCCTGATCGGCGATGATGAAATCGAAGAGCGCATCGAGCGGGTCTTTGCCCTGCGCAGTTGCGATCTCCGAGAGGCGCTTACCCTGCCACTGCTCAAGCTCGCGGTTGACGACCGCGCCGATGAGTACGCCCTGTGCGCCGCCGCTGCCGAGATAGATGTTCTCCCAATCTTTTGCGTCGGTCGTGATCTCGCGTTTGAGGCGTGCGCGTGTGTCCGCGTCGCGCAGCCGCGCGAGGGTCTTCTCCGTGCCGCCTTCGAGCGCCCACGGCGGCAGGCACGCGCTCAAAGCCGTGCTGCCGGCGATGTATGGATACACGTCCGCCGTGATGTCGAGACCTTGCGCGCGCGCTTGCTCGATGCGGCGCAGGACTTCGGGCATACGTCCCCAGTTCTTTTTGTAAGCCGTTTTGAGATGCCAGATTTCGACAGGGATGCGGGCGCGCCGCGCGATCTCGAAGACTTCGGCGAGCGAAGAGTCGAGCGCGTTGGCTTCGCTCCGTTGATGCGTCGCATAGATACCGCCGTAACGGTGCGCCACCTTCGCCAACTCGACGATCTCATCGGTCTTGGCGAAACGCGCGGGCACGTATTGCAGCGAAGTGGAGAGACCGAGCGCGCCCTGCTGCATCGCTTCGGCGACGAGTTGACGCATCCGATCTAACTCGGCCGGCGTGGGCGCGCGATTGTCGAAGCCGATTACATAAGCACGCACCTGCGTCGCGCCGACGAACGTGCCGAGGTTGATGCCCATGCCCTGCCGTTCGACGCGCCGGAAGTAGTCTGTGAAGGTGCGCCAGTCCACCGTCAGGTTAAAGCGGCGATAGAATGGCTCGTCCTCTTTCATCAACCGCTCGTTCATTGGCGCAATCGAACCGCCTTCGCCCGTGATCTCGGTCGTCACGCCCATCATTACCTTGCTCATCGCGCGCGGGTCGATCAACACGTTCTGCTCCGACTGTCCCAGCATGTCGATGAAGCCCGGCGCAACGACCAACCCTTGTGCGTCGATCACGCGTTTTGCTTTCGCGCTGCGCGGCAGACGCCCGACCGCCACAATGCGTGCGCCGCGCACCGCCACGTCCGCACGTGTACCGGGCGCGCCCGTGCCGTCAATCACAGTGCCGTTCTTGATGATGAGATCAAAGATGGCGGTGGGCGCGGCCGCGCGTTCAACTCTTGGCCACGCGCTGACCAAGACGAGCATTGCGAGCATGAAACTCGCGCTGAGCCGGGACGATTTCATCGTAGCCTCCGAAACGATTGCAGAGCTTGGACGGCGCACGCATCCTAATGCTTACGGCCCATTGCTGTCCACAAATAGGATTGCAGAAACAAGATGACAAACTATAATCGGACTGACCAGCGTATCTGCTCGTTGGCTGCACACACATGATCGAAGAACAACAAGAACAACGCGCCGTGCCGCTCGGCGTTATCGCCCATGCGGTGGCCGGGCACTTGATGGGCGATGAGACATTGCTCGTCGCTGATGTCACGCACGACTCACGGCAGGTGCAACAAGGGAGTTTGTTCGCCGCCATTCAGGGGGCGAACCTTGACGCGCATCGCTTCATCACGCAGGCGCTCGCACAGGGCGCGGTCGGCGTCATCTCGGAGCGCGCGCGGCCGGCGGATTTTGCGGGCGCGTGGTTGCAGATCACTGATGCGCGGGCGGCGCTGGCGCGGGCGGCGGCGGAGGTGCAAGGGTATCCGGCGCGGGAGCTTACGCTCGTCGGCATCACCGGCACGAACGGGAAGACGACCACCGCACATCTGGTCGCGGCGATGGCCGAGGCAGCCGGTCATAAAGTGGCGCTCTTAGGCACGGTCGGTTATCGCATCGGGGGCGAGATGTTCGCGGCCAAACACACGACGCCCGAAGCGAGCGACGTGCAACGTTTCCTGCGGCGCGCGGTCGACGCGGGTTGTCAGTTTGGCGTGATGGAGTGCTCGTCGCAGGCGCTCGACCTGCATCGCTGCGACGCGCTTGAGTTTGCCGCCGCAATCTTTACCAACCTCACGCGCGATCATCTCGATTATCACCAGACGATGACCGCATACTTCGACGCCAAGCGTCGTCTCTTCGACGGGCGCACAGGCACGAAGCCCGGTGCGGCCATCGTTAATGTGGACGACGAGTACGGCTGTGAGTTGGCTCGCGAAGTTGCACGGGGCGGCGTGCGCTTGCTCCGTTACGCGCTCAACACTGAAGCGGAAGTGACGGCACGTGATCTGGACGTGCGGCTCGGCGGCATGAGTTTCAACCTGCGGACGTCGGGCAGCGCTTGCCTACTGAAGTCACCGCTGGTCGGCACGTTTCACGTCTATAACATTCTCGCGGCGGTCGCCTGCGGGTTGGCGCTTGGGTTTGAGTTGGCGATGATGGCGCGCGCGGTTGAGACTTGCGCGGGTGCGCCCGGTAGGTTCGAGCGCGTCGCACACGACGGCGACTTTGCGGTCGTGGTGGACTACGCGCACACGGACGATGCGCTTAGGAACGTTCTACGCACGGCGCGCGAAGTGGCACGCGGCGGGCGTGTCATTACCGTCTTTGGCTGCGGCGGCGACCGTGACCGCACCAAGCGCGCGCCGATGGGCGAGGCGGCGGCGAGCTTAAGCGACGTGATCATCCTCACTTCAGATAATCCGCGCACGGAAGACCCGGAACAGATTCTCGCCGACGCTGAAGTGGGTCTCCGCGCTGTCGGCAAACCTTATCTGAAGTTCGTTGACCGGCGCGCCGCCATCCACCGCGCGATTGCGGAAGCGCGGAGTGGTGACGTAGTGCTTATCGCGGGCAAGGGGCATGAGGACTATCAGATCATCGGCACGGAGACGATCCACTTCGACGACAAAGAGGTGGCCCGCGAGGCTTTGGCTGCGCGCCAGAGTTGAGCCAGTGCACGCAAAATAAAGATCAATAGCGACAGTTGAGCTTGAGCTGTCTGCGCACTGTTGGTCATAGCCGCATGCTTAATTGCTCTTAGTGTTAATATAGCGAGCAAGCTTTCCTGCCTGCTCGAAGGACTGATTATGAAGCTGAAAGTTTTTCTCCACTTGGGCGCGCTCGCCGTTGCTGCGTTGCTGTTCAGCCAGTTGACCGCGTTGCGGCCGTTGGCGCAGACGCGCGGGATCAAGGATGAGATCACGAACAAACCGGCCACCGCTACCAACCCGGCCGGCCCGCGCCGCTATTACGCGCTCGTCATCGGCAACAATGCTTATCAAGCGCTGCCGAAACTCAAAACCGCAGAGGGCGACGCGCAGGCGGTGGCCGACATCCTGCGCGACCAGTATGGCTTTCAACCGACGTTGTTGCTCAACGCCACGCGGCAACAGATCATCGCCGCGCTCAACGGCTATCGCCGCGAGTTGGATGAAAACGCGAACCTGTTGATCTATTACGCGGGGCACGGTTACAACGACACGGAAGTGGACAAGGCTTACTGGCTGCCGGTCGACGCGCGTCTCGACGATAACGCCAATTGGATCAGCGCCGACGACATCACGACCGACACAAAGGGCATACACGCGCACCACATGTTGATCATCTCCGACAGTTGTTACTCCGGCACGATTGTCCGCGACGCCGACCCGACGATTGCGACGCCGGCCGAGCACGAGCGTTACTTACAGAAGATGGACGAGGGCAAGTCGCGCACGCTAATGGCATCGGGCGGGGATGAGCCGGTGGCGGATGCGGGTGGCAACGGGCACTCGATCTTTGCTGCCGCCCTACTGCGCGGCATGGGGCAGATGGATAAGCCACAGTTCACAGCCGGCGAAGTGTTCCGCGATTACGTCGTCGAGAGCGTCGCGGGCAGTGCCGAGCAGACGCCGGAGTACAGCCCTCTGCGCAACTCCGGGCACGAGGCCGGCGACTTCGTCTTCACCCGCACGGGCGACGCCAAGCCTGCCGTGCAAGCACAGACGCAGGCGGGCGC
Organism: Pyrinomonadaceae bacterium; assembly: GCA_045807745.1. Classification (GTDB taxonomy): domain Bacteria; phylum Acidobacteriota; class Blastocatellia; order Pyrinomonadales; family Pyrinomonadaceae; genus QHXQ01. Next base: position 219,180 of record JBJMGT010000037.1, read on the forward strand.
TCCGATGCCTAATACGGCCACGCCGAGACCGGCCCCGCAGCTTGCGCAGCCGCCGGTCGCACAGCCGTCAAAGACATCCACCACGACTCAAGCTCCAACTAAGCCGAGCGGACGCGGTCTCGCATTGGGCACACCGCAAACGGTGGCGGAAAGTCTGCCGGCCGGTCTGACCGCGGAGCAGTATGAAGAGACCGCAGTCAGGGCCGCGGACGCGCACCAATGGGCGCTCTCCGAAGCGGCACTGCGCGCGGCCTTGCGCTTGCCGGCGAGCAAGCCTGTGGATCATGCCAATCTTGGTCTAGTGCTGGCGAATCAGCAGAAGTACACGGAGGCCGAGACGGAGGCGCGCACGGGCGTGCGGCTGCGCCCTAATCTGGCCTTCACGCACGCGCGGCTGGCTTATGTGCTGATCAAGGAACAGAAGTTAACTGAGGCTGAGGCCGAGCGGCGTGAGGCCCTGCGGATTGAACCGAACGCGAAAGCCCACTCGCTCTTAGCAGCCAGTCTGCTTAAGCAAAGTAAGTGGAGTGAGGCTGAGACCGAGGCGCGCGCAGCCGTCGGCATGGCAGCTCAAAATGCGCTCTATCACAATCAGTTGGGCATAGCGTTGCGCGAGCAAAAGAGACTGACGGAAGCGATAGCGGAGTTCCGCGAAGCCGTGCGCCTCGCGCCGGCCAACACGGAGTACCTGATCAATCTCAACCGCGCGCTCGCCGCACAGAAACGACAGTAGCTTAGGTCAGCGCTCCTCCGCCTCATCATCACGCGCCACGACCATCTGATTGTTCCGCGCCCAGTACCAATAGACAGGCAGACCCAGCGCAATCAGACCCAGCCCAATGAACGACTGCTTGGGCGCGGTCTGCACTGTGTTGATGATGAGCCACGCGGTTACAAATAGAAAGATCACGGGGATGACGGGGTAACCCCACGTGCGATAGGGACGCTCGGCGTTTGGCTGTCGGCGGCGGAAGACGAAAACTGAGGCAATCGCTAGTCCGTAAAAAATCCAGAGCGCGAAGATGGCATAGTCCGTCAGTTGATCGTAAGTGCCGGAGAGCGCAAGCACGCCCGACCACAAGCCTTGCACGACGAGCGCGCGCACGGGCACGTGTGTGCGCGGATTGATCTTGGACAGGCTCTTGAAGAACAGGCGGTCGCGCGCCATCGCGTAGGGGAAGCGCCCGCCCGCCAGCACGGATGTGTGCAGCGCGCCGAAGGAAGAGATCATCAAGGCGACTGCGATCAACATCACGGCGCTTGCGCCTAAGAAACGCCCCGCGACTTCCGTCGCCACCGATGAAGCTGGCGAGACGTTCGCGATCTCGGTCGGCGTCAGCACGTAGTAGTAAGCGAGGTTGACGAAGACATAGAGCGCGCCGACAACGATCATGCCGAGGAAGAAGGCGCGCGGGAGATTCCGTTGCGGGTCGCGCACCTCGCCTGCGAGCGGCGCGACGTTGTTCCAACCATCATAAGCCCACAGCGCGCCAAGCATTGCCGCGCCAAACCCGGCGAAGCCACCCCGCGCCGCCGCGCTCACGCCCGCGCACGAACCACCCGTGTCCGCCAGCCAGAAGTGCATCCAGTCGCCGCGCGCGAACAGGATCGCGCCGACGCCGACCGCAAGCACCAGAGCGATCTTGATGAACGTCAACACCGACGCGACGTTGCCGCTCAAGGCGACCGCGCCGCAGTTGATCAGCGTCGTGATGGCTATGGTCGCCAGTGCGACTACTTGCAAGTGCCCGAAGGGCACATCAAAACCGAACGGGTGCAGCGTGAAGTATGTGCCGCCGAGCGCGCCGCCCGTCAGGATGTTGAGGAAGATGGCGAAGCCGATGGCGAGCGCGGCCTGCGAGCCTGTGCGCGCGATGAAGAACTGCGTCCAGCCGAACAGGAAACCCCAGCGCGGGCCGTAAGCCTCGCGTATGAAGACGTACTCGCCGCCCGCGCGCGGCATCATCGCGCACAACTCCGCGTAGGTCAGCGCGCCGGCTAAGCTGAGTAAGCCCGCCACGATCCAGACCGCGATGACGCGCCCCGGCGTGCCCACGTTGCACGTCATCACGCGCGTCTTCAAAAAGACGCCCGTGCCGATCATGTTGGCGATGTTGACCGAAGTCGCGGCCGTCAAACCGAGTCCGCGCACCAGCGTTGGTTGATTCGCTGCCATAGTTGCTTATCCCGTCATCATACTTCGTTCATGAGCAAGTCTTCGTAAGTGTCACGCTTGCGCGCTAGATCGAACTTGCCGTCGGCGCGTACCATGACGACGGCAGGAATGGGCCGGCCGTTGTAAGGAAACGATTGCGAGAGCGAATATGCGCCGGTGTTGAGTAGCGCGAGCAGTTCGCCGGGTTGCACGTCCGCCGGGAGTTGGCGATAGTCGGGGAGTTTACCGCCGCCCTCGATATCGAAATAGACATCGCCGGAGTCGCAGAGCGGCCCCGCGACTTTGTAAGGTGTGTCGGCGGCCTGATCGGCACGGTCGACCGAGATAAGATGGTAGTACCATTTGTAGCTGACCATCGAGAGCATTAGGTTGAAGCCCGCGTCGGTTAAAAGCCACACGTCGCCGGTCTCAGGGCGGCGCTTGATGTTGCGCACGGTGGTGAGGACGAGACCGGCGTCGGCGATGATGCTGCGGCCGGGTTCGAGCAGGATCGTGATGCGATCAAGCAGGTGCTCAGCTTCGACTGAGCGCGCCGACTCGCGCGCGACTTTGAGCGCCGCCGCCAGCACGTCCGCCGGTTCGAGTTCCGCGCCGAGCATGTCGCGTTCTTCTGCGGGCAGTTGATCAGCCTGCGAACGGTCACGCAGATAATTGACGGGTATGCCGCCGCCGAGGTTGATGTGTGCGAAGGTGTGCCCGGTCTCGCGTTGGAGCGCGACGAGATGTTCCCACATCGTCTTGAACGCGGCGGCGAAAGGTTCGAGGTCGGGCGTCTGCGAGCCGACGTGTATGTGTATGCCGCCGACGTGGAGCAGATCGGGGAACTCCAATGCGCGGCGAAATGCGGCCGGCACTTCCGCCGAGGTGATACCGAACTTGGATGTCAACAGGGCCGTCTGCAAGCCGATGTGTGAGCGCGTGCCGATCTCCGGCACAAGGCGCAGGGTGATGTTGGCGCGTTGCCCCACACGCCGCGCAGCCGCTGCAACCAACTCGATCTCGTACATCGAATCGATGTTGATTGAGAAAATGCCGGCGCTAATCGCTTCGCCTAGTTCTTCATCCGTCTTGCTCGTGCCGTTGAAGATAATCTGTTCGGGCTGAAAGCCTGCGCGCAGGGCTTTGAACAACTCGCCGCCGCTGTTGACTTCGATGTCACTGCCAGAATCGCGCACCACGCGCAGCACGGCCATGTTCGAGTTCGCCTTCGAGGCGTAAAAAAACCTGACCGGGTGATTAACCGTCTTGGCCGCATTGAGCAAGCGCGCGACGTTGGCGCGAATGCGCGGCTCTGAGAAGACATAGAGCGGCGAGCCGTGCGCGCGCACCAACTCGCCCGCATCCACGCCGTTAACGTGCAGGCGGCCGTTGCGCGGCTCAAGATAGTTGGGAATTGTCCACGCGGGCGGCGCGGGCAAGTGCGTTGCCATGTTATAAAACTCCTGCCGGTCAAGAAGGCAAATGAACGCGTGCGAAGATAGACCGCGCACACGCGAGCGTCAAGGTCGGGCACAAACTGTATGCAGGCACAAGTGTTGACTGAAGAGATCGATTGGGCGCGCGTCCGGCAGGACTTTCCGGTAACGGAGCGTTGGGCGTATCTGAACTGCGCGGCGGCGGGGCCTGTACCGCGCGTCGGGCGCAATGCGGCCATGCGCTTCTATCACGAGACACTCGAAGACGGCGACCGGCATTGGACGGACTGGCTTGCGCGGCGCGAGCGTGCGCGGGCCGCGCTGGCGCGTCTGATCAACGCCGAGCCGGACGAGATCGCGTTTACGACCAATACGTCGAGCGGCATGAATCTGATCGTGGACGCGCTCGAAGGGCGCGGCGAGGTCATCTCGTGTCAACTTGAGTTCCCCGTCTCGACGCTCCCTTGGCTGCATCGCGGTATGCGCGTACACCTACTTGAGCCATGCAACGGCGTGCTCGCACCTGAAGATGTCAGCGCGGCGATGACAGACCGCACAGGCGTCATTTGTCTGAGCCACGTACAGTATTCAAACGGCTTCCGCGCAAACCTTGCGGAGATCGGCGCGCGCAAAGGCCGCCACGCTTTCATCGTCAATGCAGCACAGTCGGCGGGCGTCTTTCAGATCGATGTGAAGCGGATGCGGATCGACGCGCTCGCGGCGACCGGGCACAAGTGGCTGCTTGGCGGCTACGGTTCAGGCTTTGTCTATCTGAGCCGCGAGTTGTTAGCCGCGACGCGCCCGCGCGCGATCAGTTGGATGAGCGTCGTCGACCCGTTTGCGATGCGCAACGACGAGGCGCATGTGCGCAATGATGCGGCGGCGCGTGCGGAACAGGGCTGTCCGCACTTTGGCGGCATGTTCGCGCTCGGCGCGGCGGTCGAGTACGCGTTGCAACTCGGGCCGGCGCAGATTGAGCAACGCGCATTAGCCCTCAACAAGCACCTGACCGAGAGTCTCAGCGCGGCGGGTTGGCGCATCCTGTCGCCGCTCGATGACGAATCCTATCGCTCGGCTGAAACGCTCGTCGCAACGGCTGAACCAGAGCGCGTCGCGCGCCACTTGCACCGGCGCGGCGTCGCCGTCACACAGAAGCCCGAAGGCATACGCGTCGCCACGCATTTCTTCAACGACGAGTCGGACATCGCGCATCTCGTCGCGGCCCTCGCCGAGGTGCGCTGAAAAAACAGAAATCTTTGCATAAATCCGCCGCAGTAGCGGCGAATGAGTTTAGCCCGGCGTTTTAACGCCGGGGAGACAGCGCGAGTAAAACATCGCGTCGCGTCAGCGACGGGTGAATTGGAGGCCCGCATTCACCCGTCGCCGACGCGACGCCACACAATATGATTGTGCTTCTCCCGGCGTTGAAACGCCGGGCTAAATTCAACTGCCGCTATGGCGGCAGAGTGATTACAGGTTTTAAGTGGCTCTGTTTGGTTGTAAGGCCAGCGAATCGTTCTGCGACTAACTAAAGTATTAAGTTAATGCGCCGTATGACGACCGCGCACGTGTTCATCAAAGGTCAATGCGCAAAGGAGTGAACTAGCGATGAGTTCAAACACAAGTGCCGTCCGCCCGCTCTTCATCCCTGTCCTGCTCGGTACGGCGCGGCAAGGGCGCATGAGCGAACACGTGGCGCGCTTCGTGCATGGCGAAGTTGCCAAGCGTGAAGGCGTCGAGACCGAATTAATCGACGTGCGCGAGTTGCTGTTGCCGTTGACGGACGAGGGGGAGGGAATTAAGCACGCGGCATTCAGCGCCGCGCTGGCGCGCGCGGATGCGCTTGTTATCGTCGCGCCCGAATACAATCACGGCTACTCCGGCAGCCTCAAACACGCGCTCGACACGAATCTGAAGGAGTACATACACAAGGCGGTCGGTGTCTGCGGCGTCTCGGCCGGCGGCTTCGGCGGCACGCGCGTCATCGAGAATCTGTTGCCCGTCCTGCGCGAGCTGGGGTTAGTCACAGTCTTCTGGGACGGCAACTTCTCCAACTCCTATAAACTTTTTGACGAAGCTGGCGTGCTGCGCGACGAGTCTCACATCAAGCGCATCGACAAATTTCTGGCCGAGCTGATCTGGATGGCCAAGACGCTGCGCCACGGACGCGAAAATATACCGATCTAACATCGTCGATTACTTCTTTGCGTTTTCCTTTGCGTCTTTGCGCCTCCAGCGTGAGATTTTTCTTAGGTCAGTAAGAACCTCACGCTGGAGGCGCAAAGACGCAAAGATAAGAGCGCTAAGTAGGCGAGGAGTTTCTATGACGCAAGCGAATCCGATGATCTGCCCCGTGTGCGGCGTGGCGATGAATCATCACGCGGACAAGATCGATTACAACGCGGCAGCGCAAGACCCGGCAGCGGCCGACGCGGACTTCGGCGGCGTGCTCGAAGAGGCGCATACCTGCCCGGAGTGCGGGCAGACGCTCACACGCCCCGCTAGTCAAACCGTGTGACACAGGTCGCTTCGGACGCCCGCATGAGTTTGAACAGCTACGATCTCATCGTGATCGGCGGCGGCTCGGCCGGGCTAGTCGCGGCGGTAGGCGCGGCGAAGTTGGGCGCGCGCGTGGCGCTCGTCGAACGGCGCGCGCTCGGCGGCGATTGTCTCTATACAGGTTGTGTGCCGTCGAAGACGCTGCTCGCGTCGGCGCGCTTTGCGCACATGACGACGCGGGCTGCGGAGTTCGGCTTCGCGCCGCTCGCTTGGCAGTTCAAAGATAATAACTTCGCCGCGATCACCGCGCGCGTCCGGCGCGTCATCGACACGGTTGGCGCGCACGACGCGCCGGCAGTTTTTCGCGCCGAGGGTGTAGAGATCATCTTCGGCACGCCGCGCTTCGTCGCGCCGCACGAACTTGAGATCGCACCGGCGGCCGGCAGCACAGACGGGCAGCGCATTTTACGCGCGCGCCGCTTCTGCATCAGTACCGGCTCGCACCCGGCCGTGCCGCACATTGCCGGTCTCGATGACGCAGGCTTCGTCACAAACGAAAATATCTTTCAGTTGGCGACGCTGCCGCGCACGCTCGTCGTGTTGGGCGGCGGCCCGACTGGGTTGGAACTCGGTCAGGCGTTCGCACGCCTCGGCAGCCGCGTCCACATCATCGAACAGGGCGACCGGCTGCTGGCGCAAGCGGAAGCGGAAGTCTCGACCTTTATCGCCGACGTGCTACGCCGCGAAGGCATCGAACCGCTGCTCCAAACAAAAGCGATCAGCGTGGCGCGCACCGCCGATGGCCGTAAACGCATCACGCTTGAGCGGCCGGGCAATGGGTTAACCACACGGTCAGACCGGCGCGAGATCGAGGCAGACGAGATACTCGTCGCCACCGGGCGCAAGCCCAACACTGAAGGCTTAAACCTCGAACGGGCCGGCGTCCGTTACGACGACGAACGCATACACACAGACGCATACTTACGCACCACCGCCGCGCACATCTACGCTGCTGGCGACGTGACCGGCCACTTCCGCTTCACGCACACGGCCGCCTACGAAGCCGCGCTCGTCGTACGTAATACACTCTTCTTCTGGCCGCTCACCAAACGCGCCGACTTTCGCATCGTGCCGTGGGCGATCTTTATCGACCCTGAGATCGCGCGCGTTGGTTCGACGGAACGCGAAGCCCGCGCACGTTATGGCAGTGAGCATGTGCGCGTCTATCGCTCGACCTTTGCCGACAGCGACCGCGCGCAGACCGAAGACGCCGCCAACGGCTTCGCCAAACTCATCTGCGCGGGCCGCAGAGATGAGATCGTCGGCGCGCACATCGTCGGCCCGCACGCGGGTGAACTCATCCACGAACTCGTCCTCGCCATGCGCCAACGTCTGCCCGCCGCCGCCCTCGGCAGTCTCATACACGTCTATCCGACGCTCACGCAGGTCAGTCAACGGGCCGGGCTTGATGCAGCGTTGGCGCGGCTCAGTCCATACAGAAAACTATTGAGCAGGTATTTTGCTTGGCGCAGAGGCTAGTGCAAAGTTTAACGGCGGAGTTGATCCGCAGTGGCTTGTTATGCGGGACGACGCGGCCGCTGTTTCGCCGACACGGACTTGATCACGATCCGGCCTGTGGCCGAACTGTCCAGCGGCTTATCAGCGCGTGCGAGCGCTTGTGTGATTAACCGTTTGACGGCCGGCTTGTCCAACGTGGCTGCGTCTTCGAGGACGAGATGGCGGATTGTTTTGCCACTCCCTTTTAGCAGCTTCTGTGGATCGGCCAAGTCTGCGCCGTGCAGGAAGAAGAGGTTGACCCAGCGCGGGTACAAGGCGATGGACATGATCACATCCGCTGCCCGCTCCGTCGGGCTAAAGCCGATGGCGAGCGCATTATAGTTGTCGTACACCAACACAACCGCGCCCGGCAGTCGCGCCCGCAGTTTGGCGAGTGCCGCCTGCGCCACAGCCCCGACCTCCGGCGTATATTTGGCGATGAAGCCGGCGAGTTGCTTTTCGGGTGACTTGTCTTTCATTGTGCCAGCCATCACCACATTCACTCCTTTGCGCCAGCGGCGCTCACTGCCGCGAGATCGCCGGTCGCCCACGCAGCACATATTTCTGAACTTTGCCGGTGGCGGTCTTCGGTAGTTCAGTTAAAAACGTGACCCCGTGCGGCGCTTTGAAATGCGCGAGTTTGGCGCGCGCGAACTCACGCAACTCCGCTTCGGTCGCCGTCGCGCCTGCCTTTAGCACGACGAAAGCGTGCGGCGCTTCGCCCCAACGCTCGTGCGGCAGCCCGACGATGGCGACCTCCTGCACGGCCGGGTGACGCAACAAGACGCCTTCCACCTCGACCGAAGAGATGTTCTCGCCGCCGCTGATGATCACATCCTTCAAGCGGTCGCGTATCTCCGTGTAGCCGTCGGGATGAACTACCGCCGCGTCGCCCGTGTGAAACCAGCCGCCGCGCATGACCGCGGCCGTCGCTTCAGGGTCGCGATAATAGCCCGCCATTACTGTGTTCCCACGCGCGACGATCTCGCCGAGCGTCTGTCCATCGTGCGGGACTTCGCGCCCCTCTTCGTCAACGACCAGCAACTCGCCCGACGTGATCAACTCAACGCCCTGACACGCCTTGATCGCAGACCTGTCGGCGCACGAGAGCGTTTCGTGTTCCGGTCTGGGTTCGCAGATCGTGATGAAGGGCGTAGTCTCGGTCAACCCGTAGGCGTGCGTGATGACCCAGCCAAGTTCGTCCTCGATGCGTTCGATGGTGGCGGCTGCTGGCGGTGCGCCCGCCGTCATGATGCGCACGCCGCGCCGCGTTGCGCGTCTCAACTCTTCGGGGCCGTTGGCGATGCTGATTAGAACCGTCGGGGCGGCACAGAGCATGGTGACGGCTTCACGTTCGATCTGCTCAAAGATGCCGACCGGCTCAACCTTGCGCAGACAGATGTGCTTCGCGCCCACGGCCGTCACCGTCCACACGAACGTCCAGCCGTTGGCATGAAACATCGGCAGCGTCCAGAGATAACGATCCGCCAACGACATCGCGTGATGTATGAGCGTGCCCAACACGTTCATATAAGCGTTGCGATGCGTAATCATCACGCCTTTGGGGCGCGAAGTTGTGCCGCTCGTGTAATTGATCGTCAACAGGTCTGTTTCTGAAATGTTTGGGCGTGTGAACTCATTCGGCGCTTCCGTCACCAGCGTCTCGTAATCCAGCCAACCATCCTTTGCCCCTTCGAGCGCGACGAACGCCGCCACCTCCGGCAACTGCGTGCGCACGCTCTCGACCGCATCCAGATAATCCGCATGCACGCAGACCACGCGCGCGCCGCTGTGGTTGATGAGATAAGCGAAATCGTCCGCCGTCAGACGGTAGTTCAGCGGCACGAGCACCGCGCCCGTCTGCGGCACGGCGTAAAAAGATTCCAGCATCGCATGCGCGTTCGGCGCGATGTACGCGACGCGATCACCCTGCCGCACACCAAGCGCCACAAGCGCCGCCGACCAACGATCACACCGCGCGAAGAACTCTTCATAGGTCAGCCGCAACACGCCATCAACCACCGCCTCGCGCTCCGGATACAGCTTCCGCGTCCGCCGCGCAAATTCCAATGGTGTCAGGGGCAGCTCCATCGCATCGCTCCTCTAACGGGCTAATTGCGCAGATAGGCGTGATTTAAATCTGGATAGATGTCAGCTAGAGACTTGACCAGACGTGATGATAAATGATGGTCGAGGAGAAGTTTCATGCCTCGACCACCATCAAGCGTTTTTCACGGTCGGCGGCATAAGCGAGACAAGCGCGTATATCTTCTTCGGTTAGGTAGGGAAAATCCGCCAGCACTTCCTGCTGCGTCATGCCCGAAGCAAGATATTCCAGCACATCGTAAACGGTAATCCGCATGCCTCTAATACAAGGCTTGCCGCCCCGCTTGCCGGGTTCGATGGTGATAATGTTCTGGTAATTCATAGGCGAGATACTAAGCCCCATGAATTGTCGAGGCAAGTATTTTCCGTGCCGCCCCACGTCCGCCGCGCAAATTCCAAAGGGGTCAGGGGAAGCTCCATCGAATCTCTCCTCTAATACAACAGCATTATCAAATGCAAGATACTGATTATGTATCGTCGATATTTCGACCCACGAACTCCAATGCGCTACTCCAAGCCACTTTGATCTCTCCTGTGTCTGGATCACGATACCAAGATTCATTCCATGATTTCTCAGGACTCCATTCCCAAGCTACTTGCTTTCCTCTCTTAAAGTGAGTTCGAGTGGTTGGAAATATTCGAAAATACTTCTTGCCGTTTGCGGTATTTGTTGTTTCTAAGATAACACCGCGAACATCAGGCCTAATCTGTGTACACTCTTTATCAGAATATATTTCTACTCCTGGGTGATAGACAATATTAACTTCACGGGGAATTGATTTAAGCGCACTTAAAATCACATAACCGGAATCAATCGCCCGCAATATTTCATTTGAGTTTATATCACCACGACCATGTATGATTTGGCTGCGTACCTTTTGGAAGTCACGGAGTGCCATTATTAAGTGAGGGGGAAGTACTTCACGACCCTCTAATATTCTGATTGCGTTCGGCACTGTAAATGTATAACGCTTTCCAGATTGCCCTTGACTAAAAAGAATTTCTCTCAATTCTTTTTCAATCTCAATGGCCAAAGAAATCAAGGCAAGCTTAGGGGATGATTCGGCCAAATCTAATACACTCTTAATTTCATCGTCCTCGTTTTCTTGAACGGCTGTTGGGTCAAAATTCTCTGGAGCTTTGGTCATTGGCTCTTCTGCGGGCGGCAATGCATTAACCTCTGCCGCCGCCGCTAATGCGCTTTCATTTAATTTATCTAGTGAATCGCCAAGTTCCAGTTCTTGCCCCAGAAATTTGCCGCGTTTCAGACGTTTTAACAAATCAGCTATCTCAGCTCTAAAACGCCATACAAGAACGAACGTCAAGATTGGCCAAAGTAGTGCGGCTATAGCTTGAATGATCTCAGCGAATTCCTTCATTGCTTTTGTTCTCTCTGTCTAAATGAATACTTAGAACTGCAAAGCGACCAACTATGATTGTACCGCAGAAACGCAGCAGAACTCCGCAATAGGCGAAACCACCACATCCCACTTAGCAAGCGAACGTCCTAGATTAATTGCCGACGACCGCGCCGCCGCAGCTTGAGCCAGAGCCGGCGGTGCAGCCGTAGCAGTGTGCGCCAGTGGTGATGGGGCGTTGGTGGAAGCGTGTGGGGTCGAAGTCGGCGATTGATTGCGGCAGGGATTCGTCAACGCGGAGGTCGAGCATCTGGTTGAAGTCGCAGTCGTAGAGGCGACCTGTCCAGTCCACGCTGACGAGGGTGCGGCACATGAGACCGGCGACGGTTGTGGGGTTGAAGGCGGCGACGAGCTTGCGCATGTAGCGGTCTTCGTTGCCGGAGCGGCGCAGGTAGTCGAAGAAGCGGCGGATGGGCATGTTGGTGATGGTGAAGAGTTGATTGAAGACGAGGCCGTGGCGCGTCGCCAACTCGCGGCGGAAGTCGGCTTCGATCTGGGCTTGCGGCGGGGGGAGATATGCGCCGACCGGGTTGTAGACGAGATTGAGAATCAAACTGCTGCCTGCGCGCCCGTAGCCGACGGCGTTTAAGCGGCGCATCGCTGCGATGGATTTCTCGAAGACGCCGCGCCCGCGTTGCGCGTCGGTCTGCTCGGCGAGGAAGTAGGGGAGTGACGAGACGACTTCGACGTTGTGCGCGCGGAAGAACTCAGGCAGATCGTCCTGCCCCGGCTCGAACATGACGGTCAGGTTGTGGCGCACCATGACGTGCGTGCCGAGTGCGCGCGCTTCCGTGACGAGATAGCGAAACGATGGATTGAGTTCCGGCGCGCCGCCCGTGATGTCGAGTGTGGGAATGCGAAACTTGCGGACGGCGGCGATGCACTGCTCGGCCGTCGCGCGCGTCATGATCTCTGTGCGCGTGGGCGAGGCGTCCACGTGGCAGTGCTTGCAGGCTTGATTGCAGAGCTTGCCGACGTTGACCTGCAAGGTCTCGACCGTGGCGGCGCGCAAGGATAGACCATGCGCGGCCAGTGTCGCATCAAACGCGACGGGCGCGCGGGTCTGTTCGGTCATGACGGGTAATTCACGCGCCATCACATCGTGACCTTGTTAACCGAGTTGTGCGCTTGCAGTCCGTGAATGAGCGCCGCGCCGCCGCGTATGGCCGAGGCCATGTGGATCGCTTCGGTCATCTGTTCGAGGTTCGAGCCGTTCTCCAGACAGCTCTGCGAGTAGGCGTCGATGCAGTAAGGACATTGGAGCGCGTGCGCGACGGCGAGACCGATAAGCGCCTTCTCGCGGCGCGTGAGCGCGCCCTCTGCCTGACACGCCTGATACCACGCCATGAACTTCTCGAACAGATCGGGGCGGTGCTTGCCGACCTCCGCGAAGCGCGCGAGATCCTCCTCTTCGTAATATGTCACGTCGTTAACGTCGCCTCCTGTATGAATGGCTAACGGCAAAGTCTGTGCACAGTCTAAAGCCAAACGCGTTTTAGTTGAACAGCGACCCTGAGCTTAACCACGAAAGCATAAGAAAGTCACACGAAATATACAGGTTGCGCCGAAGTACCGGCGGCGCAATGTTATTGTTTCATGACGTTGAAAAAACGGTCGGCGCGTGATGGACATGGGCGCGCCGCGTGGCGCACAATCAGCATCGTTTGCCAAACAGGCACAAGCAGGGCGATTCACGATGACGACACCGGCGCGCGCCGCCTACCTCAATCCGGTTTACGACAGCGACTTTCCCGATCCATTTGTCCTTAAATTTCGCGGCGAGTATTGGGCGTATTGCACAGGCTTCTGGCGCGACGGCCGCTGTTTCGGCGTCATGCACTCGCGCGACCTTGTCCACTGGCGCGAACTCGCGGGCGCACTCACGCCCCTGCCCGGCGACAACCCTTGCTACTGGGCTCCCGAAGTCGTCTATCGCAACGGGCGCTTCCTGATGTACTACAGCGTCGGCAACGAGAAGCTAATGCACATCCGCGTTGCTATCGCCGAACACCCGGCCGGGCCGTTCGAAGACAGCGGACGTCAGTTAACACACGAAGAGTTCGCTATCGACGCGCACGTCTTCATCGCCGCCGACGGCACGCGCTGGCTCTTCTACGCGACCGATTTTCTGACGCACACACACATCGGCACGGGCACGGTGCGGGATCGCATGCTTGATGATTTCACGCTCGCGTGCGTGCCGCGCCCCGTCACGCGTGCGCGCTATGATTGGCAAGTCTATGACCCGCACCGCGTCGAGAAGGGCGGCGTGCGCTGGCACACGGTCGAGGGGCCGTTCGTGCTCGCGCACAAGGGCAAGCTCTATCAGATGTTCAGCGGCGGCAACTGGCAGAACGTGACGTATGGTGTGAGCTATGCGATCAGCGACGCAATCGAGCGCGAAGACGAGTGGGCGCAAGTCGCGGACGGACAGCGCGTGCTGCCGATCCTGCGGACGATACCGGGCGAGGTTATCGGCCCCGGTCACAACTCTGTCGTGCGCGGGCCAGATAATCAACAACTGTTCTGCGTCTATCATCGCTGGCGCGAAGGCGTGGGGCGCGTGCTGGCGATTGACCGGCTCGACTGGGTCGGCGAGCGCATGACTGTGCTCGGCCCCAGCACGACGCCGCAGCCCGCGCCGCTCCAGCCTTCGTTCATTGATTATTTCGATGAAGAGCACGCTACAGATTTAGGCAACGGGTGGACTGTGCGCGGTGGACAATGGTCTGTGTGCGAAGGCGAAGCGCGGCAAGCGGCAACTGAGGGCGAAGCGGCGGCCGTGTGCAACACGCACGCACAGAGTTTTGTGGCGGAGCTAAGCTTGCGCGCCTTGTCAGCCGACGCGAAAGACGGCTACGCTTTCGGCGTGAGCCTCGAAAACGAGACGCAAACGTGCAGCCGTTTTATGTTGCGCCCAAATGCAGGCCAAGCCGTGTTATCCTGCGCCGACGAGCAGGGTGTCTGGCGGCTAGACTCCTTTAGTTTGCCGGCCGATTTCGCGCCTAGTGTGGCTCATCTCTTGCGCGTTGAAGTTGACGGGACGTGCTTTCGCATCCAACTCGATGACCATGTCGTGCAGGTCGAGGGGCAACTGGCCACTGCACCTGACCGCATCGCACTTGTTACCGAAGACAAGGCGGCTGCTTTTGCCGGTTTCGCGTTGACTGTTGGCTGGGAAGCGCAGTTTATGCGCGCCGATTGGCGCGCGCGCGGCTGGCGCTCTCTAGCAAAATACAATCGATGGTGGGTCGAAGACAGCGAGTTGAAATGCGTGGAGTGTTTGATACAGCCGGAAGTGTTAGTCACGGGCGCGCCGCTTGTTGCTTACGAATTGGTCGTGAACATGCGGCTGGGACACGAACGGCCGACAGGTAGTCGCATAGGCTTCTATCCGGCGCTCGCGGCGGATGACGAGCGCGGGCCGCTGCTGACCGTTGAGCGACGGGCTGAAGGCGGTTGGATAATGCTAGTCAGTGCGCTTGATCAGCCACAGCACGAATTTCCACTGCCGGAGACGTTCGACCCCTCCATTCAACAGCAGTTCCGCGTGCGTAAGGAGGCTGGGAAGTTGAGTGTGCAATGGGACGCCGCTCGGCTCGGTATGATCGATGCGCCGCATACGCCCACGCGCATCGGGCTATTTGCGCACGAGTCGATTGCGGCTTTTGATTTGGTGCGTGTGACTGAGATCAAACAATAGTGATGAATAAAAAGTGATAGGTGACAAGGTTTCTTATCTTGGCTCGTCACTCGCCACTCGTCACCTGTCACTAAGCTTATGATGAACGACTTGGTGTTGGGGCCGCGCGCAGAGGATTTCATCTGGGCAAGCGGGATCGAAGACACGTTTGTGCCGCAGGTGCGGCCCGGTCATCGCGCGCTCGACGAGTACCAGTTGATGGGGCACTACGAGCACTGGCGCGAAGACTTGGCGTTGGCCCGCGCGTTGGGCGTGCGCGCCTTGCGTTGGGGCGTGCCGTGGTATCGCGTCGAGCCTCTGCCGGGCGAGTTCGACTGGGGCTGGACGGATGAGGTGCTGCCCTACATGGTCGAAGAACTCGGCATCACGCCGATCATCGATCTGATGCACTACGGCTGCCCCTTCTGGCTCAAGCGCGAATTCGTCAGCAAGGACTATGTGCGCGCCGTCTCTGCATACGCCGCCGCCTTCGCGCGCCGTTATAAAAGTCTGGTGCGCTGGTACACGCCCTTGAACGAGCCGCTGGTTAACGCCTTGTGGTGCGGGAAGCGGGGCTTGTGGCCGCCCTACTTGCGCGGCGAGAAGGGCTACATCCGCGTCATGCTGCAACTCGTGCGCGGCATCGTGGCGACCGTGAATGCGCTCAAAGAGATCGATCCGCAGGCAGTGATGGTGCACGTCGAAGCGGCGGGTCTCAGTCGCGCGATCCGGCAGGACTTGGAAGTGCTCGCCGTCGAAGAGCAGCGGCGCGGCTATCTCGCCTATGATCTGCTCGTCGGCCATGTCACGCCCGATCATCCGCTCTACACTTGGCTCTTGCGCAGCGGCGCAGCGCCCGACGCGCTCGCAGAGATCGCGCGCCAGCCCATCAAACTCGACGTACTGGGCTTAAACTTTTATCCGCAATGGTCAACGCAGCATCTCTACGTGGACGCACGCGGGCGACTCGCCTATCGCGTCCACGAAGAAGACGGCGCGGGCTTCGCGGCGCTCATCAACGACTACTACGAGCGCTACCGCGTGCCGATCATGATCACGGAGACGAGCGCGTTCGGCGCGGAAGAGTTGCGCGCGCGCTGGCTGAAATCATCGGTCGAGGCGGTCAAGTACCTGCGCAGTCAACGCATCCCCGTGCTCGGCTACACGTGGTTTCCGATGTGCACGATGATCGACTGGCGCTACCGCCACGGCACCGCGCCGAAAGAGCAATACCGGATCGAACTCGGTCTCTACGTGCTCGATGAAAGCGGCGCACACGGGCGTTGGTCGCCTACGCCGCTCGTCGAACAGTTGCGCACTTACATCAACAACCCCAACGACTCAATCGGCCCGCTCGACTCAAACGCCCTCGCCGCCACACACCAGACCGACGCCACCAAAGCGCACCTGCGGGACACAGCGCTCGCCGCCGATTAGCGTATGTGTAAGAGGAAACCATTAATCGAGTGGCCGATTTGACAGGCTGAAGACGGGTTAAGTATCTTCTCAGGGCAAGTCAGTTCTTTTAACCTGCGGGAGTAGCTCAGTGGTAGAGCATCTGGTTCCCAACCAGAGGGTCGCGAGTTCAAGCCTCGTCTCCCGCTTGCTTTAAAATTGAATAAGGAAAAGCGGCTTCGTTCTTTCGAGCGAAGCCGCTTTTCTTTTGTCGTGCGTGACGGGGCTGGCGCTTACATGCCCATGCCGCCGCCCATGCCGCCCATGCCGCCGCCGCCCATGGCCGGGGCTTTGTCGTCTTCCGGTAACTCGGAGACGAGTGCCTCGGTCGTGAGCATCAGGCCCGCAATGGACGCTGCGTTCTGCAACGCCGAGCGCGTGACCTTGGCCGGGTCGATGACGCCGGACTCGACCAAGTCTTCAAACGTCTCGGTTGCCGCGTTGAAGCCGTAGTTGTCCTTCTTGCTCTCGCGGATTTTCTCCACGATAACCGCGCCTTCCTTGCCCGCGTTCTGCACGATCTGGCGCAAGGGTTCTTCCAACGCGCGACGCACAATGTTGACGCCGATCTGCTCGTCCGCGTCGCCCTCGTCCTCTTTGTTCGCGCGGAACTTCTCAAGCGCCTTCGCCGCGCGCACCAGCGCCACGCCGCCGCCCGGCACGATGCCCTCTTCGACGGCCGCGCGCGTAGCATGCATCGCATCTTCGACGCGCGCCTTCTTTTCCTTCAACTCGGTCTCGGTCGCCGCGCCCACGCGGATGACCGCCACGCCGCCGACTAACTTCGCCAAACGCTCTTGCAACTTCTCGCGATCATAGTCCGACGTGGTGTCTTCAACCTGCCGGCGGAGCGTCGCCACGCGGCCTTGAATGTCCGCGCCTTTGCCGCTGCCCTCGACGATGGTCGTGTTGTCCTTGTCGATGGTGATCTTCTTGGCGCGCCCGAGGTCTGCAACCTGCACGCTCTCCAGCTTGATGCCGAGGTCTTCCGAGATGACCTTGCCGCCGGTCAGGATCGCTATGTCTTCGAGCATTGCCTTACGGCGATCACCAAAGCCCGGCGCTTTCACGGCCGCGACGTTCAACGTGCCGCGCAGCTTGTTGACGACCAATGTCGCCAGCGCCTCGCCTTCGACATCTTCGGCGATGATCAGCAAGGGCTTGCTCATCTTCGCGATCTGCTCCAACAAAGGCAGCAGGTCTTTCATCGAGCTGATCTTCTTCTCGTTGATCAAAATCAAAGCGTTGTCGAGCACCGCTTCCATGCGCTCAGGGTCGGTCACGAAGTAGGGCGACAGATAGCCGCGGTCGAACTGCATGCCTTCGACAACTTCGAGTTCCGTGTTCAACGTGCGCGACTCTTCGACGGTGATGACGCCGTCTTTACCGACCTTGTCCATCGCTTCGGCGATCAACTCGCCGATGGTGCGGTCGCCGTTCGCCGAGATCGTGCCGACCTGCGCGATCATGTCGCCCTTGACCGGCTTCGCCAGCCGCGTGATCTCTTCAGTCGCGCGCGTCACAGCCTTGTCGATGCCGCGCTTGAGGGCCATCGGGTTCGCGCCCGCCGCCACGGTCTTCACGCCCTCGCGGAAGATCGCTTGCGCGAGCACGGTCGCGGTGGTCGTGCCGTCGCCGGCCACGTCCGAAGTCTTCGACGCGACCTCGCGCACCATCTGCGCGCCCATGTTCTCTAACGAGTCTTTCAACTCGATCTCTTTCGCCACCGTCACACCGTCTTTGGTGATCGTGGGCGAGCCGAATTTCTTATCGAGCACCACGTTGCGCCCTTTTGGCCCCAACGTGATCTTGACCGCGTCGGCGAGTTGATTGACGCCGCGTAAAATCGCCGCGCGCGACTCCTCGCCATGAATGACTTGCTTAGCCATATTCTCTTTTCTCCTCCAAATCTATCTGCAAACTTTAAGCAAAAGAAAAGCGGCAGTGCCCGTATCGGACTACTTGCCGCCCTTCTTGCCGCCCGCATGCGCGCCGGCACGCTCGATGATGCCGAGGATTTCGTCCTCACGCATGATGAGCAATTCCTCGCCGTCGAGCTTGATCTCCGAGCCGCTGTACTTGCCGAAGAGCACGCGGTCGCCCGCTTTCACGTCCAAGGTCTGGCGCGTGCCGTCTTCCTTATACTTGCCCTCGCCGACGGCGATCACTTCGCCCTCCTGCGGTTTTTCCTTTGCGGTGTCCGGGATGATGATCCCGCCTCGTACCTGCTCACCTTCCTCGATCCGGCGCACAATCACGCGGTCATGAAGGGGTCTGATGTTTGTAGCCATAATGCTCCTTTCCGGTGGTTGCTGAGATGTTTTGATTGCTGTAAGCAATACTTGTCAGAACTGATTCCTTGCCCGCCGACGTGCTGCCCGTAGAACCGCTGACGACAGATGTATATCTCGGTCAGCACCACCCGTTTAGCACTCACTTCAGGCAAGTGCTAAGAATAGACTGCACACGAAGTGGTTGTCAACCGGGCAGCTGAAATCTGAGTCGAGGACACTCAGATTTCTATCGGGTGTGGATAAATTGGCGGGTCTTAATAGGTATTTGTTGTGAGCGAGGTGGTATGCGCCTATTGATCAGCGTGCCTTGCGTTTGAGGGTTTTACTGTTACCGCGCTTCTTCGCCGCCGGGGCCGGGCGGCTTTGGCGGCGGTAATCGGCCACGCGTTTGGAGAGCGTGTTGCGGTGGATGCCGAGCGTGGCGGCGGTGCGCGACAGATGCTCTTTATGCCGTGAGAGGGCTTTCTGTATGTAGAGCTTTTCAAACTCGGAGAGCGCCTCGTCAAGCATGATCTGGCCGTCGAGCATCTCGTCAATCAGGGCTTCAAGGCGGGCACGCATCTGCATGACTTCTCCTGGGGGCGAACGAATATGGGTACAACCACCCGGCGGTAAATAAAACTCTGCTTACTACTGGCGGCTCACGCGCGCACGCGGCGGTAGCCGGCCAGAAAACGCGCCCGTAGCTCGTTTGAAGTTAAGTAGGACAACGCCTGCGCGCTCAACGCGAGCACGGGTGCGGTGCGCGCTTCGCTGACGGCGCTGAGGCGGACGGGAAACGCGGTCAGCGCCAGATACATGACGGCGCAGACCGCCAAGCCCCGCGCTAAGCCGAACAACGCACCCAAGGCTCGATCCAGCCAGCCCAGCCGCGCCCGCTGCAAACGCCCGCGCACCAACTGCCCGGCGGCGAAACCAAGTGCCAACGCCGCGCCCACGATCAGCAGAAACCCACACGCCTGCGCCGCCGCCTCTGAACTGACCAGCCCGACACTGCGTAGCCACGCGCCGACCATGTCATAACCGCGCGCCGCTAAAACGACGCCAACAAACAGCGCGCCCGTCGCAATCAGTGCCCGCACCAACCCGCGCAACGCCCCCGCCACCAGCGACGAGCCGACGAGGGCCAATACGATGAGATCGAAGACTGTCATGGAACAGCAGATGTCAGATGTCAGATGCTAGATGTTAGCCCTGTCTGACATCTAGCATCTGACATCTATTCTTTCAATTCGTTCCCCGTGAGCAGGCGGTAGGCTTCGAGGTAGCGCGCCGTCGTGGCCGCGGCGATGGCGGGCGGCAATGGCGGCGCGGGCGGCCGTTTGTCCCAGTTGAGCGTCTCCAGATAATCGCGCACATACTGTTTGTCGAACGAGGGTTGCGCGTGCCCCGGTTCGTAACTGTCGAGCGGCCAGAAGCGCGACGAGTCGGGGGTTAGTGCTTCGTCGATCAAAATGATCGCGCCGTTGCGTGTGCGCCCAAATTCAAATTTCGTGTCAGCGATGATGATGCCGCGTGCACGCGCATAACTTTCGGCATCGCGATAGAGCGCGAGAGCTGTGTCGCGCAAATGCGTAGTCACGTCCGCGCCGACGATCGCGCGCATGCGCGCTTCGCTGATGTTCTCGTCGTGACCCGTTTCGGCTTTGGTTGCGGGCGTGAAGATAGGCGCGGGCAGTTGCGCGGACTCTTTGAGGTTCGGCGGCAACTTGTGCCCGCAGACTTCGCCGGTGCATTGGTAGTCTTTCCAGCCGGAGCCGGCCAGATAACCGCGCACGACGCACTCGACCGGAAACACTTCCGTCCGCTCGACGAGCATCGCCCGCCCGCGCAGCATGTCCGC
Organism: Pyrinomonadaceae bacterium; assembly: GCA_045807745.1. GTDB lineage: Bacteria > Acidobacteriota > Blastocatellia > Pyrinomonadales > Pyrinomonadaceae > QHXQ01. The sequence continues at coordinate 239,625 of JBJMGT010000037.1, forward strand.
GTGCCGACTAAGCTGTGCCGGCATCTGCGCGACATCAGTTGTGAGCAAATGGTGCGGTGTGATGTGCGCGAGGCGTGTGAACCAGAAGCGCGAGAGCGCGGTGAGCACTGCACCTTTGCGCGGCACTTGCGTCGGCAGGATGCAGTCGAAAGCGGAGATGCGATCCGTGGCGACGACGAGCAGGCGTTCGGCCTCGACCGCGTACACGTCGCGCACCTTGCCGCGCCGCACTAATTCGAGATCGGTGAATGATGTCTCGTTGACTGGCGAGAGGGCGCTCATGTCTGTTCGTTTGATTCGGGGGCCGGCTTGATTTAGTTGCGCACGCGGCGCGCATGTAGCGACGCGGGATTGTGCGCGCGCTACGCTGGTTTGTCAAGACTGAGAAAGTGCGCGGCGAACGAGCGCGGGCAAGTGTAAATAAAAATGGTCTAAAGCGTATTCATGCGCTATGTGTGACGCATTTGATCTTCCGTGTCCGTTGCTTTACAAACGTGTGGTAGCAGCAGCTAGTTCGGACTTGCTCAGGAGAACATAGTGTCGAAGTCGATGCGCCGCTTGTGCGCCCCTCTGATCGCTTTCATGCTTGTCTTGCTCTCGTTGACCGGGACAGCAGGCAGCAAGGCACAGACGATGCCAGGCGCTGCCCCACAGAATCCCGCGCCCGCATTGCCAGCGCCGCGCAGCATCCCCGGCCACGATTACGATCTGCGCCACGTCAAACTCGATCTGCATTTCGATTGGGCGCGCGAACAAGCGTCGGGCACGGCGACGCTTACGCTCGCGCCGCTCGCCGCCGATTTCCGGCGCGTAGAGTTAGACGCGGCGAATATGACATACACCGCCGTGCAGACGAGCACGGGCGTTGCACTCAAATATGAAGCGGACGCAAGCGCCGAGAAGCTGCGCGTCGAACTGGATCGCGCTTACGCGAAGGGCGAGGAACTATCGGTCGTCATCACGTATCAGACCAACGGGCGCGTCAAGGAACTCGGCAGCGGCAACTACGCGCGCGGGCTTGTCTTCAATCAGCCGTCGCCGGCCGACCCTCTGAGCCGCCGCCAGATCTATTCGCAGGGCGAGAGCGAGTTCAATCATCTCTGGTTCCCGGCCTACGATCACCCGGACGATTTCGCGACTTCGGAACTCGTCGCCACAGTCGAGCGCCCGTTGACCGTCGTCTCCAACGGCCGGCTCGTCGGCGTGCAAGAGAATGCGGACAACACGCGCACCTTCCATTGGTTGATGGAGCAGCCGCACGCCAACTATCTCACGTCCATTGTCGTCGGCGAGTACACATCAGTTGAACAAGTTTACGCGGGCGTGCCCGTCGTCAGCTATGTCTATCCGAGCGAAGTCGCGGAAGGGAAGTTGACGACCGCGCGGCTCGCGGACATGGTGCGTTTCTTCTCGGAGCAGACGGGCGTCAAATATCCTTACAGCCAGTACGCGCAGGTGATGGTGCACAATTTTCCCGGCGGCATGGAGAACATCTCGGCCACGACGCAGACCGACACGATGATCCACGACGCGCGCACGGAGCTTGATCAGACGAGCGACAGTCTTGAATCACATGAACTCGCGCACCAGTGGTTCGGTGACGATGTGACCTGTCGCGATTGGGCCGACCTCTGGCTCAATGAAGGTTTCGCCACCTACTTCGAGGCGTTGTGGAACGAACACCTGCTGGGGCGCGATGAATTTCTTTATGGCGATGTGCGCGCGGATCAGTCCGCGTACTTCGACGCGTGGCGGAAAGGCTTCCGGCGGCCCGTCGTGACGCCCAACTATCACGACCCGGAAGCGGTCTTTGATGTTTATGCCTACCAGCGCGGCGGCGCGGTGCTGCACATGCTGCGGCACATCGTCGGCGAAGCGAACTGGTGGCGCGCGCTCAATCATTACTTAACGAAGTACGCACATCAGCCGGTGGACACGGCGCAGTTTCGCGGCGCGATGGAGGAAGCGACCGGGCAGAAGCTCGATTGGTTCTTTGACGAGTGGGTGTACAAGATGGGGCATCCCGTCTTCCGCGTCACGCAAAAGTACGACGAGCGGAAGCAGATTTTGACGCTCACTGTGCGCCAGGAGCAGCAGCCCGATCCGGCGAACGCATATCCGCAGGTCACATATTTTCAGACGCCTGTTGAGATAGAGATCGGCACAGCTAAAGGCGTGCGCGTCGAGCGCCGAGCAGTCGCGCCGGTCGTTGAGCAGTCGTTCGATTTCAAGGTGGACGGCAAACCGCTCCTCGTCAACTTCGATTATCAGAGTACGCTCATCAAGCAACTGATCTTCGAGAAGCCGACCAATGAGTTGCTCTACCAGTTAGCGCATGACGAGGATGTGTTGGGGCGCATCTGGGCGCTTGAACATTTGCAGGCGGCGCTGCGGGCAGTGGGCACGACGGAAGCGGAGCAGCGTCGAATCGCTGATGCGTTCGGCGCGGCCTTGACCGCCGATAAGTTCTGGGGCGTGCGCTATGAAGCTGCGAGCGCGTTGCGCAATTTGCAAGGCGAGAGCGTGCGGCAAAGTTTATTGGCAGCGACGAAGGACGAGAACCCAAAGGTGCGTGCGCGCGCCTTGGCCGCGCTTGGCGACGCACGCGATCTGAAGCTTGCGAGCCTCTTCCAGCAAGCGTTGAGCGATCAAAGCTACACGGTCGTCAGCGCAGCGGCCGAGGCGCTCGGCAAGACGAAAACGCCGGGCGCGTATGACGCGCTCGTTAAACTGCTCGCCACGCCGTCGTGGCGCGAGCGGACGCAGGCGGCGAGCTTGAACGGACTGGCCGAGTTGGCCGACAAGCGCGCGGTCGAACTCGCCATCAGTTACGCCGGGCCGGGGCACTCGACCGAGGTGCGCAAGGCGGCCATCTATCTGCTCGGCGGGGCCGGCAAAAACGATCCGCGCGTCCTGCCCTTGCTGCTCAAGACGTTGCAGCAGAGTTTCGCGAACAGCGACATCACGTTGGGTGTCGCCACGGCCGAGACTATCTATACGCTCGACGACGAGCAGGGCTTGAAGGGCTTGCGCGATATGCTCTCGGTCGTCAACAAACTCGTCAGCAGCGCAGACCTGCAAGCGTTCGCGGCGCAGGTCGAAGCGCGTCTGCGACAGAAGCAAGTGCTCGGTCACTAGGCAGAGTGCAAAGGGAGCGCCAGAGAGGTCAGACGCTCATCAGAGCAGGAGGCGGGGTGCGTTTTGCGTACCTAACTGCACCGCGCGCACGAAGATTAGCGTGGCGGACTATCCTTTTTATCCTCTAATCTTTGACGTTTCCGGCCCGCCGGGAAATACTGGTCAACTTAATGCTTGAGTTTAAGCGGTTTGTCCTGTTATAGTTCTGTATGGTTGGGAGCGTGTCGACTGCTTCCGATCTTTCAGCCCCGCGAGCCGACGGGTTCGCTCCTACGCACAATACGCCCCGATGTCAACCAAGTCTGCCGTTAACAGAGTACGAGCCGAGATGGACGGCGATGAGCCGCAGGCGCAAGACCGCAAGCTCGCGCTGCTCGTCATCGAAGACGACGAGAACATCTCGACCGCCATTGGCGAATACTTCTCACGCGCCGGTTATGACGTAGCGACGGCCGGAGACGGCGTCGCGGGCGTGCAAGCCGCGCTCGCTGACCGGCCTGACGCTGTCGTGCTCGACCTCATGCTGCCGCGGATGGATGGTCTCGCCGTCTGTCGCGAGTTGCGCGAGAAAGCGCCGTACATCCCGATCCTCATGCTGACGGCCAAAGACGACGTGGTTGATAAAGTGCTCGGGCTGGAGATGGGCGCGGATGATTACATCACCAAGCCTTTCTCTCTGCGCGAGTTGGAAGCCCGGATCAAGAGCGTGCTCCGGCGCGTGCAGGCGAGCACGCGGAGCGAGACCCCCGCGGACGAAGCGCCGATCACGCGCGGCAAGCTGCGCATCGACCCGGCCAAACGCGAGGTGACGATTGGCGACCGGCAGGTCGAGTTGACGCCGAAGGAGTTCGAGTTGCTGCGCTTGTTCGCCTCGAATCCTGGCCGCGTCTTCCCGCGCAAGTACCTGCTGGAAAAAATCTGGGACTATTCTTACGAAGGCTACGACCGGACGATTGACTCACACATCAACCGGCTGCGCGCCAAGATCGAAGATAACCCGGAGAACCCGCAGATGGTCTTGACCGTCTGGGGCATCGGTTACAAGTTCAGCGACGAGCAGCGGTAAGCGACCGCCACGCGCCTCGACGCCGAAGGGCACTCCTCTCCAAACATTGCTGCCGCGGCCAAACTTCAGCAAGGCCGGGCAGCGATTCCAAACCCAAAGCAGATCATCGTCTCGGTCGCAACCGACCCGGACGAACCCGTTCAACGCTGCAAGCTTTCGCGCGGAACGGGCTGCCGCTTTAGCACGAGCTACAAGGTTGAACTCTCATGCGTGAACTAAGACTTAAACAATCTCGCAGCCTCCGTTGGGGCGTCGCCCTCGCCGCACTCGGCCTGAGTTTCGTATTCTGGCCAGTGACTGCGCCACAGGCGCAACGCGCGAGCAGCGAGACGCCTGTCAACGTCACCGACGTGACGACGAAGACGAAGGGCGCTGATGCGGTCGTCTCGATCTCCGGCGACTCTACGCTCACGCGGGCGCAGACGTGGCAGGACGACGAAGGTTTCCACGTGGTCGTCTACAAGGGGCAGAGCGCGCTGCGCTCTGCGCTGCCGCGCGGCGTGAAGGCGCGGCGTGTGGGCGATTCGCTTGAGGTAGTCGTGCCGGTCAAACAGGGCGGCAACGTCTACGTGCAACCGCGCTTCAACCAGCTCGATCTGGTCGTGGGCGGCGGGCTGCAAGCAGGCACAGAGACGAAATCCACGCAGGTGCGGCAGGCGCACGCTACGCCGGTGCAACCGGCCGTGAGCGAGCGCAGTGAACAATCGGTGCGCAGAGAGAGAAACGCGAGCGCACAAGCTGATAGCGCAGTCGAGACACGTGAGTCGGGCAAGCGCAAGCAGACGGGCGCGCAGGATGTTGCGCCGACGAGCAATGTCAAAGCACAGGCGAGCGCTCCGGTTGATGCGCAGCAGAGCCGCGCGGCGGCCAATACTTCGCAGCATGCGCAGAACATGCTGCCCTCGTCCTATCAGAACGGCGCTCAGCCCACGCAGAGTAATCAACCAGCGGTCGTCGCGCCGTCGGACGTGGCGCAGTTGAACACGCCGCCGGTGCAGACTGCTGTACAGCAGCCGGTCGCGCCCGTGCAGGTCGAAGCGACAGCGAGCGCGGATGTGTCGTCAGGCTGGACGTACTGGCTGATGATCTTGGGCGTGTGCTCCATTGGGGGCTTGAGCGCGTTCGCGTTCATCTATCGTCGGCGGCGCAAGGCGGCGCGCGAAGGTTGGGAAGATGTCGAAAAGGTAGAGACCTCGACGGCCTTGACGAAGCCGGCCGCGAAGTCTTTGAGCAAACATGAAGCAAAGACAGAGGCGATAGTCGCGCCCAGCGCGGTCGGGCTTGAGCCGCATCCGCACGGCGACCGGCGCAGTAAAGATGAGCGCCGCCGGAATTGGGGTCGGCGTGCCAACGACAAGTTGAGCGGCGTGCAGGTTGTCGTTACGCCCGCACCAACGGCGGCGGATAAGCAGGAGCGTAGACCGCACAGCTTCACGCACACGCCGGCTGTCGTCTTCGGCGCGTTTCGGATCGATCAGGAAGTGGAGAAGTTGATTCAAGGTCAGCCGCACAGCATCGAGGTGCTCGCGGCCCGTGCAATAGATGATCGGCGCGCGGTCGAGACATCGCTCTTGAAGGCGCTGCAATCGAACATGCTCGGCGAACCTGAGCGCCGGCGCGCGCGCATGGCGCTCGAAGAGTACGGCTTCGTCGCGCGGCAGAGCGCAGCGCTGCTGTTGGCTTCAGATGCTTACGAGCGCACGATGGCGGCGCGCGTGCTCGGTCAGGTCGGCGCGGCCACGTCGCTACCATTCCTGCTCGAAGCCCTGCACGATCCTGAGCCGGTCGTCTGCACTGAAGCAGTGTCGAGCCTCGGCGCGTTGGGGCTGCCTTCGGCTATCGGCGCGCTGCTCGACCTCGCGCGCAGGCACCCGGAACTGCCTGCGCCGCTTTTGGGCCGCGCCTTGAGCGCCTGCTCGGTGGATTGCATTGACGTGGGCGAGGTTGATGCGCACGGCCGTTTGCTCAACGGTAGCTCGTTCACGGGCGACATAGACGGGCTTGAGCCGGTTGCTCAGATCGAGCATCTGCCGGAATGGCTCGAAGACCACACGCTCATCGAGGCGCTGGATCGGCTCGGCAGCACGGACGTTGAAGTGCGCAACGCGGCGGCGCAGCAGCTCGCGCAGTTTCAAGTGCAACGCTCGGTCGATGCGCTCGCGGCCCTCGCGGCCGACGACGCGAACTCGACCGTGCGCGCCACCGCCGTCACCAGTCTCGGCATCATTGGGCACGAGTCCGTGTTCGCCGCCGTGCTCATCTCTATGGCAGACGAGGCGCGCGAAGTGCGTGCGGCTGCGGCGCGTGCGCTCTCGCGTCTGAGTTTTGATCGCGCAGACGCTTACGTACGCGTGATCGAGTCGGGCGACGCGGAGTTGCTGCAGCGGATCGCGCGGGCCTGCGGGCAAGCGGGGCTGACGCGCAAGGCTCTGGATCGACTGGCGAGCGAAGATCGCCGGCAAGCTTATGAAGCGTTCTCGCTGCTCTCGCTCGTGATCAATGCGGGCGAACTGGAGACCATCCTCACGGTCGTCGAGCAATCGGGCGAGGTGGGCGTGCGACTGGCCGCCGCGCGGCTGCTCGCGCTACAGGGGCAACCCAATGTGACGAAGCGTCTGCGCCAGCTTGCGCTTGGGGCGGACGTGCCGGAGAAACTGCGCAACGGCATCCTCGAAGCGATCTATCGCGACGACCACGCGTCGGTCGAATAAATGAGTCCGGAGAGTCTAGCGAGTCTGGAGAGTCTGGAGAGTCAAAAGCACTTGGTCTTTAGACTCCACACTCTCTGGACTCTCCGGACTCTCTAGACTAGAGGGTAGCGGCTATTGCATAATGCGCCCGTCCAGACACGCGCCGTTCAACCCTCGTGACACAGCAATGCACAATACAGTAACAACCCCGCCCCTCCACCGCTTGCGGCACGTCTGTGCCCTGATGTTACTTGTCTGCCTGTGTGCGCTCGCAACCCACGCGCAGCAGAACGATAACACCGCGCCGAAAGCGCCGGGCAAGAGCATCGTCGGCATGTCGAGCAGCGACGCGCCCGGCGGCTCGAAGGTGACGATTGCCTCCGACGCCGCGCTCAACGACTACTCTGCTTATCGCAGCGGCGACCGCTTCTATGTCGTCATCCCGCAGGCCAACGCGAAGGGCGTTGGCGGCGTGCGCGGGCGCGGCTTTGAAGGCGCGCAGGTGCAGCGGCGCGGGCAGGACGTGGTCTTGTCGTTCAAACTCCAACCGGGCGCGTCGGCGCACGTCGATCAAAGATTCAACCGGCTCGTCGTCCAGTTCAGCGCGCCCGAGGTCGGCGCGCCACAGACGAATACGAATCAGGCCAGCGCGCAGCCCACGCCGCGCACGCCGCCCGAATTATCCGGCGTAGCAACGCCCGCACCCACGGTGCGGCCGACGCCCGGTGTGAAGCCGTCGCCGGCCGTCGGCGTGCTGCCGCCCGGCGTCGTGCCCACGCCGCTCGTTACGCCATCAGCGATAGCAAGTTCGACGCCGACGCTCGCCGTGCCATCCCCGACAGTAAGTCCGACGGCCACGCCCGCTGCGACGCCGGTGCAAATAGCGCAATTACAAACGACGCCGGCCGCGCCCGTCGCCATCGCGACGAACGCATCCGCGCCCGCGACCTCCGTTAGCATCGGCACGACTGTCTTGCGCAACTGGCCTTGGTTGCTGCTCGCTCTGTTCGCGCTGGGCGGTCTCCTCCTCTTCGTCTTCGCGCGTGGTGGCGAAAGACGCGCATCGTTGTCGCCCGCCGACGAGGTTGTGGCACTGAAAGAGACACCCAAGCCGGCCCTCCCGGCTAAAGAACCGATCAAGCCGGTCACACCGGCAACGCCCGTTGCCACCGTCCCGCCCGTCGTGCCTGTGCCGACAGCAACGACGCCCACGCCTGCACCGCCCGTCGTTGCGCCGGCAGAGACGAGGAAGGGCAAGAAGGGGAAGAAGGGCAAGAAGGGACGGCGCGCGGGACAGCCAGCGCCGGTCGTCGCTGCCAAGCTGACGTTAACTGAAGCGCCGCAGCCACAAGAGACAGCCACGCCGTCTGTGCCTGAAGTCGAAGCGCCGATTGAAGCGGGCGCGACAACCGCGGCGACGGCCGCATTGCTGGCCGCAACCGGCGCGGCTGCATTGGCGACTGCCGACGCACAGCTAAGCACAACTTCCGACCGCGCGGCCGAAGAGACAAGAAAACTACTGGCCGGCGAAGACTACGACGAAGCGCTGATCGGCTCGCCCGACGCGGGCACGCGGCAACTCGTCGCCGCCGAACTTATGACGGCGCTGGCGACCGAGAGCGAAGAGACACATGGCGCGCGCGCCCGCACCGCCTTCCTCAAGCACGGCTACTTCGATGATGCGACGCGCGACCTACGCACGGCCGAAGAACCAAAGCAACGCGCCTCCGCCGCGCGCACACTCGGGCTGGTGGGCGACAAAGCGGCCACGCCGCATCTCGTCGCCGCGCTGGAAGACCCCGCGCCCGAAGTCCGCCGCGCAGCGGTCGAGGCGCTCACGGAACTGCAAGACCCCACAGCCACGAAGGCCCTCGAAGCCCTGCGCTGGCGCGAAACATCGGCGCAAGTCCCGCGCAAACTGATCCAGCAGGCCATAGAGGCCAGCGCCGTCGCCGAAGTGCTTGCACCTGTGAGCGAGCCGCCGGCCGCGCCGACGTTTGCACCGGCCGCCGAGCCAGAGCAACTCGAACCGGCTATAACAGAAGAGTCAGTCGAGCCGGCGTACATCGAGACTGCACCGCCGACAGCAGTCGAGCCAGCGCCGCCCACCGAAACAGAATTAGTCTCCGACGAGGAGATGACACAAGAGATCGCGCGGATCATCCTGCCGGCCGCAGACAGCACCATCGAAGCGCCATCTGTCGCGCCCACACCCGCGCCTGAAGTCCTGCCTGACGTTGCGCCCACAATTGAAAGCGCGGCGGCGGTCGAGACTGAAGCTGAGCCTGAGCCGGTCTCTGAAGCCACTGCTGAGCCGACACAGATTAGCGCGGCGGCAGATGCGAGTGTCGAGCCGTCACGTGAGCCTGTGCTCGCCGAGTCTCTGCTGGCAGCGAGCGCTGTCGCGCCGCCTGAAGTTATCGAGCAGACTGAGCTTGCGGAGTTGACCGCTCCATCAGTGGAAGCGGCTGCGCCGGTCAGCGCAGAAGAGCCAAGCGCAGCGGATACATCTGTCGCGCCTGAGTTGAGCGCCGCCACGCCGGTCGTGCCCGAAGCGTCGGAGATTTGGCGCGAGCTAAGAGCAGACTTTACCGAGCCGGCCATCACGGATGTGGGCGAGGTTGAGCCGCCCGTGGCCGAAGCGGAGCCGGAGACGAAGGCGATCACCGAGTTCGTCTTCACGCCGAGTGCGCCGCCGGCTGACGATTGGATCGACGTAGACGTTGAAGAGCACAAGCCGACGAGCGCCGCGACCACAGTGGTCACGCCCACCACGGAGCAGCGCGTCTCGTTCGACGCACAGGTTGAAGAGCATGCGCCGGATGCTTGGTCTGACACTGCTGAAGCAGGGCTTGAGCCACCAGCCGCGCCGGCGCAGGCGACGGCGGAGCAAAAACAGATCGATCTGCCCGGCGCGGAAGAGGAGCGCCTGTCAATCATTCCGAAGGCGATTCAACTCCGGCTGGAAAGCGAAGACGTGAGCGAGCGCGCCGCCTCTGTGCTGGCGCTTGCGCGGCTCAACACGGACGAAGCTTTTCATCAGATATGCGCCGCCTTCGACGACTCCGCGCCGGAGGTGCGCGACGCCGCCGCCCGCGCCCTCTACACGCTCGCCGACGACCGCGCCGATTCATTCACGCGCGCCCTGCGCGAAGCGCCGCCCGAACGCCGCCGCCGCATCGGCACAGCTATCTCTGCGTCGGGCCTCGCCGACGAAGCCGTCTCGAATCTGACGGGCGAGAGTCGCGACAAGACTTACGACGCCTTCTCGCTCCTGTTCCTAATGGCCAAGGCGGGCGAGACCGGGCCGCTCATTCACGCCATCGAGACGCACCCGGAGAACGAAGTGCGCCTCGCGGTCGTGAAACTCTTAGCGCTGTCGGGGCAACACGAAATCCTGCCCTCGTTCCGCCGGCTGGCCGTGCGCGGCTCGCTCCCGACCGAAGTGCGCTCCGCCGTGATGGAAGCCATCTACCAGATCAGCAGCCAGCCGCAGCACACGACCTGAAGCAATGTGTGGTAATGTAGTATCACTGAGTTCGAGTCGTGATATAAATTACTACGTGATATAGCAAGACGTGCTTTAGCATAATAAGGTGCTGAAGTAGGGAGCCTAACATTATGGCGCTAAACATGAAGATCGCACGCCGTGGCGCGGGTCTGATAGATGCGCTCCCGCGTGCTCGCGCAGCTTTGGCAGAAGCTCGAACTCTCTACGAAGAAGTGCTAAGAGATATTACAGATCCCACATCGCCTGTAGACGCGCTGCCCCCCTCGGTAATCGACCGACTCGGCGACGCCACGCGCGAACTGAAGGAATCGCGCCGCCGTTCCCAAGTCACGTTGAAGGAGATCGGGCGACTCAAGCGCGAGACGCGCAAAGTGCTCGATCGAATTGAGGCCCGCCTACCTGAAGCGTAGTCATGTAGCGACGATTACTTGACTTCATTACGGCGGCCCTCACGTTAGCCCGCGACTCGGAACGCAACCGCACAGAGATCAAGGAGCTACGAGAGGAATTGCATCGGCTATCTCTGGCCGTCGTGCAACTTCAAAGTCAACTAATCGCCCTCGCGCAACATGAGGAAGACGCCCGCGAGAATCTGGCCCTCAAACTACAAGCCGAGCATAAGCGACTACCCTCAAAACAGACTGCCAAGAAGAAAAAGCGGCGATAAGTGACAGGTGACGGGCGACAGGTTAAAATACCTGCCTCCCGTCACTTTTCATTTGTCATCATGGGCTTTCAACTAAGATCGGAATTCACGCCGCAGGGCGATCAGCCGCAGGCGATTGAGGCGTTGGTGCGCGGTCTCGACGAGGGTGCGCAGCATCAAGTGTTGCTCGGCATCACGGGCAGTGGCAAGACCTTCTCGGTCGCCACCGTCATCGACCGGACGCAGCGCCCCGCGCTCGTCATCGCGCACAATAAGACGCTTGCCGCACAGCTCTATCAGGAGTTCAAGCACTTCTTTCCTGAAAACGCGGTCGAGTACTTCGTCTCCTACTACGACTACTATCAGCCGGAGGCTTACGTGCCCGCCTCCGACACGTACATTGAAAAGGAGGCGACGATCAATGAAGAGATCGACCGCCTGCGTCTATCGGCGACGCGCGCACTGTTCGAGCGCCGCGACGTGATCGTCGTCGCCAGCGTGTCGTGCATCTACGGGCTGGGCGATCCGGACGCCTACTACAACATGCTGCTCTTCATCGAGCCGGGCCTGAAGACGAGCCGCGACGCACTGCTGCAACGCCTCGTCGAGTTGCAGTACGAACGCTCGGATATCGAATTTGATCGCGGCTCATTCCGCGTGCGCGGCGACATCGTCGAGGTCTATCCGAGTTATCAGGATCAGGCTTATCGCATCGAGTTGTGGGGCGATGAAGTTGACACTATCTCGACCATTGATCCGTTGCTCGGCGAAGTCTTACAGAAGCACACCGCGCGCGTGCCCATCTATCCGAAGACGCACTACGTGATGCCGAAGTCAACGGTCAAGCGCGCGCTCAAGACGATCCGCGAGGAGCTTGACTGGTGGGAGCCGAAGCTGATTCAGGAAGGCAAGCTCGTCGAAGCGCAGCGCCTGCACCAGCGCACGATGTACGACCTTGAGATGATGAAGGAGATGGGCTTTTGTCGCGGCATCGAGAACTACTCGCGTCACCTGACCGGCAAGCCGCCCGGCGCGCCGCCGCCGACGCTCCTTGATTATCTGCCCAAAGATACGATGGTCGTGATCGACGAATCGCACCAGACCGTGCCGCAGGTGCGCGGCATGTTCAACGGCGACCAATCGCGCAAACGCACGCTTGTCGAATACGGCTTCCGTCTGCCGTCGGCGATGGACAATCGCCCGCTCAACTTCGCCGAGTTTGAAGAGCGCGTCGGGCAGACGATCTACGTCTCCGCCACACCCGGCCCTTATGAGTTGACGAAGACCGGCGGCGAGCACGTCGAGCAGTTGATCCGCCCAACCGGTTTGACTGATCCAGAAGTCGATGTGCGACCCGTCAAAGGGCAGATCGACGATCTGCTCGAAGAATGTCGCCAACGGGCCGAGCGCAACGAGCGCGTGCTGGTCACGACCTTGACGAAAAAGATGGCAGAGGATTTAACCGACTACTTCGCCGAGGTCGGCGTGCGCGTGCGCTATCTGCATTCGGACATTGAGACGTTGGAGCGGATCAAAATTCTGCGCGACCTCAGACGCGGCGAGTTCGATGTGCTCGTCGGCATCAACCTCTTGCGCGAAGGTCTCGACCTGCCCGAAGTCTCGCTCGTTGCCATCCTCGACGCCGACAAGGAAGGCTTCCTGCGCTCCGAGACCTCTTTGATTCAGACCATCGGCCGCGCCGCCCGCCACAGTAGCGGTAAAGCAATTCTCTACGCGGACAAGATGACCGACTCGATGCGCCGCGCCATCGGCGAGACTGAGCGTCGCCGCGCGATCCAAATTGAATACAACCGCGAGCATGGCATCACACCGCAGACCATCATCAAGTCCATCGAGTCCACGCTCGTCACCGCCTACGAGGCCGATTACTTCAAAGTGCCGCTCGACCTCGAAGCCCTCGAAGACTATTCGCGCGCCAACATCCAAGCGACTATCGCGCGGCTCGACGGCGAGATGCGCGTCGCCGCCAAAGCGATGGAGTTCGAGCGCGCCGCAGAGTTGCGCGACCGCATCAAATATCTGCGCGAGCGCGAACTGACGGCGGTCTGAGCAACTGCATGTCACCCTCCATCCAAAGCGAGCAAGTGCAGACGTACCTGACGGACGCCAGCAACTTGGCGGGCGGTCATGCGGCGCGCGTCGTCTGGCCGCAGAGCGCAGAAGAGGTGGCGGCCATACTGTCCGAAGCAACGGCCGCGCACACGCCGGTCACCGTCGCGGGTGCAGGCACAGGCATCGTCGGCGGGCGCGTGCCGTTCGGCGGTGTCGTGTTAGCGACGGACAAGCTCAACCAAATCGGCGAGATCGTTAAAGAGGAGCACGGCGGGCGGGCCACTGTCGGCGCGGGCGTCACGCTCGCGGATTTTCGGCGCGCGGTCGAGGCGCGCGGGCTGTTCTATCCGCCCGACCCGACCGAGTGGAGTTGCTACATGGGCGGCACGGTGGCGACGAACGCGTCGGGCGCGCGCACATTCAAATACGGCCCGACGCGCAACTACGTGCGCCGCTTGCAAGTCGTCCTTGCGACCGGCGACATACTCGATCTCCGGCGCGACGAGGTACAGGCAGACGAACACGGTCGCCTGCACATCCCGCTCGCGCGCGGGCGTCACATCGAAGCGCAGTTGCCCGACTACCAGATGCCGCAGACGCGCAAGCACGTCGCCGGTTATTACGTCGCGCCGCACGCGGACGCCGTCGATCTCTTCATCGGCAGCGAAGGTACGCTCGGGGTCATCACCGAAATCGAAACGACGCTCTTGTCGAAACCAGCCGGCGCGCTGAGCGGCGTCGTCTTCTTTCAGACCGACACCGATCTGCTCGCTTTCGTGCGCACTGCGCGGGCGCGTTCGTTGCAGACCCGTGCGGCCCGAAGCGTGGGCGGACTGGACGCGCGCGCGCTTGAATACTTCGACGCAGAGGCGCTCAAATTTTTGCGCGCCCACGAGCCGCGCGTGCCCGCGCAAGCCTGCGGCGCGATCTTCTTTGAACAGGAGACCGACGCGCCGACCGAAGAGCAGTTGCTGCGCGATTGGCTGGCGCTGCTCGAAGAACATCACGCCTTGCTCGATGAATCATGGTTTGCGACCGACGAAAAAGATCAAACGCGGCTGCGCGAGTTTCGGCACAGCCTGCCCGTGCTCGTCAACGAATGGCTCACACGGCACGAACAGCGCAAGGTCTCGACCGACATGTGTGTGCCCGACGAAGCGTTCGCCGCCATGCTCGACTTCTATCAAACGACTTTGCGCGCGAGCGGTCTGCAATACGTCATCTTCGGCCACATCGGCGACAATCACGTCCACGTCAACATCCTCCCGCGCAACGAAACGGAAGCGGCGCGTGCGCGCACAACTTACGCACAGTTCATCACGCGGGCCATCCGGCTAGGCGGCACGATCTCGGCCGAGCACGGCGTCGGCAAACTCAAACGCGATTATCTGCGCGCCCTCTACGGCGACGAACACTTGCGTCAGATGGCCGCGCTCAAACGCGCCTTCGATCCAGCCTCCATCCTTGGGCGTGGTAACATCTTCGCGGAAGAATTACTGGACGAGACAAGCGACAAATAAAGGATAGTAGTTACTCGTCACTCGTCACTGCCTTTATGCTTCGTTTCACTACCGCAGGCGAGTCGCATGGGCGCGCGTTGGTCGCAATCGTTGAAGGGTTGCCGGCCGGTCTGCCCGTTGACGGCGAATTGATCGACCGCGAGTTGGCGCGGAGGCAGTGGGGCTACGGGCGCGGCGGGCGACAGAAGATCGAGCGCGACCACGCGGAGATCATTAGCGGCGTGCGGCACGGGCGCACGCTCGGCTCGCCGGTCGCGTTGTTGATTGAGAATAAAGATTGGGCCAACTGGACAGATGTGATGTCGGCGGAGGCACGCGCAGTCGCGCCGGAGAAGGCGCGCCGGGTCGGACGGCCGCGCCCCGGTCACGCAGACCTCGCGGGCGGACAGAAGTTCGACACGCGCGATCTGCGCGACGTACTGGAACGCGCCTCGGCGCGCGAGACGGCGGCCCGTGTCGCGTGCGGCGCGTTGGCGCAACAGTTGCTCGCCGCGTTCGACATAGAGCTGCGCAGTCACGTCGTCCAACTCGGCGGCGTGCCCGAACAACCGCTCGAACTTGCTTGGGCGGACATCGCCGCCATCCCTGACGATGCGCCGTTGCGCTGCGCGGACAGCGAAGCTCAAGCGCGCATGATGGCTTTGATCGACGAGACGAAGCGCGCGGGCGATACGCTCGGCGGCGTCTTTGAAGTGGTCGCGCACAATATCGTCGCTGGTCTCGGCGCGCACACGTCTTGGGACGCAAAGCTGGACGGACGTCTGGCGCAGGCCATTATGTCCATCCCGGCCGTGAAGGCGGTCAGCATCGGCGCAGGCGTCGAAGCCGTCTCCTTACCCGGCTCGCAGGTGCACGACGAAATCTTTTACGACGACGCGGCGCGTGCCTTCACGCGGCAGACCAATCGCGCCGGCGGTCTCGAAGGCGGCATCACCAACGGCGCGGAACTGCGCGTGCGCGGTTTCCTCAAACCGATCTCGACGCTCCGACGCCCTCTGCGCTCCGTTGACATCGACACCAAACAGCCCGAGTCTGCGGCCTTCGAGCGCTCGGACGTAACGGCCGTGCCCGCCGCCGGTGTCATCGGCGCAAGCATGTGTGCATTAGTGCTCGCCGCCGCCATGCGCGAAAAATTCGGCGGCGACAGTCTCACGGAGATGCGCCGCAACTTCGACGGTTATCGCGCACAGTTGCGCGCATATTGAACAGGCGGTGCGCTGGCAAGCGTCGTCGCGTCTGTCGTACAATCTCGTCCCGCGCCGCATCTAACCAGCGCGGCAATCAACCTCGCAAGGGATTTTAAAGATGGCACTGTTGGAGATTGTGAAATACCCAGACCCTGTGTTGGAGTCGCCGGGCGAGCCGGTGGTGGAGTTTGACGAGCGGCTGCAAAAGCTGGTCGCGGATATGTTCGAGACGATGTACGCGGCGCGCGGTGTGGGCCTCGCTGCGCCGCAGGTCGGCGTCGCCAAGCGGCTGTTTGTGATGGATTGTTCGGGCGGGCAAGACCCGGCGCAGAAGATCGCGCTCGTCAATCCTACGGTGTTGCGCGTCGAGGGCGATCAGACGGGCGACGAGGGCTGTCTGTCGTTTCCCGGCGTCTACTTTTCCGTGCAGCGCTCTTTGCGCGCGGTCGTCGCGGCACAGGACGCGCGCGGTGAAGCGTTCGAGTTGGACGGCATGGAGTTGACCGCGCGCTGCATGTTGCACGAGACAGACCACTGCGACGGAATTGTCTTTATCAACCACACCACACCACTAAAGCGCGAGATGGTCAAACGTAAGATGCGCAAGCTGGCTAAGACCGGCAAGTGGGTCTAAGTTAAAGAAAAGTTATTTGTCCAACGCGGTCGCCGCCCTTAAAGCGCGCGTCCGCGTTTTGCTTTTGAGTGTGGTAACATGCCGGCAAAAATAATTGAGTGCAACAAAGGCCGGGTCAGTACCGCCTGCGGTAGCGGGCGGGTGTTAGTTGCGTATCCAGACCCGCCCGCTACCGCAGGCGGTACTGACTCAATTTACTATGAGGAGCAATCATGCAGAGCGAATTTAAAAATGAAGCCTTGACGGATTTCAGCCAACCGGAGAATGCAGCAGCCATGCGCGCGGCGTTGGATAAGGTAAGGCTTGAGTTAGGACGCGAATATCCGCTCGTGATCGGCGGCGAACGGATCAAGACGGGGCGCACGTTTGATAGCGCGAACCCGGCGCGCAAGACCGAAGTGGTCGGACGGTTTCAGAAGGCGACGGAAGAGTTGGCGCGGCGCGCGGTCGAGACCGCCGATAAGACGTTCAAGACTTGGTCGCGGACGTTGCCGCAGCAACGCGCTGACCTGTTGTTTCGCGTCGCCACTCTGCTGCGCGAGCGGCGGCACGAGTTTTCGGCGTGGATGGTTTACGAGGTGGCGAAGACTTGGGCGGAAGCCGACGGCGACACGGCTGAGGCCATAGACTTCTGCGATTTCTACGCGCGCGAGCTGCTGCGCTACGCCGGGCCGCAACCGCTCGTGCAGATCGAGGGTGAGCAGAACGAGTTGCACTACATTCCGCTCGGCGTCGGCGTCGTCATCCCGCCCTGGAATTTCCCTTTGGCGATCATGGCGGGCATGACGGTCGCATCAGTTGTCACCGGCAACACCGTCGTCTTGAAACCTTCGTCGGACGCGCCGACCATCGCCTACAAGTTTTTCGAGTTGCTGGAAGAGGCGGGGCTGCCGCCGGGCGTCGTCAACTTCATGACCGGCTCAGGCGCGGAAGTTGGCGATACGGTGGTTGACCACGCGCGCACGCGCTACGTCGCATTCACCGGCTCGAAAGAGGTGGGCTTGCGCATCAACGAGCGCGCCGCGAAGACGCAGGCGGGGCAAATCTGGATCAAGCGTGTCGTCGCCGAGATGGGCGGCAAGGACGCGATCATCGTGGACGCCGACACGGATTTAGACGACGCGGCCACGGGCGTAGTGCAATCGGCTTTCGGCTTTCAAGGGCAGAAGTGCTCGGCCTGTTCGCGCGCGATCATACATGCGGATGTGTACGACGCGATGCTTGAGCGCATCGCCGCGCGCACGGAGCAGTTGCAGGTTGGCGATCCGACCGAAGCCGCGACGAGCATGAGCGCGGTCGTCAATCAGAAAGCGTTCAAGACGATCAACGACTACATCGAGAAGGGTAAGGCAGAGGGCGGGCGCGTCATCGCGGGCGGCGGCGCGGACGGCGAGCAGGGCTTCTTCATCGAGCCGACCGTCATCGCAGACGTGAAGCCGGGCGACACCATCGAGCAACAGGAAATCTTCGGCCCCGTCCTCGCGATCATCAAAGCGCAGGACTTCGACGACGCGCTCCGCGTCGCCAACGACACGGAGTTCGGCCTGACCGGCGCGGTCTACTCGAACGACCCGGAGAAATTGGCGCGCGCGCGGCGCGAGTTCCACGTCGGCAACTTGTATCTAAATCGCAAGTGCACGGGCGCGCTCGTCGGCGCACACCCATTCGGCGGCTTCAACATGTCCGGCACGGACTCGAAGGCGGGCGGGCGCGACTACCTCGGTCTCTTCATGCAAGCCAAAGTGTCGGCCGAGAAGGTGCGCGCAGGTTACAGTCAGCAAGAGAAGCGTGACGTTATTTAGTTTTGACTTTAGTTTAATGTAGGGAAAGAAGACTCACCGCAGAGACGCAGAGAACGCTGAGGGGGCGCAGAGAAAACCATGCAAGCCTCTGCGCGTTCTCCGCGTTCTCTGCGTCTCTGCGGTGAACTGCCATCAGTCCAACACACAACAGCAAGAGTTTGACTATGCGTCTGGTTTTCATGGGCACGCCCACATCCGCCGTGCCGACGCTGGCGCGTTGCCTTGCCGACGGGCATGAGATCGTGGCCGTGTGGACGCAGCCGGACAGACCCGCGGGCCGCGGGCACAAACTGCACGCGTCGCCCGTCAAAGAGTTTGCCTTAGCCCACAAGCTCACCGTCCATCAACCGGCCAAGATCAAAACTGAAGAGGCGCGCGCGTTGTTCGCAGCGCATGATGCGGACGCGGCCGTGGTGGTCGCTTACGGGCGCATCCTGCCTGTATCATTCCTGCGTGCGCCGCGTCGGGGCTGCATCAACGTGCACTTCTCGCTGCTGCCGAAGTATCGCGGCGCAGCGCCGGTCAACTGGGCCATCGTGCGCGGCGAGGCGGAGACCGGCGTGACGACGATGCTGATCGACGAGGGCTTAGACACGGGCGCGCTCCTGTTGCAGCGCGCGACGCTGATTGGCGACGAGGAGACCGCGCCGGAGTTGTTGGCCCGACTGGCTGGGCTGGGCGCAGACTTGTTGGGCGAGACGCTTGTGCGCCGCGACGAAATCGAAGCCCGGCCCCAGCACGATGAAGAGGCGACCCTTGCACCGATCTTGCGCCGTGAAGATGGTTTGATTGATTGGCACGAGTTGCGCGCTGTCGAGATCGCGCGGCGCGTGCGCGGTCTGCAACCGTGGCCGAATGCATATACGATATTTCGCAATCAGCGACTGGTCATCTGGCAAGCACGGCACTTGTTGACAAACGTCGGCACCGCGCAAGCCGGTGAGATTATGCTGGCGCATGGCGATCAACTCGTCGTCGTCTGCGCTGGCGGCACGGCGTTGCAATTGCTCGAAGTGCAGCCGGAAGGGCGACGACGCGTTAGTGCGCGCGATTTTCTGAACGGCGCGCATGTGCAGATCGGCGAAGTGCTAGGTTGAGGAACGAATAACTCACGCAAAGACGCAAAGGCGCAAAGCAGGGCGCAAAGGATTGCTCCGTTTCTTTGCGTCTTTCTCTTTGCGTCTTTGCGTGCGGTCTTCTACGCTTGTTGCATGATGACGGTACGCGTGATCAAAAAACGGCAGGGCAGACGTGACCCGCAAGGTGCGCGTTCAGTCTCGCCCGCGCGCCGGGTGGCGTTCGCCGTCTTGGGCCGGGTGGAGGACGAGGGCGCGTTTGCGGCCCTTTTGTTGGCGCATGCGACCACAGACTTGCGCGTGGAAGATCGCGCGCTCTGTTATGAGCTTGTGTTGGGTACGTTGCGCTGGCAGTTGTGGCTGGATAGTTTGATCGCGCACTACGCGGGGCGGGTGGTGGTGGAGCTAGACGCGCCAGTGCGGCGTGCGTTGCGACTGGGTTTGTATCAGTTGCGTTTTCTGTCGCGCGTGCCGGCGTCGGCGGCGGTGAATGAGTCTGTGAATCTGGCGCACGCGGCGGGTCTGCGCGGCGCGGCCGGTTTTATCAACGCCGTTCTGCGCCGCGCGACGCGCGAGCCGGCATACGATCCGGCGGCGCACATCGCAAATGCGCTTGAGCGGCTGGCGGTCTCAACGTCGCATCCGGCGTGGCTGTTGGCGCGTTGGGTGAGTGCGTTCGGAGCAGATGAAGCGGCGGCGCTGGCGCGGGCGAATAATCAGCCGCCGCCGGTTGCGTTTCGCGTGCATGAGCGACTGGCGGAGAGTGCCGATGTAGTCGCGCGGCTGCGGGCGGCGGGTGTGGCAGCGCAAGCATCGGAGATCGCGCCGGGTGCTTGGCGCGTCGTGACGGGGCCGGGCGGGACGGCGTTGCGCGCACTCGTGCAGGATGGTCTCGTCTACACGCAGGATGAAGCGTCGCAGTTGGTCGCGCACGTGTTGGGCGCGCGGGCGGGCGAGCGCATACTCGACGTGTGCGCCGCGCCGGGCAGTAAGACGACGCACGTCGCGGGGCTGGCGGAGGATCGTGCGTTGGTCGTCGCGGGCGATCTCTATGAGCACCGACTGCAAGTTGTGGTTGAGTCGGCCGTGCGGCAGAAGTTGACAAGCATTCGCATGGTCGCGCTCGATGCCGAACAACCGTTGCCGTTTACTGACGAGTCATTTGATCGCGTGCTGGTGGACGCGCCGTGCACTGGTACGGGCACGCTCCGCCACAATCCCGAAATTCGCTGGCGACTCAAACCTACGGACATCGATGACCTCGCGACGCGGCAACAGCGCATCCTCGCTAATGCGGCGCGGGCAGTGCGACCGGGCGGGCGGCTTGTTTATTCGACCTGCTCGGTCGAGCCGGAGGAGAACGAAGGAGTCGTCAATGCGTTTCTCGCCGCCCAACCCGATTTCACCGCCATACCTGTTGCTGCGCCTGCACAATTGTTGACCGCTACGGGCGCAGTGCGGACTTGGCCGCACAGGGACGGCGCGGACGGCTTCTTCGTCGCGGCGTTTGCGCGGCAAAGGTAAATGGGCCAAAGCGCACCAGCAAAACTTTGAACATGGGTTCCCCACTCAACGCGAGTTGCTGTCCTAGTATGATCAGGTTCGACGGCTCATTTGGCTGAATGAATGAGCATTGACTCGTTCCCGGATTCGGCATATTGTTCTGTTGCTTACCAAGGTGTTAGGCTGGCCTGTTAGTTGTCTCACGCACTGTGGCTTAGACCTCAGTCCTTACCTCGCGAGGAGAAACCGTTATGCTACGCGGCCGTATTTATAATTAGCTCAAGCTATATCTCCAATGTGTCGGCAACCCTGTTTCTGTCACGGCAGGCAAGCTTCCATAGTGATGACACACCCGACTTGGAAGTGCTTACCCTTGGTTTCCATAATCTTCGGAAGGGATAAAATGATGCCCGAAGTGCTCACCTCTTATGTTCCAATTGAGGTCTTTATTTCTTACTCACATAAAGATGGAAGACTGTATGATCGATTAGTGACGAATCTGGCTAGTTTGAAGCGAGAGGGTGTGATCACAGATTGGCATGATCGCATGATTCCGCCAGGGAATGAATGGGCGAAGGACATTGATGAGCACCTCAACAAGGCGAAAATAATCCTGCTGCTTGTAAGCGCGGATTTTATAGCTTCGGACTACTGTTACGATGTTGAAGTGAAGCGGGCTATGGAGAGGCACGAGGCCGGAGAGGCCAGCGTGATTCCCGTCATCCTACGCCCATGTCATTGGCAGGTAGCACTTTTCGCTAAACTGCAAGCCTTACCCGTTGGTGCGCGACCTGTAACAAAGTGGCCGAATCAGGCCGAAGCGTTTCTAAGTATTGTTAAAGGTATTCGTAAGGCAGTAAATGAAATAGACAAGCGGAAAGATATAACCCCAAACAACCAGATTAAGCTGAGCATTCAAATTTCTGTTCAAATTACTATCGTGCCCCCTAGATGGGCCGGCTCTGATGCGTTGGAGCGGATCGCCGGCACGGTCGGCGGCGTGCAGGCGCAGGAGTATAAGGTGGTCATCTTCGCGCACACCGACAAGTGGTATGTACAGCCTTATATTGGCCTGTCTGACACGCCGATTAAAGATGACGGGACGTGGGAGAACAACACGCACCTCGGCTTCGAGTATGCGGCGCTACTGGTGAGAACTTCCTACAACCCGCCCGATACAACGGGGACGCTTCCCAACGTCGCTGGCTCTGTGTTGGCAATAACCAGAGTAGCCGCGCGACAATGAAGCCGACCGCTAAGCGCGGCGGTGATACTCAAGCACAGCGCTATGCGCTTTGTGTGAAGCAATCATCATTCAGGGAAACGAGATTAGGATGAAGAAGACATTAGCTGTGGGCTTGGTGTTTATCGTCATAGCGGCAATTCTGAGTTGCCGTGGCGCAGTATCAAGCCCATCAGCCAGACCTCTGCATGATACGGCCCGGTCGGGGCCGAACTCTGATCCGGCGGGTACCTCCAGCCCCCGCCCGGCGGTGAGGACATTGCAATTCTCCGGCTATGACTGGATTGTGAAAGCCAGTGACCGGCGCGTCGGGCCGGGGCCTAATTATTTCTCCGACAGTAGCGACAACGTCTGGATTGATGCGCAGGGGCAATTACATTTGCGCCTGACCCAGCGCGACGGCCGCTGGTCTTGTGCTGAAGTAGTCTCAGTGCGGAGCTTTGGTTATGGCACCTATCGTTTCTATCTCAATACGCCGGTGGACAATTTAGACCCGCAGGTCATACTGGGTATGTTTACATGGGACGACGATCCGGCGTACAGCCATCGCGAGATTGATATTGAAGTTTCGCGCTGGGGGCAGGCAAACAACCAGAACGGGCAGTTCGTTGTACAGCCTTATATTCATCCGCAGAACATCGTGCGCTTCCAGCTTCCCCCAGATTTACAGTCGTCCGCGCATTTTTTTACATGGAAGCCGGACAACGTCTTTTGTCAGAGTCTAAAAGGTCTCTCCACAACCCCGCCTACACCAAGTCTTGTTATCCAGCAACACCTCTTCACACAAGATATTCCCCGCGCTGGTGGTGAGAACGCACGCATCAATCTCTGGCTAATGGCTGGCCGTCCGCCCACGGATGGCAAAGAAACCGAAATCATTATCAGTAAGTTCGAGTTTGTAGAGCTGTCAAACTGAAGTTGGTTGGCGCACTCTGAGTGGATAAGCCACTTGCGGCGCGTCTCGCACGGGTGCTAGACTCTCGCCCTTGAAAATGCGCTCCCCCGACGCGCCCTTGGTAATAGAGGCAACGAGACAAGCGTGGTACAGGCACAGCGGACGTTCCCGACCTTCATCAACAGGATCGGCATCCTACTCGGCATCGCTGTCGCCTTTGCTGCGGGCCTCGCCGGCACTATCTATCTCTCCCTGCGTAGCCCCGAAGTGAAAGTGCCCGAAGTCGTCGGCAAGAATTACATGGAGGCCGAGTCGGCGCTTGAACATGCGGGGTTGAAGGTGCGCAAGCGCGCTACGCGTTACAGCGCCGACGCCAAACCCGATACTGTGCTAGACCAGACGCCGCACGGCGGCGAGGTCGTGAAGGAAGGACAGACGATTGCCGTCGTCGTCAGTCGCACCGAGCAGAAAGAGGGCGAAAGCTCCGTCAGTCTCGCGTCGAAGGAAGAGAAAAAGACGGGGTCGGGCGCGACCAACGAGAACGGAAACGAAAACGCGAACGCCGGCGCGACGAACGCCAACAACACGAACAAGCCGAAGCGCAACAAGAACACAAACAAGAACGCCAACGCGAACCAGAACGGCAACACGAACGCGAACGGCAACACCAACGCCGTCGCCAACTCGAATCTCGACAACCGGCGGATACTCAACCAGAACGACACTGAACCGGGCGCGGGCAACAGCAACGCGCGCGCGCGCCCGAACGTGAACGCCAACGCGAAGCCAAATGCCAATGCTCCGCGCGACGGAAACGCGAACGCGCCCACGAATCGGAACGCTAATGCCAACGCAAACCGGGCCGGTAATCGCAATACGAACAGCCGGAACACAAACGCGGGCGGTGCACGCAACGCGAACACACGCCCGGCCGGCGGCAACGCGAACCGGCGTCCGCCCGACAATTGACTCAGTGCCCGCAGGAGATTAAGTCATGGTCGAAATCGCCCCCTCGATTTTATCGGCTGATTTTGCGCGGCTCGGCGAGGATATCGCCGCGGCCGAGCGCGGCGGCGCAACCGTTGTTCATTGCGACGTGATGGACGGGCATTTCGTGCCGAATCTGACCATCGGTTTGCCGGTAGTAAAATCCTTGAGCCGCGCAACCCGTCTCCCCCTAGACACGCATCTAATGATTTCTGAGCCGGGGCGTTACGCCGAGCAGTTCGTGGACGCGGGGGCGTCGATGGTCTCTGTCCACGTCGAAATCGACGCGCATCTAAACCGGACATTGATGGCGATTAAAAACAAAGGCGCGAAGGCCGGTATAGCCATCAACCCGGCGACGCCGCTCAGCACGCTGGAAGAGGCGCTGCCGGTCGCCGATTACATTTTGATTATGTCCGTCAATCCCGGCTTTGGCGGGCAGAAGTTCATCCCGACCATACTCGACAAGGTGCGTCGCCTGCGGCGCATGATTGAGGAGCGCGGCTTGAGCGTGCGCATAGAGATCGACGGCGGGATCGACCGCACCAACATCGGCGAGATTACAGCCGCCGGGGCAGAAATAATCGTCGCCGGCACGGCCGTCTTTGGCGTCGGCGATGCCGCGCGAGGGGTGCGCGACCTGCTCGATGCGGCCACACCAAAAGCAATGAGTCATGAGTCTAGAGAGTCTTGAGAGTCTGGAGAGTCGAAACACGGATTGACTCTCTAGACCCTCTGGACTCTCCAGACTCATGACTGCTGATTTAAGTTCGGAGGTTAATACATGCGTTTTCGTAGTGCTTTGTTTGTCGCCGCGCTGTGCGCAGTTCTGGGTGTTGGGCTGCTGTCGTGCGTGCCGGTGCGGGCGCAAGGGGCGGGCAGCACGCAGAGTGGTGCGACTGCCTATCAGCGCCTTGAGGTCGCGCGCCAGCGGCTCGACGCGATGCGCCGCTCGCTGAGCACCGCGCTCGCCAACATGGGCAGCGACGGCAAGGAGCAAAAAGATAAGAAGGACAAACAGGCGACCGCCACCACTGCCGCCAACGATGCGGCCACGCGCCTGCGTGGGTTGGACAAAGAGGTCGGCTCGCTCCTGTCCGAAGTGGCCGAGTTGCGCGGCAAGGTGGATCGCTCCGAGCGTTACGACCCGACTGCGGTCGATAAGATCGAGAGCGCCTTGAGCGATCTGAATGACCGCGTGGAGGCGGCGCTTAGAGAGACGGCGAGCACGCGGCGCGGCGGCCCAACCATCGCCAAAAAGTCGAACAATAAGAAGAAGGGCAGTCTCTTCGGCCGGCTCTTGGGGCGCGGCGGCGGCGACAGCGAGATCGACGAGTTGACCGGCACGGTCGCACCGGGCCGCGACCGCGAGTTGTTCGCCGCCGGCTCAAAGCACGCGCGCAAGGGCGACTACGAGGGCGCGCGCCTGCTCTTTAGCGTCATCATCAATACCTATCCGGAGTCGCAGTTCCTGCCTTACGCCAAGCTGGCTATCGCCGACACGTTCTATCTGGAAGGCACGACGAGCGCGCTGATACAGGGCGGCGCAGCCTATCAGGACTGGCTGACCTACTTCCCGACCGACCCACTCGCCGAGCGCGCGATGCTGAAGATCGCCGAAGTCGAAATGCGACAGATGGGCTTGCCTGACCGCTCCATCGACCACGCACATAAAGCGGAGCAGCGTTTGAAGGCCGCCATGCAACAGTTCCCGCAGACCTCTCTGCGCCCGGAATTTGAGTTGCGCTTGCGCGAGGTGCAAGAGAATCTGGCCGACCATAGTTTCAATGTCGGCAGATTCTATGAGGATCGCTTCAACCGGCAGCTCGCGAATAATCTGAAGGGTGCGCAGTCACGCTATCGCGAGGTGTATGAAAAATATCCTAACTACTCAGGCATGGCCGAAGTGCTCTTCCGGCTTGGCGTGTCCTACGTGCAGGAGGAAGAGCCGGACGAAGCCGCGAAGTATTTCCAACTACTCGTCCGCAGACATCCGAGCAGCGTCTGGGCCGAGAAGGCCAAGGAGCAGTTGCAAGCTATCGGCGCGCCGATCCCTGAGCCGGACAAGGATGCCGTCAAAGATGAGCCGGTGAAGCCGGGTCTGATGGACAAATTCGGCAGAGAAGTGCTGGGCAACGCTAACGTAACGGTGGACAAAGACGGCGTGCTCATCAGTCATGACAGTAAAGAGACGGCCGATCTGATCGAGCAGGTGCTCGCCAACAACGGGGCGTTGCCGACCAACGCGTTGACCGGGCCGACGCCGTCGCCGCGCCTCAATCTCAAACCGCGCCCAGCGCCTGTCGAGACGCCCGCGCAGCCGAAGACCAACGGGGACGGTCTGAAAGTGCAACCGACGAAGCCGGGCGCGCCCGCCACCGGCAGCGACCCGACCAAACCCTCTGCGCCGCCGCCGGGCAGATAGTTTAAGGCCGCGTTGGGTTGAATTTTTTTGCAGCAGAGGACTCGAATAAACGAGTCCTCTTTTTCTTTGCGGCTTCTGCCGCAAAAACACAGGAGTAAGACATTCATCTCGCATCCTTCATCCCGGCTCTTGTTTGCCCGCGTTACCTTCGGGTGTTAGAATTTTTTTGCAATCGTTTCGGCGTATTTTGTCTGGAGGTGAGACCAGTTGGCAGAGGTCATCGAGGGTGAGTTAACGCGTCGGCATCGCAGTGCAGTGCTGTCGATCATGGTGATGTTCGCGCTGACCGCGCTCCTCGTTGTCCTCGCCTATACGGATGTGTTGCCGCGCCTCCCAGCCGGTCTCTACCAGCCCGTCGTTTATGGCGCGCTCTGGATCGTCATCCTCTTTTTCGGTCTCGGCGCGATTGCCGTCAGGCGCGCGCGTTTCGCGCCTGTGCGCCTTGAAGCGGTCGCAGCTTTGCGCGGCCCGTCGGGCCTCTTGGCCACTTTGCAGCGCACGACCACGCTCGTCGCATTGCTCGGCGGCGCAATCGCGCTGTTGGGCTACGCGCTGACGCTCCTGACCTACGACACGTCGAACATGCGCAACGCGGCGGTCATCGCCATCGCTGTGCTCGTCTATTGTTATCCCCGCCGCTCCGCGTGGCAGCGCGTCGTCCAAGCCACACAACAACCGGGCGGTCTAACCGACGCTGCGCCCGCGAAAGGAACATCCGCGTGAAGTTCTCAAACGGCCTCGCCTGCGCCGCCGCGTGCGCCCTCGCACTGACTTGCGCCGCGCCCGCAGCCCGTGCGCAGACGCCGACACCCGCGCCGGCCCATACGCCGCCACCCGCGCAGGATAAAAAGACTGAGCCACTTGTGGGCGCTGCGCAGGCGGCGGCCCAGCCCGCCCTGACCCCGCGTGAGCGCCGCGCGCGCGCCTACGCCAAACTGCTCGAAGGGCAGCGTTACCTGTCGAGCGCGCGCGCGACCGGCGGCATGACCAAAGAAGCGGTCGCGCAGGCCCAGAGCGTACTGGGCGAGGCCGCCGAACTCGATCCTACGCTGGCCGAAGCGCACACGGCGCTCGCCGAGATCAACTTTTTCTTTCTCGACAATCTCGACACAGCCGAACGCGAAGCCGCGGCGGCCACAAAAATAGACCGAGACAACTTCGGCGGTCATCGGTTGCTCTCGCGCATCTACGCCTTGAAGGCCGGGCTGGACGAAACCAAGCTTGATCGCCCGACGGCCGACAAGGCCATCGCAGAGTTGCGCGAGGTCGTGCGCCTCGATGCAAACGATCCGGAAGCCTTGGCCCTGCTCGGCGAGTTTTATCAACTGACGGGGCACAGCGCTGAGTCTATCGACGCCTTCACGCGCTGGGCCGCTGCGCCGCCCGCCGTCGATGTGCGCTTCTATCAGGTCATCACGCAGGGGCGCGATCTGTCGCAGGACGCGGCGGCCGCGCGGCTGGGCGAGGCATTGTTGAAGGCGGGCCGGACGGCCGAAGCCGTCGGCGCGATCAGGCGCGCGCTGGCTGAGAGTCCGGAGAACGCGCGCTATCTTGAGTTGCTTGGGCAAGCGCTGGAGACGAGCGGCGGCGACGCGGGCGCGATTGCTGATCTCAAGCGCATGATCGTGACCAACCCGGCGAACGCGGCCGCCGTCAGTCTGCTCGCACACACGCAGGCGCGCGCCGGGCAAGTGGACGAAGCCATCACCACGCTCCGCACCGGCATCGACAACCGTAAGACCGGCGAGCGCGAGCGGCGTTTCCTGACCGACGAGCTGGCCGACGTACTCACCGACGCGTTGCGTTATCAGGAAGCGATTCAAGCTTATGACGATGCGCTTAAAGCGCACGGCATCACGGACAAACTGCTCACGGCCGATAGCGATAAGCAGATCGCCGCGCGCCTCCTGACGCGGATCATAGAGTTGCAACGGCAGGTGGGGCACACGGAAGAGGCGCTCGTCTCGGTCGCACGCATGCGCACCCTGTTGGGGCCGGAAGACCCGCAGGCCGATATTCAATCTGTCCTCGTGTTGCGCGAACAGAGCAAGCGGCGTGAAGCGTTGGATGCGATCCGCGCGGCGCGACTCAAGTTTCAGACGCCGGCCGCGCAGCGCGTCTTCCTGCAACTCGAAGCTTCGACCTTGGCCCAACTCGGGCGCGCAGATGAGGCGGCCGAACTCCTGCGCGCGCGTCTGACCGGCAAGCCCGAAGACGACTACCGCACGTACCTCACGCTCGCCAGCATGTACTTGGAAGCCGGGCGCGGCAAGCAGGCGGTCGAAGCCGCGCGCAAACTGCTTGAGCTTGCGCCGGCCGATCAACCTGAGTTGCAACAACAAGCTCTCGTCACGCTCTCGTCCGCGCAAGAGCGCACGGGCGACATGAAGGGCGCGGAGGACAGTCTGCGCCGCATCTTAGCCAGTGACCCGAACAACGCGACCGCACTTAACAACCTCGGCTATTTCCTCGCCGACCATGACGTGCGGCTGCAAGAAGCGCTCGATATGACCAAGCGCGCCGTGCAGAGCGAGCCGACCAATCCGTCCTTCCTCGACAGTCTCGGCTGGGTCTATTTCAAACTCGGACAACTGGATGAGGCGGAACGTTATCTAAACGACGCCGCACGCCGGAACACGCGCTCAGTAGCCATTCAAGAGCATCTGGGAGACCTGCAACAGCGGCGCGGTAAAACGGAAGAAGCACGCGCCGCATGGCGCAAGGCCCTCTCCCTCGCAACCGAAGCCACAGACACGGCGCGGCTCAAAGCCAAGATCGGCGGTAAATAAAGCTGCCGCGAGCTTCTGGTTATTGACGCTCGCGGTCTCCACAGTTGACGCTCCGTCCGGTTCACGGCCGCTGACAAGTCGGCTGCACTCCCTCCGGTGGATACATAAATCAAGCGGGTCAGAATGTTGTCGGCGCGGTGTGTTTAACTTGGCGGCCTGAACTGTCCGGCTTAGATACAACTACGTAAAAATAACCTATTGACGGGTCTCCGCCCGGACGTTAGACTGCGATCAGTTAGATCATGCGCCCCATTCGTGATCTGACCGTTACAGTTGCTTCCTCTCCGAGCTTTACCTTAACAAGAGGATACGGTTCCCCGGATGAAGTTTTACAACTCGTTCCCCCAGACCCCTGTGTGCGGGCGCGCGCGCATCGCGCTCCTGCTCCCCTGTCTGTTACTCGGCTCCGGTCTGGTCACTAGCGCCGTCGGGCAGACGAATCAATCGCGCCCGGTCGCGCGCCTGATCGCCTCCGCTAATCATGCCATCGCACCCAACGCGACGCGCCCGCGCAGTGTCCCCGTCAATGACACAAGGACGAGCGCGTTGGCGCACGCCGCCGCGCCCGTGTCGATGACGGCGATGGCGACTGCGGACGAGCGCCGCGCCTTCGAGTTGATCAATCAAGCGCGCCGCGCGCAAGGTTATCCGGCGCTTATCTGGGACGCTGAGTTGACGCGCATGGCGCGCGCACACTCTGTGGATATGGCCGAGCACAACTATCTCGGCCACGAAGGGCCGGATGGGCGCGGCGTCGCTGCGCGCGCCTACGTGAGCGGCGTGCACGGCTGGGCCGCGCTCGCCGAGAACATCGCGTATAATCAGGGCTTCGACGACCCGTCGGGGTTCGCCGTCGAACGCTGGCTCAAATCCGAGAAGCACCGCGAGAACATCATGCGCGCGAGCTTCACGCACGCGGGTCTCGGCGTCGCGCACGCGCCTGACGGCCGCATCTATTTCACGCAGGTCTTCATCGCGCGCTAACGCCAACCGTTTAGGCAACAGATTTCGAAGCGGCTGACGCTCGCGCTGAAGGAAAGCGAGGTCAGCCGCTAAAGTTTTGGCCGCCCATCAATCAGCCCGCGGTTTTACGCTTCCAGCCTACGCCAAGATAAATCTGGGCTTGCGCGTCCTCGGTCGCCGCCCTGACGGCTATCACGAACTGCGCACGGTCTTTCAGACCATCTCGCTCCACGACGAGCTAAAGTTTACCGCACGCGTGGACGAACGCATCGAACTTGTCTGTGCCGCGCTGGATATTCCTACAGATGAAACCAATCTTGTCCGCCGCGCCGCCGTCGCCTTGCGTGAGCGCTACGGTCTAAGTCACGGCGCGCGGATCGAATTAACCAAACGCATCCCGGCCGGCGGCGGTCTCGGCGGCGGGTCGAGCGATGCGGCCGTGGCGCTCGTCGGTCTCGCACAACTCTGGCAGGTCAACACGAACGCAGAGGAGTTGAGCGCAATCGGCGCACGTCTAGGCGCGGACGTGCCTTTCTTTTTCACCGGCGGCACGGCGTTCGGCACGGGACGCGGCACGGACATTGAGCCGCTGCCTGACCGGCCGAAAACGCACCTGATCGTCGTCACACCGGGCGTTAAAATCAGTACCGCCGACGCCTACAAAGTACTGAGCGCGCCCGCCTTGACAAAGCCGAACCGCCCCGTTAATCTGCCTATTTCTCGCAGGGCGGCGGACGCGGCCCGTGCGGTCTCAACCGAACTGACAAACGATTTCGCGCCGGTTGTCTTTCGCTTGCAGCCTGAAATCGAACGCGCGCGCGACGCGCTCTTAAACGCAGGCGCACAGGCGGCGGCGCTCTCCGGCAGCGGGTCGAGCGTCTACGGTATCTTTGACAGCGAAAGAGCACAGGGAAGAGCGCTGTCGGTCTTGCGGCCGGCGGCGGACTGGCAGGTTTTTGCCTGCACGACGTTAGCGCGCACTGAGTACAGACAAGCGTTCGGCGCGTGTGCGGCCAACTTGCTATAATTCGGTCAGCGCGGCACGAATAATATTGGGGCGTCGCCAAGTGGTAAGGCACCGGTCTTTGGATCCGGCATTCGTAGGTTCGAATCCTTCCGCCCCAGCCAACAGAAAGTGCTGAGTGCTGAGTGCTGAGTCCTGAGTGAACAACTTCTGACTCACGACTCAGCACTCAGCACTCAGCGCTAGTTTTTATGACGACCACCGGCGGCATCAAAGTTTTTTCCGGCAACGCGAACCGGACGCTGACCAATGAGATTTGCAACTACTTGAGTTGCGATCCGGGCGACGCCAAGGCGGAGCGCTTCTCGGACGGCGAGTTCAACTTTCAGATCACGGAGAACGTGCGCGGCGCGGATGTCTTTATCGTGCAGCCGACGTGCCCGCCGACCGATGCGCATCTGATGGAGTTGCTCGTCATGCTCGATGCGTTTCGCCGCTCGTCCGCCGAGCGCGTTACGGCCGTCATCCCGTATTACGGTTACGCGCGCTCGGATAAGAAGGATCGCCCGCGCGTGCCGATTGCGGCCAAGCTCGTGTCGAATCTGATCGCAACAGCGGGCGCTGATCGCGTCTTGACGATGGACTTGCACGCAGCGCAGATTCAAGGCTTCTTTGACATCCCTGTGGATCACCTGTATGCCGCGCCCGCGTTCATCGGCTACTATCAGGACAATCCGCTGCCGAACTTAACGGTGGTTGCGCCGGACACGGGCGGCGCAGAGCGCGCGCGCGCTTACGCCAAACGACTCAACGCCGAATTGGCCTTGTGCGACAAGCGGCGCGAGAAGGCGAACGAGGCCGAAGTGATGAACGTCGTCGGCGATGTGGACGGGCGCAACTGTCTGATCGTCGATGACATGTGCGACACGGGCGGTTCTTTGACGAAGGTTGCGCGCGCGTTGAAGGAAGCGGGCGCGGCACGCATCGATGCGTGTTTTACGCATCCGGTTTTGTCCGGTGCGGCGTGCGAGAAGCTGAACAAGTCGGACATCGAGCAGGCGGTGACGACCAACACGATCCCGCTCGAAGCACGCAAGTGTGAGTTAGGCAACATCAAGATTCTGAGCATCGCACCGCTGCTGGCGAAAGCGATCAAGTCGATCCACGAGGAGACCAGTGTCTCCTCGCTCTTCGTCTGAACGAAGGGCAAAAACTTTGAGCGTCACGACGCTAGAAAGAGCAAGCTGAACTTATGGCAGAGAGAAAAGAGATTACGGTGCGCGCCATCCGGCGCGAGGGGCGCGGTAAGAACGACGCGGGCCGCGTGCGCCGCGCAGGGCTTGTGCCGTTGACGATCTACGGTGGTGAAGGCGAGGCTGTGGCCGCTGCCGCGCCGCTGGCGGAACTGGCCGCGATCCTGCGCTCCGACTCGGGGCAGAACACGATCTTCACGCTCGACGTGGAAGGCGTGGGCGCGAGCGAGGTGCTATTCCACGACCGGCAGATCGATCCGATTCGCGGGCGGCTTATGCACGCTGATCTGCGTCGCTTGGTCGCGGGGCAGAAGATCGAGATTACCGTGCCGCTCCACTTGACGGGCGAGCCGGAGGGCGTGCTCGAAGGCGGTGGCGTGCTCGAACAGATCGCGCGCGACTTACAGATTCGCGTCAGCCCGCGCGACATCCCCGATGCGATCAACGTGGACGTATCGCACTTGGGCGTTCACGACGTATTGCACGTCTCGGATATTCCTTTGGACGAAAATATAGAGATTTTGAACGCGCCCGACACGGTGCTTGCCACCGTCGGCATCGTCCGCGAGGAAGAGGTCGCGCCTGCGCCAGTTGTCGAGGGCGAAGTGCCGGCCGAGCCGGAAGTCATCGGCAAGGGCAAGAAGGAAGACGAAGGCGCGGAAAGCTAAGAGGATTGGCGATTGCGGATTGCGGAATGCGGATTTGGGACTGGTTCTCAGCTTTAATCCGCAATCCACAATCCGCAATCCGCAATTGCAATGCGGCTGATCGTCGGTCTGGGCAATCCGGGCGCGGAGTACGAATGGACGCGTCACAACCTCGGCTTCATGCTGGTTGACGGGCTGGCGCGTGCGGCGGGGCGCGACGTGAAGCGTGCAGAGTGTCGCGCGCTCGTCGGGCGCGCGGAACTTGCAGGCGAACAGGTTGAACTGGTCAAGCCGCAGACTTACATGAACCTGAGCGGCGACGCCGTGGCCTGCCTCGTGCAGAAGCGCGGTTTAGAGATCAAGCGCGACCTCGTCGTCGTCAGTGATGATCTCGCGTTGCCCTTCGGCACGATCCGGCTGCGGGCGCGCGGCTCAAGCGGCGGGCACAACGGTTTGAAATCGATCATCGGCGTGTTGCGGACAGACGAGTTCGTCCGCCTGCGTATCGGCATTCAACCTGAGCATCCGCTCAGTGACGCCAAACGCTTCGTGCTCGAACGTTTTCCGACCGCCGCGCGCGTAGAGGTCGAAACAATTTTAGAGCGGTGCGCCGACGCGCTCCGCGCCGTCCTCCGTGACGGCATTGACAAAGCGATGGCACTTTACAACAGTGACAAGTGACGAGTGACGAGCAAGAGTTTTTATTCTTACTTGTCACTGTCTTTCAATCTCCTTGCTGCAACCCACGGGCTGCGGCTTGACATCCAGAAGGAGGATGCATTTTGGCAGAGAAGAGAATCTATGAAGTCGTCTTCATTATCGACACCGATACGGCCGAAGACGAAGCCACCCGCCTGATCGAAGGCCTGCAACGGATCGTGACCGACCAGGGCGGCATGATCACAAAAAACGAAGACATGGGTCGGCGCGCGCTCGCCTACAAGATCGGTCGTAAGACCGAAGGCCACTACGTGCTCTTCGAGATCGAAGGCACGGGCGGCGAGATCGCAGAGCTTGAGCGCCGCATGCGCGTCAACGATGCGATCCTGCGCTATCTGACCGTGCGCGTGGATGAGGACAGGCAGCGGGCCGAGAAGTTCAAAGCGAACCGCACACGCAAGGCAGCCAAGCGACCGTTTGCGGGCGGGCAGGGCCAGCAACGCGGCGGCGGGGCGGCCGCTGCGCCTGCGCTCGCGGTCAACGCCGAAGAGGAAGGGGCGTAAGAGATGTCTAGAAATAGAGATGAGCGTGAGTTTATGCCGGATGATGACCGGCCGAGTCGTGATGATCGCGGGCCGCAAGGGCGGCACGGCGGCGGGCGACGTTTCCGTCGGCGCAAAGTCTGTCGCTTCTGCGTGGACAAGGTCGATTATATCGACTTCAAAGATGTGAAGCTGTTGTCGGGCTACGTGCCGGAACGCAGCAAGATACTGCCGCGTCGCATTTCGGGCGCGTGTGCGCCGCACCAGCGCATGCTGGCGGAAGCGATCAAACGCGCGCGCAACATCGCCTTGCTGCCCTACACCGCGGACTAAGGGGAGGAGAAGAGACACAATGGCTACCACGAACGTCCTCTTACGCGAAGACGTAGACAACTTGGGCGCGCGCGGCGAGATCGTGAAAGTGAAAGCGGGCTACGCGCGCAACTATCTGTTGCCGCGCAAACTCGCCGTCGAAGCGAGCGCCGGCAACGTCAAACAGATCGAAGGCGAGCGCAAGGCTTTATTCAAACGCGAGGCGAAGGATCGCGCGAGTGCCGAAGGGCAAGCCACGCAACTGCGGGCCTTGTCACTCAATTTCGAGCGCAAGGTCGGCGAGCACGGCATCCTTTATGGCTCGGTCACGTCGATGGACATCGCCGAAGCGCTGCGCAATCAGGGCTACGAAATTGATCGCCGCAAAATCCAACTGCGCGAGCCGATCAAAGAGACGGGCGACTTCACCGTCAACGTGCGTCTGCACCGCGAGGTGACGGTCGAGTTGCCGGTCAAGGTCACAGCCGAAGGCGGCGCGCAAGCGCCAGCCGAAGCGGCCGCGAGTGAAACGGCGGAGACCGATGCCACTGAGACGAATGAAGCAACGTCCGACTCGGCGGCCGAAGCCGCCGAGTAAAATGGGATTGCCTCCTTGCCAGATTACTAAAAAGCCCTCCAACATGGAGGGCTTTTTAGCACAGCCAAACTGAATTAATAGTAAGTAATAGTTCGATACAGTATTGTAAAAGGCTCAATGCTATTAGAGTCATTCAATTTTGATTTCACTTGCACTATCCAATTTCCGTTAAAATCATACTCATAATCAAAAGTCTCTCGATTTAACAAAGAGTTATCTGGCCCATATTCAATAAACTCAATTATGTTATCGGCTTGATCGAAGTGGGATATAATTTTCTTAGTCTGCACATCCAAGTTGTCATATATATTCTCCTGTCTAATGCGTCCATCTTGGCTTCTCTCAAAAACATACCTACTAAGGAGAAGTCCGTTATTATGATTAATAGGTGTAAAGTCCTTAGCCTCTCTCCAAGTAACTTGTTCATTATTACCCTGCTTCTGTAGGGCTATAGTAGGTTGAAGGCTACAGGTATAGAAGGCAATTTCAGTCAATGCGCCTTTATCATCATATCGGGGCAAAATTTTAATAAGTGGCTGGCCAGAATCATCATAATGATATGCTTCTTGTAACTGGCCGTTCTCATTTAGTATTTGAATGATCTTTCCGATAATTGTCCCCATTGAATCAAAATCGATTTGAACTACCTTATGACTTTCGTATGTGTATTGGCTTTTGCGGATGAGAGAGTTAGACTTAGCGGAGATAACTACTTGGGTAAGTTTCCCTTCAGGATCATATGAGAAGAGACTCTTTGAAGATACGTTATTAATATCATAATTTAGCTCTTCTATCTTCCGCCCGTTAATATCATAGTTGATAATCTGTTGTAACTGCTGAGCGCTTATAATTGATTCATTATCCTGATTTAAATAATTAGCTACTTCAATCTGAACTGATTTTACTGAACCTACCAAACCAGTTTCTTTGCCATTTTCAGTTCCCCAGTACATCTCAACCTGTTCCTTGATGTTGTTGCACTTTAATTTATGTCCATAATCGTAAATATACTGTTTTAAGGGTAAGGAATATATAAGGTACTATCAGAGCAGAACCCTGTAGGTCCTATATTGTCTTTTATGAGATCCACAGGAGAGCAGGTGTAGTCTACCCAAGGACGATATGCTTCAATATATAAACCTCTGTCATTAGTAGAAAGAAATTGGTCGGTTGGACAAATAACATAACACCCGGATATCTTCGTGTAAATATTGGATAGTGCGGCCTTGACCAGAATTGTTTTGGAGATTCCGACCAAATGACTTACTTCAGTGTACACAATTGGCAACTCCATATTGTAGTATGGGCAAACGCCTTCATGTGCTGAGTTCGTAGTATATGTACCACCCTGAAATCCACCGCCATAGTTAAAGGGCATAGAGACATCTACACGAATCCAACCGGCCCCTTCGGTTGAGGCGGATCGTTCCTCTGTTCGTCCATCCGGACTGGTCGTAGTAGTGGTAACTGTGTACTCATGCGCGTATGGGTTATACCCTAGATCAGTTACGCCACAGCCTGCAACATAAGATGAACTCGGCGTCTCTATTGCTGCATTAGGTGAACTAACAAACCAAGAGTCTGAATAATGAGAACTCTGACCAAGTACGGACGATACGCAAAAGAGGCAGAGACACAGCAATACGATAGCGGTGTGCACATAAGCCATAATTAATGCATTTTGATATTTGTGCTTATATACGATCTTCATTCTTATTGTTCCTTTCTTTACTATTGTTCAGCACCTAGCTAGCAATCTCATTGAGCATCAGGAATAATTTTCACTTTGGGTTTAACGCGCTTGTTTATGTGATCCCGAATAGCTACGAGAGCAGTGGAATTCAACCGTAACGGCAGCGATGATATGAGATTTCTAACAGCCGTTTCTTTTTGATTTTGGAGCACCCGGAGTCTTGTTAAAGCAGAAGAACTCGGGTTGGGCCAGTTTTTACGCCTAAGCTCTTTGGCTTGAGCATCAAACCCCTCTATTTGCTCTTGCAGTTCATCAGCAAGTGTAATGAGGATATTGCTAGTAGCCTCATCAAAGCCTGATTGCTTTAAATATGCTTGAATACTAATTATTTCTGTTTCTGTGTGCCGACCAGACAGCATTTCAAAAAACAGAGTGTAAGCGGTCTCATCCGGTATAAGCTCCGGTCGCTCTGCTCCATTAATAGTTCCGGGCGGATCCGGTTTACTGATTTTGGGAAATACCTGTTGCGTCTTGTTTGAGTCTTTGATTGCTGCTTTAGCTTTGTCAGAACTATTCCTGACTGTAGTTAAGGTAACGACGCTAAGGCAAGCACAGAGGATTAATATTAATTTCGTTTTCATGAGGATTCCTCCTGAGTCGTCCCATACTAAGCGTTTGTTGTTTAAGGTGCTTATTAGCGAACGGTAAGTTCACAGGCGAGGCGAGGACAAGCTACGCCTTGTTTACTTTGCTGTCAACATAAATATTTGGTGTGCATGGTAATAAAAACAACCGAGCTTTTCCGTCTGGTTGTTTCTTGCGGCGCGAGTAGTAGTCTGCATGATTGAACACGGCCAGTTAGCTGGCCTTATCAGAACGATTCTATATGCGACCCTATGGCTGTCGTAGAAAAACGCAACAAAAACGCGGGCGCGCAACATGACCGTTGTCGCGCCCGCGTCGCTATTGTATAGTGCGGCTGTGAGCGCGTGCCGACCCGCTTCGCCTCCGAGCGAACGACAGTGACACGCGAAAACTCACGGCCGTTTTTTTATTCACCAACGTCCGCCGCTTCCGTCTCCCGATGGCCAAAAACTTCGCCGATTCACCGCGCGAGCAGATGCTCGAACGCCCCCTCCCGCACAGCGCGGACGCCGAGCGCGCCATCCTCGGTGCGATCATCCTCGACAATAATTTAGTCAATCAGGCCATCGAACTCCTGCGCCCGGATGACTTCTACATTCGCGCGCATCAACTCGTCTCCCGCGCGATGATCACACTCTCCGAGCGCGGCTCGGAGATCAATCCGATCCTCTTGGGCGAGGAACTCCGGCGCGAAGGCTGGCTCGAACAGGTCGGCGGCGTCGCTTTCATCAGCGAACTGACTTACGGGCTGCCGCACTTCACCAACCTCGCGCACTACGCCAAGATCGTCCGCGACAAATCGCTCCTGCGTAACCTCGTCCGCGCCGCCAACAAGATCACGAGCGAGGCGCTGGAAGAAGAGGACGAGGCCGAGCTAATCCTCGACCACGCCGAAGCTATGATCTTCGCGCTCGCCGACGAGCGCACGCGCCAAGGCTTCTCACACATCCGCCCCGTCGCCGAATTAGTCCTCGACAAAGTGCAGGAGATGGCCGGCCGCAACGCCCTGCTCACCGGCCTCACCACCGGCTTCACCGAGTTGGACAGATTGACATCAGGACTACAACCATCCGATCTGATCATCGTCGCGGCGAGACCGAGCATGGGAAAAACCTCATTGTGTCTGACGCTGGCGCAGAACTC
This sequence comes from Pyrinomonadaceae bacterium, assembly GCA_045807745.1. GTDB lineage: Bacteria > Acidobacteriota > Blastocatellia > Pyrinomonadales > Pyrinomonadaceae > QHXQ01. Next base: position 278,230 of record JBJMGT010000037.1, read on the forward strand.
GGCGATACAGGCGGGCGCGGTGGTGGGTGTTTTCTCTTTGGAGATGTCAAAAGAGTCGCTGGTCATGCGCATGCTCTGTTCGGAGGCGCATGTGGACGCGCACCGCTTCCGCAGCGGCTTCCTGAACCGTGAGGAGTGGGGGCGACTCGCGGGCGCGCTCGGCACGCTCGCCGAAGCGAAAATCTACATCGACGACACACCCGGCATCTCCGTGCTGGAGATGCGCGCCAAGGCGCGCCGCTTGAAGGCCGAGCAGAAACAGCTTGACCTGATCATCGTGGACTATCTGCAACTGATGTCCGGCTCGTCGCGGCGCGTCGAATCGCGCCAGCAAGAGGTCTCGCAGATTTCGCGCGAGCTGAAAGGTCTGGCCAAAGAGTTGAACGTTCCGCTCGTCGCCCTCTCGCAACTCTCACGCGCGCCCGAAGCACGTAGCGATCATCGCCCGCAGTTGAGCGACCTCAGAGAATCCGGCTCTTTAGAGCAGGACGCAGATGTTGTCGCGTTCATCTTCCGCGAGGAGCAGTACAACCGGACAGAAGAGAACGCGGGTCTCGCCGAACTGATCATCGCCAAGCAGCGCAACGGCCCCACCGACACGATCAAGCTGGCCTTCCTGAAGGAATTTACCAGATTTGAAAATATGTGGCGGGAGTAAGACTGATGTGCGAGGAGTGGCTGGCGATTCCCGGCTATGAAGGAAGGTATGAAGCTGCCACAAGTGGTAGGATTCGCAATGCCAAGACAGGGCGCGTGTTGCGGCACGCGGTAAGTAAAGATGGGTACTGTTTTATCGCACTCAGTAAAGACGGCACATGCCGCTCCTTTACCGTCCATAAGCTTATCGCCCTGACCTTTATCGGGCCGCGTCCAGAGGGGCAAACTGTCAATCATCGAGACCTGAACAAAGAGAACAACGCTCTAGCCAATCTGGAATATATAACCCATCAGGAAAATGTCGGTCACGCTAAGACTGGCGGAAGGTTCAAGATCAATCGTCCGCGAGGCTCCGAGCATGGGACGCATACCAAGCCCGAAACCGTTAGGCGAGGGGAACGCGCCACTTGCGTCAAATTAACGGAGCAGACAGTATGCGAGATACGGAGCCGATGGGATAATCGGTGGTTGGGGTCGGAGAAAATAACGAAGCGTAAACTGGCAGCGGAGTACGGAGTATCCGACGCTCTTATTGGGATGATCATTCGGCGAGAAGTCTGGACGCACGTCTAAGCTCACCCGCTTCGAGAACATGTGGCGCGAGTAGCGGCCGCATTCAACATGCAATACCGCCGCTCAGAATCAAATTTCAACAAGAAGCGATACGGCCGTTGCCGAATTTGTCAAAAATTCGGACGCCTCACTAAAGAGCACGTGCCGCCGGCCAGCGCTTTCAATGAAGGCCCGTATCGAGAGTATTACGTTGACCAAGTTAATCAAGCCGAACTCCTTCAGTGGACATCAAAAGAGGTCAACGCCAACGGGATCTGGGTCTTTTCGTTATGCGAGACCTGTAACAATAAGACAGGTAACGCATACGCCTCGGCTTATGCCGCATTCGTGCAGTCGTTCACGGACGTAGCCATACCTGACAATGCTAATAAAGACCTTGAGATAGAAATCAAGAATCTATTTCCAGCGAGAGTAGTAAAACAGGTTCTATCAATGGTCCTTTCGACCAGCAATCCTGATTCTTTTCAACGACACGAAGGCATCTCGAATCCTTTTCCGGAAAAGCAGTCCAAGCCTTTATCTATGGAGGTCTTTGGCCCTCGACCCGACGCGGGAAAATTAAAAGAGGTGTATGACGAACTGCGGAATTTTGTAAGTAAGCGAGGTGTGAAGGGGTTGCCGGCAGGGGTTAGGCTATATACGTTTGCGGTCGCCAATTCAGGCAATGGAGTACACACTGGAATCATTGGGCAAGCGTCTTTAAGCAATGAAAAGTCTCTCTGGGGCGTGGTTATTGGCCTATGGCCTATACACTGGCTCTTGACTTTCCAAGACGGCGAGCCGTTGACCCCGCTTTTGGAGGTGTCTGACTGGGCTAAAGAAGACTATAAGACAAAACGAACTCTTAAAATTGAAATCCCCTGTTTATGGTCAATCGGAAGATACCCTCTGGACTTCCGTACTCCCGAAAGACTTCAGAAAGATCGCTTTATTACCAACATGCAATTTGAAGGCTATCTTCCCGATGAAACCTTGGACGACGAAAAGATATTTGAAGCCGCACGGGCTTTCGCCAGTCGCCGCGGGAAGCTAACCCTCGATGGTCTCTTTCTGAGGCAGTGCACAACTGGAACATATGCTGAATATAAAGGTCGGTCTTTTTGGTTTGATGGATGCCGGCTCAAAGAAGTCCGAGAATTTTTAGATAGACAGCGCAAGGCAGAGCTATGGCCGCCAATAGAAAATGACACAGGAGCTTAAACTCCAAGCTAGATCCAAGCCAAGACTATTCGTGATCTGTGTTGTACCTCCCGCAAACACAACATAACGACGAGGGCCTGGGCGGTTGTCTGTTTGACAGGCGCGCTCGTCGTGCTGCACGCTGACGCCTTGATCCATGTCCGTAACGAGCAAAGAAGATTCAACCGCGCATGATCAAACGTTGGGGCAGCGCCCGACGTGGGCCGAGATCGATCTGGCTGCGCTGGCTGCGAACTTGCGGACGGTGCGGCGTGTCGTCGGGCCTGAGATCAAAGTGATGGCGGTCGTGAAGGCGGACGCCTACGGGCACGGGGCGGTCGAGTGTGCGCGCCGGCTCGCGGCCGAGGGCGCGGACTGGTTCGGCGTGGCGCTGCCGGAAGAGGGCGTAGAGTTGCGCGCGGCCGGCATCACGCAGCCGATCCTCTGTCTCGAAGGTTTTTGGGCCGGGCAGGCGGAACTGTGTCTGCGTCATCAACTCACGCCCGCGTTGTTTCGCCATGACACGGTGGCGGAGTTTGACCGCGCGGCGCAGGCTGCGGGCATGGTCGCCGACGTACACGTGAAGATCGACACAGGCATGGGCCGGCTCGGTGTGCGTCATGAAGAGGCGAGCGCGTTCGCGCGCGCGTTGAAAGAGTTCAAGCATCTGCGCATCGATGGCTTGATGACGCACTTCGCGGCCGCCGATGAGCCGGCGCGCGATGATTTTACAGCGACGCAGACGGCGCGCTTCAAAGCAGCGTGCGCGGTGTTTCGCGCGTGCGGGTATGCACCGCAGTATGAGGATTTGGCCAACTCGGCGGCTGCGTTTGCGCACCCGGCGGCGCGCGGGCGGATGGTGCGACCGGGCGGCGTGCTCTACGGTCTGTGGCGCGATGTGTTGCCGCCGCAGAGGGAGGCACCGGCCCTGCGGCCTGTGCTGGCGTTGCGCGCGCGCGTGACGCTGTTGAAATGGATCGCGCCGGGCGAGACGCTCGGCTACGGGTGCACGTTCACGGCCGCGCGCCCGACGCTCGTGGCGACGCTGCCCATCGGCTACGCGGACGGCTATCCGCGTGCGCTCTCGAACAAGGGCCGCGTCATCGTGCGCGGTCTTTTCGCGCCGGTGGTCGGGCGCGTCTCAATGGACTTGACGCTCGTGGACGTGACGGACGTGCCCAGCATCACACAGGACGATCCGGTTACGTTGCTCGGCGCAGATGGCGCGCTTGAACTGCCCGCCGAAGAACTTGCGCACGTCGCCGACACGATCTCTTACGAGATCACTTGCGGCGTCAGCCGGCGCGTGCCCCGCCACTATCTATCATAAGCGTACAAATGAGGGCTGTGTGACAAGAAAAGATGTTGGATGTCAGATGCTAGATCGTCTGCGTGTCTTGACTAGCATCTGACATCTGACATCTAGCATCCACTCTGCTATTGCAGCACGAAGTTGTAGGTGATGATGCCGGAAACTTTGACGGGCTGACCAGACAGCAGCGTGGGCGAGAAGCGCGCTTGCATAGCGGCGGCGCGCGCTGCCTCGCGCAGCAGCGGATGACCGCTCGTCGCTTGCGCTGAGATCACGTTGCCGCGTTCGTCCAAGAGTATCTCGACGGTCACGACGCCGGAGATGCGCGCTTGTTTGGCGATAATCGGATAAGCCGGCACGGGCTTGCTGATGACCTTGCCGCTCAATATCAGGCTCGACACTCTGATACGCTCAGGCACAGGTGTCGGCGCAGGCGTTGGTCTAACGGGCGGAGCTACGTCAACGCCTTCGTCTACGACCACACGCGGTTGATTAGACGACATGACATGATCGGGGCCGGGCGGGCCGACGGGGCCACCGCTTAGCAGTTCATCGCCGCTGTTTCTATTGCTGAGCATGACCGTCCCGAACTTCGGTATTTCCGGCACAGTGTTGGGGTGGACGGAAATATTGTCGGGTGGGGTCGTGTTACTGTCGAGGCGCGCGATTAAAATCGTGCGCTCGATGACGTTCTCACGATGTCCCCCGCTTGCGGGCCTCGGTTCATCTGGGCGCACGCCGGTGTCGGGTGGCATCGGTATGGGACTGAGTAGCGTGACCAGTTCAAGGTTCTGCGTGTCGAGTTGTGCGTTGTAAGTGTAGACGCTGGCGACGCCCGTGGTAATGAGCAGCAGGCTATAGCAGACGAGCGTGCCGGCGAAGAACGTGCCGCGTCGGGCAAGGTCTGTGCGGTGCGAGCCGGATTCGATTAACTGATTGAACATCTCTGTGCATCCTCTCTCCTGTACCGGTGCCACGCGGGTCTTCTCGGGAGCGGACTCGGCTTGTTTAGACTCCGCCGTGCAGTCGGTTGTTCCCGCAGTTAAGCGCAATTTGAAAATCCGAGCGGTGTGCGCCTGACCCGTCACGATGCCGAACAGGTCTGTGTTAGGATGATGGACTAAAGCTCTCCATCTTTTATGTCCGGAGGCCAACGAACGTGGCGACCAGTTCCGAGTGGCACGAGGGTTACGACAACCTGAGCGAGCGCACGCTCAACTTCTCACGCGCACTGAAATCTTTGCAGGAAGAGTTAGAAGCGGTGGACTGGTACAACCAGCGCGCAGAGGTGACGAAGGACGAGCAGTTGCGCCGCATCCTCGAACATAACCGCAACGAAGAGATCGAGCACGCCATGATGGCCCTCGAATATCTGCGCCGCATGAACACGGTCTTCGACCAGCACATGCGCACCTATCTCTTCACCGAAGGCGACATCACGGAGATCGAAGAACACGCAGAAAGTTAGACACGAGCAGAAGGGCGCGGGCAGGAGTAAGGAAGAATCTGACAGACGCGTTATCTTCTAACCTTTGACATCGAAAGGACGACGCCGATGGTTGCTGTGCAGGCCCAAGAGGAACTCAACCCATTCGAGATCGCGAAGCAACAGTTTGACCGCGCCGCCGATCTGCTCAACCTCGACGAGTCGCTGCGGCAGATTCTAAAGAATACGAAGCGGCAGTTGATCGTCTCCATCCCCGTTAAGATGGATGGCGGCGACGTGCAGGTCTTCGAAGGCTATCGCGTCCAGCACAACATCGCGCGCGGCCCCGCCAAGGGCGGCATACGCTTTCACCCACGAGTCACGCTCGACGAGGTCAAGGCGCTGGCTTCGTGGATGACTTGGAAGTGCGCCACCGTCGGCATCCCCTACGGCGGCGGCAAGGGCGGCGTGATCTGCGATCCGAAGTCGATGTCGCGCAACGAACTGGAGCGACTGACGCGCCGCTTCGCCTTCGAGATCGCGCCCATCATCGGGCCTGACCGCGACATCCCCGCGCCCGACGTGTACACGGACGAGCAGACGATGGCTTGGTTTATGGACACGATCTCGATGGTGCGCGGGCACACGGAGTTGGGCGTCGTCACGGGCAAGCCCGTCGCGTTGGGCGGCTCGCAGGGGCGCGGCGAGGCGACGGCGCGCGGTTGTCTCTATGCCTTGCGCGAGGCGTGCCGCGTTAAGGGCGTGCCCTTGAATGGCGCACGCGTGGCCGTGCACGGCTTTGGCAACGCAGGCGCAAACATCGCGCACATGGTCGCGGCCGACGGCGCGAAAGTGATCGCCATCGCCGACTCGGGCGCAGCCATCTATAACGCGCAGGGCATAGACGTGCACGCTGCGCTCAGGCACAAGGCGGAGACGAAGTCCGTGCAGGACACGCCGAACACAGAGCCGATGGCGCGCGACGAAGTACTCGAAGTGGACTGCGACATACTGTTGCCGTCGGCGTTGGAGAACAGCATCACGCTCGCAAACGTCAACCGCGTGCGCACGAAGATCATCGCGGAGTTGGCGAACGGGCCCGTCACGCCGGGCGCTGATCGCGTGCTCGCCGACCGGGGCGTCTTGCTCGTGCCCGACATCTTGGCGAACGCAGGCGGTGTGACCGTCAGTTATTACGAGTGGGTGCAAGACCTCTACTCATATTTCTGGACGGAGAATCAAGTGAACGAGGCGTTGGAGAAGACCATGAAGACGGCCTTTGAGAACGTCCACGCGACCGCCGAGAAACACGACACGGACATGCGCACCGGCGCTTACGTCCTGGCCGTCGCGCGCGTCGCCGAAGCCACTAGCGTGCGCGGCATCTTCCCGTGAGCGACAGACGAGCAATGGCCAAGATCACCATCTACGAAAAACCGACCTGCTCGAAGTGTCGTGAGGCGGACAAGCTGCTACGCGAGAGCGGCGTGGACTACGAGAAGATCAATTACATCATCACGCCGATTGGCGAGGCCAAGCTGCGCGAACTGATCGGCAAAATGGGGATCGCACCGATTGAACTGCTGCGCACCGGCGAGCTGACCTTTCGTGAGTTGGGCCTCAACGCACGCGAGCTCTCGGACGAAGAGATCATCGCGCTGTTAGTCGCGCACCCGGACCTCTTACAACGTCCCATCGTCGAGCGAGGCGCGCGCGCTGTCCTCGGGCGGCCCACCGAAAACATCCGCGCGCTGCTTTGAAGCGCGCACGCGACGTTGATAGACGACCAGCGCGCACATTAGCAACAACGTGGCCAGACTGATGAGCGCGCCGTTGCGCGCGGCCGGCGCGGTGTAGCGCAAGCGCACATGATGGCGACCGGCGGGCACGGGCACGCTCTGGAGAATATAATCGGTCGTGTAGAGCGGCGCTGGCGCTTCGTCAACGATGGCAACCCAACCGGGATAAGTCATCTCACTCACAACCAGCAGCGCATCTCTGTCAGCATCCGTCTCAAGCTCGATGCTGTTCGGCCGGTAAGCAACTTGCACCGCCGTCTCCGGTGGCGGCCCGCCGGGCAGTGGCGGCAACTCTTCAGCGCGCACTTCGAGCAAGGCCGTGCGCTGTGGATCAAATTCATGCGCGCCCTCGCCGCGAATGCGCCGCAACGCCTCTTCACCGTCCACCGCGTCCGCTTCCGTCACTAGCCATGCGCGCGGCAGCGCCCGCGCGTTGCGCAAGACAAGCACGTCGTCCTTGTTATAGACGGCTTGCCAGCGGGCGGCATCAAGTTGCGGCAGCGGCGTCGAAGCATGTGTGCCTGAGTCGAACAGCGTCACGGCCGATAGATCAAGCGCCGTGCCGTTTGTGACGTTTGTAATTTCAACGCGCTCGACCTGTAACGTTGCGTCGAGCGGCAGCCGCGCCAGATAGCGATACGCGGTGAAACTATGAGCTGCATCGCCCGCGTGCTCATCAAACACGGGTGCGAGTTGGTGTCTGATGAACGGGCGCACGTCCGGGCGTTCGTGCGCCCACTCGCTTGTCTCGCGCCCGGCGCGTAGCTCGCGCTCAATGATGCGCCCGGCAGTCGCGTACACGCGCACGCGCGCTACCAGATCGTTTTGCGCAAGCTCACTGCCGCGACTCAGCACGGTCACGAGCGCGAGCGTGTCGCCCGTCTCATTGAGACCCGCAAGTGTCGTGGTTGCGCCGGGCGCGATTTCGAGGTTGAGATTGTCGCTGTACTTAATGTCGTCTTTGACGAGCAGCAAGTTGGGCGCGGTGACGAGACCGGCGAACGAGATGAAGAATTTTATGTTGAGCAGATCGAGCACGTGTGAATGCGCGGCCAGCAGATCATTATCGGGCCGGCCGCCGGCGCGAGGTGAAATCGCATCGGGGCCGACGCCGCCGAGCGCGCGGCTGTAGCGTTCAAGTATCAACGGCTCCGCGCCCGCTGCGTTGTACAGTCCGTAGCGCGCCGTCACGTTGGGCGGGTCGAGACGCGGCGCGAGCGGGAACTCTTCGACGAAGAGATTCACGCGCGTGTAGATGCGATTCTGCTCCGGCGGGAATTGCTGTAAGAAGCGTGTCGCCGCGCCGGGCGTTGAGTAGCGCGCAGGTGGTTTGGCGAACTGTCGCCACCAGTGCCAGACGGAGATGTGCGGTTCGACGAAGCAGGCGAGCGCGATAGCGCACAGCAAGAGCGCGCGGCGCGTGCGTGCGGCGACGATGCACTGCCCTTGCCAAATGGCCACGAGCAGCAACAGCGTGAAGCTTGTTTTCAATAAAAAGTAAGACGATTTCAGCAAGTCTGCGAGCGCGGGATAAGCACCGGGCAGCTTCACTGTCAACGCAGCACGCCACCAGAACACGGCGAGCGCGAAACTTATGAGCAAGAGTATGACGACGATAATTGGTCTGCATCGTTGCTTTGCGCGCGCGGGCGTTGTGCGCAGACGTGCGCGCAAGATGTCCCAGCCGTAGGCGGCGAGGATGCCGACGGCAAACGTCCACTCGAACGCGTGCCGAAGCGGCGTCTGAAACCAGCGGAAGACGGGCGCGTGATTGAACAGTTGCGTAAGCGGCGTGTTTGCCAGCATCAGCGGCCACGCCACGATTGCAACCGCGAGCCAGAAGAGTACACGCGCGTTGCGCCGCCCGCGCCGCACAAGGCAGACGGCCGCCAGCGCGGCCAGCGCCAGCGCGAGCGGCGGCACGTAGGTTGGAATCTCCCAGTAAAAGCGCGGCGCAAGGAGCGAGCCGAGTTCGTAGTTGAGCTGTTGCGGCGTGCCGCGTTGGAAGAGTTCTTGCCCCAGACTCGTGCGCACGCTGCGGCGCACGGCGCGCATCGTCTCCAACAGTTGAAAGGCCGCGACGCCTAACGCCAACAGCAATCCGCCGCACGCCGCCAGTAAAGGCCGCCAGCGCGGCCAACCCCACCCGCGCGCGTGATCGGCCGGCGGGGTGGCGATTGAGATGAAGCACGCATATGTACCGGCGAGCGCGGCCGTATAAGCAGCGCCTTGCGCATAGCCGTTGAGCAGTGACATGGCGAAAGCCGCCGCGCACAATAACAGCGATGGTATGAAACGTTCGGCGTGTTGCGCCCGCTCAATGGCTGTCAACAGCAGCGGCAGCCACAGGATCGAGTTGCTCATGAAGCCGTAGAGTCCGAGCACACCGATCATGATGCCGCCGTAGCCGAAGGTAAGGCCCGCGAGCAGGGCCGCTGTACGGCTTAAAGCTAGCTCGCGCGCGTAGGCGTAGGTGAAAGCGGGCGCGAGCAGGAAAGGGGCGAGAAGATAAATCTCTTCGGCGTAGTGACCGGGCAGGAAGAGATAGCCCCACGTGAGCGGGTAGCCGAGGGCGAGTTGCGTCATCGCCAGCAGCGGATAGCCCGACAGGACGTGTGGCGTCCACAGCGGCCACGCGCCTTGCCGGAGCATAGCCCATGCGACGGTGCGGAGTGGGAACGAGTACCCGAACGCGTCGCTGCCGACGCTGAGCTTGTGCTCCGTGCCGAGCCATGAGAAGAAGAGGAAGAAGAAGCAGACGATGAAAGCCAGCGCGCCCACGTCTGCGCGTCGCCGCGACCATCGTTCCTGCCAGCCGACTCGATTCATAAGTTGCTTTGAATTTGTGCGCGCAAGAGGCGGCAGATTAAGCGATCCGCAGTTGAACTACAACGGAATAAAGAAGTCTCACGCTGGAGGCGCAAAGCCGCCAAGCTAAGAACGCAAAGAAAACCTTTCAACCTCTCGGCGTCTTCCTTTGCGGCTTTGCGCCTCCAGCGTGAGGTTTGTTCCTGAAGCTGGTAAAATAGCGGGCACAGTTACAGCGATCCCGAACGTGTCGAGCTGTCGCCAGACCTGCGGGCTGGCGATTCAATTTTTCCGGAGACAACCAGCGTGGCGAAGGGAACAGGGACGGTTTACGTCTGCCAGCATTGCGGGCATCAGGAGCGCAAGTGGGTCGGCAAGTGCCCCGACTGCGGCGAGTGGAACTCGCTCGTCGAAGAGCGTGCGCGCGTCGCGCCGAAAGGCGATGCGGGGCGCGGCGGCAACTTCAAACTGCGCCCGGTGCAGCCCGTCGCCTATGGCGACATAGAGTCGCAGGACGACGTGCGCACCTCGTCCGGCATAGACGAATTTGATCGCGTGCTTGGCGGCGGCATCGTGCCCGGCAGTCTCGTCCTGATCGGCGGCGAGCCAGGGATAGGCAAGTCCACGCTCATCGCGCAGGTGGCGGATAAGCTGAGCGCGCGGGGGCTGAAAGTGCTCTACGTGTCGGGCGAAGAATCGGAGCGACAGATCAAGATGCGCGGCGAGCGGCTTGGTCTTACCGCGCAACATCTTTATCTGTTATCGGAGACGAATGTCGAAAGTATCTTCGACGAGATCGAGCGGACAGAGCCGGCCGCGATCATCGTCGATTCAATCCAGACCGTATACTCACCAAAGATCGAGAGCGCGCCCGGTTCGGTCTCGCAGGTGCGTGAGGTCGCGGGGCAGTTTCTCCTGCTCGCGAAAAATCGCGGCATTCCGGTCTTCCTCATCGGGCACGTGACGAAAGAGGGCGCGATTGCCGGCCCCAAAGCGTTGGAGCACATCGTGGACACGGTGCTCTACTTCGAGGGCGAGCGCCATCACAACCATCGCATCATTCGCGCCGCGAAGAATCGCTTTGGCGCGGCCAATGAACTCGGCATCTTCGAGATGACGGGCGCGGGGCTAGTGCCGGTCGCAAATCCGTCGCAGATGTTTTTACAGGAGCGACCTGTGAACGCGGCCGGCTCGGTCGTCACCGCCTGCATGGAAGGGACGCGCCCCGTGTTGGTGGAAGTGCAGGCGTTGGTGTCCGATTCAAAGTTCAACTATCCGCTGCGCACCGCGCAAGGCTTCAACACGAATCGCATCGCGCTCCTGATCGCGGTGTTGGAAAAACGCGTGGGCTTGCGCCTGTTAAGCTCGGACGTATTTTTGAACGTCGCGGGCGGGCTTGAGATCGACGAACCGGCGGCCGATCTCGGCGTCGTCGCCGCCATCGTGTCGAGTTTTAAGAATAGCCCGCTCGATGCGGAGACGGCCGTCTTCGGCGAAGTCGGCTTAACCGGCGAAGTGCGCGGCGCAATGCAGGCGCAGATGCGCGCACGTGAAGCACAAGCGCTCGGCTTCAAGCGTTTAATCATGCCCGCGTCGAACACGGAAGGCTTGCAACGTCTGTTGGGTCTGCGCGTCGTCGGCGTGCGTTCGGTCGAAGAGGCGATGACTGAGTTGTTCTGATCAATCAGTTCGATCATATCCAAAGCTTTTCCGTGACTGGCGCGTTACGGGCGTGTTACTATCGTCGCCGTTATGCAGTCCGACCTCATTCTGATTCGCTTCATCTTCGTCGCCATCCTCGTCGGGGCGGGCTACCTGCTGCATCCTGTGCCCGGCAATAAAGTCCTCTCGGCCGGGGCCGGGGCGCTCATCGCCGGCGCGATCATCCTCTTCGAAATGCGGATTCAACGCGCGTCTTTGAAGACTTTGATCGGCGCGGCCTTCGGCTCGCTCTTAGGCATCACCGGCGCGTTTTTGCTCGGCTCGCTCGTCGGCCGGATGGAGTCGCCCGCCGTGCCGCCGCACTCGAAGGCGTTTTTGATGTTCGTGTTGACGTTCCTGATGGCCTACATCGGCTTGGTCGTCGGTGCGGCCAAAGGCGACTATCTCGATCTCTCCGCGCTGGGCGGCATCTTCAGCGACAAGGCGACGCGCCGCGACATGAAGATCATGGACACGTCCGTCATCATCGACGGGCGCATCTCCGACGTAGCCGAAGCCGGTTTCCTCTCTGGCACGATCATCATCCCGCAGTTCATCCTGCGCGAGTTGCAACAGGTCGCGGACTCGCCCGACTCATCAAAACGCCAACGCGGGCGACGCGGCCTCGACATGCTCAACCGCTTGCAATCGAATCCGAAGCTCGACATACAGATCATCGATACGGATTTTCCGGCCGTCCGGGAAGTCGATCTAAAACTGCTTGAGCTATCGAAACAACTGGATGCCGTTGTTATCACCAACGATTTCAATCTGAACAAGGTCGCGCAACTGCACGGCGTCTCTGTGCTGAACATCAACGAGCTGGCGAACGCTTTGAAGCCCGTGGTGCTGCCCGGCGAGGCGATGAAGGTCTTCATCCTCAAAGAGGGTAAGGAATACAATCAGGGTGTCGCATATCTGGACGACGGCACGATGGTCGTCGTCGATAACGCACGCAAGATGATCGGGCGCAACGCCGACATCGCCGTGACCAGTGTGTTGCAGACCACCGCCGGCAAGATGATCTTCGGCAAGCTCTGGGAAGAGGGCAGCGAAGGCGCGAGTATACACACCACAGACACGCGCAACCTGAACGGCACCGCCCGCCGCCCCTACCGGGACTCGCGCACCCCCGCACCCGCGACTACCCCGCGCGAACAACAGGGATGAAAAAGCAGTGACGAGTGACGAGTGACAAGTGACGAGCCAACAGCCGTGAACCGTGAACCGTCAATCGTGAGCGACTTAGACCGATCCGCCGCTGTTCCTTGTTCACCTATCATTCCGTTCCAACTCGTCACTCATCACTCGGCACTTGTCACTGCTCTTTTATGAACGTCGCGATCATCGTCGCAGCGGGGCAGGGCACGCGCGCGGGCGGGGCGCGCGCCAAGCAGTTTCAAGAGTTGGCGGGCGTGCCCGTCATCGTCCACACCCTCCGGCGCTTTGAGCAGAGCGCGACGATTGCGCACTGCATCGTCGTCGTGCCACCGGCTGAGCTAGAGAACTTTACGGCCATTGCCGAACAGTTCCGGCTGCGGCAAGTGGCGCACGTCGTTGTCGGCGGTGCGACGCGAACCGAATCGGTCGCGCGCGGTCTCGCCGTCGTGCCGGCCCGTGTGACCGAGATCGTCGCCGTCCACGATGGCGTGCGCCCATTCGTCACCGCCACAGAGATCGACCGCACAGTTGCGGCCGCCGCAGCGGCAGGCGCGGCCATTCTGGTCGCCCCCGTCGTAGACACGATCAAAGAAGTAACCGGCGCGCGCATCACACGCACGCTCAAGCGCGCGACACTTTACCGTGCGTTAACGCCGCAATGCTTCCGCTACGACTTGCTCAAACGCGCATATGAGCACGCACGCAGCAACGAGCTTGAGGCCACCGACGACAGCGCGCTCGTCGAACAACTCGGCGTCGCCGTCACCGCAGTCGAAGGGGATGCGCGCAACATTAAGCTCACGCGCCCCGCGGACTTCGCGCTCGCGGAAATCTTGCTGCGGGAATTTGAAAACAGAGGTTAGAGGTTAGAGGTTAGAGGTCAGTGCCAAACTGAAAACTAACCTCTGACCTCTAACCTCTAACCTCTGCTCTTATGTTTCGCATCGGCATCGGGCACGACACGCACCGGCTGATTGAAGGGCGACCGCTTATGCTGGGCGGCGTCGAGATCGAGTCGGCGCGCGGCGCGGAAGGGCACTCGGACGCGGACGCGCTGGCGCACGCCGTCGCCGACGCGATCCTCGGCGCGCTGTGCGAAGGCGATCTGGGCGTACATTTTCCCGACCACGATCCGCGCTGGCAAGGCGCAGACAGTCTGCAACTGCTCGCGCGCGTCGTCTGGCTGGCGCAACAGAGCGGCTATCGCATCGGCAACGTCGATGCCACCATCATGCTCGAACGCCCGCGCCTGCGCGCCTACATTCAACCGATGCGCGAGCGTCTGGCGCAGACGCTCGCCGTGGACAGCACCTGCGTCAGCGTCAAGGCGAAAACCGGCGAAGGGCTTGACGCCATCGGCGAAGGACGCGCGGTGACAGTGCAAGCTGTCGTGCTGTTGGAAAAAACAGAGGTCAGAGGTTAGAGGTTAGAGATCAGTTTTTACATGCATGAAAAGCTGCCGCGTTAGCGGCGGTTGATTTGAGCATGGCGTTGAAACGCCGGGTTGGCCGGACGCAACCGAGCCGCGTCGCGTTAGCGACGAGTGAATCCAATGGCGGCTCAACCGTCGCTAACGCGACGCCGCGTAAGCTGGCCGCCTTCTCCCGGCGTTGAAACGCCGGGCTAAAATCATGCGCCGCGCTGCGGCGGATTTGGGAAGAGATCTCAGTTAATTTGAAAACTGACCTCTGACCTCTGACCTTTATGAATCCACAAGATGTGATCCGGCACAAACGCGACGGCGGCGAGTTGTCGGCCGCCGAGATCGCGTTCTTCGCGCGCGGCGTGGTGTCGGGCGACTTCGCGGACTATCAAGCGACGGCGCTGTTGATGGCGATCTTCTGGCGCGGCATGACCGAAGCCGAGCAAGGCGCGCTCACGCAAGCGATGCTGCACTCGGGCACGTTGCTCGACTTCTCGGACATTGATCAGCCGAAGGCCGACAAACATTCGACCGGCGGCGTGGGCGATAAGACATCGCTTTTGATCGCGCCGCTCGTCGCCGCGTGCGACGTGTGCGTGCCGATGATCTCAGGGCGCGGGCTTGGGCACACCGGCGGCACGCTCGATAAACTAGAAGCGATTCCCGGTTATCGCGTGCGTCTGGCGCTCGAAGAGTTTCGCGCGATTCTAAAGCAGGTCGGCTTTGCGATGATGGGGCAGACCGCCGAGATCGCGCCCGCTGACCGCAAGCTGTACGCATTGCGCGACGCGACCGCGACCGTCGAAGCGATCCCGCTCATCGTTGCCTCGATCATGTCGAAGAAACTCGCCGCCGGTCTCGACGCGCTCGTGCTCGACGTGAAGACCGGCACGGGCGCGTTCATGCGTGAAGCAGATCGTGCGCGCACCTTAGCCCGCGCGCTCGTTGCGACGGGCAACGGCGCGGGCGTGCGCACGGAAGCGCTCCTGACCGATATGAATCAACCGCTCGGTCGCGCCGTCGGGCACGCGCTCGAAGTGCAGGAGTGTCTGGAACTCTTGCGCGGCGCGGGGCACGAGCGCGCGCGGCCCGTGCTCGATCTGTCGCTTGAGCTATCGGCGCGCATGGTCGCGCTCGCGGGGCGTGAACAGTCGCTCGAAGCGGCACGGCGGCGCGTGCAGCGGGCGCTCGATTCGGGTGCGGCGCTCGAATGTTTTCGGGCGAATGTTGCTGCGCAAGGCGGCGACGTACGCGTGTGCGACGAACCGGCGCGTTTATTCACTTCGGGCCTGCATGCGGTTAAGGTAGAATCGCCGCGCGCAGGATTTGTGACACAGGTGGATGCGGCCGAAGTGGGCTTCGCCGTCGCGAGCATCGGCGGCGGGCGCGTGCGGGTCGAAGACGAGGTCGACGCGGCTATAGGCTTTATGGCCGACGCGCGGCACGGCGACGAGGTCGCGACGGGCGATGCGCTCGGCGTGCTCTATTGCCGCGACGAAGCGCAGGCCCAAGCGGCCCGCCCGCGCATCCAAGCTGCGTACACCATCGGCGCAGAGTCTCCCCCCGTGCCGCTTAAGCTGATAAAGGAAGTAATCACGTGATGAAAATCCACGGCTCGATCCTGCTTGCGCTCTTGTGCGTTTGTGTTTTGATCTTAACTCCCGCGTGCTACATGGGGCGCGCGAGCACGGAAGACAAATCGAAACTGCGCGTCGGCATCGTCTTCGACATCGGCGGCAAGGACGACCGTTCATTCAACGCGTCGGCGTGGGAGGGCGTGAAGCGCGCGGCCAAAGATTATCCGATCATCCTGCGCGACGTAGAGCCGGGCGACCCGACTTCGATTGAGCCGGCCATGCGCGCCTTCGCCGAAAAGAATTACGACCTGATCATCGGCGTCGGCTTTGCGCAAGCTCCGATCATGCAGGACGTGGCGGCCGATTATCCGAATCTGAAGTTCGCCATCATCGACGGTCTGATCTTCAAGCGCGATGCGGCAGGTAAACCCATCGAAGGTCAGTTTGCCGACAACGCCGCGTCGCTTGTCTTCAAAGAGCATGAAGGCTCTTATCTCGTCGGCATGATCGCGGCTAGAAAATCGCAGACCGGCACGCTCGGCTTTATCGGCGGCATGGACATCCCGCTCATCCACCGCTTCGAGAAGGGCTACGAAGAGGGCGCGCGCGCCGTCAACCCGAACATCCGCGTGATCGAAAACTATGTCGGCGTAAACGACGGCGCGTGGAACAATCCGGGCAAGGGCAAGGAACTCGCGGTCGCGCAGTACGGCAAGGGCGCGGATGTGATCTTCACGGCGGCCGGCAACTCCGGTCTCGGCGCGTTCGACGCCGCCGAGCAGAATAATAAATTGGTGATCGGCGTGGACTCGAATCAGAACTGGGTCAAGCCCGGTCACGTGCTGACTAGCATGGTCAAGCGCGTCGATAACGCCGTCTATCAGATCGTGGGCGACACGGTGCACGGACAGTTCAAGGGGGGCTTGCACGTCTTCGGTCTCGACAACAACGGCATCGGCTACGCGCTCGATTCGTACAACCAGAATCTGATCGCGCCCGATGTGCTCAAGGATGTCGAAGCCGCGAAGCAGAAGATCATCGGCGGGCAGATCAAGGTGACGGACGCGATGGCGAAGTAGCGGCCGCCGAGGAGCTAAGGGAGTGACCGGCTCATAGTGAGGCACGAGACCCGTGAAGCGACAGTACAGTGCAACCTATGACCCTGAAGAGTTGCGCCGCTACATGCTGAGCCAACCGGACGAGCGCCTGCTCGAAATCGTCACGCTTGAGCGCGCGCAGTATATTCAGCCTGCCCTCAACTTGGCCGAGGCCGAACTTAGATTGCGCGGCGTGTCGTTTACCGTGCCAGCACCTGTACCGACTAAGACTGCGGTCGCACAGAGTAGCAACGGTAAATTATTCGCACGACTCTATGGGCTGGTATGTCTGTCACTATTTCTGGCGATTGTTTTAGGCAGCTACGCCGATTGGCTGTTCTCGGTTTATGAATGGCTAATCAAAGTAGTCATAGGCGCGAGCGCAGCCCTAGCCGCTGTATGTGCGCTATTCTGGTTAGCTGAGCGTCTGTTGACGTGGTTGCGACCTCCGCGCCCCCTTAAGCATTAACGCGTGTTTATGACTCTGGATGTAACAGACTTGCGTCGACGCACGGCGCGTTTGAGTGACGATGAACTGCGCGACATCGTGACGACACACCGACGCGCTTATCGGCGGATCGCGGTCGAGTTAGCGGAAGCTGAGTTGAGCCAGCGCGGCCTGTCACCTGTGCCAGTAGTGTTTGTGTCTCAGAGAGCATTAAACCGTGCGCAGCGGCCAGCGCCCGCATTCGTGCAGACGCAGACACAACCGGGCGATGGGTTGACGCTCTTTTGCGAGATCGTGTGCGCGACGTTGAGTAGTATTCTGCTCGCCATCGTCTTCGTGTCGGAGCGCGAGACACAGAAGGCTATCTTGCGTTGGGCGGGCACGAGTCTGGTCTTACCTTACACGGTCTGGCGCGGGGGCCGAATGATTGACCAACGCTGGCCGCCGGGCGGCGTGCAACAGGGACAGGCGACGAACTGATGCTTGAGCTACGCAACATCACGAAACGTTTCGGCGGCGTGCTGGCGAACGACCGCATCAACATCACGGTCAAGCAGGGCACGATCCACGCCATCGTCGGCGAAAACGGCGCGGGCAAGTCCACCGCCATGCGCATCGCTTATGGTTTTTACACAGCCGACGAGGGCGAGATCGTGATCGACGGCCAAGTGCGGCGCATCCAGACGCCGCACGACGCCATCGCCTTGGGCGTCGGCATGGTGCATCAGCACTTCATGCTGATCGAGCCGATGACCGTGACCGAGAACATAGTGCTCGGCGCAGAGCCGGGCAGCGTGGGCGCGCTCGATCTCAACAAGGCGGCGCAGAAGATTCGCGCGCTCTCGGAAGAGTTCAAACTGTCCATCGATCCGCACGCGACCATCGAGCACCTGTCGGTCGGGCAACAACAGCGCGTCGAGTTGTTGAAGGCGCTCTATCGGGAAGCGCGGCTGTTGATCTTGGACGAGCCGACAGCGGTGCTTGCGCCGCAGGAGGTCGAAGAGTTTTTCGCCATCCTGCGTCGCATGCGCGCGCAAGGGAAGACGGTCGTCATCATCACGCACAAGCTGTCGGAAGTGCTCGCCATCTCAGACGAAGTGACGGTGATGCGCGACGGGCACGTCGTCGGGCGTGTGCAGACCAAAGAGACGAACGCGGCCGAGCTTGCGCGCTTGATGGTTGGGCGCGAAGTGTTGTTGCGTGTCGAGAAGCCGCCGGCCGAAGCGGGCGCGGCCGTTTTGAGCGTCGAGCATCTGGTCGTGACCGCGCGCGACGGCACACGACGTTTGCAGGGCATCTCGTTTCAGGTGCGCGCGGGCGAGATCGTCGGCGTCGCGGGCGTCGAGGGCAACGGGCAGACCGAATTGATCGAAGCACTGGCTGGTCTCGTTCCGCCGGCCCAACTGTCAGGCGTGATCAACTATCTGGGGCGCGACATCGCGCGGCGTGATGCGCGCGCGCGGCGCGAGTTGAGGATCGCGCACATCCCTGAAGATCGTCATCGGCGCGGACTACTGCTCGATTTCGATCTCAACGAGAACGCGGTGCTCGGCGTCCATTATCGCCCGCCCGTCACGACGAGCGTCGGCAACGTGCTGTTAGACGATGGTGCGATTCGCAAGCGTACCACCGGCATCATCGAAGACTTCGACGTGCGCCCCGCGAATCAAGACCTGCCGGCGCGCGCACTCTCCGGCGGCAATCAGCAGAAGCTGATCATCGGGCGCGAATTCATCCTGCAACCGAAACTCCTGCTCGTCTCGCAGCCCACACGCGGCGTGGACATCGGCGCAATCGAGTTCATTCATAGCAAGCTCGTGCGCCTGCGCGACGAAGGCTGCGCCGTGCTGCTGGTCTCCGCCGAGTTGGAAGAAGTGACGGCGCTCGCCGACCGTCTGCTCATCATTCACGACGGCGAGTTGGTCGGCGAAGTTGACCCGACGCGCGCGACGCTCGAAGAGATCGGCCTGCTGATGACTGGCGGCAAGAAGGGAGAGAGCGATTAGCGATTAGTTGTTAGCTCTAGTTTGTAACTTGAGCTAACAGCGCGAACGAAGTGAGCTATGGCTGACATCAAGATTTATCTGAATAAGTTCAGCGAAGGCGGCGGGCGCGTGTTCGCGCGTGCGCTCGCAGAGGCGCGTGGGCGCGCGCAGAACTGCGTCGTGGTCGAGCATCTGATCGCGGCGCTGGCGGAGGTTGAAGCCGCATCGTTCGATGCCGTGCTGCAAGAGCTAGGCGTCGAGCGCGCCGCGTTTCAAGCCGTGCTGGAACAGCGACTCGCCGCCGCGCCGCGTTACACGGGGCGGGGTGTGCGACTTGCGCCGGAGACAATTGAAGTTTGTAAGCTGGCGCTGCGCCGCGCTGAGAGTTACCGGCGCGCAAAGATCGAGCCGGTCGATCTGCTCATCGCGCTGGCGCTTCAGCGCCCGGCCAATTTTCTGGGTGTGTTAGGCCCATTAGGCGTCAGCCCAAGCGCGATCATAAAGACCCTACTCGATTTTGAAACGGCCGTCGTAGTCGCACGCGTCGTGCCGCAGTCCAGCGCGCATCTGATCGGCAAGTCGGTGCGTATTCTAGCCGGCCCATTCGCCAGCTTCACGGGCTACATCGCCAACGTAAAACAGGAAGACGACAAGCTCGAAGTCGGCGTCGCCATCTTCGGCCGCCGCAGCTTTGTGGAAATATCCGTGCGCGACATTGAATTGCTTGAGTTTGAGTTGCGCGAACGAAATGAAAATTGAGTAGTGGTTGACTACCTGCCATGAAACTGCTCCGCGAACTGCTCTTCCCGCTCATCGCCGTGCTGGCCGCTTTTCTGGTCGGCGCGATCATCGTGCTGCTGATCAAAGATGATCCGATTGAGACTTACAAGCTATTGATCGGTAGCGCCTTGTCTTGGCCCGACGGCATCGGCTACACGCTCTTCTACGCGACGCCGTTGATCTTCACTGGCCTCGCGGTCGCCGTCGCGTTCCGGTGCGGGTTGCTCAACATCGGCGCGGAGGGGCAACTCTACGTCGCCGCGTTCGCCGCCGCGTGGGTCGGCATTACGTTTGGCGGTGTGGAAGGGAAGTCGATTGCAAATTTGTCGGCGTGGTTGCTCGTACCTATGTCAATCCTTGCGGCGATTTTCATGGGCGCGGTGTGGGCGGCGATCCCCGGCATCTTAAAAGCGAAGACCGGCGCGCACGAAGTCATCAACACGATCATGATGAACTTCATCGCCGTCGCGCTCGTTAGTTGGTTGACGCAATACCACTACAAGACACAGGGCGATCCGATCTTGCAGACCGTGCCGATTGGCGAAGCGGGTCACATCGCGCGCTTGGGCCGGTTCGTGCCGGGCTTGCCGCAACGTATCCCTTTGAACATCGCGTTCCTGCTCGCGCTCTTGGCGTGTGCGCTTGTTTACGTGTTTCTGTGGCGGACGAAATGGGGCTACGAGATTCGCGCGACGGGGGCAAACCCGGCGGCGGCCGAGTACGGCGGCATCTCGACGGCGCGCCAGATCGTGCTGGCGATGGCCGTCTCCGGCGGCTTGGCCGGCATGGTCGGCGTCAACGAAGTGCTGGGCTATCGCTATCGCTACTACGACAGTTTCTCGGCGGGCGCGGGCTACGGCTTCACCGGCATTGCGGTCGCGCTGTTGGGGCGCAATCATCCGGTTGGCGTGATCTTCGCGGCGCTCCTGTTCGGCGCGCTCCAACGTGGCGGACTGTTCGTTGACATCTTCACCGAGCACGTCTCGAAAGATTTGGTCGTGGTGCTGCAAGCTTTGATTATCGTCTTCGTCGCGGCCGAAGCATGGTTTCGCGGCAGGTTCAACCGGTTCGGTCTGCTTAGCCGGGCTAAAGTTTGAGATCAATTGTTTGAAGCTTTACTGGATCGCCGCGTCAGCGGCGCGGTGAGTTTAGCCCGGCGTTTCAACGCCGGGTCGGGACGCGATCAAGACGCCGCGTCGCGTCAGCGACGCATGAATCGAACGCTCGCCAGTCAGGCGTCGCTGACGCGACGCGGCGCAAATCGTGGCCGGTTGCCCCGGCGTTGAAACGCCGGGCTAAACTCAGACGCCGCTAACGCGGCGGGTTCATACTTATGAACGAACTCTTCAGCATCGGCATCATCTACTCGACGATTCGGACGGCGACGCCACTATTGCTTGCCGCTTTGGGCGGGCTTTATTCGGAGCGCGCGGGCGTCATCAACATCGCGCTCGAAGGCTTGATGCTCGCGGGCGCGTTCACGGCCGCCGTCGTCACGCATTACACGCATAGCCCTTGGCTTGGCTTGGCGGCGGGTGTCGGCGCGGGCGTCTTCGTCGCCGGCATACACGCCGTCGTCTGTGTCCGCTTCAAAGCCGAGCAGGTGGTGAGCGGGATGGCGATCAATATTCTGATGCTCGGCGTGCCAGCGCTCTTGAGCGGCGCGTTCTTTGAATCCACCGGCGCGACGCCGCAGATTCCGCTGCCGGAGTTGCTGCGCCGTGCGCCGATCTTGATCGCGTTCGCGCTCGTGCCGCTGACGTGGTACGTGCTCTATCGCACGCCGTTCGGGTTGCGCCTGCGCGCGGTCGGCGAGAACCCGGAAGCGGCCGACGCGGCCGGCATTAGCGTCGCGCGCATACGTTATGCGGGCGTGCTCTTAAGCGGCGCGCTAGCGGCCATCGGCGGCGCTTATCTATCCATCGGCCAATCGTCCCTGTTCACGCGCAACATGACGGCGGGGCGCGGCTTCATCGCGCTCGCGGCGCTCATCTTCGGCAAGTGGCGACCGTTCCAGACGATGCTTGCCTGTCTCTTGTTCGGTTTCGCCGACGCGCTCTCGACACAGATGCAAGGCGTGGTGCAAATCCCCGTGCAGTTCATCCAGAGCATTCCGTATGTGCTGACGATGATCGTGCTGGCCGGCTTCATCGGTTTGAGTCGCGCCCCGCGCGCGCTCGGCGTTCCGTATCAGAAGGAAAAGTGAAGGACTGATGGCTGAACAATTGAGTCCCGCCACACTTTACGAACGAGCAGCGCACGCGGCGCGGGTGATTCGCGCGCGCTGGCCCGAAGAGGCGCGCATCGCGTTGGTGTTGGGGAGCGGCTTGGGCGCGTTCGCGGACGATCTGACCGATGCGGTCGCGCTCGACTACGCGGAGATTCCCGGTTTCGCGCGCTCGACTGTGGAAGGGCACGCAGGACGACTTGTCTGCGGCCAAGTTGACGGCGTGCCGGTCGCGGCGATGCAGGGGCGTTTTCATTATTACGAGGGCTACGAGTGGGAGGACGTGACGTTCCCCATGCGCGTGCTCGGCGCGCTCGGCATCAAGGTATTGGTGTTGACGAACGCCGCCGGAGGCTTGAACAACAGTCTGACGCAAGGCTCGCTCATGCTCATCAGTGATCATCTGAACCTGATGGGCGCGAACCCCTTGCGCGGCGCAAACGACCCGCGCTTCGGCCCGCGCTTCCCCGATCTCTCCGAAGTTTACGACCGCGAGTTTCAAGAGATCGCCATCCACGCAGCCCGCGCCATGAACATCGAACTGCGGCGCGGCATCTACGCGGCGCTACAGGGGCCGAGCTACGAGACGCCCGCCGAGATACGCATGCTGCGCGCCCTCGGCGCGGATGCCGTCGGCATGTCCACCGTGCCCGAGTCAATCGTCGCCCGCCACATGGGCCTCAAAGTGCTTGGTATCTCCTGCATCACCAACATGGCCGCGGGCGTCTCCGATCAGCCGATTGACCACGCCGAAGTCATAGAGACGGGCGAACGCGTGCGCGCGACGTTTGCGGAGTTGCTGCGCCGCGTCATCCCGAAGTTAAATATCTAAGATAGATTATGATCATCGGTATCTGCGGCGGGACGGGGTCGGGCAAGACGACGGTGGCTAACAGGATTCTGGAATCCGTTAGCGCGGCGGACGTGGTCTTCTTGCAGCAGGACTCTTACTACCGCAATGTCGATCAACTCCCGCTCGACTATCGGCAACAGGTCAACTTCGATCACCCGGACGCGATTGATAACGATCTACTCGTTGAGCATGTGCGCGCGCTGCGCGCCGGGCAAGCGGTCGAGTTGCCGATCTACGATTTCAAACAGAACATGCGTGTGCCGGAGACGCAGCGCATCGAGCCGAAGCTGATCATCATCCTCGAAGGCATACTCATCTTCGCCGAGCCGCGTTTGCTCCCCGAAATGGACATCAAAGTCTTCGTGGACACGCCCGACGACATACGCTTCATCCGTCGGCTGCGCCGCGACGTGGCCGAGCGCGGGCGCACCGTCGATTCAGTGATCGAGCAATATCTCGCCACCGTGCGCCCGATGCACATGCAGTTCGTCGAGCCGTCGAAGCGCATGGCGGATGTGATCATCCCCGAAGGTGGGCACAACATGGTGAGCATCGATCTCCTAAGCGGTAAAATCCGCGAGCGCGTGGCGAGCGAGCGCAACCGCCGGCGCAGCACACAGTTAGTCTGAACCGCAAGGGGTTTGAGAGGAGCGAGGATTAGTTTGAGTATAAAGGTTGAACAAGCATTGGTTGATGCCGCGATTGAGGCGCGCAACTGCGCGCTCGCACAGTTCTCGAAGTTCTGTGTCGGCGCGGCGCTCGAAGCCGAAGACGGCGAGGTTTACACGGGCTGCAATATTGAGAGTGCGGCCTATGAGTTGACGATGTGCGCCGAGCGCGTGACGATCTGGAAGGCGCTCTCGGAGGGCGCGCGCCGGTTCACGCGCATCGCCGTCGCGGCCGACACAGAGCGTCTGACGCCGCCGTGCGGCGCGTGCCGGCAGATCATCTGGGAGTTCTGCGGCGACATCCCTGTCATCCTCGCCAACCTGCGCGGCGACACGGAGACGTTGCAAATGGCCGACCTGCTGCCGCGGCCCTTCGACGCGCAGTTCCTCAAGGAGATAGGCGGCAAGGATTGAGGCTCTAAACGCCTGTGTCTCTTTCAAGTCTTTGTTTGGGAGCAACCTAATAGATGCCTGAGAAGCTGACCGAAGAGGATTTCGCGCGCCAACTGAACAGCAAATTCCGCGTCCGCGCCGCTACACCGCGCCCGTTGGAGTTGGAACTGGTCGAGGTTAAAAGCTGGCGGAGTGGGGCCGCGGAGCAGAGCGGTATGGAGCGCTTCTCGCTCTTCTTCACTGGCCCGGCCGACATCTTCCTGCCGCAGCAGTCTTACACGTTGGAGCACGAACAGTTGGGCGTGCTCGACATCTTCCTCGTGCCCGTCGCGCGCACTGCCGAAGAGATGCGCTACGAAGCCGTCTTCAACTTTTATCGGTAGCGTCGCCCGCCGCCGGCAACAATTCCATGTGTCGGTATGCACCCACCTCTTCGAACACGCGGAAGCCGAGCCGCTCATAGAAGCGTTGTGCGTCCGGGTTGAGCACAAATACCATGTGGCGCAGTATCTTGCCCGTCTGGCGCGTCTCTTCGATCAGCCGTGCGAGGATCGCGCTGCCCACGCCGCGATTCTGCGCCTCGGGCAGCAAGGCGATGTCGAGCAAGCGAATCTGCTCGTCGTCGCGCCCGAGCCAGAGCCGGCCGACGGGGCGCGCGTCGAGCAGGAGCACGTCGTATTCGGCGTCGGGGAAGCGCGCGTCGTAGTCGCGCCGCTGCGCGTCGAACTGCATGCGCACGAAGGCCGCTTTCTGTTCTTCGCTCCACGGCACTTGCGCGAGTTCGTCCGCGCGCGTGCTGGCATAGACAGCAAGTAAAAACTCTTCATCGTCGGAACAGACCGGGCGGAGCGAGACGACCGCACCGCTGGGCAGTTGAATATCCGCGCCGCGCGTCAGCATCAGACAAACGGCTCCTTTGTCAGTTGGCTTGCTGGCCGGTTCGCCAGTTGGTGGGCAACTTCTCTGGGGTTGTTTCGGCGTTGAAGGGAAAGGGAAAGCAAGCGGCTTCGTGTGGCTTTCGGAGCGCGTGCGCGGGCGGCGCGTGTGTGCACGCCGCCCGGCAGTAGTACTTAATTCTCAACACCGCTCACGCGCGCACGTGATTGATGATCGCTTCGTAAACCTGCCCGTACTTCTCGCTCCGCACAGGCGTGATGAAGAGATCGAAGCGGCCCAGCGCGCGGTGTTCCATCTGATATGTGTTCTGCTTGAGGGCTGGCCGGTTGCGCGTGCGAAATGCGAGGGCGAAGCACTCTTGCCCGGCGCGTACCGCTGACGACTGTGCCGGCCCGCGATCATGTAGCGCGACTAACTCAAGCGGCACCGTCTGTCCCGCCTGCGACTGCACGTGGAAGACAGTATGCAAGTGCGCCGCGAACATCGCTTTGTTCATGAGCGCGGATACAGCGCTCGGTTGCCCCGGCAGTCCGCTATCACCTGCGCGCCGTTCAGCGGCCAAGGCGTTGAGACTGACAGGCGTGCCGGCGGCGACCATGACGATGCCTCCTGCGTGGAGAAAGCGGCGGCGTGTGATAGACATATGCGTGCGCTCCTTAAAATGTATGTCAGGCGACCAATTGCGATGTGTAACAGAAGTTGCTGTCTCGTTGAGCGAAATGTGCGAACCCGAAATCGAGGGCGCACAAGTTCGCGGCATGGCGGCGGAGACGGTAACACGAATCTACAAACAGCACAAGAGAAACTCGCAACCGCAGTCTCTCGGCGGCGGCTATTACAGTTCAGAAGAAATTATCTTGCATTAGTTTGAATGAACGTTTAGAATCCCCCCGCTTCGTAGGTTGCCGATGTTGGTCGCACTTGCCCGGCAAACTCTTTAAGCACTCCTTTAAGTAGTAGAAATAACATCAGTGCAGCAGTAGAACCAGTGGTTAGTCGAAACACCTGATCCCGTTCCCCCAACGGCTAGTGCGTACAATGCCTGAGCCACCGCGGGAGCGGTTGTAAAACTAGCGGAGGTAGGTTCATGTCTCAACCATTCGTCGGCGAGATACGAATGTTCGCCGGTAACTTTGCGCCCAATGGCTGGATGACCTGTGAGGGACAGCTTCTCCCCATCTCGGAGAACGAGACGCTGTTCAATCTCATCGGCACGACCTACGGCGGCGACGGGCAGTCAACCTTCGCGCTGCCCAACCTTAGCAGCCGCGTGCCGGTACACGTCGGGACGGGGCCGGGCGGCATCACGCGTCAGCTCGGCGAGACGGGCGGCGCGGAAGCGGTGACGCTGACCACGAATCAGATACCGAGTCACACGCACCCCGCGGGTTGCGTCGGCGGCCAGAACACCGGCAGCGCCGCCTCGCCCGGCAACAACGTCTGGGCGGCACAGGCATCCGTGGCCGTCAATACCATTCCGCCGCCGGCCAACGCGATGAACCCCGGCGCGGCGGCCCCGGCCGGCGGCAGCCAACCGCACGACAACATGATCCCGTATCTGCCGATCAACTTCATCATTTCGCTCTTCGGGATCTTCCCGTAAGCATCGTCACCGGCAATGCAATCCTTCTTCGTAGGCGCGCGACATCAAATCAGGAGAGATAGATATGGGCAATCCATTTATGGGCGAGATCAAGATCATCAGCTACAACAGCCCCATACCCCAAGGTTGGGCGGCCTGTAACGGCCAACTGTTGCCGATCAACAATAATCAGGCGCTCTTCTCGCTGCTCGGCACGACCTATGGCGGCAACGGGCAGACCACCTTCGCGCTGCCCAACCTGCGCGGGCGCACGCCCCTGCATAAAGGCAACGGGTTCACCCTCGGCGAGGCCGGCGGCGAGACGGCGCACACGCTGAACATCAGCGAGTTGCCGACGCACACACACTCTGCCCAAGGGAACAACGCGGGCGCGACCGTATCCGACCCGGCCGGCAACTTCTGGTCGAACGGCGGCGACAATGTCTATGCGCCGGGGCCGCCCAACGCGCTCATGGCCGCGGGCACGGTCTTGAACGTCGGCGGCAGTCAGGCGCACGAAAACATGTCGCCGTTCCTCGTGCTCAACTTCATCATCGCCTTGCAGGGCATCTTCCCGTCGCAGAACTGAAGCGCGCTGGAGGGAGGAATAGTCATGTCTGATCAATTTGTCGCTGAAATTCGCATCTTCCCCTTCAACTTCCCGCCGACGGGCTGGGCCTTCTGTGACGGCAACTTACTGCCTATCAGCATGAACACGGCGCTCTTCTCTTTGCTCGGCACGACCTACGGCGGGAACGGACAGTCGACCTTCGCCCTGCCCGACCTGCAAGGCTCTGCGCCCATGCAGCAGGGGCAAGGGCCGGGCCTCAGCGAGCGCTTCTTAGGCGCGCCGGGCGGCGAGCAGACCGTGACGCTGATTGCCTCGGAGATGCCCGTGCATACGCACACCGTCGTCGCCACGA
>JBJMGT010000038.1:0-2090 GCA_045807745.1 Pyrinomonadaceae bacterium
CTTCCGCCAAGAAAGCGACGCGCAAGATCGCCCGCCGCACCGCCGTCAACAAGTCGCGCCGCACCCAGATGCGCGGCGCCGTGCGCACTGTCGAGGAAGCCATCAAGACCGGCGATCGCGCCGCCGCCGTCACGGCGCTGGCGACTGCCGAGCCCGCCCTGATGCGCGCCGCACAGCGCAACATCATTCACAAGAACAACGCCAGCCGCAAAGTCTCGCGGCTCACCGCGCAGATCGCCAAGCTCGCCAAGTAATTCTCGCCAAGTAACAAGCTCGCCAAATCATTCGGCAGGCAAAGCTGGCGAAAGCGTCGATCGACCGATCGATGATCGCAATCATGAAACAGCCCGGCATCTCGCCGGGCTTTTTTGTTGCCCGTCACAATCACGGATGCGGTATGATGGATGCGGTCGTTCGACGAACGGCACGTATTGATGATCCGTCGTTGCGCGTGAGCTGCACTCCGTAATTTTACCGGTGCTGACTTTGCACGACCGGAAGCGACGCGTGCGCTGCGCAAAAGTTTTTCGCGGCGCGTTCAACTGCAATTTGCGCGTGCAAGCTCTGCACACCGTAGTTTACCGGAACGCGCATTGCAGTGGAGTTACCCTCCGAAACGAGACTCAAAAAACGGTGCTTCGATAATCACTTATCCACATAGTGACGAGAAGCATTTGGAAAATGAGCCGACGCGGCACCCGCGTGAAGGTTTTGTAAAATATTTTTGGCCGGCGTTCGAGATTTGTCACACAACGCGTTCGTTGTTCGATTCTGTGCGCTGATTCAAAACGTTGCTCTCGAGCCTGTGAACAACTCGCGCGCGGCGTTAACCCAGGTCAAGTTTTTTGACGCCTCAAGTGTGAATCAATTTCGTTGCGAGTCTTTGCGCATAGTGTATTCCTTAAGTCGTCAGCGGCGCCCACGATCTTGAGACCAGCGCGGTATCGGAAACGGGGCGAGCGTGCAAATCGGCGGCGGTGTGCACGTAGGCGGCGCTTCAACATGTGATCGTCGAACAGAACCCATAGCAATATGGGAAGGGTAGCTCTTTGTCTGAACGTCTCCAAGCGGGATCTCGTGCATCCCGCTCGCGCCAAGCGCAAACGAGAGACGTCGCGAAGCTATCCCGACGCGCATGGTGACCAAGCCGAGCGGACGAGGAGTACACGGGCAGGCATCCGCGACACGAGTACGCCGCGGCTGTCTTTTGAACACGCAGGACCTTGCCGTGCGCAAATCACGGCAGGACGGGGAGGTATCATGTTTTACGGACTCAACGCGGTAACGAAGCAAGTTTCCCATTCCAACGATGCCGTTCTGACTCCGTCCGACCTCCAGCCTCCCGCACGTGACGGGGCGCCGAGTACGCGCTGACCTCGCGACCCTCCATCTCTGACATCGCTGACCTGACCGCGGCATTCGCGCCGAACGGTCGAGCCATGCCCGCGGATGGATTCGCTCGAGGTCGCACCATCGCAGGGTCCTTGCGGGAACCCTGGATGGCGCTCACAACGCAACCTTATCTCTCAAGAAAAGTTCTCAAATGATGACAACACCGGAACAGGATCGCTGGTCACGCGTGAAGGGTCGGCTGCGCACGAGCGTTGGCGAAGACGTTTATACGAGCTGGTTTGCGCGCATGGATCTCGAAGGCGTGCAGGAAGAGAGCGTGCGTCTCTCGGTGCCGACGCGTTTCCTCAAGAGCTGGATCCAGGCCCATTATGCCGAGCGCGTGCTGACGTGTTGGCAGGCCGAGATGCCGGAAGTGCATCGCATCGATCTCACCGTGCGCTCCGCGGTGCGCCCGGTCGCGCAGCAGAAGGAAGTGCCCGCGCCGGTCGAGGCGCGCCGCGCCCCCGCGCCGGAGCTGCGCTCGACTGCGACCGCGCCGGTCTCCGCCAATCATGATGCGCTCGGCGGCTCGCCGCTCGATCCGCGCCTGACCTTTGCGAGCTTCGTCGTCGGCCGCTCCAACACGCTGGCCCATGCAGCGGCACGCCAGGTCGCGGAGGGCCGCCGCGGCGATGCCGTGATGTTCAACCCGCTCTACATCCATGCCGGCGTTGGCCTCGGCAAGACGCATCTGCTGC
>JBJMGT010000039.1:0-89510 GCA_045807745.1 Pyrinomonadaceae bacterium
GGCTCATCAGATCACAGAGCTTGTATTGTCACGCTTCGTGAGCCAGAAATTCGTCACGTTCATGACGAAGCTCAGCAAAGAGGACCTGGTCATAATAAGCGAGCTCATAGAAGCCGGAAGGGTCACACCGGTCATCGACAGGTGTTACAGCTTGAGTGAGGTCCCTGACGCTATCCGGTATCTGGAAGACGGACACGCTCGAGGAAAAGTAGTGGTAACTATAGAACATAACAACAAAACCTAACAACCTATAAACACGCAGCACCCGACTTTGCTCCGCTGTTAGTGATTGCTATATCTCACCAAAACCGTATAAGCGTCAGTTAGGAGAAATAAGGAGAGGTAATCTATAGGTCTGCCTGCTGAACTGTTAGATGAGACCGCTGGAGTCCGATAATAAAGCTTATGTTATAGATAAAATCATTAGTGTGATTTATTCAACTGAACGGACTGGCGACTCAAGGCGCGCGGTCAATTCCGCTGCCCAAATTGCCTCAACCAGTGGCGTCTGCGCGGCAGCTTCATGATAGTCGGTAATCAACTGAGCCAGCGTCGCCTCGGCCTCCGGCGTCAACGCCAAGAAGCGCACCCCAAACCCCACTTCCATCAAGTAGACCACGTCGCCTCTCAGATGCAGCCACGTCGTCTTAGACGCTTGCAATGAGAGCCAGAGCGTCTCGCCGACCTCTGGCCTAGCACAGCTCAGGATGAAACAACCGCTCGCGCTCAGATCACCGGTTTCCGCAGTCTCCGGTTGTCTCCCTCGTCCCGTCCACTTGAGTTGCAGCGTAATCAGCAATCGACGCTCGTGCCGCTGTTCTAGCATGGCAATTATCCTTCTACCCCTGTTGTCCATAGCCCACACTCAGTCAGACAGCCGAATGCTCTGAGGGTTGATTTAACTTCGCGTGCGTCCAGCCTGTGCCGAAGCATTGAGCACACGGTAGCTTCGCCGTCGTTTCTAGCCGCGCCGCTCGGCCTGAGCCCGAGCAGGCGGCGCAAGAGGTCGCCGGCTGTACGACCAACACCGCGCCCTTGCCGCAACAGACCTGACAACGATCTTCGGGACGCGGGCTCCAACGCCCTTGGCACCAAGCACACGTCTCTGGGGCGTAGATAGGGCTATTAACCTCTGACACGAATTCCGACTCCTTGTTCATTGGATAAAATGAGGAGGTTTGTTGTGCGCGCTTAGTTGGCATCCAAGCGGGTCGCTGCTTTTACCCTAGCAAGCTGGTCGTCATGTTGTAAAGCAGAAGTTTGTAGCGCGCTTATCGAAGGGGTGAGGAAAGTTAAGTTGCCATCATTACAGTCCCAATCGATGCTGCAAACATCTTCACAATCAGGCATGTAACTGCTGGCATGCTCTTTGCCGGAATATATCGGGGAGAGCCGCAGCAGTGCTAATCCGCGCTGTTGCAGCAATGTCATCAGTCAGATTGCACAGTAGTGACAATATCTTCGGTCACTCTGCCAACCGCATCGGTCTTGCTGTAATTAGCCCTGCCTTACTTACTACGCTGCCGAGAGCCACTGCGCTTGCATCGGTTTAGCATTTCAGGAACTACTACCATGCACTTCAAAACGAACAGATTGACCCTGATCATAACGGGCGTTTTGTGGCTGTTCATGATCAGCACAGGGATAGGAGTCCTCTGGAACTACGAGAGCACGCCCGGTGCTGCCGCCGCTGCCCCCACACGCTGGCCCGCCGATACCAGTATCCGCCGCGCTACAGGGCACGCGACGCTCGTCATGTTGGCGCATCCGCACTGTCCCTGCACAAGGGCTAGTATCGGCGAACTGGCCCGCCTTATGACACAGGCACAAGGCCGGGTGACGGCCTACGTACTGTTCGTCAAGCCGCCTGACTTTGCCGCCGGCTGGGAGCAGACAGATTTGTTGACCAGCGCCGCGGCGATCCCCGGCGTGACCGTCGTGCGTGACGATAACGGCGTCGAGGCAAGCCGCTTCCGCGCCGCGACCTCCGGTCAGACCGTGCTCTACAACGTGGAGGGGCAGCTAATCTTTAGCGGCGGCATTACGAGCGCGCGCGGGCACGCGGGTGATAACGCGGGCCGGGCGGCTATCGTCTCGCTGCTCACGACAGATGAAGCGGCGCAGAGAGAGACGCCCGTGTTCGGCTGCCCGCTCTTTGCGCAGCAGGCTACATGCCCAATGGGGCAGAAGATCGGCGGTGCAAATGATACCCACTGACCGGCACGCCGACGAAGCATTACGCCCGCGAGCGCGGCACCTCTTCAGCGAACACCAGCAGTCTATCTGCAAACGCACCGACCGCATGTTCGCAGGCTTGATGGCCGTCCAGTGGGTGGCCGCCATTGCGGCGGCGCTGTGGATCTCGCCCAAGACTTGGGCGGGGCAGTATAGTCAGACGCACATCCACGTCTGGGCAGCGGTGTTCTTGGGCGGGGCCATCAGCCTCTTCCCCATTACGCTGGCTCTGCTGCGTCCAGGCGCACCCTCCACGCGTTACGTCATCGCGACCGCGCAGATGCTGATGTCGTCACTCCTCATCCATCTGACGGGCGGGCGGATCGAGACGCACTTCCACGTCTTCGGCTCATTGGCTTTTCTCGCCTTCTACCGCGACTGGCGCGTACTCGTGCCGGCCACCGTGGTTGTGGCTGCGGATCATTTCTTACGTGGGGTGTTCTGGCCCGAATCGGTCTACGGCGTGCTCACGGTGAGTAACTGGCGCTGGCTCGAGCATGCGGGCTGGGTTCTCTTTGAGGATACCTTCCTCTTCCTCGCCATCAAGCGCAACATCAGCGAGATGTGGTCTATTGCCGCGCGCACTGATGAGATCAAAGGGTTGAACGAGAGCTTGGAAAATCGCGTCAAGGAACGCACCACCCAGCTTGTCACCGCCAACGAAGAGTTGACGAGAGAGGTGCGGGAGCGTAAGCAGGCGGAAGAGCAACTACGCCATAACGCCTTTCACGACGGGCTGACTGATCTGGCGAACCGTGCCCTGTTCATGGATCACTTGCAACTCGCGCTTGCGCGGGCCCAGCGCCACGAAGACTATCGGTGCGCCGTCCTCTTCCTCGACCTCGACCGCTTCAAGGTCATCAATGATAGTTTTGGGCATACGGTTGGTGACAAACTGCTCGTCGGCATCGCCCGGCGGCTGGAAACGGCCGTGCGTCCCGGCGATACGGTGTCGCGCCTCGGCGGCGACGAGTTCACCATTCTGCTCGACGATCTCAGAGACGCCGGTGAGGCTGAGGCAGTGGCTGAGCGGCTCCAGCGCGAGTTGGCCATGCCGTACAACCTCGGCGGGCATGAGGTGTTTACCACCGTCAGCATCGGCATCGCCCTCAGTTCGCCTGACTACCATCGCCCGGAAGACATCGTGCGCGATGCGGACACGGCGATGTATCGCGCCAAGCAACTCGGCAAGGCGCGCTACGAAGTGTTCGAGCAGGCGATGCACACCCGCGCCATGGACTTGTTGTGTCTGGAGCAAGACCTGCGGTGGGCGGTTGAGCGACAGGAACTCTTTCTTCAATATCAGCCGATCGTCTCTTTAGACACTGGCCTATTGTGCGGCTTCGAGGCGCTCGTGCGTTGGCAGCATCCGGAGCGTGGGGTCATCGCGCCGATGAAGTTCATCCCCATCGCGGAAGAGACCGGGTTGATCATCCCGATTGGGCAATGGGTGCTCCGCGCAGCTTGCCAACAGCTACGCCAGTGGCAAGTCATCACTTCGACAGACCAGCCGTTAATGATTAACGTGAACCTCTCCGGCAAACAGTTTGTGCAGCCTGACCTGCTCGACCAGATTCAGGGAGTGTTGCGCGAGACCGGCCTCGAGCCACAGAGTTTGAAGCTGGAGATTACGGAGAGCGTAGTGATGGAGAATATCGAGACGGCCACCTGCACGCTCGAACGACTCCGCGCGCTCGGCGTGGAGCTGAGCATCGATGACTTCGGCACCGGCTATTCCAGTCTGAGCTACCTGCAACGCTTCCCCGTCAGCACCTTGAAGATCGACCGCTCTTTTGTCAGCCGCATGACGGAGCATGAGGGAACGGCCGAGATCGTGCGGACGATTATGCAGTTGGCGCAGAATCTAGGGATGGATGTGGTGGCCGAGGGTGTCGAGACCGAGGCGCAGCGCACCCAGCTCAGGGCGTTGGAGTGTACGTTCGGGCAGGGGTACTACTTCGCCAAGCCGATGGACAGTGACGCCGCGGAGGCGTTCCTCCAAGGCCACAGGCCGGAGGCCGGATTTAAGCCGCAGGATGTGAATTGTGATTCCCTGCCTGTGCCAACTCCGACCGCCGCCCTACCCCACATCCACAACGAAATCTGAATTGCTAACTCTGCGTCATCTGACCCGTGTAACTATCATGTGAACGTGCAGCGCTCATGATCATGCTCGCGCATTGGTAAGTGCTCGCGCCGGATACACTCGAATCTAGTAAACTGCGCGTAACGTGAGCCGAGGAAATTGCTCAGAAACCATCTCATAAGTACCCACTGGCGTTTACGAGCATCAGATTTATGGAGGAATTATCAAAACGTCATACCAACTCGGATATTTATGAGACTGTTTCTAGCGCGTATAATTTCACGCCTCAAATGTGGCGGGTTAAGGGTTCACGAAGGAGCCGCACGTGTATCCTTTAATCTTATAAGCAGATTGTAATAGGCGAGCGTCCAAAGCGCACTGTTAAGTCTAAGCAGACGCATTAGATAGCTCAACAGTGGCCAATCAGTCATGCTATACTCCAACCTCAGAAATAATTGCCGAAGAGGCTGGCAAGCAGATGAGTTCGCTCAGAAAAAAGAATACAGGGATGGTGGACGAACTGGTCGAAGATGGCCAGCGCTACTATGACGAACACCTGCGCACGCAGCTTGAGCCTGAACACACCGGACGCTACGTCGCCATCGAGCCCGCTGCCGGCCGCTACTTCCTTGGAGACACGGGGACAGAGGCGCTCGTCGAAGCCCACCGCGCCCTGCCCGACAGTCTGTTCTACCTCGCCCGCGTCGGTCACGCTGCGGCGGACACCCTGAGCGGCTATGGCAGAAGAGACCGGTAGAGTAACTGCCGCGCGAGAAGCCCTCCTGCGGCTCTGCCCGACTGCCGGCGAGACGGCCGAATGCCTCGTCGATACAGGCTTCACCGGTGCGCTCGTCCTACCGCAGAGTCTGGTGGCACGACTCAACCTGCCCATTGTCGGGCGTGAGGTCTTCGAGATGGTCGGCGGACAACAGTTCGTTGCCGGCGTGGCGCTGGCAGAGATCGAGTGGCTGGGCGCGCCGCGCACCGTTCGCGTGATTATCAGCGAGGACACGTTACTCGGCACGGAGCTACTGGATGGCACACGACTCACCATCGATTACATCGGGCATACGGTTAGCATCCGTGACTAGAAGAGTTGGATGAGCACAACCACACCGGTCTCAACTGAACTCCTGCTGTCGCAGACTGCGGCTGAGCCGCCCATCCCGCAGCACGGCTTCGATCTGAAGCTGGCGCGCCCATTCATCTATAAGTCGGTCAGCGCGGCATCCGTTGGCGTTGGCAGGCCATCGATAGTGCCACGATGAAAGCTCCGTTGGGCGGCGCGGCGACGGGGAAAAGCCCCGTGGATCGCGGCAAGTTGGGCACCAAGCGTCAGGTGTTGACCGATCAGAGAGGCGCGCCCGTCGGCGTCGAGGTGACGGGCGCGAACCGGCACGACTCGCAGGCGGTGCGCACCACGCTTGAGAGCATCCCGGTCAAGCGACCTGCTTCGAGAGCGGCGGACGAGCAACATCTGACCGCCGATAAGGGTTACCGATTACCCGGCGGTCAGACGCACGCTCTCGCGGCGCGGCTACGCGGCGCACATCCCGAAGCGCGACGGGCAGCCTGCGAAGCAGCGCGGCAAGCGCAGATACAAGCCGAAGCGGTGGGCGGTCGACGCTCCGGGGCGGGTTTGCACAGCTTGTGACGAATTGCCCCACCCGAAAGTCGGCATTATTAACCAGCGTCCGATAAGGATAATTATCCCCGGTAAACGTTCATACAAAAACACTTAGCACGTTCGTTATAAGACGCAGTCCTGGTATAAGGGCTTGCCAGCTTAGCCCTAATCAGCCTCAGTTATCGAGTGACCAATAATTCCATTGGCCCTATGGTAGTTAAACAGCGCAAGCGATTGGCTAAGTTCCTGCTTCGTCCATCGGTTACGGGCGGATTCTGCGTTTGAGTTTAATAACAAGCACCGAATCGCCGTAGCTGCTTGCCGCTGACCGAGATAGCGACTCTAGGGGTGCTCTTAACTACCATAGACCCTTCCATTTTAACAAGGCGATTATCCCCTTCACAGGCTGGCGCGCACACCCCTTCGTACCCTGACGCGCTCTGGCTGCGTAGGCATGACGTACTCGACGCTGCGGGTCAGTTCGCCGTGCCGATGCTGCGCCGCTGGGTCGAAGAGAACGCCTGAGAGTACCCATCGGCTTCTACGGGCGTCAACCTTCGCTTATTATCTCGGCCCTCTCGCTGCGCATCATTTGACAACATCATGTAGGGGTTGAACGCTGGTCTGAGCTCGCGGGTCCGCGCTGTCTGCGACACCTGCTGGTGTGTAAGTTGCGGGGGCGACTGATTTCGTCTATATTGCCCGCCACTCAGGGGCGTTGGTGAATCCTTCGCCTCCCCGGCTGACGGGGTGAGGACACTAGAAGCTATCTCAAAAATCATTCTGACCGAAACAGGAGTGCGAGTTCCCTGAACATTTTGAAGCGTGCACCAGCGGCTTCGTATTTTTGAGATAGCTTCTAGAAGTAGTCTCATAAATACCCCGGATGGTGCGGCTGCTTCGATGTTCCTGAGAAACACGCAGTCTCTAAACGCTATCGGGTATTTATGAGACTGCTTCTAGCCAGACTATGAACAGGCGCGAAGATCCCAAAAGCTGCCGCGCCTGTTCGCTTTCCCGTCTGGCATGTAGCCTTTGCTAATGTCCGCTGGCAGTTCTAAGCGATCAACACATTGATCGGCACACCGTTATTGCGACAAGCTTAATCATCGTCCCAACTCAGAGAGTTGACCGGGCTGCCATCCAAGTTCTCCCGTGCGTGGTCGTAGCGCATGATGGTCTTTGGATCTTTGTGCTTCGTGACCATCTGCACCTCGCGGTACGTGTGCCCGTCGTTCAAGAGCTTCGTCACCACTGTACGTCGTAGGTCGTGTGGCGTGACATGCCCAATACCAGTAAACTCGTCCCAGCGGGCTATGATCTTCTGGATCATGCGCGGGCTGAGCGCCTTGTCGCAGCGCAGCGTGCGGTAGTTGACCAGTGGCTGGAAGAGATGTGCTTCGTCCCCGTCGCTATGCAATGTGCGCCGGCGCGTCCGGTCGAGTCTGATGTAATCGTCCACTGCTTCCTTCGCATCCTTCGGCAGCGGCCAGACCTCTTCGCGCCCGCCTTTCACCTTGCAGCGCAACGTCCAGCGCCCATGGCTCCACTTGATTGAGGAGACGCGTAGACAACCTACTTCAGCCAGTCGCAA
Source organism: Pyrinomonadaceae bacterium (assembly GCA_045807745.1). Lineage (GTDB taxonomy): Bacteria > Acidobacteriota > Blastocatellia > Pyrinomonadales > Pyrinomonadaceae > QHXQ01. The sequence continues at coordinate 7,543 of JBJMGT010000039.1, forward strand.
GCTGAGTCTGAGCATGACGAGCAGCAAAGCGTAATCGCGCGCACCTTCTGGTTTACTATGGTCTGGGCCGGACAATAGATGCCGGACCTCCTTCGGTGACAGTGCCTTGCCCTGTGGATCAGTTGGCAATGCTGGCGGTGTGCCCAGCTTTGTCGTCGCCGGATTGAGCGCGACCACGCCGCCGACGCGCAGGTACTCGAAGAACGAGCGGACGATGGCGAGCTTCGTCGCGATGGTATTCGGCTTGCGACGAGCAGTGCGCAGCTTGTCTCTGTAAGCCTAGACATCTGCTGGCGTCACCTGTGCGGGATGGATGCCCGCGACGAACTGGAAGAACTCGCGGATGGCCCGATGGTAAGCAGCGCGTGTTTCTTCCGAGAGTGATTTGTAGATGAATGGTTGCGCGAGCTTCAGGTCGAAGCGTACTTGTGCCTGTGCTGGCATGTTAGCCCGCAGCATATCCGCCGCCGCAGCTGGGATTAACGAATCACTCATACGCTCGCGCTCTTGAGCTCACACAAGCGAATTAGTGTGTGTTTGGGTCGTCAATGCTCAACCCTTCAGCCGCACCCGCCGCGTTCAGTTCTAGGTCGGCTGAAATGAGGGTGACGGGCGGCTGCCCCGCAGCTGTGTATGCCGCGTTCACTTCCAGCGCGGCGGCGAGTTGGATGGCATCGTACCCACGCAGGGCGTGCTGCTCTGCCAACGCCTCGGCCCGCGCGATGAGCGCGGCGGCTATTTCTATTACCTGATAGTCGGTGGCGAAGTCGGCACGTATATCAGCGAGCGCGGCGGACGCTGCGGTTGGCGTCAGGTCGCCGTTTCGTCTGCGCCTGATGATAGCGGAGACGAGTTCGACGAGCGTGATGCGCGCGACATAGACTCCGTGCCCTGCCGCCGGGTCTGTCAGTGCCTGCACCCACGCCGTGCCCGTCTCCGTCACGTAGCGCTTGGCGAGCGCGCTGCTGTCAAAGAAGTAGGTGGCCATGCGTCGGCCCTAGCCACGCTCCTCGATGATGGTATCTGAGAGCGGCTTGCCCTTGATCTCGACCGGCGACTGGCGGGTGCGGGCTTTGGTCGCAGGCGCAGCAGGCTCACCAAGTAAACCGGCCGTGCGCAGCTTGGTTTGAGCCATTTCTTCCTGAGCAGGGGGAGTACTGGGCAATGCTTCTAGGAGGGCACGGACTTGCGCCCGCTCCGCAGGCGTCATGGTTCGCACTGCCTCTAGCACCTCGTTCACACTCATTGGATCGTCTCCTCTAAGCTTGCCAAATCGGAGCTAGTATAGCACGGCTACGCATCCTACTGATGCTCAGCTATGTAGCGCGTCCGCTTAGACTTAACATCTCTCTAGACGCGCACTTGGCACCACTTTTTGAATCCACGCTGATGAGTCACACTCGTGCTAGAATGGCCTGGGGTTGCACCCGCTTATAAAGCTTAAAGGATCCACGTCTGGCTCTCTGTGAAGCGGCGGTCAGTGTCAAGCGTTTTTTGTCCCGCATACCTCATGGGCATGGGCACACCGACACCGTGCAGCGAGTTCCTTTCACCTCTCTGTCCGCGCTCTTTATTGGGCGATTACTTTGACGCCTGGCGCAAGTTCGGATTCGGGGGCGGGCGGCGCTACACCATTGTCGGCACTCTATGGGCCAAGCCGATTGCCGCGCTCGCCCGCCCGTGATTTGAGCCCGCTGAGGTCAGTCTTTAAATCTCATGAGCGGCTATGGCTCTGCCGTCTTGCCGCTTGATCGCAGCAGTAGTGGGTCGAACTCCGTGCCGTCGCGCCAAACCGCGAGTTGCCAACTCCCTCCAGGACGCAGAGCAAAGCCGACGTGCCGACCTCGCTCAGATTCGCTTGGCTTGACAGTGTTTATCTACGTTAGTCAACTTCATCAAGGCGAAAGCATAGTTCTATAGTAAAGTCTGCGGCGGTCACAAGCTTCCATCTCCGTCCTGTATTGATTTGATTGCCAACAGATAATTAGCATCTGCCGGGTTTAGCAAACCTGTTGTGTAAGTTTTAGGCTGATCTAGATAGGGAGAAGACCATGCCGACCTTACTCCTTTACACCCTGATGACCGAGCCGTCCCCGCTGCAAGCCAGCCCGCAGAGCGGCAACCTGACCACGGCCCAACTCACCATTATCGCCACCAACGCCACCGCTGCCGATCAGTCCGCCGACGCAGCAGCCAACCGTGCCCGCCGACTTGAGCAACTTGATGCAGACGCCGGCCGTGGTCGCTCTGCTTCAGCAGTTGAGCGGGCTGGAAGTGTCTGCGGGGAGTTCCTCGCCCCAGTTCGAGGCCGCCATCATGCCCAAGCAGATCGTCGAGTGGCTGGCGCAGACGGCGCTCCTCTATGGCGTCCCCTTCAACAACCTCGTGCCGGCCGCGTCCATGCTGCCCGCAGAGTCCGTACGCTTCTTCTACGTTGACCAGAACTGGATTGCCAGTCTGCTCGACGGCGCACTCAGCGTGGGCATCCAGTCGAGCCGCGACAGTCTGTTCCAACAACTCATGCGCGACCCGCTCCACCGCGCGACAGACGCGGCACTTGCCGAGGTGCGCGACAAACTACTCGGCATAACTACAACGGGCGGGGCGGCAGCGACACTTGTGCCGGCCGGTTTCATTCTGCGCTCGGCGGTCGTGTCGGGCTGGCCCGGTCTCGAAGTCCGCGCGTGGTCTGCCGCCGACAGCACGAATCCCATGAAGCCGCTGCGCCTCGACCGCGTTTCGCCGACCGTCATGATTGGCATCTTCCCCGACGTGCCGATCAAGCTTGAGTTCAACGAGCCTTCGGAAGGGCTGGTCTTCGGGCAGGAAGATCAAGGCATCTCGATCAGATACTTACCGGGCACAAGCGGCGAGACCGCGGCCAACGTCGGCGAAGTCATCAAGCTGCCGGTCGGCCCAACCGCCGCCGCACTCGGCGGCAGCGGCGTCACGGCCCTCGCGCTGCAAAGTCCCGGCGTGCCGCGCGCCATCGCCGCCAACACCACGCTCGACATCATCAGTCCCGACGGCAAGACGACGGCCGCCGTCATCACTTCAGCCGCCGTCAATCAAGGCGCGACGCAGATCGCGATTCAGGCTTACGACTTCACCAAAGCCCTGCCCGCCGGCAGCACTGTACAAGAGCCGCTCTGGCTGACCCCGGCGCAAATTCAACAGACGCGGCGCACCTCCATGCCGAATCAACCGCCACAGATAATCGCCGGCACGGGCGGACTGGTCGCGGCGCTTCAGAACTTGTTCGCCGCGCCGCAACCCACGCTGGGGCCGGCCGCCTTCGCGGTGCAGATGGTGCGCGTGCCTGAGCAGATGTTGTTCGAGCCTGAGAACGGAGTTAGCCAATGACGAACGCTCAGTTGCCGAGCGACGCTTCGAGCCTGCTCGTGCCCGTCACACTTGATGCTTGGGTCGTTGACTCGCAGAACCAACAACAGGTCTCGTGGTACTACGCGGACTTCAACAACCTGACTTCGTTCCAAAGTCCGATCCCGCAGGCGTTCGACACTTCATCCGCGAACAAGCCGACCGTCGGCGTGCATCTGCACTGGGCTTTGCCCGACGCGCTCACACACGGCGGGCAGTCGGACGCAGACGATCAGATCGCGTTCCCGCTCGTGCCCAATCGTTGGCTCGTCGCCCGCTTCAACGTGCCCGTCGTCGGCACGACCAGCGCCGCCCTCAACGGCAACAATGTGACGACTATCGCGCTCCAAGCAGGCTCGGTCAAGCCGCTGGCCGCCGGCATGCCCTTGCAGCTCATCAGCCCCGACGGCACAATCTCGGCCCTTGTCATCACCTCGGCCGCCGTCGCGCAAGGCAGCCAGCAGATCGAGATTCAGGCTTACAATTTCAGCAACACCAACCTGCCCCTCGGCAGCACAGTGCGGCGCGTGCGCACGAATACTGCGCTGCCCGCGCCGAACGGCCCGTGGCAGTGCAAGCTGTGGGTTGTCGAGAGCGACTATCTGTTCACGGCGAATACTTCGGACGGCGTGATCGGCACAACCTCGGCGGCGCTGTCCGGCTCGAACATAACCTCAATCACACTTCAACAGGGGGCGACCGTGCCCATCGCCGTGGGCGTGCCGCTGGAAGTCGTCACTGCCGACGGACAATACACGGCCAACGTCGTACCGGCCGCCGCCGTCAAACAAGGCGACCCGCAGATCACAATTCAGCCGACCACTTTCACGACCGACTTCCCCGCTGGTAGCACCGTGCAGCTTCAAGGCAGCGCGTTCCTCAATCCTACGCAGCCGACCTACATGCAAGTGCCGGGGCCAATCGGTGTCACCGCCAGCGCGCTCTCAGGCAACAACGTGACCACCGTCGCGCTCGCCGCGCCGGGCGCGACCGTCGCCATCCCCGCGGGCACGACCTTGCGCATGCTCAATGAACAAGCTCCGATGTCCGTTGTGACCACGGCCGCGGTCAATCAAGGCGACACGCAGATCGCGATTCAGGCCGCGAGTTTCGCGAACGGCTTGCCGGCGGGCAGCTCCGTCCTTATGTTGACGGCCTTCGATGTTAACTACGCCACCATCGGGGCGAGCTACGACATCGCTGCGTGGGAGGCGATGACGGACGCGGCCGGCCAGCTCTACCTGCAAGCGGTCGGCCCGGCCAACGTCTCTTTTGCCGCCTATGCGCCCTTCGTCTTGAACGTCTTCAACTTCACCGACAACGATCTGCCGCCGGAAGGGACGGGCGTTTATAACTACACCTACATGGTCGTCGGCTGGTACTCCGACCCGCAGACGGCCGATCCGCTGCGCGGCGTATCTGTCTATCCGCAAGGCAGCGCCGCTTACGTCCCGCCCATCTGGGCGAGCGAAGCTGAGTGGAGCGGTCAGACTGCCGCCGAACGCCTGCAAGCGATCCTCGCGCGCATGCTGTGGTCTATAGAGGGCGACATACCGGCATCGCCGCCGGCCACCAGCCTCTATCACGGCCTTGTCTCTGACGTGCAGTGGCCCTACAGCACGCTCGGCAACGCGGGGATTAATGAGGCGAGCATACGCGTCGCCGTCGGCAACACGTCGGTTGATGCGCTGGCGGCGCTCATACAGGCCGAGGCGCAGCAGCAGGCGCAGACAGACCCGAACGATAGCCAAGCTTGGCTCACCGCCGGCAATAATCTGGCGTGGCTGACCGAGGCGGCCATGTACGACCTGTTGGACGTGTACGGCACGCCCGGCGGCTCAGTCCTCATCGAACAGCAGATTCAGCAAGCGTGGTATGGGTCTAATCCGGGCGGCACGGTCTGGACGGTGGTGTCGGCCGTGCCGCAGGCCGCGGGCCAAGCCGCCGTGCAGCCTGTCTTGACGCCCGCGCAGACGGCGGCGCTCGACAAACAACTGGCCACGCTCAACCAAAACCAGCATACCTGCGACGCGAACGTGCGGCAGCTTGAATGGCTTCAGTCGAACCTCTACATCATGTGGCTGAAGTACGCGATGGCGAATATCCAATACGGCTGGGGCGAAGCGCCGGTCACACAGCCGCCGTGGAATGTGCTGTCATACTTCATCGCCGTGCAGTACTACCCGGCGCTCTTCAATGCTGTGTGGGATCAGTATTGCGTCGTGAGCACGCAGCAGCAGGCTTTGCCGAATCCGACCGACGACGCGGCGGCCAACCAGTGGGCAAACGCGCACTGGAGTTTTCCCGTGCAGGACAATCAGACGACGACGCTAGCCGCCCTCGGCCTCAAGCTCAAGGCCGGCACGATGCCGCGCTTCTGGCATCCGAGCGATCCGGTCGTGCTCATCGCCGGGCTTGACCGCGCCCAGAAGCACGGCGAAGACGGCCGTTACAACAAGGATGGCACGCTCACATGTCGCCTGCCGGGGCAGACCATCACCGGCGTCAACATTCAGAACCAACCGACCATCAACGTCTCGACGCTGACGAGCGGCGGCGTCAACCTCGCGCCTTGCAGGTCGTACACGTCCGTGCCCAGCATCCCCAATCTCTTGGCGGAAGTGTTCCTTGTTGATCCGGGGAATGCCGCTGTTATGGCCGTGGCCGTCAACGGCCAAATGAGCGCCATCGCTCAAGGCATAACCAGCCTGCTCGCGCAAGACCCGTGCAGCGGCGGCGCGATGACGCAAGCAGACATAAACCCCGACAGTTGGACGGGCCAAGCGCCGCCGCCTTTTGCCATCGTCCAGTGGACGCAGGCTTGGTCGCCGCTCTTTCTCGAATGGGAGGTGCAGTACTCGCCCACGGGCGCAACGGGCCAGTTCGCGCCGAGCGATTGGCATTTCGACGGTGCGCACTACACTTGGAACGGCAGCACGCTCAATGCGAACGCCGTCGTCGGCTACAAGGGGCGCACTTTGCTGACGCCGCAGTCGCCGCTGCTCTTCAAGGACAAGATTGAGGCGTACCTGAAGAATCATGCCAAGCTGGACACGAAGCAGATCGAGCGCTTGCTCAGCACCGTCGCCTGCTGGGATCTGTTGTCGCAGTCGCTCAGCGGTCTGACCGATCAACTCATCACACTGCTGCCGCAAGAGACTTTCCCGCCGCCACCGAGCAACGGTGCGACCGTCGAGTGCCCGCGCCCCGTCTCCGGCGGCACAGCGCCCAGTGTGACGACGCTCATCGGCGATCAATATCACACCATGCCGCTGCTCCAAGCGGCGAACCCGGCCGCCTTCTTTCCTGTGCGTAGCGGCTTCGTGCAGTTCCAGCAGTTGCAGGTGGTGGACGCGTTCGGTCAGACCTACGGCGGGCCGGTCAATAATCCGCTCTCGGGTTGGCCGCTGACGGGACAGGGCTTTCAGCCGTTCCTCGGTCAAGGACTTGTGCCCACAGTCACGCCCGGCGCGACCATCCCCCTCGGTTTCCCTTACGGCGCGTTTGAACAGTCGCCCACCTTGATTCAAAGCGCGCGGCTCGACATCAACTTCCTCGCCAACGACGGCTCAGGGCAAGGCATCATCGTCTCGGCCAATCCCAACGCCGTCTGCGGCTGGTTGTTGCCGAACCACTTGGACGGCGGCATCTCGGTCTACGATGCCAACGGCGTCCTGCTCGGCGAGTTGTGGCCGCTGCCGCCGCCGGACAACTGGCGACCCGCGCCGGGGCCGCCCGGCAACAACCCGCCGCCCAAGCAACCGAGCGACATTCAAAACACCGCGCTGCGCGCCGTCGTCTCAAGCATCGCCGCGCAGTCCACCAACACGTTCAAGGCGCTACTCTCGATCATAGACGAGACGCTCTGGATGGTTGATCCGCTCGGTGGGCGCAAGGATCAATTTCTGTCCGTGCTGATCGGTCGCCCGCTCGCCGTCGTGCAGGCCCAAGTGCAACTAAGCCTGCTCGGCAGCCCCGTCTTCAATCAGACGTGGAACGAGACGGCGGCTAAGAACCCTTCGCCTCCGCCCGACTACACTTGGCAACAAAACGACGGTGGCGTGACGACCATTCCCTTCCCCGTCCGGCTCGGCAGTCTCGAACTGCGCAACGACGGACTGATCGGCTACTACCTGCCGAACGGCGACAACTACGCCACGTTCTACGCCGTCCATGCCTCGAAAGCGAGCGCGGGCAGTACCTACATCAAACAGATCGTGCAGCCGCCGCCGAACACGAGCAGCCCGCCGCAGTTTCAAGGGAACATCAGCTTGCAGTGCCAAGGCCCGAGCGTCACCGTCACGATGATCTTAGACCCGCGCGGCAGCGTGCATGCCTACACGGGCATCCTGCCGGTCGTCAGCGCGGCACTACCCGCCGACATCGTCGAAGACTTCATACAGCAGTTGCGCGTCACGTTCCGCACCGGCCCGATCATCGCCGATCCGGGTACGCTCCGCACGCCGCAGCCCGCGGAAGATCACGGCGTCTGGACGTGGATACAGGCCGTGGCCGCGCCCGCCAACTGGGAGGTGGATCAGATCGTTGACGCCGACGACATCGCGCGCCTGCCCGACGCCCTGCTGCAACTGCGCGCGGGCTGGCTGCAACTGTCGGATATTGACGATCCCGGCGCGTGACCAGCGCCCCCGCCCGCTCCATGCATCATTATTGAGAAGACATGTACCCGCCTCGTGCTCGACACCAAAACGCTTCAGCCAGTCGGCGAGGCTGTGTTGCAAAAATAGCCTTTCAGCCATTATATCTCTCAAATCGTGTCGTCAGGTCTATTCATGCATCGTAACTCCTCGCCCTTCAAGTGACGTCACTACGCCCCAGACGTCATCCTTTTATGCGTCAGATGGTACTGTCGCTACCAGCTATCTTACCGTGACGTCGAAGAGATGATGCGTGAGCGCGGACTCGACGTAGAGCACTCGACCGTGTTCCGTTGGGTGCAGAGGTATGCCCCAGAAATCAATAAGCGCATTCGTCAGCATCTGAAGATGAGCGGCACGTCTTATCGGGTGGATGAGACTTATATTAAAGTCGGGAAGACATGTAAGTATTTGTACTGCGCTGTGGACAAGGAAGGACAGACGATTGAATTTATGCTCAGTGCGAAGCACTGATGTTTCTGCGGCAAAACGGTTCTTTAAGAAGCTGATGAGAGCCGAGCATCGCAGTCTGCCGTTCTCGATCAGCGTGGATAAGAACGCGGCCTACCCCGAAGCATTCAGTGCTTCACAAGAGGAACGAACCGTGCCGAAGGACTGCAAGCTGCGGCGTGTGAAATACCTGAACAATGTAATCGAGCAGGATCACAGATTCATTAAAAAGAAGGTGCGGGCATCGCAATGCTTCAAGCGCTTTCAGACGGCGGAGCGCACGCTCGAAGGCATTGAAGCGATGAACATGATACGCAAAGGGCAGGTCAAAAGGTTAGCAGGCAATGATGCACGAGGGCAGGCGAAGTTCGTCGCTTCGCTGTTCGGGATCGCTGCTTAGCGAAATGCCCTTGAAGAAATTCGCGCTCGAATATAATTTTCGCAACGCAACCCTTGAACGGGGAGTTGTTCTGCTTCACGAGTATGATTCCTGGAGAGTGATGGATGATCTGAAGGTCGGATTATAATGTGGAAAGCATTTGCTGCAACACAGCCGATGGTCGTAGCTAGAGTCCGGAGAGGAATGTGCTCTCAATGAGAGCTAGGCGGTTGAAGCGTGAGAATCGAAGGCACTTGTTCCGGTTCGCAGAGCCGGAGCAAGCCGTAGCCGATGCCTGCCAGTCCGGTCATCAAACCGGGCGACTCTATGCCAAGCGGCAGGCCACATAACCAGCCGTTCCTGTTAATGCTATCAAGGATGACACCTGAAAGACGTTTCGCTTCAGAGTGCCAGCGCGAATCTGCAAACCGCGCGCCGGCTTCGCATAACAACTCGATGTTACCCAGATCACCATGACACAACGAATGGTTTTGTCCGAATCCGTTGGCACACGTAGTTTGCAGTGCGGTGCCTATCTCAGCACGGGTCACGGCATCATCCAGATGCGCAAGGGTGCTGAGACGCGCCAGCCCAATGCCCGGTGCGCCGTAGCACCACGCTGTAATAGTTTTTCTCTTGCCATTCTCTTGCGACCTACTGAAACTTCCCAGATCGCGCTGATCCAACCAGTTCCCCTCTTCGGGTGAGAACAGGCTGCGCTCGTATTCGATAGCATCAAGTGCCGCCGCTCTGAACCGCTGCTGTCCGCTCAGCTCGTGCAGTTTGAGCAACGCCCATGCGATACCGGCGACGCCGTGCGAGAAACCGCTCGGCGGTTTCTGGGCAGGCGCGGGTGTCAGCCAGCCGATGCCGCGCTCCATTCTTTGTGCGTTGGCGATGAGTCGGTCGCCGCATTGAACGGCGGCGGCAAGGACTTGCGCGACAGGCGCGACGGCATTGAGGCTAATTAACCCTGCAATGCAGCCGGCTGAACCACCGACGATGTCGAAGCTTTCGTCCTGCTCGATAAGTTCCGGCAAGCGCGCGGCGATCTCATGCGCCTCGGCGACAAGCGCGTCGTCGCGCCAGAGCAGACTAAGATGAGTGAGCAAGTAGATGATGCCGCCCCATCCGTCAAAAGCGCCAACCCGCTTGATAGTTGAGCGGCCGCGCTCGAGCTGCCGCCGCAAAGTCGTCAGCGCGGCTTGAGCCAGCTCGTGATAACGCTCGTCGCCTGACACGAAGCCGAGATAGGCGAGGAACAAGATGACGCCGGGCAGACCTTCATAAAGATTGTGATCCAGTGCCGTGAGCGTACAGTGCGTCTCACGGACTGAATTTAAGCCGAACCACATTACGTCGCTCTCATTGCGCAGGGCCAGCGCTGCCAGCCGGTCGCCCACTCGACAAGCCGCAGCGAGCAACTGCTTCCGGTCTGCGATAATTTGCGTTTCCGAGATGACGTAGCTCGGCCACTTCGTCGCTATTAGATCAATGGACAGGGTCGTCAGAGAGGCACGTATGAACCAGACCTGTTTTGCCAGATCAGTTTCATCAAGTTGCTGCATCCGTCGCTCGACCAGCGCCAGTCCCGTCTCGTCGAAAAAATCGGCTGCCAGCTCGTTCATGCTATTCCAGAGATGACGCGAGTTCGGGCGCGTCGAAAAGATGGGAATGTCGCCGTGATGCAGGTCGTCCTGCTCAGAACTGATGACGCGCGCACGATAGGGGTGATTGGCGATGCCGACCCAGAGGCGATCAAAGAAGCGGTCTCGATCAAGCGCATTGCGCAGCAAGTCCGGGTGAAAGCTCTCGTGCAGCAGTAAACTGTAGGTATGCGTGTCACGCACGATGGCGCGCACCTCGTCCTCCGCAAACCGCACGAGCGGGCCTTTCGCAGATAACAGGTATGCTCGCTCTTTTAAGAGCAGCCGGTACATGCCTGTAAAGCCCTCGATGATCTCTGCCGTATAGTCCAGCGTGTTGACCATTTCCCCGTTGAGTTGCGGGCGATGTTGACCTTCAGGCAGCCCGACTCTCTGACGGCTCACATGCATTTCATCCGTTCCCATCTTCTCCAACTTGACGGCGCGCTCCGGCGAGAGTTGACCGGCGATGCCGCCCAGCCCGCTCATATCAATTCCTTCATAATCCTCCCCAGACAACATGCGTTGCGGCAGCAGTCCGACGCGCAGGACGGAGTGAATGGCCGTCTGGGTCGCAAGTTGTAGATCCGTCTGTTTGATGTCAATCCCCGTGACGCGCGCTTGGAAGAGCGATTCAAGGTCGATTAAAATAGGTTGCTCACCCGCCGCGATCAGGTTCTCAAAATGCAGATCGGTTGCTTCTAACGCATACAACAGAGCGAGATAGGCTCCCTGCCGCCGGTAAAAACGGCGCACCTCTGCAAGCGAAGTACAACTTTGCGCGGCCACAAACTCCACCCAGCCATGTGCGCCCCGTTCAAGTATTTTCAAGAGATGGAAAGGCGGGTGCGCGCCGTTTTCATTGAGCCAGGCGAGCAGTTCTTGAAAGTGTAGGTCTACGGCCAGCGAGCGCGGTTTATAGACGACCTGAAAACCTGAGTCGAAGGTGGCAATGACGACCGACTGACCGCGCCGGTGTGAGTCGCCCGCATCGCCCTTCAACTGCACGAGCACGCCCGGCTCGTCTGCTGCGCTGAACGTCGCCCGCAGGTCAGTCCAGTCCGCGCAGAGATGTGCCAGAAACTCAAGACTGAAAGCGACCCACTGCTGCACCGTCTGGGTTAACTGTCGCACCAGAACCGCGTACTCCTGCAACAAGCCGAGCGCCGTCTCGCGCCCATGCAGGCGTTCAATAAAGCTCGCAAAGCGTTGCTCCGGCGTCTCACCCGCAAGGAAGCCTTCGAGGCGCGCTACGTTGAGTTCCAGAATCAGGGTGCGGCTCATCATGCCGACAAGCTTCCATGGCAGATTAACGCTTAGCACCTCAACGATCGTATCCGGGGCAAAAGGTAATATCTCGTAGCGCTCGGCCAGTCTGCGCACACCTTCGGCTACCTGCGCACGACCCTGCCTGATTAATGGCGCAATTAAATGCAGGAAACCAGCGACAGGCTTTGCCCGCAACGCTTCGGGCAGCGGGAACGTTTCGGCGGGGCAAGTCTCAGACTGAGAAAATGCGCTGGCAAATTCAACCAACCACTCCGGCGGCGCGCAGCAGCGTGCGCGCACAGCCGCAATCGGCTCGCCAAGCAAATGGCGAAATGAATCTTCGTCGAGGCCATCCGTTGCCAAGCGCTGCTCAAAATAATTATCGCTATCGAACGGCGGTTGTGCTCGCCACTTTTCGAAACGCTGTCCGCCGAGTTGGTTATTGCCCTCAACATTAGTGCTCTTCTGACCGGATGCACGAAGTAAAGCAACACGCTCCCGCAAACTGACCGCCCGGTACCACTCCTCTGATTGAACGTCTACCTGATTCATGAGCATCTGATTTGGCAGGTTGAAAGACCGATCCCAGATTGCATAATAAGATTTGTTGCTTATCTACTTCACGCCAGATAGATGATTTATGGCAGTCTGCCGTCCCCAAATAGTTGATTTGCTGGCTTGGCGATTAACGATCTGCATCAAGTATATAATTCCCCAAATGATAAATTTGGATTAAGGCTCAGAGCTGAAGCAAGAACGGGTGGACTATGCAGCAATCCACCCGTCCTCCGGCGCTTCTCTTGTTAGTGCAGCACCGACCCAGTGCCATCGTTAAGTTCTCTACCATGCGCAGTCCACAGTACACTGGCGTGTTCCTGTACAGGTGCAGGTGACTGCCGTGGTATGGCGATTAGATTCTAGACCGTTGAGGTCATCGTCGGACACTTCGATGCGCCCTGCCGGGTTCGCAGGCAACATGGCAAGGTCGCTAACGCTGAGTCCGCCACGATAGTCGGGATCTTTCCATGCGCGAATAATATCTGCTTTCGACATCTTCTCCTCCTCCTTTGCTGATCGCTTAGAACGTGCACGTGATCTGGCGCGTCGCGGTGGTGCACGTGCAAGTGGCGTATGTGGTGGCGAGGTTCATCGTCGGGGTATCGAGGTCGGCGTCCGACAACTCGACCCGCCCAGCCGGATTCTCCGGCAACAATGCAAGCTCGGCTGCGCTCAGGCCGTCGCGATAGTGCGGGTCTTTCCATGCACGAATGACATCTGCTTTCGACATTGTTTCTCCTTTACGCGTGAGGATGCGTCTGGCCAGCCCGCTCAGAGCACGCAGCATAAAAGGCGCTGGCAGGTTCGACTGAACCGTCTCTGTGGCACCTTATTTGGCATGATGCTTCAGGCCGAGTCGGACAGCACCCGTTGTTAATAGTGAGGGGTTGCCATACGCAGACAACTCCAGATGCGATCTCCTATATATTACAAGTGAAAACTAAAGTAAAGAAGCACCCAAGGTCAGGAGTGACTAAACGTCAGTAGTCAGTGTATAAGGCTCACATGAGCCGGTGCGTCTACTGTTGATGCTCCAAACAACAAATTATTATGGAGCGCAGAGGGTCATCGGCGACTCTTTCTCAGGCCGTGATCTGGAAGAGCGAAGCTTCGCGCAGTTGACGCCGGAGAAAGTCATTCAACTGGTAGCTTGAAAATATCCCCGTACGGGCATGGCTAGGACAGTTTATACAAGTCCCAAGCCGGTACGCGGAGCAGATATCATTTTAGTTCGCCCCGGTGAAAGACGCACTCGTTAGCCCCGCGCCGTCGAGACCCGCACTGAAATAACCTTTTAACGGATACGTCGGCGCGACATCGCTGGTATAGATGAGTTCCGCGTTCTTGTAGAACTTAACGACGCCCGCTTCGATGGCGACCTTCAGATGATCGCTCGTCGTGACCGGCGTCGAAGCTTTGTAAGTGTTATTGACGTAGGGCTGCGCGTAGCCGGAGGAGATCGCCCAGTAGTATTCGATGTTGGTCGTGCTGCCCGTGTTCAAGCCGACATTAATGGGATAGAGATTCGGCGCGCCGTTATGATTAAGGACGCACTCGAATGAGCCATTACCTGAGAGCGTCTGCACGGAGTTGGCCGAAGCGGGCGGCCAGTCACTGCCGTTCGGCGTCTTCGTGATCGCGCCATTGCTTCCGGTCGTCGCATTGGCAAGGTCAGTCCAAGTGGCGGCCGCGCTGTTCGAGGTCGAGATGCTGGCCGAAGTCAGTCCCGCGTTGTCGAGACCCGCACCGAAGCGAGCCTTCAATGGGAAGGCTGGAGCAACGTCGCTCGTGTAGATTAGCTCCGCGTTCTTATAGAACTTGACGACGCCCGACTCCACCGCAATCTTCAGCTTGTCGCTGGTCGTTACGGGCGTTGACGCCTTGTATGCGTTGTTAACATATGGCTGGGCATAGCCCGACGAGATGCCCCAGTAATACTCGAACGTCGTAGTGTCGCCGGAATTGAGGCCGACGTTCATCGGGTAGAGATTAGGCGCACCGTTATGATTGAGGTAGCACTCGAAATATCCATCGCCGGTGAGCGACTGGGTTGAGTTGGCCGTGGCCGGCGGCCAATCGCTCCCGTTCGGGGTTTTCGTGATCGCGCCGTTTGCGCCGGTCGTCGCGTTGGCCACGTCTGTCCAGACCACTGCCTCCGCGCCGGTCGGAGATGAAGTTGACGGTATGCGGACGATGAAGAGGTCGCGCCGCCCGGAGTTGTCCCAGTTCGACGCAAAGGCGACAAACTGCCCGTCGCGCGAGATGTTGCCAAAGTTCGAGTCGTAGTAGTCAATGAGTTGCGCCCGGTGGTGCACAAATCTGTGCACCTCGCCTGACCCGTCCGTCTTCACCAAGAATATCTCGCCATGCAGCGGCCCCGTCGGCAGCAGCCGATAGGTCTTGCCCACCGCGTTCTTCGGCGTGGCGGTTGTGCCCTGCTGACCACGAACCACGGTCAATGTGTCGCTGCTATTGTTGGTAACGTGAACGATCTCCCTGTTAGGGTCTGAGGCTGGCCCACGCGGGTAGTCGGTCTGATTCCACCACACGGCGTCGAATTGAATATTAGTGGGTAGTCGCGCGCCTTGTCCGGCCACCACTCCGATAGACGTGGCGGAGGCGTCGTAGCCGGCGGCGACCGTAGCCGGCTGCCCATCCGACACGGAAACCAGACACCAGTTATCGTCGTCCATCAGCCCGCTCATGTGTGCAGTACCGGTATGACTGTAGCTTAGCGGAAGTAAGGTCGTGCGTTGCAGATTGTTGAACTCCCAGCGCGCGACGGTAGAGCTGGTCGCGGCGGTGAAACCGACGATGTAATTGCTCTTGACGGTGTTGTGGCTCAGCCCCTCGGCTTGAGGTGGGCCCGGGTCGTAGTAAAGCAGGTATTGACTACTGGACGTATTAGCTAAGTTCCACACGCGCACTGCCTGCGGGCCGTCCAAGTCAACAGAGGCATACTGCCCATTCTTACTGACATGCACCTCGTTGATACGTGTATCGTTGACGTAGAGCAACACGGTCGAGGTGTTGAGGTTGTAGACCATGTAGCCGTAGTTGCTGTAATCAGCCGCGTTCTTAACGGTAAAACCTATGACGGAGAGATCATCCGACATCGAGGGTTGAACGACGTAGCGTCCCGCCCCTAGCTCTGAGGCAAAATCATGGACGACTGTCTGCGCGCCGGTCGCTACGTTATAGCGGTATAGCTTGGTATTGACGCTGGCGAAAGCGTAGATGAGATCTGAATTGTTCTTATCCCAGTAGTAGCCATTGCCAAAATCCATCACAGGTGAGCCGGCGTAAGTTGTGCGCGCGCCTCGCGTGAAGGCGGTCGGGTTGAAGGTGTAGAAGTAAGTGCCGGAGACGCACTGGGCTAGCACGCGTGTGGCATCTCGGTTGAAAGCCGGCCAATAGCTATAGGGTGTGCCGCAGGAACTCGCGTCGTCATTACTATCAGTGACGCGCATGACCTCTGTGCCAAAGTCCGGGTCAGTGAACTTGCCGCCGCCCGCCGGGAGGGTCGGCAGGGTATGTTCCAAACAAATCTCCGTAGCGGAGGTCGGCGAGCAGTAGCCGAAGGCGGCCGGCGCGGTGAGGAGGAGGATGGCAAAGGCGATGAGTATGCTACGCGCGCGCGTGACATTCAGGAACGGTCGATCACTTGGAGGGCGCGTCGCACATGACTTAGCGGTTATTGGTAACAACCCTGCTAAATCCGGCAGAGCACATTCCGGCAAAATCATATTCATAATGTCCTCCCCCTATAAGCACATGCAGTGTGCCCGCCCACGGTCGCGGTGCGGTTGCGAGAAGGTTAAATTTTAATTACGGGGCGCTTGCGGCATCCGCTGTCCCAATCCACGCTCGTTCATGGTTGCGGTCTCCGGTAGCAAAGTTAGGCTTTGACACCTCAACTTCTACCACAGAGCGGTGAATCCTTTCCTTAGTCTGCTTTCAAAACTGATAAGCGGTCAGAATTCTTACCATAGCGTCCTCGTGCGTCTTCTCGTTGCCGGGCAGTACATAGACGGAGTTCTTAATTGCTGCTACCGCCCCCAGCTTTTGCAGCTTGCGCCAGGTGCGCACGCGCAAGGAGGTAGGCTTCGCCAGCCTAGATGAGCTGGGTCGTCCCGCCGAAGGTTGTGAGGGAGAAGCCTTTGAAGGGTTCGTTGAAGCAGGCTTTCTGTTCTTTGAGGAATTGGATGGCGATGGCCTCTCCCAGAAGGAGTGATTGGGTCGCGTCGGAACGCCAATGGACGCCCGCCATGTTGCGGCCCAGCGCGACGTTGGAGGCTACCTTGTCGAGTTCGGCCCCGACGGTCAGTTGCGCGCCGACGTAGGGTCTTAAAGAGAGGCCGTCGTCCGCGACTTCCAGTGGATTCGGTATGACGTAGGACTCGTCGAACCAAGCCTTGAGGATCGTGGTACACGCGCCCGCCACTGTCGCGTGGCCCGCGCCGTAAGACGGATGCGTGGGCGAGCCTTCCGGGTAAGCCATCGGCAGGAGCGCGTTACCGGGGGTCATGTAACCGCCGAGCCTCGAAAGGGTAGCAAGGTCATTGAGGATTTCGGGGTGCATCGGATAGGCAACGCCGTAGTAGGCCGTCCGATGGACACGTGCGGCAAACACTTCGGGCCGGAGGCGGCGATGCACGAACCACTTCTGGAACCAGACGGCGTGGAGCGCGCAGGCAGCCACTTTGCACATCAGGCTGAAGATGTGCGGCTCGCCGAAAGTGCCGAAACCCATCTGCGTGCGGCTGCGCCCGTAGGGGTTGTTCGCGTCCAGAGGCACGCCAAGGCCGAGCAGAACCAGCAGGGCTTGGAAGTATGCCTGAAACAGCACGTCCACATGTACCCATTGTGCGAGGTCGCGGCCGTTGCGCATGTAGCGCGGCACGGGGTCGAGATTGATTCTGTGCGGCGGGGTGATGCCACTCTGCACGTCGAGCCAGTTGCCGGGGCCTTCGTTGAAGCTGGTCATGAAATCACCGGGCAAGGCGGTGTGCATCTTTCGTTCAAGGTCATTCGCGCCGAACCGGCAGGGTAGGTAAAAGAACTGCGAGAGGTACGGCCCTATCGCGTCGCCCGCCGTAAGGCCGCGAAAGAGAAGGCCCGGCGTGATCAAGCTCGACGCGTCCTTCGCGACTCTGGCGTCCGTGCCGTAGTGCGTCAGGTCGCGCGCGGCGGCGTTCGCCGTCGGGTGCGCGTCGTAACGCGCGAAGGGAACATCGCGCAGTAAGGCCATCCAGTAGTTCTCGGCGATCTCCGCCGCGAGCTCGCGACTCGCGAAAGCGGGCGGCGGCGGTTGCACGAAAGACTGCGAGTCGCCCCCTTCCAGCTCGTAGGCCAGACCGGCTTGCGGGTTGGTGAGTTTGCGGTCACCGCCAACTTCGATGGCGTCGAAGTCGGCAGGGTCGCGGCTGTCGAGCGCCGCAATCATAGTTTGGTAAGCGGAGGGGTCGACCTCGCCGTTGCGTAGATGCTTGAGCCCCTTCGAGTAGCTCGCGAACTTCTGGGGGTAGCGTTCTTCGTCGCCGTTCGTCACGTGTGCGAGGTCTGCGGACGACGCCTGCCGATTAGCCTCCGCCGCGTCCTTCCGCACTTGGGCCGCCTGCTGCGAGCGTTGCACGGGAGACAGACGCCGCCCCGCTTGACGCAACGCACCTAGGACGGAGCCAGGGCCGACCCCGAAAGCGGCGACCCCGGTCGTCAACTTCGCCGCCGTGCCTAGGTAGCGAAGGAACCGGCGTCTGTGGAAGGCTTTGGCGGGTGACTCTTCGCGCATCTATGTACTCCACAATGAGACGTGCCGGAGGACAAAGCCGACACACGCGGCGGGCGGCGACATCACGGTGCGCACACCGTCGAGTCGAACTTCGCGCCTCCGTCCACCGCCGGGCAATCCTCCTCACGCGGGACTGAGACCTTGATAGTGCCCTGACAGACGCCTCCCTTCCCGTCCGACGCGGTAAAGAAGATGGTGTAGACGCGCCCGTCGCCGTGCTTGTCGCGTTCAGCGCGGAGTCGCGCGACCGCCGTGCCGACGCCCTCCGCGTCGGGGCAGTGTTCCCGCTTCTTGAAGTTGGTATTGGTCTGCTCGTCCTGCATGATGCGGTCTATCTTGATGGTAACGGGGTCACCGTTCGGATCGTTGACGCCTTGGATTGAGACCGGGACCATCCGCTCGTGTTTATCCGGGAGGACGGCGACGCTCGGCCGCGCGGCCCCGCAGTTGGGCGCGGTGTTGAAGTCCGGCTGGCCTTTCGGGACGAGTGTGAAGCCTACGTTCGGGTCGCGGACGCAGACGACCATCTCGTTGGAGACGACCGAAATGAGCGAGTTCCCTAGGATGGTTACGTCGCGCGGGTTGCGCTGCGACGGGCACGCCGGGTTGGGGCCGGGGATGCCCGGTGCCTGGAAGGCCATGACGAGCGACGAGGCGATCTGCCCGGCGGTTTCGTTGCTCGCGGTTCGGACGTTGATGCCGCAGGTTCCTAGATGGGTGTTCTCCAGCACCGTGATGTCGCCGCCCGCAGCCCCGCCCGCGCCGGTCTCGAAGTTGAGCATCATCACTATTAGTTGATTCAGGACGGGGATGCCGATGTCATTAACGTCGAAGCAGACACCCGTCGCGCTGCCGGGTCGCGCATAGAGGGCCGTAATCAACTGGCTGCCGTTGACGCCCGGCGCGGATAAGACCAGTTTCGGGTCGTTGGGCGGTAAGTCCTCCCTGAAGACGTTGTCGGTCGGTTGCAGTCCTTCGACTCTGGCAAACACGGTCTTGGCCGTGCACTCAGGGTTATTATTGAGCGCGTCGCGGGCGCGTTGCATGATTTGCGTGGTCGTCTCGCCGCGCCGGAAAAAAACGTCGGACGAGCAGAGCGCGCGTGTCGCGCCGTCGCCGCTCTGGATGCTGGCGACGATGACGAAGGAGCCGTCAACCGGCGCGATCTGCAAAGCGGGCGTGTCGGCCGGAGCAGCGGGCGCTCCGCCGCCTCCACCGCCGCCCGCGCCGCCCGCGCCGCCAGCCCCGTCCGGGAAGGTCAGACCGAGGGTGCTGCTTGGCGGGTTATTGATCTGCGGGCAGCCGATGACTTTATCAATCCCAACCTGCGCGCCACACTTCACGAGGACAGTAGTCAGGGGATTCGCCGGGGTGTTGCAGGAGGAGATGTTGACGCCGCCCAAGCAGTTGCCGTTGAAGCAGGCCCACGCCACGGGCCGGTCTATGTAGAAGCCGCCGTTACTGGTCACGAGTTGGCCCGAGCCATCGGTCTTTATCGTACCGTTGCGCGCGTCGACCGTGCCCTGCGCACAGATGTTCCCGTTCTGCTGGATGATTTGCAGCGTGCAGTTCGGCGTGTCTGGAAGAAAGCCCGTGCCGAAAACAGGGATGTCCCAAATCTGCCCCATCACCCATCCTTCGTAGTTGCTCAAGAACGGCTGTGTGAGGACGAAGGCCCCGCGGCCGTGCGTGCCCGCGTAGACGCGGCCGTGCGTCTCATCGATTGCGATTTCGTAGACGGCGACCTTCGGCAGTCCGTTGCCGAACGGCGACCAAGAGTTGCCGCCGTTCGTGCTCCGATAGACGCCGATGTCCGTCCCGACCCAAACGTTCGAGGGCGCGCTCGGCTCGATGCTGACGGTGTTGATGGGAATGTCGGGCAGGGCGTTGACCCCGCTCCCGCTCGCGGCAGTCCAATTAGTGCCGCCGTTCGTCGTCTTATACACGTGCGGGCCGATGCCGAAGCCAGAGAAGGTGACGTAGGCCGTATTGGCGTTGGCCGGATCGACCGCAATGCGCGTGGCAACGGCTTGAGGCAGCCCTTTGGCCGCGCCCCCGATGGCCGTCCAGCACGCGGGCGTGGTGCACGCGGCGCTGGTGACGAAAAGCTGGCCGTCGTAGTAGCCGACGTAGATGCGGTTGGGATTATTAGGGGCGACGGCAATCGCCGTCATGACGTTCGTCTGGTTGATGTCCGGGAAGGTGACGCCCGTACCGCCGAGGACGGGACTGACGGCCGTCCAGTTGTCCCCGTCGTTGGTGCTCTTGTAAAGCCGGTTCGTGCCGAAGTAGAACGGGTGCGGCGCGGTCGTGTCTTGGACGAAGGGCGGGTAGAAGGAGGATGGGTCGCCCGTGTTGAGACCAGTCGTGATGTCGTTCCAGAAGCAGCAGGTGCCGCCAGTCGTGGATCTCCGCGGATCGACGCCAAAATAAACGTCGTACATCTTCAGCACGTCGTCGAAGTCCATGTTGGTCGAGGCCGAGTCGCCGTCGGCCTTGTGCTGCCAGACGCGCGTCCCAACCCACATGTTCGTGCCGTTGTCCTGCGTGCCGCCGATGACCTTGTTCGTCAGCGGCGACCAAGAGATGGATTGGAAGCCGGTGATTTGCAGGTCGGAGTTGCCGCTCGTCCAGGAGGTGCCGCCGTTGGTCGAAGAGGCGAAGCCGCCATCGGAGGAGTCGTATAGTAGACTTGAGTTGGACGGGTCGGGGAAGACGATGGCGTGGTGATCCGGGTGGACGCTACTGGAACCGACATCCGTGAAGGTCTGCCCGCTGTTCGTTGATTTACAAAGCTCCGCGCCGCCCCAAAAGATCGTGTTCGGTTGATTGGGGTCAATTGTGAGCGCGTGTGTGTAGCGGGTGTAGGCTCGCGGACAGGTGAAACTGAGACCCCCGGCGGTGCTTCCCGTGTGGGTCTGCGTCCATGTCGCGCCTCCGTCAGTAGACTTATAAAAGGCCGGCTCACAGCTATCCTTAATGACACTCGGGCATTGGCCCAAGGCCGCGTAGAGAATGGCAGGCGCGGCCGCGCTCGGCCTGTGGATTGCGAGTTCGACGTGGTCGAAGGTGGTCATGGTCGGGTTCGGCAGGCCGGTCACCGCCGGGCAGCCGGCGACGACGATGCCGGGATTGAGCGGACACCACGACGAGCCGTTGTTGGTTGATTTGAAGATGCCCCGGCCCAGGAAGCCCGCGTACAGTAGGTCGTGGTTCTGCGGGTCCATCTCCAAGTCCGTCGGCTTGTCGCCGCTTGAAGTTCCCTGCACGCTGAGCTTCGTCCAGTTCCCGCCGTTATCATTCGAGCGGAAGAGGCCGTAGCCCGTTGAGGGCGTCGGCGCGGTAAAGGTTGATTCGCTGGCCGATGCGGTGACGCCACTGGAGAGGGAGACGAAGATTCTTTTAGAGCTACCGGAGGTGGTCGGGTCGAGCACGACTTTATTAATGGAACCGAACTTAAACAGATTTGCCCCGCTCAGATTCCAGAACTGCCCGAACTCTCCGCTCGGCACGTGGCCGATGAGGAGTCCGGCCCCATAATAGGTATCGCGGCGGATGGCGTTCTCACCCGTCCCGGCGTAAATCGTGCCGCAAGTCTCCGCGTTCGCGCAGCCGCCCGGAATGTCCAACGCCAACGCGCCGATGGACAGCGAAGCCTCCTGATCCGACAGCGGCTTCCACTTCTGCCCGCCATCGGTCGAATGCCAGACGCCGCCGAGCGCCGTCCCCAACCACACGTCGTTCGCGTTGGCGGGGTTGACCGCGATGGCCGTACTGCGGCCACTGACTTCGACGCGACCGCCGCCGTAAGTCTGGCCGCCCGTGATAGCCGCCGGGCCGATGGGGAACCAGTTGATACCGTTAATCGGACCCGGCGGGGCGGCTCGACGCGCGGGGGCCACGCTCGCCTTGAGGAATTTCACTTCCTCGTCAGACCGCTTCGCCGCGCGCTCACTCGCCTTCATCTGTTGCAAGGCGCGCAGACGTGCGTCCGCGGGGATGCCGTTCGGGTAGGCGCGAACAGCGTGCTGCCATTCCTCCTCCGCCTGAAGCCGCTTGAGCCGCGCCCGCTCAAGCCGCATCTCTAAAGCGCCGGACGTTGTGGCTTGAACATCCGCCCCGTCAGGTTGCTCGTTCTGCGCCGCACGCTGGCTCAAGGCCGTCCTTTCCAGGCGGGTGACTGCCAGGCCGAAAGCTATTAGTGAGAACGCTAGAAGAATTAAACAACGCCGGACTCTAAGCTGACTTCTCATGGTCTTGACCTTGCTGCGAGGACAGGAGGTTTAGTCCGTTTGTGCGGAGTTCGCTGAAGTTGAGTATTACATGCAAACTATGCGAAGTGTACGGGGTGCGATAGGGTCGTGCGGCGGCCCTCTGCGCCAACGGGCCATCGGTTGTCGGCCCTCGTCCGAGGGTTGGTAGCCCCGCAACTACTCTATAACGTGCTCCGAACGCCAGTCAGAAGTCGCCCACTTCGACACCGCCTGACAGGAGGAAAGCCGATGCGGCGAATGCTTCGAGACCAGATGACATTCATCACGCAAGATTCATTCCATTATCATATCGGGGGCATAACGCCTGTTGTTGAGAAAGTCCTCACACATTTCCATTGAATGGAGTTTACGAGGTATCCTCTGTAGACAACACACCCGCGCGCATGTCTACACTTGTTCACAGGTAGTGTTGCATCTATGAAGTAAGCACCGTTGTCACGAAGGCGTTGGACCAAGGACTCTCGTGCCGGCAGGTGCAGATGATGAGCGGGCACCCGAAGACCGTTATGCGCTATGACTACGGGCGGGAGAACCTAGAGCAGAACGCTGTCAATTTTCTCTGCTATGAAGAAGAGGTATAGGCGCAAATGGCTTCCGCCTTGCTATGTATTATTGTGGCGAGCTGAGGAGACTATCTATAGCTGCCTTAAAGGCAGTATAAGGCTGAGCGCCTGAGACCAACTTCAAGACTTTCACCTCTGGACTGTTCGGTGTTGTCAGACCAAATAAAAAGGTGGGCGTAGCCTGTATGCCAACATTGCTTGCTGCGGCAATGCCAGCGCGGATTTTAGGCATATATTTGTCGCTGAATAGACACTGCTGGAAAGTTGGCACATTTAGGCCGATGGCTTGGGCATGCAATGAAAGCTCGCGTACGCCCAGCGCCTGTTGATTGCTAAACAATTGATCATGCATCGCCCAGTACTTATCCTGATCACCCGCGCAATAAGCGGCCTCGGCCGCTTTGAATGCTTGTGGATGCATTGACTCTAAAGGAAGAGCACTGAAGATATATTTGACCTTGCCTGTTCTGATGTAATCTTTTTCAAGCTGTGGCAACGTCTCATGCACATAACGACCGCAGAACGGACATTGATAGTCAGAGAATTCGACGATGATTACCTTTGAGTTCTGTGCGCCTTTGAAGGGCAGTCCCGCGACATTGATAATAATGTTCTGCGGCGCAACCGGGCCGGCCACCTGCCCTGCTTGCAAAAGTTTTTTAATTTCCGCCAGTTCTTTTTGAATAGCCTGCTGTCCGGCGGTAAGCTTCCTTACCTCTTTTCGTAAGGCCTTTAGCTCTTTACCGGATTGTTGCGCCAAGCTTGCGGGCGCATACAAGATAGTTAAGGCGACGAGGCCAGCCAAAGCTGCTAGCTTTCTCATTATGACTCTTCTCGCTTTATCTAGCCTGATTGAGACTGATGTTTCGTCAGTCTCGTTGGTGGCTGAGTTGGTTGAGTGATTGATGTTTGTGCAGTCAAACAGGCATAGTGCTTGAGCCGCATTACCTATCGCTGCGTTTGTCAGCGTAGACCTACAAACCCTTTCTTCTGCTGGTAATTTTCATCAACCACTAATTCCTTCGTGCCGGGCGGGAGGACTTGTAACGACTTCAAGAATTCGATCAGCGAATCCTGATCATATTCGGCTAGACCTTGAAATGCTCGGCGCGCATCTAAGGCTTCCCCGGAATGCGCCAAAACAGATTGGCGCAGGGTAGTAAACAACCCATGATGATAGAAGGGCGGTTCGTTGGCGCAACCCCAGAGGCGCTTGGTGAGGAACTTGCGATTACCGGCGATAAATTTAGGCGACCACACATTCTGGTTCATATCCAGCGGCTCGATGCCGTAATCATCGGTTGGATCGGAGATATCGTGTAACTTGAAATCGGTAAAAATAGGCACCAGCAGCCACTCTGCGGCCGGGCCGGATGGTTTAAGGCGCGGTTGGGGCAGAGCCGGGTCGTTCAAATCGATGCTAACGGCTCGGGTTTCGCCGGCCCGCAGGTTAGTTGCAGGGTTATATGGATTGGGTTCAGTGTAAGTCCAGTTTCGTTTACTCAGTGGTAAGGCGGGTATGTGACAAATCGCGCAGCCGATTTGCGTGAATACTTTCTCGCCATTAACGATGGCGCTCTCGATCGCGGGGTCGTTGGGGATAACCTGACCGGGAGCTTGCAATACGGCTTGATAGACTGTCAGCGCAGTCACATCTGCCCGCGTCATCTCGTTAACGACACCGTCGCCGTCCGGGTCCGTATCGATGCCGAACCGTTCGGTTGTTTGGATGCCGTGGTGTTGATTCAAGGCATTGTTTGTAAATTCCCGCAACGAGACGACGTTGCCCGCTTGATGCCAGGGGCGAATAATTAGACTAGGCGGGTCTTGCGGGGTTGCCGTAAGCACACTCGCGCGGGGTAGTCCGGTCACTTGGCTGACATCCCAGATGCCATCGGCACGGCGCGTCAGCCGGCCGAAGTTGATCCCCTTCGACACCAAGATGCGACTGTCCCCTCGGTGCATGCTGTCGCGAATCTTCTGCAAGTCCTCGGTGATCTCGCGCGCCAGCATTTCGATATAACCGGCCCCGAACATACCAGTGGTGGCCCGCAGGTTCGCGATGTTGTTCAGCGATACAACCTGCGAACGTTCATCGACTGCACCTTTCGTGGGAATAGCATCTTTGGGATCAAAAGTGACGAAGTCGAACCTTTGGCCTAACACAAATACATTACCGACAAAGTCGCCGCCGCCACCTGAGATACCGAAAGGTGCGTTGTGGCAGCCGGTACAGGAGTTAGCATCGGGGCCGGAGATACGATTGAAACTGCGCTTGCCGACCAGCGGAGACATGGGGTCGGAGAGGCTCTTGCCGTTACCCTTTGTTAAGGGCCGGCCGCCGCCATCTTGCTCAGTCCAGTTCGCATCGAAAAGCTTTTTCCCATAACCGATCAAGGCGGCTAAGGAAACGTGGAATTCTTCATCGTCCTTCAGATGATGTGGGATGGCCACTTCTCGGCCCAGTCTTCTGGCCGCTGCTCCTGCCTCCTGAGCGCGACTAGCAATAAGCGCTGCCAAATAGGCCGAGCTGATCAGGATGATTGAAGTCAACTTTATGAACCGTCTCTTTGTCATAGCACTCTCTTGATCAAGCACTGGCTGCCAAGCGTCGGCCGGACGGCCGGCGCAAGACACATAACCCAGACACAGGCGCTTGCGGGCGTTCGCGCTACTGAGTCATTCCAGCTCTAAGCTTAAGACTTCACTGGTTTGGGAGCTGCTTTTTGAGTTTCGGCATCGGAGCCACGACGATGTTGAGCACCTGCGCCTCACTTAAATCTCCCCCGGCAAAGACGCCTGCGCCCTGCGCAATTATCTGGCCATATCTGCGGATGACCACATTGATGCCGCCGGCAGGGACGCCGTTCAATGTGAACTGCCCTTGCGGGTCAGTGTTGGCCATGCCAATGTAGTTTATGTCAGAAGAAGAGGTCACTATGACTTCGGCATTGGCCAAATTCACTGGCAGGGATTTCGGCCCTGAAGGCGTTGCACCTGTCGTCGGGCCCGCGCCTTTTATGACCACAGACTTGCGGCTTGCTACCGGCCCGCCCGTGACCAATGAGGAAAGTGCCGGTTCGGTGGATAAGATCGTGCGCACGTTGTAGCCGCCATTGGCTTTGGGTGTGAAGATAACAAAACCATGATCCAGATCAAACGTGCTGGCCGCAGTGAAGTACTCGTACACGGTAGTGCCGGCCGGAGTGTCGAAGTTCCGGTTGGTGCTGTAATCAACCTGCTGAAAAGGCGTGTTTGGTCCCGGCGTGATGCCGGTAATTGAACCTGTGTTGACCGAGGTAATGCCGTTGAAGGCGAATACGATCCGGCCGTCCTGATATATCTGAATCTGGAGCGTATTCGAGCCACCGGCACTGAAATGAGGCACGCGATCATGCGTGACAATAAAGCGGCCGGGAATTTGATCGTTGACGTAGACGGCCCCGACGCTGGAGCGCCCCCCGTATAGATCGTCGAAGAACGCGGAAATTCTTGGCAAGCTCGTAAACGCCGGCAGACTTTCGACGTAGGTGCTGTCCCCTTGGTTGAAGGTAAAATACCCGTTCGTACCTACATATGTATTAGTGTAGTTGACGCCGAAGAACCGGAAGGTGAAGGGCAGCGTGCGCAAGAAGTTGCAATCGTCGCAATTTGTGAGCCGCGTCCCAAAGTTGGTTTCAAACTTAGCGGCGATGAGTGTGGTTGTGCCAACATCCGTGACGCCACCGCGCACGGGTGGGAAAGAAGCCGACGTGCCGGTCAACGTGTTGCCATCCGGCGCCGTAAAACTGCCCGTGATGAAGATGTTGCCCACCACTGTCGGCACACCCGAAATGGCGAATCGCCCATCAGTGCCGGTGACGCCCGTGCGGCCACCCGGCGCGGTGACAGTTGCGTTCGGCAGCGGGTTATTGTCTGTGTCAACGATTTGTCCAGTCACGAGCGTCAACGGATCAGGAATTACCGGCACGGTGACATCGGCCGCATTACCGATGTTGCCGGCCAAGTCCACCGCCTTCGCGCCGAGGGTCAGGGCGTTGCTGCCGTTAGGCACGGTAAACGTGTATTGATAGGGCGCGGAAGTCGTGGTGAAAGCGACTTGACCGTTGACCAGAAACTGCACGGAAGCGACGGCGACATCGTCGGCCGCGTCCACTGATACCGTCAGGCTCGCGCCCTCGTATTGCGTCGCGCCGTTGGTGGGCGACGTGATTGTCACCGTGGGTGGAATACCGGCCAGATCAGCTCGCGGGCGAAATTGCCCGATGTACAGCCGGCTATTCCCGGTCGAGCCGCCCCGGTCAAGGCTTGAGTGCTCGGCCACGAGATAAACGAAACTGCTATCGACAGCGATGCCCATGCCGTTATCGTCGCGCGCGGGAAAGTTGAGAATCGCTCTGGGCTGTAATGAAGCGGGGGTAGTGATGTCCACGATGGGAATGCCGTTGACGAAGAAAACATCCGCGCCCAACGCAAAGTCGCCGGACAACACAATATCATTTAGCAGGCCGCCGAGATTCTGCGGTGTGGTCGAGAGGATGGTCGGCGCGGCCGGGTTCATAGTATTGAGCGCGCGCATGCTATTGGTATGATCAGCGACGAAGGCAAAATTGCCGTTCATCGCCACGCTGCGCGCATCGCCGGTCGCCACGCTGCCGCGCACGACCGGGGCCGCCAAATTGCTGATGTCAACGAGATAGACGCCGCCCGACCCCGCGGCCACCGCCGCCAGATTGCGACCATTATCAATCTCTAGATTCCACACCGTACCGTTGAGCGATAGTGTGCTGATTTGGATCATCGCGCCGGGATTGGCTGCATTGACGATCTGCAAATTAGAACTATTCGCTACGAAGGCCGTCGTGCCCCTAACCTTAACCCCGCGCGCATTGCCGCCGGTGCTGAACGAGCCTAAGAGGTGCGGCGTGAGCGGATTGGCAATATCCACCACATGCAGTCCGGCATTACCGGCCGCGATGTAGGCCAGATTCCCAGCGAGCGTAACCGCATTCGCGTTGCCGGGTAGACTGAGCGATGCAACCACTTGTGGGTTGGTACGGTCGGCGTCAAGCCCAACCACTTGCAACCCTGATGCGCCGGCCGCGATGTAAGCGTAATCACCATTCACAGCGACACCGTTGGCAAAACCGGGAATCGTCACAAACGAGAGCGCCGACGGGCTGAAATTATTCACTACCCCCTGCGCGGCGGCCGTGAATCCGTTGTTCGTGACCGTGATCGTGCATTGGCCGGGCGCACTGGCGAACACACGTCCATCCGGCGCACCGAAGTTGCAGACGTTCAGATTGCTGCTGGCATAATTAGTCCCGCGACTCGTGCTCGTGAGATTGATCGTGCGATTGTCGATCAGATGACCTGTCACCGCGAGTTGGACAGAGGCGATGCCACTTAGCGAATTCACGATCAACGTAAAGCTCGCCGGGTTCACCTCAATGCTGCTCAAAGCGCGGTTCAAGTTAAAGCTGCTCGGATTCGTCGGATCGCTGCCGGTCTGAATCTCCGTCAGGTCGTTGATACCGTCGCCGTCCGTGTCGGCCAACAAAGGATTGGTGCAAAAGACGCGGGTGCAGCGCACCTCCTCGCCGTCCGTGAGTCCGTCACTATCCGTATCGGCGTTTCGCAGGTTCGTGCCACGTTGATACTCTTCCAGATTCGTTAGCCCGTCATGATCCAGATCAAGCTGCGCGTCAGCCGCATCATTAGGATTCAAACCCAAAGTGATTTCCGCATCGTCAGGGATGCCATCGCCATCCGTATCAATGCCGCCAGCAAAGGCGATGCGGAGCATGAGTATCCCCTGCGTGCCTTCATTCGTGGCTTGCACCAGCACCGTCCCGCTCCGCACGGCCGTCACCAGCCCATCCACCGACACAGTCGCAATCGCCGGATTGCTGCTGACGTAGCTCGTCCCCGTACTCGCCGCCGTCAGATCGGTCGCAGGCCGATTGACGTAAGTCCCGACCGCACGCAGTTGCGTCGTCGCCCCCGGAGTCGTCAACGTATTCGTCAGCGCCGTAATCGTCAGGGAAGTCGGAATGGCCGTCATCGAACCCAACGTAATCTGGGGCACATCTACTGAACCGTTCGTCGGGATCGTAAAGTAATCAGACTCACCCGAAGTCGTCACCCCGTTCTGCACACACGTCGCGCGCGCGCGCACCCGCCCGAAGTTCGCCGGAATGTTCGGCAACACCCACGTGCCATCGTGGTTCACCTGTACATTTCGATTGAGGACGCTGACGACGCAGTTCTCGTTAAGTTGACCAAAAGCGCAGGGCGCAGTTAACAATATAAGTAGGACTAACCAGAGGCCCAATCGTATAACAATCATGATGTCGTCACCTCAACTTCGATTCGATCAACTCCTATAGTTCCTGCCGGAACAACGGCTCTCACATTTGCTTGCTACAACCTGATGTAGCAACAACCGCTGACATTAGTCACAGTTGCAACTTGGCCCGCTACTTAGCATCCCCCCGGCAGCGTAAATTAAGATTAGTTCATGTGCGTTCTACACGGTGCGGCCGAGAATGCTCTGCCCCAAGAGCGCTCAGCTTGGCCGGTTCATGGGTCAGTTAGTGCCGACATGCTTGGGCCTGATGGGCGAGTCAATTCATATCTCTCTCCAGCACTTGCTTGGTTAGCCGGGCCTCTTTCGCCACGTCTGGGTCTTGATCGTCAATCACCCCTTTGACCAATGACAGGTAGCCGGGCGCATGCACGGTTCGCGCATAGCGCAGGGCCGCAAGCCGCACCTGTCGCTCCGGCGCTTTAAGGAGCATTTCAAACTCAGCCTTAGGCATTGCGGTTTTCCATTTCAACCACACGTCGATGGCCAAAAGTTGAGTTGAAGCCTTCTTGGAATTGATAGCTGACCGGACGAGAGTTTCAGCTTCCGTATTCCCTTTGAACCGGGCCAGCGTTTTGAACGCCAGATCAGAGTCGCCGAGTTTTATTAGCTTGGTCAGTTCTGGAATAACGACCGGATCGTCCATCGCCGCCAGAGCTTCCGCCGCCGTCCGTAGCTCCCAAAAACTGGTGCTTTCTAGCTGCCGGTCGTACGTTTTCACGACTTCCTGTAACGCGCCTTCATTGGCCGGCCCCACAGTGAAAGAAACAGTACCCTCTAATTTGATCGTATCTTTCAGAGTTCCATCCGCCTCAAGACAAGGAAGCTCAAGGTTATAGTTGAGTTTGTAATCACCCGGCGCAGGACTCTGGAAATAGGTCTGAAGATATAGTTTCACAGACCATTCATCACCAGCGGCAATCTTTTGAATAAGCGCCCTACCACCGACTAACTGCTCGTGATTTATGTCCTCTCCGCCTCTCGGAGTAAGTCCCCCTTCGGCTGTAAATCTAATTCCACGCAGTCCATGGGTCTGAAATGACGGATAGTTAACCGCAACAGCTATCTCTTTTGAGTTCCTATTTGCTAAAGACACGCGCAGTTCAATAGGCTCTCCATAGATAAAGGATGGTTTTGTTGGCAACACGGTAGCAGAAAGCAGACATCCGTTTGCCTGTCGCGTTCCGAAGGCCATAGCTAGTAAAATTGTTTGAACTATCAGGTATCTAAACATAATACTTCCCTTTCATGGCTGCGTTACAGATAGTGCTCGCCTCGGCTGTCCGGCACCAGAGGCAAAGCCGTTGGCAGTCGTTGCTGCTCCTATTTTTGAAGTCATAAAGCGGAGCACACTAGTGACTGCATCAATGAAGGCGTTCCGATCTATAAAGTAACCAGAGTTTGTCATTGGTATGTCAACCACACCTGTTCGACGATCTCGAAAGATATTGGTTTGAGACACTCGCTGGTCGCCTACTCCCGTTACGCGTGCAGCCCCGGTTGAGTGGGTATCCGTCGTAAACTGAGTTGCAGGTAAGTAGCTGGAATTTTGTCCTCCACCAAGACCTACGAGCGAACCGTGCTCGGTATCCACCTGAACTTGCTCGCTTAGGTCAACTTGATCTAGGTCATTTATTACCCCGCTGTCTGATTCCCAGCCATCTTGTACAATTAACCCGTACACGCCCGGACGGGTAACAGGGCCCACAAGAGCTTCAGTATAATTCTGAGGAATGGCAGCAACACTGAAGCCTGCACTCTGCACGGCGCTTGCTCCGCGCACTTTAGCAACTAATTTTAAGTTACCGGCGTTGCCGCCGCCCGGCGCGCTTGTAGCCGCAGTTTGGACAGTTCCTTTAAGCTTGACCGTTATGGTTTTGGTAATATCTTTCGTCGCGCTACCCTCAATCGTGAAGTCACCATTGGTGGCGCTCGTGTTTAGCGTGGCAAGGGTAACGACTTGGCCACTCGAACCTAGGTCTGGCAGCACTGTAACTTGAAATTGACTGTCCACTCTGGGGGGAATGCGGTTCGGCACGCCCGTTGGGGTGTTTGTGGCCCGGATAGACGGAATCGTCACAGCAGCAACTGTCAATTTCCCCCGCCCGATATCCTTTCCGTCCGCCCGCGCTGTAATGATTACGTCGTTGGCAGATTGACTCCGCCCCGTCGGCGTAATCGTCACAGTATCACTTTGGCCGTCGGTGAGGTCGAGTGAAGTCTTATCCAGCGTGGCACGCCCTGCCGGCGAGATAGTTAACTCCACATGTCCATCTCCTCCGTGGAGGGTAATCCTGGCCGGGATCGTCTGCACTGGATTGAGCACCGTTATATCGTCGCTGTTCGTCGCTGTGTTATTCACAAGTACATCAGCCATGAGCCGCAAGCACGTACCCTCCAGGCATGTGCCATTGGGCACGTCCTGCGTGGAACAATGCTGGCCATTCTTTGTGCTGTCGGCTTGGCAGCCGCTCCCTTGGCACTTCTGACAATCTGGACACTTGCCCGCGCTGCCGGTCTGGTTGGGGTTGCCGCCGCAGTGCCAGCCGGCTTTGAGGACGCCGACGCCGGGGTCGGAGCGGATGACGGAGCCGTCATCGCTGACTGTGCCTGTGCCGATAGCAACGAAGGCGGCGAGGTCGTGATCGTAGGAGTACATCTCGGTGACGGCGCGCGGGGCGAGGCCGTCAACGTTTGGAATCGTGATCGCGGCGGGCTGGTTGAATGTCGTGCCGACCGGTTGAATGGTGACGACGAAGCGGGGTTGCTGGCCGAAGCCGGGGGCCATGGGCACTTTGTCCATGTTCACCGGGGTCACGGACACACAGCCGGTGCGCGAGCCGCCGGGGAACGTCGCCGAGCCGGGGGCGATGGTCAGGGAGAAGCCCGGCGCTTGGGGGATGGTCAGCGTGCCGCCGGTCGTTGGACTGACGCATAGCCGATTGTTGGCTAATAACTCCGGCAGGTAGATCGGCAGGCCCACGTTGTTGTTCTGGCCGGTGACCGTCACGATGTCGTACTCAAGCGTGGGCCAAGAGCCGGGCCGCTGGGCCGTGCCGCCATCGGCCATCAGCTTGAAAATCCCGACCGGAGCAGACGGGATGATGAACTGTCCCTGTGCGTCCGTCAGTACCGAGGTGACGACTTGCTGCGGCACGTTGCCATTGTTGCCCTGATTGATCTGGAAGAGGCGCATCGTGACGCCGGGGATAGGGTTATTACTGTTGTCGAGGACGACGCCGCTGATGCGCGTGGCATTGGCCGGGCCGGGCGCAAGTGCCGAGGCGGTAAACGCCACGGGTGCGCCGCTGTTCCCAGCGAAACTTGCCTCGACCACGTTGTTGCTGACGCCCGGTTCAGGCCCGAGCGTGAGTGTGGCAAGCACGCGACCATCGCTGTCCGAGGTCGCCTCGAACGTTGGCTGACCGGCGAAACTAGCGCCACCCTGCTTCACGGTGAACGTCACTGGCACACCGGCGAGGCGGTTGTAACCGGTGTCGGTGACGACGGCGATGAATGGCAGCGCCAACGGTTGACCGATAACCCCCGATTGACTATTGCCTGTATCGACGATGATCAAACCGGGCGTGGCCGAGGTAGCTGAAGCGGTGAAGACCGCAGTGCTGGCGACGCCGGTCGTAGAGGCTTCGACCATATTGTTGCCCGCGCCCGCGCGCGAGCCGAGTGTGAGTTTCACCGCAGCAAGACCCTGTGCATCGGTATTAACCGCGATTGAATTCATGCCCGTGCCGGCATTGCCGTCTAGACTCAACGTGCCGTCCTGACTGGTGACGCGAAACACGACCGGCGTGTTCGGCATTGGCTGCCCAGCGCCGTTGAGTAGTTGGGCGACCAGAGGTGCCGGCAGCAGGCCCCCGATGGGGCCTGCCTGCCCGTTGCCGGCCGAGACGCGTAGCGTGGTCTGCGTCAACGCTTGCCGAGTGATCGTTATCGTGGCGGTTGCCCCATTCCCCGCCCTGTCCACGCCTGTGACTTGAATCGAGTTCGCACCGAGCGCAAGCGGAATATTCGTCGCCGTGAACGTCCGGTTAATCACCTCCGCTGCGACGCCGTTAACTGTCACTGTTGCTTGCTGTGGGTTGACCGTGCCGACCACGATGTCGTTGACCAGACCTGTGACGGTGGTCGTGGCATCGGTCGTAACCATGTCATTCGTCGGCGAATAGATCGCAACGTGCGGCGGTGTGGTGTCGAGCGTCACCAACGTGCTAGTTGTACTCGTAGTACCGTTTGAATTCGTCGCGACGGCCGTGAGTGTGTTCGGCCCCTCGTTCAAGGGCACGGTGGCGACAAAATTACCGCCGGACACGGGGGCGTTAACGCCATTGACCGTCACTTGTGCGGCCGGGTCGCCCACTGTGCCGCTCACGGTGACGGGTGAGATGTTCAGATATGCAGCATTCGAGGGCGCACCTATCGTAACGCCGGTGGCCGTGCCGGTAATGTTGACCGTCAACGGAGCTGAGTACACGCGCAACAGGCTGCCGCGAAATGCCGCCGAGATACGCAGGCGCACTGCATTGGGTGTGTTTTCGAAAATGGTGGTGGAGAGGCTATAAATCTGGTCGCCGGCCATCGCATCGAAGTTCAAACCGTCGTCGTGTAACGTCCCGAGAATCGCAACCACACGCCCGCTAGCGTCGAGTCTTTGCAGGTTAACGCTCTCCGGAATCAGCGCGGGGTCTGTGATCGAGGCAGTGACCGTCGCCCGTACCGGCACACCGGCCTGCGTAGCGTCAGGCGTCACCGCCGTGTTGCCAATCGCCTGGGCCTGCGCGGAGTTACGAATGGTTAACGTCAGCGCGGCCAAAACAATCACACCAAACAAATTCCGCATCACAACCCTCCAGCTATGTCGCTGCCCCGGTCGCGGGCGCTCGGTACAGCGAATTAGATCAGCGCTTCGGAATGCAACAGTCGCCGGGGCAACCCACGGCTGGTTAATGTGTAGTGCCAAGCTAACTGGGAACTCAGGCGAGTAAAATTCACGTGACATACGTGGGAACTGAGAAAATTTCGGAGAATGAGGTACGAGTTCTCATGCTGTGGTTTGAGAATTCGGCCTGTGAGGCTGCCCGCAGAGAGTTGCAAGGAACCGTGAGCTTGTGGGTAGCCTGAAAATACCAACCCAAGTCCGCAAGACTAAGGCGAAACTTTATACAACATTCCTGACCACGTCAACAATTATTCTGACTAATCACGGGAGACGGCACAAACATGGTTAGCCACAAGACACTATCTTCAGTCGCAAGTGACTGCTGGAGGATAGCTGTACGAGCAGCGTTAACTTCAATTTGGCTGCGCAGTGTTGCGCACGTCTGAGCAGCGCTTGGTTGGTCTGGCATCGTCGGCTGTCGCTCTACACTTGTCGTGCGCTGACGGACATCGATGGTAAAGACTTGAGAGCGTGTTCTGAGTAGTGTCCCACGATACGCAACTGTGACAACGAGGCGGATGTCAGTCGGGTTTGGCTCATTAAATGAAAACTGACCGGTAAAAGTATGGTCAGCGGCCAATGCGTCGCCATGTGTGCCATCATCGTAGAGCCGGCCGAGTGCACCAATAGACTTGCCTCGCTCATTCACGCGCAGCAAGTTGATGCTTATAGGCGACGAATCAGGATCAGCCTTGATGGGTGTAGTGATAGTCACAACCGCCGCTTCAGCGGCAAAGATGGCCGTTGGGGCGGCTTGAGGAACGCCGATGGCCCTAATCGCCCAAGCCGGAGCTGGCGCGCCTAACAACAGAAAGAACGCCAGCAGAATTAAACGACCGTAAGTTCTCATGCTGCCCTCCGTAATAGAAAGCTCGGACTTAACTTCTCGCTATGGCCTTGATGTGCTCTCCGTGTCTCTACGGTGCGCTTGTCTGCGCATAATGCTTACGCTAAAGCGATCTGCCTATTGCACGGGCCCGAACCGCAACTTGTATTCCTGTGAGTTAATAAACCCGTTGTCTATCGCGCGGAAGTCGGTCGGGTGCGCGTTCAGGAAAGTGAGCCACGCGTTGTAGCCCGCTGGCTCCGGTGTGCGGCGCAAGTAGACGTAGTACTGCAAGCCGACGAAGGCGCGGTTGAACTCCAGCGTGAAGACCTGATCCGAGTCCGCGATGGCGCGTAAGACCTGTGCGCGCGTGAGCGTGTTCGCGTTCAGCGCATTCGTCAGGTCTGCTTGCGTCAGCGTCACTTTATTTGTGCCGTCGGGTTGCTGCGGGTCAGGCGTGATGATCTGCGTCAGATTGTAACGACCAAGCAGCGTGCTGACGTAGTCCGCGTGCGTCATCGTGCCGTAGGCGGTCGTAAACTCCGGCCGCTGCGTGAACGCGGTCGCGAACGTCGCCTTCTTCGTGAAGACTTCGGCTGGCGTCCGGCCGGTGACGCTGCGCATGTCCGTGACGATCTCAGTGTACTGCGGTATGCGGTCGAAGGCGACGCGATAGAAACGGAAGACGAAGAAGCCTTTGAGGTGAAACTCCTGCGAGCCGAAGAAGGACAAGGAGACGATGATCCGGTCGCACTGGGCGGACGGAGCGGACGGGTCGAGATTGTTTACGTCCGGACAACCATTCAAGATATTAAGCCACCCATTGAAGCCGGGTGTGTCTGGCTCGCGTGCGAGAAAGTCGAGGTACTGTTGCCGCACGAAGAAGGAATTGTTGACGATGGGGTTGGGCGTCTGTGCCGTGTCGTTGTCTGTGATCGTGACGGTCGCCGTTGCAGGTGTGCCCACATTTGTCCCTATGCCCGGATTCGATAGCACAACCTGGAAGGTCTCGTCAGGCTCGACGTGCGCATCATCGATCAAGGGGATAGAGATCGTCTGCTGCACATCGCCGGGGTTGAAGGTGATGGTGTCGAGCGAGGTTGCATAGTCGCAACGCGAGAAGGCGACGCCGGGCAAGGCCATCGTGTCGTCGCAGCGCACGGCCGCCGGGTTGTCAACCGTCGCGTAAAAGATGGTCGAAGTGCCGGACGTATTGCCCGTGCGTGTGACGATGAGTTGCGCGCTTGTCGTTGCTTCGCTAAAGGTGTAGCTGGCTTGACTGAATTGAACTATGGCTGGCGGCGCGGTGCCGAGCGGAGTGAAGCTAAGATCATCCAGCGTGAAAGAACGGCCAACGGCAGCGCCGGTGATGACGATCTTTGATAAGCCACCGGCAAAATTGAGACTGAGCAATTCATTCGGACTGCTGCCAGTATCGCCGGAAAGGGCCAGGTTATTGTTGAAGGTTGAAGTTGCATTGACAACAGGATTATTCGCGGCATCGAAGCCAGTCAGATGGAGGCTCGTCCGATAGGTAAAATAACCTCCGAAGGCCGAAGCCCCACTGGGGAAAGTGATTGTAATGGGGCTGCCATCATCGAACCCGACGTTGGTGCCGGAGTGCGGCGGAAATTCAAACTCGTTGAGCGAGATGCCTGCGGTAATCGCAGTCATGTTTGCAAAAACCACTCCTGCGTATTGAGTTGTAATCGCAGTCGAGTCATCGAAACCTTCAAAGTCTAGCAAGCTGCTGCTATTAGGTAATAGCGCGGCTGTAGCGCCAGCTTGGGCGGACATTTTATCCATTGATCGACCGATACTGATTGCTTGCGGACGCATCATAGCTTGCTCAGATGCCGGCACCGAAGCAGGTGCTGTTTGCACAGTCAGCAGTTTGTGCGGTGCTCTCGCATAGAGCCCGACAGATCCCATCTCCAAAAGTAAAGCAAGGATAATTATCAGGGTGCATAATTTCATGGGCTTGCCTCAATAAGTAAAATTCCTTATGAGAGGTCAGGAGTACTTCATGTTGACAGTCAAGAGTAGGGAAAGGTTCTTGACTATAGAGCGTCTTGAGGATAGCAGTAGATGTTACACGGTTTAACGTTAATGAGACCCGCCAGCTTCAAATGACGATGGTCTCATACCGCAATAAATCCCTGCTCGTAACCGACCTGCTTAACTATCTCGAACACGCCGGACGCAGCTACAAACCTTCAAAGCTTCTTGGTGAAGGATAGGTGGTATGCCACTTTTATTAAGCTATCCTGAGTGTTGGTGGCAGTACAGTTAAGACTGAAGGTTGTCTGAAGAGGGTACGAGGAAAGCGTAAGCTCGGAGACAACCTTAAAAGTAAAAGGCGGCCAGACGGTATCCTATGTCGCTCATCGTGTCAACTTTTTTTCGATTTCGATTTTGGGGTGACTAAACGGTTCCGTTGCGAGAACTGCTATGAGCGGCGCGGCGCCTCCTTACAGATCGCTCTAGTAATGCATTTGACTCGACTGCTCTCTATTCTTCGTTATAGCTAATAATTCGGTCATGCGTACTGGGACTGATGTTGTATGAATATAGTTGTTTCCGGCGCGGGCGTAAGCGGAGCAATCATTCGCCAGCAGTTCTCTGGCCTCCTTAACCATCTTACGCTTATCAATCAGATTCAGGACGGTGCTTATTTGTTAGTGATCTGACGCTTCGGACTTACGCAGGATGTGATTGTCTCGTCTAGGAGCGTTCCGCTGGCCGGGCTGCTAATAATGCCGGCGGCCACCGCGTGCTTGAGTCTTGCTACATCATCGCGTGTGCGTCCATTTCTAAGCTCGCAGATGTCGGTAAAAAGTTACGGTCAAAATACACAGTCGACATCTCTTGATCTCACACTGCCCCAAAACACTTGGTTATCAGTTTTATCATGCATACTAATCCCGAAATTATAAACTGCTGACGCTAACAGTTCTTCGCCGACAGTCCTTACTGCTGAGGCCTCCCTCTTCATTTCACGCCTGATGTATCGCTTCGCCGGTCATCAACTTTTCGGCCAGCGTCTGCACGCGCGTGGCATCTTCCGGGAGCAAAAACCCTCCGGCGGCTGCGCCCATCGATTCGAGCGTGCGCTCAATAGCCTGCCCTTGCACTTCGAAGAGCGCAACACAGCAATAGGCTAGTTCCATAAGTTCATCACCGGAGAGAATGTGCGTCTCTGGCGCGGTGTGTTCACTGCCACCTAGCTCATCGTGCAGGTGCGAGTTCAGCCGTGTTTCCCTGATCACGCCGTACCGACGAAGCACATTGTAAGCTTCGCGCTGGGCCACACGGGCCACTTTAGGCAGTCCGCGCGTTTCGAGCCATACACGTATGCGCTCATGCTCGTGCGCCGCCGCGGCTCTAACGTGTGGCACGATTTCACGCGTAAGTCGCGCGATTAAGCTGTTGATTTGCTCGGTGCTGCCGTGGCCGGGATAGGCGTGCGAGTTAATCTCGACAGCATGTCGGCGCGAACTTGGTGAGATGGCATTGGGAGTTGTTGTTTCTCTGTTGACCACAGTCTTTATCTCCTCCGCGCTGTTTTTTGGCGCGTGCGGATCTTCATCTGAGTCTAAAACTTCTAGATCAGCGAAGCTGTCCTTAAAGGCTGGCTCAACCGCTGAGCCATGAGTCGCATCATTTGAGCCACGAGCGAAGGGTAAAATTTTTTTGCTCGGTTCAGTAGTGCGCGCCCCAATCGAATTGGCCGCGCGGTTGAGGAAGATGCGAATGCCCACTCCGTTCTTGCCCGCGAAGTAGCCGATGATGCCCTGCCCGTGCAGCCACTGAAGCGCCTTGTGCGCAGTGGCCGAGGCCACACCCAAGACTTCGTAAAGCACCTTCGACGCTTTGACCGAGTGTCCTTCCTCATCGCGCGGAGCAAAATGGAGTACGCCTTCCCGCTCCCAGAATTCAGTGGGCGCCGAAACCAGCCGCAAATAGATCTTGCCCATTAGCGGCGTCACCCGGTCGGCCTCAACCGACGTCACTGCGGCAATAACCTCCAGATCGAGTTGCCGGAAATTTTTCCGGTACTCGTTCGGCCCGAGGCTCGTCCGGCGGACGAAACGGACTGTCGGTAGCGGCTGTAAGCTCATGGTCAAATCCTTGTAA
The DNA here is from genome assembly GCA_045807745.1 of Pyrinomonadaceae bacterium. Lineage (GTDB taxonomy): Bacteria > Acidobacteriota > Blastocatellia > Pyrinomonadales > Pyrinomonadaceae > QHXQ01. Next base: position 46,802 of record JBJMGT010000039.1, read on the forward strand.
ATAAAAGGCTTGACTGTGGTCGCCGGGTTGTGTAGAATGCCTTTCAAGCTGTAGACACACAAACAGCGACTCGCTGTCAAAGCGAGTTTCAATTTAGGCCTGAGGCGCAACCGGAGTCGGCAAACTGCGAAGCGCTTCAGTCCTTACTGTTCCGGCAGCTCTATCCCTCTACCTCGCTGCATTACTTATCTACAGAAGAATTCTCTATTTGTAAATTCTGCTATTTTTTTAGCACCGCTGAGGATATGTCATCAGCCGTGCTGTTTTTCCGCCACCTCTGAGCAGCTATGCCCAGAGGTGGCAGAGTGATCTCAGAGGTGAGCCTTAGAGCGCAGACCTGACTGGATTCTCTCAGCCCTGATAAGAAAATATCAGCCCTGTTGCAGAGTCAGCAGGGCTGATATAAACGGATCACCTCTGACAGGGAATTAACATCTGATAGATAAATATCAGGGGTGTTAATACAATCTCACCTCTGAATAAAGATAAGCAGAGATGGTGGAATATCAACAGGGGTGGTAGATGATTAACACCTATGCTATATTATTAGCACGGGTGTTAAATGGAGGGCACGGGTGAGAAATAGTCAGCAGGCGTGTTTGATTACTATCAGAGGTGCTGGAAATATAGCAGAGGCAAAGCCCTTGAATATAAAAGAGATATAGGTTTAAGCCTGCCGGTCTGGATAGAAGCGAATGACCAGCCCTTCGTCTTTTCGATTTGTCTCGACGCTCTCCTTCCGGATAAACCGGAGATCCTCAAGCTGTCGAAGCACGAGGAAGATATGGCGCCTGTGCGCACTGCTAACCCGCGATAGCTGTGCCGTCGAGGTGATAAATTCGCGCTTGCCGAGGGCCACCGTGTTGCGATAGAAGAACTCGCAGAGTTTGAATTTGACCCCTTCGCGCAAGAACGGTTTCCAATCCGCCACAAACTTGTCCCAGCCCGGATCAACGACCGGGGCGGACTCGGACGGGGCTTCAACCCTTTTCCGCGTAGCACGAAGTGGCCTGACCGTCGCCGGGCGGGGCAGGGAATCGGAAGCCGCGGCCGCGCGCTCGCCGCCGGCGTGGGGCTGAGTCCCGCTGGCGGGAGCGGCAGACACCACGGCCCGCGAGTCTGACGCATGCGAAGTGTCTGACGGTAACAATGAATCTTCGGCGGGTTGGGCTTGGGGTGCAGATAGTTGGTTGACCGGTTCTGCGGCTTCCCCGGCACCAGCGGCGGGCTTCGATGCCACAGCATAAGGGGTTGCCCTGGGCGACGCCGGCTGATCCTGCTCGCCCTCAGGTGGCTCGGCCGTGGCCCTTGCGGACTCCGCCTCCTCACGCTCACGCCGCTCTTTTTCGAGCCTCAGGAGGGCTGCCAGACCGCGCGTTTGAGGTTTGCCGCTGCTCATGTCCGAAACTATACAAGTCCTTGGTAAATCAAAGCTTAACGCCTACGCCCCCGTGCGGTCGCGGCCTCCTGTCCCTCATCCGCGCCGTCATTATCCCTGAGTTGCAGTTCCTCGTAGGCGTCCGACAGCATGTCGGTCGAAACTTCCTTCGCCCGCGCCAGCTTTGTAAATTCGTAGGCGATCGCGCAGAGCCTGAGCGCCTCGCGAGGTATGCCCCCGGTTAGCTTGAATAGTGTCTCGACCGTATCGGGTGGGAAAGGGTTAGCGACCTTATATAGTTCGCACCGATGGTCGATCATCGCCGAAAGTTCGTCGAGCGTGAGGGGCGACAGTAGCGAAGGCGCTATCATCCTGCTATAGAGCGGTTTCATGGTCGGGGAGAGGATCTTGTCCCGCAACTCGAGCTGTCCGGCCAAGACGATCTGCATCAATTTCTCTTCGTTGGTTTCGTAATTCAGGAGCGCCCGCACCGACTCCAACATGGAAGGCTTCAGTTTCTGCGCCTCGTCGATAAAAAGCACCACGTTCCGCTCGTTGATGTACTGCTCGCCCAGCCACTCCTCCAGCTCCCGCTGGTGGGCTTGGATCGAGCGCCTAGGCGGCAACCCGCAGGCCCCGCAGATCGTGGCCATCATCGCGTAATCAGACTTAAAATCGGGCGTCGGAATCAGGATCGAAACTGTGTCCTCGGCGGCGTCGAATTCAACATGTAGGTAACGCACCAGGCTTGATTTCCCGAGGCCAACATCACCCAGGATGACGGTCAGACCCTGCCGCTGGTCGACGGTGAACCTGACTCGAAAAAGTACCGCCTCAAGCGCCGGCGTAAAATATAGATTGTTTGGATTGGGAGAGATCGAAAATGGCGTCTTAAAACCGGCCTTCTTTTTGGCGGGTACCGTCATAGTAGGGGCTTATAACACGACTTATACTGGCCTGCAATGGTTATTTTCGATCTAGACCCGAAAATTAAGCTTAATTTTCGGGCAGGTTTTGGAAGAAAATATAACTTTATTGATCAGCAAGGATAGTCTTAAATTTCTGTCGAGATATTTAGTTTCGTCCCGGCCGGATTTCTTACCTCTGCTCATTGACTCAAGAATGATCAACTAAAAGCAGATCACTCAGATGTTTAACACGTTTCACGCCTTTCATATATCATTTAAGGTAATGAATCTTTTATTAATATATCTCTTGACTCCTTTTATATAAGAGGAGCATGATTACTACCGTTTAGCTCTGTAAAGTCTGCCTGAGGAGCTTGTTCGTCTCGATGCCTGACGATAATAGGCTTCAAAAACTACACCCCGCTAGCCCGCCGGACGGGTCTTTGTCCCAGCAGTTCGACTCTCGTGTGGTCGCTGCTTTCTGCGAACGCTCCGTGTCCGAAGAGACTCGACGCGCTTACCGACGTGTGGTGCGGGAATTCTTCCGCTTCACTGGCCCGCGCCATCCTGCGGAGATTACCCCGCAGGACTTGCAGCGGTGGCGTGACCGGGTTGATCAATGATAAGAAGAGCGCCAGCACCGTCGCCTTTAAGCTCTCGATCGTGCGCTCGCTCTTCGATTATCTCCAAGTTGGAAGGTACGTTCCCAGCAACCCGGCGCTCGCGAAGCTGGTGCCGCCGCCAGCTATCCCAGAAGATTTGCGCGGGCGGGCGCTCACAGCGAAAGAGGTGCGTTACTTGTTAAGCGGCCCCGACCGCGAGCAGTCCGATGGGGCGCGTGACTATGCGCTCCTCTTGCTGATGCTGCGCACTTCAATCCGCGTGTCAGAGGCCTGCAACCTCCGGCTCTCGCAGATGAAGTGGAATCATGGTCGTTGGGTCATTAAGTGCAAAGTCAAAGGGGGCAGGGAACGCACACAGCCAATTCCCGGTGAAGTGAAGCAAGCAATTGACGAGTACCTCAAGCTTGATAAGAAAAGAAGGGGACTGCAACATTCAGACGGCCCCGATCAGTTTATCTTCCAGCCGCACACCAACTACCGCACGCTGGAGTTCAATAAGCCTATCTCTTCAACGATGGCTTGGTACATCATCAGGAAGTGGGGACGGTTCACAGGTGTAGGCAAACTCTCGCCACATGACTTGCACAGGACGGCCATCACGCGGGCGCTGGATCAAGGGCTCTCTTACAGACAGGTGCAGATGATGAGCGGGCACAAGGACCCGAAGACGGTGACGCGCTACGACCACGGGCGGGAGAACTTGGAGTTGAATGCGGCTAACTTCTTGCATTATGACGAAGAGTGAAATTCACATTTTGAGGTCATCGGTAACCGAGCTGATAATTTTCAGCGAACGAGCAGAATGATCAGTTAGCCCGTTGGCTTAAAGAATACGAGCCAGAGCGCAGCTTGCTCTTCGCCGTCGCCAGTTCTGTTGGCGTTTGTTATGCTCAGATTGAAACGCCAGCAGGTCAATCGATGCCTGCACAGGCAGGTACGCCAGACGAAGACGATCTATCTAAGGCGATGAGTTTTCATCAACGGGCAGTGCTTGAGCAGTGGCCAGAACTCACAGGGACGGCGTATGTGCTACCCGCCAGCGGTGAGCAGGGTAGCGTAGTGCTCAAAATGCCTTATCCTACCGAAGCTGAAATAAACAATGCCGTTGTGCGAGCACTGGCGCGGGCCGAGAAGGATTTCTTCCGTTCGCTACAGGAGCGCGCCGGCACGGCTCACTGAGCAGCGTGCTCACCGTGTTGGCTTTGAGAGACGGTTGGTCGAGGTTTGTGTTGCGCAAATCAATTGAAGGCGTGAAGGGCCGCTTTGATAGTTTCCGTTAGGCGGCGATACCGAAGAGGCTCGCGACGGATGTGTTGCAGGAATCGCTGCTACGTCTATAATCCCCAATTCGGCTCATCCATCACACTCTAGGAATAATACTCGTGAAGCAGACTAAACCCTCGTTCAAGTGGCGACACTTCGAGCCAACCATTATTCTTTTATGTGTTCGTTGGTACTGTCGCTATCAACTTTCTTACCGCGCTGTCGAAGAGATGATGCGAGAGCGTGGACTCGACGTCGATCGCTCGACTGTTTTTCGTTGGGTCCAGCGTTATGCGCCAGAGATCAATAAACGTGTGCGTCAACATCTGAAGATAAGTGGCGCGTCATATCGAGTGGATGAGGCCTATATCAAGGTCGGGAAGACGTGCAAGTATTTGTATCGCGCCGTAGATAAAGAAGGACAGACGATTGAATTCATGTTCAGCGCTAAACGCGATGTTTGCGCGGCAAAACGGTTCTTTAAGAAGCTGATGAGGGCAGAGCATCGGAGACCGCCGTTCTCGATTAGTGTCGATAAGAACGCGGCCTACCCTGAGGCATTCTCCACTTCACAGGCGGAGAAGATTGTGCCGCAGGACTGCCAATTCAGACGCGTAAAATACCTGAACAATGTAATTGAGCAAGACCGTCGCTTCATTAAAAAGAAGGTGCGAGCGTCGCAATGCTTCAAACGCTTTCACACAGCGGAGCGCACGCTAGAAGGTATGGAAGCTATAAACATGATAAGGAAAGGGCAGGTCAAACGGTTAGCAGGCAGTGATGCGCAAGGGCAGGCGAAGTTTGTCGCCTCGCTGTTCGGAGTAGCCGCATAGCGAAACGCACTCGAATAACTTTCGCCCTTGAAAATAATGTTCGCAACGCAACCGTGAGGACAGCTTTCACCAAGATCGGGAGAACCCATCTCTACTTGGGATTTACACAGGCGAAACAATGATTGACAAGAATGAGCAAAGGGAATAATCTCTCACCGCTTTTGGGCATGTTCCACCATTGGCGCGATTAAGTTGACATAGGTGTTCCTCGATTTGCCCCTCAAGTACTTATGCCAATGACTCAAGATCAATTCGACTACAGTTGACTTCTTTAGAGCTGTTAGACAGCTAATTCTCACGTATACCTTTTTCTTTCAAAAGAGCGGGCACCGGGGACGGCAAAAAGCCTTTTGAGTGGTGGGACAGACACAAGTAACTGCCCCTCTGAGCAAAGTAAAAAAGCCTAGTCGTTACCTTCGAGTAACGACTAGGCGCGGACAATACAACCTTCATTCGCATCTCTGCGGCGAAGATGTATCGCCTGGCAGCACGCATCTTAGCGCAGATGGCGATGATGGCTCAACCTTTCGGAGCCATGTCCATGACGCGCACCCGCCTCAAGCCTTTACCAACTCGCCGAACATACAAACGGTGTGCGCCGTCCCGGACGTGGCTTTCGACCTGTTAATCCGCGACCGGGCGGAGACCCGCGTCCGTTGCGGCAACGCGCGGGCCGGCTTCCGCCCGGCAGCCTTAGCGAAAGGAAGAACCGCCAATGCCAGTAGCACCGACCTATCCCGGCATTTACATCGAGGAGGTTCCGAGCGGTGTCCGCACCATTACGGGCGTGCCCACCTCGATCACCGCGTTTGTCGGCAGCGCCCCGCGCGGGCCGGTAAACGAACCACAGTTCATCACCAGTTTCGCCGATTACGAGCGGCTCTTCGGGGGGCTGACGGCCGTCCACCCGATGAGCTATTCCGTCTTTCAGTATTACCAAAACGGCGGCAGCGAGGCGATCATCGTGCGCTTGGTCGGCACGGGCGCAGCCGCGGCGTCAATCGAGTTGGGCGACTTCGATCTGGAGGCGAAATACTCCGGCACATGGGGGGCGCAACTGCGCGCCCGCGTGGATTACGACAACATTCCGAGTTCGGACACGGCCAGCTACAACTTGACCATCCGCGATGTGGCGACCGGCGAGCAAGAGCGTTACCTGATGCTCGTCGCCGACCCTAACGCGCCGCGCGCGCACGGGCGTATGTTGCAGTCCTCGTCGCTGATCAAGCCGGGCGCGGTCGGCGCGGTGGGCACGCGCCCGTCTGCTCACAGCACCGTTGCTCCGGGCCAAGACCCCTTCAGCCTCCCCAACACCGGTACGCCGCCGCCCTACGCACAGGCAACCGGCGGGAACAACGGCGCGGCCCTCGCCAACGATGCCCCGACCACCGCCGTCTTCTCCGGCAACGAGAACAACAAGACCGGGCTGTACGCGCTGCTGAAGACAGACATCTTCAACATGCTGGTGCTCCCGCCGCTCGCGGTGACGGACGGCGATCCAACCCTCGCCCCGACGGGCGTGCAGTCGCTCGCGCTCACGCTCTGCCTGAACCGGCGGGCCATGTTGTTGGTTGATGCCCCGAACGATTGGGACACGGTCGATCAAGCGGTCACGGGCGGGGCCGCGCCGCCTGTCAGTGGCGATAGCGCCAAGAATGCCGCGCTCTACTTCCCGTATCTGCGCATCATCGATCCCGATCCGGCGCAGGGCGGACGCTTGATCAATATGCCCGCGTCGGGCGCGGTCGCGGGCATCTACGCGCGCACGGACGTGCAGCGCGGCGTCTGGAAGGCCCCGGCCGGCACTGATGCTTCGCTCAACGGCGTGCCAGCTTTGAGTCTGGCGATGACCGATCTGGAGAACGGTCGCCTCAACCCGCTGGGTGTCAACTGCCTGCGCTCGTTTCCGATTGTCGGGCGCGTCGTTTGGGGCGCGCGCACGCTGCGCGGGGCCGACCAACTGGCCTCCGAATGGAAGTACGTGCCCGTCCGGCGGCTCGCGCTCTTCATCGAGGAGAGCCTGTATCGCGGCACTAAGTGGGTCGTCTTCGAGCCGAACGACGAGCCGCTCTGGGCGCAGATTCGCACCAACGTCGGGGCCTTCATGCAGAACCTCTTCCGGCAGGGAGCCTTCCAGGGCACTTCGCCCCGCGACGCCTACTTCGTCAAGTGCGACAAGGACACGACCACCCAGAACCATATCAACCTGGGCATCGTCAACATCCACGTCGGGTTTGCCCCGCTGAAGCCAGCCGAGTTCGTCATCATCAAGATTCAGCAGATGGCCGGACAGGTCGAGGTCTAAGGAGGAGATATGGCTCAGTTCAGTCCCAACACACAACGCTTCGACCCATACAAGAACTTCAAGTTCCGCGTGAAGTTCGACGACCGCCCCGGCTACGTCGCGGGCATCAGCAAGGTCAGCGCCCTGAAGCGCACCACAGAGGTGGTCAAACATCGCGAGGGCGGCGACCCGTCGAGCAGCCGCAAGTCGCCGGGGCGCACCGAGTACGAGCCGATCACGCTCGAACGCGGCGTGACCCACGATCAGGAGTTCGAGCAGTGGGCCAACAAGGTCTGGAACTACGGCTCGGGCCTCGGCGCGGAGGTTTCGCTCAAGGACTTCCGCCGCACGCTCATCATCGAGGTCTACAACGAGGCCGGGCAACTCGTGCTGGCCTACAAGGTCTTTCGCTGCTGGGTGTCGGAGTTCCAAGCCATGCCCGACCTCGACGCCAACGCCAACGCCGTCGCCATCCAGCACATTAAGTTGGAGAACGAAGGTTGGGAGCGCGACTACGAGGTCAAGGAGCCGACCGAGCCGAGCTTCGTCGAGCCTAACCCGTAAAGCCTATGCACGCGCTGTCAGCCTCAAAGCTGCTGAGCGTCTGGGAACAAGCCGTGGGGCAACCGCCGGTCGCACGCTCCCTCGCGTTGCTAGCCGCGGCTTTCCCGGAACAGACGCCCGAAGAGTTGGCGCACTTGAGCATCGGCCGGCGCGACCGTCTGTTGCTCGCCTTGCGCGAGCAGACGTTCGGCTCGCGCCTTGTCTGTCGCACGCCTTGTCAAAGATGCTGCGAACCGTTGGAGCTAACCTTTAACGTCGCGGACATCCGCGCACCGACGGCGGCCGCGACCACTGCCGAGGCGCTGACCTTACAAGCGGGCGACTATGAAGTGCTGTTTCGTCTGCCCAACAGTCTCGACCTGTCGGCGCTTGCGGACTGTCGCGACGTGGCGGCCGGCGAGCTGCTGCTGCTCGCGCGCTGCCTGCTGCACGTCAGCGCAGACGGACAGGCGCGGGCTGCGGAGGAATTGCCCGGAGACGTGCGCGAAGCGGTGGTCAGGCACATGGCAGAGGCCGACCCGCAAGCGGACGTGCAACTGACGCTCGCGTGTCCCGCCTGCGGGCATCGTTGGCTCGCGGCCTTCGACATCGTCTCCTACTTTTGGAGCGAGATAAATGCGTGGGCGCAACGCATCCTGCGCGAAGTGCACACGCTGGCGGCCGCCTACGGTTGGCGCGAGGAGGACATCCTCGCGATGAGTCCTCCGCGGCGGCACATCTATCTGGAGATGGTCGGCGGATGAGTGGTTTCCTAAGCAATCTGGTCTTACGCCAACTCGAATCGGGCGAGGTGGTGCAACCGCGCCTCACCTCGCGCTTCGAGCCGCCGCCCGCCCAACCCTTCGCCGCGCGTGCGCACTCTAGCGACACAGATGAGTTGGGCAAGCCCGGTGCGAGCGCCGCACTCGAACTTGAGTCCGAGCTATCAACCGACCGACTATCTGTCACCTTCACGCCGCGCCAAGTAACTCCCGGCCATGCGGCTTCGTCCGACACGCCACGGCAGGACGACGCACAAACACACCGGCCCGCGGGCACGAGCGACGAATACGTCGCGGCGCAGTCTGATCCGACGGCGGGGCGCGGACAAACTCAATCGTCTGTTTACGCGCCGCCGCCAAACGTCCGCGCGCACCCCATTCAGCGACTCGCGGCGCAGATGGAAACTCCGGCGGCAACGCTTCAACCTGCGCCGCCGCTATGCGTCCAGTCCACAGGCCCCGATCCGCTCCAACACGCGCGCGCAGCACAGCAGATGCAGTTTGACACCGGCACAAGCGGCCCGACATCAGCGACACACGGCGCACGGGCTGACGCAATCAAACCGGCCCGCGAGGGCGAAGACAGGCAGCACAATTCACTTCGCCAACCGGACGCGAGCAGAGCGACAGCGCGGGGCAGTGCCCTCGTGCCACAACCGTCGGCGCTCATCCCGTCCGAACGGCATGAAGATGAAGGCGGCGCAGCGTCGGCGGTACACGTCGTGCGCGCCGTCACAATCGAACCGGCCCATGACGGCGAAGACAGCCGGCACAGTCCGCCGCCCAAACCTGAGACGAGCAGGCCGCGGACACAAGGCACTGCCTTCGTGCCGCAACTGTCGGTGCTCGTCCCGGCCGAGCCTCGGGAAGATTCACGGCACGCGCGTGTCTTGAAGCAGACCGTCAATGATAAGTCGTCGGCCGAAGTCGAATCGCCTGAGCGCGCAGACGCTTTATCAACTGTGCGCCGCATGAACTTCGCCGCAAGGCAGTCCGTGGCTGAGGCACTGTCCGCGGCCGAACACAGGCCGGGCAGAGCAACAGCCGCCACCCCGCCGCCCGCGCATGCGCAGTCGCCGCATGTGCTCGCACAGCCGCATGACGTGCGGCGTGTGGAGTCGCGCGCAGTACACAGTGAGCCGGGTGCAGCGCATGAGTCAGCGCCTATTATTAATGTGACCATCGGTCGCGTCGAGGTGCGGGCCAACAACGTGCCCGCCGCGCCGCGCCGTCAGGACGCAAACGCGCCGCACATGAGTCTTGACGATTACCTGCGCCAGCGGGGAGGGGGAGGCAGCCGATGAGTAACGCGCTGGCCATCGCCGCCGTGACCACCACGCTGCGCAGCCTGCTCGAACATGCGCTCGGCGGCGTTGATGTGTCAACCAAGCCGCCCGACCGCGCGCGCACCGGCAGCACCGATCAACTCAACATTTTTCTGTATCAGACGGCACTGGAGGGGGCGCTGCGAAACTCGCCGATGCCGCATCAGGCAAAACCCGGCGAGACGGGACAACCGCCGCTGGCCTTGAATCTCTTCTATCTCATCACGGCCTACGGGCAGAACGACGAAGACCGCGCCGGCCATCAAGTGCTCGGCCGCGCGATGAGCTTACTGCACGACCACCCGCTGCTCGGCCCCGGCGAGATCAAAGACGCCACGGGCACCGAAGTGCCCACGAGCGATCTCCACTTGCAGATCGAGCGCGTGCGCATCACGCCGCAGCCGTTGACGACCGAGGAGATATCGAAACTGTGGGCGACCTTTCAGACGCACTATCGCATCTCCACCGCCTATCAAGTCTCAGTCGTCTTGATCGAAAGCAAGCGCGCGACGATCACGCCGCTGCCGGTCTTGGGGCGCGGCTCGCCGTCCGATGCCGGTGTCCCGAGTCAGGCGAGTCTGACACCGCCCTTTCCGACTATCTTGTCAGTGCTGCCGCCGTTGCCGTCGTTTCTGGCCCCCGGCGAACAGCCCGCGCTGCTCAACTTCGCCCTGCTCGGCGACACGCTGACCATCAAAGGCTTCAACCTCGACGGCACGAACGTCCGCGTACACATCGCGCACCCGCTGCTCGCCGCCGAGCGCGTCCTGACGCCGCTCGGCGGCAACACGGATACAGAGGTTCGTGTGGTCATCCCCGACGAGCCGGCCAACCTGCCCGCGGGGTTCTATACCCTCGCCGTTGCTGTGACGCGCCCCGGCGACAGCTTCAGTCGCATGACCAACCGTCTGCCCTTCGCGCTCGCGCCCGACCCGACGCTGCCCGTAACCGTCCGGCGCACCGCTCAGGGCCACGTGACATTGAATCTGGTCTGTCGCCCGGAGGTGCGCCCCCAACAGCGCGCCGCACTGCTGATCGGCAACCGCGAAATAGCCGCGCAACCGCACACGACGCAGACCGGTACGCTGACGTTCACGTTCGACATCCCCGTCCCGTCCGACCCGCTCGCCCCCGTCGAGTACATCGCGCGGCTGCGTGTGGATGGTGTTGACAGCATGCTGATCGACCGCGCGGGGCCGGCCCCCGGCTTCCTGAATACAGAGCGGGTAATAATTAACCCGCCGCTTCCCTGAACACTGAGCAGGTGACGGTTAAATGAGCGACATCGAACAGTGGCAGCAGGCCAACGAACGATACCTGACGGCGGCGCACGCATGGCTGCTGCTGTTGTTGGAGCGCGGGGCGACGCAGGCGCGGAGTTTCGCTCCGCAACTGCCGCCCGCGGCCGACGAACAGCACGAGTCGCTCGAACATCACGAGCAACCCGAACCGCTCAGACGCCGCCTCTTCCGCCGCGCCGCCGCGCCCGCCGCCGAGCCACCCGCCGCGCGCGCGCCTGCGATGGCGTTGCTGCCGCCCGCTAACATCACCGACAACCAGATCGCGGAGGCCGCCGCCGCGATGGCCGCCGCCGAGGCTCAGGCCGATCCGCCGCCGGCCTTGGTCATCCTCGCACAGCGCCTCGGCCTCTCAGACTTCGAGCGCAACGTCCTGCTGCTCTGCGCGGCGATGGAGTTCAACACGCGCGTCGCCGCGCTCTGCAATCACGCGCAGGGCGGTTGGGGCTGCCCGCACCCGACCTTCGCGCTCGCGCTCGCGCTCTTCGACGCGCCGTCTTGGGACATCCTCTCGCCGGAGCGGCCGCTGCGCTTCTGGCGGCTCATCGAAATCAACCAGCCGAACTCCCGGCCGCTGACCACCAGCCCGCTCAGCGCCGACGAGTGCATCGTCAACTACATCAAAGGGCTAAGCTACATTGATGATCGGCTGACGCCTCTGCTGCTCTCGCTTGAAGTCTCGGCCACGCCGGCCACTCTGCCGCCGTCGCAGCGCGAGCAGGTCGAAGAGATCGTGCGCAGCGTCAGGCAGGCGGCCGTCGCGGAGCGTCTGCCGGTCGTGCAACTGCTCGGGCCGGACACGTCGAGTAAGCGGTTGATCGCTTGGTACGCGGCGGGCGAGTTGGGGCTGAATATCTACCGGCTACCCGTGCGCTTGCTGCCGACGCAGGCCGCGGAGTTGGAGACGCTGGCACGCCTCTGGCAACGCCAGAGTTTGCTGCTGCCGGTTAGTCTCTATCTGGACGCGCACGAGTCTGCGAGCGGCGCGGCGGGCGGCGAAGGGCAGGAGCAACCAGCGCCGCCCCTCAACCGCTTCCTGCTGCGTAGCGACGGCCTCTTCTTCCTCGACGTGCGCGATGTCTGGCCGCAACTCGACCGCGCCAGCTTCGTGCTCGACGTACACAAGCCGACGCCCACCGAGCAACAGACGGCTTGGGCCGCCACGCTCGGCGAACGGGCGGGCGACAACCCGCTGCGGCTGACGAGCCAGTTCGACCTGAGCACGGCCGAGATTCAACGCATCGCCGCGAGCACGCTCGCCGTCGCCGACCCGCCGCCGTTGGACGAAAGACTCTGGAGCACTTGTCTGCTGGCCACGCGCCCGCGCCTCGACGCCTTGGCCCAGCGTCTCGAACCGAAAGCCACTTGGGAAGACATCGTGCTGCCGGATGAACAGCTGGCCCTGCTCCATCAGGTCGCAGATCAAGTCGGCCGCCGCGGCACGGTCTACGACACTTGGGGCTTCCGCGAGAAGATGAATCGCGGCCTCGGCATCAGCGCACTCTTCAGCGGCCCGAGCGGGACGGGCAAGACGATGGCCGCGGAAGTCCTCGCCAACGAGTTGCGGCTCAACCTCTACCGCATAGACCTCTCGGCAGTGGTCAGCAAATACATCGGGGAGACGGAAAAAAACTTGCGCCGTCTCTTCGACGCGGCCGAAGACGGCGGCACGCTCCTCTTCTTCGACGAGGCCGACGCCATCTTCGGCAAGCGCAGCGAGGTCAAGGACGCGCACGACCGTTACGCCAACATCGAGATCAACTATCTCTTGCAGCGCATGGAAGCCTTCCGCGGCTTGGCTATCCTAGCGACGAACATGAAGAGTGCGCTCGATCAAGCCTTCCTGCGTCGCTTGCGCTTCGTCGTCAACTTCGCCTTGCCGGGCCTCGCCGAGCGCAAAGAGATCTGGCGGAAAGTTTTCCCCGCGGGCGTCCCACAAGAGGGGCTGGACTTCGAGCATCTCGCGCGCCTGAACCTGACGGGCGGCAACATCCACGGCATTGCGCTCAACGCGGCCTTTCTCGCCGCGCGCGCCGGGCAGGCCGTGACGATGCCGCTCGTCCTCAACGCGGCCCGCACAGAGCTTCGCAAACTCGAACGCCCGATCAACGAAGCAGACTTCCGCTGGCAAGAGCCGGCCAAGGTGCACGTCGCATGAACATCAACTTGCACATCGAACGCCTCGTCCTCGACGGCGTATCCCTCGCGCGGGGGCACGAGCCGCTGCTGCGCGCTGCCATCGAAGCGGAACTGTCGCGCCTGCTCGCGACGAACGGTTTACCGTCGAGCCTGCTGTCAGGCGGGGCCGTGCCGCGTCTTCAGACGGGCGAGATTCAGTTAGCAAACGAGCACGGCGCGCAGCACCTCGGCCGGCAAATTGCCGGCGCGCTGCACGGAGAACTTAGCCAATGAGAGAGCAAGCACTGGCTAAACAGAACACGAGTGCTGCCTCTAGTACGTTGGCCGTCGGCGGCCTGCTCCAACGCAAGTGTGCCTGTGGGACGCACACCGGCGGCGGCGGCCAGTGCGCTGCATGTAGTAAATCGCGGACGCTCCAACGCCGCACGGCGCACGCGCGTGAACAGAGTGACGCGCAAGGTGCTGTGCTGCCGCTCGTGCATGACGTGTTGCGCTCGTCGGGCCGGCCGCTGGACGAGCCGACGCGGACTTTCATGGAGGCGCGCTTCGGCCATGACTTCGGCCAAGTGAGAGTGCATACGGACACGCGCGCGGCCGCATCCGCGACGGCGGTGAATGCGCTCGCCTATTCCGTCGGCCGGGACGTGGTCTTCGGCGCGGGCCAGTATGCGCCGGGGACAGATGCAGGCCGGAAATTGTTGGCGCACGAGTTAACGCACGTGATGCAACAGCGAAGCGCGGCGGGTGCGAGCTTAGGACACTTACAGGTTGGCAGTCCTGATAGCGCCTTCGAGGCCGAGGCAGAGAGCAGTGAACGATCTGCGCCGGCCAGAGTTTCAGCGAGTTCAACTCCGCTCATGCAGCGCAAGGGTAAATTCATTGACTCGCCCGATGCCCCAGCTGTCGGGCGGTGTGGGACGGCGTGGTCATGTGCGACGACGCGTCAAGCGTGCGGTGCTGCTGACAACCCGATCATGGGCCCGATGGCGCGCTCCAATTGGTGGAAACTGACAGTCAAGATTGATACCGAAGCCCCGACTGAGGATGACGTTATGCCGGACACCATCGGGCACACGTATGTCGAGTTTTCCGAGTCGAACGGCGCTGTTTACACCTACGGCTTCTATCCGCGGCCAGATCAGCGCCCGGATTTTGGCCATTTTTGGGTTCCCGGTTGTATGGTGCATCCGGATACGGCTCATCAAGGCTGTGTTGATTATGACGAGCCGTTTATGCTCACCGAGGCCGAACATCGTCGGGCTTTGGACACCGCGCAAACCATGTGCTATGCGCCGGAATATTATGATCTGCTTAAGTTCAACTGCACGTCATTTGCGAACCTCATCGTACGACAGGCAGGTAAGAGCTTGCCTGCTATCAGAGGTATGCTCGGCGCGCGCGTGGGCGGCAGGGCATGGGCCGACAATCCGAACACGCTGCTCAAAGGACTCAGGGAGCGCGACGCCGCGCGTGCCGCCGGCCAGAGGCGTTGACACATTATGACCGCACAAAGGATGAACACGACGAGCATGAGGCCCGCGGCCACTTCGTCGCTTGCGCCGCGCGGCAAGCTTCAGCGCAAGTGCGCCTGCGGACAACACACGCCGGGCGGCGGCGCGTGCGGCGCGTGCGCCACGAAGGATAAGAGTCTGCGGCGGCATGCGGCCGTCACACACGAACAAGCTGCCGTCGCAGTCCCTGCGGTTGTACACGAAGTCTTACGCACGCCGGGGCAACCGCTCGACGCCGCGACGCGCGACTTCTTCGAGCCGCGCTTCGGTTACGACTTCAGCGGGATACAAACCACCACGCCGCACGTGGCCCCGTCGGCTCTCACGGTCGGCCCGGCCGGCGACAGTTTTGAGCAAGAGGCTGAGCAGTTGTCGCGCCGTTTGATGCACGCGCCGGCCGCGCCCACCAACGGCGACCGCGCGCCGACCGGCCGGTACAGTCTCGACCATGTGCGCGTGCATATGGACACACGCGCGGCCGAATCGGCGCGCGCAGTCAGCGCCGCGGCCTACACTGTCGGCCGTGATGTGGTGTTCGGGGCGGGGCAGTATGCGCCGGGGACTGAGGCAGGCCGAAGTCTGTTGGCGCATGAGTTGGCGCACGTCATACAGCAAACGTCGGGCGTCGCGGGGCCTAATCTCGTTCAATGCCGCAATCTCACGTCGCCCCGTTTAAGAGGCAACCAGCGCTTTGAGAATGTGCTGGATAACAGGAACGTGATTGAAGTCGGTGATCGCGGCCCCGAAGTTAGAAGGATTCAACAACTATTGATGGATTTAGGCTTCGACTTGTCCGTTGACGGCACTGACGGGCGCTTCGGCTCGGAGACGGAAGCCGCCGTCAAGGAGTTTCAGCGCAGGCACGGCTTAACCGACGACGGCCGTGTGGGGTTCGCCACCATGAATGCGCTCGACAGGGAATTCCCAGCCTTCGCGCTGCCAGCCAACAGGGCTAACCCTTGGTCAATGGCGTGCGTGCTGGGCATCTTGTGTCCGTGGAACAGGCATTTAGTGGAAGACGTGCTGCCCGGCTTTAACATCATCACCTTCAACTCTAGAACATTCCCCACAGAAACTTGGGATGGGGCCGCGTGGCGACCGGGCACTTTCGTTTCGGGTGGCTTCACCAGCGGCACTAATATGGGCTTCTTAAACTCGACAACTTGCGAGGAGATGGCCCTCACGATCTATCACGAAGGCTGGCACGCGCAACAAGCCAGCAGTCTAACGGGTGTCGTGGACACGGAAAGAGACGCTTATATCAATACCGAGCAGTGGTCAATTTCGATGGGCGTGCCCGGTCAAACTTTCCGCGATAGAACGACCGGCACGGTGCGTGGGCTGAGAACCACGCGGTTAGGTGAGACGGTGGTTGACGAACCGGCCGCCGAGACGTTGGTGCGTCAAAGCTATGGTGGGGTGAGCGCCACGCCCGGCGAGCGCGTGTTGCGGCGCGTCGGCGCGACCGATGTGCACGTCAGGAGGCCCGACGGCACAGAGTATGATCGCCCGGCGAACGTCGGCGAGAGCGTCAGGGGAGCAGTCTCCATGCCCGGGCAGCACCCAATAAATCCCGCGGATTGGAACTGCCCGTGAAAGCTGTGAGTTTGTGAGGCACAAAAAGATTTACAGTTGCGCGCTACTCGCGCTTTTGATTCTTCTAACAATGCCGCGGGCCGGTCAGGAGGGTATGTCTTTGAAAGAAGAGAACGAATTGATAGTCGAAGGCGAGCAGGTGGAGTACATATTTTTTCCCGGCGATCCGCTCGTGGTCTCGCACGGGCAGTTTCGGTTTAAGAATGAGTCGGCGGGTGCTAAGACTTGCACCATTAACTCATGTCAGTTCGTCGAAAACGATGCCGCCGTTCCGCTCGATGTCTTTCACGGGTATGCCGGGGATACTTTGATCAAAGGGGCCGTGAACGTTCCGCCTAAGTCGGAGTTGAGCATCAGGATCACGTTTCCCTTTCGCGAAGTGCATGTGGGCGTCAGGTTCAGGTACGAGGTGCGTGTAAGTGTGGCTTGCGAAGGCAAGCAGTACGATGCGACTTCAAAGCTGAATGTCATCTTGGAGAAGCCCGGCACCTTCTGACGCAAACGCGGCTGACGGAAACTCTATGAGCACGAGGCTGCCGAATCAGATGCAAGCTCAAAGGGCGGAGGCGACAGCGCGCCCGGCCGGCGTTCTCTTGCAGCGCAAGTGTGCCTGCGAGAAGCACACCGTCGGCGGCAGTCAGTGTGCGGACTGCGAGAAGCGATCAGTCCGCCCGCAACGCAGCGCACTCAATCAGACGGAAGCCGCAGCCGTGCCTGAGATTGTCCACGATGTTCTGCGCTCGCCGGGCCAACCGCTCGACCGGCAGACGCTTGCCTTCATGGAGTCGCGCTTCCAACACGACTTCAGCCGCGTGCCCGTGCGCGCCGTCGCGCGGCGGTCGGCCCCCGGCGAGTTGCACGTCGGCGCGGCGAATGATCACTTTGAGCAGGAGGCCGATCACGCCGCCGCGCGTGTGATGCAGTCGTCCGCGCAGGGTGCGGCGGGTGAAGGGGGCGCGGCGCATTTAGACTTCAGCCGCGTGCGTGTGCATACGGACGCGCGTGCGGCCGAGTCGGCGCGGGCGGTGAACGCGCTGGCTTACGCAGTTGGCAACGACGTGGTCTTCGGCGCGGGGCAGTACGCGCCGGGGACGAGCGCCGGGCGGCGGCTGCTCGCACACGAACTCGCACACACGCTACAGCAGTCGGACAGCAGCCGCGCGCTGTCCATCCAGCGCATGGCGACTTGTCCGCCGAGAATGGAAGCGCACGATCCTGTCCCGCCGGGGTGGAAGCCCTATTACGGCAACTCGTGTTGGTTTCATTGCTGCTACCACGGCATCCTCGAAGACCGTCGGCCGACGCGCGAAGACCCGCAGAATGAGTGTTTCTACGACGAGAACGGTGTCTTAGTAACCGCCAGCCACCCGCACGCGGGCTGTGCCGGTACGCCTAATTTCTACGACTCCGAGAGCGAGACGGCGGGGCACATCTTTCTCGATCCGGGCGGGATTTGGCAACGCGGGTGGGGCGCGTTTTGGTCATCCAGAGGCCACGACATCACGAGCGCCGGTTGCTTATCCAGATGCGTCAACATGTCAGGCTTGGCCAAGTTCCATTGTTACCGACAGTGCATGCAAGGTCGTTAGACGATGGCGCAGGGGTCGGCCATGACTTGTTGATTACGACCGCAGGAGTTTGAAGGCGAACAGATGCACGCACGCACCACGCAAGCAGACGCGGCCGCACAAAGGAGCATGAACGAAGAAGTGCCAACGAGTGTGCACGAGACGTTGCGTGCTTCGGGGCAGACGCTTGATGCACACACACGCACGTTGATGGAGTCGCGCTTCGGGCACGACTTCAGCGGCGTGCGCGTGCACACGGACGCGCAGGCGGCCGAGTCTGCACAGGCCGTGGGCGCGTTGGCTTACACGGTCGGCCGCGATGTCGTGTTCGGTGCGCGGCAATATGTGCCGGGCAGCGCGCACGGCCTCCGTCTGTTGGCGCACGAGTTGACACACGTCGTGCAACAAGAGAGCAGCGCGCGCGTCGCGCCGCAAGGCTTCAGCATCGGTCAAGCGGGCGGCGCGGCCGAGCGTGAGGCCGACGCGGTGGCCGAGCAGGTGATGACGGGCGCGGGGTCGATGCCTGCTCTGCACGACGCCGCGCCCGTGCTTCGTCGTCAGCTTCCGGGCGGCATACAGTTGCCGACGGGTCTGCGCTTCCTCGATCAGACGGAAAGGAACATAGCCCGCCCCGTCTTTGGTTTCAGCCTGTTTTACCCACGCATCTTGTTAAGCAATGCGACGGGGCTGAGCGGGCGACCCTTTACGACCTACGTGCCGGGCCTGTTCGGCGGCTCGACCGTCATTAACGTCGGCCCGTCGGCCTACGCCTCGCCCGGCTCGAATCCGAGTTTGCTGATCCACGAACTCACGCACAGTTGGCAGTCGCAGCACCACCCGAACCCTGCGCAGTTCATGGTCAACTCCGTCGCCAGCCAAGCGGCGGCGGGCGTGGCCGGGGGCAGTGCCTACTGCTACCGGCCCGGCCGCTGGTTCATGTTTTACGCCGCCGAGCAGATCGCGCAGCAGGTCGAGAACGGTGAGCCGAACATCGTCTCGCACGTCAGAGCCACGCTGCCATTCGTGAACGACGGGGCAAACATGATCAGTCTCAACGTTTTCCCGCGATGGGAGCATCGCGGCGACCCCGGCGTGCGCTGTTAGTGAACGAGGCCGGCCCGAGAGGTCACATTTTATGAGCACTTTCCCCGGCACACCGCGCGTCATCAAGGGCGCGCTCGTCGGCATAGACATCTTCAACCCGTTGGCGAGCGTCATCGTGTTCCAATACAACCCCGACACCATGACGCGCACGCTTCAGGCACAGACGGCGGGCGAGGGCGGCGCGCGCGCCGAAGTCACGCGCCTGAAAGGTGCGCCCGTCGAGACTATCAAACTCGACGTGGAGATTGACGCGACCGATCAACTGGAGAAGGCCGACAAGCTGACGACTTCGACCGGCATCTATCCGCAACTGTCCGCGCTCGAAATGCTGCTCTACCCGAAGAGTGCGCTGGTCATCGCCAACACGGTCTTGCTGGCCATCGGCACGCTCGAAGTCGTGCCGCCGATGGGGCCGCTGACCTTGTTCGTCTGGGGCCCGAAGCGCGTGCTGCCCGTGCGCCTGAACGAGTTCAGCATCACCGAGGAGGCGCACGACGTAAATCTCAACCCGATCCGCGCGCGCGTCTCGCTGGGCCTGCGCGTGCTCAGTTACAACGATCTGTCCATCACCAACCCGGCCTACTACGTCTTCCTGACGCACCAGATCGTCAAGGAGGCGATGGCGGTCATCGGCAGCGTCGGCAACTTGGGCGCGGTCACCGGCGGCAACGTCAAACTGTTCTGAGGCAAAAGCATGTTCACTTTCACCAGCCGCTACTTCAACCTTGAGACGGTCAAGCACACCTTGCCCGACGGGCGCGACGTCTCCTACAAACGCCGGCGCTTCTTGCCGCACGGCGAGCGCATGCCGACGCTCGCCGAAGTCGTCGTCACGCAGAGCGACCGGCTCGACTTGATCACCGCGCGCACGCTCGGCGACCCAGAACACTTCTGGCGTGTCTGCGACGCCAACAACGCTATGAACCCGTTTGAACTCACGGCCGAAGTCGGGCGCGTACTGCGCGTACCCGTCCCGCAGCCGGGGGAGTGAAGCAAGATGCTCTTAGGTATCCATCTCACTTTAATGATCGGCCCGACCATCGCCGTGTTCGCCCCGCCCCTGTTCATGGAGGCGCTGGCAAACGTGGAGGTGCGGACGAGCGATCAGGGGCGCTCCGTCTTCCAGATCACTTTCCAAGTCGGGCGCGCGGGCCCGCTTGACCTGCTCGACCACCCGCTGCTGCTCAACCCGCTGCTGCTCAGGCCCTTCAACCGCGTCGTCATCGTGGTGACGTTCAACGTCATGCCGCGCGTGCTCTTCGACGGCGTCATCACCAACGTGCAGCTCGCGCCGAACAACGAGCCGGGCCAGTCCACTTTGACCGTCACGGGCGAGGACATCAGCCTGATGCTCGACCGGCAAGATCAGCAGTTCCCATGGCCGAGCGTGACCGACGATAACGTCGTGCGGACAGTCCTCCTCAAGTACGCGCAGTACGCCATCGCGCCCACATTCGTCTTCCCGATGATCCCGCCGCGCGTCGATCCGCCCACGCGCAACGTGCCCGTGCAGGCCAACACCACCGACCTGCGTTACATCACGTGCTTGGCCGCGCGCAACGGCTACGTCTTCTACATCAAGCCGGGGCCTGCGCCTAACACGAACGTCGCCTACTGGGGGCCGCCCGAATTCTCCTTCCCGCAGAAGTCGCTCTCGGTCAACATGGGGCCGGACAGCAACGTCAACTCGATCAACTTCAGCTACGACGCCCTCGCACCCAGACTCATCGAGGGCCGGATTCAGGATAGCGAAACGAATGTGGCGATGCCGATCAGATCGCTGCCCATGCGCACGCGCGTGCCGATGGCGCGCGAGCCGGCCCACCTCGTCAATCTGGCGAACGTGCGCCGGAGTGCGCCGCCCGTGACGGCCGCGTGCGGCGGCGGCGCGATGGGCGACGCGGCGGGCGGCGCGGAGTCCGAATGCGGCCACGCGCGTTCCATGCACGGGCTTGATTTCGCGCAGGCGCAGGCCCGCGCCCAAGCCGCCTTGGACGCTTCGACCGACGAAGTGGTCACGGCGACGGGCGAACTCGACGCGTTGCAGTACGGCAACATCTTGGAGGCGCGCAACAAGGTCTGTCTGCGCGGCGCGGGTCAAAGCTACGACGGCCTGTACCGCGTCAAGGACGTAACCCATACCATCCGCAGAGGGGAGTACAAACAGCGCTTCACCCTGACCCGCGAGGGCACGGGCACGCTGACTCCGTTATGCCCATGAGTGAATGCTACTTCGGCAAGTATCGCGGCAAGGTCACGAACAACGTCGATCCCGAACAGCGCGGCCGTATACAGGTGAGCGTGCCCGCCGTCTTCGGCGACTTCCCGCTCAACTGGGCCATGCCCAGCGTGCCGTTCGCCGGTATGCAGGACGGTTTCTACGCCATCCCGCCGTTGCAGGCGAATGTGTGGGTCGAATTCGAGGGCGGCAACCCTGAGAAGCCGATCTGGAGCGGCTGCTTCTGGGGCACGGGCGAAGTGCCTTCGCTCGGTCTCGCCACGCCGGCCACCGTGGCGCACGTCCTCATGCAGACGACGGGGCAGACCTTGTTGCTGCTGAGCGACGCGCCGGGCCCGACCGGCGGCATCATGCTCAAGACAGCGAGCGGCGCGATGATCTTGATCAACGACACGGGGATCACGATCTCGAACGGCAAGGGCGCGACGATCCAACTTTCGGGGCCGAGCGTCTCGATCAACGGCGCGGCCTTTGTCGTCACATAAAACTGCTTCACACCGGGAGGTGTTTGATGCCGGGCTTTCTGCTCCATCTGGGCGCGACGGTGCTGTGCTCGCACGGCGGGCAGGCGCTGCCAACCGTGACCAACCCGCGCGTGACCGTCTCGGGCCAGCCCATCGTCACGCTGAGCGCCCCTTACACGGTCGCGGGCTGCGCTCTGCCGCCGCCGCCGGCCGCCAACGGGCCGTGCGTGACGGCGCAATTCATCTCCGCCGCGACGCGCATCACCGCGTCGGGACAGCCCGTCCTGCTGCAAGACAGTCAGGCCATCTGCGCCCCGACCGGCACGCCGCTGATGATCCTGACGACGCAGACGCGCGCCAACGGCACATGAGGTCGCCCATGAACATAGACTTCCCCTTTCACTTCGACGCGCGCGGCAAGACGGCCGCGGTGGGCACGGACGAGCACATCCGCGACATGATCGAGCAACTGCTCTTCACCAACCACGGCGAACGCGTCAACCGCCCGGACTTCGGCAGCGGCTTGAGACAACTCATCTTCGCGCCGAACAGTCCGGAACTGGCCGCGGCGCTGCAACTCACCACGCAGTCCGAGTTGCAACGCTGGCTAGGGGATGTCATCAACCTGCTCAACCTCGAAGTCGAGAGCGAAGGGGCCACGCTACGCATCCTCATCCAGTACGTGGTGAAGCGCACCGGCGAGGCGCAGACCGTAGTCTTCACGCGGACGGTATAAGGCCATGAACAACTCCGAGAACTGCCGGGACACAACCGAGCGCCGCCGTCGCATTCGCGCGCGCGCGGCCGGCGGCAACGAGCCAAACGGCATTGACTACGTCGAGGTGGACGAGAAGCTGCCGCTCATCACCGTCTACTTCCTCAACAAAGCCCCGCGCCACGTCACGCCCGCCAACGTGCTCATCACCGGCGGCGTCTGCATCCGCGACATCAAGGTCACGGGCGTCAAGCTCTGCATCGAGACCGACCTTGACCGCGACGACTGCATGCAGATCACGGTTGCGCCGCGCGGCGACTTCTCGACCTACACGCTGCACCTCGTCGAAGCGCCCGGCGGTCGTCGCAGCCGCACGCCGCTCGCGAGCTTCGACCCGCGCTACGCACGGATCGACTTCACCTTCAGGGCGAGCGGCCCGACCGACCTGGATTGTGCGCCGCAGGCCACTTGCCACACCACGCCGCCGCCCGCGCCGGAGATCAGCTACCTCGCCAAAGACTACAGCAGCTTCCGGCAACTCATCTTCGACCGGCTCGCCCTCATCATGCCCGACTGGAAAGAGCGCCACATACCGGACACAGGCGTCGCGCTCGTCGAACTGTTCGCTTACGTCGGCGACTATCTCAGCTACTATCAGGATGCCGTCGCCACCGAAGCCTATCTCGACACGGCCCGCCTGCGCGTCTCCGTGCGTCGCCACGCCGCGCTCGTTGACTATGCCATGCACGAGGGCTGCAACGCGCGCGCGTGGGTGTGCGTGAAGGTCGGGCAAGACGTGACCTTGAAACCAACGGACATATTCTTCATCACCGGGCACAACGCTTCATACGGCATCGGCGGCAAGGTGCTGACGACGGACGGGCTGCGCGATATTCCGCCCGCCTCCTATGAAGTCTTCGAGCCGCTGGTGACGCGCGAGCAGCGGCAACCCCTCACCTTCTACGCCGCGCACAACAAGCTCCGCTTCTACACTTGGGAAGATCGCGAGTGCTGTCTGCCGCGCGGCGCGACCACAGCGACCTTGCGGGATCGTTGGGAGCGCGAACCGCCACCGCCCCCACCACCGCGGCAGCAGCAGCCGGCGCAAGCGGCTTCGCAACAGGCGCGCGCTGATGCGCCCGCCGAGCAGGGGCGTGCGGAGATGTCGGCAGAAGGGTCGGACACGTTCTACGTCGAGTGGCCTGACGTGCCGCTCGTGCGGCGCACGCGGCGACTGCAACTGAAGGTCGGCGACGTGCTCATCTTTGAAGAGGTGAAGGGGCCGAAGACGGGCCTCCCGGCCGACGCCGACAGGGCGCATCGTCATGCCGTGCGCTTGACCAAAGTCGAGCCGCGCGTGGATGAGCTGTACGATCAGCCGGTCGTTGACATCGAGTGGGCGCGCGAGGACGCGCTGCCTTTCCCGCTCTGCATCTCGACCGTCGGGCAAGCGCCGTCGTGTCCGTACTTGAAGAACGTCAGCGTCGCGCGCGGCAATGTCGTCTTAGTCGATCACGGCCGCACGCTGCCGCCGGAGACGCTGCCGCCGCCGAACGTGCTCGAAGAACCGGCCGGCTGTGAAGGGCCTTACGAGCCGCGCGAGCCGAGCTTGCGGACTGCGCGTTACCGCCCGACGCTACGACGCGGCCCGCTCACACAGCGCGCGCCGTTTCCCGCGCCGGCCTCCGTGCGGGCCGCGCAGGCGCAGTACCTCGGCCGGTTCATGGGTGCGGTGCGGCAGCGCGTCGAGCAGCTACGCGCGCAGACGAATAGCGGGCAACTCCTCGCGCCCGCAGAGGCTGACGAACTCGAAACCATCTTCAGCCGGAAGACGCTCGCGCAGGTCGAACTCATCACCGACAGTGTCAAGGGCAAGCCGCCGACGGCCGCGGAACAGACCGCGGCCCTAGACAGACTGCTCGCGCGCCTCGAAGAGTTTCTGGCGAAGAAGGCGCGGCGACTCAGTGTGCTGCGCGAGCGCGTCTTGAGCGGTTATGTGTTGTCACACGCCGAGCAGGAAGAGTTGGGCGAACTGTTCGGCGCGCGCTTGGCCGGCGACCTCCAACTCTTGGCCGGGCAGATGCTCGGCCCCGCCATCGTCGCCCTCAGGCAGCAGCCGCGCGAGGCCCTGCCGTGCATCACCATCAGAGCGCAACGTCCACCGCCGAGCGACGCACCGCGGCCGCGCAGGTATCTTCAGAACTACTACCCGCTCTGGCTGCCACAGCGCGATCTACTCAGCAGCACGGATCGGCAGCGACACTTCGTCGTCGAAGTTGACAACGAAGGGCGCGCGCACCTGCGCTTCGGCGACGGCGAACTCGGCCGCGCGCCAGAGCCGGGCCGGCCGCTGGCGGCCACCTACCGCGTCGGCAACGGCTTGGGGGGCAACGTCGGCGCTGAGGCCATCTCGCACATCGTCTCCCGCCGCAGAGGGCTGCCGCCGCCCGAGTTGCTCTCCGCGCGCAACCCGCTGCCCGCGCAGGGCGGCATAGACCCTGAGCCGACACAGGACGTGAAAATGTTCGCGCCGGGCGCGGCCCGAAAAGAGTTGCGCCGCGCCATCACGCCGGAAGATTACGCGGGCTTCGCCGAGCGCGGCCGGCCCGACGTGGTGCAGCGCGCCGCCGCCCAACTGCGCTGGGCCGGCAGTTGGTACGAGATGCAGACGGCCGTCGATCCGCTGGGAACGACGGAGCTCAGCGCGGAACTGCTGGCCGAGATCAAAGGCTCGCTCTACCCTTACCGCCGCATCGGCCACGATCTGACGACGCGCGCGGCCCGTTTCGTGCCGCTCGACATCGCGTTAGAGGTCTGCGTCTCGCCGCACTACCTGCGCGGCCACGTCAAGGCCGCGCTCCAAGACCTGTTCAGCAATCGCGTCTTGCCGAACGGTCAACTCGGCCTTTTCCACCCCGACAACTGGAGCTTCGGCCAGAGCGTTTACCTGAGCCATCTAGTCGCGGCCGCGCAAGCCGTCGAGGGTGTGGAGAGCGTGTGGGTGACGAGAATGCAACGCCTGCTCGAAGCGGCGCAGCGCGAGATCAGACGGGGCGCGCCCGCCGCCGAGCCGGAAGAGATCAGACAGGGCGTGTTACCCATCGGGCCGTATGAAGTGGCCCGGCTCGATAGCGACCCCAGCTTTCCAGAGCACGGCCGGCTCGTGCTCGACGTGCGAGGTGGAAGATGAGAGAGCTTTGCGGCTGCTGCGAAGGTGTGGAGCGCGCGACCCCGGCCGCGCCCGACAACCGGCCGGGCCTGAGTGCGCTCAGCGTCCGCGTCGGCACACACGCCACGTTCTTAGAGACGATGCTCGCGCGCCTGTCGAGCCACAGCTTGCCGACGGAGCAAGCGGCGGCCGGGCAAGCACCGCCCCCTGTGCGTTCCCCTCTGCTCGCGCTGACGACGCGCGACGCGCAGGACGCATCCATCGCGTTCCTCGACGCGTGGGCGACCGTGGCCGACGTGCTCACCTTTTATCAGGAGCGCATCGCCAACGAAGGCTATCTGCGCACGGCAACGGAGCGCCGCTCGGTGCTTGAGTTGGCGCGGCTGGTCGGCTACCAACCGCGGCCGGGCGTGGCCGCGAGCGTGTACCTTGCTTACACGCTCGAAGACGGCAGCGAGGTGTCGATCCCTACGGGCAGTCGTGCCCAGAGCGTGCCCGGCCCCGGCGAGTTGCCGCAGTCCTTCGAGACGGCGGAAGAACTGCTCGCGCGCGGCGTGTGGAATCTGCTGCGGCCGCGGCTCACGCGCCCGCAGCAGCAGCGCCGCCGCGAGTTGGCCGCGGGCAAGCCGCTCTACCTCAAAGGCACGGCCACGAACTTGCGCCCGAACGATCCGCTGCTCATAGATTTCGGCGAGACGCGCATCATCGATCTCGACGAGCCGCGCGCGACCCTCTTCCGCGTGGTGAAGGTCGAGCCGGATCAGGCCAATGATCGGACGAAGGTTGAGTTGAAGTCTTGGGTGCCAGCGGATCGCCCGCTGCCGCCTCCGACGCCGCCCCTCCCGCCCGCGGTCTCGTTGGTGGGGACGCTCGACGACATTATCGCGCGCCACCGCCGCGCCGAAGACTTCGGCGTCAACGCCGCCACGCAGACGGCGCAGCGCGTGCTCAACCACCTCACGAAGTTGCACGACGGCCTGAACTACAACATCACGACCAGCGACTTGCTGCCGCTGTTGGAGCGGGTGCTGCCGCCGCTGCGCGAAGAGTACCGCTTGGCGCGGGAAGGGAACTTTACGAAGCTGGCCCCGTGGCTCGAAAGCATGATCTCGGAGTTGGAGCAGGTCTTGCAGACGGTCGTGGAGGCTGAGAGAGCAAGGCGGGCGGCCGCGAGCGGCCCGTACACTTCGCCGCCCGCGTCGCCACCTGAGTCGCCGCCCGAGCCACCGCCTGTGCCCTCGCCCGCGCTCGTGCAACTGAGTCTGCTCTTGAACGATCTGGAGAAGCCGCTGCGCGTCCAGCCGCGGAGCAAACAAGACTTGGGGAGGAGTCTGACCGACACGTTCAACGCCGGGTCGGACGCCCTACCGCGCCTGCTGACGGCGCTCCGGCCCGGCGTCGCCCCCGGCCTCTACCGCGCGTGGGCCAACCTGCCCGTCAGCGAGCCTTCGCCCATGCGCGCCTATACCTTGCGCGCACGCGCCTCCGTCTTCGGCCACAACGCGCCGCTCAAACCCGTCCCCAACACGCAGACGGGGGGCATCCTGCGCTATGAAGAGTGGACGCTATTGCGCGACACCGGGGAACCCGCGAGCGAAGTTTTTGAAATCACCATCAATCGTTTCGACCGCAGCCTCGGCCAGTTTACTGCGACCGTTAATTTTGTGGAGGCACACGCCAGCGCGTCCACGCCCGGCAGTCTGAGAGCGGACGACAATTACACATTGAACATCCCGGCCGTAGGCGAGACCATCACCTTGCGGGTCTCACAGACTAGGGCCAACGCGGATCAGGCCCTGTTTTTATTTGAATTCCAGATGCGCCGGTTCAGCGTGACGGTGGACTGGCTGCTAAGCGGCGCAACAGTAGCTGTGGCCAGCTTGGGCAATAGCCTTTTCCGCGTGGCATATATGAGCGAGCCTTTCGTGACTAGCGGGCCTGCTGGCTCTGTCTCGATCAGAGGCTCGGTCGCCCGCGCCGCCAGCCGGACGCCGACCGAACAGCCTTATTTCATCAGCCTCGACACGACTTACAAAGAGGTCTTGCCCGATACTTGGGCCGTGCTGGAAGGCCCGGAGCGTTTGGACATAGTGACGTTCCTACCCGAGCCGCCCCTCATCACCAAGATCGCGCGCGTCCGCGAAAGCACCCGCGCCGACTACGGCATCACGGCCAAAGGCACGCAACTCCAACTCCGCGACCCGTGGATCACGCCCGCGTCCGACAGGTTCGAGCGCTCGATCCGCGGCACGACCGTCTTCGTGCAGAGTGAAGAGTTAGAACTGGCCGAAGAACCGCTCGACCCGGTCGCCGATCAACTGTGCGGCAAACGCATCGAGTTGGCCGATCTCGTCGCGGGCCTCGAACCGGGCCGCTGGCTGATCGTCAGCGGCGAGCGCACAGACATTATCCCGCAGTCGCCCTCAGCCGCGTCCGCCGCCCGCGTCGCCGCCACGCTCGGGGCCGCGGTCAGCGAGTTGAAGAAACAACCCGTACTCGGCGTGCGCGCGAGCGAGTTGGTCATGCTGGCCGGCATCGAGCAGGGCCACGACGCGCGTCTGCCCGGCGACCGGACGCACACGACGCTCCTGCTCGCCACAAACCTCGCCTATTGCTACAAGCTCGACACTGTCCGCGTCTACGGCAACGTCGTGCGGGCCACGCACGGCGAGACGCGCACCGAAGTGCTCGGCAGCGGCGACGCGGGCAAGGGCCTACAGTCCTTTACGCTCAACCAAGCGCCGCTCACCTACGTCTCCGCGCCGACCCCGGCCGGCATCGAGAGCACGCTTACCGTGCGCGTCAACGACATCCGCTGGCAGGAGACCGACAGCCTCGCCGGCCTCGGGCCGCAAGACCGCCGCTACGTCACGAAGACCGACGACGAGAGCAAGACGACCATCATCTTCGGCAACGGGCGCGCGGGCGCGCGCCTGCCGACTGGCACGGAGAACGTCCGCGCCACTTACCGTACCGGCATAGGCCAGCCCGGCAACGTCAAGGCCGAACAGATTACCCTGCCGGTCTCACAGCCGCTCGGCGTCAAGCAGGTTATCAACCCGCGCGCGGCGCAGGGCGGGGCCGGGCGCGAGAGCCGCGACGAGGCGCGCCGCAACGCGTCGCGCGCCGTCATGGCGCTCGACCGCTTGGTCTCTACGCAAGACTATGAAGACTTCGCGCGCACCTTCGCGGGCATCGGCAAGGCCAGCGCCACGCGCATCTCCGACGGCCGCCGTCAGGTCGTCCACCTGACCATCGCGGGCGCGGACGACATCCCCATCGCGCCCGACTCCGATCTTTACAACAGCCTGCGCGCGGCGCTCGGCAAGTACAGCGATCCTTTTCAACCCGTGCAGGTGGCCATGCGCTTTCTCAAGGTGCTGTTCATCAGCGCGCGCGCGCGCGTCCACCCCGATTACCTCTGGCAAGCGGTCGAGCCAAAGATGCGCGTCGCCATGCTCGAACGCTTCAGCTTTAACCGCCGCGACCTCGGCCAAGACGTGGTCTTGAGCGAAGTCATCGACACGATGCAGGCGGTCGAGGGCGTCGTCTATGTGGACGTGGACGTACTCGACGCGGTGGAGGAAGGTATCTCGACGGCCATGCTGCTGCGGCTCGCCGCCCAACTCAGACTTAACCGGCGCATCCGCGTCAACCTCGCGCGCGTGGACAGGACGGCGCTCGACCCGGCGGTGCGCATCCGCCCGGCGCAACTCGCCGTGCTCACGCCGCTCGTGCCCGACACATTAAATCTCACGGAGTTGAAGTGATGGGCGAACACGACCCCAGACTCGAACGCCTCTACGATCTGCTACCCGTCATCTACCGCCAGCGCGACGTGGAAGCGGGTCAGCCCTTGCGCGCCCTGTTGCAAGTCATCGCCGAGCAGGTTAACGTCGTCGAGGACGACATCGCGCAACTCTACGAGAACTGGTTCATCGAGACCTGCGAAGATTGGGTTGTGCCCTACATCGCCGATCTCATCGGCTACCGCGCCATCCACGAGGCGGGCGCGCTCGGCGGCACACAGACGGCCGCGCGCAACCGCATTCTCGTGCCGCGCCGCGAGGTCGCCAACACCATCCGCTATCGCCGCCGCAAGGGCACGCTCGCGCTGCTCGAACTGCTGGCGCGCGATGTCGCGGGCTGGCCCGCGCGTGCCGTCGAGTTCTATCAACAACTGCTCGCCGCGCAGCACGTCAGCCACTTGCAACTCGAACGCGCGCGCACACTCGATCTCAGACGGGGCGATGCGCTCGACCGCCTCACGGGGCCGTTCGACGAGTTCGCGCACGCGGCCGCCGTCCGCCGGCTCAACTCGCACCACGCGCCGGGCCGCCACAACATCAACAACGCGGGCATCTTCGTCTGGCGACTGCGGGCCTACAAGGTCACGCGCGCGCCTGCCTACTGCATAGACAGCGCGCGGCATCGCTACACCTTCAGCATGCTCGGCAACGACACGCCGCTCTTTACCAAGGCCGTTGAAGAGCCTGACCCGACGCACGTCGCCGACGAGATGAACGTGCCCGCACCCATCCGCCGCCGCGGCTTAGACGAGCGCCCGGCCGACTATTACGGCCGCAGCAAAAGCTTTTACATCTGGCGCGACGGCACCTCGCGCCCCGTACCGCTCGCGCGCATCGTCGCCGCAGACTTAAGCAAGTGGGCGTATCGCCCGCAGGGTCGTGAGTTGGTAGTTGATCCGCGACTCGGGCGCATCGTCTTCTCGCCGCGCATCGCGCCGCAGTCGGGCGTCTGGGTGAGTTATCACTACGGCTTCAGCGCGGACATCGGCGGCGGCGAGTACGAGCGCCACCTGCGCCCTCTGACCGCCGCGCGGCTGCGGCGCCCTGCGGACTTTGCCGCGTCCCCGCCCGACGCGCCGCCCGACCCCGCCGAGCGCCATCTCTACCTCGTCAGCCAGCAGCAGACTTCGACCTACTACTTCGACACCATCGGCCGCGCGCTCGAAGCTTGGCAGCGGGACATGCCCGCCGAGGCCGTCATCCAGATCGAAGACAGCGGTGCTTATGTCGAACAGTTCGAGATCCGTCTGGGGATGAGTCAACATCTGGAAATCCGCGCGGCCAACGGCACGCGCCCGTACCTACGTTTGCTCAACTGGTACACCAATCGCCCGGACTCGCTCAGCCTCTACGGCCCGCAAGAGACGCCGCCCGCGCCGCCGCACGACGAGGACTTGCTGCCCGAAGAAGTGCCCGCGCGCAGACGCGGGCACAGGGCGGGGGCAAACGAGCAGGCGGCCGCGCCGCGGCAGCCACAGGCGGCGGCGCAGCCGGGCTACGCCTGCACCGCACGCCCACCGCGCCTGACGCTCGACGGCTTGCTCATCGCCGGCCGGAGCATGATGATCGCGGGCAACCTGTCCGATGTCTTGATCCGCCACTGCACGCTCGTGCCCGGCTGGTCGCTCGACGAACAAAACAATCCGTCGAGCGGGACTGAGCCAAGCATAGAGTTGACGGACACGAGCACGCGCCTGCGGATCGAGCACAGTATCGTCGGCAGTATTCTGATCAACGTGAGCGAGGTCGCGTCCGAGCCGCTCGAAGTTCACATCAGCGACAGCGTGCTCGACGCCACAGGCAACGACTTAGAGGCGCTCTACGGCCCCGACAACGCCTTCGCTCAAGCGCGCCTGCGCATCCTGCGCAGCACCGTCTTCGGGCGGGTGCGCACGCACGCCATCACGCTGGCCGAAAACTGCATCTTCATGGGCCGCGTCGGCGTCGCGCGCAGCCAACTCGGCTGCATGCGCTTCTGCTACGTGCCGCCCGATTCGCGCACGCCGCGCCGTTACAACTGCCAGCCCGACCTCGTCGTCTCCGGCTTGTCCGGCGCGGACGCGCGCGCGCAGGCCGAAATGCGCGTGCGCCCGCAGTTCAACAGCGTGCGCTACGGCACGCCCGACTATTGCCAGTTGGCCGACACCTGCCCGTTAGAGATCAGCCGGGGCGCGGACGACGAGTCGGAGATGGGCGTATTCCACGACCTGTTTCAGCCGCAACGCGAGGCGAACCTGCGCGCCCGCCTCGACGACTTCA
The DNA here is from genome assembly GCA_045807745.1 of Pyrinomonadaceae bacterium. Classification (GTDB taxonomy): domain Bacteria; phylum Acidobacteriota; class Blastocatellia; order Pyrinomonadales; family Pyrinomonadaceae; genus QHXQ01. Next base: position 78,612 of record JBJMGT010000039.1, read on the forward strand.
CGCCCGCCGGGATGAACGCGGGCATCATCTTTGCCACCTGAGGAGACCGTATGAAAGGCGATTTCTCGCGCGACACCTTCGCGCCCCTCAATCACTTCTCGCGCGTCCTGATGCAACAAGGGCGCGTGCTACTTGACTCAGACCTGAACGAGCAGACCGCCATCCTCCTCCATTACCTGCGCACGCTGGCCGCCGATCTCATCGGCCCCTTCGGCGGCCCCCAGGAGGAGTGTGGCTTCAACATCGCCATATCCCACCTAAGCGCGCGCGACCGCGACCCACAGCACGTCGAACTTCTCGAACGGGTGGATAAGCGCAACTTCCTGATCGAACCCGGCCGCTACTACGTCAACGGTCTGCTGTGTGAGAATGAACATCTGGTGACCTACGCGCGCCCCAGGTCGCCATGGGTAACGCAGCCCCATCTGGCGGCCGATGAGCTTGAGAACGGGCGTTCGTATCTCGTCTATCTGGTCGCTTGGGAGCAGCACCTGACCTCGCTCGAAGACGAGCGCATCCGTGAAGTGGCGCTCGGCGCGCACGGGCCCGACACGGCAACGCGTACCAGAGTTGTGTGGCAGGTGCGAACGTGGGAGTTCACGGTGGAGAATGTTGATCTGAATGATGACTTCAGCGCAGTCACCTGCGAGCGCATCCTCATCGAGCCGCAGTGGGGGCAGCTGGTGAAGAAGTGGCAGCCCCTAAACCGCGGGCAACTGCGCGCCAAGGCGGACGAGCCGGACGACACGGACTTCGCCAACCCGTGCCTCACCTCGCCCGACGCGCGCTACCGCGGGGCCGAGAACCAACTCTATCGCGTGGAGATTCATCAGGGCGCGACCGCCACCGACCCGGCGACCTTCAAGTGGTCGCGCGAGAACGGCTATGTGCTCCTGCCCGTGCGCTCCGTCGCCGGCAAGGAGGTGACGCTCGAACATCTGGGGCGCGACACACGCACCAGCGTGCAGATCGGCGACTGGGTCGAACTCGTGGACGACGACTACGATCTGCTGGGCCGCCCAGAGGCGCTCTTGCAGATCACCGACATCAAACACGAAGACATGATTGTGACGCTGAGCGGCACGCCCGCCACCACGCGGACGGATAAGGGCGGGCGCTCCACGCCGCGCCGCAACCAGTTGCTCCGCCGCTGGGATCAGAAGGCCGGCGATCCGAATCTGGGCGGCCTCGAACTGCGCGACGGCGCGGCTATTATCAAAGAGCGCACGAGTGGTGGCGACGACAACTGGCTGGCGCTTGAGGACGGCGTGCAGATTCAGTTTCAAGGCGGCGGGCATTACCGCCCCGGCGACTACTGGCTGATCCCTGCGCGCACTGAGACGGGCGACGTAGAGTGGCCGGGCGCGGTCGGCAACCCGGAAGCGCAACCACCCCACGGCATCACTTACTACTACGCGCCGCTCGCACGCATCACGGTCTCAGCGGGCGGCGACGTGAACGTCGAGGAAGATTACCGTCGCCAGTTCGATCCGCTGGCCGACTGCCTCAACCCTTGGAGTCCGCCGCGCCCTAAAGTTTGAGCGCAGCGCAAAGGCCAGCGCACCAGTGCTGCCGCGGCCACCGCCCGCCTCCTATTGGCTTCCCACAGGAAAGGTGTGATACTCCTATGTGAAGCCAATAGGAGGCGCTTTTTGAGGCACTGTTGCAAGAATTGCCTGTGAGCCTATACTCCACCCTTCAGATCAGCCATCACTCATCGGGAATCATACTCGTGAAGCAGCCTATCTCCCCGTTCAAGTAGCGTCACTTCGAGCCCACTATCATCCTTTTATGCGTTCGTTGGTACTGTCGCTACCAGCTATCTTACCGTGACGTCGAAGAGATGATGCGTGAGCGCGGACTCGACGTAGAGCACTCGACCGTGTTCCGTTGGGTGCAGAGGTATGCCCCAGAAATCAATAAGCGCATTCGTCAGCATCTGAAGATGAGCGGCACGTCTTATCGGGTGGATGAGACTTATATTAAAGTCGGGAAGACGTGTAAGTATTTGTACTGCGCTGTGGACAAGGAAGGACAGACGATTGAATTTATGCTCAGTGCGAAGCGCGATGTTTCTGCGGCAAAACGGTTCTTCAAGAAGCTGATGAGAGCCGAGCATCGCAGACTGCCGTTCTCGATCAGTGTGGATAAGAACGCGGCCTACCCCGAAGCATTCAGTGCTTCACAAGAGGAACGAACCGTGCCGAAGGACTGCAAGCTGCGGCGTGTGAAATACCTGAATAACGTGATCGAGCAGGATCACAGATTCATTAAAAAGAAGGTGCGGGCATCGCAATGCTTCAAGCGCTTCCACACGGCGGAGCGCACGCTCGAAGGCATTGAAGCGGTAAACATGTTACGCAAAGGGCAGGTCAAAAGGTTAGCAGGAAGTGATGCGCGAGGACAGGCGAAGTTCGTCACTTCGCTGTTCGGGATCGCTGCTTAGCGAAATGCCCTTAAAGAACATTCGCGCTTGAAAATAATCTTTGCAACGCAACCGTCGGTAGTCCCGCCGCCTGTGGCCCGCGCGGAGCGGGAAGGGGCGGGGAGAGGGTCCCCACCCCTTCCCGCTCACGCTCAGCCGGCAGCTTCCGAGAATGCTTCGGCCATCTGGAGGCCGCCGTAGGAGATGATGAGCCCGCCCTGAACCGCCGCGAGGATCAATTTCACCTTGGGCGCTTCAACCACCTGCACCGCTAACCCGGTGACGCGGCCGAGATAGTTGCAGACGTTACTCGTCTCGTCAATGATGGCCTCGGTGCGCTCCTTGCTAGCCTCGTATTTCGACAGCTCGTAGAAGTGGTAGCAGGTCGGAACTAGCGCGATGACCGCGATCAGCGCGTCGAACCCCGAGCCGATCTTCTTCATCGTCTCCGTCAACGCCTCTTTCTCCCCCGCATCGGTTATCCCGCGCTTCTTGGCGATGGCCGACGGCGCGATCTTGAAGGCTATCTTGCCGAGCAGCGTCGCGCCCGAGCACGTGCTGGAAATCTTTGACATCACCGGGTGCTGGATCGGGTAGGGCGCGGCCAGCACCGACGGCAAGCCAACCATCACCGCGCCGACCGCCCCGGAGACGCCCGACGCCGTCTCGTACTGCGGCCCCATGCTCCCCTTCTTGACTTCGGCGATGACGAGCACCGCCGTCGCCACCGACACGATCCCTCCGACCAGATGCCCGACCATGTAGATCGTGGACTGCCACGGCTTCGGAATCTTGACCGGCACGAAATCCGACGCTTTCTTGTCCGAATCAGTCAGCAGCGCCGACGACCCGTTCCCGCCTGACCCGTCCGCGTCCGCCGCCGCGCTCGACTCAAGGGCAGCCGTTGGCGCGGGCGGCCGCGCCAACGGCTGCGCCCCGCCGCCCGTGTCTGCGACGACCACAGCGCCCTCGTCCGTGGCGAGCCTCACGCCCGCGAATGCGTCCCGGAGCGCGTAGACGTCTTTGGAGTTGAGAAGCTTGTCGCTGAAGCCGTCGCCGGGCGAGAACGGTGCCCGGTTGAAGATCCCCTTGTAGACCAGCGTCGCCGGGATGGCACCGATCATGCAGACCACATCGAGGATGGAGGTAGATTCAACCTTCACGCCGATGTCTTCGAGGATGTCGGAGACGACCGGAATCTGGATCGGCGTGTCGAGCGCGGCGACGGCCGCGCGGGCAATGATGACGAAGACGTCGATTAGGAGATCGACCACGTTCTCCGTCGTGTTGAGCAGCGCGTCCACCACGATGGCCGTCAACTTCTTCAGCACCTCGCCGAGCGTCAGCGCCTCGTACCGCGAGTCGTCGAGCAGCTCCGTCCGGATGCGATTGGCCGCGCCGACGAGCACGTCTCCCTGGTCTTCGAGCGCCTGAATGACGCGGTTAATCAAGTCGTCGAGCACGTTGGTCGAGGCGTCGGTCGTGCTCCGCGCGTGGTGAACGTTGTCGATGAAGTGTTGGGAGAGGAACATCCCCGGCGCGGAGAACGCCTGCCCGTAGTCGAAGAGGGTGCGCAGGAAGCCCAGGGGCTGGTCGCTGTGTTTGACGCCCGGCTGCCAGTCGTCGTGCTTGATCCCGGCCCAGTCATCGACGCTGTGTTTGGCCTTCGTGATGAGCGCGTTGAAGTCCTCCTTGAACTCTCCGAGCTGGTCGAGGACGAGGCCGAAGTGGAGGAGCAGGAGGCGCTTGAACACGTCCTTGGTGCGGACGAAGTCGTCCCAGTCGAACAGGAACTTGAGGTAGTCGATCAGGTCTTCGACCGCGGTCTTAATGGCCTTGAAGATGTGCTCCAGCGCGCCGACTATCTTCTCCGCGGCGTTGAGGGCGAAGCGGTACGTCTTATCGGCGATCTCGACGACGAAATGCCACGCCTTGTCGAGCGCGTCTTTGACGACGTGAAAGACGTACTCGACCTGCGACGACAGGAATTTGAGCAGGTCGCCGGCCGCCACCGCGATGGCGTCGCTGAAGTCCTTGAGCCCCTCGCCCAGATCGACCGTGGCGGCGGCGTCCGCGCCGACCCGGAACGACATGATGTTGGCCGTCGGCACACTGGCGAGCGCCGGGGCTTCCGCCTCTTCGGCCTCCGCCGACGCCGCGGCGAGTTTCGGCGCGCCCTTGGGGGGCAAACTCTGGTAGGCGGTCAGCAGGTTGCTGATCGCGCCGGCCACGATCTGCTTGTCCCCGTCGCTGGTCGCCGGGTCAATGAGCGACTTGGTGCTGCCGTCCTGCCTCTTGATGACGGCGGCGGAGAGCTTCTCCTTCGTGTTGAGGCTCGCCGCTTTCTGGAACGGCTTGGCCATCGGGTTGATCTCGATGGGCGCGCTGCCGTCGCCGCGCACCTGTAGTTGCGTGGCCCGGAGGCCGTCCACCCACTCGACGATCACCAGCCCGCCCGTGTGATCCGTCTCGACGGGGATCGGCGTTGGGTCGAGCACGTAATAGAGGTTGTTGATGTAGACGCCGGCGCGCGACGACGAGCTGAGGTTCACCGGCACGCCGGCCAGCGGCTTCTTGGTCTCGTCGGTCACTTGCACGCGCGTCGTGTAGGAGTTGAACTTCTGCGCCTTGGCCGTCACGAGCGCCGGCAGCAGGATGTTCTCGAACTTCCACGTCGTCGTCTCCGGGTCTTGCACGGCCTTCTGCAACTGGTTAAGGCCCGTGTGCGCGAAGAAGGTGTTGCCGTTGTCGGCGCGGTTGACGTAGGGCGAGAGCTGTTCGACGTTTTGCAGGATGGGCAGCGGGTAGCTCCACGCCGCGGGGTTCCTGATCTGCGCGCGGTCGCAGGCCGTGTAGAAGACCTGATCGGCGCGGTTGAGGCCCCAGATGATGACCTGCGTGGGCGAGGCAAAGGCGAAGAGCCGATCCACCTTCTCGATGATCGGGTGGTCGAGCACCTTGACGCCCTGGGCGTTGTCCTTCTGCGCGTCGGCGGGGAAGTAGTAGAGCGACTTGTCGCAGGCCACGTAGAGGTCGGTCGCGTTGTCGCTGTCGCTCATCGCCACCGCCGCGATGGCCGAGGGCGCGGAGCCTTCGGGCAGGATAAGCCGCGCGGGGTTCGCCGGAATCTTCGGTTTGAAGGGGTTGTAGAGCGGCTGGTAGATGAGCGAGGTGTGGCCGCCTATCTGGCCGAGCGTGTAGAGGCCATCGACCTTGTCGCCCTGACGCCGGCCGAGGCAACTCGACACCTTTGAGGCGTCGAGGTCGGTCGAAACGTCGTGCGGGTTCCACGCCTGCCCTGTGAGCTTCTTGGTCGGGTCGATGAAGTGGCGGAAGACCACCTGCACGCCGCTCGTCGGGTTGCGCAGGGTATCCACGGCGATGTACTCGCCGTCGGACGCTTGGCTGATGAAGACGTTGACGACCGACACCTTCGACAGCGGGTGGGCCGTATCGTCGTAGGGGAACCGCACCCAACTCGGTTTGCTTACCCAGCCGGTGTCGCTCGCCGAGTTGTCGAGGACTGTGACGACCAGCGCCAGATCGATCTTTCCAGACTTGCGGTTCTGCGCTACGGCGAACGTCCGCGTCTTGGGCGTCTGCCCGCCGAAGTCGCGCTTCAGCATGGTACTGAGATCGGTCTTGTCCCAGCCGGTCGCCTGGCCGGGCGTCTCCTGCGTGACGTAGAAGACCCCGTCGGTTCCGACGGAGAAGAGCAGTGCGTTGCCGTCGTCAGTTTGTAGGGCCTCGAACTTGGCCTCAGCCGACGCCACCTCCGCCTGCTTGAAGTTGCTCATCAACTCGGACGAATACGTGATCAGCTTGCTAGACATGAGATGCCTCCTAGTCAGAGTAGATCGTTCACGGAGCGCCGGCGCGGCGCAGGCTCAGGTGGGATCGACGTAGGTGATGTGCGTGACCAAGTCCTGATGGTCAGAGAAGTAGACGTCCTTGTAGACGAAGGTCTGCGCGCCGGGGAAGACCCACGCTGAGGAGCCGTTGATGATGTTGAGAATGGACTGGTCGTGCCCGGTCAGGAAGTCGCGGGTGCGCGACACGATATTCTTCAACTGGTTGATGACTCTGGTGATCTGGTCGAACGAGATGAACCTCGCCCAGAGGTCGGGATTGGGCGTCTCCGACAGGTCGGTCAGCTTGGGCGAGCCCTCCGCGAGCTTGACGACCAGATTGCCTTGACTGTCCACGTTGATCTGGTAGGAGGTGTCGATCTGATACCGCACGTAGTTGCCCTCCACTACACCCCCTTCAAAGTTGACGCGGCAGCGGCCGTTGAACAGGGTCGAGGTGCGGATGACGTTGTTCTCCAGATAAACGTCCGACTGCGTTTTGCATTCGACGCCGATGTCAGCCCAGATCACCACAAATTTGCCGCCGCTGTCGCTGCACCTGTTCTCATAGGAGAAGGTCAGCACCTTCGCCGTGCCATCGCTCACCATGCGGTAGGTATGCGGCCCCGGATCCTGCGAGTAGGTGGCCTCGAACTTAACCTTAGTGTCGGGGAAGGAGACCTTGCACCGCGGCGCGATGCAAATCTGATTGAGCGACGGCGAGAGCACCTGATTGAGGTAGGAGGTGAAGCGCACCTTCTTGATCGCCATCGCCCCGTGGTAGTCGGCCTGCTCCGAATCCGCCACCCAGTTCCAGTTGAACGGCTTCGCGGCCGGCAGCACGTGGTTGTCCGACATCACGAGGTAGTCGAGCGTGTAGAGCTCGTACTTCTTCGTCGCGTGCCCCTCCGCGTCAACGTTAGGCGAGACTTCGATGGTCAGATCGGTCGGGACGAGCGACGGCGTGCGCGGGTTCGGCTTATCCGGCTCGACGTGCCGAGCTACTGGTGAGCGCGCCAGCCAAGGTCCTCGACCTATGATAAACCTGTCTGGTCATTGTCGACCTTTGAAGCCCGTATCATGCGCGGGCTTGCTCCGGTCCATCGCTTGAAGGCGCGTGAGAACGCGGCCGGCTCGGAGAAGCCCACCAGATAAGCTGTCTGGTTCACCGGGACTTTTTTTCCATTCAAGTAGTGGAGCGCCAGCTTGTGACGCAATTCATCCAATACCTTCTCGAAGGTGATGCCCTCCGCCTTCAACTTGCGAAAAAGAGTCTGACGGCTGAGACCCAATTTGACGGCGAGCATGTCCATGCTCGCTTCGCCAGTGTGCAGGATGGGGATCAATAGGTTCTCGACGCGGCCCCTCATGGTTTTCGACATCTCCAGACTCTTGAGCAATTCTTCCGCACGAGCGCTCAATACCTCGGAAAGATAGGGGTTCGTGCGTGGCAACTTCATGTTCAGCAATGCTTCATCAACCTGCAATGCGTTCATGTGGCTGTCGAAGAACAGCGGTACACCGAAGATGCGATCATATTCGGCGCGGTAGCTCGGCTCTGCGTGAGTGAAGCGGATAGCTTTCGGAAACGACAGGTTCGCGAAATTAGGCAGGGAAGCCACCAGCGCCCGGGCCCCACAGACACTGCGCGCGAAGGCGGCTTCCGTCAGCAGCGGATTAGCTATGTAGATGTCGGATGTGGATTTCAACCAGACATCCCCATTTTCACGGACGAACTCAGCTGCGTCTGCGGTGCCACCGTCGTCCGCATCGAGCGTTAGAGGTGCATAGCGGTTCACTTGCCGGCGCACTGACTCCACGTTGTCAAAGGCCACGCCGATCAGCCCAACCAGCGATATGTCCTGCAACCTAACCGCTTCGCCAAAAAGAAGCGAGAGGGCCGGTTCGTTGCACAACTCGATCCCCGCCTTCAACAATGCTAAGTAGTTCGCCAAGGGAATGCGGTTGTCCTGATCCTTGAGGTCTTCAGGGCGAAGCTGCGAGCGCGCGATCAGCGTCTGGCGATCAGCGCCGCGCGAAACGGCGAAATCAAGCAAGGCTTTGGGATAGCCGGCGGCAATCGTCGGATTAGGCATCCGTTGATAGCTCCTTGCAACCTACGGTCATGTTCTTGATACGTGGCGTCATGTCCATTGGTTTCCGCTATGCCTAGACTAAGCGTATTAAATTGTGGTGCGTTCAAGGATGAGGTCCAATTCCAATCTAGAAGGAGAAGAAAATGCAAGATACAAGCAACGTCACTCAAGAAGATACCGAGCGAGGAAAATCTCACGACCATGGTCCTACTGCACGGCCTTGCAAGCGGTTCGGAGGGCGAATGCTAACACTTCTGCCGGCACTTCTGATCTGCCTTCTTGCGCTAATGGGCCACGGGACAGCCGTTGCTCAGATGTCGCACCCCGCCGTGGCCTCCGCGCAGTCCGACGCGCAAAAGGCGTTCGAGATAATGAAGACTCTGGCGGGTTCGTGGGAGGGCAGTATTATAGGCCTCTCCACGCACATCACAATTCGCGTGACTTCCAGTGGTAACGCAATCCTGCATGAGGCGACTGGGCCTGGCAGACCCGACAATCCGATCACCATGTTTTACGTAGACGGAGAGCGCTTGCTCCTGACCCATTATTGTGATGCCGGAAATCGGCCTCGCATGGTTGGCAAAATCTCGCCGGATGGGAAGACGGTGGAATTCGATTTCCTAGACATTTCTGGCAGCACGCAAAGAGGGATGATGAACCAGATGGTGTTCACCATGATCGACGCCAACCATCACTCCGAGGCGGCGACTTACATACTTCCCGGAAATAAGCCGATGGTCGCGCAATTCATCTTAACCCGCACAAAATGATGGAGCGTATTTTCATCGCGAGGGTTATTGTGGGAATCTGATGGACCGTGACGCTTTCGCGATTGCGTTGGTGCTTTTGTTTCTCGGCCTTCGGCGTGCACCTCCGATCGAATACTGTCAACCGATCATGTGCATTACTGAGAGGCACACAGAAATCTAGCGAGGAGAATATCAAATGAAACCCAACGTTATGTTAACCATCGCGTCCCTGCTCTCGATCCTCTTATTTACGTTTCACCTGACGGACGACATCGTCCGCGGATTTGAACCAGGAGGGTTCAAGCATCTCAGTGGCGTGCTTACCCTAGTCGTCTGGCTGTACGGAACGCTGGTGCTTGCCGAACGAAGATCGAGGTACATCATAATCCTCCTCGGGTCGCTCCTTGGGTTGCTGATGCCTATCGCCCACATGAGGGGGGCGGGACTTGTCGGCGGCAGGATCGCCAACTCCAGCGGAATCTTCTTCTGGGTCTGGACGCTCATCACGCTCGGCGTGACCGCGCTCTTCTCCGTCATCCTCTCTGTGCGCGGACTGTGGAGCCTGCCATGGCACCGGCCCCGGTTGTCCAACATTCAAACCTGACAAGAGAATTGTCTGTGGTGGACTTACATGCTTCCTGGGAATAAGCCGATGGTCGGGCAAGCCGTCCTTACGCGTACAAAATAACGGAGCGTATTTCATCGTCAGGGTTATCGGGAAAATCTGATGGACCGTGACGCTCAGGTCGAACGTGAGGTTCTGCAAGCTCGTAGACGAAACTGATGAAAGCCATTGTCTATCTCAACGACGGTTCGCCCGATGTTCTCAAGTTGGAAGAGATCGACAAGCCGACTCCTGGGGCCGATGAAGTTTTGATCAAAGTCCGCGCTGCTTCCGTCAATCCAATTGACTCCGGCTCAGCGAGACATCCGTTCCTGCGTCGGATACTGTTCGCGATGAGCAAATCAAAGGTCAATCGGCCCGGGCGCGATGTGGCGGGCCAGGTCGAAGCAGTCGGGCTCAACGTAACGGAGTTCAAGCCGGGCGTCGCGATCTTCGGCTTGTGCGCTGGGGCCTTTGCCGAGTATGCAATTGCTTCCCAATCGGCATTGGTCATGAAACCGGATAACGCGTCGTTTGAGCAAGCGGCTGCTGTGCCCCTGGCGGGACTCACTGCCTTGCAGGGCCTTCGGGACAAAGGAAAGATTCAACCGCAGCAGAAGATCTTGATCAACGGCGCCGCGGGCGGCGTGGGTACCTTCGCTGTGCAAATCGCGAAGTCATTCGGCGCGGAAGTTACAGGCGTTTGCAGTACGAGGAACGTTGAAATGGTTCGCTCCATCGGCGCAGATCACGTCATTGATTACACCCGCGAGGATTTCACAAAAAGTGGACAACATTACGATCTGATTTTCGACCTCGTGGCGAACCATTCGTTCTCAGCGCGCAGACGCGTCTTAAATCCTAAGGGGATATACATCGGGGCCGGCATCGTCGGCTTAGGCGGGTCGATGGTCCGTCTCCTGGCTCATCAGATCACAGAGCTTGTATTGTCACGCTTCGTGAGCCAGAAATTCGTCACGTTCATGACGAAGCTCAGCAAAGAGGACCTGGTCATAATAAGCGAGCTCATAGAAGCCGGAAGGGTCACACCGGTCATCGACAGGTGTTACAGCTTGAGTGAGGTCCCTGACGCTATCCGGTATCTGGAAGACGGACACGCTCGAGGAAAAGTAGTGGTAACTATAGAACATAACAACAAAACCTAACAACCTATAAA
>JBJMGT010000040.1:0-10318 GCA_045807745.1 Pyrinomonadaceae bacterium
ATCTCTACAGGGTAAGTTCCTCGCAGCTTGCTGCGTTACACTGGATGAATGAGCAAGTTCATCCACAAAAGCCATAATGTTTCGGTGTTGATGTACCACATCGTTTGCCCGGCGAAGTATAGAAGGGCGGTGTTCACACCGCCGGTTGACCAAAAGCTCAAGGAAGTCTGTCTGGAGATCAGTAAACGCTACGAGATTACGTTTCTGGAAATCGGGACAGATAAAGATCATGTGCATTTCTTGGTGCAAAGTGTACCCATGTACAGCCCGCAGAAGATCGTGCAGCGCATTAAGAGCATCACGGCGCGCGAAATCTTCCGCGCGTGTCCAGCAGTCAAGAAACAGTTATGGGGCGGGCAGTTCTGGACGGCCGGATATTTCATCAGCACGGTTGGACAGCACGGCAATGAAAGTGTGATTAAGAAGTACATCCAAAATCAAGGGGCAGAGGTGGAGTACGAACAACTACACAAGGAACAACTCAACCTCTTCTGATACCCCGCAGCTTGCTGCGGCGAATTTCATCTTCTTCCTCTTGCAATCTTCGCTTCGGGTGCTATAATCCGCCCCGTCCCTCGGAATTGAAAAATTTTTAGGGAGTTAAAAGGTCGCCGGGTAAGTCTTTCCGACAAGGGTCTCGCGCCACTCAAGTTTTTAGCACTACAAAGCAATTACTGATGTCGTCTGACAACGCCAAAAAGCTGCCGTCCCTGCGCGCCGTGCCTGATAAGCGCGACGGCACGACGCCCGCGCTGCCGTTCGATGGTGCGCGCGCCGTCGAGGCTGAACCGGTCGTGTGTCCGCGTTGCTATGGCGGCGGCATGGAGATCGTGCCGGGCAAGGGCGCGCGGCGTTGTCCGTGTCGCGAGCAGAACAATCCGGCCAAGCTCGTCGAAGCCGCGCGCATCCCGCGTCGTTATGATGAGTGCTCGCTGCATAATTTCTTCCCTGCGCCGAACAACGGCTCGCAACTAAAAGCCTTCAACTACGCGTTTCGCTTGGTGCGTGAATATGCGCCGCCGGGTGACGGGCGCGGGTTGCTGTTGATGGGGCCGGTCGGCGTTGGCAAGACGCATCTGGCGGTGGCGATCCTGCGGGGCTTGATGGAGAAGGGCGTGCCGTGTTCGTTCTACGAATTTGGCTCGCTGCTGAAAGAGATACAGGACTCTTACAATCCGATCTCAAAGACCTCTGAGTTGACAGTCCTCGCGCCGGTCTATCAGGCCGAAGTGTTGGTGCTCGACGAACTAGGCGCGTCGAAGCCGACCGACTGGGTCAAGGACACGATGATGCAGATCATCGGCACGCGCTACAACGACCGCCGGCTCACCATCTTTACCACGAACTTCTTCGACACGCGCCGCACGCCCACCGACGAGACGCTCGAAGACCGCATCGGCGCACGCCTGCGCTCGCGCCTCTACGAGATGTGCAAGACCGTCCACCTCGACGGCGAAGACTATCGCCGCCGCTTCGACGCACCGTAAGAACGATTAAACACAGAGACACAGAGGGCACAGGGAGTTAATCTCTGTGCCCTCTGTGTCTCTGTGAACTCTGTGTTGATAGTACGGTCGCGCTACTCTCAGTTACCGGCCGAAAAGATTGCGTCCGTTGTGCGCCAGCAGTGAGATGATCACGTGCACGCCGCCGCCGAGGGCGACGCCCGCGCAATACCGCAGCCAACTCATATCGCCAAATAAGCTGAAGAGTGTCCACGCGCCGAGCGGGATGAAGATGAGCGGGCTGGTGATGAGACCCGGCGTGTACGCGCTCGTGCGTATGGCCGTCAACACGTGCAGCGAGCCGTTCACAAGCATGATCGAGCCGACGATCACCATCAACAGATGCGGGAAGCCGCGCCGCCGCGCCATATAGAAGCCGAAGAGCAACAGCAGCAGCGCCAAGCTGTTGATGACGATGAATTGCACGGGTGTGAGATTGAAGCCGCGCATCCTGTGCGGCGTGAGCGGCAGACCCGCCCCGCCAAAGAACTCTTCGATGGCATGGATCAGATAAGCGACCGGGAACAACCAGAGCGGAATCCGTTTAGACGTGGCCATGGCGCGCCATCTTACCCGACTCCGGTAACGCGCGCTAACGCTAAGGCGCGGAGGAGGCATGAACCGCGAAAGCACACTAACCAAGCAACACGAACGCCTGAATTAGCCTGCCCCGCGCATAAAGCCTTCAACATGATGGCCGAGCAACCATAAAAGTGAAGCTATCGAGGCGTCGGGTTGAATGAGTTGTTAGCCTCAGCCCACGCGAATAAAATCGCCCGCCTTGATTTTTTCTAATGCCTTCCTAGCTTCAGGTATCAATGGTAATAATGTTTTCAGGCGATTATTTCTCGCTACCAATAGAATGATTCCAATCTTGAAGGCTTTGAGGTTCTGCTGATATTTAAGATTTTGGTCAACTGTGAGGAAACCTTCAAACTCTGCTTCGGCTAGCGTCAAGAGTTTTCCATTCTTTATGCCCGACCAGCCTCGCTCCGTAACCGTGAGGACTTCATGCTCCAGCAACTCAAGCCTTAATTTGCGGCACGCACTCGTCAAGCATCAACCACCCAAGTCTCGCGGATGAAAACCGCGCTATTAGCGCTCCGGCCCAATGACCTGTTAGGCGTGTCTCGCCAATAAACGACTGTGCAGCTCCCATAAAGCTGTTCTGTTGCTGTCCCACTCAAGACGACTCCGCGCTGTTTCGTAATCCAACCACTCGCACGCGCTATGTTCCCCGGACAGACAAACTTCTTTGATTTGACACTCAACCCCGAAACTAAATTCAGGAATGACATATATCTCATCCCCCCAAAGATGACGGTCTGCAAAATGTATCGCCGGAATTGATGCCATCGAATCTAGCCGCATCAAACAAGCGTCTTTAGGAACACCCGCTTCCTCAAGAGCCTCACGGCGGGCGGTCTGTTCCGGTTTCTCATCATCTTCACTACCGCCAGCAATCCATTGCCAAACAGCAAGGTCGGATCGCTTGAAAAGCAAATAGCGCGGCTGACCGTCCGCGTCAATTCGGTAGGGAATAATCAGAACTTGAAACGCTGCACGGGTCATAGCTGATTATAACCACGAAACGCCGAACGGTTGAGTTGACCGAGCGCGGCGATTACATTCAACCTTCGATTCAATCAAGTTGCGAAACACGCTCCCCGCGCTCCGGTCCAGCGATTTGTTCGGTGCGGCTCTCAGGGGTTTCGGTACCAGCCGTTTACGAGCTGATTGCGTTCGGCGAGTGCCGGATCAATCTTAAAGTCGCGGACACCTTCCAAAGCACCACCTGCTCCAGGTGCCAGCCGGACGATATTTGAGAAGAGGCCCAGCCCGCTAGCGCGAGCGATGTCCTCGGCCCGGAGTTGCGGGTCACCCTCGAAGTAATAGGAGTCTACCCAATGATCCGGCAGACCCGGCGGCTCCAGATGCACGTGAATGTGCATCGGCGGTGGCGGGTTTACATCAGCGTAGTGCGCGGGCTTGATCGTGTCGAAGGCGTACTGCCCATGGGCATCCGACCAAAGCGTTCCGTGCAGCCGGGCCTGACGCGGATTACTGACGGGGCGGCTGTAATATCCCGCCGCGTCCGTCTGATAGAGGAACATCTTCACATTGGACTGAGGCTTGCCGTCTTTGTCATAAATAGTGCCGCGTACGAAAATACGCGTGCCCGGCTCCTGCTTATCAGCGATCTTGATTCGCGAGGGATGCTGCGCGTCAAGGAAGTTTTCCGCCGAATTGTGTCCCAGGCAGGACAAGGAGGGTGGCAACGCTGTAACCGTCAGGGCAAAAACTGAAGCCCGCTTGATGAAGCATCTGCGACTTTCTATCTCAGGCAGTTTGTGGCGCATGATTACCACTCTTAGTTTGACTCTCAGCGGATTAGCTGTTCCAGCTTTTGTTCTTCCCCAAAGTTCATCACCTAGAGAGCGCCGAACGCCCGGCAACACCCGCGCCCCTCCGCAAGCTGCATAAGAGGCACGCTGATGGGGCGTTGGGTGCATGCCGTTGTTATGCCTCCCGTTGACGGAAACATTCAACCGCCATTTATATTAAAACGCATCTTTGAAGTACCGGGAATGTTTACCATCCCTCCTCAATACCCAAATCACGCCGTAAGCTCCAGCACCGTCTGCGCCCCACATCGTGACTAGCACACTTTGAAGGTTACGGCTAAATCTGACGTTAACATATTCACTCCCAAGATTCGGATTGTAGCAATCGGCATAAAGCCACCGCGGGACTTTAATCTCGCCGCCATCGAAATAAAACTCAATGGATTTGATTTGCGTCCGGGGCACGGCTTCCGCCCCGTAAGCCACGCGACCATCAATCAGATTCTTCCCGGTACGGTCATCGTAGCCAATCTTATGCTTTGAAGAATCAAAAGGTTGATTGCGGATAACGATCCTGGCCGTGTGCTTACCTCTCGACTTTTGAAACCGATAAGCCCCGATCCGCTCAGACTGGGCGAAAGTGTTTGTGAAACTACAAAGAAGAATGGCCACGGCGATTACGGACTTCATATGTTCCCGATGAAGAAGAGGCATAACGTCAGAGTTGACCGGGCGCGGCGATTACAGCCAACCTTCGGCGCGCCACGCAAGTTAAGAAAGAGGCTATCCGCGCTCCGTTCCAACGACGTGTTAGACGTCCGCTCGGTGCACTCTTAGCCTGTTCCGCAGATCGCGATCAAGATCGCAGGGATGGTCGCCGAGCAGTCTACGCCTGCGTGAACCGCAGCGTGTTGCGGTCGGGATCATCGACGTAGAACTCGCGCGCGCCCCAGCTCTGGTCAATCGGGCCTTCATGGACTGCCTCGGGAGCGTCCGGATTCCCCGGTGTGTGCAGCCCTCGCTCCCGGAACTTGCGAAATAGCGCGTCGATGTCGTCGGTCGTGATCACGATCGCCTGACCGAACTCCCCGTCCCCGCGATGGCTTGAGAGGATGAGTTGGTCACCGTCGCGCGAGAGGACACTGAAGGAGGGATCGTCCAGATCGTCATCGCCGTCCACGTGCTCGAAATCGAGCACGCCGGTGTAGAACGCGAGCGAAGTCCTCATGCTTCGGCAGCGAACGGTCGGGATTATCGCCATCACATCTCCTTTCAGGCTCTTCAGCGGGCTCCTATCCGCGTCGGGCGTCTAACTACTGCTTAAACCGAAAGTATCCAGATAATACGCGAATTTGACGTGTTATCAAGACTCAATCCGTATAACACGCTAAATCGGCGTGTTATACGGAACAGTTCCACTTAATCACGCTTTCACTTGCCTACCGCCCCGATTGCCACGTCTCAAGGCAACGAACGGGTGGAGGACTCATGACCCGCTCTGTTGCGGTGGCGATTATGTTTAGGTAACGTTTGGCCCGCCGCCCGCGTCTTAGCAGGCAACACACAGCCTCGCAACGGTCAACGTGTCAGCGCACCCGGAGGTCAGCCTGATGAGTCGTATCATTGCTCCACTCGTAGCCCTTTGCCTGTTCGTCTTAATCACCCCGCACGCCTGCGCGCAGACGCGAGAGCGCCGCGCACCGCAGCCGCCAGTGCCCGTGCGGGCGCAGACGCACGAAGAGGTGGACGCGGGCGAGGTGGTGCGGGTCGAGACGACGTTGGTCACGATCCCCGTAAGCATTATGGATCGCGACGGGCGCTACATTCCCGATCTGCGCAAGGAAGATTTTCGCATCTATGAGAACGGCGTCGAACAGCCGGTCGCTTATTTTGCGGCGGTCGAGAAGCCGTTTACCGTCGTGTTGATGATCGACACGAGCAGTTCGGTGTGGCAGAAGCTTGGGCGTATCAAGGACGCGGCCGAAGCGTTCGTCGCGCAGTTGCGTCCCGATGATCAGGTGATGGTCGTCTCGTTCGCGAGTGGGTTGACGGTGAAGTGCGAGCCGACCAGCGACCGGCAGAAGATTCGTAAAGCGATCCGCGATACGGGCCGCGGTCTTAGCACGCATCTCTACGAAGCCATGGACGCGTTGATGCGCAAGCACCTCAGCCGCATCGAAGGGCGCAAAGCTGTCGTGCTGTTTACCGACGGCGTGGACGCGCGCAGTGGCGACAAGACGACTTACGAGTCCACCGTCAACGCCGCCGAAGAACTCGACGCGCTCATCTACCCGATCCGCTACGACACCTACGATCCGGCGGCCGACACCGTCACCACAACCGGCGGCCGCATGCCGCGCCTGCCCGGCATACTTGGGCGGCTGCCGATACCTCTGCCGGGGCCCACCATCAACACGGGCGGCGGCGGTTCGAGTCGCGAGGATTACAAACGCGGCGAACGCTACCTGCACGATCTGGCGGAACTGACCGGCGGGCGCTACTACGAAGCGAGCCGCGACCTGCGCGACCTCGACCAAACCTTCCGCTACATCGCCGAAGAACTGCGCCGCCAATACAGCCTCGGCTACTACCCACAACAACCGGGCCGCGCCGGCGAGCGGCGCCGCATCCGCGTGCGCGTGACGCGCCCCGAAGTGGCCGTGCGCGCCCGCGATAGTTACATCTACCAGCCCACGCCCAATGCGAACGCGACCACGCAGGAGCAAAAACAAGCACCCAAGTCCGCGCCCGTGCTCAAGAAGCCGTTGGTCGCAACGGCCGGACGTTGAAGCGGCACAGCGGATCGTTTGTCCCGATAGTGGTTCAATTAGAGTTGGACGTTATCGGTTGCGCACTCACCACCGCAGACACAGAGTACACAGAGGGGGCGCAGAGAAAAGGCATGCCTCCGTGCCGCCTCTGTGCCCTCTGTGCCTGCGGTGGTGAACTGCCCGTGCCTATAGACTCCAGATCAGAGTGAACCACTACCCCGCCGCGCTGCGACTTAACAAACACCCACCTGATCTGATACCCTGCGCCCACTCGACAATAGCAACAGCCCTGATCTCTAGGGCCTTCATACCGAACGCATACTTAACTCGATCCGGTTACGCGTGGCGATGACCAACGCAATAAGACGACGCCTGCACCTTCATACTGCACCGGCTGGAATCTTGCCTTGCCTTACCTCACAGCTTCAACTCGAAACCAATGGAGAGAGAACACTATGCGTAGACGCTTGCTTATCGGTCTGCTGGGCGTTGCCCTCATCGCCGGCGCACTGACGCCCTTGACGAAGTCGAACGCGGCGAAAGCTCCACGCGTCGCCAGCACCACGACAGCCCAAGTCCCGCCGGCCACACAGCCGGACTATGACATCAGACTCGCAGGTCAGGGCGAGTTCACCGACTACGAGCTGAACCCGGCCGGCAACAAGCAGACGGCGGCGCAGAGCGCGACGTTGCGTGCGCGTGTGACCGCAGTTGATGATTTTCGCGCCAGCCTCGCACCTGCCGCCGCGCAGAATCTGCACGCGCAGGTCAACGAAGCGGGCGCGGTCAAAAATCTCTTCATTGATGGCGCGGCGCTCTCCGAAGCCCAAGCGGGTGCACCCGACGATGTGGCGCGCGGCTTCCTACGCCAGCACCAGACTCTGTTCGCCCTGTCCGACACGGACATCTCAGAGCTGGCCTTGAACAACGAAGACAGAGACGCCGGCACGACCTTCCTCGCCTACGCGCAGACGGTGAAGGGCATTAAAGTTTTCGAGGGCGACGTGCGCGTCGTCGTCAACGGCAACGGCGCAGTGCTCAACGTCCGTGAGGGCTTCCTCGTCCCGCAGGGGAAAATCAAAACCACGCCCGCGTTGACGGAAGCGCAGGGCATCGTCAAAGCATTCGAGTACGCGGGGCGGACTGTGCTGCCCAACTTCGCCGAGACGAAAGGGCGCACGGTCAAAGGTGAGCGC
The DNA here is from genome assembly GCA_045807745.1 of Pyrinomonadaceae bacterium. GTDB lineage: Bacteria > Acidobacteriota > Blastocatellia > Pyrinomonadales > Pyrinomonadaceae > QHXQ01. Next base: position 7,818 of record JBJMGT010000040.1, read on the forward strand.
GCCACGTTTGCGAACCCCTTGAGTCTGGACTATGAAGACGTATTGTCTGAGCTAAACGTCGTGCGCGTGGGCGACGGCGCGCGGCTCGCTTGGCACGTCTACGCGGACGCCGGGGCAAACGAGTGGTATGAGACGCTCGTCGATGCGCGCACGGGCGAGTTGCTCTTCCGGCACAACCTCTACGTGTTCGACGCGCAGGGCATGGTCTACACCGAAGACCCGGACGCGGGCGCGCGCACGCTCGTCTCCTTCGTCGGCGACACGACCATCAACACCACCGCCGGCTGGATGGGCACTGCGACCGTGACGACGGGCAACAACGTCGAAGCCTATCTCGACACCAACGCCGACAACGCGCCCGACGCTAATAACGGCGCTGGCTTATCGAACGGACACGCTTCAGCCGCCAATCAAGATTTCACCTTCCCATTCTCGACCACAGTCGATCCGCGCACGCAACAAGCGGCGGTCGTAACGAATCTTTTCTACTTCAACAACTTCATGCACGACTTCTCGTATCGCCTCGGCTTTACAGAGACGGCGGGCAACTTTCAGACGAACAACTTCGGGCGCGGCGGCACGGGCAACGACTCCGTGCGCGCCGAAGCGCAGGACGGTTCGGGCACAAACAACGCCAACTTCTCGACGCCGCCCGAAGGCTCGCGCCCGCGCATGCAGCAGTTCCTCTTCACCGCGCCCACGCCTGATCGCGATAGCTCGGTCGATTCAGACGTGGTGTTTCACGAATACGGGCACGGCATCTCGAACCGTCTGATCGGCAACGGTAGTGGCCTTGGCGGCACACAGTCCGGCGCGATGGGCGAAGGCTGGTCGGACTATTGGGCCTGCACGATCAACAACGACGGCGTGATGGGCGAGTACGTCACGCAGAACACGACGCGGGGCATACGCCGCGCGGCTTACACCGTGCCGGCCGCGGCCGTGCATGATTCCTACGCGGACGTATGCGCGGGCGGTTGTGAAGTCCATAACGACGGCGAAGTGTGGGCGGCGACGCTCTGGGATTTGCGCACGCAACTTGGCGCAGGTGTAACGGACAGAATCGTTTTGAACGGCATGAAGTTCACACCGTCGCGCCCGTCTTTCCTGAACGCGCGCGACGGTATCATTCAAGCCGATCAGAATCTGAACGGCGGCGCGAATCGCTGCGCCATCTGGACGGTCTTCGCGCGGCACGGCATGGGCGTCTCGGCGGTCGGCAACGACGGCACGACGCACACGGCCGCGACGAACGTGCCGACGGATTGCGGCGGCACATGCACGTTCTCGATCAGCCCGACCAGCGCAAGCTATCCCGCTGGCGGCGGCACGGGCAGCGTCAGCGTCACGGCCACCGTAGGTTGTAGCTGGACGGCGGTGAGCAACGCCGCGTTTATCACGGTTACGGCCGGCGCAAGCGGCACGGGCAACGGGACGGTCAGCTATTCCGTCGCCGCCAACACCGCGACAACTTCGCGCACGGGCACGCTGACCATCGCCGGGCAGACCTTCACAGTCACACAGGCGGGCGCAACGGGCGGCGGCGGCGCAGAGCTAATCACCAACGGCGGCTTCGAGAGCGGCACAGCGCCATGGACGTTCGCGGGGCAGGCTGCGCGCAGCACCGGCAGCTTCCCGCACACAGGCGTCGCCTATTCGCTGATGGGTACGACGAACAACGCCACCGGCTCGGAGTTCCAGCAGATCACGATCCCGGCGGGCACGTCGCCCAATCTCACTTTCTGGTTAAACATCTCCACGAGTGAGGCCGCGGGCGCGGCGGTCTTCGACCGTCTCTTCGTCGAGGTACGCAACACTTCGGGCACGCTCTTGGCGACGCTCGCCACGTTCAGCAACCAGAACGCGGGCACGGCCGGCGCATACGTGCAACGCGGGCCGTACAACCTCGGCGCTTTCGCCGGTCAGACCGTGCGCATTCAATACCGCATCACCACCGACGTGACCCTGCCCACCTCCTTCCGCGTGGACGATGTCTCGGTCAAGTAGCAACAAAGAAAGACCTCAACCCTACGAAGAGGCCAAGCACAGAAAAGCCGACCCGCTCATGGGGTCGGCTTTTTCTCTAACTGTACGCGCAATACTTAACTCAGCCGCCTAATCTGCTCCTACTGAGCGCCGCCTAATCTTCTGCCGAGCACGGAATTCCTTGGATATTCCGCCTGCTTCTGTATATTAGATGGCAAATTGGGCGTAAAACATGACGCCCTTTAGGGCGTATAATTTAAGTTAGGCGCTGTAGTGAGTAACCTGTCTAAGAGGGGAGATAAGCCATGAGAGTTACTGTGCTTGTACCAGGGAAATGGATACGAGCCACGGACGATGATGGGAGCGATCTGACTCCACAGATAACCGGCCCCAGTTTCGGGCTCAGCGCCAATTCGACCGGACAAGAGATAATAGATCAGTGGGCGCAACATGACTGGCAACTAGTGGCCCAGTGCAATTGCGGCGGGGCCTCTATGTTCGTGGTGGATCGGCCG
>JBJMGT010000041.1:0-8988 GCA_045807745.1 Pyrinomonadaceae bacterium
CGTGGGCTACGCCAAGCACTTCAGAGTCAACCACGGGCACAGCGAGTTCGTGCGCGGCACGCACCATGTCAACGGCATCGAGAGCTTCTGGAGTTATGCTAAACATCGGCTCCAGCAGTTTCATGGCATCAAACCGGAGAAGTTCTACTGGCACTTGAAAGAGTGCGAATATAGGTTCAACTTGAGAAAGAACAATGTGTACGCTGAGTTGTTGAAGCTGCTTAGAAAACACCCGCTTTAACTACTCTAGCCCCTTATGCTTCAGTCACCTTAGTCTCTTCTTCCGCCACTTCAATCTTGGGAAGTTGGATTTCCCCATATTCCGCTTCAATACCTTGAACGTGGCCATCCAGCCAATTCCGCAGTTCCTTCAAAAAAGGGAGAGGTAGGTAAACTGATGTAACTATTCTGCGTTCAATCTCTGCTACGCTCTCCACTTGAATCTGCCCGCCAGCGTCTTGGAACTCCTGCGGCGGAAAAATGTCTTGATAAAAATCAATTCTAAAGTGGTAGTTAGCAAGGGGCCCGCCGAACGCGCCCTGAGCATACACTTGTTTATGGTCATCGGCACGCCGCACCCTTATCGGCAACTCTATTGCCTCTCCGTCTCTAATGATTCGATAATTCATAGCGTCACTGTGATGCTGGCGGGCGATCTGCGGTTTATTGGAGACATCAAAGCCCCAACGCAAACCTAACAATTGCGTTGGGGCTTGTCAATAGTTTGAACGTGTTTAACGGTGGGGTCGGCTAACTAGGCCACTTCCGCCCAAAACTTCGGCTTCAGATTCAACTCAAACATACTCTGAATCAGACAACAGATGTTGTGACAAAGCATCTTGCAAAGTGCTTTGTTAATCTGCGCCGTCTTGGTCTTACTTGTGAGCGCAGCCCCGAACTTGGGCAAGCTTGCCAGTCGGCCCTGAAAAGTAAAATGGCCGCCATGCTCCCCTCGTGCATGGCGGCCACGCGGCACAGTCTCCACGGCCTACGAAAAGACGTGCCAGCACAGGCTGCGCGCCCCACCTGTCACGCAGCCTGATTAAGTAACCGAGCGATGGTACTAACCAACAACTTTATGTCGTCCGGCTTCTTGAGAAAGACGTTGACCCCGGAGCGGTAAGCTGGGCCGCTACAATCTGTGCCCGCGAACATGATGATCGGCAACCCTGTGCGATGTGGCAGTTGGCGCACGTAGTTGACCAGCGCCAAGCCGTTGACGTGCGGCAGGTGGTAATCGGTTAGCAACAAGTCATAGTGGGCCGTGCTCGCCAACCGTTGCAGTGCGTCGCTGCCATTGACACAGAGCACGACGCGCCAGCCTTCCGCCTCTAAAGTCTCTTTGACCGCGTCGGCCACGAGTCTATGGTCTTCGACGTAGAGGATGGTGAGGTTCATCTGTGCTATCCTTGCGCCCGTTCTGTCTTTGAAAACCGACGGCTATATGCGCTGCTCACCCTCACAAACTGAGTGATGAGCGTCGCCGTTGAGCATGAAAGGTTCATACTCACGGCGACCAAGTTGCGCAAGTATATTCTACTAGCAATTGCTAGTAGGGGCAAGCTTCGGACGCAGCTTTGCCCATTAGGAGGTAGCTCCTGATGGGCACGAGGCCGCGTCTGAAGCCGGAGCGTTTAGCTGAAAAGCTTCGGACGATCCGCAATGCACTTGGCTTATCCCAGACTCAGGTGGTTACGCGCCTAGCTGTTGAAGATATGATCGTGCCCAGCCAAATCTCGCAATTCGAGTCCGGCAAATATGAGCCGTCGCTGATTGTGCTCTTGCAGTATGCTCGTTTGGCGGGCGTGCATGTGGAAGACTTAATTGACGACGAGATGAGCTTGCCGGAAAAGCTGCCCGGCAAAGTAAAGCATGCAAGACTCAAGCCCGCTGCTGCCTTCCGCCGTAAACGGCGTTCGCTTATAAAGTGAGCAGGACAAAAGCAACCCAGTTGGAGGTTTACACGGACGGGCAGTGTCCGCTGTGCCGGTGGACGCGGGCGCGCGTCGAGCCATTGGACACGGAGCACCGGCTGGCATGGTTCGACTATCACGACCCGGACGCTTTAGCGCGGGCTGCGCCGCACACGCCGCATGAGTTGGCCGCAGAGATGCACGTCAGGCGCGCGGGCGACGGTACGTGGCGCAAAGGTTATTGGGCGTGGCTCGAAGTCTTGGGCGTGCTCCCGCGCTGGCGTTGGCTCGTGCCCGTGCTCTCGCGCTGGCCGTTCACGACCCTTGGCCCTCGGCTCTACAGCTTCATCGCCAAACGCCGCTACACCATCTTCGGCATCCCCCCGCCCTGCGATGAACACGGCGTCTGCCAGTTACACCAAAAGTAAGGATGAAGGATGAAGCAGAAATTGGGCCATTTGTTCATTGAATCAATGAGTCAATGAATCAATGAATCAATTCGTTTCATCCTTCATCCCCTTTTCTTCAGCCATCCTTTGGGTGCGGGGCTGCATCATAGAACAGCCAATATACTGGCGGAACAAGGGGTGGCGCGTGGGGCCAGCGGTGCCAAGCCTCGCGCGCCTTTTGTGCGCCCGAAGACAAGAGGAAATAAGTTATGAAGAAAGTTATGTTAGCGTGCGCGGCGCTCGTGCTGGCGTTGGCGGCGGGGTTGCCGGTACAGGCCGCGAGTGGCCCCGGAAAGAACGAAGCGCGTGCGGCGAGCGTGCGCGTGCGTGCGCCGTTGAATCTGGCCGTGCTGGTGCAAGACGATCTCGTCTCGCACGTCGGTAACGAGCTAGGCGTGACGGGCGATTTTATCCGCGCGCTGCCGGCCGGCTCGCGCGTGCTGGTGGGCTATCTGACGGCCGGGTCGCTGCAAGTGCGCCAGCCGTTCACGACCGATCTTGAACAGGCGGCGCGCGCGCTGCGCATTCCACTGGCGAGTGAATCAGCCGCGCCCTACAACCCTTATGTTGAAGTCTTACAGGCGCTGCGCAAGTTCGACGCCGAAGGCCCGAACCGCAATGCCGTGTTGCTCGTCTCCGACGGGCTGGACGTGTCGCGCGGCTTCGATGCGTCTTCGACCCTCAACAGCATCGACCTGCAACGCGCAGTGCGCGAAGCGCAGCGGCGCAACGTCGCCGTCTACGCCTTCTACGCGCCGTCGGTGGGTTTGACGAGCCACAACCACACCGCGATCAACTACGGGCAGGGCGCGCTCAATCGCTTTGCTGACGAGACCGGCGGGCGAGCCTTCTTTCAAGGCACGGACTTCGTCACCTTCGACTCGTACTTCGACAGCCTACGCCGCGCGCTCAACGAGCGCATCGCGCGGGATTCGTAAGTGCGAGCCATGTTAACCGTCCCATAGGGACGCCGTGACAATAGCCCAGCACTTCAGTGCTGGGAACAGTTGCAGAAAATACATTGAGTCCCGTAGGGACGACTGAGGTTGCGACCTGATTCAGTCGTCCCTACGGGACTCAATGGTTTTGTCTACGTCTTTACCCAGCACTGAAGTGCTGGGCTATTATCAACTGCCCCTAACGGGGCAAAACTGCGCTCGTTCCGATAGCACTTTTCTCACCGCGTCTGCCCCTTGTTCTGTTCGTCGAGCCATTGCTTGAGCGGCGCGAAGTAGTCGAGGATCGCGGTCGCGTCCATCTTGTCTTCGCCGGTCATGGCCTTGAGCGCCTCGGGCCAAGGGCGACTGAGACCCAGCGCCAGCATCTCGCGTAGTTTTGCGCCGGCCTGCTTGTTGCCGTAGATCGAGCAGCGATGCAGTGGCCCCTTATAACCCGCCTCGCGGCAGAGCGCGCGATGGAATTGGAACTGTAGGATCGTCGCTAAGAAGTAACGCGCATACGGGACATTAGCAGCGACGTGGTACTTCGCGCCCGCGTCGAAGTCCTGCTCGCTGCGCGGCGCGGGCGGCGCGACACCCTGATACTTCTCGCGCAACTCCCACCAAGCTTTATTGTAATCATTGGGGCTGACCTCGCCGGAGAAGACCTTCCAGCGCCATTGATCAACGAGATAGCCGAACGGCAGAAACGCCACCTTGTCGAGCGCGCGCTCAAGCAACAGTCCTGTGTCGGCGCTCGCGTCGGGCACTTTATCAATCAAGCCGATCTGCTTGAGATATTCGGGCGTGACCGAGAGCGCGATGGTGTCGCCGATGGCTTCGTGGAAGGCGTCGTTAGCGCTGTCGCGGAAGAGGAAAGGCTTTGGCGCGTAGGAGAGTTGATAGAAGTTGTGCCCTAGTTCGTGGTGGATCGTGGCGAAGTCTTCGGCCGTGATGTCAATGCACATCTTCAAGCGCACGTCTTGTTGAAAATCGACTTGCCACGCGCTGGCATGGCAGACCACGTCGCGATCCTGCGGCTTGACGAAGAGCGAGCGCTCCCAGAATGTCTGCGGCAACGGGTCGAAGCCGAGCGAGACGAAAAACTTTTCGCCGTAGCGCACCATGTCCTGCGGTGTGGTCTTGCGCTTCTTTAGAATCTCCGTCAGGTCATAACCGGAATCGCTCTTCTCAGGTTTCAAGAGCGGATAGATGTTGTTCCACTGCTGCGCCCACATGTTGCCGAACAGGTGCGCGGGGACTGGCCCGTTCGCCGGCACAAGCGCGCGCCCGTACTTCTTCGCGAGTTGATTGCGCGTGTAGGCGTAGAGCGAGTCGTAAAGCGGTTTAACTTGCAGCCAGAGTCGTTCCATCTCAGCGGAGAATTCGTCGGGCGGCATGTCGTACTTCGCGCGCCACATCGCGCCCACGTCCTTGAAGTTCATCTCGCGCGCGCCCTTGTTGGCCAGCTCGACGAAGCGCGCGTAAGCTGGGCGATAGGGCGGCGCAACCGCGTGCCAGCCGAGCCAAATCTTTTTCAACTCTTCCGGGTCGCGGCTGTTCGCCATGATCCGTTCCATGTCCGGCAAACTCAGGCACTTCGCCTTGTCGCCTTCAGGACAATATTTGCCCTTGCCGTAATCGCCTTCCAGAGAGACTGCGATCTTCGTCATCTCCTCGCGCTCGGCCGGATTGTTCGGCGCGGGCAAGGTGAGCGAGAGCTTGAGCAGTTTGATTTTGCGCGCCACGTCGACGGGCAATTTCAGACTGTCGAAGCGGCGCGCGCGCTCGGCGAGTTCGGTCGTGGCGGCCGTGAGTTCGTTCTGCGCGTCGGCCGACATCGCTTCCGTATCGTCTGTGATGAAGTTGCTCTGCACCCAACTGGCGCGGCTCGCCTTGAGGTTCAGATCGAGCAGCCGCTTCTCGGCGTCGGCGATAAACTTCTCGGCCTCGGCGACCGTCGGCTTCGCGCCGGTCTTCGGCGCGCCCGTGGTGCGCGTGGCTCTGTTGCTCCCGGTGGCCATCTTAGTCGGCGTCTGCGCAAGTGGTGCTGATGACAGGATAACAATTAACAATCCGCTCAGGAAGATTCGGCTCACGTGGCGACTCCTTCAATTGTGGTGTGGGGATTGGTTTACTTCTACGCCAAATTCGGACGCGAAGCAACAGGGAAGTGAGGGCGCAAAAAATTTTGCCGTGCGCCGCCCGACGGTGCTAAAGTTGCGCACACCCCGCGCCCGACCGGCGCGCCTCCGGGTTTCGTCGTGATGAAGAGCAATAGCGGACGTGAATACTGTCTGATCGTCGAAGGTGCTTACCTGTCGGCGTCTGAGGCGGAACACGCTCTGCGCGATCCATTCATCGAAGAGTGGGTCGAAGAGACCGGGCACTTTCGCATCCACAATCTGAAGGAGATGGAGATCGCGCCCGGCGTCGTGCTCGGCGCGCTCGGCATAGAGATGTTAGACGATGAGCTGTTCGAGATCGCCAGCACAGACCCGGAGCACCCGTTGACCGAGCACAAAGCGAAGGGCGTCGCCGAGGCCATTCGCCGCCACGACATGTTTGAAGAGATCACGGTCGAGCCGCGCGATGCAGAGCACGGCCGAGCGGCCGACGTGGACGAGCCGACGTGAGCCGCGCGGCGAGCGCGCCGCTGAAATTTATCGACCGTTTTTTCGACCGCCGCGTGCAACGGCTGGTCTGCAATTCCCCGAAAATTAGTTGTTCCCCAGTGCCTTGCGCACGTGCGCTGTGCAAAGCTGGGGCGTTGATGCTAACCTTAGTTGTCTAGTTGAACAATGACTGAATTCCTGCATGGACGTGTCCGCGTCATCGTCGGCGACATCACGGAGCAACAGGTGGACGCGATTGTGAACGCGGCCAACTCGACGCTGCTTGGTGGCGGTGGTGTGGACGCTGCAATTCATCAAAAGGGCGGGCCTGCGATCCTCGCCGCGTGTCAGGAACTGCGCCGCACGCGTTATCCAGCCGGATTGCCGACGGGCGAGGCCGTCATCACGACGGCGGGCGCGTTGCCCGCGCGCTACGTGATCCACACGGTCGGCCCCATCTGGGGGCGCGCGGACGGGCGCGAGGCCGAGTTGCTCGCCGCTTGTTATTCAAACTCGCTCGCGCTCGCTGTCGCGCAGAAGTTGACATCAATCGCGTTCCCCTCGATCTCGACCGGCGCTTACGGTTATCCGCAGGACGAGGCAGCGCGGGTGACCTCGCAAGCCGTCAGCGCGTTTCTCTTGCACGAGACCGGAACGGTCAAGCTCACGCCGGACGCGCATCCATTAACAGAAGTGCGCCTCGTTTTCTTCTCGCAACGGGCGGCGGGCGAGTTTCTGCGGCATCAGCAGTTTGCTGTCTAGCACGTGGTCTATGCAATTGCGAGCTGTTCGTTTCGTTTACATGTCGGCTTGAAGGGATAACCTGTTACGAGTATGCAGATGTTGAAAGAGATGGCAGTGGCTGAGACCGAGACTAACATACCGACCCGTCGTGTGCTGCCGGAGACGCTCGCCGCGCTCGAACGCTTGTCGTGGAACTATTGGTGGAGTTGGGCGCCGGACGGCGCGGCCGTGTTCCGCGATCTCGATCCGGAAAGCTGGGAAGAGTGTGAGCATAACCCGCGTTGTGTGCTGCGCGAGGTCAATGAGTTTCGCTTGATGAAGATGGCGACCGATCCGGCGTACATCAAACGCGTTGCCAAGCTGGCTGAAGATTTCGACCGTTACATGAGCGCGACGACGCACACGTGGGCCAGCGAGCACGCGGGCGCGATCACGCACGCACGCCCCGTCGCCTACTTCTGCGCAGAGTTCGGCATACACACATCGCTCCCGCTCTACTCCGGCGGCTTAGGGATTCTCGCGGGCGATCATTTGAAGTCGGCGAGTGATCTCGGTCTGCCGCTCGTCGGCGTCGGGCTGCTCTACTATCACGGCTACTTCCGTCAACGCCTGCGCCGCGACGGTTGGCAGGAGGAGCACTACGGGCAGATCGATACGGACAGGTTGCCGCTCAGTTTGGTGCGCGACGACGCGGGCGCGCCGGTGCTCGTCGAGTTAAGTCTGCGCGGGCGGACGGTGCGCGCGCAGACGTGGCGCGTCGAGGTCGGGCGCGTGCGTCTGTATCTGCTCGACACGAACGTCGAAGGGAACGAAGGCGTTGACCGGCTCATCTCCGGTCATCTCTACGGCGGCGACCGCGAGACGCGTTGCGTGCAGGAGACGCTGCTCGGCGTCGGCGGCGTGCGCCTGCTGCGCAAACTAGGGATCGAGCCGCACGTCTTTCATCTCAACGAAGGCCACTCCGCGTTTCTGACGCTTGAGTTGGTGCGCGAGTTGACGACCGAGGGGCAGGACTTCGCCGCCGCGGCCGAAGCGGTGCGCGCGCGTTGCGTGTTCACAACGCACACGCCGGTCGCGGCCGGGCACGACGAATTCATGCCCGGTCTCGTCGAGCATTGCTTCGGGCAAGACTTCATCATCGCGCTCAAACTAGACCGCGCACAGTTTCTTGAACTCGGCCACATCAAAGCGGCCGACGGCACGGACTTGTTCGGCTTGACGCCGCTTGCGTTGCGCATGTGTCGTTCGACCAACGGTGTGTCGCGTAAGCACGGCGCGGTCTCGCGCGCGTTGTGGCACGAACTGTTTCCGGGGCGCAAAGTTAATGAAGTACCAATTACATCGGTGACGAACGGCGTGCACGCGCCCACTTGGGTTGCGCCGCTCTTGCGCGAATTGTACGAGCAACGCATCGGCCCGAACTGGAACGAGCTGCAATGCAATAGCGAATGTTGGGCGCAGGGCGTCGCCAAGATCACCGATGAAGAGTTGTGGCGCGTCCATCGTTTGCAGAAGCAGAAGCTCATCGCCTTCATGCGCCACCGGCAGTATTACGCGCGTTTGCAGCGCGGCGAGAGTCCGGAATTTGCCGAGACGGCGCGGCAAGCGTTCGACCCCGATGCGTTGACCATCGGTTTTGCGCGGCGCGTGGCGGCGTATAAACGTTGGAGTCTGTTGCTAAGCGATCAGGAGCGGCTGCTGCGTTTGATGACAGATGCCGAGCGCCCCGTGCAGTTCGTCTTCGCCGGCAAAGCGCACCCGCAGGACGAGGGCGCAAAACAGATTCTGCAACAGCTTGCGCAGTGGAAACTGCACCCGCGCATCGTCAATCGCGCCATCTTTATACAGGATTACGATCAGGAGATCGCGCGCCAGCTTGTGCAATCGGTGGACGTGTGGCTGAACGTGCCGCGCCGCCCGTTGGAAGCATCGGGCACAAGCGGCGAGAAGGTGGCGATGAATGGCGGGTTGAATCTGTCGGTGCTCGATGGTTGGTGGCCTGAAGGCTACGACACGACGAACGGCTGGGCCATCGGCGAGCATGTCGCTGCCAGTGGCACGGCGAACGAAGAGGACACGCAAGACGCCGAGTCGCTCTATCGGCTGCTGGAAGCAGAGGTCGCGCCCGCGTTCTACGAGCGCGACGAGCAGGGCATCCCGCGCCGTTGGGTCCGGATGATGAAGCGCGCGATTGAGACGCTCGTGCCCGCCTTCAACAGCGACCGCATGGTGCGCGACTACACGCAGCAGATTTATCTCGGCATGGGCCATTAGCGGCGACGGGCAAAGACAAGGCGAGTGGGGCGGCCGATCCATACAAGGATCGGCC
>JBJMGT010000042.1:0-320780 GCA_045807745.1 Pyrinomonadaceae bacterium
CGTGCAGATCATCGACACCAGAACGGACGACACCGACCGGGTGCGGGCCAAGTCGAACGTCTCGGACACGCTGGTGAAGTACCCAGAGGTGAAGGCGCTGGTGGGGTTGTGGAGCTACAACGGCCCGGCCATCCTCAACGCCGTGAAGGAGGCGGGGAAGACGGGACAGGTGAAGATCATCGCGTTTGACGAGGAGGACGAGACGCTGGCGGGCGTCAAGGAGGGTGCAATTTATGCGACCGTGGTGCAGCAGCCGTTCGAGTTCGGGTATCAGGCCATTAAGCTGATGGCGCAATACGCACAGGGGGACAAGACGGGCATCCCCGCGACCAAACAGGTCTTCGTCCCGACGCTGGTGATTAAGCGCGACAACGTCGCAGACTTCCAGACCAAGATCAACAGCTTGCGCGGGCGCAGCTAGAAAGGAAAAGGATGAAGGATGGAAGGAATTGATTCATTAATTCATTGACTCATTGATTCAATGAACAAATGGCCCAATTTCTGATTCATCCCTCATCCTTTTCAAACAAGAGAGGTTAAAGAGATGACGAAGGATAATTATACGCCGCGACCTGAAGACAAATTCACGTTCGGTCTGTGGACGGTCGGCAACCGCGGGCGCGACCCGTTCGGTGACGCCGTGCGCGGGCCGCTGAAACCCGTCGACGCCGTCCGCCTGCTCGCCGAAGTCGGCGCTTACGGTGTCAGTTTCCACGATAACGATCTCGTGCCCATCGACGCTACGCCTGCGGAGCGCGACCGGATCGTCGCGGAGTTCCGCGCCGCGTGCGAGACACAGGGCATTAAAGTGCCGATGGCGACGGTCAATCTGTTCTACGACGCCGTCTTTCGCGATGGCGCGTTCACCGCGAACGATCCGCGTGTGCGCGCCTACGCCGTGCAGAAGACCTGTCGCGCGATGGATTTGGGCGCTGAATTCGGCGCGGAAGTGTTCGTGCTCTGGGGCGGGCGTGAAGGCGTGGAGACGGACGCCTGTCGCAGTCCCGTGGATGCGATCAAGCGTCTGCGCGAGGCGCTCAACTACCTGTGTGAGTATTCGACGGCGCAAGGTTACGGTTACAAGTTCGCGCTCGAAGCCAAACCGAACGAGCCGCGCGGCGACATCTATTTCCCGACCACCGGCGCTTATCTCGCTTTGATCGAAACGCTCGATCACCCCGATCTGGTCGGCGTCAACCCGGAAGTTGCGCACGAGCACATGGCGGGCTTGAACATGACGCACGCGGTCGCGCAGGCGTGGGAGGCGGGCAAGCTCTTTCACATCGATCTGAACGATCAAATACCGGGGCGCTACGATCAGGATTTCCGCTTCGGTTCGGCCAACCCGCGGCAAGCGTTCTTCCTCGTCAAGTTTCTCGAAGAGGTCGGCTACCAAGGCATGCGCGCGTTCGACGCGCACGCCTATCGCACAGAAGATTACGAGGGCGTCAAAGAGTTTGCCAAGGGGTGCATCCGTACCTATCTGATCCTGAAAGACAAGGCGCGGCGCTGGCACGAGGACGCGGAGATACAGAGCATCCTCGCCGAGATCAACGAGGGCGAGAGCGGCGTGCCGCAAGTCGCGAAGTACAGCGCTGAGCTTAATGGGCAGTTGGCCGCTTACACGTTCGACCGGCAGAAACTCGCCGGCAAGCGGCTGCCCTACGAGCGGCTCGACCAACTCACAACCGACATACTGCTCGGCGTCAGGTGAGATTGAAGCTAAGTCAGTCCGGCCCGTTCAAGACCGCATGCCGACAACGCGCCGCAAAGCATTGCTGATGCTGCTGGCCGTCAGCCTGTTGCTGACCGGCGCGTGGCCGCGCGTAAGCTTCGGGCGTGGACGGCGTGCGCCAACTTTGCGCGCGCTCGCGCCGACGCCGCCGATGGGCTGGAACAGTTGGGACGCTTACGGCACGACCGTGACCGAAGCGGATGTCAAACGCAACGCCGATTACATGGCCACGCACCTCAAGCGTTACGGCTGGCAGTACATCGTAATTGACATACAGTGGTACGAACCGAACGCGAAGGCGCAAGGCTATCGCCCAAACGCCGAGCTTGTGCTGGACGAGTTCGGCCGCCTGCTGCCCGCGCCGAACCGCTTCCCTTCGGCCGCTAATGGCCAAGGCTTCAAACCGCTCGCCGATTACATTCACGCCCGCGGCTTGAAGTTCGGCATCCACATCATGCGTGGGATTCCGCGTCAGGCGGTGCGCGCTGCCGCGCCCGTGTTTGGGAGCAACGCCCACGCGCATGAGATCGCCGACGAGCAGAGCATCTGCCCATGGAACACGGATATGTACGGCGTGCGTGCCGCGACTGCGGGCGGGCAGGCTTATTACGATTCCATCGTTAAACTCTACGCCGCTTGGGGCGTTGACTACATCAAGGCCGACGACATGGCGGCGGTCAACGGCCAGCCGCCCGACGCCGCGCGCCGCGCTGAGATCGCGGCGCTCCATCGCGCGATTGCAAAGGTGGGCCGGCCCATTGTCTTGAGTCTCTCACCGGGGCCGGCAAGCACTGCGGACGCGGAGTTTCTGCGCGCCAACGCGCAACTCTGGCGCATCTCGGACGACTTCTGGGATCGTTGGGAAGATTTGAAACGGCAGTTCGAGTTGACGCGCCGCTGGGCCCCGTTCGTGGCCGCGAACTCTTTCCCCGACGCCGACATGCTCCCCTTGGGGCGCATCGGGCTGCGCGCCGAACGCGGCACAGACCGGCGCACACACTTCACCGCGGACGAGCAGTTCACGCTGCTGACTCTGTGGGCAATGTTCCGCTCGCCGCTGATGTTCGGCGGCGACCTACCGAGTAACGACGAGTTCACGCTCTTGCTCTTAACGAACGCAGAAGTTTTGGCCGTCAATCAGCACAGCACGAATAATCGTGAACTGTTCACGCGCGGCAACACGGTCGCGTGGGTCGCGGACGCACCGCGCGGCCGGGCCAAATATCTCGCCGTCTTCAATCTCGGTGACGACGCGATGGCGACGACGGTTAATGTTCCGTTGCGCGAGTTAGGTTTTACGAGCACGTGTGTCGTGCGGGATTTGTGGCCGCAGCGAGAGCTTGGCAACGTGCGCGACGAAGTGATAGCGACGGTCAACCGGCACGGTGCGCGTCTTTACAGAGTGAGTCCCGTGCGCCGCTGAGCGGGCAGTAGTCGAGCCACGTCAAGGAGTAGCACAACTATGAAATCGTCACGCTTAATCTTTACGTGTGTAGGTATCGTCAGCGCCCTGGTGTGCTGCTGCTATTTTTCTGCCGGCACTATGCAACATGCCGCAGTAGCATCCGACACTATCACGGTGCAAGTTGATCGACCCGGCGCGGCGATTCCTAAAACTATGTTCGGGTTGTTCTTCGAGGACATCAACTTCGCCGCCGATGGCGGTCTCTACCCCGAACGGGTAAAGAACCGCTCGTTCGAGTTCCCCGATCCGATGATGGGCTGGCGGCAGCTCAAACGTGAGGGCGCGCAGGGCGCGATTTATATCATCAACCAAGAGCCGGTGAACGATGCCAATCGGCGCTTCCTGCGCATCGCTGTGGAAGCGAACGGGCAAGGCTTTGGCGTCATGAACGAAGGCTTTCGCGGCATGGGCGTGCAAAGGGACGAGGACTACACGTTCAGCGTCTTCGCGCGCCGCGCAGAAGGCGCGCCAACTGGTTTGCGTGTCGAGTTGGAAGACGCAGATGGGCACACGCTCGGCAACACAACCGTGACGGGCCTCACCCCGGAGTGGCAGCAGTACAAGGCGAACATACGCGCGACGGCGACGAGCGGCAAAGCGCATCTGAACTTGCTCGCGGCCGGGCGCGGCGCGCTCGACGTGGACGTGATCTCGCTCTATCCGAAAGACACTTACAAGCAGCGGCCCAACGGGCTGCGCGCCGATCTAGTCCAACTGCTCAAGGACATGCAGCCCGGCTTCATACGCTTTCCCGGCGGTTGCATCGTCGAAGGGCGCACGCTCGAACAGCGTTATCAATGGAAGACGACCATCGGCGCTCCTTCAGGGCGGCGACTCATCGTCAATCGTTGGAACACGGAGTTTCGCCATCGGCTGACGCCGGACTATTACCAGTCGTTCGGGCTCGGCTTCTACGAATACTTTCTCTTGGCCGAAGACATCGGCGCTGAGCCATTGCCGATCCTAAACTGCGGCATGGCGTGTCAGTTCAACTCCGGCGAGTTGGCGTCGCTCCACAACATAGATCATTACATTCAAGACGCGCTCGATCTCATCGCCTTCGCTAACGACCCGGCCAACACCTTCTGGGGCAAGAAGCGCGCCGCGATGGGCCATCCCGCGCCGTTCCACTTGAAGATGATCGGCGTCGGCAACGAACAGTGGGGGCCGCAGTACATCGAACGTTATAAAGCCTTCGCGCAAGTCCTGAAGCAACGGCATCCAGAGATCGCGCTCATCTCCAGCGCCGGCCCGAGTCCGAACGACGAGCGGTTCAATTACCTGTGGGGCCAGATGCGCCGCTTACACGCCGACATCGTGGACGAGCACTACTACATGGAGCCGAAGTGGTTTCGCGATAACGTCGGCCGCTACGACAACTACCCGCGCACGGGGCCCAAAGTTTTCGCCGGCGAGTACGCCGCGCAGAGCGTCGGCATCGCCAGCCCCGACAACCGCAACAACTGGGAGTGCGCGCTCTCCGAAGCGGCGTTTATGACGGGCCTTGAGCGCAATGCGGATGTCGTCGTCATGGCCTCTTACGCGCCGCTCTTCGCGCACGTCGATGCGTGGCAATGGACGCCCAACATGATCTGGTTCGACAATCTGCGCGCCTACGGCACGCCGAACTACTACGTGCAAAAACTGTTCAGCGTCAACAAGGGTACGAACATCCTGCCGGTGCTGTTGAACGGCATGAGCAAGAACGGCCAAGACGATCTCTTCGCCAGCGCGGTCTTTGACGCCCGGACGCAGGAGGTCATCTTGAAAGTGGTTAACACCGCGCAGACCGCCAAACATGTCACGGTCAGCCTCGCGGGCGCGGGTCAACTCGGCCACGCCGGCCAAGTCTTCGTCCTGACCGCGCCCAACCTCAAAGCCGAAAACTCTCTGGATGACCCGCAAAAAGTTGCGCCAGCCGAGCAGGCGCTCGCCGTTTCGGCGAGTAGTTTCGCGTACACATTTGCCCCAGACTCGCTGACCGTGGTGCGTATCGGCAAGACGAACCGCTAACGCGATTTCAGTGGCCGGGGCAGCAGAGGACGGTCGCATAACCAAGAAGGTCTGTGAAACTGCGGAGCTATATAAACAGGATGTTGAAGTGGCTGCTGCCGATCATGTTGTGCTGCTTGGCTGGCGATGCTGTGGCGCAGTCAAGTTATAGCCTGCGCTCGCCGGACAGTAGGATTGAGGTGCGCGTCCGCCTTGCCGACCACATCAGGTACGACGTGCTGTTGCGCGGCAAGACGCTGCTACAGGATGCGACGCTATCAATCAACATTGATCGGCAGACGTTAGGGCTGAAGCCGCAGGTCATAGCGACCAAGCAGCGCAGTTACGATCAGGTGCTCGCGCCGCCCGTGCGGCAGAAGTTCGCGCAACTGCGTGACCACTACAACGAGTTGCGGCTCGATCTGGAGGGCGGCTATGCGGTCGTCTTTCGGGCCTACGATGAAGGCGTGGCTTACCGTTTTGAAATCTCTCTGCCGCAGCGCGAGGTGAAAGTCTATAACGAGGAGGTCAATCTCAACTTCGCCGCCAACTACAACGTCTATTATCCACAGGAAGACAGTTTCTTCTCGCACAACGAAAGACAGTTCATCCCGCGCCCGTTGCAAGCGATTGCCCCGGCCGCCATCGCCACGCTGCCGGCAGTGGTTGACGCCGACGGGGTCAAGATCGCCGTCGCCGAATCGGACATCGAAGACTATCCGGGGCTGTGGCTGCGCGGCACTAATGGTCAGGGACTTGCGGCGACGTTCCCGCCTTACCCGTTGAAAGAGTCGCTGGTAGGTGATCGCGACTTCAAGATCACAGAGGCGGCCGACTACATTGCCGTGACGCGGGGCACGCGCACTTTCCCGTGGCGATTGCTGGGCATTGCTGAGAAGGATGGCGACCTGATCACGAATCAACTGGTCTATCTGCTCGCTAAGCCGTCGCAGGTGCAGGACACGTCTTGGATCAAGCCGGGCAAAGTGGCGTGGGACTGGTGGAACGCCAACAACATCTATGGCGTGGATTTCAGAGCCGGCCTCAACACCGAGACCTATAAATATTACATCGACTTCGCGGCGCAATACGGGCTTGAGTACATCATCCTCGACGAAGGTTGGTACAAACTCGGCAACGTGCTGGCGGTCGTCCCCGACATCAACATCCCGGAACTCGTGGCTTACGGCCGGCAGAAGCATGTCGGCATCATCCTGTGGGTGGTCTGGAAAACGCTCGACGACCGGCTCGAACCGGCGCTCGCTCAATATCAGCAGTGGGGCGTCAAAGGGATCAAGATCGACTTCATGCAGCGCGATGATCAGCCTATGGTCAACTTCTTGCACAAGGTTTGCCGGGCGGCGGCCGAGCGCCACCTGCTCGTCGATTATCACGGCGTCCAAAGGTCTGTGCTGTTGACGCGGACGTGGCCTAATCTGATCAGCAACGAAGGGGTCAGGGGTAATGAATGGAGCAAGTGGAGTGCGGACGCCAACCCGGAGCATAACGTCACGCTGCCGTTTACGCGGATGTTCCTCGGCCCGATGGACTACACGCCGGGCGCGATGCTGAACGCCGCGCAGAAAAGCTTCGCCCCCGTCTTCGCGCGCCCGATGAGTCTCGGCACGCGCTGTCATCAACTGGCCATGTACGTCGTGTTTGAAAGCCCGCTTCAGATGCTGGCCGACAGCCCTTCAAATTACCTGCGCGAACCGGAAGCGATGGAATTTCTCGCCGCTGTGCCGACTCAGTGGGATGAGACGAAAGTGCTCGCTGCCAAGCTGGGCGATTACGTGTTAGTCGCTCGGCGCAGCGGGCGCGACTGGTATGTCGGCGCAATGACCGACTGGACGGCGCGTGAGTTGGAGGTTGATTGCTCCTTCCTGCCCGCCGGCAGGTTTCGACTGGAGGCGTATCAAGATGGTGTGAATGCCGAGCGGTTCGGGAGTGATTACAAAAAAGTTATTAGCTCGGTAGATAGAACCACCCGGCTGAAGATCAAACTGGCCGCGGGCGGCGGCTGGGTCGCGCGCACTCGCCCTTGACGCTGGAATTGAGATACGCCCCGCGAGCAGCATCCAACCAAATCGTAAGGAAGCATGATGAGAAGCCTGCTATCGGGGCGTCATCTCGAATGACTTATTATGCTGCGCCGTTTGCGGCAGAGACTCTTTATACCTTTCCTCATATAAAGCCCATTTCCTGATGGCGGCGTAATACGAGCCGCCGATATAGAGAATGATGAAGAGTGCCATCAACCCAAAACCAGAACTGGTGGTAAAAGGCTCACCCGTCCAGCGCGACCGAATCAACTGATACAGGATAAAGATCAAACCGACGGACAAGCCATACATAACTGACCTGAGAATATAGGGACGCTTACCTTTCGCTCGGATAATCTCCCAAGCTTCTCTTTCGCCACGCCCCAAAGGAAGAGCGTTTTCCCGCCGCGCAAGAAATATAAGACCGGCGGCAGCACCTAAAGCTAAGAGCAAACCGACAAGGAGATCTGTATCGCTAGAATTAGCGAGCCAAACGCCCACCAGCATGAGTGCCATCAGCAATAAATTCGCTAGACCGGAAACATTTCTATTCATCTTTCAAACTCCATTAACAGATAGCAGCATAACGCTCAGCTTCTATAGTCAACAATAATGCGCGCGCATAAGCTTTGCTGCGCTCACAGCTTCGTGAAGAGTTGATTCGCTGATTCCAGCGTCTCTTTTGAGCCGATGTCGTACCAGATGCCGGGTACTTGCCACGTGTAGAACGGCGTGCGCTTGTACAGCCACTGGACAAGCCGGCCCGGCTGGTCGGGATTGTTTCCTTCCGCCACGTATTGCTGGATTAGGGGCAGCGTGGTGCGCGGATAATAGTAGAGCGCGATCCCCGTCAGGGTGCTTTTCGGCTGCGCCGGCTTCTCCTCAAAGAAGACGATGCGGCCCTCTGCATCCACTTCAATTGCGTTGTATTTCTTGATTTCGTCAAGGTTGCCGACATCATAGACAGCTAAGACCGGCGCACCCCGCTCCTGACAGAACTCGCCGAAGGCCGTCAGCCTTTCACTAAAGAGATTATCGCCGGCGGCAACAATGATGTCATCATCAACCTGCTCCTCGCGCAGCACCAAGCATAGGTCGCCAATCGCGCCCAGCTTGTTTGAGTCATCAGTGGAATGATCATTAACGATGGTAAAGCTGAGCTTGGTGTGCTGGCTCTGGTACTGCCCGGCCCATTGTTGAAAGTGACCGGCAAACTTGGCATTAGTAACCACATAGACGTGATCAATCTCCTTGATGGAGGCCAAGTTATCCAGTAAGCGTTCGAGCATTGGCTTGCCCGCTATTGTCAGCAACGGCTTCGGTTGTTTCAACGTGAGTGGATAAAGCCGCGTAGCATAACCGGCCCCTAGAATGATTAGCTTCATGTTCCGCTTGCTTAGCCTCCATGATCTAACTCCGCCTTCGACTAATCTTTATAATAAAAGTGCCGGATAGGCAAAGTCTGCCAGGGCTGCTCCACTCAACAGTTTGACATTGAGGTCAACTAGATTGTAGGTTGCGGCGCGAACGGGGCGCGCCCGGTCAGGCGCACTCTCATTGGTGTATATGGTCAACCCGAACTTGAGGTCGATAGTGCATAAATTAGACGACGGGTCGCCGACGTTTGTGGCGCGCGTGCTCAGCCTGCGCTGGGCACGACATGTCAACCGACAGCGGGCTTTAGTCGGGGCGTTGCTGTTGCTCTGGACTCTGTTGTTGCTGCGCGCTGGCTGGGTCAACGCGCAAGCGCAAACGCAGCCCGGCCGTGCCGATGATGAAATCGTCAGGGTGCAAGCTAACCTCGTCAATCTTGATCTGACGGTGAAGGATAAGAAGGGCCATTACATCACAGACCTAAAGGCCGAGGATTTCACCGTCTATGAGGACGGCGTGCCGCAGCAGGTGCTGTTCTTTGACCCGCCGCTTGCAGGCAGCAACAATACGACGCAACCCGCGCCTGTGGCCGATGCGGCTGCGAATACTAAGACGAACGTCGCGCCCCCAACGCGCCCGCGCGCACCCGCGGGCGTGCCACGCAATATCATCTCGCTCGTACTTGATGAGCAGACGACCGAACAGACAAACTTGAAGCAGGTGCGCGAAGGCACGCTAACATACATCCGTGAGCGGATCGACGATTCAGATGCGGTCGCTGTATTCGCAATCGCCGGCGGGCTGCAACTACTCCAGCCTTTCACGCAGGACAAGGCCAGACTTTTGGCGACGGTCGAGCGGGCTTATGGTTCTGCCACCGCAAATAAAAATTTCGAGCAGCGTGACCTTGCGGCTGGGATAGCGCAACTGTCAGCGGCGGCGGCCGGCGCGCCGGATGCGCTGGCGGCGGCACAGCAAGCCGACAGTCCGGCCGCGCAGGCGGCCGGCTCGACCGCCGCGCAAGCTCTGGTGGCAGCGCACGCGCTGCAACAGTTTCAAAAGTTGCGCACGGCTTTGAGCCTCCAACAGTCGCGCCCCATCCTCGCCGCACTCGCCGCCATCTGCGAAGCCCTGCGCGATGTGCCGGGCAAAAAGACGCTCGTGCTCTTCTCGCAAGGGTTCGTTGCGCCCGAAGTGCTCGACTGGCAGGTGCGCAGCACGATTGACATCGCCAATCGCGCAAACGTCGCCATCTACATCATTGATTCTGGGGGCTTGAGTGCCGGCCGCGCGCAGGCCAGATCAGTCGCGCCTACCTCGCCGCTCGCAAATGTGTCGGCGATCACTAGTCAACGCCAACGGATCGAAGCGGTCGGCGGTGAGACCGCGTTCGATCTGGCGCGCCAAGAAGGCTTGAACCGCGAGCAGGACATCCTGTATCAAATCTCCGGCGACACCGGCGGGCAGTTCTTCAAAGGCACGAACGACATCGGCCGTGGCCTAGCGCGCATAGACGAAGAGATTCACGCGCGCTACACGCTCGGTTATCACAGCACGAACCCGAACTTCGACGGCAGCTTTCGCAAGTTGAAACTGGTCGTCAACCGGCCCGGCCTGGAAGTCAACGCGCGTTCGGGCTTCTATGCCATCGCGCACAACACCATCGTCCCGCTGTCACCCGATGACAAAAAACTGCTGGCGAATTTGGCGACGGCGGAAGCCAACCCGGCACTGCCCTTGTTCGTTGAGTTGAGCGCGTTCCGCACGCAAGCGGGCCGCTACGTCGTGCCGCTCGCTATCGAGCTCCCGCCCGCCGCCTTGAAGTTTGAACACAAGAGCGACCGGCAGCGTTTGCAACTCGACGTGCTGGGCGTAGTGCGCGAACCGCCGGATCAAATTCTGTCGCGGCTCGGTGGCAGTTTCGACGCCGCGCTCACGGCCGAGCAGTATCAATCTATTCTCAACAACAACATCTTCTATCGACAAGACGTAGAGCTTGCGCCCGGCACTTATAGCGTCGATGTGATCATCAGAGACCGACTGGCGGGCAAGCTGGCGGCGCGCCGCATGGAGCTTGTGCTGCCTGAGCCGGACGACGCTTTCGCCATCTCCGATGTGATCTTAAGTCGGCACGCAGAACCGTCCGGGCGGTTGGCTACAGAGGCGGCTGAGCTTAGCGATCCGCTCAGCGCAGGCGGCGTGAAAATCCGGCCCGCGCCCAGCCGGGAATTTCGCCCGACGGATGATTTGATCATCTACTGCCAACTCTATAATCCGGCGCTCAACGCCGAGACGAAAAGTGCGTTGGTGCGGGTGACCGTGACCCTCATGCGTGACAATCAGGCGGCCACGCGCCCCGTAGATTATGTGCTGACCGAGACGCAGCCGGAGCCTGTGCCGCATCTGACGTTTGCCAAATATATCAGTCTCGCAAAACTGCCGGCCGGCAAATATACGGCCCTCGTCGAAGCGCGCGATATGGTGACGCGCAAGCTCATCAAGCAACAACAGCCTTTCATCATCACGCAATGAGCAACGGGGGCAGCAAGCTCTCCCAACCAACAGATGCGCAGCCGGAATATGTCGCAACATAATTCTACCCGTCGGCAATTCCTGCTCGCCGCTTGTGCAGGGACGATAGGGCTTGGCCTCGACCCGTCTCTGCGCGCCGCCGCGCGTACTGAGCCTGACCCGCAGACGCTTGCGCTCTACGTGGGCACGTACACGACAGGTAAAAGTGAAGGCATCTATCACTACCGGATGCAGCTTGCTTCCGGCGCGCTGGAACGTGTCGGGGTGACCAGAGGCGTGGTGAATCCTTCATACTTAACCGTTGCTCCGAACGGACGTTGGCTGTATGCGGTCAATGAAACGGAAGAGTTCAAGGGCCAGCCAAGCGGGGCCGTGAGCGCGTTCGCCATCGAGCAGCAGACAGGCGCACTGCGGCTGTTGAATCAACAATCGTCGCAGGGCGGCGCGCCGTGCTATGTGTCGGTCGCGCGCACGGGCCGGTTTGTCTTAGTCGCAAACTACGCGAGTGGGAATGTCGCCGTCCTACCCGTCAACGTTGATGGCAGTCTCGGCGCAGCCACATCCGTGATGCAGCATCAGGGCACAAGCGTAAATCATGAGCGCCAGACGGGGCCGCACGCGCACTGTATCGTGCTCGATGCCGCCAATCGCTATGCCTTCTCGGCCGATCTCGGCACGGACAAACTGATGAGCTATCGCTTCGACGCGCAACAGGGCAAGCTCAGCCCGAACGAGCCACCTTATGTGCAGACAAAGCCCGGTGCTGGCCCGCGCCACTTTACCTTTCATCCCAACGGTCGTTACGCCTATCTGATCAACGAACTCGATTCGACCATCACCGCCTTCGCTTATCAACGCGCCGCCGGGAAACTGCAGCCCTTACAAACCGTCGCGATGCTGCCCAAAGATTTCACCGGCGCGAACACCTGCGCGGACATACACATCGCGCCGTCGGGCCGTTTTCTCTACGGCTCGAATCGCGGGCATGACAGTATCGTGGTCTTCCGCATCGAGCCGCGCACAGGCCAACTCGCTTACGTCGAGCACGTGCCGACCGGAGGCCAGACCCCGCGCAATTTCGTCATCGATCCAACCGGCTCGTTCCTGCTCGTGGCCAATCAGCGCACAGACAACATCGTCAGCTTCCGCCTGGACAAAGAGACCGGGCGACTTCAGGCCACAGAACAAATAGTCAAAATTCCGGCCCCGGTCTGCTTGCGCTTTGCGGCCAACTGAAGCTAGTGCTGTGTGTCGCGCAGCTCGTGTAGGGCGAGAATGGAGATGGTGGTGGGGATGCCGTTCTCAACGCTCACTTTTAGGAGCGCCTGATAGTGGCGGGGGGCGCTGCCTGCTTGATTGAGTTGTTGCAGGCGTTGGTTGAGTTGACTCAGATAGTTTTTATTGGTGACAAATTCGGCCGCTGCTTCCGTGCCCTGACTATAGACACCAGCGAGCATCATGACATCGTTCGCTTCCGAGATATTGGGCTTCACCGTGATGAGGGCGTAGTCGATCATCAAACTGCCGGTGCGGCTATCGAACTGCGGAATGTAGTCGCCGTCTTCGCCCACCTGCGGCTTGCGGTTCTTGATCGTGCCATTGTTGGTGAAGACAAAATCGCCCGTCTCGCTGAGCCTGCCTGACCATTCGTTGACCCACACGCCGCCAAGCAAAATTACATTATGCCCTTTCAGGTCTTCGGCACTGAGCGTGCGGCTCTGCTTGAGCAGCATGCTTCTGTTGGCCGTGCGGAACAGATCGGTCAGATAATGTAGACCGATGGCTTCGCCCATGCCAGTGTAAGCATTCGTGCTGATGACGAGACTAGGCGTCTGCGTCTGCTTGAGGACGCCGCTGTCGGCCGGCGCGGACGCGCTGCCGGGCGTCGGGCCGGAAGAGTCTTTAAGGACGACCTCCGGATTCGTCACGACCTTATCCTTCAGCCGCGCGACCGCCTCGGGCGGGAGCACGATGGCGTCTTTGCTCAGGCTGGCCGGGTCGCTCGGATTAGCGAAGCGCAGCACGGGCGGATTGCTGAGAATCACTAAAGGCAAGGTGCTGCTTTCCAAAAAAGGGCCCCACACTGCGCCATAAGTGGCCGGGTCTTGAGCTGTTTTAGCGGCCACAGCCGTTTGCTGCAATTCGCGATTTGAGCGCCATAGAGTCACGACGGTAATCGCCAACACCAACACCGCAAAGCCGAGCGCCAACAGGCCGAACGGTAAGCGCCGCCAGACGACGGACGGCTGAGCCTGTGTCGGTGCGGCCGGAGCGGGCGGCAGAGATGTGTGCGCGAGCACATCTGTGCCAGCGGGCGCAGCAGCAGCTAATTCGTGGCGCGTAAAGATCGGCTGGTAGCTACCGGGCGGAATTTCCAGCCGCACGGGATCATCCGCGCCTTCATGTTGATAATAAAGCTCAAGTTTTTTCCGAATCTCGTGGGCGGTGACGCGCACGACTGGGTCGGCTGAAGGATCGTAGGCGTTGTCGCGCTCAAACACATCATAGCCAAGTATATATTCGTTCAGTTCGTGCGCCCGCCCGCTCAGATAAAAGTCGCAGATCAGCCGCAGAAACCCCTTCTTTTTGGGGGCATGCACGAAATACTTGCTGCTGAGAATATTTTCCAGCGTCTGCCGCACCTCGTCCGGCTCAAGGGCCTCCGCAGATTGTTTGACTGCATGTGCCAACTGGATAACTCCCCTCAGACATTGCCGCGACGATGCGATTTTGACAGGAAGGCTGCACGGAGTGCGTGATGACTACTAGCCACTCTCTAAGCTTTCGTTGCTCTATCGAAAAATCTGACTGGGCTGAATGGCCCTCGCACGAACCTGCTGGAGATTGATGCTGCTCGCTGTTTTGCCGGCCCGGCCGCCTATTTATCTTAGCTGCGCTATCTGAAATGTCGGACAGCAATCACAGCCATTGCCGTTAATAAGGTTAAGTTAACCTGTTAGTTTACAGTAAAACGATTGACCACTCACAAGCTTCGGATTACTTTACGCTTGACCACAGTCCCTGCTAGCCGATGTGCCTTTCCTGATCAGCAGGTGAATAGTATCGGCAGCAGGTGCATTCTAAACCTGAGCAGTGGTTGCCAGCAATACCAGCCCTAAGAATTGTCAGGCTCGCTAAGTAACAGGTTGGCTGAAACGGGACGCAGCCAACAGGGTCACTGACCGGGCCGCTTACGGGCTAGGGTTACTCCTAACGTGTGTAAAAGCAGTCTATGGTTTAGGGCTTCAGGGCCTGAGAAATTCTCCCGTCTTTGCTCTTAAGCGGCTTGGGCTTGCAACACCCCCGCTGAGACTACCAAAATTTAAGGAGCTGACATGTCAAGCAAAAGAGAACGGCTGACTATGCGTAGCGTCTTCTGCCAAGCAGCAGCGTTTTTGTTGTGCCTTGGCTGCCTCATAGGCATTCATGCTCAGACCAGTACAGTCGGTAGTATCAGTGGGACGGTGCGCGACGAAAAGGGGGCGGCCGTCGCTGGCGCGGAGGTCATTATTGCGGAAGGGCAGACGGGCGCTGCGCGGACGGTTATCACGGACAGCGACGGCTTCTACTCGGCCCCCAGCCTGCCGGTAGGCCGCTACGAAATTAGCACCGCGCCGCAAGGATTTAAGAAGACGATCAGCAGCGGCGTGGATTTGCACGTGGGTGATAAGCTGGTGGTTAATTTAAACGTGGAGGTCGGGCAGGTCAGCGAGACTGTTACCGTCACGGGCGAGGCGCAACAAGTCGAGACGCGCACGGGCGATGTCAGCAGTCTTGTCTCCGAAAAGCAGGTGACGGAGTTGCCTTTGAACGGTCGCAACTACGCCTCCCTAGTGTTGATGGTGCCGGGTGTCTCGCCGACGAATGGCGCAGGCGGCGGCGCGACTAACGTGCACGGCACCGGTCTCGACTCGCACGTTGACCTCTCCGTAAACGGCAATCAGTCCAATGCCAATATGTGGACGGTTGACGGCGTCAATAACATGGACGTTGGCTCAAACGCGACGCTCTTGGTGTTCCCGTCAATCGACTCGATCAAAGAGTTCAAGGTTGAGCGCAACAGTTTCAGCGCGGAATACGGACAGGCGCAAGGGGCGGTCATCAATCTGGTGACGAAAGGCGGCGGCAACGAGTTTCACGGGACAGCCTTCGAGTTTCTGCGGAACGACGCCTTGAACGGCACGGATTTCTTCCTCAACCGCGCGGGGCAGAAGAAGGGTAAGCTGCGCTATAACAATTACGGCTTCAATTTCAACGGCCCTGTTGTGCTCCCGCATTTTGGCGAGGGGGGCGGGAAATTTAAGAAGCTCACGAACCGGGCCTTCTTCTTCTGGTCGGAGGAATGGCGGGCCGAGCGGCGCGGGACAACCGTCAGCGGTCGTGTCCCGACCGCGCAGGAACGGGTCGGCAATTTCAGCGGTCAACTGACGGACCTTCGGCCACGTGATCCATTTCTCCCTGGGAGATGTGACCCGAAAGGCACGCCGGGCGGAGTTTTCACGGCCTGCTTCCCCGGTGACATAATTCCGGCAAACCGTCTCAGCCCCGTGGCCCTCTCGCTGTTGAAGGTCTATCCGCTGCCCAATGTTTCAGGTCTGCCGGTAGATGCTAACGGGGTGGTGATCGGCAACAACTGGATTTCAGCGCCGCTTGAGCCGGTCAACACGCGACAAGACCTCATTCGCGGCGATGTCACCATCACGCAAAAGATGAACCTGATGGTGCGCTACATCAACGAGACGTGGACGCACGGGCAGGCGGCCGGCAATTTCTGGGGCGACACGCCGTTCCCAACCGTCTCCTCCGACTGGGATCAACCCAGCAACAGTTTCGCCGTCAAGCTGACGAATACTTTAAGCTCGTCGGCCGTCAACGAGTTCCAATTCTCGCGCGCGGGCAACGACATCATAGTTAAGACCAACCCGGGGGGTGACGCCCTCAATCAAGAGATCACGTCCAAGTTTCCCACCGTCTTCCCGCATCCCGGCGCAGGTTATCCCAGTCTCGTCTGGGGCACAGACGGCTACAACACGCTATGGCATCAAGCGCCTTGGATGAACCATGAAGACCTCTTTATCTGGAAGGACGACTTCTCAAAGGTGTGGGGCAACCACGATCTGAAGATCGGCGCGCTCTTCAGCCATAACATCAAGAATGAGCTGATCAATGGCAACAGCGGCTTGTACTTCATCCAGAACAGCAACTCCCGCACCGGCAATGCGATGTCGGAGATACTGCTCAAGGACTTGCCCATTACCGAGTACTCAGAGATCGACAATCAGGGATTGGAGCCGGGGCGCTGGAGCGATAAGGAAGCATACGTCAACGACACGTGGAAGTTTAGCCCCCATGTCACCTTTACGCTGGGCATGCGCTACTCGATCTACGCGCCCGCCTATGCGAACAATAACCACATCACCAATTTCATCCCGCGGCTCTACAACGGCACAGATTTCCGCACCGCTCTGGTGCAAGCCGGCACCAATGGCTTCCCCCGTGCGTTGGTGAACACCTATCATGGCGGCTGGCAGCCGCGCGTCGGGATAGCCTGGGATATTTTTGGTAACGGGCGGACGGCGTTGCGGATGGGCGCGGGGCGCTATATGGGGCGCTCGAATGTGATCGAAGATGTGCTGCGGATGGGGCAGAACCCGCCTTGGACAACGACCGTGGATTCAGGTTGGCAGGGCAGCACACTCTCCTTGGCTGATTGCCCGACTTGCCGCAGCCTGGACACGATCAATCCCGGCTTGCGAACTGCGGTTGCGGGCGCAAATGCGTCCACCGCCTTCAACGCCGTGAATGAGAACTTCCGCCCGCCCGATAGTTGGCAGTGGAACTTAACGCTGTCCCGCGAAATCATGAAGAACACGGTGGCGGAAGTCTCCTACGTCGGTAATCACGGGCTACATATCTGGCGGCGGGCCGTGCCGTTCAATGACGTCGTGCCGAGCGCGCGCCTCGCCATCGCGCAAGCCACGCGGCTCAATCAACCGACGCAGCCGATCATCGATGCGAATCGCAGACTGCGCGGCCTAGGCCCCATTTCGATGAGTGAGTCAACCGGCGACTCGCACTATCATGCGCTGCAAGTCTGGGTCGACCGGCGCTTCACGCAGCGACTGGCTTACCAAGCGTCCTACACTTGGGGGCATGTGATCTCGAACGTCCCGCTTGAATCGTTTACTAATGCGACCACCGATCCGTTCAACTATGATCTCGACCGGGGCGACGCAGACCTTGACCGGCGGCAGTCGTTCGTGAGCAACGCCGTGTACGTCTTGCCCTCGTTCAAGCAGTGGGGTTCAATCGCCAACCATGTGCTAGGTGATTGGCAACTCAACGGCATCCTCTCGCTCTTCAGCGGCGTGCCGCTCAACGTCACCTCCGGCGCGAACACGCTCGGACTTGCAGCCGGCTCCAGCACGCAGCGGCCTAATCTCGTGCCCGGCGTGCCCATCTATCTACACACGAGCGACCCGACGCAATATCTCAATCCGGCGGCCTTCGCGCTGCCCGGCGTCGGCCGGAACGGCTCACTCGGGCGCGGCGTCGTTCGTTCACCCGGCATTAAGAACGTTGACTTCTCCATCAACAAGAACTGGCACGTGATCGAGCGCGTCAACTTACAGTTCCGCGCCGAGATGTTCAACGTCTTCAACCATCCCAACTTCCTTGGGATTGATACCAACCTAGGCTTCCAAAACAACTCGTTAGACGCGAACTTTGGCCGGCCGCAAGCAAACTTCGGGCGGCTCTCGGCCACACGCGGGCCACGCGAGATTCAGTTCGGCTTCAAGTTCAGTTTCTGATATAGTGCGACCTCGCTGAGCAACAGACGGAGGGCTGCGGCTAAGCACCACAGCCCTCCGTCTTAATTTTTACGGGCCAAGAAGTTTAAGCCATAATGCGTTTACGTTCTTCCCTGCTCCCGCTGCTCCTGCTCTTCGCCATCTTCCAAGCGCCGACCGATGCCATCCGTCAACACTACGACGCAGCGGAAGCGCACCGACGCGCGGGCCGTTGGGCGGCGGCCGAGACCGAGTACAAAGCCATCTTGGCCGAGGCTTACGCCCGGCTCGGCAAAATCTATCTCGCGCAGAAAGATTACAAACAAGCGGTCGGCGCGCTTGAGGCCGCCAACAGCTATGAGCCGCAAGCACCGGACGCGGCCGTCGATCTCGCCATCGCTTACTTCAACGCAGAGCACTATGAGCAGGCGCTTACGCCGCTCGGCCAAGCGCGCGCACGCGATCCGCTAAACGTCGGCGCGCACCACATGTTGGGTAAGACCTATTTTATGCTCGGCGATTTCACGCGCGCGACCGCCGAGTTGGAAACGGCCACCAAGCTTGCGCCCAACGACTACGACATCGCCTACACGCTCGGCCTAGCCTACCTCAAGCAGCACAGCCTAGCGCCCGCCAAACAGATTTATGATGGCATGATCGCCAAACTGGGCGACCGGCCGCAGCTGCGCATCGTCTTTGGGCGCGCCTATCGCGAAACGGATTTTCTGCCCGAAGCCATCACAGAGTTCAAACGGGCGGTCGCGCTTGATCCGCATTTCCCGCGCGCGCACTACTATCTCGGTCTCACCTATCTGCTGAAAGACGGCGCGGTCAAACTCGACGAGGCGGCCGCCGAGTTCAAGATCGAATTGGCCGCGCAGCCCCGTGATTTCTTCGCCAACTACTATCTTGGCATCATCTATATCATTCAGCAGCAATGGCCACAGGCCATCAGCTTCCTCCAAACAGCCACGCGCATCGAACCGAAGAATCCCGATCCTTATTTCCATCTCGGGCAGGCCTATCAAGCTACTGGGCAGCAGGCGCAAGCCATCGAGGTGCTCAAACAAACCATCGCGCTCACGCCGACCCTAGGGCATAACGATTATCAGGTGACGACGGCGCACTATCGGCTCGGGCAGGCCTTAATTAAGACGGGTCAGACCGAGGCAGGCGAAAAAGAGTTGCAGTTAGCCGCGAAACTCAAAGCCGAAGGCTTCAAGCGCGACGAGGTGAAGACGGCCACTTATCTCAGTTCGGCCAGTTTGCGCGAGCAGCATGCGAAGTTCCCGGAGCTGGCCGGCGCGGAAGGCGTCATCGCCGAAGCGGATGCGCCGGATGCGCAGACGAGCGCGGACTTAAAGCGCGGCGCGGCTTATTACACGCAGGTCATCGCCAGCGTGCATAACGACATCGGGCTGCTGCACACAGAGCAACAGGACTATAGCGGCGCGGCCGCACAGTTCGCCACGGCCGCTCGATGGAATCCGCAACTCGAAAATGTAAATTTCAACTGGGGCTTGGCCAGTTTTAAGGCCGAGCAGTACAAGGATGCGGTCGCGCCGCTCGAAAGCGTGTTGCAAGCTCAGCCGCAGCGCGTGCCCGCGAAACAACTGTTGGGCCTGAGCTACTTCGCGCTGGCGAACTACGCCAAAGCGGCTGCGTTGTTAACCGACGTGATCGCGGCCAAGCCGAACGAGGCTACGCTCTATTATCCGCTCGCCCTGTCGCTCATCAAACAAGGGCAGCAGGATAAAGCCGAGCACATCATCCAACAGATGATCGCCCTCGGCGGCAACAGCCCACAGGTGCACATCCTGCTCGGTCAGGCTTACTACGAACAGGGCGACACGGCCCACGCGCTTGCAGAGCTAAACACAGCGCTCGCACTCGACAGCAAGACGCGCCTCGCGCATTACTCCACAGGTTTGATCCAACTAAAGGCGGGCAAGTTTGACGAGGCCGCGCATGAGTTTGAAGCTGAACTGGCGCTCTATCCGGATGAACTGGAAGCCAAATACCATCTCGCTTTCGTCCTGCTCGCAGGGCAGCAGACCGCACGCGGGATCACATTGATGCGCGAAGTAATTCAACTCCGGCCCGACTACGCCGACGCACGCTACGAGTTAGGTAAGGCGCTGCTGCAACAGGGCGATAGCAAGAGCGCCATCGAGCAGCTTGAGGCGGCCGCGAAACTTGGGCCTGATAAAGCGCACGTGCACTATCAACTTGGGCGCGCTTATCTCGCCGCCGGGCGTAAGCCGGAAGGCGAGCATGAGCTTGAACTATCCAAGCAGCTTAAAGAGAAAGAGCGCAGTCAACCAACTCCATAAAGTCGAGGTCATACGGTTTGTCTTTGCTTAAGGCTCGGCTCGTTGCGTGCTTCGTTTTGCTGCTCTTGTTGGCGCTGCCCCTGCACCTGACCGCCGGTCAGCCGAACGGACTTCATTTCACCGACATCACTGCGCCGGCCGGCATCACCTTCAAACACGTCGCGTCGCCGGACAAAAAATACATTGTTGAATCAATGAGCGGCGGCGTTGCGCTCTTCGACTACGACTCGGACGGCTACTTGGACATCTACTTCGTCAACTCGCTGACCGTCGATCTAGTGAAGTCGAAAACGAAAACCAGAAGTGCGCTCTATCACAACAACGGCGATGGCACGTTCACAGATGTGACAGATAAGGCAGGCGTCGGCGATATCGGTTGGGGTATGGGTGTCGCGGTTGGCGATTATAATAACGATGGGTTTGATGATCTCTACGTGACCTGTCTGGGGCAGAACCATCTGTTTAAAAACAACGGCAACGGTACGTTCACTGATGTGACCGCAGGGGCCGGCGTAGGCGACCCGCGTTGGTCAACCGGCGCGGCCTTCGTTGATTATGATCGCGATGGCCAGCTCGATCTGTTCGTGTCTAACTACGTGAACTTCGACATCAATCATCTGCCTGAATTTGGGCAGGGGCGCTTGTGCCAGTACAAGGGCGTGCCTGTGCAGTGCGGCCCGCGGGGCTTGCCCGGCGCGGGCGACGCGCTCTATCACAACAACGGCGACGGCACGTTTACCGATGTCGCCAAACGGGCCGGCGTCTCCGACCCCGATGGCTACTATGGGCTGGGCGTTATGGCCAGCGACTTTGATGACGACGGGCTGGTTGATATTTACGTGGCCAACGATTCGACGCCGAACTTTCTCTACCACAACAACGGCGACGGCACATTCAAAGAGATCGGCTTTACGGCCGGCACGGCCGTCAACGATAACGGCAGCGAGCAGGGCAGCATGGGCGTGACCGTCGGCGATTACGACCATGACGGGCGCTTCGATCTCTTCGTCACCAACTTCGCCGACGAATACAACACGCTCTATCATAACGACGGGCATGGTTCTTTTACCGACGTGGCTTACGCCGCCAAACTCGCCGCCGCGAGTCTGCCTTACGTCGGCTGGGGCACAAAGTTCCTCGACTTTGATAACGACGGCTGGGTTGATCTCTTCGTCGTCAACGGGCACGTCTATCCGCAGATGCAGAACTATCGCCAGCGCAGCCTGCTCTATAAAAACAACCGCGACGGCACGTTCACCGAAGTCGCGGCGCAGTCCGGCGCGCCCATCATGGAGCAGCGCGTGGGGCGCGGCGTGGCCTTTGGCGACATAGATAACGATGGCGACATTGATCTCGTGATCAACGACTTGGATGCGCCGCCGCAACTATTGCGTAACGATGGCGGCAATGCGAATAACGCAGTCTTGATCAAGACAGTTGGCGGCAAGAGCAATCGCGATGGCATCGGCGCACGCGTTAAGATTGTGGCGGGCGAGCTAACGCAGATGGACGAAGTGCGCAGCGGCGGCAGCTACATCTCGCAGAGTGATCTGCGGCTGCACTTCGGCTTAGAGAAGCGGCCGAAGATTGATCTGATCGAAGTCCGCTGGCCTAGTGGTGCAATTGACAAGCTGACTGACGTGGGTGTGAACAAAATTCTGACCATTAAAGAGGGGCAAGGTCTGAGCGCGCAGAAAGATTTCAACACAGCCGTGCGCCGTTAGCCGCAACGCAAGAGCAGGTTGGGCCATGAACTCTAAATTGTTGGCGATCATATCGCTCCTTCTCATCCTCAGCGCGCCGACCGTTGCTCCGGCGCAACAGCAAAATCTGGCGCAGAGGGTTGAGCAGGCAGCGGCGCTCATCGGTGCGAATCGCCTTGCGGAAGCAGAGCAACAATTGAGCTATGTCTTGCAGCGTACGCCGAACGAGGCGGGCGCGCTCAATCTGCTTGGCGCGTTGCGCGCCAAACAGAGTCGGCTCGCTGAAGCCGAAGCGCTCTTCACGCGCGCCCTGCGCGCCGACCCGCAACTGGTTGGCGCGCACATGAATTTGGCCTATCTATATCTGCTCAAAGCCGCGCCCGATAAGACTATCGCAGAATTAAAAGAGGTCGTGCGCCTCGATCCCGACAACACAGACGCAAGCGGCAAGCTAGCGCATCTCTTGCTCGCACAGGGACGGGTTGACGAGTGCATCGCTCTGCTCAACGGTTGGCAGCAGACGCGCACGCTGCCGAGCGCGCTCTTGGTTGTGCTCGGCGATGCGTATTTAAGTAAGCATGATCTGGCCAGGGCGGAGCAGAGCTACCTGCTGGCCGGCAACGAACAAGGCGCTCGGCCAGACGCGCTACTCGGCTTAGCGCTCGTCGCGCAAAAAAAGGGTGATACTAAAAACGCAGCGCTCTATCTCACACGCGCCCGTGCGGCGGCCGCGGATGCGCCCGAACTGCTCTATCGCTTCGCGCTTGCGGCCCAGAAGATGGGCCAGAGCGCAGAGGCCAAGTCGGCGCTTGAGCGCGCGCTTGAGTTGCGCCCGACTGAGCCTGCTTATCACTTCGCGCTGGGCGTCACGTGGCTCGACAAGCCGGACGTGATGGCGGCCGAGCAGTCGTTCAGAAACTTTCTCAAGCTGCAACCCGACAACGCCGAAGGCCAGATGTATCTCGGCTATGTCCTCTACAAGCAGAAAAAATATCCGGAGGCGCGCACGTGGCTGGAGCAGAGCTTGCGGCGCGACGCGGGCCGGCCCGAGACGCTCTACTATCTGGCCGTCATCGCGCAGGAGCAGAGCGAAGACGAGCGCGCAGTCGTACTCTTAGCGCCGGTCGTAGAGCGCTTCCCCACGTTCGCAAACGCGCATCTGGCGCTCGGCGCAAGTTATCTGAAATTGAAGAACTACCCGCGCGCGCAACAGGAACTTGAGCTGGCCGTGAAACTAAATCCCGATGAACCAAAGGCGCACTACAATCTCGCCTTACTCTATGCGCGGCTGAAAGATCAAACGCGCGCGCAGGCAGAGATGCGCATCGTTGATCAACTCAAGGCCGCAGGCAAGGGGCAGGAAAATCAGACTTATATTCTGACGCCGGTCATGCCCAATCCGCGCTGAGTCTAACAGGCAGGCATTCATAGTGAAGCGTAAGCGGATCATTCGCTGGTTAGTCGTCGCTCTCGCGCTCAGTCTGTCAGCGCGCGGCTTTGCACAGCAAACAGCCAGCATCACGTTCACAGAAGTGCCGCCTAAAGTAAGCGGCATCACGTGGGTGCACAACAACGCGCATTCAAACGAACGTTACTTGCCGGAGACGGTCGGCGCGGGCTGCGCTTTCTTTGATTACGATAACGACGGCTGGCTCGACATCTATCTTGTCAACAGCGGCCCGGCCGATTTCTTCGCGCCCACCACGCCACTCAAGAACGCGCTCTATCACAATAATCACGACGGCACGTTTACGGATGTGACTAACAAAGCGGGCGGCGCGAGCAGCACGTTCGGCATGGGCGTCGCTGCGGCCGATTACGACGGCGACGGCTGGGTTGATCTCTATGTGACGAGTTACGGGCGCAACATTCTCTATCATAATAATCACGACGGCACGTTTACGGACGCGACCGACAAAGCAGGTGTGGCCGCGCCGGGCTGGTCAACTTGCGCCGTCTGGTTCGACTACGATAATGATGGCAAGCTCGATCTGTTCGTCTCAAGCTTCGTGCAATACGACAAGTCGCTGAACCCGCTCTGTACCGACAGCACTTTGAGCCGCCGTTACTACTGCGTCCCGCGCGTCTTCAAGCCCCAGCCGTCACATCTGTTTCATAACAACGGCGACGGCACGTTTAAAGATGTGAGCAAAGAGTCGGGCGTTGCCGATTCACCCGGCAAGTCGTTCGGCGCGGTCGCGACCGACGTGAACAACGACGGGCTGATGGACCTGTTCGTCGCCAACGACACGATGCCGAATTTCCTCTTCATCAATAAGGGCAACGGCAAGTTTGAAGAGGTGGGCTTGGCGGCCGGCGTCGCCTATAGCGAGAACGGCAAGCCGCGCTCAGGCATGGGCGTGGATGCGGGCGACTACGACAATGATGGCTGGCAAGACCTCTTCGTCGCCAACATCGATCAGGAGTTCTTCAGCCTCTATCACAATGAGCATGATCTGATCTTCACGGACGCGCCGGGCGAGATCGCGCCCGCGACACAATTATTGAGCGGCTGGGGCTTGAAATTTTTCGATTACGACAACGACGGCGATCTCGATCTGTTCCTCGCCAACGGTCATCCGGACGACATGATCGAGCAGCGCGTCGCGCGCGTGAAGTACCAAGAGCCACTGCTGTTATTCGAGAACACAGGCCACACATTCAAGAATGTGAGCGCGCAGGCCGGCGCGGTCTTCGGGCGAGATTTTTCCGCGCGTGGGCTGGCCGTGGGCGACTACGACAACGACGGCGACTTGGACGTGCTCATCGCAAATAACGGCGGTGCGCCGTTGTTGCTCAGGAATGAGGGCGGCAACCGCAACAACTGGTTGGGGCTGCAACTCGTCGCCACCCGGAGTAACCCGGCGGCGGTCGGGGCCGTCATCACGTGGCGCGTGAACGGTGTCGCGCGCAGTCGCTTGCAGACGAGCGGCGGCAGTTACCTCGCCGCGCACGACCCACGCGAGTTATTAGGTCTCGGCGCAGCGAAGCAGGTGGAGAGCTTGGAGATACGCTGGCCGAGCGGGCGTGTCGATAAGCTGACGAATCTGCCGGTCAACAAATACAGCAAGGTAGTTGAAGGCGCAGGACTGGCGAAGAGCGCGAACGCGAACGGAAAATAATTGTGCGCGCGCGCCCGCTGGATTTATACTGCTGCTTCCCCTAATAGAGAACGGGCCGGCCGGAGGTGAGCTATGAAGAGCTATCACGCAAGCTTGACTGCTGATGTGGTGGGCTTGATAGCCGTGCTGCTTGCCTGTTCGACCGGCTTAGCGCCCCCCGCCTGCGCGCAACGCGCCAACATGCCCCAGCCAGTGTTTGTTGATCCGGCCAAAATTCGCCAGCAGGAGACGACCGTGCGTGAAATAGGTCTGCGGAATGTTGGCGCACGACCTGAAGACGCCAAAGATCAGCAGCACGTCCAAGCCGTCATAGATGAGATTAAACAGGATTATAAACGCATCCAGCTCGTGCGCAGCGAACTGGCACATGTCATAACCACACACCAGTCGTTGGATCTCAAACAGATCGCCAAAGAGTCTGAAGAGATCAACAAGCGCGCCCACCGGCTACAATCCCGGCTGGCCCTTTATAAAGCTGAGGCTGATGAGCAACCCAATGCAACTCAACTTGAGTTCCGTGATGACCAGATGCAAGACGCCCTCATCAAGCTGTGCAATCTGATTATGAACTTTACGACCAATCCTGTCTTCCAGACGCTGACCGCAGTCGATGTGCCGGAATCCACCCGCGCGCGCCGCGATCTGGACAGCATCATCCTACTCAGCAGCCACATTAAAAGAAGCGCCGAGCGATTGAGCAAGCCACCGAAATAAGAGCACGCTTGGATTAGCCTCTAAAGCCGCACCTTTATCACCGACCCGCCTGTGCAGAGACCACGGTTACCGTTAACAGTTAAGTTAACCTGTTAGTTTACTGTAAAACCGTTGACTCGCCTGTAAGCCAAGCTTACCCTGCAACACTACCGTTTTCTCCTGCCGACACGGTTGCGGCCGATTCTGTGAGGCACATCGTGGCCAGAGGGTGTTCGTGCGGCAGGGGCGCATGCGCCGACCCGGCAACAAACTTTTGGCTCTGCGAGTTTGCGCTCGTTCTTCATTTATTAAGGGCACATGAGATTAATCAAAACCATTCTGCTCGGTCTGCCTTTGCTCTGCGCCGTCAGCGTGCGTGCCCAACAACCACGCCCGGCGGACGGCCCCGCGCCGGCCCGACACCACCTGATGCCCGTGCCGGCGCAGATGCAGTTTCAGCCCGGCCGCCTCGCGGTGGCGGCCACGTTCACTGTGGCCTTGCAGGGGCCGCCGGACGAACGCTTGCAGGCTGGTATCGCGCGCGTGTTGCGCCGTCTGGAAGGACGCACCGGACTGACGTTGGCCCGCGGCTTAGCGAGCGAGGCTAACACCGCCGCGCTGGTTGTTGAAAGTCACAGCCCCGGTCTCGGCTTGCCCGCAGTCGAAGAGAACGAGTCATACACGCTCACGGTTAACGACCAGCAGGCGCACCTTGAAGCGCCCACGACGGTCGGCGCACTGCGCGGACTGGAGACTTTTCTGCAACTGCTCGAAGGTGACCGCGGCGGCTATTTTCTACCGGCCGTCAGCATTCAGGATCAGCCACGTTTTCGCTGGCGCGGGCTGCTGATTGATTCGGGCCGCCACTTTCAACCCGTCGAAGTACTCAGGCGCAATCTGGACGGCATGGCCGCCGTCAAGCTCAACGTCTTGCACTGGCACTTGACCGAGGATCAAGGCTTCCGCGTCGAGAGCCGCAAATATCCGAAGCTCCAACTGCTGGGATCGGACGGGATGTACTACACGCAGGCGCAAGTACGCGACATCGTCGAGTACGCGCGCATGCGCGGCATACGCGTCGTGCCGGAGTTTGACATGCCGGGGCATGCGACCAGTTGGTTGGTCGGTTATCCGGAGTTGGCGAGCGCGCCGGGGCCCTATCAGATCGAGCGCCAGCCCGGCATCATGGAGCCGGCCTTAGACCCGACGCGCGAAGAGGTCTATAAATTTTTGGACGACTTCCTCGGCGAGATGGCGGCGCTCTTCCCGGACGCTTACATGCACATCGGCGGCGACGAGAACGAAGGCAAACAGTGGGACAAGAATCCGCAGATTCAGGCCTTCATGAAAGCTAAGGGCATCAAAGATAACCACGCGCTGCAAGCCTACTTCAATCAGCGCGTCGCGCAGACACTCAAAAAATATGGCAAGCGGATGGTCGGCTGGGATGAGATTCTGCATCCCGACTTGCCAAACAATGTCGTGATTCAATCATGGCGCGGCCCCGCCTCGCTCGCCGACGCCGCGAAGCTAGGCTACGACGGCATACTGTCTGCGGGCTACTATCTCGATCTGATGTACCCGACCGCGCAGCATTATCTCGTCGATCCGATCCCCGCCGACAGTGCGCTCACAGCGCAACAGGCCGCGCACATCCTCGGCGGCGAGGCGACGATGTGGAGCGAGTACGTCAGCCCCGAAACGGTAGACTCGCGCATCTGGCCGCGCATGGCCGCCATTGCCGAACGACTCTGGTCGCCGCGCAACGTGACGGATGTTGACGACATGTATCGCCGGCTCGCCATCCTGAGCGCGCAACTTGAAGAGTTAGGCTTGATGCACAAACGCAATCAGCAGGTGTTGCTCCGGCGGCTGACTGGCGGCGCGGATGTCGGGCCGCTCGCAACGCTGGTCGCCATCGTCGAGCCGGTCAAGGAGTATCGGCGCGGGCAGATGCACCCGACGACGATGCTCAGCCCTCTGACGAGTCTGGTGGACGCGGCGCACGCCGATGCTGACGAGGCGCGACCCTTAGCGTCGGCCGTTGACGCGCTGCTGTCAGATGCGCCGCGCTTCAATGCCTATCAGGAAAATTTAAAGTTGACGCTCACAGAGTGGCGCGATGCGCGCCCCGCGCTCGATGCGATCATCGCGCAGTCGCCCGTGCTGCGCGATGCAGAACCGCTGGCGCAGGACATGTCCGATCTCGGCACAGTCGGGTTGGAGGCGTTGACCTATTTATCGACCGGCGTTGCGCCGCCAAACGGTTGGCGCGAGGCGCGCCTCGCGACCATCGAGCAAGCGGCGAAGCCGAAAGCGGCGCTGGAGTTTGCCGTCATTCCGAGTATC
This sequence comes from Pyrinomonadaceae bacterium, assembly GCA_045807745.1. Taxonomy (GTDB): domain Bacteria; phylum Acidobacteriota; class Blastocatellia; order Pyrinomonadales; family Pyrinomonadaceae; genus QHXQ01. Next base: position 28,132 of record JBJMGT010000042.1, read on the forward strand.
AAAAAGCTGGTGGTGGCGGCCGCCGAGTTGCCGCAACTGAAAGCGGCCACGCCGGCCGAATGGCAGAAGCGTGTCAATGCATTGGCGACCAATGCGCAAGCAAAGCTCAATAAGTGAATGGCCGATGAGTGAAAGGGCCGGCTTGATGCAGCAAGCGAAACTCACAACTTATCAACCGGCGCAGTTCGTAACTTCGACCCCTGCGTTAAATGAAGCGATGGACTACGCGGTCGGGTTTGATCTGGGTGGGACGAATATCAAGGCGGTGGCTGTCAGCACCGACGGCACGCTGCTCGATCATTCGACTTGTCCGACTGAAGATGACGAAAGCGCCGTGTGGGCTGAACGAGTGCGGCGGCAATTGATCGCGCTGGAAGAAGGACGGGGCAGGCGCGCGCGTTGGATCGGCGTGGCCGCGCCCGGTCTCGTCGCCGCTGACGGGCGCTCCATCGCCCGCGTCTCAAGTCGGCTCTACCGCCTGCAAGGTCTCGACTGGACTAAGCATCTGCAAGCCGAGCGCAAGATTCCGGTGCTCAACGATGCGCAGGCCGCACTTCTCGGCGAGGTCTGGCAAGGGGCGGCGCGCGGTTGTCGGCACGCCGTTTTGCTCACACTCGGCACAGGCGTCGGCGGGGCGCTCTGGTCAGATGGCCGATTGGTGAAGGGGCGCTCGGGCCGTGCGGGCGATCTGGGCCACGTCTCACTTAATGTTGACGGCCAATCTGATGCAGCCTACATTCCGGGTAGCCTCGAAGATGCCATTGGCAATAGCACGCTCTCCTTACGCTCCAACGGCCGCTTCAACGCGACCCGTAAACTGGTCGAAGCGCATCGCGCCGGCGACGTGGAGGCGAGCTACATCTGGTTGCGCTCCGTCTATCAACTGGCCTGCGCGGTCGCTTCGTTCATCAACATCTTCGATCCGGAAGTCGTCATCATCGGCGGCGGGATCGCTGCTGCGGGGCCCACATTGTTCGAGCCGTTAGCGCGTTTTCTTGAACGGTTGGAGTGGCGACCGGAAGACGGGCCCGTGCCCGTTGTGCCGGCCCGGCTGGGCGGTCTCGCCGGCGCACTCGGCGCAGCTTACAACGCGTTACAAAATCGCCTTGCGTAGCCATTGCTGTTCGCACTACAGCACCTCATCAACCGGACATGGACTGTGCCCACAGAGTCGCGCCGTAGTTTTCGGATTCTTACTTGGCGCGTTGCGCGTTTATAATTCCCACGACATCTAATACTGCGCTACATTTGGTCGAGCGCACACAATGACAAGTAAGCTTAAGAGTTCTCTGGCTTCGATCATACTTCTGATCTGCGCTGTCCTCTGTCTGTGGCAGCCGCGCTCGCTACACGGTCAGAGACAGATGCGCGGGCCTGATCCTTTAACTCGCTGGCGCGCGCATGACTATGCCGGCACAGGCTACGTCGGCAGCAGCGCATGCACGCAGTGCCACAAGCAGGAGGCGGCGACGCAGGCGACCACGCCGATGTTCCGCGCCCTCGCAGCGGCCGCAGATTGTGCGGTGCTCAGCCGGCATCCACAAATGACGTTTCGCAACGGCCCTTACACTTATCAGATTACGCGCCAGGGCGAGCGCAGCATCTATACCGTTACCGACGGCATAAGTACGATCTCTGAAGCCCTCCTTTATTGTTTCGGCCAAGGTATGGTCGGGCAGACTTATGTCTTTCGGCACAACGGCGCGCTCTACGAAAGCAGGGTCAGTTATTATCAGGGGCTTCAGGGTCTCGACTTCACGGTCGGGCAGACACATCAGGCTTCCGGCGCGCTCGAAGAGGCCTTGGGTCGCCCCATCAGTCAGTTGGAAGCAAAGAACTGTTTCGGCTGTCATGCGCCCACAGCCGTCAATGGCCCGCAGCTACAGTTAGAGCACCTCACGCCGGGTGTGACCTGTGAAGGCTGTCATGGGCCGGGCGCGCGGCACGTTGCGGCCGCGCGGAGTAAGAATCTGAATGAGCCGCAAATTTTTAATCCGGGCCGGCTAAACGCCAACGAGCTAACACAGGAGTTCTGTGGCTCGTGCCATCTCAACTACGAGCAGGCGATGCTCTTGCCGGAGCAGGGTGGTCTCAGCAACATACGCTTCCAAGCCTATCGCATCTTCAATAGTCCCGGTCACAATAAGGTTGACGCGCGCATCAGTTGCCTCGCCTGTCATAACCCCCACGAAGGTGTGCAGCACGAGGCCAGTTTCTACGATGCAAAATGCTTGGCCTGTCATCTCGACGGCCCGCCAACAACCCGGCGGTCTCAGCCGATGGCGGCCGCCTGCCCCGTCAGTAAGCAGCGTTGCGTGACGTGCCACATGCCAAAGGTTGAATTGCCCGGCATGCATACTAAGTTCACCGATCACTGGATTCGTGTGGTCAAGCCAAACGAGCCTGTCCCGCATTAGGTTAAAGCTTAAAGGAGTGCTAACTCGCTATGAAAATAAATCGGCGCAATTTTTTGCTGGTCTCTTCCGCGGCGTGCTTGTTGCCGCAAAATATCAAATCCACTTCGGCCCAGACTCGCAATCGTGCTCCTGCCGCAAAAGCATTTTCGCCCGCAGGGAGAAAGATTGTTGTCTATACCACGGCGGAGAAAAGTGATTACAGAATCACAGCTACCGACAACTTGACCTTCAAACCGATTGGTCAGCCCTTGGAGACGCAGGTCTGTGTCTTCGTCGATCCGGGTAAGACTTATCAAACCCATTTAGGGATCGGGGGCGCAATTACGGACGCCGCCGCCGAGACGTTTGCCAAACTACCGCCGGCCAAACAGCAGGAAATTTTGCATGCTTATTATGACGCAGAAAAAGGGATCGGTTATACGCTGGCGCGCACCAACATTCACAGTTGCGACTTCTCCAGCAGCAGTTACACCTACGTCACCGAAGGCGACAAGGAGTTGCAGTCTTTCAGCGTCGCGCACGACAAGCAATATCGCATGCCGTTGATCAAACAAGCGCTGGTCACGGCGGGCGGCAACCTGACGATCTTCGCCAGCCCTTGGAGTCCGCCGGCCTTTATGAAAAGCAATCACGATATGCTGCACGGCGGAAAATTAAAATTGGAGTTTTATCAAGCTTGGGCTAACTACTACACGAAGTTCATCAAGGCCTATCAGCAGGCAGGGATACCCATCTGGGGCATTACGATTCAGAACGAGCCGATGGCGACGCAAACGTGGGAATCCTGTATCTATACGGCCGAAGAGGAGCGCGACTTTCTCAAGCATTATCTCGGGCCGACCATGCGCCGGGCCGGCTTGGGCGCTAAGAAGATCATCGTGTGGGATCATAACCGCGATCTGGTGTACCAGCGCGCCAGCACGATTTTAACCGACCCCGAAGCTGCGCAATATGTGTGGGGCATTGGTTATCATTGGTACGAGCCTTGGAGCGGCGGCGAGCCTATGTTTGATAATGTGAAATTGGTGCGTGATGCGTTTCCTGATAAACACCTGCTCTTTACCGAAGGTTGTGCGGATAGTTTTGACCGGCAGAAAGTGCATGATTGGAGTTTGGGCGAACGCTACGGCCGCTCCATGATCAATGATTTCAATGATGGCACGACGGGCTGGACGGACTGGAATATTCTGTTGGATGAAATGGGCGGCCCCAATCACGTGCATAATTTCTGCTTCGCCCCGCTGCACGCCGATACGAGCACAGGGCAGTTAATCTACACGAACTCATATTATTACATCGGGCATTTCTCCAAATTCATCCGCCCCGGTGCTAAGCGCATAGTCAGTTCGCCGAGCCGCAGCGCGCTCCTGGCAACGGCTTACATCAACCCGGACGGCAAGGTAGCGGTGGTGGTCATGAATCAAAGCGCCAAAGAAGTTGCCTATTACCTGTGGGTGGCGGGGCAAGCCGCGGAAGTGAAGAGTCTGCCCCATTCGATTCAGACGCTTGTGTTTTGAAGGCCCACCTCTGGAACTGTTTTGTACCTACTTATAAGTGCATGTACCTACATGTATTTTTCTACACTTTGGGCTACGTGCGTACAAACACATACAAGCAGATACAGACAGGTCACTACTACCGTTTCTACTACCGGATTTTATAGACGGTGCTTCTCCTGTGAGGCTTCTTGACGACAGCAAAAAGAGGTCATAGCGCTTGTATTCAAGAAGGCGTGCTTGATCCTAAGAAGTAGCTTCGGCTGTAGGTATCAATCTTCGTCGCACTCAGAAGTAACAGGCTGAAATGATATTTGCCGTTAATGTACAGCAAGCCGAAGGCGACCAGGTATAGCAGCAACTCCTCCGCCATCTCCTCGAGACCGCTCGCGCTGCTGAGGATGATCGGCGTGCCGCCGCGCCCCAGCCTTCCGTCCAGAATGTGCGGGTCGTGCGGCCCGAAGAAGGTGACGGGCAGCCGCGACGTGGTCATGCCCTCGAGCGCGCGCGGCGAGAGAGCGGCGTCGGTCGAGTCGGGCAGGTAGAGAGCGCCGGTCGGGGGTGACAACTTTTTACAATTTCGGTGCGAACGAGTGGCAACTGTCTATAGAATCTCGGTGTATGATCTCGCCCAGTATGTTCCGAGATGCAATCGGCAAACTATCGCTGCGAAAAAAGCTGACCGTACTGGCATCAGTCGGCGTGTTCCTTCCCATCCTGCTACTGACTTATTTGCAATATCAATCGCTCGCAGAACTCCAGAACAAAACCAAAGGCGCATTCAAGGACAATCTTCGACAGGGGATAACCAACGTAGAGCACCAAATGACACAACGCCTGGAGGGCGTTGCAACTCAAACCTTGAACCCGATCGACAGCAGCCACCTTTCGTCCGCCGGAGCCGCGGCAGAGTTCGGAAAATATTTTGCAGACGTAAAGCGTGCGCATTCAGAGATCGAAGAGATTTTTGCTTTCGCCTACGCCGATGGCAAGGAAACAAATAGTTATGCGTATGTGTATTCAGACAAATTCGTGAAAACCCCTCAGGCAGCATTCACTCCCGCGCAGTCCGACATTCTGTCTCTATTTAACCAATCGCGGCTGGCCCAAAATTTTGTTGACGACAATCGCAAGTATTTATTCGTAGATCATTCCTGTCCCACATGTCCGCCCGGCAGTCGTCAAGGAGCATATCTGTTTTATCCGTTGAAGGAGCTAACAAGAGGAGCGCAGAGCGGTTTTGCGGGTGTCTTATTAAACGAAGGTTTTGTCAGCGATGACTTGATAGCGGGCAGTATAGGTAAGATCATAAACATATATCATGCGAACACTGCCTCATCAGCTATATCAGACATAGCGTTCACGATTAGCGACGAGAACAGCCGGGTGCTTTATTCAAACGCGGCGGCTCAAAAAGGATACTTTCTCGAAACCAACTTTGATCCTCCGTTCTCGAATTGGAAAGCGAGAATCGGTCTGAAAAATACAAATCTCGATGAACTCGCGCGCGACAGTTTTATGCGTAGTGCCGGGGTAACTTTCATCGTCCTAGTATTCTTACTTTGTGGTATGGCCCTGACCCTCCGGGCCACCGACCGCGAGGCGCGGCTGGCGCAAGCGAAATCAAATTTCGTCGCAAATGTCTCGCATGAACTAAAGACACCGCTCTCGTTACTCAGCCTGTTTTCTGAAATCCTCGAACTGGGTCGCGTTAACAGTGAAGAGAAGAAGACGGAGTACTACCGGATCATCCGGCATGAAAGCCTACGTTTGAACAAGCTGATCGATAACATCCTCGATTTCTCAAAAATCGAGGCCGGACGGAAAACGTATGTTTTCGCCAATGGTGATATGGCAGAAGTGATTGAGCATGTGCTTGCCAGCTATCGCTATCAGATCATCAATTCCGGCTTTGACCTTCAAACAAACATCCAACCTGATCTGCCGTCGGTCTTAATTGATCGCGATGCGATGGCGCAGGCCATCTCAAATCTGCTTGATAATGCCATTAAATATTCGGGCGAGGTGAAGCAGCTTTCGATCACGACGGAAAGGCGCGGAGCTGAGCTGTCTATTGAAATAGCTGATCACGGCATTGGCATTCCGCGCGCTGAACAGGCAAAGATTTTCGAGAAGTTCTACCGCGTGGGCAACGGACTGGTTCATGACGTAAAGGGCAGCGGCCTGGGCTTATCTCTGGTGAAGCACATTATCGAAGCTCATCAGGGAACCATCTCCGTCGAAAGCGAGGTTGGTCAGGGAAGTCGTTTTACGATTCGCCTTCCGCTGTCCGCGCAGGACGGCTGATGCTCAAAGTTAGTCATAGGAGAAAGATAAAGTTGACCAAAGTCCTGATCATCGAAGACGAACCCAACATGGTGCTCGGTCTAAAAGATAGCTGTGAGTATGAAGGCTATGAGGTCTGTGTAGCACGCGATGGGAAGGAAGGCTTGGAGAAGGCCTCGACCGAGAAACCTGACATCATTCTGCTCGATGTGATGCTGCCTTTGATGAGCGGCATAGACGTGTGCCGCACCTTGCGCGCCCGCGGGATCGAGACTCCAATTCTGATGCTGACCGCCCGGAGTCAGGAGATTGACAAGGTGGTCGGCCTGGAAGTTGGCGCAGATGATTACGTGACGAAACCATTTAGCATTAAGGAACTGCTCGCGCGCATTAGGGCCCATTTGCGCAGGGCCGCAAAGCAAGTCGCTGACATCGAAAGTTTTAAATTTGGCGATGTGGAATTGAATTTCAAAAAATACGCGGCGCGCAAAGGCGGGCGAGCATTAGAACTTTCAGCGCGCGAATTTGAGATCCTGCGCTACCTGATCCGGCGTCGAGGTGAAATCGTCACACGTGATCAACTGCTGGACGAAGTGTGGGGATATGATAGCACCCCGGTGACGCGCACGGTTGACAATCATATCGCCAAGCTGCGGCAGAAAATCGAACAAGACCCGTCGGAGCCGCAGCACATTATTACCGTTCACCGACTCGGCTATCGCTTCATCGAATAAACCACGGCGAATCAATCCCGCATTTTATCCCCCGCTCCTTCAACTCGGCTCAAAAACTAGAAACAGTCCGCTTCCTTCCGGTACAACTTTTTACAATCTAATTACAGCCTGTGGAGACTTGGAAGTTCAAAGACTATAGGCTCTCAAGGACAGGCTCGAAAAAGTTAGGCTCAAACCGAAAGGAAAAGAAGATGCAAGCAACAGTCAACTTTGCTCAAAACAATGCAGAGCGTGGAGGCTCTCACGATGATGTTAACCACCGCATGACACAACGCTCAAAACTGTTCGGGTTGCGAACGGGAACTCTTCTGCCGGCAATGCTGATTTGTCTGATGGTCCTGATGGCGCGCGGGACATCTGTTGCTCAGACCATGTCGCAACCAACTCAACCCGCGGCGCAATCAGACGCGCAGAAGGCGTTCGAGAAAATGAAAACCTTGGTGGGTTCCTGGCAAGGTACGATTGTGGGCATACCGCTCAGCCTCACAATTCGCCTCGCATCCAGCGGTACCGCAATTGTGCATGAGGGGAATAGAGGCGATGGGAAACCTCCGGATCACGAGATCACTATGTTCTACTTGGACGGGGATCGTTTGCTCGCGACCCATTATTGTGACGCCGGAAATCGGCCACGTTTTGAAGGCAAGTTATCGCCGGATGGAAAGACGATCGAGTTCAGTTTTCTCGATGTCGCCGGAGGCACGCAGGGAGGATTGGTGAAGCGTATGGCGTTCACCATAATTGACGCGGACAAACACGTCATAGAGTTTACTTTCATTCTGCCAGACCGTAAGCCGATGCAGCTGCGCGGCGAATTTCAACGTACAAAATGACCGAAGGGTTTCTCGGCACGCTGGTCTTGGGCTTACGCCGTTAGTCGTCGTGGCCCCTCATGGAGTCTATGAATGATGGAACGGATGAGAGAAGCGTCGCCACGTCTCAAGGCCAGAATTGCAGGCACCTTATACTTAATTGTCATTGTCACGGCCGTGTTCGCAGAAATATTTGTACGCGGCAGGCTTTTAGTTCGTGGCGACGCCGCCGCGACGGCGGCCAACATCTTGGCACATGAACTCTTATACCGTTTGGGTGGTGCCGCTGATCTCATCAATCTCGCATGCGATACTGCCTTGGCGCTTCTCTTCTATGAGTTGCTTAAGCCGGTGGGCAGGAGTCTCTCTTTGCTTGCAGCCTTCTTTAGGCTCATGCACGTCGCCATTCTAGCCGTCAGTACCCTCGGCCATTTCGCGCCCCTGATCTTCCTGGGCGGCACCCGTGACTTGAATGTATTTAGCCCGGAGCAGTTGCAGGAGTTGGCGCTCGTGTCGCTCCGGTTGCACGGACAGGGCTACCAGATCACGCTAATATTTTTCGGATTCAGTAGCCTATTGCTTGGATACCTCATTTGCCGGTCGATCTTCCTGCCCAGGATTTTCGGCGTGCTGTTGGCGGTCGCGGGCTCGAGCTACTTGATCATTGGCTTTGCGAACTTCATCGCACCTGCCTTCAGGGCTCGTATATCCTTCATTCTGCTGCCGTCTGGGATTGCGGAATTATTGCTGACGCTATGGCTTCTCGTGATGGGTGTAAACGCTCAGCGATGGAAGGAGCAGGCCGGCGAGCGGGGGTTGGCCACTAGCTAAGGACGGCGGAAAAATGCGATTACCAATATTAGTCATTCATATTTGCGCTGGCAGCCTGGGGTTGCTGTCCGGGGTAGCCGCAATGTCTTTCCGGAAAGGTTCCCGACGGCACGGACGGTCGGGAAACCTATTTTTCGTCGCGATGCTTGTCATGGGTTTAAGCGCGGCGTATCTGGGCAATGTTTTCGGCGGCCTATTCGCGTGCTACATGGTGACAACCGCGTGGTTAACCGCCAGGCGGCGAGGTGGAGAAACGAGCGTATTGGATTGGGCCGCGCTTGTGTTTGCCTTGACGTTTGGGGTTCTCACCCTGATAAAGGGGATAGAAGTGGCACAAACCCCGACGGGAACATTAAAGGGAGTCCCCGCAGGAATGTTCTTTTTCCTCGGTTCAATCGCCCTGCTCGCCGCCGCCGGTGACGTTCGCATGCTCGTGCGTGGCGGGGTTTTCGGTCGGCAGCGAATCGCGCGACATCTTTGGCGCATGTGCTTTGGGCTGTTCATCGCCACAGGATCGTTCCTGGGACAGAAACGGGTATTCCCTTTATTGGGCGGACCAAAAATAATGGTTCTGGCTGGCATGCCATTGCTGTTGATGATTTTCTGGCTAATTCGCGTTCGCTTCAAGAATGTATATAAGACGAAGTCTATACCTCGCAATGGTGGCTTGAATTCTGCGATAGAGATAAATTCATGAAGAGAATAAATTGGCAGTCTGGACAGGATTTGTCCTCAGCTTGGTTGCGGCATTTAGCTACCCGTTTGTATTTGTAACGTGGGCGATAACGCGAAGCTATCTCAATAAATACGAAGCCACAGATGCGCGCTCCAAAATGTTCAGGAAAATCACATTCCTGATTCGGTTAGAATGATTTTTGAGATAGCTTCGCGTAAATAATTCCTGTCAGTCACACGGTCGAGGAGGAGTTTCGATGGAGAGGCAAGACTCGCAACTTCAATCTCTGCTCACACGCACGCGCAGGCTGGAGCGCTGGCTGCGCCTGTCCGCGTGCGCCTGGCTGATCACGCTCGGCTTGGTCGCTTCGTCGGCGCTCGCGCGCCGCTCGGAGGCACGGCAGGCGGCGCGGGCGCAGCAGCCAGCAGCGCCTCAGTCGCTGCGCGTCTCGGAGCTGGTCGTCGTTGATCAGAACGGCGTCGAGCGCGTGCGCGTCGGCGGCGATCTGCCCGACGCCGTCATCAACGGCAAGCGCGTGCCGCGCGGCGAGAAGGCCGCGGGCGTGCTGATCTACGACGCGACGGGTCAGGAGCGAGGAGGTTACGTCACGTTCGACCCGTCGGGCAACGCCGTCCTGACGCTCGACACGCGCCGACAGCAGGTCGTCTTACTGGCCGCAGACCCTGAATCCGGCGCAGCCTTGCAGTTAAGGCATGGCGAGGACGCTGTTGACCTGCGGTCGGACGTTGACGGGTCGCGCTTCACGGCGGTGCAGGCGGGGCAGGTCGTCGTGCAGCAGCCGACGATCAGCAAGCTCTCCGCGAACACGTGCCAGGACTACAGGGGCATCCTCGTGCGCCGCACGGCGGAGCAGGTCATGAACATCTGCCGCCAGCGTTACACCGACGCTGCGTGCAAGGCTTGTCTCGGTAAGCCGTAAAGGCGCGCGGTCGCGCGAAACTTCCCTGCGCGGCGGGCGCTCGCGTGCTGACATATCAGAAGAAGTATTTCCCCATGCGGAAAGATGCCGTCGGCTAAGGGCGAGGCAGACCCGATAGACGCACCATGCCGGAGGACAGAATCCTGCTGCGGGAGGTGGAGAGGCAGATTTACGGCACGTAACTCCGCTTCAACGAGGCAGCGAATAAGTTTGAACTGTGGCCCATCGAGGATGGCTTCCGTCCGGAAGCGGCTCGCCGTCGAAGGCGACCGCTGGGGAGTGGATGAGGTCGAGAGCTGGCTGCGAGAGAGTAAAACTGATCCCCGTTCAAAGTTCAGAGTAACGACTGACGGAAGAGAGGCTCGCGTTCAGGAATACGCCCACCACTAAGCCGCACCCATGCGGGCAGAGGTCTTTTATTTTCTTCCCGATTTTCATACCAACACATCCAAGGAAATACAAAGTAATACAAGTCTGTACAAAGCCGCTCAGATCATAATCAATTCAAAAAGGGCAAAGGGTTACTACCCTTCCTACTACCACGGATAAAAGTGGCACTTTGCAGTGCCACTCGTCTGTTGTTAAGTTGTTGAAATTAAAGAATTATTAAAGGCGGCGATCGGAATCGAACCGATGATAAAGGTTTTGCAGTCTCAAGGAAGCTCTTTGTCTGAGTAAAGCTAAGTAGTGTTTTGTGCATTTCTATTGAGCTTTTCTCATCTTCGATTATGCTTGTGTCGGCTGAGATTGGGCACGTTTGGGCTAGTTGGCAGACCATTGGCAGACCAGAAGCTCAATATAAACCTTTAGAAAGTTACACCGATTTTTAATAGTATGGATAGCAGCCCTCTGTTATCCACTCATAAGCCACATGCTTTTCCGGTGTGAGATCGTTGCTCATCATGTCCTCGTCAGATGTAATTTCTTCGTCAGCATATTTGCTTCGCCATCTTAAAGTCGCGCGCAATGCGGTGACTGTCATTTCTTCCAAGACTCTGCCGACAGGGGCAACTCGTTGAGTTCAGCGCGGGCTTCCCGCCAAGTCGGGTAGTGGCGGTCAAGTAGGGCCGTAAAGCGTTCGCTGTGCGTCGGCTCCAACAGATGAGCCATTTCATGGACAATGATGTATTCGAGCAGGTCTTTCGGCTTCTTCACGAGTTCCGTGTTGAGGCGGATGTGGCCGACGAGGTGGTTGCAACCGCCCCAGCGGGTTTTCATGCGCTGAAGAAAGTAACGCTTCACTTGGACGCCGAATCTCGCTTCCCACTTCTTGATTAACGCCGGGACGACCTCGTGGAGCAGCGTCTTGTGCCACTCGTGCATAACCGCAGCGCGTTTCTCGGCGTTGCTGTTGGGGCGCACGGTGAGGGTGATGCGCCTGTGGTCGAGGCGGACGTGAGGCTTGGCGTCGGCGTGGGCGACGGTGAGCAGATAGCGCCGCCCCCAAAGGTAGTGGCTTTCGCGTGTGACGAACTGCCGTGGCGTTTCGCGCGCTTGGTTTCTGAGCTTTTGCTGTTGCTCGCGTATCCAGCCGAGTTTGCTGACGGCGTAAGCGCGGGCCACGTCGAGGCGGGTGGCGGTCGGGGTGGAGAGGGTGACGCGGCCGTCGGGCGGGTGGACGGAAAGATGGACGTGCTTGATGTCCTTCCTCGACACCTGAATCGAAAGCTCGCCGATCTGGAGCGTCTCGTCCATCAATAGCCGCCCTGATGTTTGATGATCTCGAAAATCGCCTGCGTCGCCACGCGGTCTCGCGACATCAGCGGGAATAGCGCGTTGAGCACCTGCGCTTCGCGCGCGTGGTCGCCCTTCCATCCCGCCGGGGCCCGCTCCCGCATGGCCTGATCAAGCGCCAGCGCCAGCGCCGCCCTCTCCTCATCGTCCGCCGGGCATTGGAAGGTCGTTGCTGGGATGCTGCTTAAATTATTGAACAGCACGGTGGCTTCGATTTTCCCGTGCAGCGCGGCCGGAACATTCGCCGTCGGCTGCTTCCTCGCCAGCCGCATCACCAGCGCCTCGGCGTCTTTCAGGAATCGCTCGTAATCCGCCGCGTCGTCGCGCTGCTGCTTGATTAAGTCGTCGAGCAGCTTCGACATCTCCGCGTAAAATCTGGGGTCGGTCAGTTGGTCGCGGATGATCGTCTTGCGGACGTTGTTGATGATGCCTTCGGCAACGGCGTTTCGTGAGAGTTGGCCCTTGGCGTTTAGCTTGCGGGCGATGGCGTCGTGGATGCCAGTCTCGATGATCATCTCGGTCAGAGTGAGCTGGCTCAGGCTGCCGAGTTCGGCGGCGGGGTCGGCTTGGACGTAGGTGTTGATGAGGTGGCGCATGTCCGCCTCGAAAGGCTTGATGTCCAGTTCCTCGCCCGAATGCTTTTTGATTGCCGCCCGCGTGTCGGCGTAGAACTGCGTCTCACGTTCCAGCGTGGCAATCTCCGCCGCCGAATAACCTGCCTCGTCAAGATTTCCCGCAATCGCCGCGTAGGCGCGCAGGAAGGCGGCCGTTCCCTTGTAGAAGGAGATGCGTAGCGGTTCGGTGTTGGTGAGAGCTTGGGGGTCGTTGGCGTCGCCGCAGAAGTAGTGTAGGTATTGCTCCATCTCGCGCGGCGGCGGGACAGGCTCGCACAGATACCGGAGCGACTCGCGGGCTACGTCGAGCTGTTTCTTGCCTTCTGTCCGCCAGTCTTTCAACACCACGTTGCCGTTGTCGCCGCTTTCGTCAACGTCCAGCTCATCGGAGTTGTAGACGGCGATGGAGTTCTGCACCTGCTCAAACAGTCCCTTGTAGTCAACGATGTGGCCGTAGGGCTTGTCGTCGCCGTCGAGCCGGTTGGTGCGGCAGATTGCTTGGAATAGGTTGTGATCGCGCATCTCGTTGTCGAGATAGATGTAAGTGCAACTCGGCGCGTCGAAGCCGGTCAGCAGCTTGCTCACCACGATCAGCAGTTTGCAGTTGGCGGGTTCCTCGATGAAGCGGCGCTTCATCTCGTCCTCGTACTGCTTCGTCGTCTGCCCCGGCCTCAGCACGTGCTGGGTGTAGGTGTCGAATTTATAGCGTTTGTCGCTGTTCGGTGGTTCGAGGACGATTTCGCCCGGGGTTGGCTCGTAGGAGGTGATGATGCCGCAGTATGGCCCGAAGCTGGTGTTTTGCAACAGGCGGAAGTAGTGGCAGGCGTCGTAGATCGAAGCCACGACTAGAATCGCCGTGCCCCGGTCTTCGTTCAGGCGGGGCTTGAGGCTGAAGTCCTCGATGATGTTGTTGATGATTCGATCCTTCCGCTCTTTGGAACTCATCAACGCTTCCATCGTCGCCCAGCGTTTGCGCACGACCGCCTTCTGAAAATTGTTCAGCCCTTTCGTCTTTTGCGCGAACCACGCATCGATGGCCTGCTGCGAGGTCAAACGCTGCGGCACGTCGCGGGCTTCGTACTTCAGGTCGAGCACCACCTTGTCGTCCACCGCCTCGTGGAATTTGTAGGTGTGGATGTTCGTGCCGAAGACTTCGCGCGTCGTCTGTTTGTCTTTGCGCAGAAGCGGCGTACCGGTGAAGCCGATGAAGATGGCGTGTTCCAGCCAGCGCTTCATCTGCTTGTTCATCTTGCCACCCTGCGTGCGGTGACATTCATCCACGAAGACATAGAAGCGCCCGTGAACCTTTGGCACAGCGCCCTCAAGATTCAGCTTGAATTTATGAATCAGGGCGCACAGCAGGCGCGGATTCGGGGCGGTCAGCTTCTCCTCAAGCTCATTCTGCGAAGTGACGCGGGGCGAGGGCGAGTCCGCGCCGATGACACCGGCGTTCTTCATCACGCCCTCGATCTGTTTGTCGAGTTCGTCGCGGTCGGTGATGATGAGGACGCGCGCGTCGGGGTCGTGTTCGAGCAGCCACTTGGCGAGCAGCACCATCAGGATGCTCTTGCCCGACCCTTGCGTGTGCCAGATGACGCCGCCCTCGCCGCGACGGACGCGCTCCTGCGCGGCCTTGACGCCGACGAACTGGTGCGGGCGCGGCACCTTCTTCTGCCCGCCGTCGAAGATGACGAAGTTGCGGACGAGGTCGAGCAGGCGCGACTTTTCGCACATCTCAGCCAGCGGGCGGTCGAGCAGCGCGCCGGGCGCGAGGGCATCGGCGGTTTGCGGCTTCCACTCGACGAAAAACTTCTCCGGCGTGCCCGTCGTGCCGTAGCGCAGCCCCTGCGAGTCGTTGCCGGCGAAGACGAGTTGGACGGTGGTGAAAAATCCGAGGTTGAAAATCTCCTCCTGATTGGTGATGAGTTGGCGCACGCCGTCGGCCACTTCGATGGAGCTGCGTTTGAGTTCGATCACGGCGACGGCGATGCCGTTGAGGTAGAGCACGATGTCGGGCCGCCGCTGGTAGCCGCCACGCTTGAGCGTGACCTCTTCGGCGAGGGCGAAGTCGTTCTTGTCCGGGCGTTCCCAATCCACCAGATGGACGGTTTCGTGGGCCTGCCCGGCGGCAATCTGCACCGGCACGCCGTAGCGCAGCAGTTGGTAGGTGCGCAGGTTGGCCTGATAGAGCGTGAGTCCGGTGGCGTCTGCCGCAGTCTCTAGCTTTTGCAGGGCGGCGGAGATGTGTGCGTCAGAGTAGCCGCGCGCTTTCAGGTTTTGCCGCAGCAGGTTGGTTTCGATGGGGCGATTGTTTGCGCGTTTGCTCCAATCGCCGAGGTAGCGATAGCCGAGACAGTCGGCGCGGGTCTGGTCGGTGAAGAGGGCGATGACGCGGTTCTGCGTCACACGTTCAGGGCGAGGTTGTTCGGGCATGAGAGCCTCCCGCGGCGACGAGCCGCGTCTTGCCGGTGAGTAGTTCCTGCATCATGGCTTGCTTGAGGGCGCGGGACTTTTCGCGGCGCTGTTCCAGTGCGGCGAGTTCGGCGTCCATGTCGGAGAGCACGGCGGCGATGGCGGTTTGTTCGGTGAGCGATGGAAGCGAGCAAGTGATCGCCGCAAGGGACGCGCTGCTGATGTGGACAACGGCATCGCCTTGCCCGCGACTGGCTTTCTGTTGGTTGATTGGTGTCGTGTTCAGGTAGTAGCCAAGAAAAACGGCGTCCGCGTTTTGAGGGCGGAAGATTATGACATCACCACCGGCGTAGGCTTCCACCGTGTTTACGAAAGCGGCACACTTTCCGATCTCTTCCTTTGTTTCGCCCGAACCGGCAAAGAGAATGTCGCCTATTCTAAGTTGCGTCGCAGTAGCGGCTACAGCCGGCGAAATCCAAGAGTAAAATTCACGAATCACATCGTTGTGCCGCGTGTAGAGTTCACCGTATCGAACACAGGCAAGTGCGCCACTCCGGGCCTGATCTTTAGTGACTCCGCTTCCTTTGAGAAACGAACCGATCTCCCCCAACCGCTTCACCACCCACTCGCCGTGGAAGCCGGGGAGGCGGGTTTGGCCGGTGAGGAGTTGCTGCATGGCGGCCTGTTTGAGGTCACGCTTCTTGGCGATGAGCCGATCCAGCCCACCCAGCAGCCCATCCACATCGCTCAACGCCTCCGCAATCGCGCGTTGTTCGGGGAGGGGTGGAACAACAATTGGATAACGACGAACAACATCGACATTCAGATTACCTACTCCTCCCCCCAAGTAAATTTGATCCTTTGCCCGCCTTTTGTATGCCTCGCTGTTCAGCAGATGCATTAAGAAGAAACTGTCGAGAACTTTTTTGGGCTTGATAAGTGTCAAAGATACATAGACTGAAAACTCGAAATCCACGTCTATAACGGCGGCTTCTCCAAACGTTCCAACTCGGGAATAGAGGATGTCTCCTCGTTTTGGTGGGTTGTTTCGGTAGAGTTGACGATGAAGGGCTGCATTGATGTGCTTGTAGCCTGACCACACAACCCGCCCCTCTTTGACATTGGTGCTTGATAAGAATGGATGCCCTCTGCTCTCGGGAACGTATTCCGGCGTTGCTGCTATTCCACATGTGATCAAGTCAGTGACTTCAGTGAACTGTTTAACCTCCCACTCCTCCGGTATCACGCCCACCTCAGTCTGCTTGTAGCCGGGTTTCACTTCCATACCGCCCCCATTTTCTCCAAGTGTTCGTCCACGCGGGCGGAGAAAGCTCCGACTTCCTCGGTCAGTTGCGGCAGCGGCGTGGCGTAGCGTTCGGCCAACTGACGGATGCGCCCGGTCAGCGTCTGCGAGACGCGATCCAGTTCGCCCTGCACGGTGGCATGGAGCGCGGCCAGCCACTTGTCAGCCACCACCAGCGTCTTGATCTCGGCCTCGGTCAGCGCGGGATATTTGGCGTCAATCTTGGCGTCCAAGTCTTCCTGCGCGGCTTTGAGCCGGGCCTTTGTCTTCGATTGCTGGTCGAGCAGGGCGGCATATTCCTCCAACGCCTTGCGTTCGTCGGCGAAGTTCAGATCGCGACCAATTACTTTGAGCCGGGCCTGCACACCTTTGGCCGTAATTTTTGGTTTCTCACCCTCCTTGCTTTCGTTCACATCCGCGAGCAGCCCCGGCTGGCCGTCAGCTTGCTCGCCGGTTTGCTCCTCTCGCATCTCGTCAAGCTGTTGCTCGATGACGGATAGCTCGCCTTCGATGGATTCGATGGCGTCCCGCTCGGCGGTGAAATACTTGGCGACAAGAATCGGCGCTGGAATGAGGTCTGACTTGAAGCGCCGCTTTCCTTTCAGATAGTCGTGCGGCTCCGGCCAGACCAGCTTGTTGTTTTTGTCTCTGACCTGACGAATCTCGCGCGGCTGTGCGCCTGCCTTCCAGCCGTCGGCGGCGATCAGATAACAATCGTCCTGCATCGTCTCGGCCCAGTAGTCCATTAGGTGCTGATACACGTCGTAGGCGTCGAGCAACGGCGTGCGCTTGAAGGCGGCGAGCAAATCCTCAGCGATGGTTTCGATGAGCGCCTTCGGGTGTCCGCCTTTGTCGAAGCCCTTCAGTCGCGGCGTATTGGTCTCGCGCCACTCGGCGAAGAGTCGCGTCGCCCTCTCGTTGAAGGCGGCGAACTCGGAGTGGCCGAAGATGGTCGGCTTGAGCTGCGCTTGGTCAGTTGCGAGTTGAAAGTAGCCGGGGCGCTGCGGCTGAAACAGTGCGGTGCGGACGCTGGGGATGACCTGCCAATACGGAGCGAGCGCGTCAAGGTCGCGCGCGGGGATGCCGCCGCGCAGGTGGCCGTCAATGTCCTGCACGTCCTCCGGCTCGGTGCTGTCAATGTAGCGCGGCAGGTTCAGGTTGTAAGCGTTCTTTGGGTCAGCGATTTCATCCAGCGGCACCATCCGTGCATAACGCGACACTTCGGCGAAGCGGGCAAAGGTGTCCACGATGCGGTGAATGTCCTGCTCGCGCAGGCGGTTCTTGTTGCCGTCCTTGATGAAGCCGCGGCTTGCGTCAATCATAAAGACGCCCTTACGAGCGGCGGCGTTCTCCTTGTCGAGCACGAGGATGCACGCCGGGATGCCCGTGCCGTAGAACAGATTGGCCGGCAATCCGATGATGCCCTTCAGATAGCCGGAGCGGACGAGCTTTTCGCGAATCACCGCCTCGGCGTGGCTGCGGAACAGGACGCCGTGCGGCAGGATGCAAGCGGCTTTGCCGTTGCTCTTCATCGAGCGAATGATGTGCAGCAGGTAAGCGTAATCGCCCTGTCGCGCGGGCGGCACGCCCCACTCGAAGCGCTGGAAAGGGTCTTTCTCCGGGATGATGCCAGTGCTCCACGTCTTGTCGGAAAACGGTGGATTGGCGACGACGTAATCGTAAGTGCGCAGCCGCTCGCCGTCCTTAAACTTGGGCGCGGCGAGCGTGTTGCCGTTGAGGATGTTGGCGGTCGGGAAATCGTGCAGGATCATGTTCATGCGGGCGAGGCCGGCGGTGGTCACGTCCTTCTCCTGCCCTTCGAGCGTGATGTGCTTGCCCGCCTCGGCGGCGACCTTCAGCAACAGCGAGCCGGAGCCGCACGTCGGGTCATAGGCGGTCGTCGCGGCGACGGTGTTCGCCGGCGAGATGCCGATGACCTTGGCGATGATGCGGCTAACTTCGGACGGAGTGTAGAACTGCCCCTTGCTCTTGCCGCTTTCGGTAGCGAAGTGGCGCATCAGGTATTCATAGGCATCGCCGAGTATGTCGTCGTGCTCGGCGCGGTTCTTCGAGAAATCAAGAGCAGGACTCTGGAAGATGCCGATGAGGTTGCTTAGCCGCTCCACTTTGGCGGCTCCTTCCCCAAGCTTGTTGGGGTCATCGAAATCGGGGAAGTCGCTGCGGGCGAGGCGGCTGTTCTCGTCAATCAGCGGCTGGATGACTTGCTTGTTGATCTTGTCGCCGATGTCCGGCTTGCCCTTGAGCGCGACCATGTCCTTGAAGCTCGCGCCCGGCGGGATGACGACCGGCGGGGCGAAGTCGTCGCTGTCCGCGTACTTATCGGAGACGTACTTAATGAACAGCATGAATAGGACATAGTCCTTGTACTGGCTGGCGTCCATGCCGCCGCGCAGTTCGTCGCACGAAGCCCAGAGCGACGAGTAGAGGCCAGATTTCTTAATCGCCATTTGCTATTCCTTGGGGTGTGGATTGAGACGTTATAACTTTACAACCGTTAGCTCCGACACAGCCGTTGGCTCCATCTCGATTGCTGTCTCAACTTGTTCTGGGATTGTGTCTGATGTGGCATCATGTTGCAAGTTTGGATTATTTCGGAAGGTTGTGAGGAAACCATTGTGCCGGAAACCAATTTAAGCGAAGTTAAAAAGCTGACTGAACAACTCTCGTCAGAAGATCGCCTTCAGCTTTGGCGCTATCTCGCAGAGCTTCCAGACAGTGGGATTCAGCATGGAAACTTGGAAGCGCCAGAAACCACTCTTGACGGCAGAGAGGTAGAAGAAATTGATCCCGACCTGCCTATCATAGTCTCAACGGAAACCAGTGCGACAATTTTTCTCAAGAAGAGAGAAATCTTTCAAGTAACTTTTCGGCCTGAAAATTTCCGGCAAAGCCGAATGGAAATTCGTTCATGGAAGGATGCGTTACCTTCTGAGGAAGTGAAGCAGCAAATACAGGAAATCTTTCGTCTTCATGGTGCTTCAGACCGAGAGGAAGAAGACATTATCGCGACGGTCAAAGAATCCCATCATCAGTTATTTGAGGCCGAAACCTTCAGGACTTCAAACGAATTTTCCGCAAGACTCAACCAGATGGTATGGCTACTCTATGACGGAGGAATGAAGGTTGTAGAACTTGGCTGGCATAACGATTATGCGCGCCAAACCGGACAGCGAACAAAAACGCTGGATGAGATGGTAAAAATACTTGAGCCATATTGGAAACAAATCAAAGCCCACCTCAGTCTTACTCCCGGTGGTAGACAAAATGTAAAGCATCAATGGTCAATCAAAGACCACACTTGCTTGGCAGTGCACTACGACCGGCTAAAACCAATCTGGCGAGGGGCGAAAAAAGCGGCGAAACAGGCCCTAGCGGCTAAAGAGCCTAGCCGTCGTAAGAACTGGAAAGAAACAGTTGATGCTGCTTACAAAGATGAAGTGCTTCCGATTGATCTAATAGAGCAGTTAGCGCCCTCCGTGAACTCCCAACCCGCAGATTTAGCATTGATTCACGCCGCCCGCATCTGTCTTCCAAATGTTTCTTACTCTACAAAGATATTGAAAGAAAAGCTCAGACACTTCAACCCTGTTCCCAGGGCCTCACGAAATAAAACCAAAAACGAGGGAACTTCATAGCACCCCTAAAGGTCTTCCCTCCTTTCCGCAAATAACGCGGGAAGAAAACGAGTGTCTGATGATCTTCCCTCCGAAAGAGCCTCTTTTGCTAGAACTCTAAAATAGCGTATGAGTGGGGCCTATCGCGCTTGATCGCCTTGCGATAAGTTTAGATCAGGAGGCTGGGATGAAGAGAAGTAGCCTCTTGTGTTCGATGACTTGCCCACGCAGAGGCGAGAGCATACGAAAGCCCGCTCTCGTAAAATTCGCGGAATCAAGAGCGGGCTTTGGCAAGTCGCCTTCAAAGGGGTGTGGCGTAACTGGTAGTCGCGCCAGAATGCCCTCCGGTGGGTGAATAACTCAGCGAGCCTTTTGTTATTCGAGAGGGAGAGAAATGGCACAACGAATTCTAGTTGCGGATGAAGTGGCCGAGATGTTGCGGGTTGATCGGCAGCGCATTTATGAACTCGCGCGGCGCAATGCGATCCCCGTGATTCGCCTCGGCGAGCGGCAGTATCGCTTTGACGCGGAAGCGATCCGGCAGTGGATTGAGCGCGGGGGCAATGTGGCAGGCAATAGTGGCAGCGACAACCCTGCTTAGGGCTGACAAAGATGAGTAAGCAACGTTTGACAGATGCGGACGTTCAGCTTTTGTCTGCTGCATTCATCCGACCTGCGTTGGCGGAATCGGCCGGTATCTTCAGGGTAGATTCCCCAGCGGGAGCCGAACTCGTCGGACGTAACGGCAACGCCGATTATTCCGGCATGGTCTTTCCATACTACCTACCCGGAAATTCCTGCCCGCGCGAGTACCGTCTGCGCCGTGACAATCCAGACTTGGGGCAAAGCTCCGACGGTAAGATTAAACAAAAGGCGAAATATCTCTCACCGCCGGGCAGAGGTAATCGCCTCTACTTCGTGCCGATGACTGCTCCCGCTTGGCTCGCAGACACAAGTTTGCCAGCATGCATCACGGAAGGCGAGAAGAAAACGCTGGCGCTCTGGGAACTCGCTTGGCATGGTCTTGCTGATTCGGCTCTAATCCCCAATTTCCTTCCGGTCGGACTGTCGGGCGTCTGGAATTGGCGCGGACGGGTTGGAAAAACTGAGAACGCAATCGGACAGAGGCAGGACGTTAAAGGCGTCATTCCTGATTTCGACTTGCTCAAATGGAAGGGCCGCGTTGTTTATATCGTCTTCGATACCGACGTACACACAAACGAAAGTGTGCAAGCCGCACGGCATGGACTGGCCGCGGAGTTAACGCGCCGGGGCGCAGTAGTGCGCCTGATAGACCTGCCTGATATTGCTGGCATTAACGGCGTGGACGACCTGCTTGCGCTGAAAGGCGCGGATTATGTCACTGCCTTATTTGATGCCGCCAAAGCAGCCGAGAATCATAAGGCAAAACCAAAGACTCAAGCGTCTGTCTTGGTCGAAGTAACCGAAGGCGCAGAACTGTTTCATACGAGTGATGGTGATGCTTACGCCACGATACAAGTCAACGGTCATCATGAAACGTGGCCTTTGAAATCGAGAGGCTTTCGAGATTGGCTATCGAAACGCTATTACGAGACAGAAGGCTCAATCCCGAACTCGCAAGCCCTCCAAGATGCCTTGAACACGCTGCAAGGTATCGCCCGGCATGAAGGTCAAGCAATTGAAATTCATACACGGCTCGCAGCGAATGATGGTTGCATCTGGCTTGATTTGTGCGATGAAGGATGGCGGGCGGTAAAGATTTCTGCGGAAGGCTGGGAGGTTGTCAGCGAGTCGCCCGTTAAGTTTCGCCGCACACGCGGGATGAGAGCATTGCCGACGCCCGTCAGCGGCGGCTCAATCTCATTACTACGAGACCTTGTGAACGTGGCTGCCGGGGATTGGGTTCTGCTCATTTCTTGGCTCGTCACGGCCTTCCGGCCCGGCTATCCCTTCCCCATCCTCGTACTGCACGGCGAACAGGGCAGCGCAAAATCCACTGTCTCAAAGATGCTGCGCGAGTTGATTGATCCGAACGTCGCGCCGCTCCGCAGCGAACAGCGCGACGAACGAGATTTAATGCTCGCTGCCACGAATAGCTGGATCATCGCCCTCGATAATCTATCTAAACTCCCTAACTGGCTCTCCGATGCCTTGTGCCGACTCTCGACCGGCGGCGGGTTTGCCACGCGCACACTCTACGAGAACGACGAAGAGACACTATTCATGGCGATGCGGCCCATCATCTTGAACGGTATCGAAGAGTTAACGACGCGAAGCGATCTGCTCGACCGCTCTGTGATTATTCATCTCCCGGCTATCCCACCGGCCAAGAGAAAGACGGAAGCGGAAGTGTGGCAGAAGTTTGAAAGCATCCGCCCGTATATGTTGGGTAGCCTGCTCGACGCCGTCAGCCACGCATTGCGGCACGTTGGTCATGTTCAGCTTGAGCAAAAGCCACGCATGGCAGACTTCGCCCTTTGGGCTACGGCGGCCGAAGAGAGCTTTGGGTTAGCACGCGGTGCGTTCATGTCTGCGCTTACGGGCAACCGTGAGAACGCGAACGAACTCGCCCTTGATGCCTCCCTAATCGCCGCCCCACTCGTCGAGTTTATTCAGCAAGAGGAACGCTGGCAGGGCAAGCCGTCGGAACTGTTAGAAGAATTGAACAAGCGCGCCAGCGATGAAATGAAGAAGCAGCAAGGCTGGCCCAAACGCTCCAACACTTTGAGCGGGGCGATTAAAAGGATTGCGCCGAACCTTAGAGCGATTGGGGTTGAATACAGCATGGGCAGAACCAAAGCGGGCAGATACTTGGTGTTGGAACACAGGGGCAAAACATCGTCACCATCGTCACCGTCGTCATCTTCGGCGGAAAGTAGCTTCGTTACAGCGTTAGAGGGTGACGGTCGGGGTGACGATGCCGAAGAGGACTTTGGCTTTTAACCGTCATTGGCAAAGCAAAGACAGCATTGCCGATGACGCGGGTGACGATGGGTGACGACGCTTTGACCGACTTTTCTGCCCGTACCAAGCGTGGCTGAGAAAAAAGATACTACCCAAGGAGAGCGAGAGGGCGGGGCGATGAGAACGAAACCGCAGAATCCGTTACCTAAGACGCTGCCCGGCGCGGTCTGCGCACAGATGGTGCGTTGCGGTAAGGCCAACTGCAAATGTGCGCTCGGTGAACTTCACGGGCCATACTTCTATCACTTCGTGCGCGTAAATGGCGCGCTCGTCAAGCGGTACATCAAGGCTCAGGATGTCGCCGGAATGCGTGCCGCTTGTACCGCGCGCCGGGCAGTAGACAGGCAGCGCAGGCTGGCGCACAGGGTTAATGTCCGCGAGTTAATTAAGACCATCGAACAACTGAGAGCGAATGAAAAACTCCTACTGGAATACTTGGAGGTGAAGCATGGGCAAGCGGAAAAAGGTGATTGAAGAAGTGAAGCAAGACGAGTTGACCAAACAACAGGAATTAGATGCCATCATCGATCAAGCCTTAACTCAAGATAGGACGGTCGAAGTGGCGCTCGACTCGCTTGAGGCGAAGATTGGCTATGGCTCGCTGATCAGGGAGTTACAACATGGCTATCTTGAGCGAGTGGCTTTTAATCGCTCCGAGATGGGCGGCTCTCTGAGCTTAGATGAAGCTCGCGCCTTGGCCTATCACACTTGCAAGGACGAAGCAGAGGCGAAGCGGATTTACGACAAGTTGATGAGCTACCCGCTCGACATCATTAGTTTTGTTGATCTGTTGGAGATGTGGCCCGTCGCGCCACGCATCGCCGAAGGGTTTTGGGAGATGATGAAGAGTGAGGCGCGGGACGGGTTCGAGAGCGGGCACTTGGCCAGCGAAGCTATGTACCCGGTGCACTACATGCGCACGGCTTGGCATGTGGCCTCATATCTTGGGTTGCGAGAATCGCTTATAACCGAATGGCAACCAAGAGGCGGGATTGAACTAAGCCTGATAGACATGCTGGCCCAAGCCTTTCTGCAATATCAGCATTGGGTGAAACAGTCAGTCCTACGGTCGGAGACGCGGGAGCGGGAAGTACATCCAGAGTACGAGCAGTGGCAAAGGTGGAAGAAACCTGAACAGCAAGATAAGAGCGGCTTTCTCGACGGTTACTGGTTCAGACCATTCTTGAGCGAGCGGAATGCCATAGAGCACGCGGCGCAAATGGCAGACAGATGGAACAGAATCTATATGCGGACGCTGCGGAACTTGCGCGACCTGCGTCGGTATTCTGTGCCGGTCACAATCAATAATCCGCAGCAGGTCAATATCGCGGCAGACGGCGGCCAGCAGGTGAATGTAAGGTCAGACTAATAGGAGACTCGTTTCTACTTGTTAGCCTCCGGCTCGTACTTGAAAAGGGTTCCCGGTTGGCATTTCAGGGAGCGGCAAAGGGCATCAATCGTGTCCAGCCCGATCATCCTTAAATCGCCTTCCCACAATCGTGCCGCATGACCGGGATGAAACCCAGCGGCTTTCTGTAATTGATATGCGGTGGTAATACCGCGCTTCTCTGCCACTTCTCTTATTTGTAGCTTTACCATGTACCCAATTATACCATGAAAACATATTCTCTAAAAAGAGGCTATTATATTGACAGGTATTCTCTAATAATGTAATATCCTTTCGTTGTTAGATAGTAAAGACGAAAGGCATCTCAGACCATGATCGAACTCAAATCCACAGAGCAACTGAGCAAGGCAATCAAGCGAGCAAAGACGAGCAGCCTGTTTGTGCGCTTCGTCCAGTTCCGGCAGTTCAGAGTTGAGAACCGCGCTAATGAGCGCACCTATAACGTCAACTTCTTCGTGCGCGCTGGCAAGCGGTTCGGACACTGCGACTGCAAAGGCGGCGAGCGCGGCCTTGCTTGTAAGCACATCGCCGCGGCGGCGGCCGTCCAGACCGGCATCGCCGCGATGCGGCTTGCGCATTAACCGGAAACGGGCTTAGGAGAGCGCGCCAACGCTCCCTAAGCCCATTACTTCCGAGTCAGACGACAACCTTCCACAGAAGCCGCCGACGTGTCGAAAGCTATCACGCGGGCGCATTTGGCGGCAATAGGAGACGATATGCCAGAGACCAAATCGCAACCGCGTAGATGCGGCAATATCAAAAAGAAACGAGATGGCGTGTTTCTCGTCAGCATCTTCTTAGGGCGAGACGCCAACGGCAAACGGCGCTATGTCGCCAAGCAGATCAATGGCACGCTGAAAGACGCGCAGACGTACCTCAACACCGCTTTGAGCGAAAGAGATAAAGGTATCTTTGTTGAACCTACTACGCTCACGGTGAATGTGTACTTGGATAAGTGGCTTGAGGTTGCGGCTCGCCCGCGCGTCTCGCGGCGCACGGCTGACGGCTACGCCGGTCTGCTTGAGCGGTACATACGCGCTCAGCTTGGGCATAAACGGCTCGACAAGCTGCAACCGTTGGACATTCAACAGGTCTATGGCGAGATGCAGGCGCGCGGCCTAAGCGCGCGAGTTGTCCGGCACACGCATTCAGCCCTGCACAACGCGCTCAAGCAAGCTTGCAAGTGGGGACTGATTGCCCGCAACCCGTCCGACTTGGTAGAGCTTCCGAAAGTATCGCATAAAGAACGGCGTGTCTTATCGCCGGATGAGGCGGCCGACTTCCTCAAAGCCGCCGCCGCGATGCCGCACGGTCTGATCTTCGAGCTTGCGCTGCTAACCGGGATGAGACCGGAAGAGTATCTTGCGCTGCAATGGTCAGATGTTGATATGACGAGTGGCGCGGCGCAGATCAGGCGCGCCCTCGTCCGGCACAAGAAGAGTTGGAGTTTTGAAGAGCCGAAGACGGCGCGCAGTCGGCGCACTGTTTTCTTGCCCGCGCCACTCCTGCGTAAGCTTGCCGCGCACAAGCGCGCACAGTCCGCCGCTCGTTTGAAGCTGGGCGCGGCGTGGCAGGCTTACGATCTCGTCTTTTGCGGCGCAGAGGGCACGCCGCACTCTATCCCAAACCTAACGTATCGCTACTTCCGCCCCATACTTGAAAAGGCAGAGTTGCCGCGCATCCGTCTCTATGATCTACGTCATACCTGCGCCACCCTGTTACTGATGGCGGAAGAGAATCCGAAGGTAGTCAGCGAACGGTTAGGACACTCGACTATCGTGCTCACGCTTGATACTTACTCACACGTTCTGCCGACTATGCAGCAACAGGCGACGGCGCGGCTGGAAAAGATGCTGTACAGCAAAAGCGGGAAGAAGAAAAAGACGGCCTAGAGTTTGCTAGACCGGAAGACTAAGGGCGGCCAAGCGGCTGCCCTTAACTTTTTGATTCTTTCAACGTCGCGGTCAAAATAATATGAACGGGACAGTTGAGTTCTTTTGTCTCGTTCATTATACCACGCTGGCGAGTGCTGTATTCCGTCCATAAGCAGAACTCTTTACATATGGGGCAGTGTGTAATAAGGCACCTCGCCTGCTGGAACAACCACCGCAGGGTTTGCATTCCGCGCGCCTCAAAAGCGTAAAGGCTACGACCGCGACACCGCCACCAACCGAAACCCGAGGTCTTTCCAGCGATAGTCGGGGGTAGCCTCGCTGCGTTGGGCGGAGCGGAGGTGCTTGTCATCCAAGCGCCACGAACCGCCGCGCTCCACCCGTTCGTTTGAGATTGTCTTACTCAAGCGTGCTGAGCCGTCCGTTGGCGCACCATCATAGTTGTTATATTGGTAGTCCATCACCCACTCCGACACATTCCCGTGCATGTCGTACAAGCCCCATGCGTTCGGCTGCTTCTGTCCCACCGGATGCGTCTTATAGTCCGCGTTAGCGGTGTACCACGCCATTGAGTTCGGATCGCCCGCGTAATCACCAGTCGTCCCCGCTCGACACGCATACTCCCACTCTGCTTCACTCGGTAATCTGTATGTGTAGCCGTCATTCTGCGCGTTCAACTTCTTGATGAACTCCTGCGCATCATCCCACGATACATTCTCCACCGGACACTGATCGCAGTTCTTGAAGTTCGATGGATTACTTCCCATCACCTGCTGCCACTGCGCTTGCGTCACTTCATAACGTCCCATGTAGAAGCCGCGCGCGAACGTCACTTGATGAACGGGCTGCTCGTTTGGGTCGCCGTTGCCCGATCCCATCTGAAAACTACCAGCCGGGATAGAGGCGAACTCCATCCCGCTGCTGTTCTTCACGACTGTTCCCGGACTTGGCTCCTTACTGTTCGCGCTGTTTTTACTGCAACCGCCCAGCGCAATTAACCCGACGAGCAACACCAGCCCGATGGCTAAACTGATCCATAATCTGCTCCGATGCTCCGCTTGCTCTTGGTTGTTGATCTCTGCCGGCATCTTTGTCACTCCTTTGTCGTGGCCGCGCCCTCTGCAAGCGGCGGATAATGGTTAAGGGTTCAAATAAGAGGAAAGCCCATCATCAGGGGCAGCCGAAGATTTCCTCGCTCACGCTCGAACGATAAATCTCGGAGTTGTATCTGCCGCCGCCTGCGTAGTCCTGCTTGATGCGCGCGGAGACGACGCGGCAGTAAGGGTGATCGTCGTTCGGGTCGCGGAAATAAACTTTCATGGTCTTGTAGCGATAGCTCGGCAGCAGGTTGTCATTATCCTTCTGGATTTCCCATCCGGCTGTGTCTGTGCCGATGCGAAAAATCTTGAGCGTCGAAGGATTTTTGAGAGCGCCCATTAACAGTCTTTCACCGACGGGATCGCGGAATCGGTAGCTCGCCGCCGAAGGCTTATAAGTCGGAATCTTCTTCGCGGCGATGGCTGCCAGCTTGTCCCACTCCGCGTCGAACTCCGCGCGGGATGCCGGGTCTTTCAACCACTGCTGCACCCACTCTTCGCGCGCGCGCCGCGACACGGCGCGCAGCAACTCGTCGCTCGAATCGCCGGCGCTGACGAGATATAGATATTCTCCGGGGGCGTACCTTTCGGCTTCGCCCTGCGCCTTTTTGATGTCGGAGAGGAAAACGGGGAGACGAAAATCCGGCTTCTCATCTTCCACGCCAACCGCGCATTTCAGATATTCGGCGCGCTGCGAGACTATCTCCGCGACGATTGTCGGGTTGGATAGATATTCCAGAAAAGTGTTCGGCGCGCCGCCGCCGAGTTTGCTCTTCAACTGGCTGTCGAGTTCCGCCAACTTCGGCTGCTCTGTTTGCAACGTCTTCTGCGCATCCTGCGCGTTGCTGAAATTGCGCGCCCCGAACGCGTTGTATCCTTCGACGGTCACTTTGTCCGCATCGAGATTGTGTTTCTTGCCGTAACACGGCAGGTAAGGCATCACGAAGTGTTTATAGTTGAACATGATTTCCGTGAACGCCTGATAATCGAAATACGGATAGACGGAATTGGCGCTGTACCACTGAACAGAATCCGGCGAATTGAGTTCGGCAACTTTGTACGCCGCGCCTGACTTGCCGACGATCCTGACCACCTTGACATCTCTGAAACGGTCAACAGCAACCGCTTGATCGCCCACGTTCAAGTTGGTGTTGTAATCAGCCGGGGCGTTGGGATTGGTTTGCACGTCTTCCTGCGCGGCGGAATTCCCGCCCGGCGCTCCGGTGTCAGGATTCGACGTGGTTCGCTCCGGCTGACTCGTATTTGGCCTGTTCGGACGTTTCGGCTTCGGGATGGAGATGCCCCCGAGTTTGATTTGGGCAGTAAGTTGGTGCGACGTGCAGAGCAGGACTGCGACGAGCAGACAAAGATTGATGACTGTTTGTTTCGTCAAATTCAAAGCGGGCATGATGTCTCCCTTTTCCGGTGCCTTCGGAATTCTGTGCCGGCCATTCGAGCGAAAACGGCTTCAGAATTTATCGGTTCACTCTGATGAGACATTTCGGGAAAAACATTTCAGGCAGGCGAAAGAACAGTTCAAGCTGATTTTCAGATGTAGTGATTTTCAGGTGAAAAGGGGACGAGAGAATGAAAGGTAGGATGAGGTCGAACGCGGGTGTTGTGCCTGTCGCTGCCGCCGAGCACTTGTCGCAGGCTTGTCGTTACAGACCGTTGTGCCGCTCAATGCCTGCCGTCGAGGTTCGCCCACTCGCCGGATTGGATGAAGTTAGCCCAGTAGAACGGATGGAGGTGCGGGTTGCGCTTGAGCAGGTCGAGTTGCACTTGGCGCAGAGCCGTGCCGCGCCCCCATCCTTGTTTGAGATTTCGGTAGTAGCTCGTCATCAACGTGCGCGTCGAATAATCACTCGCGGGCCAGAGGCTCATCACAAGCGTCTCCGCGCCTGCAAGGACGAAGGCGCGGCGCAGACCATAGACGCCTTCGCCGTTGCGCACTTCGCCCAAGCCCGTGTCGCAGGCGGATAGGACGACCAGCTTCGTGCCCCACAGATTCAAGCCCGACGCTTCGAGCGCAGTCAAGATGCCGTCGTCGTTACTGCGCTCGCGCCGGTTCGCGCCCGCGAGCGCCAGCCCCGAACGCAGCAGCGGGTTATCGCTCTCAGCCGCCGCCTCCATGCCGAGCGTCGTCGTTGCCGCGCGCGCGCCAGCGGCGACGACCGCTTGCGGAGTTTGGAGGAAGAAACCGTGCGTGGCGATATGAAGTATGCGCGGTGCGACCGTTCGCTTGAGCGCATCTGTCGTCGCGCTCTCTCCGGTCAGAAGGTGCGCGTCGGGAAAGAGCTTGCGGATCGCGTCCGCTTCCTCAGCCGTGCCGCCGAGCGGCGGGAAATAAAGTTCCGAAAGGGAACGCGCGCCGGTCACGCTCCTGCGCCTCGCTTTCGGCCCAGCCAGTTTCGTCGTCGCCTGTGCGTTCTGCTCCCGCGCGCCGGCATTCACCTTCTGATCCTTCATCGCCGCGTTCGTCTTCTGCTCCGGCGCGGATTCGCCGAACGCGGGATTGGCGATTACCAGCGGCGCGCTTTTGCTTTCGCGCGCCACTTGCAAACGCAGCAGGTCGCGCCCGCTCGTGAGATAAGTGAAGGCGTAGCGTTCGACGAGGTAACGATTCTGCTCGTCAATCAACGCTTGAAAGGGAAGCAGATTCAACTCGCCGTCGGGCGAGACGAGTAGTTGTGTTGCATCGCCCACGAGCGAGCGCAAGGGACGCATTAACTTCTCGTCCAACGCGCGCGAAAGCTCACTCACATCGCGCCTCTGCGGGTCGCTGAGCGACCGGCGCAAAGCGTCAATCGCGCCATCAATCGTCCGTACCTCGCCCAACTCCTTCCATTGAACCTCGCCCTGATGACGCAGCACGTAGGCGACGTAGCGCGCCTCGCCGTAAGCCTTCCCGTTATCCGGCGCTTTCGGGTCGAACGGGCGATAGATGGCGAACTCGACGAGCGCTGCGTCTTCGGGAATCAACGCTTGCACTGCCGCGAGCGTGATGGGCTGCGCGCGCTCGAAAAAGCCCGCGCTCCGGTCGCTGATCTCAACTTCGAGATTTTCTCTTTGCTCCTCCAGCCGTTTTGTCTGCTCCTGATACTCGGTAGGTGAGGCCTTCTGCTCGGGGCCGCCAAGAATGAGTTTGGCGAGTTTCGCATTGGCGTCGTTTAACTGGTCGAGGAGTTTCTGATCTTCGGGCCCTGAACGCTGGCGCAGTGCCGACAGGCTCGCAGACATGGCGTCCTGCACGCGGCCCTTGCCGCGTAGGATGCTCAACGCCGCGAGATCACGCGCCGCCCTGTCATGCGGCGCGAGCGAGACGTGCAGCGAGACGTTGCGCGACAGGCGTGAAGAGAGTTCTGTGAGGAAGGCGAGTTTTTCGCGCTCGGAGCCGACAGAGAGATTCAAAGCGACGTAGTGCTCCTCCAATTCGCTCGCCTGCGTTTGCAACTTCGCCGCGTCGGACAAATGCCCCTGCGCCTCGGCGCATCGCGCGCGACCGAACAGCGTGTCCTGCACAGCCGGATGGCTCATCGCCGACTTTCGCTCGTGGACTTCGAGCGCGCGTTCGTACAAGCTCTCGCCCTTCTCGTACTCGCCCGTGGTGCAGTAGGTGTCGGCGAGGTCGTTGAGGTACGGCGTGACGCTCGTGTGCTCTTGTCCGAGTCCCTTCTCGGCGAGATTGAGCGCGTGCTGAAACATCGCCTCAGCCTTCGCGTAATCTCCCGCGTCATAGGCCACGCGCCCCAGATGCGTGTAGGATGCGGCGATGTGAAAGTTATCTGGCCCCAGAAGTTTCTCCCAAAGAGAGCGCGAGCGGTCGAAGAACTTTTCAGCGTTCGGGTAATCGCCCCTTCCATAGTAAACGCTTCCGAGGTCATTCAGCAGAGTGGCGACGACTGGATTCTCCGTCTGCCCTATCTTCTCGAAGACGGCGAGCGACCTCTGGTACATCTCTTCCGCCTTTTGTTTATCGCCCACCTCCTGATAAAAGCCGCCGACGGCCATCAGTTCACGCGCCACGCGCGGGTGATCCGGCCCTAAAGTCTTCTCAAAGATTCGCAGGGCGCGAAGTTTCAGCGGCCCGGCGCTCGCGTAGTCGCCCGTGATCTCGTAGGCGCTCGCCAGGAAATTGAGCGTCTCAGCAACAAGCAGATCGTCCGGCCCCAAAACCTTTTCGCGTATCTCAAGCGCGCGCTCAAGTGGCACACGCGCTTCCGCAAACCGTGCTTCGCCCCTGAGTCGCGTTGACTCCATGAAAAATTTTCGCGCCTGATGTAACGCGCGGTCGTTCTCAGTCGCCACCCGCAGTTCCGCCAGACGGATTTCATACCTGCCCGTCGCTTTCGCCCGCGTGTACACTTCGAGTCGGACATCGCCGGGTGTTTCCGCCACCCACCTCATGACCAGCACCTCTTGATCATTTCCAAACGGCACATACGGTTGAGTCTTCTCGCCGCTCGGCGATTGCAGCACGACGCCCACGTCCGTGCCCTTGGGACTGATCTCCACTTTCAGATACTGACCTTCCGTGACCGGAATCCGATAGACGTGCCTCTGCCCGCCGGAGAGTTCGCGCTCGACGGGCTTGCCCGACTCAAGCGTGATGACTTCGGGTGCGCCTTGTGCCGCGTCCGTGTTCTGTTGTGGCCGAGCGGAAGGATGATGAAAGACCGCAGCCCGCGTGTGCGCGATGCAAATGCAATTTATCCAGAGCAGCAGGAAGAGCAGAGAGGGAAGGCACAGGCTCTTACGGGACATAGACCTTGGTCGCTGACGACCGTTTATTTGTTCGGACATTAGCCCCCCGGTGCGCTTTGGCGGATTCTCTCTGACCGTCAGAACGTGGGCTATTATTTCACAACTCGGAAGGGATAATCATCAATAATTTCGCCTGCGTCGCTCGTCACGCGCAGCACGTAAGAGGTCTGCGGCTTGAGAAGTTGGGCGCGCAAATTGAAATTAAGAACTTTGTCATCGCCCGCCACGCGCACCGTGAGCCTGCTTGTGCGCCAGAGCGTTTGCGCGCCCGTCTCGTTGAGCAATGTGACATGATACGCCGTAAACTCATTCGGTTCGAGTCGCAAACGCATGACGACGTGATCGGCGTTAGTCGGAATCGAGATGCTTTGCATCTGACCTCCGCCGCGCACCTGCGGCGCGAGGATGAAGGTAGCGATACTGCCCACACCCGCGCCCGACGAAGACGAATTTTGCGCGGCGGCGCGTTGCTGTTCGGCTGTGCGTTGCTGCTCGGCGATGCGTTGCTGGTCGCGTTGCGACTGCTCTTGCGCCAAACGCTCGCGCTCGGCGCGCGCATGTTCATCCGCAAGCTGTGCGGCGGTCGCGCGTTGCTTTTCCGCCTCCTTCTGCGCTTCCTGCGCTTGTCGTTCACGCTCGGTGCTCGCTTCGGTCTGTGCGCTCTGTTGACGCAGACGCGCGTTGTCGAAGACCAGCCAACCGCCGACGATGAGCAACGCCAACGCCGCGATAGCCGCGCCCCACTGCCACACCGGACGCGAAAGATTGAGGCTGCGCCGAACGGAAAACCATCTCCAGCGTTTTCGCTTCGCCGCAACTTCCGTTGCCGTTTCCGCGTGCGCTTCCGCCGGAGTTTCTAGGCGCGTTTTTGTCGTCTGCCGTGCCAAAACTTCCTCGGCGTGCGCTTGAAAATCTTGCGCGAACGCCACCCGCTCGCGTCTCGTCGCGGAAGCCAGATAGTGAATTTTGAACTGCGCGCGCGCCGCTTCGTCCAACTCGTCCTGCACGTATGCGTCAATCAAATCGTTCTCGACAGACCTTAAACTTTCCGCCACCTCGTCGTCCGTCACGCTCAACTCGTCCAGCCGCTCAACTTCCGCCGCAGGGAGAGAGCCGAGCAGATATTGTGTCAGCTTCTGATGGTCGTTTAACAGTTTACTCATCTCGGATCACAGGCGAGACAAAATCTGTCTCACATCCATAAGACGATAGCGGCAAAGTGTTTCATCAGGTCAATTATGGCGCAGCGTTCCATCCTGCGCCGACGCACTCTATAACACAAGTTTCGAGCTTGTCGCGGATGCGACAGGCGCGAATGCTCAGAGCGTTCATCGTAATCCCCAAATCTTCAGCCAGCGCGCGCCGATGCTCGACCTTCACGCGCGCCTCACCGACGTAGTAGCGCGCGATGATCTCGCGGCTCGCGGATTCCAGCTTGCTCAAACATTGCTCAAGACAATGCAAACGCTGCTCCTTTATCTTTCGTTCATCATCTGTTGCTGAAGTCGCCGGGTCATTGCCTCTTTGCGACTGTCGCTGTAGCTCATGCGCAAGCGCATCATCTTTCTGCGTCTCGCGCAGGTGCTCCATAAAGACGAAGCGCGCGACGATGTAACAATACCTCGCTGGCGCGTCGCCTTCGATTGCGCCCGCTTCTTCTTCGAGTCTCCGCGCCACGCGAGTCAAGGTTTCATCTGCGAGTTCGTCGGGCCGTATGCAATTCTTGCGGTCGAAGTAAGCCACAAGCCGCCGCCGCATCTCCAAATACTTTTGTCCGTCGGAACTCGCGCCTTCGTCCAGCCAGTTGAGGAGGCGATGGAATGCTTCGGGGGTCAACTCCCAGAACCCCTTTCGCTCCACCCTTCGCGAAGAAACTTCACGCATCATGTCCCTGACTCAGAAAGCGCCGTTGGCGATCCGCACAAAGCATTTAGCTTCTGTTATGCGACATCAATGAGTATGATAAACGAAAGTGATAGCCCACTTGCTACAAGACAAATCGCAACTCATAGCCCGAATATCCGAAGAGTCACCGTCTTCGATTACGGGTCTGTTGTCAAGTAGATGACCGCCCGAAGAAGGCGGGCGACCGGGCGAATCACCGCCCGCGCTCGCCATCCGTCTGGCGCTGCCAGCCAAACTTTTCCCGCGCCTGTCCCACCGTGCTCGTGTTTCTCTGCGGAAATCCTTAATGCATTTGCCGTAGAAAAATTTTCGCCCGCCGATGAAATGTTTATCCCCGATTGTCTTATCAAAGTGAACGGCTCTTTGTGAGCTATGGACAACGCTCTGTCTCTTGAAGGTGAAGACCATGACAGGTTACTGATGTTGTTGTCAGGCTGCGTGTCCATTGCATGTCACAACGACACTTGTGGTAGCTGGCGAGAACGAGGAGAAGAACCAATGGCCAAGATACTGCGCGCGCTTCGTCCATCCATCCTTCTACTGGCCATCATTCTGCTCTTCACGAGCGCGGCCCGCCCGGCGCACGCCCAGACCCCTGTAGACCGCTTCAACCCGGACGCAAACGACCGCGTTTTCGCCATCGCAGTGCAGCCTGATGGCAAGATTCTAGTCGGCGGTGACTTCACCATGATAGACGGCGAGCCGCGGCAACATATAGCCCGACTGAACCCGGACGACTCCCTCGATATGGATTTCGATCCCGGCGCGGATGCCAAAATCACCAGCTTTGCGATTCAGCCCGACGGCAAGATTTTAGTTGTCGGCCAATTCAGCACGCTCGGCGGCGTTGTTCGCAACGCCATAGGCCGACTTAATCCCGACGGTAGCGTTGATCTGGATTTCAATCCGGGCGCGGACAGTAGTATCGCTAGAGTTGTATTGCAACCTGACGGCAAGATTCTGTTGGGCGGCCCCTTCACGGCGCTGGGCGGCGGGACGGGCACAATCACCCGCAACAGCATAGGCCGCCTTAACCCCGATGGCAGTGTTGACCTGAGCTTTAATCCCGGCGCTAATGAAACTGTCATCGCCATTGCGTTGCAGCCTGACGGCAAGATTTTGCTTGGCGGTTCTTTCACGGCCCTTGGCGGCGGCACGGGCACGACCTCGCGCCATTATATTGGCCGGCTTAACCCCGACGGCAGCGTTGACCTGAGCTTCAATCCCGGTGCGGATGCTCGTGTCGATGCCTTTGCCGTGCAGCCCGACGGCAACATTCTGGTCGCAGGCGAGTTCAACAAGTTGGGCGGCGGTGGCACAGGCACGACCCTTTGCAGCGCCATAGGCCGACTGACCCCCAACGGCGACGTTGATATGGATTTTTCTCCGACACCAAACGACTCCATCGGTGTGCTCGCGTTACAGCCTAACGGCCAGATTTTAATCGGCGGGGTGTTCACTGAAGTGACCGATGGGACGGGTACGACGACCCGCAACAGCATCTGCCGGTTGAACGCAGACGGCAGTCTCGATCAAAGTTTCGATCCTGACGCGAATCAAACGGTCTTCGCTATTGCGCTACAGCCCGATGGCAAGATTCTGTTGGGCGGCGCTTTCACGACGCTGACCGGCGGTAGGGTCCAGAGCGTCACCCGCAACCACATCGCCCGGCTGTACTCGGACGGCAGCCTCGACGACGACTTCGACCCCCGTGCCGATTTCTACGTGAACGCTTTTGCCTTACAACCTGACGGGATGATCATAGCCGGAGGAAATTTTATTCATGTCGCCGACGGCGTCGTGCGCAGCCGGCTCGCCCGGTTCTTCCCGGACGGCGCGCTCGACCAAACTTTTGATCCCGGCGCGGGCGGCGGCGTCGATGCCATCGCGCTCCAGCCGGACGGCAGGATTCTGGTCGGTGGCATCTTCCGCACGCTCGGCGGCGGCTCGCTGCCGTTCCCGGGCCTGAACAGAGCCGGTGGCATCGGCCGACTCAATCCCGACGGCAGCTTCGATCCCAGTTTCTATAGTAAGGGCACGTGCACTGACCAATCGTCCGGGAATTGCGCGTCCTCCGGCGAAGTCATCGCCATTGCGGTACAACCCGACGGCAAGATTCTGGTTGCGGGCAATTTCAACACAATGAACGTGCCCGGTATAGGCCCGCCGCCGCTTGACCTTATACGTCTCAACATGGCTCGGCTCAACCCCGATGGCAGCCTCGATGAAAGCTTCATCAACACCGGCGCGAATGACTACATCACCACGATAGCGCTGCAACCTGACGGCAAAATTCTGGTCGGCGGCGAGTTCACAAAGATAGGGATGCCGGCCAGCAACGCCGTCGGCACGATCCCGCGCAGCCACATCGCCCGGCTGAATTCCGACGGCAGTCTCGATATGAGCTTTGATCCCGGCATAGATGCTGACCCTGACCGCCACGACGATCACATCGTTAGAGTGCTTGCGCTCCAACCTAACGGGCAGATTCTGGTCGGCGGTAAGTTCAACGGACTCGGCGGCGGATACGGCGTGATAGCGCGCCAGAACATCGGCCGGCTGAACCCGGACGGCAGCGTCGATCCCATCTTCGCTCCGGACGCGAACGATGCCGTCTATACCTTCGCGCAACAAGCCAATGGTGAGATTCTGGTCGGGGGTGACTTCACCGTGCTGGACGGCTCAGCGCATAACTGCATCGCCCGGCTCGATGCCGCCGGCATTGGCGATTTAGATTTTGATTCCGGCGTCGATTTCGATTCCAGCGGAGACCCGGGCCAACACAAAGAGGTCTTCGCCTTGACGCCGCAACCCGACGGCAAGATTCTAGTCGGCGGGCGCTTCACTAGCGTCAGTGGCGGTGGCTTCGATAATGTCAACCGGCAGTATCTGGCGCGGCTGTCAAACAGGGAAGCCGCGCTCCAAGACCTCTCCCTGAGCAGCGACGGCACAACGATCACTTGGCAGCGCTCCGGCGCGGGCCCGGAACTCAACCGTGTCACCTTCGAGTCGTCCACGAACGGCGTGCTCGGCGAAGGCACGCGCGTAACCTGCGGCCAGAGTCCCGCGCCCTGCGCGTGGCGGCTGACCGGCGTCTCGCTGCCCGTTGGCCAGAACGTCACGATCCGCGCGCGCGGGTTTTACTCGACCGGCTGGTTCGACAGTTCCGGCTCGACCGTCGTGTCCGAGCGTCTGATTTTCATCCCCCCTGCGCCGACGCCGACGCCAACACCGACACCGACGCCCACCCCAACCCCGACGCCTACGCCCACGCCCACGCCGACCTTTGGGGTCACAACGCTCGATGATCATGACGACGGCACGTGCGATGCTGATTGCACTCTGCGGGAAGCAATCAATGCCGTCAACGCAACCAACAGCCACACCACTAGAGCGACAAACGCTAATGCCGGCAACCAACTTAAGAACGCCCCCGCGACTACAAGCAACCACATCATCGGCTTCAGCGCGGCGGGCACGATCAATCTGCTGAGCGCCTTGCCCGACATCACCAGCAACGTGACCATCAACGGGCCGGGCGCGAGTCAGTTGACAGTGCGCCGCAATACCGGCGGCGCTTACCGCATCTTCACTGTGACAACGACAGGCACAGTCACGATCTCCGATCTAACCATGAGCAATGGCACTTCCGATGTTGGCGGTGGCCTCTATAACGCTGGCGTGGCGACCATCACGAACTGCGTGATCATAGGTAACTCTGTAATCTATAGCGGCAACCTGCCTGCCGGCGGCGGCGGCATCTATAACAGCGGCGAGTTGCACGTGACCAACTGCACCATCAGCAACAACTCCGTGTCCAACTATAATGGGGGCGGCATTTTTAACGAAGGGCTGCTCACTGTCACCAACAGCACCATCAGCAATAACGCTATGGTCGCTAACACTTCCGGCAATGGCGGCGGCATTTACAATGAGTTCAATGCCACGTCGGCCACGATCATCAATAGCACGCTCAACAATAACTCTGCCGGTTTCGCTAGTTCCGGTGGCGGGATTTATAACTTAAGCTCTTTGACTGTTTTCAACAGTACGCTCAGTGGCAACTCTGCGCCCAGTACCGGTGGCGGCATCTATCACCTCTTCGGTACGCTGACCGTCATCAACAGCACGCTCAGTCGGAACTCTGCTGGCACAGGCCCCGGCACAGGCAATGGCGGCGGCATCCAAAAAGACTCGGGCACTATAATTATCAAAAGCACGCTCATCGCATTGAACACAGCCAGCGTTGGCCCGGACGTTAGGGGGGAGGTCACGTCGCAAGGCTTCAATCTGATCGGCAAGAATGATTTTAGCGAGGGCTTTACCGCATCCACTGATCGAACAGGAACGGCCGCTGCGCCGCTCGACCCCAAGTTTGATCCGGCCGGCCTGCGGAACAACGGCGGGCCGACCAAGACCATCGCCCTACTGTCCAATAGCCCCGCCATCGACCGGGGCACGAGCAGCGGTCTGCCAAATTCTTTGCCGACCGATCAACGCGGCACAGGCTTCGCGCGCACGTTTGATGATCCGTCTGTGCCCAACGCCAACGGTGGCGACGGCACAGACATCGGCGCATTCGAATTGCAGCCGCCACCGCCTACGGCCGCAATCAATGGCACAGTCGCCTTCGGCAACGACGGCTTGGCGAATGTCACCGTCACTTTAATCAATCCCGACACCTCGACGAGCACGACTACGACTAACGCAAGCGGGCACTACTCTTTCACCAATCTACTGCCCGGCTCGTACACCACCACACCCACCAAGCCAAACTTTGCCTTCACACCGACGAGCCGTAACGTTAGCTTGAGTGGCACAGACCAAATCGCTGACTTCGACGCCAACTCAACTCTGCCCGCGCCACAGCCCGCCAACAACACGGTGCTCATCTCAGAGTTTCGCCTGCGAGGGCCTGTGCCTTCGTCGCCACCAGCCGGAGATACTCAGGGTGAGCTGGATGAATTCATCGAACTCTACAACAACACTAGCAGTGCCATAGACATCTCCAGCTATACACTCGACACCTCCGCCGGACTGACCATCACCATCCCAAATAACACCAGCCTGCCCGCCCATGCGCACTACCTGATCGCCAACTCGGACGGCTACAGCCTCACGAACTACGGCGGCACTGGCGCAGCCACACCCGACTTAACTTACACAGGCTTTGACCTGCCAACCAACACGGGTCTGGCCTTGCTTAACCCGGCGCATCAGATCGTCGATGCAGTCGGCTTCAGCACGACGCCCGCACCTTATTTCGAGGGCACGACCCGCGCTACTTTGAACAGTTCCGGCGAGTACAGCTTCGTGCGCAAACTCAACACAGGCATGCCACAGGACACAGGCGACAATGCGAGCGACTTTGTCCTCGTCGCCACCGAACCGGCTGCTATCCCCGGCGCAGTCTTAGGCGCACCCGGCCCTGAAGGACTAGCGAGTCCGACACAACGCAACGCAACAGTGAAAGCTTCCTTGATCGAGCCACAGCAAGCCTCAAGTGCAGACCCGAACCGGGTGCGCGACACGACCACGACGACCTGTACTAACAGTGGCAACCCAAGCACCAACTGCACGCTTGGTACGCTCTCGATTCGCCGCCGGTTTAAGAACATGACTGGCGCACAACTGACACAGCTTAGATTCCGTATCGTGGACATGACAGCCGGCACGGCCCCATCAGGTACAGCCGATTTGCGTCTGCTCTCAGGCACAACTATCACCCTGAGTCAGCCGACCAGTCTCGGCGTGACGAGCATTGCGCCAACCACGTTAGAGCAACCGCCCACACAAGCTCAGGGTGGTGGGTTGAACTCGACGGTGACAGTAACCATACCGGGTGGGTTGGCCAGTGGGGCAAGCATTAACGTGCATTTCCTCTTAGGCGTGGCGCAGGGTGGTAACTTCCGCTTCTTTATCAATGTGGAAGGCGTCACGAATCCCCCGACCAGTGCACCAACGAAGGGCAAGCAGTTGAAGCTAAAACAATAAGTCTTTGCCTTTGGCTTCGGGCAAAAGAGTTTGGCAGACCGTTGGCAGACCAAACGACTACGGGCGACCAATTGGTCGCCCGTATCTCATTGAAACTAAAGAGGCGGCGGTCGGAATCGAACCGACGAATAAAGGTTTTGCAGACCTCTGCCTTACCACTTGGCTACGCCGCCGACAGGGAAGGATGATGGATGAAGGCGGAAGGATGAAGTAGCACCTAAGGCGGTTGAAAGCTCGGGCTTTCATCCTTCATCCTTCCGCCTTCATCCTTGAGATTTTGGAGCGGGAGACGAGATTTGAACTCGCGACTTCGACCTTGGCAAGGTCGCACTCTACCACTGAGTTACTCCCGCATCGACAAGAAACAATTTTAGTGATTGCCCGCCCGTTGTCAAGCGGCCAGCCCGGCCGCCGTGCGCGACACAGTGCGCACACGGCCGCGCAGTTTGACAATATCGCGCTGTCTGCTTAACTTGCTGGCCGCAAACCCCGCGCTCGGTGCGCGCCATTCACTGCCCAAGGAGTCCAACGCCCATGCTCATTAAACGCTCACTGCTATTGCTCGTTGCCTGGTGTCTGCTCGCGTGCGCTGTGCCGGCACGCGCGCAGGCTTATCGCAAGCCGCCGCAGGCTGTGCTCGACGTGCTCAATGCGCCGGTCACACCGTCCGCTTCGCTCAGCCCTACGCGCGACGCGATGCTGCTCGCGACCGGCGTGCGCTATCCGCCTTTGAGCGACCTCGCACAGCCGATGCTACGGCTCGCAGGGATGCGCATCAATCCGAACACGAACGGGCCGCATCGCGGTGCTTACTTCGTCGCGCTCACGCTCAAACGCATCCCCGATGGCGCGGAGATGAAAGTGAGTCTGCCCACGGGCGCACAGATAGATATGCCGCGCTGGAGTCCCGACGGCAAGCGCTTCGCTTTTCGGAACACGACGCCGAGCAACGGCATAGAGCTATGGGTGGGCGACAGTGCGACGGGACAGATCAAACAACTCAAAGGCGTGCGCGTCAACGCCGTCTATGGTGATCCCTATCAATGGCTGCCGGACAATCGCACGCTCGTCGTCCAACTCGTGCCCGCCAATCGCGCGCCGCTCAGTCCCCCGCCCAGCGTGCCGCGCGAGCTGACGATTCAAGAGAGCACGGGGCGCGCCGGTGCGATCCGCACTTACGAAGACCTGTTGAAGAATCCTTATGACGAAGAGCAGTTCGAGTATTACGCGACGGCGCAACTCGCGCTCGTGGATACTGCAAACGGCAAGGCGACGAACATAGGCCAGCCCGCCATCTTCGAGACGGTCGATCCCGCGCCGAACGGTCAACTCTTGTTGACCGCGCGGCTGCACAAGCCTTTCTCTTATCTCGTCCCTGCCGATGCCTTCCCGAAAGAGGTCGAGGTCTGGGACATGAAGGGGCAGTCCGTTTATAAAATGGCGAGCCTCCCAGTGGCGGACAGCTTGCCGGTGGACGGCGTGCCGGAGGGGCCGCGCGATTATGAGTGGCGGCCCACTGCGCCTGCCACGCTCGTCTGGGCGGAGGCGTTGGACAAGGGCGACCCGAAGCAAAAGGTTGCGCACCGCGATAAGATCATGACGCTCGCCGCGCCGTTCAAAGGACAGCCCGCGGAGTTGTATCAGACCGAGCAACGCCTCGCCAACATACAGTGGGGCGAGCGTGACGATCTGGCGCTCGTCACAGA
This sequence comes from Pyrinomonadaceae bacterium, assembly GCA_045807745.1. Taxonomy (GTDB): domain Bacteria; phylum Acidobacteriota; class Blastocatellia; order Pyrinomonadales; family Pyrinomonadaceae; genus QHXQ01. The sequence continues at coordinate 69,734 of JBJMGT010000042.1, forward strand.
CTACGACCGCAACACGCGCAAGGCGCACACGGTCGCGCTGCATGTCGATCAGACGCAAGCCGAGCCGCGCACCATCTGGCTACGCAATGTGCAGGATCGTTACAACGATCCCGGCACGCCCGTTACGCGGCTGCTGCCCAACGGTCATCGCGCGATTCTGCAAACCGGCGACGGCATCTACTTGGCCGGCGCGGGCGCTTCCGCAACCGGCGACCGACCGTTCCTCGACGCGATGAATCTGAAGTCGCTTCAGACCGTGCGGCTGTTTCGCAGCGACAACAAGAGTTACGAGACCTTCGTCGCGCTGTTGAAAGACAACGGCACGGAGTTCATCACGCGGCGCGAATCGCCGACCGAGCCGCCCAACTATTTCATCCGCACGACGATGGCCGAAGTGCAGGACGTAACAGCGCCGCCACCAGGCGCGATGAAGGAAGCGTTGTATAATTCAGTCAGCAAACCGCTCACCAACTTCCCTGACCCGACGCCGCAGTTGCGCGGCATCACGAAGCGACTCGTCACCTATAACCGCAAAGACGGCGTGCAGTGCTCGTTCACGCTCTACCTGCCGCCCGACTACAAAGAGGGCACGCGGCTGCCGACGGTGCTCTGGGCCTACCCGCTTGAGTTCAATGATGCGGCGACCGCCGGCCAAATCTCCGGCTCGACGCAGCGCTACACGACCATCACAGGCCCTTCGCATCTCTTCTTCCTGCTCGAAGGCTACGCCGTCCTTGATAACGCGACCATGCCCGTCGTTGGCAGCGATCCGGAAAAGGTCAACGACACTTACATCGATCAGATCGTGATGAGCGCGCAGGCGGCGATTGATAAGGCCGTCGAGTTGGGTGTGACGGACAGGGATCGCGTCGGCACGGGCGGGCACAGTTACGGCGCGTTCATGACGGCGAACCTGTTGGCGCACTCCGATCTCTTCCGCGCCGGCATCGCGCGCAGCGGCGCATACAACCGCACTTTGACGCCCTTCGGTTTTCAGAGCGAGCGGCGCATTCTGTGGGAAGCGCCGGAGTTGTATCTAAAGGTCTCGCCCTTCATGTACGCCAACAAGATCAAAGCGCCGCTCCTGATGATTCACGGCGAAGCGGACGACAATCAGGGCACGTTCCCGATTCAATCCGAACGCATGTACGCGGCGATTCGCGGCACGGGCGGCACGGTGCGCCTCGTCATGCTCCCGCTCGAAGCGCACGGCTACGCGGGGCGCGAATCAATCGAGCACGTGCTCTACGAGATGATCAACTGGTTCGACAAGTATGTGAAGCACGCGCCGCCGCGCACGCAGGAGCAGAAGGCCGCGACGCAATAGCGAGTCAGGACAGGTGGGCGAGTCGGTTGCGCGCTTTAATGATCTGGCGTGTGATGCGTGCGGCTTCGGCGGCGAGCGCGTCGCGCCCGTGCGCCGCCGCTTCGTCCGCCGCGAGTTTAAGTTGATAGAGCCTGTCCTGTCTGATCCGTTTCAGACCGAACTCGACGGTGCGCAACTCTTCTTTGAGATCGACGATACGCGCCGCCAGATCATCCGGGTCGTCGCGGCCCTCGCGCGTGGCGCAGTACGACTGCAACTGTTCGTCGCCCAGCAGCGTGTGCAGGCTGTCCACGTCGCCCTCGCGGTAGGCGCGATTGGCTTCGGCCATGACCGCGTGCCGCCGTCGCGCTTCCGTCTCGTCGGCCGCATGGTCTGGATGAAACAGCCGCGCGACCGACCAGAACAGCTTGCGCAAAGTCGTCTTGCCGGCCGGCGGTGCGACGGTCGGTGCGGCGTTTACTTCATCCGCTTCTTCCATCACGCCGAGTGCGCGTCGTTCTGCCACCTTGATCTCGCGTTCAAGCTCAGCCAACTCCGCGAGCCGACTACCGACGACTTGTGTGTAATGCCCTTTGAAGTCATGGAACTCTGCCTGTAGCGCGGCTAACTCAACCCGCCGTTCAGCGAGCAGAGTTTCAAGCCGTGCGAGTTCCTGCGCGAGATCGCTAGGCGCTCTGTTAGTTGCGGATGGATGAAGGCTCAGGCTCGACATAAGATAGTTACTAGCGGCCGAGTGTAGCAGTAAGCGCCCGCTCATTTCATCCGGCAGCAAGCGCGCGCCTACTTCAGCCGCGCAGCCGCAATGCAACGGTGCGCGGGATGCCCTGCAAGTCTTGATGTATGTCGAGCAGCGTCCAGACCCGCGGATCAATCAAACGCGCGACGGCCTCGTGTTGATTGAAACCGATCTCGAATAGGAGCTGACCGCCGAGCGCGAGCAAGCGCGGCGCGTCTGCGACGAGGCGACGGATGACGCGGAGACCATCGCCGCCCGGCGTCAACGCGACGCGCGGCTCGAAGTCGCGTACCTCGCGCTGCAAGCCCGCGAGATCGGCTGCGGCGACATAAGGCGGATTCGAGAGAATCATGTCGAATTGGTCTGCGCCCTCGGCGAGCGCGGCGAAGCAGTCGGACTCGACGAGTTGTAAGCGCTCTTCGACGCCGTGTCGTGCGGCGTTGCGTGCGGCGATGGCGAGCGCGGCCGGCGAGATGTCTAACCCGATGGCGCGCGCATCCGTGCGTTCATTGAGGAGCGCGATGGGGATGCAGCCTGAGCCTGTGCCCACGTCGCAGAGGCGGGGCGTAGTCTGTGTGCGCAACAGTGCGAGCGCGGTCTCGACCAGCAGTTCGGTCTCAGGGCGCGGGATGAGCACGGCGGGCGTGACTTCAAATTCCAGTCCGTAAAACTCTTGCCGCCCCGTGATGTACTGCAACGGCTCGCCCTGCGCGCGCCGTTCAACGGCGAGATGCAACAGCGCGAACGCATCCGGCGCAAGCACATCTTCGTCGTGCGTGAAGAGAAAGGTGCGATCACAACCGAGCGTGTGCATGACGAGCGCGGCCGCATCGCGCCGTGCGTCTGTGATGCCGCTTGCGCGCAGGTGCTCGCTTGCTTCGGCGAGCGCCTGCGCGACGGTCGGGCCGGGCTGTTGTTGGCTCGTCATCCTCGCAGTTATAATACGCGCAACCCTGAGACCGACGAAAACAGACGAGCCGCGTACGGCGCGCGTGAAACTTTGACGCGTGTGCCGCGCGCAGCGCAAAGGCTAACAAGGAGGGGCGAGATGAAATCCGAGTTTCACATCAAGGGGATGCACTGCGCGTCGTGCGCGGTGGACATCAAGGAGACGCTGGAGTTGACGGCGGGCGTGCATCACGCCGACGTGACCTTTAACGGCAAGACTGCCAACGTCGATTTCGACGAGCAGGTCGTGCAGCCGCAGACGCTCGTTAAGAAGATTCAAGACCTCGGCTATCAAGTCACAGTCGCCGACGAGCCGCAAGCGGGCGCAAGCGCTTAGCAGAACCAAAGGGAGAACAAACATGGCAGAACAGACCGGACAAGCATTAGACGCACAAGGCATGACCGCAGACGAGGGGCGCGCGTTGTTAAGAAGTTTGCGCGACAACGGCTTCGATGGCGACGATGCGCGCCTTGCGCAAGCCCTCGGTCGCCCCGTCGAAGAAGTTCAAGCGTGGCTAACGGGCGGCACGCCCGTGGACGACGATCTCATCATGAAAGCGCGCGGCATCGCGCAGGAGCGCGGCATCACGATTGAATAGCTGTTAGCGATTAGCTTTTTGGCTTTTGTTTTAGCTAACAGCTAACAGCTAACAGCTTCTTTCCCATGAACGACGAACTCATTGCGGCCACGAGCGCGCTGCTCGATTCATACACGACGGGCAGCGTAAAGATTCACCATCTGGATCGTCGGCCGCTGCCAGCGCACGCAGAGATCATCGGCGTGCTCACGGCGCTGCACGAGATACTGTTTCCCGGTTACGTCGGCGCGCAGGGGCTGACGGGGACAGCGCTCCGTCTGCACGTCGAGGCGCGCATGGCGTGGCTGTATGAGACGCTGACTGAACAGATCAACCGCGCCATCAATCACGGCAAGAAGATCGCAGACGCCTGCGACGTGACCGACAAGGCGGCGGCCGATTGCGCCGCCTCATTCCTCGCGCGCCTGCCCGCAGTTCGTGCCACACTCGCAACGGACGTGCAGGCCGCTTATGACGGCGACCCGGCCGCTGGCTGCTTCGACGAGATCATCTTCAGCTATCCCGGTCTCTACGCCATCATGACCTACCGGCTCGCGCACGAACTACACACTTTGCGCGTGCCGCTCATCCCGCGCATCATGACCGAGTACGCGCACCACCGCACCGGCATAGACATACACCCCGGCACACAGGTCGGCGCGCGCTTCTTCATCGATCACGGCACGGGCGTCGTCATCGGCGGCACGGCCGTTATAGGCGACAACGTGAAACTCTATCAGGGCGTCACGCTCGGCGCGTTCTCGTTCGACAAGGACGGGCAGGGCGAGCTTGTCCGCAACACGAAACGCCATCCGACCATCGAGGACGACGTGGTCATCTACGCGGGCGCGACCATCCTCGGCGGCGACACAATCATCGGGCGCGGCGCGATCATCGGCGGCAACGTCTGGCTCACACACTCCGTCCCGCCCGGCACACACGTCCGCCAAGAGTCGCCTAATCTGCGCATCATCACGCCGGATCAGGCGGTGTCGTGATAAAAGTTTGGCGTCTGGAGTCAAGAACAATTTGTCTTTGACTCCAGACGCCAGACTTTTATCATCTTTCGGAATCTCCCCCCGATTCGCACTTTCTGCTAAGTACAAACGAACGCGAGTTTCGTTTCTCCCCTGTAGAGATCAGGACCCCCAGCTTGCCAGAAAGCTGGGGGTTCGGTCGTTAAGGGAGAAGGTTTAACAAAGTTTGCCAGCGTGGTGGGGTGTGCCGCCGATGAATGCCGCGATGAAAAGCCTGCTGCTGTTCTTCTTGAACTGGCTCGACGCGCAGTTGACGATCATTTGGGTGCGCGCGGGGCTGGCGACCGAGGGCAACGGGCTGATGGGGCGGCTGCTGGCAGCGGGCGACCTGCCCTTCCTGCTCACCAAACTGCTCATCGGCGCGGGCGTCGCCTATGTGCTTTATCGTTGGGCGCATCTACCCGTCGCGCGTCGGGGCATGAGTTTCGTGCTCGGTCTCTACCTCACGCTCATGTTCGTCCACGCGGCGACCGGACTATCGGCTTACGGCTGGCCCACACAAGAGGTGCTTGCCCAACTCGCGCATCTCTCACAGAACGTGTCGCTCATCCTATTTTAAAGTTTAACTCCGGTCGGGCGTGCGGCGGCACATCGAGCCAACACCCCAGCACTCTTGCCCTTATAGGCTTTGTGCCGTGCGCCGGCCGGAGTTAACCTGTTCTCTCGCGGCCAACCCGCCCGCCCAATCTTTCATCTCCACTCTCGACCCGGGCGCGCGCCCGGCCCTAAAATGGCGCGGGCGACGCGCGACCGCGCGCGCGCATCTTATCAAACACATGATCCGTTCGGCAGATTTCATACGAGGTTAGAACGCTATGTACAAAATTTCGGCCCGTCAGCTACTCCTGATCGCGCTCACTTCGGCGCTCGTGGCCGCAAGCGCAGTCCTCTGCTTCGACCGCTACGGCGCGCGCCTGTTGCAGCCCAACAGCGGCGCAGCCTTCACAGAGACGCCACCGCCCGGCATCACCAGCCCCTCGGTCGCGTCCGACGAACAGAACAACATCGAGGTCTATCGGACGATCTCGCCCGGCGTCGTTTTCATCACTTCCACATCGGTCGCGCGCGGCTTCTTTATGGAAGACGAGGAGAGCACAGGCTCCGGCTCCGGCTCGATCATCGACCCACAAGGACACATCCTGACCAACTATCACGTCATTGAAGGCGCGCAAAAACTGACCGTCTCGTTCGGCGGCGACAAAGCCTATCCGGCGCGCGTCGTCGGCGCAGACCCGGACACAGACCTCGCGGTCATCGAAGTCAACGCGCCCGGCGAGCAGTTGACGGTTGTGCCCTTTGGCGAGTCTGACCGATTAGTGGTCGGGCAGAAGGTCTTGGCCATCGGCAACCCGTTTGGTCTTGCACGCACGCTCTCGACCGGCGTCATCTCAGGTCTCCAACGCCCCATCCGCGCACGCAACGGCCGCCAGATCGAAGGCGCGATTCAGACCGACGCCTCGATCAATCCCGGCAACTCCGGCGGCCCGCTGCTTGATTCTTCGGGGCGCATGATCGGCATCAACTCGCAAATCCTCGCGCCGTCGGGCGGCTCGGTCGGCGTCGGCTTCGCCGTGCCCATCAGCATCGCCAAGCGCGTCGTGCCGGAACTGATTAAGAACGGCGCAGTCATGCGGCCCAAACTCGGCATCTCGTCCTTCGACGTGCGCAACCTGCAAGTGCGCCTGCCCGTCGCGGACGGCGTGATGATCTATCAGCTTGATCAGAACGGCGCGGCGGCCGCGGCCGGTCTGCACGGCGTCCAACAGGGCTACGACGGCGAACTCATCCTCGGCGACATCATCACGGCCATCGACGGCGCGAAGGTCGCGGACAAAGATGCACTGTTCCGCATCCTCGACAAGCATCAGTTCAACGACACGATCCAGGTCGAGATACTGCGCGACGGTCGCCGCACCACCGTGCCCGTCCGTCTGACACCCGACCGGCGCGGTGCGTTGCGCCGGTAAAGGCAGATGTCAGATGCTAGATGCTGGATGTCAGTCAGTTGCTCTTACCAGCATCTAGCATCTGACATCTAACATCTGATTGCATGGAGCACTTTCGCAACACCGGCTACGGCTGGACGTGCAGACATTGCAGCGAAGCACAAGAGCGCGCGGCCCCTGTGGGTGCGCGCGCTCGTTTCTTTAGCGAAGGTGAAGCGGAGGAACGCGATCTCAAACTCTCAACGCCCGCGCTCGCACGCTGGCGCGACGAGACGCGGCGAGTGCTCTACTGCCCGCGCTGCGGCGTTGAAGAAACAGTTGACCGGGAAACGCACGCCGACTCAGCCGAGCAGTCGTCTTAATTCGCCGAGGCGCGCTTCGGGTGCGCCGTAGCGGGCGCGGTAATCTTCGATGCTGCGCCGGATCACGTCGTAGGCTTCGGCGCGGTCGTACACGTCGGCGATCTCGACGCGGCGGGGCGCGTCCTGCGGCAGTTGTTTGTAGCTGAGGAAGTAGTGGCGCAGCCGATCAATCATGCCGGCGGGCACGTCTTTGAGCTGCTTGATCTGCCCAAACACCAGATCATCGGCCAGCACGGCGACGATCTTATCGTCCGCCTCCTCGCCGTCGATCATGCGCAGGCCGCCGATGGGTTTGGCGCGCAAGAGCAGGTCGGCGTGCGTGATCGTCTTCTCGGTCAGCACGCAGATGTCCATCGGGTCGCCATCACCGCGGATGCCTGTCTGGCCCGTGCGCTCCTCGCAGAGCTTCGCCACTTCCGCGCCGCAGAAGGTCTGCGGGATGAAGCCGTAAGGCGTCGGACAGAGCGACGAGAAGCGTTGCGGGCGGTCGAGCCGCAGATGGCCCGTCGGTTTGTCCAACTCGTACTTGACCGTGTCGGTCGGGACGAGTTCGATATAAGCGTTGACGATCTCCGGCGCTTCCCCGCCCGGCACGATGCCGTGCCAAGGGTGCGCTTGAAAGAGGAGCGCCAACAGGTTGTGCAGTTTTTGCTCGGCGCTTGCTTCGGTCTTGGCTTCTTCGGCCATATCGTCTCGCCTCTTGACAGCGTACTTCCGACGCGGGCTGCTATGCTAAAATTCGGGCCTGTTCGTCTGCTTTCGTGGTGCACGTTTTTAACAGTGAACCCGACGCTCGAGCAAGCTTTTTTATGTCAACCGCGAGCACAACTGAGTTAGTGGCCGCGCCGCCGCGCGCCCTGTCTTTGCGCTGGATCATCAGCGCGCGCGACGACCTCATCTGGTTCATCGGGTCGGTCGCGTCGAGTTATCTGCTGCTCGCGCTCTACGTCACGGGCCTCGTGCCGCTGCTGCCGCTGGTGCTCGCGTGGGCGGTGTTGATTGATGCGCCGCATGTGTTCGGCACGTTCTCGCGTACCTACTTCGACCGCGCCGAACGCCTTGCGCGCCCGCGCCTGCTCTGGGGGTCGCTCGCCTTCTTCGTCGTCGGCCCCGTCATGGTGCTCGCCGGCGCGGGGCTGCTCTTCTTCTTCCTCGCCGCGCTGTGGGCTTACTACCATCTCGTCAAACAGCATTACGGCTTCATGGTGCTCTACAAGAAGAAGAACTGTGACCTCACGCCCACAGACAACGCGCTCGACCGCTTGTTTATTCTATTCGCACTCGCTTATCCCTTCGTTGCATTCATCCCGCGCGACGCGGAGGCGATGACGAAAGTTCCGGCAGCGCTCCACTGGAGCTTGAACTATCTCGCCAATGCGCTACTCGTCGTCACGATCATGATCGCGCTCGTCTGGTTGGCGCGCCAGGTGCAGCGAGCATGGGCTGCGCAGCCGCTGGACGGGCCGAAGTATCTGCTGCTGGCGGCAGCGATTCCGATGCACTGGGTGGTGCTGTTGACGCCGATGCCGCAGAAGCCAATCGCCATCGTCGCGATCTTGACGGTCTATCACAACCTGCAATACCACCGGCTCATCTGGTTTCACAATCAGAAGTACCGACGCGAGGAGAGCCGGACGCAGCACGGCGCGGCGGAATTTATCAGCCGGCGCTTGCTCTACTACGTCGCCTTCGGCGTGCTCTTCGGTCTCTCCTATCGCCTGCCGCGCTTCCTCGTCGAACAACGACAGGGCGCGCAAAGCACGGCCGTGCAACTGCTCGCCGCCTTCTTCTGGGGCTACGCCTTCATTCACTACCATCTCGACGCGCACATCTGGCGCGTCCGCCGCGACCCGTCAGTCGGCAAAGCACTGCGCATGGAATGAGCGGGCGTAGCGCTGACTAAACGTCGGCTGATTTATCATTTACTGCGAGAGGAGTCGACCGTGCTGTTCATGATCATCGAGCGGTTCAAGGACGGCGACGCCGCGCCCGTGTACCGGCGCTTTCGTGAGCGTGGGCGGATGTTGCCTGAGGGCTTGCGCTACGTGGACAGTTGGCCGGCGGCTGACTTCACACACTGCTTTCAACTGATGGAGTGCGCCGAGCCGCGCCTGTTCGAGCAGTGGCTCGCGCACTGGCAAGACTTGGCCGAGTTCGAGATCGTCCCGGTCGTCACCTCACAGGCCGCGGCCGAAGCGTTCAATCCGCCGGGTTGATTTGCTCACGCCTCTTTATTTTCACACCATGCACGCGTGACCGCGTGCCGATAAGCAAACAACTTCCGCAGGCGCGGCTCAATCGCGAGCGGCGCGACGAGTCGTCCTAAGAGTCCAAGCGGCGGCTCGTATGCGATCTCGTCGCGCAAGAGCGCACCGGCCGCGTGCGGTGTGATGAAGTGACGATGCCGCCAAGAGCGGAACGGCCCCCTAACCTGTACATCTTCAAACATGCGCGGCGGATCGTAGGCTGTGTGTTTAGCCACCCAACGCACAGGAATGAGGCCGGCAATGCGCGTCTCAATGATCGCGGTCGAACCGATCTGCGAGATGTCCGCGGCTTTAATGATCCGCGACCGCTCCCAAGCCGGCGTTAGGCGTTGAAACGCATCGGGCAACTCGTGGAACGCGAACACACGCTCCGGCGTCGCCTTGATCAAACTCTCTTTGCTGAAGACGGTGCGGCTCAATCTTCCGTGTGCTCCGCCCCGTCGTAAGCGAGCACTGTCTGCTCGCCGTCCACGACGGTTTCCAAGTGGACGGTGCGCCCCCAGAGCGTGTGGACGTATTCGAGCACCTTGCGGGCGTAAGCTTGATCGAGTTCCGCGCCTTCGGCTTGGTGTTTGAGATAGAGTTCGCGGTTGCCGTTGTAGTCGCCGTCGGCGACGACGATGTAGGGAAAACCGAAGTTGGTCATGTTGGCGACGAGTTGATCGCGCACGCGCTGCCAACGCTTCTCCGTCACCGTCCACTCTTCCTCTTCGACCAGCTCATAGACGAATAGATCAAGCTCCTCGCACAACTCTTCGGTCAGATAGTTGCGCAGAAAAGAGATGTCGTTCTCAAGCTCGCGCACCTCGAACAGCTTCGCGCGTCCTTCGCCGCCCGCGCGCCCGAACTTCTCTCGTTCTTCGGCCGTTGGATTGTCCCAGCGCCGTTCGATGTCTTCCAAGATTTTGTAGCCGAGATAGTACGGGTTCAATTGCCCCTTGTGCGGCGAGACGACGCCCGAATGTAATTCAGCAAATTCAAGCGACTCCGTATCAGTTAACTCAAGCTCACGCATGATGCGTGCATGCCAATAACTTGCGTATCCTTCATTTAATATTTTCGTCTGCATCTGCGGGATGAAGTATTCCATCTCTTCGTGCACCATCGCCATCACGTCGCGCTGCCAGTCGGCGAGCGTGGGCGAGTAGCGGAGGATGTAATAGACGAGGTCTTTTTCGGGCAGCGGCTCGCGCTGGGGCTGTTCCGGTTCAGGCTCATAGGGCGCGGGCGCTTCGCCGATGCGCCAGAGGTCGTCGTAGCGCCCCTCTTTGGGTTTGCCGGCGGCGCGGTGGCGCGCTTCTTCGGCGGGCGTGCGGATGCGTTCGGGCTTGATGAAGAAGTTCGGGTCGATGTGCTCTTCGATGGAGAGCACGGCGTCGAGAAAACGTTCGACCGTCTTGCGCCCGTACTTGAACTCGTACTCACTCATGCGCTGCGCGTGCGTCGAGACTGATTCGACCATGCGCCGATTGGTCTTCGAGAAATAGACGTTGTGTTTGAAGAAATCCACGTGCCCCAACACGTGCGCCATGACGAGCTTGTTCTGGATGGGACTGTTGGTATCGAGCAAGAAGCCGTAAGCCGGATTGGTGTTGATGACGACCTCATAGATTTTCGACAACCCGAAGTCGTACATCGTCTTCATACGATGGTAAGCCTTGCCGAACGTCCAGTGCGAGTAACGACCGGGCAGCGCATAACTGCCGATCTCGTACATTACGGTGGCGGGCACAAGCTCGAAGCGCGTCGGGAACGGGTCGAGACCGAAGCGGCGCGCGACTTCCCAAATCTGCTCCAAAGCCTGTTCGAGGCCCTTGATCTCGCGGTCTGCCATGAATGGTATTGTCCGCCCAAGCGCGCCGCCGCCGCAAGCGTCAATTGTGATAGCTTGCCACCAGTGTGCGGTAAAGCACAGGTCAGTACGGCCTGTGGTAGCGAGTGGATACGGTCATGATGCCGCACCTCTACTGGGAAGAGGAAAAGGGTGGCAGACTTGCTCTGCCACCCTCGGAGTCGTTGCTGAGGCTCTCGTCAGAAGGAGAATCGCACACCAAATTCCCCGGCTAAGGCGTGCGGGAGGATTGTCCCGCTCGGGGTAATGAACGCGTTCGGCTTGCCGAAACTGGCTTGGCGCACGTCGGTGACGAAGTTGTTACCGAAGTTCGCCCGGTTGGTGAGATTGAACATCTGGAAGAAGGGCGTCAGGTTCATGCTCTCCTTGATTTTGAAGTTCTTAGTCAGGCGCAGGTCCACGACGAAGAAGGGTTTGCCGCGCAGCCTGTCAAAGCTAGCGAGCGAACACTGTCCCGACCGCAAGCAGTTACGGTACAGGATACGGTTGGTGTTAGAAGCGCCCGGATCGCCGAAGGCGGTTAGTGTAGCCTTCAGATCGTTCGGACTACTATTGAACACGACCACGTGGGATGTCCCGCGCCCGGCACCGACGCCGAGCACGTCCACAGAGGCCCCATAGCCTGCCGTGTAGGCGCGCGCCGATTCGATTTGCACAATCGGAGCAATCTGGAAGCCGCCGGGCAGAGTGGCAACGCCGCTCAGCGAAAAACGATGGCGCGTATCGTTCGGCACCGGCCCGTACTCCTCCTTGTCGAAGTAGTTAAATGGATTCCAAGCCCGATTGCGGAAGGCGGCGGCGTTGCCGTTGTAAGCCTGTGCTTTGGAGAGCGTGTAAGTGGCGTTGATAGTGAAATTGTCGTGCAGCCGGCGACGGTACGAGACATTCATCCCGTCGTAGCGGGAGCGGCCCACCGAAGCCTCCAAGTCAATGCGACCCAGCACGGGCAAGCCTTTTGCCGCAAAGGCCGCGTCCAACGGCCGCGATGTGATCTCGTTGCCATTCGCATCCAAGAACAAACGCCGCGTCGGGTTGATATTGAGCGTCTTGGACTCGTGCAAAGCCAGCACATGCACGAAGTCAACTTCGAGCACCGAGTAGGAGTTGAACTGGAACGCGTAGCCCAAGTTCCATTGCTGGGTGTAAGGGTTCTGGTAATCCGCGTCCATGACGCGACCCGTATTCCCGGCCGCGAGTTGGGTGGCTGGCGCTGGAATGGTCGGCAGCGGATCAACGCCGAACCGGTAGTTAGAGAGCAGGATGTTCGTGCCGGGCACCACGTCGCCGCTGGCGATGCTGAACACGCTGGTGAAGATCGTGGGGTTGGCCTGCTGAATCATGAACAGCGGAATGTTCAGGAAGACCTGCCCATAGTAGAGACCGTAGCCGCCGCGCAGGATGTGCCGGCCGCTGCCGGCCATGTCCCAAGCGAAACCGACGCGCGGACTAAAGTCGCGGTTGTCGTCTTGCGGCAGCGCGCGGGCGGCCGGATGACCAATCGCCTTGAGTGCTTGGAAGGTGCGGTTATTGGCTTGAGCCGTGCCGCCGATGAGATTGAAATCCTTGTCCCAGCGCAGGCCCAAGTTAAGCGTCAGACGACGGCTGAACTTCCAATCGTCTTGGAAGTAGAAGCCGAGCATCTTCGCGCCGCCCGGCAGATTGAAGTACGGGTTGCCGGCCGTGGCCGTCATGCCGCCGACCAGACCGGGTGTGGCGAAGCCTTGCGGTAGCGCCCTGATGGCGCTCGGTAGCTGCGTGAAGTCTATTTCCAGCGTCGGGTTAAATTCAAAGAACCCGCCCAACTTCGGCTCGTACAGGTAGTCGAAGCCCGTCTTGAACGTGTGGTTGCCTCTGATGATCGAGAGGTCGTCCTTGAACTGGTATTTCGACTGGTAGGACTCCTGCGGCACGTTCGCGTTGGTGCCGAAGCTGATGTTCTGCGGGAAGGTGAAGAGCGGCACCTTCTTGTCTGAATCGATCAGGTTGTGCCAGTACTGATACCCGATCGTCGCCGCGTTAACTATCGTGCTTGAGAAGGCCGAGTTGAGCGTTAGATTAGCCAGTTGCAGCCGGTTCTTGGTGAAATTGCCCTCGGTCAGATCGTTGTTGTTGCCCGACTGATCGTTGAGACCAAGATTCGACTGGTCGTTGTAACTGACGAAGAGGTTGTGCCTTGAGTTGAAGGTGTGGTCAATGCGCGCGTTGACGCGCGTGTCGCGATAAGGCGTTGGGATCGTCGTCGAAGGCTGCGCGCCGAGGTTAGTCACGAGGTTCAGTTCGTTGAAGGCGGTGGCAGTGACGGGGATTGCAGTCGCCTCTTTCTGCCGTTCGAGGGCGAAAAAGAAGAAGGTGCGCCCCAAGCCCTTGTAGTGAGTATCGCCGCCCTCGCCGAAACGCGGTAGGTAGAGCGGGCCGCCAATCGAGCCGCCCCAAATCTTGCGGTTGAACGGCGGCTTCGTCGTCACTTTCTGTTGCGTTGTCGGGTCCACCTCAAGCGCATTCAACTTCTTATCGCGCAGTTGGAAGAAGGCCGACCCATGAAACTTCTCGCCGCCGGATTTAGTCACGACATTGATCGCCGCGCCTTCGCTGCGCCCGTTGACCGCCGAGAACCGCTGCGTGCTGATGACGAACTCTTGGACAGCTTCGAGCGGGAACTGCATGACGGGGCCGCCCACCGTGTTGTCCTTATTGTCAATGCCGTTGATGGTGACGTTGACGTTGCGGCCCGAAGAGCCATTGACGCCGAAGATGGCGATGCGGTTCTTCGTTGGGTCGTAGGAGTCCACGGGCTTCACGCCCGGCGCTAGATAGGCTAGGTTGCCTAGGTCGCGGCCGTTGAGCGGCAGGTCTTGAACCTCGCGCGGCGTGATGTTGACGCCGACATCCGTCTTCTGCTGGTCAAGCAGCGGGGCCTCGCTCGTGACGGTCACGGTCTCGGCCTGCGTGCCCGGAGCCATGCTGAAATCGAGATTCGTAGTCTTGCCGACGAGCAACTCGACCTTCGAGTTGGTCACGTCGCCGAAGCCGGCGGCGTTGGCCTTGACCTCATAAGTGCCGGCGGGCAGCAGGTCGAAGCGGTACGCGCCGCTCTCGTTTGTCTGCACGCTGCGGCTAAGGCCCGTCTGGTTGTTCGTGACCGTGACGGTCGCGCCGGGGATGACCGCCGACTTGATGTCCATGACGGTGCCTTCGAGCGACCCGCTCGCCGTCACCTGCGCGAACGCAGGCGCGCATATGAGCAGCAGGGCGAGGGCGGCAAACAGGGACTTCGCGCCGTGCGTAAAGCTGTGCCGAGAGATTTTCATATTAGGCTCCTCCTCCGCTTGGATCGCGGGGCACAAGGGATTGGCAATCTGGTTAAGCCGAAGCTCTAGTTGGAACTTAGATGGTACGCGAAAACGCCCTTGGGATTGACATTGAATTGTTCAGGCAAAAGATATTCCAGCCTGACAGTCAGCCTGCGCTGCGTTGTTAACTCGCCCTGCTGATGCGACTTAACAGGCCAAGACCGGCGCTAATGCGAGGAGTGCCGCGCACGCGAGATTCAACGTTATGAATATTCTTCCAATTTTTTGGATCAGGCAAGCATTAATTTCTGCGCCGACGGCCCGGCCAACGCGGCGCAACCGGCCACAGCGTTCTCAGGCTTCGAGACCGCGCTGGCCGAAGAACTCTTTGAGCGCCGGATAGACATCCTCTTTGTCGTCGATGCGCACGCCGATAAAACGTTCTTTCTGCTGCAAGCGATCTTTGAAGATCGAGAGCAGCGCGCCCGACGAACGACGGTAACCGGCCGTGCTCTCCTCGCCGATCTCGCCGTAGCCGAATAGATTGCAGGTCGCGATCAACTCGTCGGCCAAGCGCACCGCCTCTTCGTTGTCCGAATAATAATTGTCGCCGTCGGAGAAATGGAACGGATAGATATTCCAATCGCGCGGATTGTAGCGGGCGCGGATGATGTCGAGCGCGAGTTGATAAGCCGAAGAGACGACCGTGCCGCCCGACTCGCCCTGCGTGAAGAACTGCTCCTCCGTCACCTCGCGCGCCTCCGTGTGGTGCGAGATAAAGACGATCTCGACGTTGTCATACTTCGTCCGCAGGAAACGCACCATCCAGAAGTAGAACGAGCGCGCGATATATTTTTTGAACTCACCCATCGAACCGCTGACGTCCATCAACGCGAGCACGACCGCGTTCGACTCGTAGCGGTGCTGCTCCTCCCAAGTCTTGAAGCGCAGGTCTTCCTTCTTCACGTTGCCGAAGCGCGCGCGCCCCTGCTCACGCGCGTTGCGCCGTATGTTCTCTAAGATCATGCGCCGCTTGTCGAGATTAGCGAGCACGCCCGTGCGGCGAATTTCATCAAACCGCGTGGTCTTGGCCGGCACAGCCTTTTTGGCCTTCTCTTCGAGGAAGGGCAACTGCAAATCCTCGAAGATGAGCGCGGCCAACTCGTCTATGTTGATCTCGGCCTCGTAATACTCCGCGCCACCATCTTGGCCCGCAGGCCCTGCACCGCCCTGTCCCTTACCCGTTTGATTCTCGCGCGCAATCACATCGCCGACGCGCGTCTTACCGTCGCCTTGGCCCACGTGTTTGCGTTTGCGCTGATCGAAGCGAAACTTATACTCATCAAGCGAACGGATCGGCACTTTCACGCTGCGCTTACCGTCCGACAAAATGATCGCCTCGTTCGACACAATCGAGCCGAGGTTCTTGCGAATCGCCTCCTTGACCCGCTCCTTGTGCCGCTCCTGATCGATGATGCCCTTGCGCTGCAAAGACCAATCGTTGCGCTGAATCGACATCGAGACACCTCAAAAACTGTGACAAGTGACGAGTGGCGAGTGCCAAGTAAGACGAAGTTTTTAACTCGTCACTTGTCACTTGCCACTCGTCACTGCTTTAAAAACTCCGTCACGACCTCCGTGAATGCCTGCGGCACTTCCTCCTGCGGCAGGTGGCCGATGCCGGGGAAGACGAGCAGGCGCGAGTTGGGGATCAGCCGGTGCAGCGTCTCACCGTCGCGCAGCGGCGTGTCCGCGTCGTCCGCGCCCCAGACGAGCAGCGTGGGCTGGCGGAGCAAATGTGCATCGCGCTCGACGCGCGTCGCGCTCCAACGCCGAAGCGTGTTGAGCATCGCGCGCTGCGTATCGGCCGCGCGCAAGGGCAGATGCCGCCCCGCGATCTTCTGTTCAAGACTCACGCGGTCACCATTCGCCACACGAAAGCGGCCGAGTTTGCGCCGGAGTAAGTAACGCAAATCCAACAACGCCGGCGCGAGCGCGTCGCCAACGGCGGGGAGCGCGGCGAACCTGAGCGCCGGATGATATTTCAAATTATCGTTGCAGACCGCACCGACGAGCACGAGCCGCTCAACCCGCTCCGGCCGTTCGAGCGCCACGATAGTTGACACCGCTCCGCCATAAGAACTGCCGACCAACGTCGCGCGCTCAATCCGCAACTCGTCCATCAGCCCCAAGATCATGCGCGCCTGCGCGTCAATCGTATACTCTGCATCAGCCGGCTTAGCCGAGAATCCAAACCCCACCAGATCAGGCGCGATGACGCGATAGCCCCGCTCCGCCAACGGCACAAGCACATCGCGCCACACGAAATTCGAAGCGAGAAAACCATGAATCAAAATAAGCGTCGGCGCATCATCAGCGCCCGCCGCCTGATAATGAATCTGCACGCCACCCACTTCAACGAACCGCGAACGCTCCGCATGGTGCAGACGCTCCGCGTGCTGCGCCCAATCAAGCGCCCGCGGGCGCGCCAACCTGTGCGCCGCCACCGCCGCGCCGGTCAATGCAAAACCTCCTGCCAACCAATAACGTTTCTTCATTTGAGCAAGTGCCTTATTCAACCTCAATCCGATAGCTCACCAACCAAAGCTCTATTTGTTCAAGACGCTGCTGCCAACGACTTTTGAAATCCTTCATCCATTGCCGATGCTTGACCGAATCAGGCACATCGACGACGATCCGCACCAGATCATCACGATAAAGGACACCGCCGTGCCGCCAATGACCTTCCACTTTTTGCGTCTCGTAACTGGCCGCACCGAAGTAATCGGCAATCTCCAAGACTGCCTCGGCCAGCCATTCGGACGGCACGTCACGCCCGTCATTGAACTGAAGGGGAAGTAAGACCTCGAATCGCCGCCATCTGCTGCTCATAGGTTGTCTTCCCCTCGACGCTGAAAGGGATGTTTTGATCTGCAAGCGCTTCTAAAGCAGCCTCCGGGACTAAATGCTCACCCGAACTCAGAACGCGACCCGAGAAACGTCCGAGCAGAAAAGCGAGAGCACGCTTCTCCGTCTCGCGGTCGGGGAATGTGATAGTTACCATGTATCGCCTCCTTTGCGGAATATTGTATCACTCACTTGCTCCTACAGAACTTTCCCCACTGCTTCAACTAGATCATGTAACTCCATATCTGCAAAGATTTTGGATGAGGACTCAATCGCAAACATAATCACTGATGAATTCATAGGATTGCCTGATGCGTTGGCAATGTTCATACCCATTTTAGAAGTTAGAATATTGCTGTCATAGAGGTCGTTTGATGTAGATTCCTTGCATTTTGCGTATTCAAGCTCTGATTCTTGAAGGCAGGCATTCATTTCCACCTCGGTTTCATTTTTAATATCTTCACGACAATCTGGATTGAGAGTATCAATCAAAGTTGGAATTAAGATTGGTATGAGCCTATTGTGAAGTTTGAGTCGTCCCTCCTGCCCTAATTTCGTTAAAGAAAATCTATTTGTAATATGAGTGAAAAAGTAGAGGTACTCGCAAATAACTTGGAACCATCGCTGTAACTTCTCGTCCTCTGTTGAATATTTAAGGCGAGGTTTAATTGCTTCTGCACATTCAAGCGAACCCATCACTATTGCTTTGACAAGATCATCAATAGGCTGGCTTTGTCTCTGCCATTGCCTTATAAATTCTATTGCCTCTACTTTTAGAGCTTCGTCTTTATCGCTCATTAACTTAGCCTCAGAAAGTATAATGTTTACGCCCGCGCCTTCCGAGAGAGAAAGACGCGGGCGTTCTTTATCATCGCACTGTTCGCGTCCGTCAGCGCGAGAGCAGCGTGCCGACGTAAGTTAACAACTCGTTGGCGCAGACGGGGCAGTAGCCGTGATCTTTCACCAGACGATCCACGACCTCGTTGATGCGGCGCAGTTGATCGGGGTCGGGCGTCTTGACGGAGGTGGTGATCTTTACCACGTCCTTCAAGTCGGCGAAAATCTTCTTCTCAATCGCCTCCTTCAGCCGCTCGTGCGAGGTGTACTCGAACTGCTTGCCCTTGCGGCTGTAGGACGAGATGCGGATGAGTATCTCTTGCCGGAACGTGTTCTTCGCGTTCTCCGAAACGCCGATCTGTTCTTCGATTGAGCGCATCAGTTGCTCGTCCGGCTCCATCTCCTCTTCGGTGATGGGGTCTTTCATGCGCTCCTTGTTGCAGTAGGCTTCGACGTTGTCGAGATAGTTGTTGCAGATGGTCTTCGCCATCTCCTCGAACGAATAGACGAAGGCGCGCTGCACTTCGATCTTCGCCATCTCGTCGTACTCTTTGCGCGCCGCCGAGATGAGATTCAGATAACGCTCGCGCTGCTCGGCGTTGATGCCCGTGTGCTGCTCGAAGCCGCTCTTGATCGTGCGCAGCGCGTCAATCGGGTTGATGCAGGTGACGCCGTCGCGCACGAGCGCGGACGAGAGCCGGTTGATGATGTAGCGTGGGCTGATGCCATCCATCCCTTCGCGCACGGTGTCGTCCTTCAACTCGCGCACATCCTTAGTCTTGTAGCCTTCGACCTCCTCGCCATCGTAGAGCTTCATCTTCTTGACGAGATCGACGTTTGCGCGCTTCGGGTCTTCGAGGCGCGTCAGCACAGCGAACATCGCCGCGACCTTCAACGTGTTCGGCGCAATGTGGACGTTGCGCAGGACTTCGGACTGATTGAGCAGCTTGTAATAGATGCGCTCCTCCTGCGACACGCGCAGGTTGTAGGGGACGCGCACGAGGATGATGCGATCCTGCAATGCCTCGGACTTGCGATTGCCCGCAAACGCGATGTACTCGTTCTCGTTCGTGTGCGAGAGGATCACCTCGTCCGCGTAGATCATGGCAAAGCGCCCGGTCTTGATCGACTGCTCCTGCGACAGTGTCAGCAACGAGTAGAGGAACTTCTCATCGACCTTCAACATCTCGACGAACTCCATCACGCCGCGATTGGCGATATTGAGTTCGCCGTCGAAGCGATAGGCGCGCGGGTCTGATTCGACGCCCACGTCGCCGATGGTCGAGAGATCAATCGAGCCGGTTAACTCGGTAATGTCTTGAGATTTCGGATCGCTCGGCGTGAATGTGCCGATGCCGACGCGTTCTTTTTCAGCGAAGATGATGCGCTGGACTTTCACGTCTTCGTGGCGGCCCGCGTAGGTGTGCTCCAGCGCGTAGCGGCATTGCGGGCAGAGGTCGCCTTCGATGTAGATGCCGTAGTGTTTTTCGATCTCGGCGCGCAGCTCCCGCGGGATCAGATGCAGCGGCTCTTCGTGCATCGGGCAGTCTTTGATCGCGTAGACCGCGCCCACATCTGTGCGCGTCCAGTCTTCCAAGCCCCGCTTGAGCAGCGTGACGATGGTGGACTTGCCGCCGCCGACCGGCCCCATCAACAACAGGATACGCTTGCGGACTTCGAGCCGCTGCGCCGCTGATTTGAAATACTCGACGATGCGCGCGAGCGGCTCTTCGATGCCGAACAACTCGTGCGCGAAGAAGTTGTAGCGGGCGACCTCATCGCGTGTGCCTTCGTTGAGTTTGTCCACGCCGGCGGCGTGGATCATGTCGTTGATGCGGGCGTGTGAGAGTTCAGCGAGGCGCGGGTTCTGTGTGACCAACTCGAAGTAGTCGCGGAACGAGCCTTCCCATTGCAGCGCTTCGTGCTCGCGGCGCAAGTCTTCCAGCCGCTCGCTGATATTAAAACTGTGCTTGCCATCCTGTTCTTCGTGCATCGCCTTTTATACCTCTTGCAAAGGGCACTTGCGCGCGTTGGACAGCGTGTGGAGAAGCACGCCCCGACCTTGTCATGGCTGGCGAGCGCGGGTGCGCCCAAGCGACCTTGAACTGGTCGCGGCGACCCCGGCGGCTCGCCTCCCGGCAGGACTTGCAGCTTCGATGCGCCGGTTGCGACACGCGCGCGAAAGCGGCCGCCGTGCGCCGTCGAAGGCTTGTGCGAAAGTCCTGCTGCTGATTACTGTCAAACAAAAGCGGCGGGCGCGGCCCTACAGGCCTTACGCCGACTCTCCGCTTCGGGGTCGATTATAACACAGCCCCCGGTGGGTCAAATCAAACGTTATTTTCCGTCGCCAACATGACGCGCGGGTGCAACTGCCCGCGGGCGGTGTCGTAGACGGCGACGGCAAGTAGCGCCCCCGTCGCGTCGTACAACTTAACCTGCGCGCCATCCGGCCACTGTTGCTCTCCGCCGCGCACCGCCGCCCCGTGCCGCACCCGGCGCGCGTCTTCAGCCCTTAGATGCAGGGACGGGAGTTCAGGGAGCGCCGCATTAAATGGCAGTAGAGCCGCGCCCGCGCGCCCCTGCTCAACCATTTCGTTTAGCTGCTCAAGCCCCACTGCATCGTTCAAGTGGAACGTGCCTGCGCGCGTGCGCCGAAGCGCCGTGAGGTGTGCGCCCGTGCCCAAGTTTGCGCCGATTGCCTCGGCGAGCGTGCGCACGTAAGTGCCCGCCGAGCAGACGACGCGCACGCGCAGGTCGCAAGTGCCGTCCTCGTGCCGCGTGAGCAAAGGGCCATTCGCCGGCAACGCTTCGAGTGCGCGCACGACGACACGCACAGCCTTGCGCTCGACTTCGACGCCGCGCCGCGCCAACTCGTAGAGCTTGCGCCCCTGCATCTTCTTCGCCGAGTACATCGGCGGCACTTGCTCGATCTCGCCGCGCAAGGGCGCGCAGGCCGCCTCAATCTCTGCCTCAGTCCAATCAGCGCACGGCTTGATTGTTTCGCCGTCTGCTAAACGCGGCGTGCCGGTGAGGTCGCCCGTGTCGGTCGCATAGCCGAAACGGATTGTGGCTTCGTACTCTTTCTCTGCGCCCGTCAAAAACTGCGCGAGCCGCGTCGCGCGCCCGACGAGGAGCACCAACACGCCCGTCGCAAATGGATCGAGCGTGCCCGTGTGCCCAATCCGGCGCTCGCGCAAGCTGCGCCGCACGCGCGCCACCACATCGTGCGAAGTCAAGCCCACCGGTTTGTCTATGATAAGGATGCCGTCCATTGAAACGTGATTAAATGATCTCAGATTGCAAATCCCATTGTTTGAAATTTCAAAACTTGTTACTCGTTTGCCGCCTTCTCCGCGCTGCGCTACATTAATGATACTTCATGCGCAGACCAAAGCGGCGACAGCCGCGCGACATCAATGCGGACACAGCCGAGGCGAAGCCGAAACGCCCGCTCGACCCTGAACGTGTGCGCACGCGCACGCTCCAACGCGCCGTCAAACTGCTGGCGGCGAAACCGCGCTCGCTGGCGGAGTTGCGCGAGCGTCTGCTGGAGAAAGAATGGGCGGACGCGGCATCGGTCGATGCCGCGCTGGCAAGGTTGAAAGAGTACGGTTATCTGGACGACGAGCGGTTCGCGTTTGGTTACGCCTCTTATCGCGTCAAGCAGCGGCCCGTCGGCCGGCAGCGGCTCGCGCGCGACCTGCAAATGAAGAAGGTTGATCGCGCGACAACCGATCAAGCACTCGAACTCGTCTTTCAAGAGACGCCCGAAGCCGACTTGGTTGACCGCGCGATTGAGAAGCGCATACGCCTGCGCGGCCGCCCCACCACCCGGCAGGAAACAAAGAGTCTCTTCGATCATCTGCTGCGGCTCGGCTTCACTTACGACCTCATCATGGACAAAGTGCGCGCCGCCTCCGCCGCCAGCGACGAAGAGGAATAAGCCAAGCAAAAAACCTCACGCAAAGGCGCAAAGCAGGACGCAAAGGAGTTGATGGTTTTTCTTTGCGCTCTTTCCTTTGCGTCTTTGCGTCTCCAGCGTGAGGCTTCTGCTCTCGTTTCGCCCGCCCGTCGCCTGCATGCTAAACTTTATCTTTCAGTTTAAGACAGGATTTGCGACCTATGATGACAGGCAACGAAATACGCGAAAGCTTTCTGAAATACTTCGAGGACAAGGGGCATACGCGCGTCCGTTCAAGCCCGCTGCTTCCCGCCAACGACCCATCCTTGCTGTTCACCAACGCCGGGATGAATCAGTTCAAGGATGTCTTTCTGGGGCTTGAGCAGCGCAACTACAAGCGCGCCTGCTCGCCGCAGAAATGCATTCGCGCGGGCGGCAAGCACAACGATCTGGACGAGGTCGGCAAGACCGCGCGGCATCACACCTTCTTCGAGATGCTCGGCAACTTCTCGTTCGGCGACTACTTCAAGCGCGAGGCGATCCAGTACGCGTGGGATTACCTCGTCAACGTGCTCAAACTCGACCCCGAACGGCTCTGGTTCACGGTCTTCGGCGGCGACGCGGAAGTGCCGGCCGACGAAGAGGCCGCCGCGCTCTGGGTCGAGGTCGGCGCGCGCCCCGAACGCATTCTCCGCTTCGACCGCAAAGATAATTTCTGGCAGATGGCTGAGACGGGGCCGTGCGGGCCAAACTCCGAGATCAACTATTATTTGGGCGAGCACCCGGCAGACCCCGAGTTTAATCGCGCCGAATTTGTTAACGGCCCCGGCGACACGACGATGGAGATTTGGAATCTGGTCTTCATGCAGTACAACCGCATCGAAGTCGAGCCGGGCCAATACAGACTTGAACCGTTGCCCGCGCCCTCCGTCGATACGGGTGCAGGTCTCGAACGCCTCGCCGTCATCATGCAGGGCGTGAAGTCGAACTACGACACCGATCTGATCAAGGACATTGTCCTGTTCACGGCCCAACTGGCCGACCGGCATTATCAACCCGACACGCAGGCCGGCTTCGCCATGCGCGTCATCGCCGACCACGCGCGCGCGACTGCGTTCTCCATCGCCGATGGCATCCTGCCTGGCAACGAAGGGCGCAACTACGTGCTCCGGAAGATCATGCGCCGCGCGATCTATCACGGCCGGCACGCGCTTCAATTAGACGATCTGTTCTTCTACAAGGTCACGGATTTCGTCTGCACGCAGATGCGCGCTGCCTATCCGGAACTTGACGCCGCGCGCGAATTCATCGAGCGCATGGTCAAGCTCGAAGAGAGCCGGTTTGCTTCGACGCTAACGGTTGGCTTGCAAAAACTAGAGGCGTTGTTTGCCGTGACGCAGGCCGGTGCGCTGCCTGAATACAAAGACCTCGCCCGCCTCTACGATACCTTCGGCACGCCGCGCGATCTGATCCGCGTCAGCCTCGAAGAGCGCGGCCACTTGCTCGACGAGACCGAGTTCAATGAACGGTTTGACGTGGCGCTGAAGGAGTTGCAGCAAGCGGGCGCGCGCGGCGCGGAGACCGCGACGAAGAAGACGAAAGAGGTTTACGCACGCGTAGCTGCGCGCGTCGATAAAACCGAGTTCACCGGCTACGAGTCCACGCGGCTGGCGGAGGCGAAGGTCGTCGCGCTCGTGCGTGGCGACGCAGAGGTTGATGCTCTGCGCGCGGGCGAGGAGGGCGAGGTCGTGTTAGACCGCACGCCGTTCTACGCCGAAGCCGGCGGGCAGGTCGGCGACGTAGGCATGCTGGTCAAGGCGATTAACCAACGCGACTGGGCGGAGACGAGCAAGCCGGAAGAGGCGCACGTCATCGTCAACGATACGGTCGCGCCGACGGGCGGCGTATACGTGCATCGCGTCACGGTCGAGCGCGGCACGCTGCGCATCGGCGACGAAGTGCTGGCGCAGGTGGACGACGAGAAGCGCGACGCAACGCGACGCAATCACACGGCGACGCATTTGATGCACGCGGCGTTGCGCGAAGTCTTGGGCACGCACGTCAAACAGGCCGGCTCACTCGTCGCGCCGAATCGGCTGCGCTTCGACTTCTCGCACTTCCAACCGCTGACGCGCGCAGAGATCGCGGAGCTTGAACGTCTGGTCAACTATCAAATCCTGCGCAATACGCCGGTGCAGACGGACGTGCTGCCGCTTGAGCAGGCGATGCAGTCGGGCGCGATGGCGCTGTTTGGCGAGAAGTACGCGGAGATGGTGCGCGTATTGAAAGTGCCGGGCTTCTCGGTCGAGTTGTGCGGCGGGACGCACGTGCGCGCGACGGGCGACATTGGGTTGTTCAAGATCGTGCGCGACGAATCAATCGCTTCGGGCACGCGCCGCATAGAGGCCGTCACCGGCGCGGACGCGTTCACGCGGTTTCAGGAGACCGAGGCGCTCATCGATCAGGTGACGAACGAGTTGCGCACGACGCGCAATGATCTGCCGGCGTCGGTCGAGAAACTGCAAGAGGAGTTGAAGCGGGCGCGGCGCGAGGCGGAAGAGTTGCGGCTGAAGTTGGCGAGCGGAGCGGCCGGTGGCGCAGGCGCGGCGAACGGTAACGACGTGCGCGAGGTGGCGGGTGTGAAGGTGTTGGCGCGCGAGGCGAGCGAGTTGGACGCAGGAGGCTTACGTCAGTTGTCAGATACGCTCTTGGCGCGCGTGCAGTCGGGCGTCGTCGTGATCGGGCGGCGCGCGGACGGTAAGGTCTCTTTGATCGTGCGCACGTCGAAGGATTTGCACGGGCGTGTGCCGGCGGGTCAGGTGATCCGCGAGCTTGCGCCGATCATCGGTGGGCGCGGTGGTGGTAAGCCCGACATGGCCGAGGGTGGCGGCGCGCAGCCGGACAAATTGCCCGAAGCATTAGAGGCGAGCTACGGCGTCGTCGAGCGTCTGTTGGGGCAGAACGCTTAAAAGCCGGGAGCGCGCGCATCTTGCCCGCCATGAGCGCTGCAAGCGCGAACAGCAAAGGCGCAGTCATTCAAGCTTGAATGACTGCGCCTCTATATTTTAAGCGTGCAGCCGCACGCTTTGGCGGGCAAGATGCCCGCGCTCCCGGCATGTGCCCGCTTGGTCGTTTTAAGGTTGTCTTACATCGTGGGCTTTGTCATCGCCTGCTGCTTGTCCGTGAGTGCGATGCTCATCTTTTGCAGCGTGACAGCGTTGAGTGTGCCGGTGACTTTCAGCCCTTCGGCCTCTTGATATTTCTTCAAACCGGCGCGCGTGTCAGGATTAAGTTTGCCGTCGGCTTCCCCACTGTAAAAGCCCCGTTGCTTGAGCAGGTTTTGGGCCTGCGTGATCTGATCTTTGTTAGCGCGGAAGATGGGGCCGCGCTTCTTGGCGGGCGCGGTGTTGGTGTTGGCCGCACTCTTGGGCGCGGCGTTGGTGTTCTGTGCCGCCGTTGCGCTAACACACGTCAGGGTTAGCATGAGGACAGCAATAAGCAGTCGTTTCATCGTTTTAGCTCCTATTCAGTTGGCGCACTTTGTGAGGGCGCTTGAGAGTTAAAGGTCGCGAGGCCAGTCCGCTTGAGGTTAATGCGCACTAATCATACACGCCCTGTCAAGCCCCCCCGCGCCCACCCGCCGGATAAAATGGTTGTGCCGGCCGGAGTCCGTGTGCTAGTCTGATTGTGTGGTCGCCAAAGCCAAGCGGCCGCGCCCCAGACGGGGACGTTAAATAAACGCCCCCTCCCAGCCTCAACCAAAGAATTCCACGTGCGGTTGCTAAGCCAGACCGAGCCATTGGTGTCGCTCGCGTGCGCCCGTGGCCCCTCGCTACTGCAACCAATCGGAGCAAGCAGGATGAAAAAACTTTACCTCCTCGTCGCTATCTGTCTGTTGCTGTGCGCCGCCAGCGTACAGGCGCAGACGACGGCGCGCTATGCCTACAGCAATTTCGATTTCCAGAACGGCGTACAAGTTGAACTGCCGGCGGCCGCACCGACGCCGCGCAAGGTGCGGCTGACCGCCATGCACGTCGCCGAGTTGAAACGCGACGGCGCGCAGATCATCCTCGCTCCCGTCACGCCGAGTTTGAGCATGAGGGCGAGCCAGTCGCTCGACGGTTTCACGACCGGCAATCAGCAGGTTGATGGCCTGATCGCTGCGGCGGGCGCGCGCTACGGCGTCGATCCCGTCTTGCTCTACGCGATCATGCATCGCGAGTCGTCGTTCAAACTGGGCGCGGTCTCGCCGAAGGGCGCACGGGGCTTGATGCAATTGATGCCCGCCACGGCCGTGCGCTTTGGCGTGCGCAACATCTTCGACCCGGCGCAGAACATCGTCGGCGGCGCGCGCTACGTGCGCTTCCTGCTCGACCGCTTCAGCGGCGACGTGCGGCTCGCGCTCGCAGGCTACAACGCAGGCGAAGGCGCGGTCGATAAGTACAACGGCGTGCCGCCTTATCGCGAGACGCAGGAGTACGTGCGGCTCATCGGGCAGCGGTACGCGTTGATGCGCAACCCGCAGACGGCGCGCACCGCCACGCCGGTCACAAGGACGCAAGCCGCCACGCTCGAAGCCGCGCAGCCGGCCGGGCCCGTCTACGAGCGCAACGTCTACGCCGTGCGGCTACCCGACGGCAAACTGATGCTCGTGAGTCAGTGAGCGAGAAATAATGAACATGCGGGGCGTCGTTTAGACGTGCGCGCATCGAGTCCCTTAAAGCAACAGCAGGGGCGTTCATCATGTGCGATGAACGCCCCTGTTTTTAGTTTTCCGCGCTTGTCGGTATGATGCGCTTTGCGCCGTCGATTATGCGGCGCGCAAAGAAAACGTTTCGACGCTCGGAGTTCGTCAGCACGTGCCGTCTGCATCAGAGACCAACATCGCGTCCGGCCTCGAAGGGCCGCCCCGCTGTGCGCTCGTCTGCGCCAGTGAAGAGGCCGCGCACGCGCTCGTCGCCACGCTCACGCGTGCCGGTTACGAGGCGCAGACCGCGCCGCCCGACAAGGCTTTGCGAACCGTGGGCCAGTTGGCCCCCGATGTCGTGCTCGTCGAGTTGCGCGCAAGTTCAGCGCCGGAAGTTGACGGACTCGCGCTCGCCGCGCAACTACGTGCCGACCCGGCGACACACACCGTCCCGCTCATCCTGCTCTATCACACAGACGACGAGGCGCAACGCCGCGCCGCGCTCCAACTCGGCGCGGACGATTACTTCGCGTTGGCCGCTCCGGCCGCAGAACTATGTGCGCGCATCGAGGCACTGCTCTGGCGCAGCGCCACGGGCCGTCGCGCCAATGCGCTCAACGCCGTCGCCGTCAGCGCCGAGATCGACGACTTCATGCGCCTTGTCGATGCCGCACGCGCTGACATAGACGCGGGCGCACACGGCGCACTCGCGCTCGTCGCCACGCGCGCCGACGCGCATGACGCGACAGCGGCCGAACACACGCTCGCTGCCGCGCACGAGTTTTTTCAACTCAATCTACGCCGCCTTGATCTAATCGCTTTCTACGGCCCGACGATGCTCGTCGTCTATCTACCGCGCAAGGGGCCGGGCACGGCGAGCAACACGCTGGCGCAAATGCGCAACGAGTTTGCCGCCGCACATGGAGGCCAGCGCCTATCCGTCGGCTTGGCCACCTTCCCGGCCGATGGGCGTGAGGTCGAGTCGCTGATCGAACGGGCCGAAGAGACGCTCGCGGCCGCACGCGGCGGACAGGCGGCGCAGACCGCACCCGCGTCGCCCCTGCCCGACATAGATGCACCACAGCCCGCGCCTACATGGATCAGCATCGACACGCCGGACACAGAGCTACAGCCGGCCGCCACGCTGTCGGCAGAGGGGGCCGCGCAAGCGGTAACACAAGACACGTCTGCGCCGGCTGAGACAAAGTCGGCGGCGCACGCGGCGGACGCGCCCGTGGATCGCAGGCGCGCACGCGCCGTGCGCGAGTCGAAGCAGGCGGATACGTTTTTAGAGGCGGCGGTCATGCCGCAAACGGGTGCGCCCTACGGCGTGTCGCAGGTGCTTGCGCACGAGGCGCTCGCGGCTGCGGCGCGTGAGCGCGAACGGCGCGCGCGCGGGGCCGTCATGCCGCGCCGGTTGTTGCTTGCCGTCTCCGACGCGGCGCGCATGGCGCAGATCAACCTGTTGCTGCGCTCCGCCGGTTACGAAGTGCGTGCGGCATTCGACGCGCATCAGGCGCTCAATCTTTTACGCATCGACCGGCCCGATCTGCTCGTATTAGATTTCGACCTACAGGGCCTGGACGGGCTGGAGACCTTGCGCCGGCTGGCGCAACAGCAACACGGCCGGCCGGACTTGCCCGTCGTGCTATTGTTGCCTGCGACAACGCAACGCGAAGAGTGGCGCGCGGCGGCGCACGAACTCGGCGCACGCGGCTTCGTCAATCTGCCCTATGAGCCGGCGACGCTGCTTGAGGCGGTGCGGATAACGGGCGGGCGCGAATGAAGGAGTGAAGCTCTCATGTACTGTGGCAACTGCGGCGCGGACATCCCCGCAAACTTGCGCTTCTGCACCGTCTGCGGCGCGCCGACCGACAACGAAGAGACGCGCGTGGCGACGGAAGAGACACGCGTCGCCCAACCGCGCACGACACTCGAACGCGTTGACCGCTCTGCGGCACGCGACGCCCTGCAAGAGATGCCTCCGCGCCCCGCTATGCAGCGCGCTGATATGGACGACGACATCGAGCACGTCATCTTCACCGTGCGCCCGACGTTTCTGTTCATCGGCCTCGGCTACGCCCTCGCCGCGCTCGGCGCAATCGCGTTGACCGTGCTGCTGGCCTACTTCAGTCGCTTGCCGGCTTACTATGTCTTGCCCGTCGCGCTACTGCTCCTGCTCATCCCCGCGTGGAAACATCTCAAGCGCAACGCGCTCAAGTACACGCTGACCGACGCGAAGATCGAGATCGATGAAGGTCTCTTCTCACGCCGCACGCGCAACATCCCCTTGCGCAATATACAGGACGTGACCGTCGCCGCCTCGCTCACCCAACGCCTGCTCGGCTTCGGCAATCTACTCATCGACAACGCCAGCGAGTTGGGCGGTATGACCATCATGCACAACATCCCCAAGCCCCGCCGCCACGCCGACCTGATCCTGCGCGAGTTGCGACGCTGGCACTAAGCAACCCGACCGGCTAAAATTATCTGGAACTTGTTGCGGGCCACAGACATCAAAATGGCATGGGGCCGTTTTCGTTGTGTGCCGTTCGACCGTAGAGGAAGCTTATGCGCGTTATCCGCCTATCCAAGTTGTTTTTTATCTGTGCAGTCCTGCTGCTACTTTTCAAGCCCACGTTGGCCGGTAATATCCCAAGCGCAGAGGCCGCCAAGCTGTTACCCGACCGGATCGGAAATTTTCGCGCCTCACAGCCAGCCAGCTCAGACCTGCGTGTGATTAAGCTACTCCCCCATGAGCCAAAAGATTTAGATATAACCTCGGCTGCGAGCCGCCTTTATCGTGCGCCCGACGGTGCGGAGTATCTTGTTACTATTAGCCAGCACAGTTCGGACGCGGGCGCTTACGCGTGGCTGACTGGGAACCGGGCCCGGATGCAGTTTGAAAAGGTGGCGGGCGTCGGCACTTACGGCTTCATCACGCCGCAACACGCGCTCGGCTTTTATAAAGGCACGGCTTACGTGCTGATCTTTGACACGGTTGGCCGCGACAACTATCCCGACAACTATAAGGAGTCGCTAATCTCTTTCGCCCGTTCGTTGGCGCAAACGCTCGATAGCGGCACGGGTATTATTCCGCCGCTCGTCTCACATCTGCCCGGCGACGAACAGGCGCAAGAGCGCGCAACTTATGCGATCAATCTGTCCGAATTACAGGGCGCGGTCAGCAAACAGCCCGTGCTTGAGGTGCTTTCCTTCGACGGCGGCACAGAGGCGGTCGCGGCCAAGTATGATCAAGGCCAGCTTGTCACCATTGAGTTTCAGACGCCGCAGCTTGCGAGCGATGCGGACGCGCGGATCACGGCGCGCATCGCGGAGTTGCGCGCACAGAATCAACCTGTGCCGGCCGCGTACCGGCGCGAGGGCAACTATGCGGTCTTCGTCTTCGACGCGCCGAACGAGCAGGCGGCCCAACAATTAGCTGGGCAAGTGAAGTACGAGAAGGTGGTGCAATGGCTCGGCGACGACCCGCACCGATTCGAGCGCGCTAACCGTTTCTGGTTGAACATGTCGGGCAGCATCATCCTCAACACGATCAAGGCGACAGGCTTGGCGATCATCTTGTGTCTGAGCGTCGGCGGTCTGTTCGGCGGCGTGATCTTCATGCGCCGACGGGCGCAGGCTGCGCTCAGCGAAAGATATTCGGATGCGGGCGGGATGATGCGCTTGAACCTTGACGAGTTGGCCGGCGCGCAAAACGGCCGGCCGCAATTGTTGCCGCGCCGCGACGAGTGAAGAGCGGGCACACGTAAGAACAAAAAAGCGCGCTGAAGTGATTCGCACTTCAGCGCGCTTTTTTTGTCCCCCTTGCTCGAAACCCAAAATCATGCCGCCGGGTCACACAGAAACACTTGCGGGTTGCTGATCTACCTGCGAGGTTCCCCCAAAGCCTCTACAGATATTAACCAGCAACCCGGCAACTGTTTTGCCCTTTGACTGCTTGCCCGCGAGCGACCCCGTTCCCCCGAAAGAGCCGCCCTAGGCTGACGCGAGAGAAGACCTCCCCCAAAGTCTTCGCTCACTGCCGTCTCCGAGCCTGACCCGATAACGCTATCTACCTGTTATCAATTTTAACTGCCGTTTGCTCGGCAATGAGCATGCCACGTCGTTTGTTCAGTTCAACTACAGCGGCATGATTTTCGCTCAACGATAATAAAGACGCGGGCGAAAATTGTTCCGCCCGCCCATCAGACAGAGCGCTGCCTGCATTTCACGTCAAGCTAAACTGCATTTTTTTAATACTAAGCAATAGTACATTTGTACGATTGAAATGCACGGCATGAATATGAGTTCTGCTTGGCACTGCTCTATAGCGCGCTCGCTTTTCGTTCACTCACGCCTCATAATTTTTCCAAATTGAATGACGCGCGCACCTCGCCCACCGACTCGCCGCGATTATTTCGCACATCGAAGCGGGCATAAGGCGTGAGTGCGTGGAGCGCTTCGTCGGCCAGCACGCCGAGTTGCCTCAGTGCTTCGATGACGACCGTCGGCCGCGCGCGCATGTTCTCGCCGTCCTCAATCTTAAGCGCTAATCCTAGGCCGCGCGGCCAAGCCGGCGCGGGCTGCACGCCCGCCGTGTAGACGCCCTCCGCGCCGATCTTCGAGACGACCGCGCCGCGCGTCGCCCGCATCACCTCCGTATCCAGCCGCTCGCCTGCGCCGCCGACCAACTCAGGATAGGCGGTCACCGCCCGCACGATCCGCGCGCAAGCGGCGCGCACGACCGCGTCGAACTCCGCGGGCGGCGCGACAAGGCGCGCGTACATCAACGCCATCGCCTGCACGGGCAGCCCAAAGACCGGCACGCCGCAACCGTCCACGCCGACCGCGAGTTGCGCAGGCGACAGACCGGCGAACTGCGCGACCATCGTTGTGATGAACTGCTGGACGGGATTATCTATCTGATCATAAGTCTCGACGGGCGCGCCGAGATGCAACGCCGCCGCTAGTAGCCCGGCGTGTTTGCCGGAGCAGTTATTTTGCAGCACGCGAAATGGCTCGCCGCGCTCGCGCATCCCGAGTGCCACCTCGCGGTTGAACGGCTCATGTACGCCGCACTTCAGCGCCGACTCGCCCAGACCAATCTTGCGCAGCATCCCGGCGACCGTCGCTTCATGCACCGGCTCGCCGCTGTGCGAGCCACACGCTATGGCCACTTCGCGATCAGTGAAGCCGAAGCGCTCGGCCGCGCCCGACGCAACAAGCGGCAACGCCTGAAACGGCTTCGCCGACGAGCGCAGGTACGTCACCATCTCCGGCGCGCCCAATTGCGCGACCAATTTGCCGTCCGGCTCGACCGCAACGACGTGCCCGCGATGCCGCGATTCAGTGACAGGGCCGCGCCGTACTTCAACAAGCGGCGCGGGCGCGAGGCTTTGACTCTGCTGCACTTGACTCATCGCTCCCGCCGCCGCCGCTTAACGCTCGCCGCGCTCCTGTTCGACTGTCGATTCAAGGGCGACGGTGAGATTGCGTATGATCGGTTGATCCATCGGCTCAAGCAAACGCAACGCTTCGTCGAGCACACGGCGCTGATGTTCGGGCCAGTCGGGCGCACCCGCGACGCTGCCTAACTTGCCTGCGTAATAACCACCACGCGGCGGGCGCACGTGCGCCGCCACCTCGCGGTCAACGACGAGCATCATCGTCGGTATGCCCGACGCTTCGAGCGCGCGCGCCGCGAGGCCCATCGTCTGATGACAGAGCCGCGAGGCCGGGATCAATAGCGCCGCCTGCACTTCGTAACGTTTGACGCGCTCGATCAGCTCCGGCAGCGCCTTGCGCGCGAACCGCTGTGCGTGCGGGATGAAGCCGCAGAAACTCCAGAAGACCGGGTTGAGCTGCCCGATGATGCCGTTGCCCTCGAACTCGAAGAGCCGCGCGAGCGGCACTTGCGCGTTCATGTCGCGCGCGACGGCTGCCGGGTCGTAGCCGCGTGCAGCCCAACGCAAATCCTCCGCCTCGATCTCGACCGGAATTTCGCGGAAGCTCGTATCGCCGTCGGCGAGCGTCACGTCGAAGGCTTCCGTCCCGTCGATGTACGCGCCCGCCGAAGTGATGAGACCCAGATTGAGCATCGGCAACGCACGCCGCAGGGGTTGAAACGGCGCGCGCTTGTTGATGACCCAAGGATAGTGCTCATCAACATCGTTCTCCGGCGGCTCGTTGATCCGCTGCCACCGCTTGTACGTCTCGCGCCACTCATCGCTTTGCTCAATCGTCTCCACATCCATCACCTTCTCTGCTTCAAGTTTGCCAACTTACTTTAAGCGCGCCGCCGTGCGATAACGAGCAGCGCCACAGCGCCCGCAATCATGCCGACCGTTAACACCATCACCGAATAACCATGCAAGCTGTTGAAGGCGACGCGCAACGGATCGCTCGCCGCCACCTCGTCAATCGGTCGCCCCATCGCGTGGCGCAACGCCAGCAGCCGCGCGTTAATCACCCAATGCCCGATGAACGTCGCCATTGCGACAATCGCCAGCGCGATGACCTCGTACCATAACGCGCGCCGCTTCATTGTCGCGCGCCCGGCGAACGCGCTGGCGAGTAGCAACAGACTAATGATGAACCCTGCGACGTTCACGATGCCGAGCGTGCGCGTGACTAAGTTGCCGGCCAATTCGCGCGCCGGCAGTACGGCGAACGCGCTCGGCGCGACCACAAAGCTAAAGAAGACGGCCGCGCCCAGCCAGACGGAGATGAGCAACAGCCGCGCGTCCTGTAAGACGCTCCACCCCGCGCTGGTATGCGCATCCGCGTGCTCAGTCGCCAGCGTGCGGCGCGTCTGCGACTCGCTTACGTCAACGCTCATCAATCGAACTCCATAATTTCCGGCCCGAGCCGGATCGTGGGCGGCACAAGTTCCGGCGGCGTCAACTCGCGCGGGTCGGGCCCTGACTCAAGCCACGCGAGCGCGCGGTCGAGTTGCGCTAGATAGTCCGTCAGATCGAGCGACATAAAACGCTCCGCGCCGAGCCGCGCAAACTTCTCCCGCGCCATCTGGTACATGCGCCGCGCCGCGCCCGGTCGCCCGATCTCCAGATGATGAAACACGACCGCCGATTGAATCATCGCCTGCAAGAACAACTTCTCGCGTGGCCCGGCATCGTCGCGCCAGCGATCCTCCCACGCGTCGTGCGCCGCGTGAAACTCGCGCGCGTTGTACAGATCGATCCCGGCGATGTACTCCAAAGGGTACGCCGCTACGTGCGCCTCTGTGTAGGCGGGCGCTGCGGCGCGCTCACTGTCTGCCATGGGCGCGCATTATAACGCGAGCCAGCTAATAACGCGGCACGCTCGGATCAACCTCGCGCGCCCAGCGTTCGATGCCGCCCGCGAGATTATGTAGTTTAGCGAAGCCCTGCCGCGCGAAGAAGGCGCAAGCCTGCGCGCTGCGAATGCCGTGATGACACATAAAGACGATCTCTTCATCCGGTTGAAGCGTCCCGGCCCATTCATTGAACCGGCTGAGCGGCAGCAGCTCTGCGCCCGCAATGCGCGCCAACTCATACTCCAACTCTTCACGCACATCGATCACGCGCACGCGTTCGCCGCGCGCCCGGCGCGCTGCCAACTCCGCAGGCTCAATCGTCGCAAAGCTCACGGCTCACACTCCAAAGACTTAACCACGCGCGCCGCCGCCCAAGCGCGCGGCACACACCTTTGCGGCGGTCGCGCCCGCGCCGGTCGCGCCGCTGACGGTCGGCGCAAGCGGGTTCGCCACGTCGCCGATGGCGAAGACATTCTCGACGCTCGTCTCCTGCGTGCTCGTGACGATGACGTAGCCGCGCTCGTCCGTGCGCAGTTGCGCACGAAACAGATCAGTGTTCGGCTCGACGCCAATGCGTATGAGCACGCCGCGCACCGCGAGTTGAAAGGGCTTGATCGCGCCGCGCCGCATAATCTCGACGGCCTCTACGCGCTCTTGGCCGATGATGCGTCTGAGTTCCGATTCAGTAAAGACCGTGATGCAATGCTCGCCGCGCAGGCGCTCGACGAACTCGGCGCGCGCGCGCAACGCCGGGCCGCGATGCACGAGCGTGACGGTCGGGCAGACCTCCGCGAGCAGCAGCGCATTCTCGACCGCCGCGTCGCCGCCGCCGACGATGCACACGTCCTCGCCCGCGTACTCGTCGCGGTCGCGCACGCCCGATGCCATGACGCCGCGCCCCGCAAACTCCGTCTCGCCCGGCACGCCAAGCGTGCGGCGGCGCACACCCGTCGCCAGCATCAGACAGATCGCCTGCAACTGCTCGCCGCTTTGCAAGCGCACGCGTTTCGGCGCCAACTCAACCTGCGCAATCTCAACGTTCGTCCACAGATCAAACCCGGCGTCCGCCACCTGCGCAGCAAACAGATCGCGTAACTCGCGCCCGTTTGCCGCGTGCACGCCCAAATAATTAGCAATCGGGTTATAGACGTGCAGCAGTTGCCCGCCCGGCTCGCTCGCCGACTCCAACACCAACGCGTCCAAGCCCAACTCATCACACCACAGCGCCGCCGACAGCCCCGCCGCCCCCGCGCCGATGATGATCACGTCATGCATGAGAAAGCTATTAGCTATTAGCTGTTAGCTGTTAGCCAGACACGCGCTGCGCTGCTGACGCTAGAAGGTAAAGCGTGAAACGAAGACAACAGCTAACAGCTAACAGCTTCTTTTCACACCGCCACGCGCGCGTAGCCGCCGCGATAGTAGAGCAGTGGTTGGGCATCGTCGCGCACGTGTGTGTGTTCGACTTCGCCGACGAAGATTGTGTGGTCACCGCCCGCGTAAGTGTGTCTGATGCGGCATTCGATGGTGGCGAGCGCGTCCGTTAGGACGGGTGCACCATCGATGCCGGCGTGGTAGCCGAGACCTTGAAACTTGTCCGGCTCGCGCGAGGCGAACAGGCGCGAGAGTTCTTCCTGATCCGCGCCGAGGATGTTGACGACGAAGACGCCGCTTTCGGTAAAAGCAGCGTGCACGTAAGCATCGCTGTCGATGCAGACGAGCACGAGCGGCGGCTCAAGCGAGAGCGAGCTGAAGGCGCTGACGGTGATGCCGAGCGGATGCGCGTCTGCGTCCCGCGTGGTCACGACCGTTACGCCGCTGGCGAAGCGGCTGAGCGCCGTGCGGAACTGATTTTTATCAACCGGCACGACCTGTGTCTCCAAAAATTTATACTGAAGCTCTGTTAAGGCTGACGAGCATAACACAGAAGTTAACGTTCGCTCGCGCCTGAGATCGCATTGCTCAAACTCGCCGCCGCGCCTGCCGTCTGTTGCCGCAACTCGGCCGCCACTTCATCCGGCGCGAGACTCGACGCGCCCAACAATCCGTCTGCGGCGAAACTCTTAGCGGCGGAAGTCAACTCGTTTGTGTCCGCGCGCCAGCGCGTGCCGGCCCGGCGCTCAAGCTCATTAAGTCGCGCGAGCGCCGGTTGCAGATCGCGGCGTGTGACGGGCGGGCGCACGACCGTCTCGGCCCAAGAGTAGTAAGGGTAATCGATGCGATAGGCGTAGCCGGCCGCCATCGGGATCGCGATGAGGAAAAGTTCGCCGCGCGCGTGACGTGCAACGGCCGTGTAGGGCGCAGCGTGACGCGTCGGACTAAAGCCGTGCGCGCCGTACAAGTCGGGCGCGAGCGTGACGACGGAAAGGCGCGCGGCCCTGTCTTCTTGAACCTGCGACGCGCCGCGCGCGAAGCTATCAAGCGCCTGTTCGATCTCTGTCCACGCTGCGTGCCACAGCGGTTCGTATTCATCCGTGTGCGTGATGACGCGCTCGACTTCGGGCAGGACAAGCTCATAGCCCTTGGCTTCATCGACCGCCGCGCCACCGTTTAGTTGGCGCGCGAGCGGGGCGGCGAGGCCGGCGTCGGGCACGGGCGCGTCCGAGCCTTGAATGACGAGGCTCGCGCGGATCGCTTGCGGCGTCGTGTACTCGGAGAAGTCGCCGGCCTCGGCAGCGGCGATCAGTTGCGCGCGCAGGTCGAGCGCGCGGGCGCCGCTCAGCACCGTCCAGACGGAGAGCACGCCGTCCGTGTCGAAGTGGTTGTTGGTGACGAGTTCGATCCCTTGCGTCAACTCGGCGCGGTCGGGCGCGGCGACGAGTTTGAGCGCAATCTCGGTTGATGTGTCGGCCTTGAGTTCGGCGGGCGTGCGATTGCCCTGCCAGTGCGTTAAGTGCACGCTGTTCGGCACGAGTCCGTCCACCGACAGCTTCGGCACGGCTTCCAGTCCCGCGCGGTAATACTCGAACCTCATCACTTGCACCTCCTCCTGTGCTTGACGTGTCGGCAAAGTGTAACGCAAGCGCAAACAAAATATTAAGACCACGAACTCACACATGATGTGTTGCCTCTAACACCGCCGCACAATGTTCGGCCTAACGCGCCGGTTGTTCGTCTAACAGAGTGGGCAGGGGGTAACGCCGAAACAGTCGCGAACGGGCCTGTGGGCGCGCGTGTCTGCACGCACGTCTTAGGGACAAGTGCGGCCTCTCCTCCTGAAGTTTCGGCAGCACATAGCAGACTTGCGCTCATGCGCGGGTCTCGAAGACTTAAGCCACTAACGGAGGAAACCATTATGCGGATGAAGGAAAAACTTTTACGCGGCGCGCTGTTGGCCGGCGCGTTGTTTGTGTGGGTATGTCTGCCGACGGCGGCACAGCAGCCGACGCCGCAAGCATCGCCCTGCGATGTCTGTCAGGATCGCAAAGAGATCAGACAGGACACAAAAGAGATTCGCGGCGACCGGCGCGAGCTACGACAGGACGGACGTGAGCATCGTTCAGACGTGCGCGAGTTGCGTGAAGATCAGCGCGAAGGCGCGGCGCAGGGCGAACTGCGCGCGGATCGCCGCGAGATCAGGGCTGACACGCACGAAATTCGTGGTGACCAACGCGATCTGCATCAGGATCGGCGTGACCGGCGCGGCGACGTGCGCGACCAGCGCCACGACCGGCATCGTCACTGAGCGCGTTGCCGGGAGCGCGGGGCACCCTACTGCCCGCCATGAGCACGTGAGCGCGAACCGCTTGGACGCGCTTAACAGCGCGTTAGCGGGCAAGGATGCCCGCGCTCCCGGCAGAGCCGTTGCTTGGCTAATGCAAAACGGCCGCCACGCTAATGTTGCGTGGCGGCCGTTTTTTATTTATCGATGTCTTCGAGCCGGACGCAGGCGTTGAGGCGCGTGACGACGAGGCCTTGGCGGACGCGGAAGCGACAGGCGAGCGCGGTCTTGTCGGCCGGTTCGGCCTCGTCCGCTTCGCGATACCAGAATTGGCAGTTGGTGCAGTCGCCGTTCCAGCAGAAGTCGCCGTAGGAGATGCTGCGCATCGAGAGAAACTGAAAGCAACGCAGCAGACGGTTGTTCTCCGGCACTTCGACGCGGCGGCCTAGCACCTCGATCTGTAACAACTTGTCGTAAGGCTCAAACAGGTCGTCGTTGCTCACTGGGGTTGGTTCGACTCCAACGGTGGCGTTGCGGCAAAACGTCGGCGGGCAGTATACATAAAATAGTGACGGGTGACGAGTGACAAGTGACGAGTTAAGACAGATTTTAGCTTGTCACTTGTCACTCATCACTCGTCACTGCTTTACACACTTGTCTCTCGTCACCGCTTTCCTTACACTGTGGGCCGCGAGAGGAGAATAAAGAACGTGGGCTTGGTGATCTATGTGAAGCCGGGCTGCCCTTATTGCCAACAGGCGCGCGACTATTACAACGCGCAGGGCATCCCGTTTGTCGAGTACGACGCGCAGACCGACCGCGCGCGGCGCAAAGAGATGTTCGCCTATTCGGACGGCGACCCGACCGTGCCGTGCATCGTCGCGGACGGCGTCTATCAAAGCTCCGGCTGGGGCAACCCGCCGCGTGGTTGAACGGTACACGACTGACGCGGGCCGTGCGCTCGCGTTCCATAATGCTATGTCAATCCGGCGGCGCGCGCTGGGCTTCGATGCGCGCCGCAGCCGCCCGATCAGCCTTGCCCCTGATGCCAGACTGCCGCCACCCAATCACAACATCCGTCAATTGTAGGAGAGACACATGAAAGCGAAGTTCCCCATCATCTTGCAACTGTTGCTGCTTATCGCTATGGCTACCATTGTCAACATCAACACACCGGCGCAAAACATGCTCACGGGGCTAAAACCGCCGGTCGCCAAACCCGTCCCCAAATCCGACACCACAAACGGCGACACGCGCGTGGACAACTACTTCTGGCTGCGCGAGAAGAAGAACCCGGAAGTCATCTCGTACCTCGAAGCTGAGAACGCTTACACAGAGGCCGTGATGAAGCCGACCGCAGACTTACAGCAGAAGCTCTACACGGAGATGCTCGCGCGCATCAAGCAGACCGATCAGAACGTGCCTTACAAGCTGGGCGATTACTACTACTACACGCGTACCATCGAAGGGCAGCAGTATCCGATCTACGCGCGCAAGCATGGGAGCATGGACGCGAAGGAAGAGATCACGCTCGACCTAAACGAGATGGCGAAGGGCCTGAAGTTCATGGCCGTCGGCGCATACGCCGTCAGCGACGATAATAATCTCTTAGCCTACACGACCGACTCGACCGGCTATCGCCAGTACACGCTCCACGTCAAAGATTTGCGCACGGGGCAGATGCTGCCCGAAAAGATCGAGCGCGTTGACAACGTCGCTTGGGCGCAGGACAACAAGACTATCTTCTACGTGACCGAAGACGACGTGACGAAGCGCTCCGACAAGTTCTTCCGCCACACCGTCGGCACAGACCAGAGCGAGTTGCTCTACGAAGAGAAGGACGAGTTGTATGACATCGGCGCGTACCGCACGCGCGACCGCGCGCTCATCGTCCTCCAAAGCGAGAGCAAGACGACCGCTGACGCGCGCTACATCCCGGCCGACAAGCCGATGTCCGCCTTGAAGCTCGTGCTGTCGCGCGAAAACGATCACAAGTACTTCATCGATCATCGCGGCGACCTGCTCTACGTCCGCACCAACAAGAACGCAAAGAACTATCGGCTCATGACCGCGCCGATGAGCGATCCGGGCGTGCAGAACTGGAAGGAGATCGTCGCGCACCAGCCGCAGATCAAGTTGGATGACTTTGATCTCTTCGCCAACTACCTCGTGCTCTCCGAGCGCACGAAAGGCTTGCCGACCATTCGCATCATCGACCTGCGCAACCAGAAGGCGCACGAGTTGGATTTCCCTGAGCCGGTCTACAATGCTTCGCTCGACGCCAACCGCGAGTTCAACACGGACACGCTGCGCTTCCGCTATCAGTCACTTACGACGCCTTCGTCCGTCTTCGACTACGACATGAACAAGCACACGCGCGTGCTGCTCAAACAGACGCCCGTGCTTGGCGGCTACGACCCCGCGAACTACACGGCCGAGCGCGTCTATGCAACGGCCAGCGACGGCACGAAGATTCCGATGTCGGTCGTCTATCGCAAGGGGCTGAAGCGCGACGGCAAGAACCCGCTGCTCCTCTATGGCTACGGCTCTTACGGCATCTCGACCGATCCGAACTTCAACTCGAACCGCGTGAGCCTGCTTGATCGCGGCGTCGTCTATGCCATCGCGCACATACGGGGCGGCGGCGAGTTGGGTGAAGACTGGCGCGAGGCTGGGCGCATGATGCAGAAGAAGAACACCTTCACAGACTTCATCGCCTGCGCCGAGCACCTGATCAAAGAGAAGTACACTTCGAGCGACCGGCTGGCGATTCAGGGCGGGAGCGCCGGCGGTCTGCTGATGGGCGCGGTCGTCAACATGCGCCCCGATCTCTTCAAGGCCGTGCTCGCGCAAGTGCCCTTCGTCGATGTCGTCAACACGATGCTTGACGCTTCCTTGCCGCTCACGACCGGCGAGTATCTTGAGTGGGGCAATCCGAACGAGAAGGCCGCTTACGACTACATCAAGTCGTACTCGCCTTACGACAACGTCGCGGCAAAGGCTTATCCGACGATGCTCGTCAAGGTCTCGCTCAACGACTCACAAGTGCCCTACTGGGAGGGCACGAAGTTCGTCGCCAAGCTGCGCGCGCTGAAGACCGACAACAACCCCGTCCTATTGAAGGTCAACATGGGCGCAGGGCACGGCGGCTCGTCGGGGCGCTACGACGCGCTGCACGATCTGGCGTTCGACTATGCCTTCCTGCTCACGCAACTCGGCGCGGCGAACTAAGCGGCACGGATCAATGACAGGGCGGCTCGAACGTTCGAGCCGCCCTGTTTGCTTTGTCTGTTGAATTAAGCATCCATTTCTCGCACCGGAGATCAAATCATGCGCGTGTCGTCTTTAACGCTCTGCTTCGTGCTCGCTGGTGCCACGCTCTGCTTTGGGCAACAAGGCGCGCGCATCTTTCGCGGTGCAATCGGCTCGCAGTCTGTGATTGTGAAACTGCAACGTGACGGCGACAAATTGACCGGTAGTTACGTCTACGAGCGCGTCGGGCAGAGCATCGCGTTGAAAGGCCGGATCGATGCGCAGGGTCAAGTGACCTTGCAAGAGTTCGACGCAACGGGCCGGCAGACCGGCAAGTTCGCCGGCAAGTTCGGCAACGAAGAGAGCAGCGAAGATTTCGCGCTCGCCGGCACGTGGACGCGCGCCGACGGCAGCCATGAAACCAGCTTCAGCCTTAACGAGCAACACATCGCCTTCGCGCAGAGCAAGCTGCAAGTCAACTCGAAGACCATCACTGATCGACGATTCAACGTCAGCGCCACTTATCCGCAACTCACCGGCCCCGTCGCGCTCGGCGTGCTCGCGTTCAATCGCGCGGCCGCCGGTTTTGTCACAAAGATGGTGACGGAGTTCAAAGACGGCGCGACGCCGCCCGACCACATCGCATTAGACATCGATTACAACGTGCTGTTCGCCAGTGACGATCTCATCAGCGTCGAACTTACAAACTACACGGACTACGGCGGCGCGCATCCCAACAATGGTTATGATGCGCTTAACTACGATCTGCACACGGGTCGCCCGCTCGCGCTTGCGGCCTTGTTCAAGCGCGGGGTGCAATATGAACCGGTGCTGCAACGCGCGGCGGCTGCTAATCTGCAAGCGCAGATGAAGCGGCTTGCGGCGGCAAACAATGAACCGCCCGACGAGACGGTCTTCACCGATGATAGCGGCGGCGACTGGCACGCGTGGGGGCTGATGCCGCGCGGGCTGGTCGTCTACTACGATCTGCCGCATGTCATGTCGGTCTTCGACAAAGTCTTCATTCCGTGGGCTGGGCTACAAGACATACTCGACCCCAAAGGGCCGGCGGCGCAGTTTGCGTCGCGTAAATAAGCTAACGCGACGTATTCCGCCCGGCGGGTGTATGATGGCGACAATTTAAATTCTTACAGCAGCCTCACAGGCATGACATAGAAAGGAACACTCACATGAGCACGGATCGCACGACGGAAATACTCAACTACCTCACAGCCATTAGCCGCGACGTAGGCGAACTGCGCACAGAGGTAAAGCAGCTTGGCACGCAACTCGCGCAGATTAACGAGCGCCTTACGCAGGTTGAAGCGCGCCTTGATCAGGTTGAGACGCGTCTGGAGCAACTTGAGACACGGTTTGAACAGATGGATGCGCGGCTCGGCCGCATGGAGCGCGCGCAGCGTCAACACGGTCAGCGGTTTGACCGCATGGTGGGCACGGTACTGACGATGCGCGCTGATGTCGAAGAACTACAAGATCGCGTGGCGGAGTTGGAAGCCAAGCAGGCGTGAGACGCGCGGGTTGCGCGTGTGCGCACGTTGGGAGTTAAATAGCAGCACAAATCATGCTCGGCTCGACGCTCCTCAATTACCGCATCATCGAAAAGCTCGGCACAGGCGGGCAGGGTACGGTCTATAAGGCACAGGACACGCGCCTCGGCCGCACTGTTGTTGTCAAAGTTCTGTCCCCGGAATTGACGGCGCGGCAGGTCAACCTGATCCGCTTCGAGCGCGAGGCGCAACTCGCTTCGTCGCTCGACCACCCGAACATCTGCATCATCTACGGGCTGCACGAAGCTAGCGGCATCCACTTCATCACGATGCAGTACATCGAGGGCAAGAACGTGCGCCAGCTTGTCAACGGGCGCCCGCTTGAACTGCGCAGTGCCTTGTCCATCGCGCTCCAAGTCGCGGACGCGCTCGCCGCCGCCCACGCGCGCGGCGTCATACATCGCGACATCAAGGCCGGCAACGTGATGGTCACGGCGCGCGGCACGGCCAAGGTGCTCGACTTCGGGCTGGCCAAGCTTACAGACGAGACCGGGGCCGACAAGTCCGACATGCACCTGACGGAGCTAGGCATACCTTACGGCACGGCCACTTACGCCGCGCCCGAACAAGCGACGGGTGGGAAAGTCGATCATCGCGCCGATATTTTTTCCACCGGCGTCCTGCTCTACGAGATGCTGACCGGCATCTGGCCCTTTCAAGGCAAGACGAGCGTCGAAGTGCGTTACGCCGTCTTGCACGACACGCCGCGCCCCGTCGCGGAGTTTCGGCAGGACGCACCACCGCGCGTGCAACAGATCATCGACCGCGCCCTCGCCAAGAAGCCTGAGCAGCGTTATCAAAAGATGGCGGAGTTGCGCGACGACATCCGCACCGTCTTGCGCGAAGTGACGGCCGGCGCGGGCGAATCCATCGAAGACACGCTCGCCCCCGTCACGCCACGTCATCAACAGACCACCGGCTTCGGGCGCACGTTCAAACGCTGGCTGCGCAACATCACCGGCGCGGGCGAGACCAGTTCACAACCGCCCGCCGCGTCCACCACACCATCGCGCCCCGGCGTTCATGATACGCCGCAGACGAGCGTGCCCGACGGGCAAAAGTCTCTCGCCATCCTCCCCTTCCGCAATCTGAGCGGCGATCCGGAGGTGAGTTTCTACGAGTTCTCGCTCGCCGATGCGGTTATCACCGAGCTTGCGCGTTTGCGCTCGCTTGTCGTGCGCCCCTCGTCGCTCATCGTCAAATATCAAGGGCAGCAGATCGACCCGCGCGAGGCCGGGCGCGAGATGAGCGTCGGCGCGGTGCTCTCCGCTAGCTTCCTGCGCGCGGGTGATAAGCTCCGGGTCAACGCGCAACTGCTCGACGTGGACACCGGCGCGCTGCTGTGGAGCGACCGCATTGACGCCGCCGCCGCCGACATCATCGGCGTGCAGGACACCATCGCGCAGCGCATCGTCGAGGGCTTGAGCGTCGAATTGACTTCGGACGAGCAAGTGCTGCTCGCGCAGCCCGCGAGCGCTAACGCAGAGTCTTATGAAGAGTACCTGCGCGGGCGCGACGCGATGGGTCGGTTCGTCTATCACACGCTGGCGAGCCAAGACATAGACGAAGCCATCGACCACTTCAAACGCGCCATCGAACTCGATCCCGACTTCGCGCTCGCCCACTGCGCCCTTGGCGGCGCTTATGCCAACCGCGTTATCAAGACCATCGGCGACGCCGTCGATTACGACCGCGCGGAAGAGGAGTTTAACAAAGGTCTCGCGCTCGATCCCAAGAACAACGAAGCGCGCATGCACATGATCTTCATCTATCTCTGGCGCGGCGAGCGACGCAAGGCGCGCGAAGAGGTG
Organism: Pyrinomonadaceae bacterium; assembly: GCA_045807745.1. GTDB lineage: Bacteria > Acidobacteriota > Blastocatellia > Pyrinomonadales > Pyrinomonadaceae > QHXQ01. The sequence goes on from JBJMGT010000042.1 coordinate 114,001, forward strand.
GAGCGCCTGCGCCATGAAGCGCCGAACGATGTGGGCGTGCATTTCATCAGCTCATATTTCTACCGGCTCGACGGACAGTACGACAAAGCCTTGCGCAGTCTGGAACGCATGCTGCGGCTCAACCCGAACGAGCGTGTCGTCGTCAGCTACAATCGCGCGCGCATCTTCATGTACGAAGGGCGCTATCAAGACGCGTGGCACGAACTCGAACGCGGCGCAGCGGTCGAACCCGACCATCCGCTGGTCAAAACGTTTCGCGCCGTCTGGTATTATCGGCAAGGGCAGCCGGAAAAGGCGGTCGAGATTCTCGAAGACGTACTCGCGCATCATCCCAAGATGGACGGCATTCGCCCGCACCTTGCGATTGCGCTCTCCATGCTCGGCCGCCATGAAGAGGCGCGTGCGCAGTTGACCGACCGCGTCAAGCGCGTCGCCGATGCAGACCACGACACGCCCTATTGGCTCGCTTCCGCTTATGCACTCGAAGGTCTGACGGACGAAGCGTTCGAGTGGCTGGAGCACGCCATCGACGCCGGCAACGAAAACCGCCCTTGGTTCGAGGCTAACCCTGCGTGGGCCGATCTGCGTGAAGACGAGCGCTTCCGCGCGCTCATGGCCCGCATTGACGCGGCGCACGAACGGGCGAGCGCAAACGTCGAATGAAGACTTACGTCATCGGTGATCTCCACGGCCGGCGCGCCCAACTCCGCGCGCTGCTCGCGCTGATCCCGCGTGATGCCGCGCAGGACACGCTCGTCTTCCTCGGCGATTTAGTTGATCGCGGCGACCAGATTCCCGGCGTCGTCGCGGACGTGCTTGAGTTGCAAGCAGCGCAAGCGCCGCGCGTCATCTGCCTGCGCGGCAATCACGAACAGATGTTGTTGGACTTCGTGGACAAGGGCGACTTGCTCTGGCTGCATGCTGCCGTTGGGAGCGAGTACACCGTCGAGCAGTACACCGGCGAAGCCTTGCGCATCCGCACCGAGCAGGATTTCGCCGACCTGCGCCGCAAGTTCAGTGAGGCGATCCCACTTGCCCATCTTGAATTCTTCCGTAGCCTCCCGCTCTGGCACGAAGATGAATACGCGCTCTACGTGCACGCAGGTCTGCGCGACGGGCAGCACCCGCGCGACCTGCCCGCGCAGACGCTCCTGTGGACGCGCGATCCCAGCTTCTTCAAACACTACACGGGCAAGCCCTGCGTCTTCGGGCACACGCCTGTGCCGCTCCTGCCTTTGCGCGGGCGCATCGGCCGCCACGGCATCTACATGGCGCACAGCGCCATCGGTCTCGACACGGGCTTCTCCGACGCATCCCCCTTGAGTTGTCTGCAACTACCCGACATGCAGCTTTACCAAGCCTTCCCCGACGGGCACACCGCCGCCTTTCATCTCACCTCTTTCATGCCCGAACCGCTCCGCACCATGCAGCGCCAGCACGCGCCCGAGGCCCAGCCGCAAGTGCAACACTGAGGCAGGGCGCTAATACACACGCCGGTCTATCGTGCTAACATGCACGGCGCAATCTTCAACTGAAAATCCAGACGGAGGATGAAACGATGCCGCAAGCAGGCGAAACCGCGCCCGATTTCACGGCGCGCGATGAACGGGGCAACGAGGTGAAGCTCTCTGATTTACGTGGGCAGAACGTGGTGCTCTATTTTTACCCGAAAGATGACACGCCGGGTTGCACTAAGGAGGCGTGCTCGTTCCGCAACGCAGATTCGATCTACCGACAAGAAGGCATACGCGTGCTCGGCGTCTCGCTCGACGACGAAGCTTCGCATCAAGCGTTCGCGGCCAAGTTCAACCTGCCGTTCACGCTGCTCGCCGACACCGATCATAAAGTCGCCGACGCTTACGGCGTCTATGGCCCGAAGACGTTCGCAGGCAAGAGCTACATGGGCGTCACACGCAAGACGTTTCTGATCGACAAGGAAGGCAAGATCAAAAAAGTCTTCGACAAGGTCAACGTCGACGAGCACGCCGACGAAGTGCTTGCAGCATTCCGCAGTTAAGCCTGTCGTTCAAGAATGAGCTGTGCGAGCGCGCGCAACAGCGTGACAGGCCGCGCGATCTGATCAAGTGCGGCCTGCGCCTGCTCGTACACATCACGCGCGCGCGCTCTGGTCGCCGCAACGCCATAGAGCGCCGGGTAAGTGGCCTTGCGCGCGCGCGCGTCCTTGCCGGGCGTCTTGCCGAGGTCGGCGGCCGTAGCCGTTACGTCGAGCAGGTCGTCCGTGATCTGAAAGAGCAGCCCAAGCTGCGCGGCGTAAGCGGTGAGCGCCGCGAGTTCCACCGCGCTTGCGCCGGCGATGAGCGCGCCCGCGCGCGCGGCAGCAGTGATGAGCGCGCCGGTCTTGTGCCGGTGGATCGCTTCCAACTCCGCGCCCGTCACCGCGCGCGCTTCGGCCGCCAGATCGAATGCCTGCCCCGCGATCATCCCTACGGGCGTCCCCGCCGCCCGCGCCAACTCGCCGACAAGACGCACGCGCACCGGCGCGCTCAACTCTTCATCATCGGCGATGAGCTGAAATGCGAGCGTTTGCAGCGCGTCGCCCGCGAGGATGGCGGTGGCCTCATTGAACTGCACGTGACAGGTCGGCCGCCCGCGCCGCAACTCGTCATCGTCCATCGCAGGCAGGTCGTCGTGGATGAGCGAGTAGGTGTGGATAAGCTCGAACGCGCAGGCGGTCGTAATTAACTGTGCAGTGTGCGCGCCGCATGTCTCGCCCGCCGCGATGATGAGGGCGGGGCGCAAACGCTTACCGCCTGCGAATAGACTCCAACGCATTGCGCCGTGCACGGCGGCGGGCGCGACCTCCGCGGCCGGCACGAGCGCATCGAGCCGCGCGTCCACCAGCGCCCGACAACGCGCGAGGAACGCTGTCACTTCAGCCAGAGCAACCGGCGCTGACTGACGTTCAGAAGACAGGCTCATCGTCCTCGTGCTCATCGGCGGCCGTCAGCCGCGTGAGTTCTGCTTCATCGAACGCACCGACGACGGGTCGCCCTTCGCCGTCGCGCAGCAGCACCTCTATGCGCCGCTCCGCCGCCTGCAAACGCTCCTGACACTCGCGCGACAGACGCACGCCCTGTTCAAACAACTCCAGACTCTGCTCCAACGGCAGATCGCCCCGCTCCAACTCGCGCACGATCTGTTCAAGCGCCGCGAGCGACGTTTCAAAAGTCTGGCCTTGCGCTTCTGCTTTTTTCGTTCTCATCATTTTGTAGGGGCAGGGCTTGTCCCTGCCCGTTTCGCAGGCATGTTGGCAGATGAATTAGCTGTCCTACTTACCAGCCGGATAGACGCGCGCCAGCGTCTCGGCGACGTGCGTCGCCAGTTCATCGCTCTTGACGCTCTCGACGCGCCAGCGCGTAGTGCCTGATCTGTCGGCGGCCGCGTCTGTAGCGTGCAGGCCCAACTCGACCGGCCGACCGTCGATGTTCATAGTCGCAGTCGCGGCCGTTTCATTATCTACACCATTGAGACCCGGCTTGATCTCGACGACGCGCGGGACGGCGAGCGCGAGCGTCAGAAAAGAATCGTCGGCCGTGCCGCTGCGCACGAGGACATCTTTGACGTGCTGCATGAGCGTCGCGCGAATCTGATCGCGCGCGCCGGGCATGAGCACTTGCGCGTTCACTTCGATCTGCCGGCGCACGGCCGCCGATATTTGCGTCGCGCCCGGCGTGCGCATCTGCGCGACCACCTGCGGCGCGAGATTGCGGCTGACCTCGTCCACGTCCACGAGCGCATCGAACGTCTGTTGGTCGTCGCGACGCACGGCGTCCAACAGGAGCGCAAGCGAGTAAGCAGGTTTCGCCTTGTAGCTCTGCCACCAAAAGTAACCGCCGACGAGGAATGCTACGAAGACCGCCGCGACAACGCCGAGCGGCACGAGCAGACGCGGGTTACGCAAGCGTGGGCGGCGCTTGCGCGGGCCGCGACCTTGCGGCGCACGCGCTTGCGCCTTCGGCCGTTGCAACGCTTCGACGTTGACGACGATGCGACTGCGCGGCTGCTTCGACTTCTTGCTCCGCTCGCCCGGTACGGTGCCTGACATCAGCCTTCGCCCTCCACTTCTTCGACGCGACAGACGAGCCGCCCCGCCGCGAGCCGCACATGCACACGCGCGCCGCGTCGCACACCGAACGACGAACGAAGGGGCCGCCCCGCTTCGTCTGTCGCCAGCGCATAGCCGCGCTTGAGCACGTCGAGCGGCGAGAGCGCGTCCAATTGTGCGACCGCCACTTCAAGCCGCGCGCGCGCATCGTCCAAGCGCACGCGCGTCTGCGCCTGCAAGGCTGCACGTGTCGCGATCAGACGCCCGCGCGCGTCCGCCACCTGCGCCCGCGCACGGGCCGGCGCGAGCCGCCGCACGGCACTCTCAAGCCTGCGCCGCGCACGCTCGCCCGCCCGCGCAAAGTGTTGCTCCAGATAACGCGCTGCTGCGTTCGTCTGTTCATTCATCGCGCGCAAACGCGCCCGTACTTCGTCGAAGCCGTAAGACATCGCCGCATCCTGCACACGCGTCTTGTCTGTCAGCACGCGATACTTGATCGCCTGCGCGAGATCGCGCGTGAGCGACCAGACCACGGCCTGTATCTCGTCCTCCCGCGCGGCGACGAGTTCAGCCGCGGCCGAAGGCGTGGCAGCGCGCACGTCCGCCGCAAAGTCCGCGATGGTCACGTCCGTCTCGTGCCCGACGGCCGAGATGACGGGAATGTCAGACGCACGAATCGCGCGCGCAACCTCTTCTTCGTTGAACGCCCACAGGTCTTCGACCGAGCCGCCACCGCGCCCGATGATGATCGCGTCAATCGTCTCGTCGATTCTGCCGTTTGCTACCGCCGCGCGGTGGTGCGCGTTCAAGAGCGCAATGGCCCGCGCGATCTCGCGCGCCGCGCCCGTGCCTTGCACGCGCGTCGGCGCGACGAGGACGTTGACCGTGCGCGTGCGGCGCGTCAAGACGTGCAGTATGTCGCGCAAGGCCGCACCCGTAAGCGACGTGACGATGCCGACGCGACGCGGCAAAAGCGGCAACGGCCGTTTCAACATCCCGTCGAACAGACCTTCCGCCGCCAGCCGCTCGCGCAACTGCTCGAACGCCACGCGCAACGCGCCCGCACCGACCGGGTCAAGCCCTTCGACGATCAACTCGTAATCGCCGCGCGGCTCGTACACGGTGAGTCGCCCGCGCACACGCACCTGCAACCCGTCGGCCGGGCGAAAACGGATCGCGCGGTTGATGCCGCGAAAACAGGTCGCGCGCAGTTGCGCGCCTTCATCTTTGATCGTGAAGTACCAATGCCCAGACGTATGCGCCTTGAAGTTGGAAATCTCGCCCTCGACCCACACAGACGCAAACCGATTCTCCAGCGCGCCGCGCACCTGCGAGGTCAACTCCGAGACCGACAGGGGGCGGCGCTCCGTCTCGTCGAACAGAGAAAGGAGCAGCGAGCGTGTCATAGGCTATCCGGCTCGTTTGCGCGCAAAGGGTCAAAGCGCTGCTTGTGTGTCATGCCGGCGCGATGTTAGCACTCGCAGGCAATGCCCGTCCAAAACAGAGATAAAGACGCTCTTGCGCGCTGTTGCTGCCGTAGTCTGTTAGGGAATGAGAAACAGAGAGGCGTGGGCCAATCATCTTAGCCGCGCTGTCCGGCTAATAAATTGACTGGCTGGTCTTCGATGATTGCTTGCACGTGTTCGGATGCGGCCAGCGCTTTAAGCGCCTTGCCTGTTGCTTCGACCGTAATCGAGCCGAGTGCGTCAACCTGCCGGGCCAAGCGCTGACTGTTGAACTCCGCGAGGATATGATCGATTTCGGGTAGCACCGTTTGCGCGTGCGCGCGGACGGACGTGACGGCCCGTTTGCGCTCAAGCTCGTTGCGGCGACGCGTGGTCTTCAACGGCCTGCCTCCGGCGCGCAGCAGGACAATCGCGCGCACCTTCTGCGTCGGCTTCAGCCGCGCCAGGCGCGTCTTGAACTCCGCGCTGATCTTCGTCTGTGAATCGCTGTCTTGTCGGGCTGCCATGTACTTGATTGTACCACCCACATCAACCGAGCGCCTTAAGCGCCTCTGCTGGGCGGATAAGACCGAAGCCCCAGCGATTATCGGGTCGCCGCCCTCCGCCCTCTGGGTGTTCTGCTGTCTCGCGCAGGACGCGTGCGATTTCCGCGACCGGCGCATCAGGGAAAGCGGACATCAACAATGCGGCGACGCCCGCGACGTGCGGCGTGGCCATCGAAGTGCCGTCCATGTAGCTGTAGTCCTCCGTACCCACCTTCTCCGGCGGCACGCAGGAATAGACTTGTACGCCGGGCGCGACTACGTCTGGCTTTGTCACTAAATCCGGCGTCGTGCCGGGAAAGGACAGGCTCACGCCGCTGCTGAAGAACGCGACGCTGCACTTGCCGCGCGCCTGCTTCTCGACTGCGCCGACCGAGAAAGCATTCGGCACGTTGCCGGGCGAGCTACTGTTGCCATGATTCTCGTTGCCGATAGCGACGACCGGCAGCACACCATATTGCTCAATCACCATCGCCAACACGTCGGCGAACAACGGCTCGTAATAGCTGAAGCCGAGCGACATATTGATAATGTCCGCCCCACGCTCAATCGCCCAACTGATCCCTGCGAGCAACGTCTCGATGGTCGCATCGCCGAGCAGCACGCCCGCGACGAGCAGTTGCGCGGCGGGCGCGACGCCGATGTGCACGCCGTCTGGCGTCTTGCCGCCCGCAATCGTGCCGCAGACGTGCGTGCCGTGTGTGCCGCAGTCGAAGGCCGGCTTGGCCGCGATGCGCCGGCCGATTGGATCAAGCACGGCGAAATCTTTGATGCGCCCTTTGAGTGCGGGATGATCGGCATAGACGCCCGTGTCGAGCACGGCGACGTTGATCCCTTCGCCCTTCGTCTTCCGCCACAGCTTCGGGATGTCGAGTTGCTCCAGCCCCCAAGTCATTTTATTTTTCAACTCGTGCTGACCGAGCGCGTCATAATTTACCTCCTTCGGCTTGATTAGATGAATCTTTTGATTCGGCAGGACGGCGACCACGTCGTGATGATCGGCCAACACTGAGAGCGTCCGCCTCGTAACCTCGACCTTCGCAACAGGCAAGGTGGTTTTGCCGATCATCTTGGCTTCAAGCTGCTTCTTGCCCGGCATGAGCTTGCCGCCCTCTTTCTGATAACTGCCGAGCACCTTCGCCTGCACGGGTCGCTGCGCGGCGGCGTTCGTGCGCACAGTCGCGAGTCGCTGCCTTAGCGTCTGCAAACGTCCGCGCACGCGCTGCTCCTCCTGCACCGGCGCGCGATACACCACAATCGCATCCCGCGCCTCATTCGGCCCACAGTCCGCCATAAACTCCCTGAACGCCGGCGAGATTTTATGTTCGCTGCTCATATCTTCTGCCTCCGCTTAGTCAATCCCTTAACCGAGCCTTTGCTTCTCGTCTTAGTCTTTCCCTTTGCTTCGGCCTGCTTACTTCTAGTACCGCTCTCGCCTTTCAACTCTTTAATCCAAGCCTTTAATTCAATGATACCCCGCTTAACCTCTGTTCGTAGAATCTCACCTGTGCGTTCAGCAGATATTTCATGAGTTGCGCGCGCGACTAATGCTCGCGCCAAAGAATGAAACTCTGCGCGCATTGTTATATCTTTTGGCGGGGGAGAGCTACGTCGCCATTTAATGACATGTGCCAAGAAAAAAGTTGCGAATGCATCTCCAGTCAACGTTTCTGGAAGCACCCTCATAATCCGCATAAGTATCGGGTCTAAATCGGGTTGCCATTTCTCTCTCGAATTCCTTTCACCCAGTGCCTCTAAAGCAATTTCAGCCTGTGAGTTGTATTTTGATCCGTAAACGAGCGTGGAGCCAACTGATGCGTATAATTCATCATCGTTCAATCTTTGTAAGAGTACGGGTGCAGCGTATAGATGAGCTAGATAGAACAACTCGTCAATTTGAAGTGGACTCATTTTCCGCCATCCACGAAGTCGCTCAATGATGACTTCAAAGTCAACAAAGTCTCTATTATCTCGGAGCCAGCTAAAAGCTTCACTCAGCCCAAGGTTACTGGTGAGCGTGCCAACATTTCTATTAGCAACCGGATTAACTTCCTGCGGCGGAAACCGTTGCAAAGCAGACTCTACACGAGAGAACGGCGCGATTGCGATTCTTTCGAGCACCCGGCTGCGTAGCCTAGTATCTCGCGCCAGTGCAGCTCCGATTGATAAGTAAGCTTCCGTCAGTACACTTGATAGATTCTGCGAGTCCGGCTGCGCGATGAGTTGTTCGATCATGCCGCGCGCGGCTGGCGCGGGCGTTAGACCGCAGTAGAGGGCAATAACTTTATGCCAGCGGCCATCGGCGTGCTCGCGCGCCAGTTGTGCGGCATTGATGTTGCGGAGATTACCTTCATGAACTGCCAGCGCTGCGAGGTATTCCTGAAAGGTTAGGTGTGCGAAGGCAAAGACACTGGGGCGGCGCTCGATGAGGAGACCTGTGCGATAGCGTATGTGCTCAAGCAGCTTTTTCGCTTTGCTTGCGCTGCCTAAAACTTTGGCGAAAACACGGCGGACTTTATCGGCTTCGTATTCCGCGCGGTCATCGTGTTGCATGGCGATGGCGACTTCGCGGCAGGCGCGCAGTTTTTCCTCAAGACTATATTCCGAGTTGATGCCGCGCCGCTGATCCCAGTGATGCAGCAAGCCCTCGACGCACAGCTTGTAGAGCATGGCGCGGTCTTTGGGCAGTTGCCCACCCTCGAAATAGTTGACGAGGCAGATGGCGGAGAGCATCAATGGGTTGCGCGCGAGGTCGCGAATGTAGGGGTGCTCGATGAAGCCTTTGACGATCTGCTCGCCCTCGCTTGCGCCCTCGCGCCGAGCTTCATCCGCCGGTTCGTTCCGCGCCAACCGGACGGCGACGCACCAGTGGCGCGTGTACGCCGCCACTTCCGGCTCGGCGAAGTCGAGCAAGTCGCACTCGGCGAAGTCGAGTTTGCTGAGCGCGCCGGGTTCGTAGCCGACCGGGCGCGAAGAGATGAGAAATTGGCAGTCTTTGTACTCCGCGCAAAGTTCGGTCAGCCATGGGATGACGTAACGGTCGCGCAGCTTCGGATCGGTCTCGTCCAGCCCGTCGAACATGAAGAGGACGCGCCCCGCCCGCATCTGGCGCTCGACCCAACCGTCGGGCATCAGCGCCGCGCGATCCCGGCTCAGCATGGCCCGCGCGATCAACTCTGCATTGCGCGGTAGGCGCTTTGCATCCAACTGCCGCATGCGCAGCAGGAGCGGGAGGGCTTGCTCGCCGCCCATCACGTGCTCCAACTCGACCGACCCCAACATCAGTTGCAGCCATTCGAGAAAAGTGGACTTGCCGCCGCCCGGCGCGCCCACGACGACGTTGCGCGGACTGCGCTTGATCTGCTCCACAGCCGGCACGCCGCGCTCTGCTTCCTGCGCCTTCTTGTCGTCGCCCTTGTCCCGCGCAACGGTTGCCACGCCGAAGAATTTGCGCGCCGCAGCTAAATTCATCAGCGCGGCCAGATCGAGCGTGCCGTCATCCGTCTTGACTCGTGGTCGCTCCAAGACGCGCGGCATGACGAACAACTCGCGCAAGTCAACGTCAAGGTTGGTCGTCATGCGCACCGTGCCCGCCTCTACGCGGTGGAAGCGTTGCAGCAGATGATCGCGGTAGGTCAACTCGAAGCGTTCGTCGGCGGCGGTCGGCCCCGCACGACCGAGCGCGGCCATCTGCTCGCTGATCTGGTTAAGCCGGCTGACGACGCGGCGCGGCAACTCGAACGTGCTGGAGAAGTTGAGCCGCCGCCATTCGGCCATCACCGGCCCCACCAGCATCAAGACCTGCACAAGCGAGTGCAGCGCGACGCGATAGACGGCCGCCTCTTTCTTCAACTTGGGCGGACAAGGTATGCGCGGCAGCAGGTTTTCGACGACCGATTCGGGGGTCACGTTCGGGTTGGCAATGTCGGCCAGCTTAAGCAGATCGGCCAGCTTGCCGAACCCGGTCAGGATGGCGGCGACCTGTTGCGTCGTTAACTGCTCGTTGCGGAAGAATCTTGTCAACGACTGCGAAGCTGCCGCCGCAGACTCCTGCACTTGTCGGAGCACAGCATCGCGGCGCAGCCGTTCAGTAATGAGAGCGCTAAACGGGTCGGAGAAGATGCGCTCGAAGAGTGCGTAGTAGTAATCGATAACTTGATCTTCGATGGCAGTAGGCATGAGGAAGAGTCCCGGCGCTAACTTTTGTCAGACACAAGTGCGCTTGACTCAGAGTAAGACGAGGCGCAACGCACAGACCGTCGTGAGCACGACACTGCTTATATAACCAGCCAACAGCCCTGTCAATAAAACTTATGACATTACGGCGTGGTCACACCGACCACCGGACTCAGGCGGATCGCGGCGTCGGGCCGGTGGGCGAGGCGGACGCGGAGGCGGCGCGCGGCTGTAGTGTCCGTCGCGGCCGAATCGTAAGTGATCATGTAGGCGGTGCGGAGTTGGGCGACCACGTCGTCGTAGGCGCGTTGCAGTTCGTCGAGGCGTGTGATCGGGTAGTAGACGCCGCCGGAGGTGGCGGCGAGTTTGCGCCCTTCTTCGTCGGCGCGCGAGGTGAGCGTTAGGAAGCGTGTGCGCGTCGGGTCGAGCGTGGTGGCGGCGTCGGACGTGCCGTTCGCGGGGATGAGACCTGACGGCACGTAGAGCGGGTAGATGAGCGCGCCGGATTCGGTGATCGATTCGAGGATCGCGCCGAAGGGGACGAAGGAGCGGTTGTCGTCGCCGTCGGAGAGGATGACGATGGCGGTGCGTTCGCCGCGCAAGGGCTTCAAAGTGTTGACGAGCGTATAGGCGAGCGCGTCGTAGAGCGAGGTTGCGCCGCCCGCGTCGATCTGCTTGATGCGGGCGGCGAGCAGGTTGCGATCAGTCGTGAAGTCCGAGACGAGTTGGATGTCGTCGCGGAAAGAGATGATGGCGATGCGATCTTCGGGGCTGACCGTTTTGAGAAAATCAAGCGCCGCCTTGCGGATGAAATCCAAGCGCTCTTCGACGCTGCCCGACACGTCGAGCAGGAGCACGAGGTTGAACGGCGTGCGCGTCTGTTCGACTGCGGTGACGGGGCGCTCTTGGCCGTTCTCAGTGACTACGAAGTCTTCGGCCTTCAATCCGTGAATGGCGCGCCCGTTCGTGTCGGTCACGCTCGCGTTCAGGCGGACGACGTGCGGTGTGTTCGGCGCAGCGGCGGACGCGGGCGCGGCGGGCGCGTTGAAGTTGGCGAGCGTGGGCGCGTGTATACGTGGCGGCAAGGTCTCTGCATACTCGCCGACGTAGCGCGGTGCGACCTTGCGGATCGCGTCGATCAAATCGATGTTGCCGCTGCGGATGATGCCGCGCGCCGCTTCGGTCAGAGGGCGCTCGCGCAAGTCGCTCGGCACCATCGCCGGATCGACGCCGAAGAGCAGGACACCGCGCGCGGTCTGCAAGTCCAGCCGCACGTGCTGCGACTTCGGCGCGTTCTTATCACCGAGCCGCCCGCGCAACTCGAAGCGCCCGCCCGCGCGCTCTTTGATCTTGCCCAGCGCGATCTCGCTGAAGAAGCGCGGCCGGCTCGCCGTCCAACGAAAGCTGTAAGTGAGCGCATCGGTCGGCACGTCGGCGCGGATCGTGCCCGTGTTGGTGACGACCGACGCCTCGCTCAAAGGCCCCGACACATCCACTGCGCCGCCCTGTGTCTCGACGCGCACGCGCACGCGTGGCGGCACGCGCAAGGTGAGATCGATGCGGTCGCGCTCGGCGCGCTGGCGGGCTTCGATCTCGACGTGCGTGCCGCCGCCCGTTGTCCGCACGTCCGCTTCGCCCACATTTGCGCCCGGCGAAGAGGCCATAAGCGACACGCTCTTGCGCTCTTCGCCCTCGGCGACGATGGTCACGCGCCCGTGTCCGTTGCGCACGACGACCTCAGCGCCCGCGCCCGCGACCTTCAACTCACGCGCGAGCGTCTGCGCGGCGGACGACGACGGCAGACCGAGCGCGGCCGCGCCGAGCAGCAGAGCGCCGAAAAGTTTTACATGGAGTTTGCGCCGGAACAGGCCGCGCGAGGGCCGACTGCGGTACAACATCGTGACACATCTTCCCAACTCGCGCCGCGCCGGTCAAGCGCCGGAGCGTGCCGCAGCGCGCGTCAGTGGCTTATGATATGCGCGCCAGTCGCAATTCAACTTGGGAGGTTCAGGCGCATATGCCTTCATTGTGGTTCGAGCGCAAGTTTTCGTTCGCGTTGCCGGTCGAGTTGTTCCCGAACGTATTGGAGCGTGTGCGGGGCACGCCCGCGCGTCTGGAAGAGTTGCTCGCTTCTGTGCCGTACCAGGTGTTGATCAGACGTGACGGCGATCGTTGGTCTATGCAGGAACACGCTGGGCATCTGCTTGACCTTGAGGCGCTGGAGTTGCAGCGGCTCGACGACTACGAAGCGGGGCGCGAGGTGCTGACGCCCGCCGACTTGTCGAACCGCAAGACGCACGAGGCGCGTTATAACGAGCGCGAACTCGGCGACATCCTGCGCGCCTTCCGCACCGAGCGGTCTGAGCTTGTGCGGCGGCTCGAAGCGTTTAGTATGGACGCGGGCCGGGCGGCACTGCACCCGCGCTTGCAACAGCCGATGCGCGTCATCGACTTGGCGTTGTTCACCGCCGAGCACGACGATCATCACCTCGCGCACATCAGCGAATTGATACGCCTGTTTGTCAAATAGACTGTGCCCGCCGATTCAACCGCTGCGCCGCATAGGGCATCTGATATGCTGTGCCGGCAGACAGCCCCGCGCGCATAACAGGCAACCAGAAACACCGCATGAACAGGATTAGACGAGCACACTTATTCGTGGCCCTTGCGCTCTTGGCCCTCGCGGTCGGCGTGGCGTGGCCGAGCTACAGTCAGGGCCAGCTGAGCAGGTCTAAACTATCTGGCAACGCACCCGCGCCCGCCACAGTTAAAAAGACGAGCAACTCTATGCCGGCCGCGCCTGTTGATCAGAAATGGGCGAGCGCCGCGCATCAGAACGTGCAACTGCGTAATGATCTGGATTGGGTCTTTGGCGGCAAGACGCAGCACGGCTGGGCGCTCTACACGCCGCTCATCGCGCACACGCTCGACACGGAAGCGACGAACGATTCAAATGATTTCGCGCAGGCGCTCGCGCACTGGCAACGCGGCGCAGGGCTGTCGCCGAGCGGCGTGCTCTTTGGCGACACGCTCTATAAACTCGTCGCCACGTGGCAGGCGCACCGGCTGAAAGATCACACGTACCCCACTCCCGATAAACTGCTCACCGCGCCGGCCAGTGATTTTTATGATCCGGCGCGCCCCGACGATCAACGCATGGTCGAGCGAGAGACCTACGCCGCCTACAAGCGCATGGTCGCCGCAGCCATCGCCGACCGTTCGCTCAGTCTCAACACAACCAAGACGGGCGAACTTGCACCGGGTGAAAAGTATTTGAAGATCGTCTCGGCGTTCCGATCAAAGGAACGACAGGAGCAGTTGCGTAAGCAAGACCCGTCGGCGGGCAGCGCCGCGCTCGCCGTCAACAGCCCGCACTTCACGGGGCGCGCGCTCGACCTCTACGTCGGCGGCGAGCCGGTCAGCACGAAGGATGCGAACCGCGCGCTTCAGACGCAGACGCTCGTCTATCAATGGCTCGTCAAGAATGCCGCGCACTTCGGCTTTCAGCCTTACTACTATGAGCCTTGGCACTGGGAGTATGTTGGGAAGTAAGCATCATTCAGTCCGCGCAACGCGGCGCGCAGGTACACGTTGTTTTTGTCTACTTGGTGCGCCTACAATTGGCCGCAATTCGCCATCGTCCAAGCCGCGTCCGGCCGCCAAGCTATCAAGACTCACAACGTATTCGGTGTGCGGTTTGACGCGCGCCAACAACTCGCCGAGCATCTGCTCGTCTAAGCCACTCATATCCACGCCGCTTGTTTGCAGTTCCATGCGCAGGCGCGCGACCGTGCTCGTGCCGTAGTCGTACACGTCCGGGTACAGATGCAACGCGCCGCCTTCGACGACGAGCGTGTCGTAGTTGATGTCCACCTTGAGCGGTGTGGTGAGTTGCGCGACGAGCGTCCGCTTGCTCGCGAGTGCGCGCGCGATCTGTTTCGCCGAGACCACGCCGCCGTAAGCCGCGTTGATTTTATCGGCCAGATCGAGCAGGTCGGCGCGCAGCATACGCACGCAGCCGTGCGAGACGAGATGACCGAGATCGCCTGTGCCGTGCGCCTGGTGGATCAGGTAGCCGCCGCCGAGCGGAATCTTGAGTTTGCCGATAGGGTTGCGCGGATCGCTCGCCTTGATGATGTCGCCCGCCTTGACGCCCTTGTGGCTTGAGACCCAATCGCTCGCGGGCGGAATCCACGCCGGATTCCAGATCACTTCGGTTGCCGTGCGCGTGCCGATGATGATCGGATAAGCCTTCTGCCCGACGCCGATGCGATACGTCTTAACTTCCCGGCCGTCCTGCCACAACGTCAAACGAAACGCGGGCACGTCCACAGTGATCTCTATGTTCGGATCATCCGCGACCAACTCCGCGCGCTCGACGTGCCCGCCCGTGAACTTATCCGACCAAGCCGACTCGTTGTACTCGTCGAGCTTGGTCAACTGGCCCGGCCCCGGTCGCGGCGGACTGGCCTGCTGCGCCGTTGCAGACACAACTGCGCCGGCTAGGAACAGCAACAACGTCAGCTTGATTGCGTAATCCTTGCACATAAAAAAAGCCGCCTCCGCGTGCTCGCTAGCTCTGCAACTGGGGGTCTTAGTTTTGCGCTGGGGGTTGGTATGCCGGGGGTTGCGATTGGTTGTCCACAAAATAGCTCGTGTTTGGCGTCCCGCCTTTAAGCGGTCTTGGTAGCGCAAGCTTAAACCGCCTAAAGGCGGGACGCCAAACCGTAGCTGTCACTTATGTGTGACGTAGAAGAAGACGGCCTGCCCGACGCCGATCACGAAACCCATTACCAAGCCGAACATCTCGATCACGCGCAGGTGTTGCTGCGCGACCGAGAGCACGAGCGCCTCCAACTTCTCCACGGGATAGTTGGCCACCTTCTGACGCACGATGCCGCCGATGTCGAACTCTTTGATCGCGATGGGCAGACGCTCGCGCGCGGCGGCCGTAATGCGTTCGGTCAGGGCGCTGCGTGCGCGCTCGATGGAACGCTCCGGTATCTGATCAGAGAGCCGGCCGATGGGCGCGATCAAGAGTCGCTCGATCTGCGAGGTCAGAATGTTGTTGACGGTGCGCGCCGTCTCTTCGCGGGCGAGGACGCCGAGCAAGGCGCGTGAGAGAAAACTCTTCAGCCGCTCTGCTGAGTCGGGGCTGGTGTGCTCTAGGAGCGCGCGGATCGTGTGCGGGCGTAGGCGCGCGAGCGCGTCGGTCGCGTAAGCCGAGACGGTGGTGGACAGTTCAGGCCCGCGCGCGAGGGCGAGTATGCGGCCCGTGATCTGCTCTTTGATGAGCGTCAACTTGTCGGGTTCGAGTTGGCCCAAGAGGTCTTGGATCGGGCGCTTGAGCACGTTGTCAATCGTCTGGTCGAGAAAGGCGCGCGCCTCCTGCTCGAACGCTTCGCCGTGTAGAAACTCTTCGACGCGGCGCGGCAGCGTCTTGTTCACCATGTCGTCAACTTCGTGGTGGATGCGCTCGCGCGAGACGAAGATTTTTTTGAAGAAGCTCAGTTGCTCGTAGTAATCATCCACCTCGCGCTTGATGAGCGCGCCGATCTGCGTGCGCGTGCGTTTGTTGGTGGCGATCTCGGTCAACTGCTCGGCGATGGGGCCGAGTTGCGCGTCGATGCGCGCTTTGACGAGCGCGACCGTGTCCGGCGTGAACACATCGGCGAGCGTCGCCTGACTGTGCGCCAACTCTTCGACGCGCGCGCTGATAAAGTCGTGCACCTTCTGTTCAAACCCGCGCTCGGTGACGATGTTGTGAAAACGCTCTTCGACAAAACCGACCAACTGTTCATAGGTCTCGTCGTCGAGCGCATCGCTCAGGCGGCGCGCGAGCAGTTCGTCCACGCGGCGGTCGATGAAGGCGTTGACGGCCGCGGCCGTCTCTTCGCTGCGCAGGATGCCGGCGATGTAGTCGGCGACGCGCAGTTGCAGGGCGCTGATCGCATCGAGCACGGGCGCGCGCACCTGCGCGGGGATCGCTTCGACGAGCGACGGGTAGTGTGTGTTGAGCAGATCGTCTGTGTAGCCGCCGATTAAATCTGCGACCTTGCGTTGGAAGAACTCCGTCTCGAAGAGCGCGTTGACGACCGTGTCCTGCGCCAGCAGTTCGTTGCCGACGGCGTTGCCGATGGCCTGCGCGAGTCGTTCACGGTGGCGCGGGATCATGCCCTGCGGCCAGATGGTGAGACCAAAGATTTTGACCGGGCGGCGCGGGCGAAACAGCATGCGCACCGCGAGCCACGCGGCCAAGTAGCCGTGAAAGGTCGCCAGAAAGATCAGAGACCCGATCTGAAACCACAGATTGTGGAGCAGGCCACTGAAGGAGTTCATTATGCTTTCAGCAGTTCCCTTCCTTGCGCGCCGCGCAGATATTGTCGTCGTTTGAGTTTGAATGCTAAACGGGCGCGGCGGGCGGAGTCAAACGAGTCGCCATGCGCTTGTGGGCCGGTCTTACTTGAACAGATCGACCGTCTTGCTGCCGCGCTCGAAGGTCAGCGGGAAGTTGGGCAGCACGCGGAAGGAGTTGAGACCGACGGCGACGCGCGCGCCCGTTTCCAGTCGGGCGGCGCTGGCTTCGGGCTTGGGGCGCGTGACGATGATGGGCACGCCGATGGGTCGTTCGGGCGTCGTGATGGCGACGTTGTAGAGCGGCGGCTCGTCCGCTTGGGGCTGGCGCGCGACCAAGTCGAGGCGCAGCGTGAGTCTCTCGTAAGCGCCGACGAAGTTGACCTCTTCGATGATGCCATTGGTCAGCCGGCGCGCTGTCGCGGGCAACTCGCCGCTCTCACTTAAGACGACATCTTCGGGCCGGAAGACGAGTTTCACCGATTGCCCGTCGCGGAAGCGCGCGGTCTCTTCGGGCGCGGGGATGGCGGCCGTGCCGATCTCGACCGCGCCTCGATTGACGACGCCGACGAGCAGGTTCGCCGCGCCGAGAAACGTGGCCACATACTCTGTCTCCGGCTTGTTATAGACCTCGTCCGGCGTGCCGATCTGTTCCAGCCGGCCGGCGTGCAGCACGGCGATGCGGTCGCCGAGTTCGAGCGCCTCCTCTTGATCATGCGTGATGAAGACGGCCGGCACTTTGATCTCTTTCAAGAGCGCGCGAATCTCGCGGCGCAGGCGCACGCGCGTCTGCGCGTCGAGCGCGCCGAAGGGTTCGTCGAAGAGCAGGACTTGCGGTTGATAAGCGAGCGTGCGCGCAATCGCCACGCGCTGCTGCTGTCCGCCGGAGAGTTGCGCGGGATATTTTTTGCGATGCTCTTCGAGTTTGACGAGCGCGAGCAGGCGGGCGGTCGTCTCTTTGATCTCTTTTCGAGGCCGCTTGCGTATGCGCAGGCCGTAGCTGATGTTCTTCTCGACGGTCATGCGCGGGAAGAGTGCGTAGTCTTGGAAGATCACGCCGACACCGCGCTCGCGTGCGGGCAACTCCGTCACGTCGCGTCCGTGCAGGACGATGCGTCCCGTGTCCGGCTCGGCGAGGCCCGCGATGATGCGCAGGATCGTCGTCTTGCCGCTCCCCGACGCGCCGAGGAGGACGAGCGATTCGCCCTCCGCGACATCGAACGTGACATCTTCCAACACGCTCGTGCCCTTAAAACTTTTGCTCACGCCGACGACGTGTGCCGCTGCTTCCGGCGGCGCAGGTTGCGCTGCTGTGTCGTGCGGCGACTCAGCGGACGGCGGGGCCGCGACGGACGGCGCAGTTGCATCGTCCGTGCGCTCCGGCTCTTTCACTTTGGCTTTCTCTGGCTGCATCGCGGGTCTCATTTTACTCCGTATCGAGCCAGTCGCGCGCGAAGAAGAGCACGCTGAAGATAACAAACGAGAAGAGCGCGAGCACGACCGCGACGGCGTTCGCTGCTTCGACCTGCCCTTCGTTGAACTTGGCGAAGATGTAGAGCGGCGCGGTCTGCGTCCGCAACGCCAGATTGCCGGAGACTAGGATCGTCGAACCGAACTCGCCGACCGCGCGCGCAAACGTCAACAGTGCGCCCGTCACAATCGCGCCGCGCAGAGAGGGCAACGTCACGTGCCAGAACGTCTGCCAGCGCGTCGCGCCGATAGTCGCCGATGCCTCTTCCAGCGACCGGCTCATCGTGTCGAACACCGGCTTGATCACACCGAACGCGAGCGGGAACGTGACGAAGATATTGGCGAGGATGATCGCCCCGGCGGTGAACATCAACTGGATGCCGTGCGGCACAAGCAAACGCCCCAGCAACCCGTAAGGCCCCCATACGAGCAGTAAGGCGAAGCCAGCGACGGCCGTCGGGATCGCGGTCGGCAAAGAGATCGTGACGATGATGGCGGTGCGCCCGTAGAAGTCATAGCGCGAGAGCACGTAGGCGGCGAACAGACCGAAGAGGACATTGAAGGCGGTCGCCCAGAAAGAAGTGAAGAGCGACAACTGCATCGCGAAGATCGCTTCAGGCGCGGTCAGCGCGGCCCAGAAACTGCCCAAGCCTTTGCTTGTCCCGAAGATGAAGATCGAGGCGAGCGGCAACAGCACAAGCGGCAGCATGATCGCGAGCATCGTCAAGACGCTCAAGGGGCGCGCAATATCGAAGCCGCGCACGTGACGCATGGTAGAGATGGCTGTGCTCATAAATCACTCCGCCGGAAGCGCCAATGGTAAAGGGCGGCAGCTAGTGGATTCGTTACCGCCCGGTTGCCGTTTCGTTGCGATTCACTTCGCCTTCTGCACCTGCTCGCGGAAGATTTTTTCGATGATTTCAGGATAAGCGCGATCCCAACCGCCGAGGTCGGTGATGGTGAAGGGATGATTGATGTGCGCGAACTCCTTGTTCGCGTCGTTGAACGAATCGTTGGTGATGGAACGGAAGTGATATTTGACGAACGCCTGCTGCGCTTCATCGCTCCAGAGATATTGCATGAAGGCGTCTACAATAGGGCGCTCATTGGCCGTCACGTTACGATCCACGACGACCGCCGGGTGCTCGCTATAGATGGTTGCGTCCGGCACGACGATCTCTATGGCGGCGTTGGCCTGCTTCATCAACAAGCCTTCGAGTTCGTAAGTGATGAGCGCGTCACCAAAGCCGGTCTCAAACTGCGTGCGCGCCTCGCGCGCCGAGCCGGGCGTCGAGATGACGTTGTGCCAGACGCCGTGCAACAGCTTGAGCGCGTCGGGCGGCATGGACTTATAGATTATGTCGAAGCTGTCCGTCTTCGCGATCTCCGAACCATAAATGGCAAGGATCGACCATTGCGCGCCGCCGGAACTGACGGGGTCGGGGTGTATGAGTTTGACGCCGGGCTTCGCCAGATCGGCGAAGTCGTGTATGCCCTTCGGATTGCCCTTGCGCACGAGGATGACGAATGGTGTCTTGTTGACGATGCCTTGATGTGGCAGTTGCCGCCAGTCGGACGTGACCGCGCCGCCTTGTTTGAGGCGCGTCGCGTCGCGCTCGATGGAGAGGATCGCGATGTCCGCGCCGACACCCTGCAAGATTTGGTTCACGACCGTCTCCGAGCCGGCGAACGAAGAGACAAACTTTACTTCCTGCCCGTGCTCCTGCTGCCACTTGGCCGCGAAGCCCGGAAAGATGGCCTTCTCCAAAGACTCCTTCATGATCGAGAAACCGTAAACGGTCAACTGCACGCCGCCGCCCGCGCCCGCCGGTGCTTTCGGCATGCAACTGCTCAGCACCAGCAGCCCCACCAACATGAGCGCGCCGACGAATGCGCCAGCGCGTCTCCCGAATACTCGTTTCCGCTTCATGGTCAATACGTCTCCTCGCCGAAGCCCGCGGCCACGAACCTTGTACGACTCTCTGGACTCTGCTTTGGTTTCCTGCGTCTATAACACAACTCGCGGCATTTCGGGAAGGGGCAAGAAGCAGTGATAAGTGACGAGTGACGAGTGACAAGCAGGTATTTTTTAACTTGTCACTCGTCACTCGTCACTCGTCACTGTGGTTTCATAGCCCGCGCTGATCCACGCGCTCGTGCCGCCGGTGACGTTGTGCAGATTGTTGTAGCCGTGCCGGGCAAGGATGCTGGTAGCAGCACTCGAACGGTAGCCGCCGGCGCAGATGACGGCGAGGGGGCGCGTCGGGTCAAGGTTTAAGTTGGCGAGGTATTTGTCGAGTTGCGCGAGCGGGGCGCTCTGCGCTGGCGGCACGTGCCCGCTTGTGTATTCGGGCGGGCGACGCACGTCGAGGACTTGCAAGTCCGGCTGCGCGGCGATCAGCTGCCGCAACTCGGCGACAGAGATTTGCGGCACGCTCATCACGTCGCGCCCGCTCGCGCGCCACGCCGCCACGCCGCCGCGCAGGTAGCCGCGCACATGCTCCAACCCGACCCGCGCGAGGCGCAGCACGGCCTCGTTAACCTGCTCATCCGTTTCCGCGCAGATGATAAGCGGCACGCCCGGTGCGATAAGACTCCCGGCCCAGATGGCGAACTGTCCACCGAGACCGACGTTGAGCGCGCCAGGCACGTGGCCCGCGCCGAACTCATCTGCGGCGCGCACGTCAAGCACGGAAGCGCCCTGTGAGACCTCATGCTCAACTTCCGCAGGTGTGAGCGCGTTGGGGCGCGTCAGTTCATTTAACGCCGGTGCGCCGGTGCGATTGATCTCTGCATCGCGTGCGAAGTAGGCGGGCTGTTCAGGCAGGTCGCAGGTCATCATGCGGACGAACTCCGTGCGCGCCATCGGTTGCAAGGCGTAGTTGAACTGGCGCTGCTGTCCGATGGTCGAAGATGTTTCCTTAGACATGTTGCGCCCGCACATCGAACCCGCGCCGTGCGCCGGATAGACCTCGACTGCGTCAGCAAGCTTGAGCAGTTTATTGTGCAAGCTATCGTAGAGCAGCCCCGCCATCATCTCGGTGGTGTAACCGCGCGCGCCCGCAAGATCGGGCCGGCCCACGTCGCCGATAAAGAGCGTGTCGCCGGTCAGCACCTTTTGCGGTTCAAGGCTCACGGCCGGATCGATCACTAGGATCGAGATGCCTTCGGGCGTATGACCCGGCGTCTCCAAGATGCGCAAGACGATGCGGCCGACTTGCAACTCGTCGCCGTCTTTGACCGCGCGATGTGGAAACTGCGCGCCGGCCTTCGCCCCGAACACAATCTCCGCGCCGGTGCGCGCCGCCAACTCGCGATGACCGCTCACGAAGTCGGCGTGCAGGTGCGTCTCGATCACGTATTTGATCTTCAAGCCTTGCGCGGCAGCCTCCGCGATGTACTGCTCCACATCGCGCTGCGGATCGGCAACCGCCGCCGCGCCATCAGAGCCGATGAGATACGAGGCGTGCGCGAGACAGCCGAGGTAGAACTGTTTGAAATACATGGCGGCGACTCCTGCCGGGCGTGTTTAGGTGCGGGAGATTTTAAGCGCGACCGGTTGATTTAGACAATGACCAGCCGTCGCGCTCACATCTTCCACCGGCGGTGCTACAATTGCCATAGAGCAGACGGGCCAACATATCGCCGAGGTTGATACATGAACGCTAACCACCACGCGCCCGGTCTCGGTCTCGTTCAGTTCTTCAAATCCTTCTCTGACTTTCGGGCTGACCCACTCAACTTTATGTTCGCGCTCACGCGCCGCCACGGCCATGTCGTGCGCTTTCGCGGCGCGTGGGTGACGTATCAGCTCACGCACCCGCTCGACATCGAGCGCGTGCTCCAGACCAACGCGCAGAACTATCGCAAAGGTCGTTCGTTCAAACGGCTGCTGCCCATCACCGGCAACGGACTGTTCGTCAGCGACGGCGACTTCTGGCGCAGACAACGCCGGCTCACGCAGCCCGCCTTTCAACGCCAACGCATCGGCACATACGCACCCGCCATGACCGCCGCCACCGAACAGTTGCTCGCGCGCTGGCAGACGCTCGCGGACGAGGGCGCGGCGTTCGACGTGGCGCAAGAGATGATGCGCTTGGCTCTACATATCATTGGGCTAACCGTCTTCGGCACAGACCTGACCGCCGACTCAGACACCATCAGCCACGCGCAGGACATCATCCGCGCGCGCTCGATTCGCCGCCTGTGGGAACTCGTGCCACTGCCGCTCAGTCTGCCGACGCCGCGCAACCGCGAGTTTCAACGCGCCGCGCAAGCATCGCGGCGCGTCATCTTCAGCATGATCGACGCGCGCCGCACGGGCGCGGTTAAGTCCGACGATCTGCTCTCGCGCCTCGTCCACGCGACCGACGAAGAGACCGGCGCGCAGATGGACGACGAGCAACTGCGCGCCGAAGCCGTCACCTTTCTGGCGGCCGGGCACGAAACCTCGGCCGTTGCGCTCACGTGGCTCTGGTATCTGCTCGCCGAGCACCCGGACGTGGAAGCGACGTTGCACGCTGAACTCAAACAGGTACTCAATGGCCGCACGCCTGTGCTCGCGGATTTACCGCAACTCCCCTACACGCTCATGTGCATCGAAGAGACGATGCGCCTCTACCCGCCTGCGTGGGTGATGAGCCGCACCGCCATTGGCGCGGACGAAGTCAGCGGCTACACGGTCGCACCCAATTCGGAAATTCTCATTCCCGTCTATGTCACACATCGTCATCCGGACTTCTGGGTCGAGCCGGACACGTTCAACCCCGAACGCTTCACACCAGCCCAGACAGCCGCGCGCCCGCGCTACGCCTACTTCCCCTTCGGCGGCGGCCCGCGTCAATGCATCGGCAACAACTTCGCCCTGATGGAGATGCAACTCATCGTCGCCGCCATCGCCCAACGCTTCCGCCTCCGCCTCGCGCCCGATCACACGGTCGAAGCAGATCCGTCCATTACCCTGCGCCCACGCAACGGCGTCCGCGTGACGCTGCAAGAAACCTGATACGCACAAACGCGCGCATCAGTCTCACTCACTATTAACTGACGGGCCGGAGCACGCGGCGCAGTGCGAGCGTGCCGACTTGCCAGAGCAGCGCGGCGCGCAGGAGTTCGTGCGTGATGCGGCGGTATGAGCCGCGCCCTGAGATGACGGCGTAGAGGATGGCGTAGAGGTCGCGGTTGGTTTTGGCGAGTTCGATGAGACCGTCGATCATGCGAAAGTCCATGCCAGCGTGCAGGAGTTGGCGCAAGAGCCGACCGTGCCTGTGGTCTTCGGTCAACGCCAACGTGCGCCGCGCGTAAGCAGCGAGTGCGATTGCGTCGATGCCGCGCTCAAGCATCACGTCGGCGGCGGCGATGCCGGTCTGCATGGCGGTCGTGATGCCCATGCCTTTGAAGGGGCGGAGCCAGCCGGTCGCGTCGCCGACCGCGACGAACCGATCCCAAGAGACGTGGCGCGCATGACGCACGGGCGCATGGCCCTCGTAAAAATCCAACCGTTGCAGATCGAAGCGCGGCAGGAGCGTCCGCACTTTGCGATGGAGCAGAAAGTCTTCCATGTCAATCGAGGTGACGCGCCGGCCCATGACGTTGACGAGCACGTGATCCTGCTTTGGCGTGATCGCGCCAAACTCTATGCGCGGTAGGTCGCTTAAGAGAAATGCGTGAATCTGTCCGCCCAAGCGTTTTTCGACGTAGCGCTCGTCGCACGCGAGCCGCACGATGATCGAGTGCATCGTCTCGCGTGGTCGCTGATAGCGTGCGCCGGGCGGGCTAACCTGTTCGAGCACGGACAACAGGCCATCGTCCAAGCCGCACGCCGCGACGACCATGTCGGCCGAGCGCGACTCGCCTTCGGAATAGACGCGCACCGGGTGTTCTAAATTTTCGGGATGAAATTCCAAACCCGTCACACGGTCGCCGATCACTTCCGCGCCGGCCGCGCGGGCGCGTTCAAGTAGTAACTCGTCGAACTCCGAGCGCGAGACCATCAGGGCCGGCTCTTCCGTCGTCGGCGCGCGCAGTTCGATCTCGTTCGCATCGCTGTGCAGGCGATAGCCCTTGATCGTGCGTTTGACAAGCGCGGGCGGGAGTTCTATGCGCAGATGCTCGCGCAGGATTTCGGCGGTTGGCGGCGCGAGCACGCCCATGCAAGGGTTGTGCTGGCGCGGAAACTCTTTCGGCTCGTAGACGGAGACGCGCAGGCGCATGCCGCGCCGCGCGGACTCTTGCAGCAGCCGCAAAGCGCAGGATGCGCCGCCGGGGCCGCCGCCGATGATAGCGACGCGCGCGTCGTCGCGCAGCCGAAGCCCGCGCACCGTCGTGCGCTCGGCGCGCGTGACACGCGTGCGGACTTCGTCGAAGACGAGCCAGCCGGCGTGGCTGGCCATGCGCGCGGCGAGGCGCGGGTGCATGGCGCGTAGCAGGATGCGTTTGTAAGACTGCGCGCCGGTGAAGGCGGCGAGCAGCGCATCCGACAGGAGCGCTTGCTGTTTGCCCAAGCGCCGCTCGGCGTGCAAGACGGCGAAGTAGACCGGCGCGACGAGCGGGTGCGGAAAGATGCGGTCGTAGATTTTAAAGAGCGCGCGGCCATAGACGTTATCGTGCCCGAAGACACGCGCGCACGCGCGCCAGAAGTGTTGCTCGAAATCCTCGGCCGTCACGCCGTGATTGACGACGCAATCGACCGCGAGCCGCGCGGTTACTAATGCGGACTCGACGCCGTTCTTCAAGTAACGCGAATCGGATGCGTCGCCGACGATGACGAAGCGATCACTGTAAGGCAGATGGGCCGCGCCGACCGCGACGCGCGGGTGGCAGTGACAATCAAGTTTCCAATCGGCCGGCAGATAGTCGCGCATGTAGGACTCGCGCAGCAGCCGCTCGGTCGAGACCACATCGACGTTTGCGCCGATGGCGGTCACGGTCACGTGCTCGCCTTTGGGTATGAGCGCGACGTAGCGTATGTCCGGTTGTTTCAAGACGAAGAAGTGGATCAGGTTGCCGAGTTTCTCGCGTTGAAACTCTTCAGGCACGCGCGCTTCGATCACGCAGGTCTTCCATGTCGGCGGCGGTTGATAACCGTAGATGAGGCGCTGGCTGAGTTGCGAGTTGACGCCGAACGCGCCAACGACCAAATCGTATTCGTGCGTCTCGCCGTCGGCCGCCTTAATGGCCGGCCGCCGTTCGAGGGTCTGCGGCACGTCGATGTCCTGCACGTTGAGGGGGACGTGGCGCGCGCCAAGTTTGATCGACTGGTCGAGTAGAAACTGATCGAAGCTGCGCGCGCCGTCGGGACTCTCGGTGCTCACAGGCCCCGCGCCGCGATAGACGCCGTAAATTTTGCGCCCGTGCTCGTTCTCCAGTCGCGCCGACGCATCCTGATAGTGGACGGCGTAGCCTTCGAGTTCGTAGTGTATGACCTGCGGCGGGATGGTGGTGGTGGCGTGTTCGATCTCTTCGATCAGACTGTGCCCGATTGCGCCGGCGCACATGTTGCAACCGGGCGCGCCCTTCTTGGCAAAGCTCTTGCCGTCGTAGATGTCAACAACGAGGCGCAAGCCCAGCGCGCGGGCGCGGCGCAGCAGTTCGATGGCGAAGAACGAGCCGGCGGGGCCTGCGCCGACGACGCAGACGCGGCTGCCCGAAGTCAGATAAGTTGGCTCAGCCATGACCGCGCACCTCGCTCGAGATAACACGCCGGCGGTCGGGTCAGAAGGGGAAGAAACGAGCGCGTCAGTTGCAGACCAGCATAGGCGTGCGTTTGCTTAGTGTCAACAAACGGGTCGCGCGAGTGACAAGACGCGGCGGCGGCCGCTAAACTCTCCCGGCTCGGAGGTGCGCATGAATTTCTGGCAGGGGCAAAAGGTGCGGTTGCGCGGCATCGAACCGGCGGACGCGGAGACGTTCTTTCGCTGGAACATGGACAGCGAGACGGGGCGGAGTCTGGAATTTTTGTGGCCGCCGGTCTCGCTCGCACAAGTGCAGCAACAGATCGCAGCGCAGGCTTTACAGAAACTTGAGCGCGACGAGTTCCACTGGATCATAGAGGACGCGGCGACGACGGCCGTCGGCTCAATCGACACGCATCACTGCGACGCGCGCACAGGTACGTTCCGTTACGGCATACACATCGCGGCCGAACATCAACGCCGGGGCTACGCCAGCGAAGCGATCCTGCTCGTCGTCAAGTATTACTTCGAGGAGTTGCGCTATCAGAAAGTGACGGTCGGCGTCTTCGCGCCCAACGCGGCGTCTATCGCCTTGCACGAACGGCTCGGCTTTACGCGCGAAGGCACGCTCCGGCGGATGGGCTACACGCACGGCGCACATTTCGACCAGCACTACTACGGGCTGACGCGCGAAGAGTGGGCCGCGTCGCCGTTGAGATTTTGAATCAACTCAAGCTGATAAAACAGAGGGGCGTCCGGCCATCTCGATTGGTCGGCCGGCACGTCGCTCGCGCGCATGAGCGCTTCCATTCCGGTGATGTTTTGTGCGATGCTACACGGCGCGCCTGACCGGCGCGAGTTAAGTTCTGTAAGGAGATAAAGGAAGCAGATGCGTCTATTGTTCTCGACCGCCGCCGCGCTCTGTCTGAGCGTCGTCGTGCTCGTTATCGCGGCCTGCAACCCCGAAGCTTATAACGGCCGCGCGAACGCGAACGGCCCAACGCCCGGTGTCGCCACTGCGCCGCCCGCCGTGCCCGCGGCGCCGGCGCAACCGGCCGACGACGTGCGGCGCATCACCGTGGCCGAGTTGAAGCAGGCGCTTGACGCGCAGCAGGCCGTCGTGATTGACGTGCGTGGCGACGCGGCTTTCAAGACCGGGCATATCCACGGCGCACAGATGATCCCCGGTGCCGAGATCGATAAACACGCGGCCGAGCTGCCCAAGGACAAGCTCATCGTCACCTATTGTTCTTGACCAAACGAACACTCAAGCGCCGGTGCGGCGCAAACACTCAAGAGCAAAAACGTAAACAATGTCGCGGCCCTCCTCGGCGGCTACGCCGCATGGCAAGCCGCTGGGCTGCCCATCGATAAAGATCAGTAAGCGCGGGCCAGAGACTTAACCACAAAGACACAAAGAGCACAAAGGCGATTCGCTGATCTACCTTTGTGCTCTTTGTGTCTTTGTGGTTATCGCTTACCCGCTAAACTTCACTCAACTCACAGACCTGCGGCTTGACCTCTGCGGACGCGGCCACGCCGATCTCATATTTGCCTTGATGCGGCGCGAAGAAGCGGTTGAGAAACGCGACGCCGGCCGCCGCGTCGAGCGTGTGCAGAATTTCCATATCCTCGTTGAGCCGGAACTTCGCTTGCCGGTCGGCGCGCGCCAGATAGCCGCGCCGATAGGCTTGCGCCGGCGTGAGCGCCACGGGCGCAAGCTCTGCGGGCGCGAGGAAGGCGTTGTTGTACTCCAACTCGATGAGCGCGTAGGCGTGGCGCGCACACAACTCGGCAAGGCTTTCGATGCTGTAGCCGTAGAAGTGATGGCGGAGTTGGAAATTGGGATCGTACTTGATGGCGAACCGGATCGGCGGCGGAATCTTTTCGTTGATCTCAGTCACGATGAGGCGCGGGCGGAAGCGCGCGAGCAAGGTGTCCAACACCCAGTAGTCGTAACTGTCTATGTCGAGACTGAGCAGGCCGAACTCCGACTCGATCTCGTAAGCCGCAAGCAGTGGCACGACGTTGTGCGGCGTCACGCGGCAGCACGCGACGAACACGCGCGGGTGATTGCGATAGGTACGCGCCAGCCGGCCGCGGTGCGCAAATAGACGGAAGATCGGAGTCGAGGCTAGTAAGCTCATAAGAGCAGTGACAAATGACGAGTGACGAGTTAAGACAAGTATTTTAACTCGTCACTCGTCACTCGTCACTTGTCACTACTACCTCACGTCCAGCGCAAGCCCGCGATCCGTTCGAGTTGCGCGGCGAAGCGAAAACGCGCGAGCGCCTTCGGCCGCCGCGCTTCAAGCGCCGCCAACTCGCGCGCCACCTCGCGCCGCACGCCCCGCCCTTCGGCGTCGAGCGCCGCCACGCGCGCGACCACGCGCCCCAGTGCGAGGCACACGCCTTCGACGAACTGATTGAGGTTTGTCGGCCGGCTCAGCCGCGCCTCGCCATTAACGTATTCGACGCAGGCTGAGAGTGCCGCGAGGAATGGATAATCGTCACTCAGTTCGGCGCGCACGGCGCGGAAGTGGGCGGCGAAGCTCTCTGGCGAAGAGGCCACGATGGCCCGCTCGACCGCCGCGATCACGTCGCCGCTCAACTGCAAGACTGTGCGCCGGTCTAAATCATCCTGCGCCGTCGCGCTCGCCTGTGCATCGGGGCGCAGTTCATCGAACGACTCCGCATCAGGGTGCTCGTAGACACTGACCAACCCGCCCTCGTCGCGCGCACGCACGAGCAGGCGCTGCAAGGCCCCTTCGCCCTCCTCGGCGCGGCCCGTCGCGTGGTCGCGCTCGTGCGCCGTCAGTTGATTGCGCGCCGCCAGATAGATGTCGCCATCGTATTCGTCTAGTTCGACGTGCACGCGCCCCCTAAAGCCGCGCTGTTGCAGGTAGCGCAGCAGCGCCGGCAGACTCACAAACGCAGTGTCCAGATTCTCGTACACCACGCGGGATTGTTCGCGACGACGTTCAGACATGACGATTGCGGTTAGGCTCGACTCTTCGTGCGCGGCGGTTAAGACTTCGACATGCGCGCGACGATCTTGGGCACGGCGTTCGGCGGAATCAACCGCTGCCCGCGCATCATCCAACGATTCATGCGCCCCGGTATGACCAGCCCGCCGCCGCCGTCGAGCTTGTGCAACGTCTCCTTAACGACCTCTTCATGCCCTTGCTCGCCGCCGGGCACTTTCTGGCGCGGCGCTGCGCCCGCTTCCATTTCCGGGTCAGCCCGCAGCCGGCCCGGACACACGGTCACTACTTTCACGCCGGTCGGCCGCAACTCTTCGCGTAGCGCCATCGAGAACGTGGTGAGAAAGGCTTTCGTGGCGGAATAGAGGGCCGCAAACGGGATGGGCTGAAAGCCGGCGAGCGAAGAGACGTTGATGATCCCACCGCGCCGCGCTTCGATCATTGATGGCAGCAGTTGATACGTCAACTCGACCGCGACCGCGTTGTGGAGATTGACCATCGCCAACTGTTGCGCCAGCGGCAGCGTCCAGAACTTGCCGCGCAAGCCAAAGCCGGCGTTATTGACCAACAGTTCGACGTTGAGTTCGCGGGCGCGCAACTGCGCCACGAGTTGTTGCCCGGCCGTCGGCGCGGCCAAGTCGAAGGCCAGTGGTTCGACCAGAATCCCGTGTGCAGCGCTTAACTGATGGGCGAGGGCTGCGAGTTTACTCTCAGTTCTAGCGACGAGGATCAGGTTCTGCTTGCGCGCCGCGAACGCCTGTGCGAAGAACCGGCCCAACCCAGTCGAAGCGCCGGTGATGAGGACATAACCCGGCCGCGTCATGATGAGGATGTCCGCGTGGAAGCGTCGAGTTCCGTAGCGCGGTTTCGCCCTGCGCCCAACACCACGCCACTCTTGCGCCCACGCCCGTACATGCGCTGGCGCACTTGTTCGGGGTAGCGCGTTTGGAAGATGACATCGCATACCCCGCTGCTGGTGCCAAAACCCCGTATCATGCCCTGCCGGGTGTGGTGATAAAAATGGTGCTTCTTCATGTACCTGATGTAAGGGTTGCGGAAGTTGTAGAAGTGCACGCAGTGATGCACCCATTCTTCCGTCACATAACCTTGCGCGGTCGCAGCCAACACCATCGGCAGCGTGTACAGGGGAAAGATAAAACTGATGGGCACGGCCACCACGAAGAGCGGCAGCAGGTCGCTCAACTTACCGCTCATGTGAAGGCCGTCGAAGGGTCGTTCGTGATGTTCCCAGTGGAGCGGGTCGAGGTACTTGTTGGCCAGCCCGGTGTAGAATTTTTTGTACCACTTCTTCGAGTGCTTGAACCGGCCGTGCAGGATGAACCGATGGAAAAAATATTCCACCAGCATCCAGACCGGAATACCCGCCAGATAGCAAGCCAAGCCCACATAAGGATGCGCTGAACGGAGCGCCAAGACCAGCAAGAGCAGCGAGTAGCCTGTGTAGAAGGCCGTGATCGGATAGAGCCGGCGACGGGAGATCAAAGCCTGCTGCCGTTTGTAGACGGCGAACGGCACGTCGCGCGGGCGGATATGGATAACTTGAGGGGGCGTCATGCGATAAGAGCCTCTGTGAATAGGATGTCGGCAACCGGACGGCAGAGGGATTTTCGATGAAACGGCGGGCAGAGTCAACAGAGTGTGGTCATTTCGCCGGCCGCACGGTCTATTTTTGTTGCGCGCCGCAAGGGGCTGTGCCAAACTGCGCGCCACCTAGGCAAGCAAGATTTAAGCGCAGATAGCTCTGTCAGTTCAATTTACTTTCGGGAGACAAACGCCCGTGCTTCGAGGCATCTTTCGCACCAAGAAACTGGACGACATCTTAGCCGCCGCCGGTGGGCCGCAGTTCGCGCTCAATCGCACGCTGGGGCCTCTGAACATCACGCTCTTAGGCATCGGCGCGATCATCGGCGCGGGGATTTTCGCCACCGTCGGCACGGCCGCGGCGGGTGACGCCTCGCGCCCCGGCGCGGGGCCCTCGCTCATGCTGTCGTTCGTCATCACGGCCGTGGTCTGTGCGTTCACCGCGCTCTGCTACGCGGAGTTCGCCTCGATGGTGCCGATCTCAGGCTCAGCTTACACCTACTCCTACGCGACGCTCGGCGAGTTGGTCGCGTGGATCATCGGCTGGGACTTGATCATCGAGTATGCGGTCGGCAACGTCGCGGTCGCCATCAGTTGGGCCAACTACTTCCGCACGTTGATGGACGGCATAGGGATACACATCCCGGCGTGGCTCGCGACCGACTATCGCACGGCCGCGAAGTTTGCCGTGACCAATCCGGCCGGCTATGCCGAAGCCTTCGGCGGCGCGCCGCACATCTTCGGGCACGCGATCATCTTCAACCTGCTTGCGTTCCTCATTGTCGCGCTCATCACCATCGTGCTCGTCTGGGGCATACGCGAGTCGGCGGGCTTTAACGCGATCATGGTGATGATCAAAATCCTCGTGCTGCTCTTCTTCGTCGGCATGGCGCTCTATTACGTCTCGCCCGCGAAGATGGCGACCAACTGGCATCCGTTCCAACCGAACGGCTGGCACGGCACGCTCGCCGCCGCGGCCGTGGTCTTCTTCGCTTACATCGGCTTCGACGCCGTTTCGACCGTCGCCGAAGAGTGCAAGAATCCGGGGCGCGATCTGCCCATCGGCATCATCGCCTCGCTCGTCGTCTGCACGGTCTTCTACATCGTCATCGCGGCCGTCTTCACGGGCATCCTGCCATATAGCGAACTCGTGCAGAAGCTGGCCAACGAACAGGCCGAACCTTTGACGATGGCACTCTCGCACGTCGCGCCGCCGGGCGTTAACTGGCCGAGCACCATCGTCGCCTTCGGCTCGGTCGTCGCGCACACGGCCGTCTTGCTCGTCTTCCAATTGGGTCAGCCGCGCATCTTCTTCTCGATGGCGCGCGACGGCCTGCTGCCTTCGGTCTTCGCGAGCGTCCATCCGAAATTCAAGACGCCGCACGTAACGACGATCCTGACGGGCGTGCTCGTCGGCGTCTTTGCGGCCTTCATGAGCATAGACGAGATGGTTGATTTGACGAACATCGGCACGCTCTTCGCCTTCATCCTCGTCTGCGTCGGCATCCCCATCCTGCGCCACACAGACCCGGCCCGTAAGCGTCCGTTCCGCGTGCCGCTCGGCGCGTACTTCTTGCCGCTGCTCGGCGCGGCCTCGTGCTTCTTCCTGATGTACTACCTGCCGCCCGCTTCTTGGTGGCGCTTCATCGGCTGGCTCGTACTCGGCATGTCGATCTATACGGCCTACGGCTACACGCGCAGCGCCGTCGGGCAGAAGATCGGGCGGCCCACCCGCACGCCCGGCGCGCTCAAACTCGCCTCGCTCGGCTTCCTGCTAACTGCCATCGGTCTCTTTACGATTCCGCACGACGCGGGGCCGGGCCAACTCTTCAGCGAAGCGTTCAATAGCGCGAGCGAAGATCACACGCGCGCGCTAGTCGGTTTGCTCTTGATCGGTCTCGGCATCGTCGCCGGCATCGCCGGCTCGATCACGGGCGCATCGGGACAGGCGAATGGGGAGAATAATTTAGAGCGATAGGCTACGCACGGCTAAGAAAACCACAAAGGCACAAAGGACACAAAGAGAGCATTATGCTTATTCTTTGTGTCCTTTGTGCCTTTGTGGTTAGCGCTCTTAAGCGTTGGGATGAAGATTCTTGCCCTCGTTGCGTTCAAAGGCCCGCTTGCAAGTCAGCGTGCAGGAGTCGATGGAAGAGGTGCTCGCCCGCTTCGCGGCGGACTGAGAGTCGCCCGGCCGTGTAGGCGCGCGAGTTGAGACCGCGTTGCACGGACTTGCAGATCGCCGTGTCCTCGTCCTGAATCCGCTGCCCCACCGCGATGCTCGCCAGATTGCGCGCACGCGCCGCTTCGGACACGTCGGGGAAATAAAAATCGAAGATGACTTCCGTCCGATCGACGCCGCGCGGGATAACAAGATTTGTATCCATCACGCCCTCGTACCAGTTGATCATGAAGTTGGGATAGAGCCAGTAATAGAGCGCGCGCTCGCCCGTGCGCACCGCGCCGGTCTCGGCTTCCGCGCCCGCACACACCACCGGGCTTGATTGCAGACAGAAGCGCGCGCCGGTCTCAATCGTGTACTTGCTGTAGTCGAGCACGCTATCGAGACCTTTGTGCAAATAAGGCACGTGATAACCGCCATCGAGGTAGTTATCGACGAAGACTTTCCAGTTGCAATCGAACTCGTAATGCCGCCGTTCCAGCCAATGCAGATTCTCTAGTTTCAGCGGGCGTACTTGCTCAATGAGATCAGGGCCGAGGAACTCCGCAAGCGTGAGGCCGCCGCGCTCAAGTTTCACAAAGACCCACTGCTCCCACACGTCGCACTCGACGGGTATGAGGCCGTTCGCCCCGCGCTCGAAGTTGCAGACGCCCGCGAAATCCGGCGTGCCTTTCAACTCGCCTGCGAGCGTGTACGTCCAACCATGATACGGGCAGCGCAAAGACTGCGTCGTGCCTTCGGCTGCGTCCAGCACAGCGGCGGCATGGTGGCGACAGACGTTGAAGAAGCCGCGCAAAATTCCATCGCGGCCACGCACGACGAGGACGGGTTCGCCGGCCAACTCCGTCGTGATGTATTGCCCCGGCGCACTGACTTGATCCGCGCGTCCGACCAACTGCCACGAGCGCGCAAACACCGCCCGTTGCTCCAACTCATAGACGCGCCCATCCACATACCAAGGGGCGGGAATCGTCCACGCCTCCGCGAGCGGCGCGCGCGCGTCGTAGCTGGCGATGATCTCTTTGAGGGCAGGCTTCACGATGGACAAGGAAATTGATTCATTGCTCCATTGAATCAATGAATCAATGAACAAATGAGTCAATGAATCAATCTAATTCACCCGACCGGCGTCGCGGTCTTTCGCTTCGGGTTGAAGAACGGCGTCTTGACCACCGTCGCGCCGACGCGGTGGCGGCTGGCTTCGACTGTGATCTCAATTTCGAGGTGTGTGCCCGGCTGCGCGTAATCACGCTTGACGGTCGCAAGCGCGATCAGTTTCTTTAGCGTCGGCGACCAAGTGGTCGAGGTCGCGCGTCCCGTCTGCGCGCCACGCGCATAGACGGGCACAGGCACGCGCGACGCGATGGGCGAGATCGTCGGCGGCAAGCCAGCCTCTTCGTACAAGCGCTCCACGCCTGTCCAATCAACTTCCAGCCCGACGATCTCGCGTGCGTGCCCGCGCTTCTGTTCTTCAATTAATGCGGCTTGGCCGACGAAGCGCCCTTTGTCGAGATTGACGAGCCGTCCAAGCCCCATCTCGAACGGCGAATACTTCTGCGCCTCGATAAGCGCCTTCTTGCTACCGTGAAAATCCACGTCGATCAAAAGCAGTCCCGCCTCTATGCGCGCCACGTCGAGCGCAAGCATGCCGGCCGGATGTATGTCGAACGCCTCGCCCGCTTCCATTAACGCGTCCCAAACTCTGATCGCTTCTTCTGACGGAATCCAAAGCTCATAACCGAGGTCGCCCGTGTAGCCTGTGCGCGAGATGTCCACCGGTACACCCGCGACTTCGCCCGACGTGACGCGGAAGTATTTCAAATGTTCGATGTCCGCGTTGCGGACAACGCTCTTCAGCAGCCGCCCCGACGTAGGCCCTTGCAGCGCGAGCGCCGACACCTGTTCGGAGATATCCTCGATCTCCACGTCCAGCCCCGTCGAGTTCTGCGTGAACCAACGAAGGCTGGGATCGGCGGCCGTCCAGCGATACGTGTTCTCTGCCAGCCGCGCGACCGTCCCATCGTCAATCACCTTGCCCCGCTCGTCGCACCACGGCGTATAGACGACCTGCCCGACCGCGACTTTGCGCATGTCGCGCGTGATGACGCGATCCACCAACCGCGTCGCATCGCGCCCCGTCAACCGATATTTGAAGAGCGGCGAGATGTCGATGAGCGCCGCTGCATTTCTGATCGCGTTGTACTCGTGCTCGTGGTGCGGCTCGTAAGAGCTGACGGCGTAATAGCCCGACCACTCGCGGTAGCTCAAGCTCTCGCAGAGCGCGAACGTTCGGTCGTGAAACGCAGTTCCAATTGGCATGCAAGATTCTCTAGTGTGTGATTGTCACGGCGCGTGATTATAAGTATGCTAACGACTCTTCATCAAGCAACAAGTATTTCCCAGCACTACCGCAAGCAGGAGTTCGGTCATGAGACGGCGATTCGAGGCGCAAAGAAATTTTTGCTGGCTGACCATGACGGCGCTGCTGCTGCTCGCGGCGCTCTCACTGGCTGTAAACCCACAGCCATCGCGCCGACGGGCTGGGCCAGCACCACAGGAGTCGTCGGCAACAACAGCGAACGCCAAGCGCTTCGCGCTCGTGATCGGGAACAGCGGGTATGAAACTGGGGCGCTAAAGAATCCGGTCAACGATGCGCGGGCAGTGGCGCAAGCGCTGCGAGCCTGCGGCTTTGATGTGAGCGAGAGCGAGAATCTGACGCAGACCGGCATGAAGCAGACGATTCGCGCGTTCGGCGAAAAACTGCGCGGCGGCGGGCGCGAAGGCGTCGGGCTGTTCTACTACGCCGGGCACGGTGTGCAGGTGCGCGACCGGAACTTCCTGATTCCGGTGGGCGCGAAAGTGAACAACGAAGAGGAGGTCGAATACGAAGCGGTCGATGTCGGCTTTGTGATGGCGCAGATGGATGCGGCGCAGAACAGTTTGAACATCGTCATCCTCGATGCCTGCCGCGACAATCCGTTTGCGCGCAGCTTTCGCTCGGTCAGCCGCGGACTCGCACAGATGAACGCCCCGACCGGCACGCTGATCGCCTATGCGACCGCACCGGGTAAGACCGCGAGCGACGGCGCGGGAATCAATGGGCTGTACACTGCGGAGTTGCTCGCCGCGATGCGGACGCCGGGGCTGGCGATAGAGGATGTCTTCAAGCAAGTGCGGATCAAGGTGCGCGAAAAAAGCGCGGGCCAGCAAGTGCCTTGGGAAGCCTCATCGCTCGTCGGTGATTTCTATTTCACCCCGTTGCATAGCAGTGCAACCGGCGCAACGGTCGCGCCAAGTCCATTACCAAGATTTACGGCCGACGAGTCGGCCGTGGAGTTGAGTTTTTGGGAGACGATCAAGAACAGCACCGACGCGGAAGATTTCAAAGCCTACTTGGAGCAATACCCGAACGGGCGTTTCGCCTCGCTGGCCAAAAGACGCGTGGCAACGCTAACCGCCGCCCCGGCCGGTAGCACCGACGCAGGCCGCACCGAACCAAAGCCGCGCGTTCAGCCGGATAGCTTGCCGGCGACGATGACTAATAAGATTGGGATGACGCTCGTCAAGATTCCGCCGGGCAGTTTTATGATGGGCGCGGCGAACGGCGAGGATAACGAGCGCCCCGTCCATCAGGTGACGATCAGCGCACCTTTCTACATCGGCAAGTACGAGGTGACGCAAGCCCAATGGGTGGCGCTCATGGGCAACAATCCGAGCGAATTCAAAGGCGTGGAGCAGCCCGTCCAACACGTCTCTTGGGATGACGCACAGGCGTTCATCCGCAAATTGAACGCGCTCGGCGACGGCTTCGAGTATCGCTTACCGTCGGAGGCGGAGTGGGAGTACGCCTGCCGCGCCGGGACGACCGGCGACTTCGCGGGCGACCTTGACGCGATGGCTTGGTACGAAGTCAACTCAAAAGGCGGAACGCACCCCGTGGGGCAGAAGCAGCCGAACAAGTTCGGCTTATACGACATGCACGGCAACGTGTGGGAGTGGTGCGCAGACATGAGTCCCGAAACTTATCAAGGCGCGCCCGCAGACGGCAGCGCGTGGTCGGACGCAGGCAGCCAGAAACGAATCCTGCGCGGCGGCTCTTGGGATCACGACCGCAATCACGCCCGCTCCGCCTACCGCCACTGGTTCACACCCAGCCGCCACACACACGGCATCGGCTTCCGCGTCGCCGCCGTGCCCCGCGCAACATCTTGACGCTTCCGCCGCAGTCTTACTCGAACTCGTCTTCATCATCAGGCAGGCTTAGTTCCTGCGCCACCAATTCACGCCATGCATTCAGCACTTCCGCGTTGACGCTGAGTGCGCGCAACGTGTCACTAACCGCGCCCGCTTCGCTTTTCAAGGCCGGAAAGGCCAACAGCAGCATGGCAAGATCGCGCCAGTCCGTACCCGCTTTCGGTTGGCCGCGCCGCGCGTGATACGAAATCACTTTGCGCGCGATCAGTTCAGCCGGAGATATGATGAGGATGTCTTCGATTGGCTCGGCCTGCGGCAAGACTGCCACGTGGCGCACATCAACCAGATGACGATTGCCGGTCTTCTGCACCTGAAACAGACGATAGCCTTTACCCTTGGCAATCACCGGCACGCGCACCGCAATGTTGAAGCGCGCGCTGAGATGCCCACGCAACTCTTCCGCTAGCTCAGCGGCGCTGGTGGACATCAAATCTATATCCTGCGTCATGCGCGGCTCAGAGACATAAGCGTTGACCGCAGTGGCCCCGAATACAACTACGTCCGCGCGCCCACGCAAAAACTCAAGCACGGCTTCGTGTATGGTCGCCAGCGGTAGCGGTTCGCGCATGACAAACTCTCTGAATGTAAGTACGCCCGCATTCAACATCACTCAGATAATACCCTCGCCCCGCATCATTCAGCCAGCCAAGGATAAGTTCGACGCTTACGAGAGCGCGAATGTCCTCTCATGAAATATGGTTCCAATGGGCATGCAGAAATCCCAACGTGTGTTTGTCACGGCGAGCGATTATAAGTATCCTAGCAATTCTTCATCAAGCAATAAGAACTTTCAGCGGTGTCCTGCTTTGAATTATTCAACTTAGCTACCTTGCAAAGATTATGGTAGGTAAAGATGATGAATATGGATGCTATTCTTGATAACGCTCGTTTAGCATTAGAGAATTATCTACGCAATCGGACTGCTGGCATCTACATTGTAATGTCGCCAATGGAAGCGGATGTTGGCTCTGCCATTTGCATCGAGATTGGCGGTCGTCTCTTCATAGCTACAGCCGCTCATAACTTTCGAGGTATGAACGCTGCTGATAGCGTCACGTTATTTTCCGCGAATCGCTCCAGCGCCATCCCTTTAACAGTTATTCAGGCAAATTACAGACAAGATTTACCCGACGATGAAGCGGATATTGCTTGGTTGGAGATTGATCCGGTATCAGCTTCCAATTCTGACCTTACCGGAGTATCTCTTGGATCAGTCACCCCATATCCGACACCAGACATTGCCGGTTTTTATATGGTCAACGGCTTTCCTGCGGGCTTAAAGAGGGAGGAACGAAGAAACGCGAATGACAGAAATTTTGTCGTTCCTCTAGCCCTATACATCACCCACGCAGTGCCTCAAGAAGACTTGGCTAACGGAGATATTGTGCTCAGTTATGCACGTACTGCTATTGGTCCAACTGGCATTGGGGAAATGGCTCAACCACATGGCATGAGCGGGGGCGGAATCTGGCACATTCCGCCCCCTGACGACCCCATCATCTGGATGCCTGAAAGGCTTCGACTAATCGGTATAACGACGGTTTACTTCCGAAGGCGAGATGAAGTGAGGGGCGTGAGAATGCATCAATGGCTGCAACTTCTCTATGCTGATCTTCCAGAACTGCGGCCTACGCTCGGGCCTCTGCTAGAACGAACAAATTAGGACACTACCGAACTTTCTAACGCATGATGCAAAAGTACGATTGTATCGTCATCGGCGGCGGGCACAATGGGCTGGTGAACGCGGCGTATCTGGCGCGGGCGGGGAAGCGTGTGTTGGTGCTTGAGCGGCGGCACGTGTTGGGTGGGGCGGCGGTGACGGAGGAGGTGTTTCCGGGGTTCAAATTCTCGGTCTGCTCTTATGTGGTGTCGCTACTCAGGCCGGAGATCATACGCGAGTTGGATTTGCCGCGACACGGGCTGGAAATTTTGCCGCTTGATGGGACGTTTACGCCGATGCCGAGCGGCGATTATCTGTGGCGCGTCAACGACCATGCGAAGACGCGGCGCGAGATTGCGCGCCATTCAAAGCTCGATGCGGAGGCTTACGACGAGTACGGCAAGGCGATGGTGGAGATGGGACGCTTCGTTAAGCCGATCCTCGGCATGACGCCGCCTGATCCGACTTCGCTTAGTCCGAAGGGGCTGATGGATTTGCTCTTTCTTGGGCGGCGCTTCCAGCGGCTGAACATCGAAGACAAGTACAATCAGGTGCAGTTGATGACGATGAGCGCGGTGGATTTTCTCGACCGCTGGTTCGAGACCGACGTGCTCAAGGCGACGATGTCCGCATCGGGCATCATCGGCACATTCTTGGGTGTGCGCTCGCCCGGCACGGCTTATGTGCTGCTGCATCATTACATGGGCGAGATCGATGGCGCGTTTCGCTCTTGGGGCTTAGCGCGTGGCGGCACGGGCGCGATCTCGAACTCGATAGCGGATGCGGCGCGCGAGGCGGGCGCGGAGATTCGCACGGAGTCGCCGATTGAGAAGATTATTTTGCGGGGCGGCCGAGCGACAGGCGTCGCGCTTGTGAACGGCGACGAGATTTACGCGGACGTGATCTCTTCGAGCGTTGACCCGCGACTGACGTTCATGAAGATGGTCGGGGCGGAACATCTACCCGATGATTTCGTCGAAGACATTAAGCGTTACAAGTTTCGCGGCTCGTCGGGCAAGGTGAACATGGCGCTTGATGGGCTGCCGGACTTCACGGCGCTGCCAGGCGCGGGCGCGCACCTGCGCGGCGCGGTCTCCATTTCGCCAAGCGTCGAGTACATGGAACGAGCTTATGATGATGCGAAGTATGGCCGCTTCTCGCGTCGCCCGTACATAGACATCGTGATTCCTTCTCTGACCGACCCGTCGGTCGCGCCGCCCGGCAAACACGTCATGTCGTGCTTCGTGCAGTACGCGCCTTATCACTTGAAGGAGGGCACGTGGGACGAGCGGCGCGAAGAGTTTGGCGACACGGTCATCGACGCCATCGCCGAGCATGCGCCGAATATCAGAGAGTTGATCCTGCACCGGCAGGTGTTGACGCCGCTCGACATCGAACGCGAGTTCGGCTTGACTGAAGGCAACATCTTTCAGGGCGAGTTGACGCTCGAACAACTCTTTTTTTTGCGCCCCGCGCCCGGCTGGGCGCAGTATCGCACGCCCGTGCGCAACCTCTATCTGTGTGGCTCGGCGACGCATCCCGGCGGCGGCATCATGGGCGCGTCGGGGCGCAACGGCGCGCTGAAAATTTTGCAGGACTGGAAGGGGCTGAAGAAGTGACGAGTGACGAGTGACAGGTTAAAAACTTCCTGCTTGTCACTCGTCACTTGTCACTCGTCACTTGATCATCGTGTCGAACGCGCGCGACAGAATCATCATCATTGGGGCCGGGCATAACGGGCTGGTCACGGCATGTTATCTAGCGCAGGCTGGTTTCAAGCCGCTTGTGCTTGAACGGCGTGAACTGGTTGGCGGCACGTGCGTGACCGAAGAGTTTCATCCCGGCTTTCGCTGCTCGACGCTTGCGCACACGTTGGGGCCTTTGCTGCCACAGATCGCGCGCGACTTAGAGTTGGCGCGGCACGGGCTGACCTTGATCAAGCCTGACATACGCCTCTTCGCGCCCGACACAGACGGGCAGGCCGTGCGCATCTATGACGACCCGGCGCGGACGGCGCGCGAGTTGGCGCAACTGTCGGCGCATGATGCCAAGAACTATCCGGAGTTTCACGAGAGCTTTGCGCGCATCGGACGCGTGCTCGCGCCGCTGCTGACGAGGACGCCGCCTTCAATTGATAAGCCGACGGCCGGCGACGTGTGGCACTTCGGCAAGCTCGGCAAGGATTTTCGCAAGCTCGGTAAAAAGGATGCTTATCGGCTGCTGCGCTGGGGCCCGATGGCGGTGGCGGATTTGGCGGCCGAGTGGTTCGAGACGGAGTTGTTGCGCGCGGTGGTCGCCGCACGCGGCATCATGGGTGCGTTCGCCGGGCCTTGGTCGGCGGGGACGAGCGTGCCGCTACTCATGCAAGCCGCAGCCGACGGTAGCGCTATCGCGCCCGCCGTGTCCGTCAGGGGCGGCATGGGCGCGTTGACGCAGGCACTCAAGGAAGCGGCGCAAGCGGCGGGCGCGGACGTGCGCACCGGCGCGGGCGTCGCGCGCATTACTATCAAAGACGGCGCAGCGACGGGTGTCGTGCTCGACAGTGGTGAAGAGATCGCTGCGCGCGCCGTTGTCTCGAACGCCGATCCAAAAAATACTTTCCTCCGGCTTGTCGATCCGACTGAACTTGATCCGGACTTTCTCACGAAGGTGCGCGGCTATCGCTCTATTGGCACGGCGGCCAAGATCAATCTCGCGCTCGCCGGGTTGCCGACCTTCAAAGCTCTGTCGAATGAAGGCGCGAACGGCCATGCCAAGCTAGCGGGGCGCATACACATCGGCCCGGACATTGATTACCTTGAGCGCGCCTACGACGCGGCGAAGTACGGCGCCTATTCGCCCGCGCCTTACATGGACATCACCATCCCGACGCTCGCCGACCCGACGCTCGCGCCTGCGGGTCAGCACGTCATGTCGATCTACGTGCAGTTCGCGCCGTACAATTTGAAAGATGGCGATTGGCCAACGCGCCGCGATGAGTTCGCCGACACTGTTATCAAGACACTCTCGACTTACGCGCCGAACCTGAGCGCTCTGATCATCGAACGACAGACGATCACGCCGCTCGACCTCGAACGCACTTACAATCTCACGGGCGGACATCCGCTCCACGGGGAGATGTCGCTCGATCAGTTTTTCACCTTCCGCCCAGTCATCGGCTGGGCGCAATATCGCACGCCCATCAGCGGCCTCTACCTCTGCGGCGCGGGCACACATCCGGGCGGCGGCGTCACCGGCGCGCCGGGCGCGAACGCAAGCCGCGAGATTCTGAAAGACATCAAGAAGAAACGATGAACGCGGAACGATGAACGATGAATTGAAGGCCGTTCTCTTTTATTCATCGTTCATCGTTTCCTTTGTGTCTACGTGTCTTTGTGGTTAATATTTGCGCCGCTGCCACACGACCGCTGGCCTACGGGAGGAACACGAACGGATGAATGCCCTGCCTGTCATCATCGGCGCGCTCTGCGTGATCGCGATTGCGTATCGCTACTACTCCGCGTTTCTCGCCGCGAAGGTGCTCGCGCTCGACGATGCGCGCCCTGTGCCCGCGCAGACGATGTACGACGGGCATAATTATTATCCGACCAATAAATGGGTGCTCTTCGGCCATCACTTCGCGGCCATCTCAGGCGCGGGGCCGCTCATCGGGCCCGTCTTGGCAGCGCAGTTCGGCTTCTTGCCGGGACTATTGTGGCTCGTCATCGGCGTAACCTTGGGCGGCGCGGTGCACGACTTCATGATCCTCGTCGCGAGCGTCCGGCGCAAAGGCAAATCGCTCGCGGAGATCGCGCGCACGGAGATCAGTCCGTTGTCCGGTTTAGTGGCGGGGTTGGCGATCCTGTTCATCGTCGTGATTGCACTGGCGGGCTTAGGTCTCGTCGTCGTCAACGCGCTGGCGGAGTCGCCGTGGGGCACGTTCACCGTGGGCTTTACGATCCCGCTCGCGCTCTTGATGGGGCTGTACATGTACCGCTTCCGCAAAGGCAAGATCGGCGAGGCGAGCGTCATCGGCGTCGCCGGCCTGCTCTTCGCCGTCGTCGCGGGCGGTTGGGTGGCGGGGTCGAGTTGGGCGCAGTCGTTCACTTTCTCACGCAACACGATCATTATCTTGATGGCCGGTTACGGGTTCATCGCGTCGGTGCTGCCTGTCTGGATGCTCTTGTGCCCGCGCGATTATCTGTCGTCGTATCTGAAGATCGGGACGATTGCTTTTCTCATCATCGGGGTGATCGTCGTGCATCCGAATTTGAACATGCCGGCCGTGACGCCCTTTATCGCGGGCGGCGGGCCAGTGATTCCGGGCAAGGTCTATCCGTTCGTCTTCATCACGATTGCGTGCGGCGCGATCAGCGGCTTTCATTCGCTCATCGCGTCGGGCACGACGCCGAAGATGATCGCGCGTGAGACCGACACGCGCATGATCGGCTACGGCTCGATGTTGATGGAGGGCGTGGTCGGCGTCGTCGCTTTGATCGCGGCTACTTCACTCTTCCCCGGCGACTACTTCGCCATCAACACGCAGCAGCGCACGGAGACGCAGAAAGCGGCCTACATCCGCATGGTCAATGACCATGCTGGTGGCGACTTCGATCTGCAACCGAAAGAGATCGACCGACTGGAAGCAGAATCAGGCGAGCAGAATCTACGCGGGCGCACGGGCGGCGCGGTCACGCTTGCGCTCGGCATCGCGAAAATCTTCGATGCCATACCGGGTCTGCGCGGCTTGATGAAGTATTGGTATCACTTCGCCATCATGTTCGAGGCGCTCTTCATCTTGACAACCATCGACACGGGCACGCGCGTCGCGCGTTTTCTCGTGGGCGAGTTCGGCGGACGCTTCTATCGCAAATTTGAAGAGCCGACGTGGCTGCCGGGTTCGGTTGTAACCACGGCGCTCGTCGTTACGGGCTGGGCGGCGTTCATCTGGTCAGGCTCGATCTCGACTATTTGGCCGATGTTCGGCATCGCCAATCAACTGCTCGCGGCCGTCGCCCTGTGTGTCGCCACGACGATCATCATCAACATGGGCCGGGCGCGTTACAGTTGGACGACTATTCTGCCGCTCACCTTTGTCGGCACGACCACGCTCGTCGCCGGTTGGCAATCGATCACAGATATCTTTTGGCCGCTCGCACATAAACCGGAGACGGCCGCGCAAGGCTACATCAACACGGCGCTGACCGCGCTCTTGATGACGGCGGCCGTGATCATCCTCGCCGACTCGATCCGTCGTTGGACGACGGGGCGGCGCGACGCCGTGCCGACGAACGCAACCGAGCAGCCGCTCCAGACCCAGACAGTCGTTTAAGCTTGAACCAATTCGCTCGCGGGAGAATGTATGATCCGCACCCCCAATGTACTCATGCGCTCGTGCGCGTTAGCGCTGCTTGTCGTGCTCGTACTCAATACCGGCTGCTCCCGGCTCATCAAGATGGCCAAGTCCGGCCCGAGTACGGAGACGGCGGCGGTCAGTCACAAGCTCGATCTCTACGTCCAATGTCTGAACGACGTGGACAGCCCTCTGCTCCAGACGTATCACGAATACATGGCGCGCGTTGACCGCGTGAAGGGGCCGCGCAAAGACCATGCGCCGACCAGCCTCTTCATCCGCAACGAGATCGAGCCGTGCTTCGACAAGCTGAAGCAGGGCATCGCCGCGCCGCCTGCGCTCGCCGAGTTGGACGCAGGCGCGCAGGAATACCTCGCAGCATTGCAACAACTCGCGCCGGTCTTCAAACAGGCCGCAGAGTATTACCGGCAAGAGGATTACAAGGACGACAACTTTGCCAAAGGGCAACAACTGCACGCGCCGCTCGTCGCCGGCTTTGAAAGATTAGATAAAGCGTCCGATCAGTTTCACGCCGCGCTCGACGCCGAGGACGTGCGCTTTAAGGAGCGCGAACTGAGTGAGATCGAACAACAGCAGGGGCGCAACCTTAGTTATCTCTCGCGCGCGTTGATGCTGCGCGCCAAGCAATTGGTTAAGCTCGGCAAGAATGATCCGGTCGACCTCGCCAAATATCAACCCGCGCTCGATGCTTACTCGCAAGCGTTGGATGAAGGGTCAAACTACTTCAACGCGCACCGCAGCGAGTTGGGCGACCGCGTGAGTTGCTGGCAGACGGTGGAGCGCGCCGCCCGCGACTTCCTTAAAGAGGGCAAAGAGAAGGTGCGCAACGCGCGCGAGAACAAGAAGCCGCAGCCCGGCCTCTACTCCAGCGACCGCTTCATCGACGAGTACAACGATCTGATCATGATGTCGAATAACTGCCGCCGGATGCTCTGACC
Source organism: Pyrinomonadaceae bacterium (assembly GCA_045807745.1). GTDB lineage: Bacteria > Acidobacteriota > Blastocatellia > Pyrinomonadales > Pyrinomonadaceae > QHXQ01. Next base: position 158,722 of record JBJMGT010000042.1, read on the forward strand.
CAATGCGGAATGCGGATTTCGGATTGCGGATTAAAGGGCTAAGTGCCTGTTAAATCCGCAATCCGCAATCCACATTCCGCGATCCCCTTGTCCGTTGCCGGATAGACAGGGCGAGGCCAAATCAGCAATAATGCTTGCCCTTAAGCGCGATTTGCGGCACAGGGCCTTGTAGAGAGAGGACGCTTCAGAACGTCTCCGATGCGTCGTCTGTTCAGTCTCTGTGTGCCGCCGAAGCGCGCCTGACTTTTTTTGTCTACTCACCACAGGGGTTAACGAACGAAAGGAATCGCTCAATCGTGAAGGTGCAAAAGGTAATTTTCTTTCTCAAGCAGCTATGCTCATACGGCTTTAAACGGCGCGGTGCGCTCGTCGCCGCGTGCGCGCTCGCCGCGCTCTGTTGCTATGCGACGACGGGCGGCGCGCAGACGACGACAACCGTGCCGCCGACTGCCCCACAACAGACCGTCGTGCCGCCCGACGCGCGCGGCGCGGGGCCTTCGCGGCAGACGGCCGTGCCCGAAGCGGGCGGCGAGGCAAACCTCGTGCTGCCCGATCTGGCGCGCGTGCAGTTTCTCGGCTTCGACGGCCACTCGCTATTGCTGATCGGTTTGATCGTCTGCTTCCTCGGGCTGCTGTTCGGGCTGGCTATTTTCATGAACCTGAAGAACCGCTCGGTGCACTCGTCGATGCGGGAAATATCGGAACTGATCTATGAGACCTGTAAGACCTATCTGATCACGCAGGGCAAGTTCATCCTGATCCTGTGGGCGTTCATCGCGGCGATCATCGTGCTCTACTTCGGTTATCTCTCGCCGCCCGCGAATCCGGCGACGAGCACGTTGGGCCGGCTCGTCATCATCCTGATCTTCAGTCTCGTCGGCATCGGCGGCAGTTACGGCGTCGCGTGGTTCGGCATCCGCGTCAACACGTTCGCCAACTCGCGCACCGCCTTTGCCTCGCTCGAAGGCAAGCCCTATCCGATCTACTCGATCCCTTTGAAGGCCGGCATGTCCATCGGCATGCTGCTCATCTCAGTCGAGCTATTGATCATGCTCTTCATCCTCTTGTTCATCCCGCGCGAGTATGCCGGGCCGTGCTTTATCGGTTTCGCTATCGGCGAATCTTTGGGCGCGGCGGCGCTCCGCATCGCGGGCGGCATCTTCACGAAGATCGCCGACATCGGCTCGGATTTGATGAAGATCGTCTTTAAGATCAAAGAGGACGACGCACGCAACCCCGGCGTTATTGCCGACTGCACGGGCGACAACGCGGGCGACTCGGTCGGCCCCTCGGCCGACGGCTTCGAGACCTACGGCGTGACGGGCGTCGCGCTCATCACCTTTATTCTGTTGGGCGTCCGCGATCAGGCGACGGTCGCGGTGCAACTCCTGGTCTGGATTTTCGTCATGCGCATCATGATGATCGTGGCAAGCGCCGTGGCCTATTTCGTCAACGAGTACATCGCCAAGACGCGCTACGCGAACGCCGCCGAGATGGACTTCGAGCAGCCGCTCACATCGCTCGTCTGGCTCACTTCGCTCATCTCCATCGCGCTCACGTACCTTGTCTCGTATCTGATCATCCCCGCCCTCGGCAGTGATCCATTGCGCGGTCTCGCTGGCGACCCGACGCTCTGGTGGAAACTGGCGACCATCATCTCGTGCGGCACGCTCGCGGGCGCGGTCATACCTGAACTCGTCAAGGTCTTCACTTCGACCGGCTCACGCCACGTTAAAGAAGTCGTCACCTCTTCGCAGGAGGGCGGCCCGTCGCTCAATATCCTGTCGGGTCTCGTCGCGGGCAACTTCTCCGCCTACTGGCTCGGCATCAGCATCGTCATCCTGATGGGCATCGCCTACATCTTCAGCCAGATGGGTCTCGGCGCGTTCATGGTCGCCGAGCCGGTCTTCGCCTTCGGTCTCGTCGCCTTCGGCTTCCTCGGTATGGGGCCCGTGACGATTGCCGTGGACTCTTACGGCCCCGTCACAGACAACGCGCAGTCGGTCTACGAACTGTCGCTCATCGAACAAATCCCGAACATCGAAGCGGACATCAAACGCGACTTCGGCATCGACGTGAACTTCGCGCGCGCCAAGCATCTGTTGGAAGAGAACGACGGCGCGGGCAACACGTTTAAGGCGACCGCGAAGCCGGTCTTGATCGGCACGGCCGTCGTGGGTGCGACGACGATGATCTTCTCGATCATCATGGCGCTCACAGCCGTCAACGGCCGCTTCATCGCCGAGCGCGTGCAAAATTTGTCTCTCCTGCACGCGCCGTTCGTGTTGGGCCTCATCACCGGCGGTGCGGTCGTCTACTGGTTTACGGGCGCGTCCATCCAAGCTGTGACGACGGGCGCGTACCGCGCGGTCGAGTTCATCAAGGCCAACATCAAACTCGAAGGCGTCGAGAAGGCGAGCGTTGAGGACAGCAAGAAGGTCGTGCAAATTTGCACAGAGTACGCGCAGAAAGGGATGTTCAATATCTTCCTGACCGTCTTCTTCTCCGCCCTCGCCTTCGCCTTCGTCGAGCCGTATTTTTTCATCGGCTATCTCATCTCCATCGCCGTCTTTGGTCTCTACCAAGCCATCTTCATGGCGAACGCGGGCGGCGCGTGGGACAACGCGAAGAAGATCGTCGAGGTCGAGTTGAAGCAGAAGGGGACGCCGCTGCATGATGCGACGGTGGTCGGCGACACGGTGGGCGATCCGTACAAGGACACTTCATCGGTGGCCTTGAACCCGGTCATCAAATTCACCACACTCTTCGGTCTGCTCGCGGTTGAGCTGGCCGTGCGTTTGACGAACGAAGCGGGCCCGAACGTGACACACGTGCTTGCGGCCATCTTCTTCGCCATCTCCGTCTTCTTCGTCTGGCGCTCCTTCTACGGCATGCGCATCGGAGCGCAAAAATGAACGTGAGTCTAGAGAGGCTAGAGAGTCCAGAGAGGCTGGAGAGTCAAACTAAACTCTGCACGCTCTTAACTCTCTAGACTCTCCGGACTCTCCAGCCTCTCTGGACTCTATTATGGACACTTACGCTAAAGCCGAGACGTTGACGGGCGCGCTCTTAGCGCCGTTGGATTGGGCGCGCGCGCTCGCGCTCGTGGTCGCGTTCAGTCTGTTGACCGCGCTGGCGGCGCAGGTGGCCGTGCCGCTGCCGTTCACGCCCGTGCCGGTCACGTTGCAGACGTTTGCGGTGCTGTTGACCGGCGCGCTCTTAGGTTCGCGGCTCGGCGCGCTCGCGCTCATTCTGTATCTGTTCGAGGGCGCGGCGGGGCTGCCGTTCTTCTCGTTCGGGCGCGGCGGGCTGGCACACTTGCTATTCGCGCCGACGAGCGGCTACCTGCTCTCGTACCCACTGGCCGCGTTCGTCCCTGGCTGGCTCGCCGAGCGCGGCTGGGATCGACGCTTCGTGACCGCCGCCGCCGCGATGGCGCTCGGCTCGCTCGTTATCCTCGCGGGCGGCTTCGCGGGGCTACTGCGTTTCATGTCGCCCGCGCTTGCCTTCGCGCAGGGCGTCGCACCGTTTCTCGTCGGCGACGCAGTCAAACTCGCGCTCGCTGCCGCTGTCCTGCCTTCGGGCTGGGCACTGCTGCGACGCACGGGCGCGCGGCGGCGTTAAGCTGTTGCCACTATCAGATCGATCTTAAGCCTCTGACCACTGCGCGTGGTCAGAGGCTTAACGTTTTTGCGCGCCGGTTGGGTGCGTCCACACGACTGCGTTATAATCACTCGTCGCCGACCACTTGGTTCCTTCGCCTGCGGTTTCCCGTTTATCATTTATGAAAGCACCACTCCCCCAAGATGAAGTTGCGCGCCTCGCGGCGTTGCAGCAACTGGGCGTGCTCGACACCGCGCCCGAAGCTACCTACGACGGCATCACGCGGCTCGCTGCGCACATCTGCCAGACGCCGGTCGCGCTCGTCAGTCTGGTGGACGCAGACCGACAGTGGTTCAAAGCGCGCACCGGTCTCGACGCGACGGAGACGCCGCGCGACGTGGCGTTTTGCGCTCACGCCATCCTGCAAACCGATCTCTTCATCGTGCCCGACGCGCTGGCGGATGAACGTTTCAAAGACAACCCGCTCGTCACGTCGCATCCGAAGATCAGGTTCTACGCCGGCGCGCCGCTCATCACTGCTAATGGCCATGCGCTCGGAACTATCTGTGTCACCGACACCGTGCCGCGCACGTTGACGGCTGAGCAACAAGAGGCTCTGCGCGTGCTCGCGCGGCTGACCGCGACGCAGCTTGAGTTGCGCCGCAACACGCTGGCGCTCGCCCGCGCGAACGCCGAGTTGGATCGTGAGATCGCCGAGCGCAGACGCGTCGAGCAGGAGCGCGCCGAGTCGTTGCAACGCGAGCAGGCGGCCCGCGCTGCGGCCGAAGCGGCCAATCGCGCGAAGGATGAATTCCTCGCCACCGTCTCGCACGAGCTGCGCACGCCGCTCACGTCGATGATGGGCTGGGTCGAACTGTTGCAACTCGGCATGCTCGACGAAGCGGGTCGCGCGCACGCGCTCGAAGTGATCACGAAGAGCGCGCAGGCGCAGGCGCAACTCATCGGCGACCTGCTCGACATCTCGCGCATCGTCTCGGGGCGGCTGCGCCTTGACATGCAAGCGGTTGAACTCGCCAACGTGATCGAGGCGGCGGCGGACGTGGTGCGTCCGGCCGCCGAAGCGAAGGCCATTCAACTGCGCACGGAGTTTGCGCCGGCGGTCGGCGCAGTCGCGGGCGACCCCGACCGCTTGCAGCAGGTCATCTGGAATCTGCTCGCGAACGCGGTCAAGTTCACGCCCAAAGGCGGCACGGTCGAGATTCGGCTGGCGCAACGCGACGCGCACGCGGAGATCTCCGTCGCCGACAACGGCGCAGGCATCGCGCCCGACCTGCTGCCTTACGTCTTCGACCGCTTCCGACAGGGTGATTCGACGACCACGCGCCAGCACGGCGGCTTAGGTCTCGGTCTCGCCATCGTGCGCCACCTGGTCGAACTCCACGGCGGCACGGTCGCGGCCGAGAGCGCGGGGTCGGGTCAAGGCGCGACCTTCCGCCTGCATCTGCCGCTCATCGCCGCACAACCCAAGACCGACGCAGCCGCGCGCCATAACGGCACACACAAAAACTCGCTCGTACAAGCCTGAGCCTGCGCGCTAAAATCTCACGCCATGATCTACACGTTGAAAGTGCGCTCGCGCGAGCGCGAGCAGTTGGTCGAATTCACCGCCGAAGTGCAACAGCGCCTCACCGAATCCGGCGCGCACGAAGGCGTCTGCGTGCTCTACGTGCAACACACCACGGCCGGTCTCACCATCAACGAGAACGCCGACCCGGACGTGCCCCGCGACATGCTCCATTGTCTTCGTACACTCATTCCCCAACACGGCATGGGCTTCCGCCACGCGGAAGAGAACTCCGACGCCCACATCAAAGCCACCCTCGTCGGCTCAAGCGTCACCGTACCGTTCAATGAAGGCAAACTGCTGTTGGGCCGCTGGCAAGGCATCTTCCTGTGCGAATTCGACGGCGGGCGCGAGCGGCAGGTGATAATGACGATATTGCAGTGAGGGCGAGTAATCATGCAGCATGCAATTTATCGCGTGACAGCATTCGAGATCGTCGGGCCGTACAGCCTGCGCGTGCGGTTTGACGATCAGACCGAGCAAACTATAGATTTCCGCCCAATCTTGGCCGACGAGCTATACGGGCCGTTGCGCGATCTCGGCTTATTCAAGCAAGTCAAAATTGATCCGGAGGCACACACACTCGTCTGGCCCAACGGGGCCGACTTCGACCCGGCAACTCTGCATGATTGGCCCGAACAGATCGCAGAGATGAAAACTTGCGCCAAAAGGTGGACGGAATCTGTGCCAGCATAGAGCGAACAGCAACACATCATAACAATAACCAGATCAAGTCATCTCAATGGTTAGAAACCAATCAACAAGTGACAGAGTGAAACGATTGAATCGAGGCCATTGCCCAATTCATGGTTTGGCCATGAGTCAGATTGATGGTTGGTTTTATCCCGAAGATCGTGAACCTTACACTATTGTTGGCTGCCCGCGTAGCGATTGCGAGGCGCGGGCAACGGCTAATAGTTACGAGGGTCCATGTGAGCTTATGCCTGAGTGTGTATACCTAATTGACGAGAGATATATCCCACCGGCAGCTAAACGGGTTAAGCAATCGGATCAATTGCCTAGAGCAAAAAAAGCAGATATTTGGGCGAAAACAGGAGGAAGATGTTATTACTGCGGTTTGGTTTTAGAGTACAAACTAAGCTTCTGTGTTGACCATATCATACCTCAAATTGGAGGTGGCGGAGATAACATTGAGAATGTTGTTCCAGCCTGTAGAAATTGTAATTCATCGAAAGGCACGAAGAGTTTAGAGCAGTTCAGATTTCATAGAAGAATGCAGAAATTTCAGCAGCAGAATGGCGTCCGGTTCACTTTTCCGCAGGTTGAGTATCTGAAAAGAATTGGTGTGAAGCTGGATATACCAGAACATGTTTTTTGGTTTGAGCAGTAAGGTATCATGGGAACGTTAGATTAACCTCCAGCAACTCAATCTCGCTTAACATTTACCAAGCCCGCGACCAGCGCGGCCCTTCGTGTTCGTCGTCGCGCAGACGCGAATCAACGCCCGCGCGCAATTCCAGCAAGCGACTGAATAGCCAGAGCAGATCGGAGAGGCGGTTGAGATAAGCGATGGCCTGTACGGGGATGTCCGCGCCCGTTTCGGTCAAGCGCATGACGGCGCGTTCGGCGCGGCGACAGGTGGTGCGGGCGATGTCATAAGCGGCGGCGGGCGCGTGGTCGCCGGGGAGCGACCAGTCGGCGAGGATGCCGTCTATCGCTTCGATGCGTGTGACGTGGGCGGTCAACGTCTCGACCATCTCATCGGTCACGTAGGGCGGTTCATGTTCGACGCTCGCGGGGTTGGCGATTGCGCCGCTGACGGCGAACAACTCGCGTTGAATCTGTTTCGTCAGATCAGTCACCTCAGCATCCGCGCAGATGGCGCGGGCGAAGCCGAGTGCCGCCGTCAACTCGTCAATCGTGCCGTAAGCTTCGACGCGCGGGTCGGATTTCGCCACGCGCGCGCCACCGATGAGCGCGGTCTGCCCGCGGTCGCCTGTCTTCGTCGCTATGCTCATAACGCTTCAACCTTTCGTCACGCTTCCCTAACGACCTGTTCCGCCTCCGCTTCAAGCGCCGGCCCTTCGATCTCTATTTGCCGTTCGCCCGCGCCGAGAATCGCGCGGCAACCGAGTGGCAGTTGCGCCCCAGCCCCTTTCGCATGCTCGATCTCGGTCGCCCGCTGCTTGCTCAGCGCGTACACCAGCCGGCCGATACCGCTCCAATAGAGCGCGCCGGCGCACATGGCGCACGGCTCGGCGCTGGCGTAAACCGTGCTCCGGGCCAGCACTTGCGGCGTGCAGCCGCGCGTGGCCGCACGCACCAGATTTACTTCGGCGTGCCCCGTACAGTCGCGCTCGCTGTTGACAGTGTTCTCGGCTTCTAACAACACCTCGCCATGTTCGTCAACGAGGATTGAGGCGAAGGGGTAGTTGCCGTGTGCGCGTGAACGGCGCGCGACCGCGAACGCTTGGCGCAGAAATTTATAGTCCGTCTCGTCCATGCCGCCTCCGCTTGCGCCGACTTACTCGGCCGCGTACACGTCCGCGCCCATGAAGTGGAGCGACACGTAAGGCTCGTCGCCCACGACCCAACTATCATGACCGGGCGGCACACTGAAGAGATCGCCCGACCCCATCTCGATCTCGCGCCCGTCCGCCATCAACACCTTCGCGCGGCCTGAGACAACCAAGCCCACATGCTCCACCTGACAGAGCCGCTCGCCCGTCGCAGCGCCGACGTGCTCCGACCAACGCCAGCCCGGTTCGTAGCTCGCGCGGCCCACGGTCATGTTGCCCATCTGCACTAACTCAAACTTGCCCTTCTCGAACGTGCGCGTCTCGTCGGGCGCATCGAATCGCTTAAGATCGAGTTTCATAATTGCCTCCATTAGCTGTTAGCTTCTTGTCTTTAGCTAAGAGCTAACAGCTAATCGCTAATAGCTTCTCCTCACATCGTCGCCAATCGTTGTTGCCTTCTTAACAACCACAAGAAGACGGGGCCACCGGCGAGCGCGGTGATTGCGCCGACCGGCAACTCGCCTGTGCCGAGCGCGGTGCGCGCGACCAGATCGGCCAACATCAGAAACGCCGCGCCCAATAGGAACGAGCACGGGATGAGCACGCGCACGTCTTCGCCGAACAGCAGCCGGATCGCATGCGGCACGATCAGACCGACGAAGCCGATTGTGCCGCCGACCGCGACCGTCACGCCCACGATCAAAGAACTCGCCGCATACACCAGTCGCTCGCTGCGCCGCACATTCACGCCCAGACTCGCCGCCGTCTCTTCGTCCACCGCGATCAGGTGCAGATCGCGCGCCATCAACAGCAGCACGAGCCAGCCCGGCACAAGGAAGAGCGCCATGCGCCAGAGCAGATCGAAGCCGACGATGTCGAGACTGCCAATCGTCCAACGCAGGATTTGCAGCGCGCGCGAATAGTCGGCGAAGTATTGTATGAGCACGACGCCCGACGCGGCCACGAAGTTTAAGACGACGCCCGCCAGCAGGAGCGCCCCCGGCAACACGACCGCGCCCGTGCGCGCCAAACGATAGACGACCATGACCGCCACGCCTGCGCCCGCGAACGCCGCGAGAAAGACAAACGGCACGCCCCCGATTTTCGCGCCCGCGCCCAGCGCAATCGCCACGCTCGCGCCCAACGCGCCGCCGCCCGACACGCCGAGCGTCAGAGGCTCGGCCAGCGGATTGCGAAACAGCGCCTGCAAACACGCGCCCACCATCGCGAGACTTCCGCCCACCATCCCCGCCAACAACACGCGCGGCAGCCGCAAACCAAAGAAGAGCGCCCGCGCTGCTTTATCCGTGCGCAATGCCGCCAGAGTGATCGGCGCATACCCGAGCCACAGCGCGACGAACGTTGCGATCAAAAGCAATAACGTCAACAACGCAAGCGCCCGCCCCAACCGCGCACCAAAGAATTTACTCATTGATTCATTGAATCATTGATTCAATGAATCAATGATTCAATGAATCAATGGACTAAGTCCCTCACTCCGACCAGACGAACGTGCGCCCGAAGGCGCGGCGGGCGCGCACGTGCGCGTCGGCGTAAACGTCCGCGAGCACTTCGTCGCGCAACACCTCGGCGGGTGCGCCCGCCGCGACCACCGCCCCCGCGCGCATGGCGAAGACTTCATCAAAGGCCGGGTCGAGCAGTTGCAGATCGTGTGTGACGACGAGCGCCGTCATGTTTCGTTCATCGCGCAGCCGGCGCAGATGCCGCAGCAGCCCCGCACGGTGTTTAAGATCGAGCGCGGACGAAGGCTCATCAAGCAACAGACAATCAGGCTCTTGCGCCAGCGCGCGGGCCAGCGCGACCAGTTGTCGCTCGCCGCCCGATAGCTCCGTCACACTGCGCGCCGCCAAGTGCGCCGCATCGACGGCCGCGAGCGCGTCGTGCGCGATGGCGAGGTCGCGCTCATTCTCAAACCGAAAGCGCGTCGTGTAAGGGCTGCGGCCCGTCAGCACAACTTCGAGCGCGGTCAGCGGAAAGACGGTCGCGGTCGCCTGCGGCACATAGGCAATGCGGCGCGCACGCTGGCGGGCTTCGATGGCGCGCAAGGGGACGCCGTCAAACAGCACTTCGCCGCGCGCCGGTGTAAACAACCCCGCCAGTAGGCGAATCAGCGACGACTTACCCGAACCGTTCGCGCCGATGAGCGCGGCCAGCGTGCCGCGCATGAGTGCAAGCGAGGCATCGCAGACGACCTCCGGCAACCCCGCCGCGTAAGCAAAGTGTAACCCACGCGCTTCAAGCAGAACCGCATCATGCGCGGGCGCGACCTGCTCACGCGTCCGTCTCGCGCCGGCTGGCGCGCTGACGTCTTCATCATTACTACTTGTCACCCTGTTTGAAGACCTCCGGGTGCAGCAGTGCGGCAAACTTTTGCGCCGCGTCGCCGACGAACTGCGAAGGGTGCAGCACGGACGTGTCGCGCACGGCATAGACACGTCCGTCGCGCACGGCCTTGACCTGTGATAGCTCGCGCCAGACCGCTTGCGTATCTTCGGCCAGACGATTGTTAGTGTCCGTCGTGTTCTGCTCCAGATCGATGATCACTTCGGGGTCGAGTGTGACGACCGCTTCCTTGCTGATCTGCCCGAACCCGGACGGCGCGGCGGGCGCGATTGATGTGCCGCCCGCCGTCTCGATCAACTGCCCGATAAAACTCTCCGCAGTAGCCGCGTACAACCCGCGCAGCGTGCCCGGCACGCGATCCACGATGCAGAGCACACGCAGGCGCGGTAGCTCCCGCGTGCGCGCACGCACGTCTTCGAGTTTGGCGCGTGTCTCGTTGATCAACTGCTGCGCTTCACGCTCATGTCCGGTCGCGCTGCCAAGTTGCGCGATACTCGTGAGCGCGTCTTCGACCGAGCGACTGGGTACGGCCAACGTCTTTAGCCCAAGTGCGTCGAGCTTATCCTTGACGAAGGGCGCTTGCGCGTCCGCCATCACGACCAGATCGGGCCGCAACGAGGCCACCTGTTCCAGATTAGTATTGCTCCAACCGCCGATGTGCGGCAAACGCTTCACCTCCGGCGGAAACTCGTCGTAGTCCGACACCGCAATGACGCGCGGGAACAGACCGAGACCATAGAGCACTTCGGTCGTGCTCGGACTGAGCGAGATGATGCGCTCGTACTGCGGCGCACTCTGTTGGGTTGCGTTCGTGCTACTCGCCGATGGCGCACGATGACAAGCCGCACTGACGAGCAGCACGATAAGTAACAGCACGCACGCGCTGCCCTCAATCCTTCTCAGACGTGTCAGCAATAGCATCTTCCTCTTTCTCAGCCGGCGCGCGATATGGGCAGTGACGGCAACCGCTTTCGCAACAGTACCCGCGCCGCAGGTGAAAGCGCGCCGTGAAAACCATGTCCGCGCCCTCCCAGTAAAAATCCTCGCCCTCAACGAGCGGCGTCTGTTGCGCGGGTGGTTTCGTCATCGTGCTTGATCGATCCAAGCTTGAATGTACAGCACGGCAAGATTCACCGCCGCAGACGCAGAGAACGCAAAGATTGCGCAAAGAGTTGAGTACTTTTCTCTGCGCTTCCTCTGCACTCTTTGCGTCTGCGGCGGTGAGTAAACCCATCGCCGCCTCCCAACTCAGAAATTAAACTGCGCGCCCGCCCGCCCCGTGCGCCCCGGCGCGCGGAAACCGTTCTCGAAATATTCGCGCCCGAAAAGATTATCGAGATAGCCAAAGAAGCGCAAAGAACGCTCCGCCGCGAGTGGCAGCGTGTAACTCGCGCCCGCGTCCGCCTTGCGCAAGCCCGCGAAGCGGAAGACGTTACTGCCGAATGTCTGCGGATTGAAGAGGCCGACCAGATAATCGCTCGACGCGGTGAGATCGAAGTTGAGCAGCCAACGCTGGCCGAGCCGTTCCGTCGCGACGAGCGAGAATTGATGCGTAGGAATAACGAATGAGCGCAGGACGTTCGCGACGCGCGGCACGCGCTCGTCCGCGTTCGTGTAGGTGTACGCAGCCGTGAGATCGAACGCGCGCACAGGTGCGGCCGACAGACTAAGTTCCACGCCACGCGCCAAGCCACCGCGCGTGTTGACGTAACCGCCGAAGCGCCCGAACGGGTCGGGCTGCGTGACGAGACCGGAGAAGTCGAACGCGATCACTTCCTGTAGGCGCGTGTAGAAGTAGGTGGCGGCGGCGCGCACGCGATTGGCGGCGAAGGTTTGATCGACGCCGGCATCGAACGCAAGCGAGCGTTCAGGGCGCAGGCGCGGGTCGCCGAAAGCACTAAAGCCGCCCGCGAAGAAAGACGTGCCGAAGCGCTCGAACAGAGACGGCGCGCGGTAACCGTTGCCGACGTGCCCGCGCAGCTTCGTGCCCGTCGCGCGAAAGAGATACGCGATTGAGCCGTCGCCGGTGTAAGCATTCGGCGGCGCGTTGAAGTTGAAGCCCGCGAATGGCGACGTGGCCGCAGGGCTAAAGCGCGGCGCACTCAAGGCAAAGTGCTGCGCGCGAAACGCGGCCGAGAGTTGCAGGCGATTAGCCAACAAACGGATTTGATCCTGCGCAAAGAACGCATGGCTGCGCTCGGTCACGTTCACAAAGGAATTGTCTGCGGCCGATTCAGGGAACGAATTATTGATGAACTGCTCGTGCTCAAACTCGTAGCCGGCGGTAATGAAGTTGGCACGCCCGAGTTGATAGTCCACGCGCGCGTTCAGTGTGTGCGCGCGCCCGTCGAGTTCGTTGCGCGTGTTGCCAAAGGGCCGGAAGTCGTTCGTGCCGCCGGGGCCGTCGCGGAACGTGCCGTTGTGCAAGTTGCCTTGATAAGAGATGGTGTAACTAAACCTGTCAGATGGGCGCTGGGTGAAGACGAGCGCGCCGCTGAAGAAGCGCGCGGCCCGCGCGAAGTCGGGATCGTTCGTTGCAGGAATAAACGTAGCCGCGCCGTTTTGCAGTCGGCTCGCGGGCGTGCCCGCCTCGAAGCGCCGTAGTTCGGCCCGCGATAGGGGTACGGCGTCGATGATGCCGGCAGGCAGCGCGCCCGCGATAGGGCGCGGGTCGCTGTTGAGTTGCACGAAGGCGTCCGCCGCATAGAGGCGCGCGCTCAGCGCTGCGGTCGGTGTGAGGTGAAAGAGCACGCGCCCTTGCCCGCTCGTATTGCGCGCCGCGTCGTCGCCATCTATGCCGCGCGTGACATTTAGGTGCGCGCCGCTCGCGCTGTAAGTAAAACGATTCGCGTTTGATCCGCCGGCCACTTGTGCGCGTCCACGAAAGAGACCGAGACCACCGCCTTCGGCAAGCAAGCTGCCATGCGTGGGGCCGCCGCCTTCGTCGGTCACGATGTTGATGACGCCGCCGATGGCGTTCGTGCCGTAGAGCGACGAGCCGGAGCCGCGCAGGACTTCGACGCGGCTTGTGCCCGTGGAGAGCAGATCGCCAATGTAGCCTTCGGCGTCGCCCTGCGGCGCGGACGGATCGCGAAAGCGCAGACCGTCGATCAGCACGGCCGTGTCCTGATTACGCAGCCCGCGCGTCTTGATCGTGGTCTGCGCGCCGGGGCCGCCGAGTTGTTGCACGCGCAAACCCGGCACGGTGCGCAACGCTTCGGGGATTGAGAACTCGTCGCGCGCGTCCATCTCGCGCACGGTCACGGTCGAGATCGCCTTCGAGACTTCGTCCACAGGTTGCGGCGCATCGGCGGCGGTGACGACGACCTCTGCGCGCACGCCCGCGACTTCGAGCGGCAGATCGAGCGTCGCCGCAGACCCGCGCACGAGTGCGACGGTGTGCGCGGGCGCGGGTGCAAAGTTGCGCGCGTCCGCTTCGACGAGATAGTCGCCGGGCGCAAGCCCGTCGAAGCGATAAGCGCCCTCTGTATTCGTTGTCGTCGTCAGACGCAGGTGTGCGGCCCGCGCGTAGATGGTCACGACCGCGCCGGGCACACCTGCGCCCTGCGGATCGACGACGCGCCCTGTGAGCGTCGCGCGGGCAGTTTGCGCGCTTGCATAGCAGGCACACAGGCAGGCGAGCGCGCAGATGAACGCGACTTTGCGAAATAGACTGTGGCTCATGTTCTCTTCCTTTCCAACAAGACGAAAGGCGAGACCGCGCACACCGAAAAAGGATCAGGAGCGAGCCGAACGGAGCAACCGGCCAAACGCAAAACGCCCTCGATCTTCCGCGTGGAAGATCGAGGGCGTACTCGTTGACGGCTGCTAGAGATGACAAGCGACTGATGGCGCGGCGCAAAATCTTTGCGCGGCCCCAAAGTGCCTGTCATCGAAAGCGCCCGACGCCACTCGCCCTTACCCGGAGCGTTAGCGGTCGCCTCCGTCCAAATCAGAGGTCAGAGGTCAGAGGTTAGAGGTTAGTAAGAAACTGCTTCTCACTGACCTCTAACCTCTGACCTCTGACCTCTGCTCAAGCAGGCAAGGTTTCCTGACTCCCGGCTCAAGCGCGTCGCCGCCCGGCCTTCCCCAACTCGGCTGAGATGAGTGACCGTTAAAAAACGGGGCGCGACACAATCGCCGGTCCACAGTGGCGGGAACCGTGCGGGCTTTACACCCGACTTCCCTTGTCGCCCTTCTTGTTTAAGAGGGCACACCTGCGACGGTCAACCCGCGCCGCAATTCCGGCGGGCGGGTCGAAGTAGCGATTCAAAAAAATTAACAAAGAACGACTGACGAGCACCTCTGTTGTCAGTGTGAGGCGACACGCTATCATCCGCTCGCCGGCAACGTCAAGCCGTGCCTGTCATAGACTCTATTCATGTTCGGCCAGCAGAGCGCGCGCCTGCGCTGGCGGCCAAACGCATGCCGTCTACGACGGCGCGCGAGACCCACGTGCAGCGGCCGGCCCGCACGGGTTGCGTTAGCCGAACTTGCTGCTTGCCGCCCAGTACAGGGCCGGTTGTTATGCGCCTCACTTCTCCAGTAGGTTCGCGCGAATCTGTTCGAGTTGGGCGTTTGTAATACCTAATGCTTGGTTAGCGTAGTTCTCGAAAGAGCCATAGCGTTGATGCAACTCGTCAAGCGGGGCTTGCAGGTATTCGGCGCGCTCAAAGAGTTGCGGTTCAAGATAGACGCGCTTACCGAGCAGCCCGGAGTTGACCAGCGCATTAAGCTGTGCGTTGTTGATCGCTGCCCGAAACTGGTTGGTCAGCACGTAGTCTGCGATGACCTCATCTTCAGGCACTCCGACAGCTAACTCAACTACCGCCGTGCCCCAGCCCGTCCGCGCGGCTCCGCTAGTATCCGCAAAGACGAACGGAAGATTGTGGGCGTCGGTGAGCGTCAGCAACGTGGTATGCAGGGCGATGTTGACCGTCGGGCCGAAGTTTGCGCCCGGCGGCCCGTCGCCAGAGACGAAGCCGCGGAAAGCGGCGGTCTTGAATTGTGTGAAGAACTCGCCGTTCGGGCCGAAGAACACATCCTGATCAGCAAAGCACACGGGGTCGAAGGGGAAATAGTGGTGTAAGGGATTAGAGGGCGAGACGTTGAAAGGCAGGCAGAGATGCGGTGTCACAGGGTCTGGAATCCCGCCGACCGTTTGATCGAAGATCGGCGCACTGATGACATGCACGCCTGCCACGTTCCACAGCGGAGCTGCCGCCGTAATCTCATTCGGCGCGCGCACGTCAAGCACCGTCTGCACCCCAAGGGTCGGCAAGAAGCCCTGATTCGACTGTGCGCTGGGGCCGCCGCTACGGAAGAACTTGCCCCAACGGACAGTCTCGGTGTGACTGCCTTGATTGAATATGCTTGCGTAGCCACCGATGTCGCGGAAGTTAGTCACCGCGATCTGCGGCACACCGCGTTCGGCAGTAATAATCCGGTCGCCGCCTGTGTCCTTCAATTCAAAGTAATGCCGTTGGTTCGGGTCTAGGCCGGTCACAGTCGTGGCTGTGCCTCCGCTCACGTCGGCGACCTTGTGCTTGATGTCATCCGGGCTGGTGCCCTCACTGATCTTGACCTGCTGTACCTCGCCCGTGGTTGTCCACGAGATGAGAAAGTCGTTGCCAACTCTGGTCACCGACGCCGTGACAAGAGACCCCGGTTTGTCGGCTCGCGTGGCAGGCGTGAGCGGGACGAAGAAAATCAGCGCGCCGAGCAGCGCAAACAGTAACCATACACGACAACGATACATGATGAGTCTCCTAGGTTGATGAAGGGCCGACCGGTCAGGCCGCGTCGGGCCAATGGGAAAACTGGAATGTTAGCTTAGACTTCGACTCGCGGGTGGCATGTCCTGTTTCAGCTTTATGCTGACGCGCGCGCAGATGACGAGGGCGGCGCTGGAAAAGCTTCAGAGATGTCTCAGGCTAGACTCCCCGGTTCGGCTCTGGTTGATTGACGATAAGGCTGCCGATCTTGCGGTGCTCTATATCACCAATCCAAAACTAATACAAACTTTACCTGTAAAGCACAGGGGCTATTCATGCTCGGCAAAGCCGCCCTGAATTGGCCCGAGCTTGGCTCATAGCTTGTTGCGCCGTTGTTGCGCGCATAAACCAATTTCGGAGTTTGAATAGACCCAAGCGGGCTGGCTACCGGGCAGCAGCGTGGGCGGTTAGAATGGCGCTCGCATGCAGCACACATCTGAACCTGTGTATGACAAACTGGCCGCCCGCTATGACCAAGCGTTAGCGCCGTTCGAGCGCTGGTTTCTGGCGCGCTGGCGGGCGGACGTGTTCAGCCAGTTGCCGCCTCGTAGTCGCATCCTCGAAGTCGGCGCGGGCACGGGGTTAAACTTCCGACACTATCCGCCGGACGGGTATGGTGTAGCCACTGAGCTGAGCCGCGAGATGATCAAATGTGCGCTGCACAAGCCGGAGCGGCCGGCGCAGGTTGCGCTCGTGCAGTGTCGCGCTGAACAGTTGCCGTTTGCGGACGGTGTGTTCGATGCGGCGTTGGCCACGCTCGTGTTCTGCTCGGTCGCGTCGCCGCCACAAGCGTTCATGGAGTTGCGCCGCGTCGTGCGCCGGGGCGGGCGCGTCGTGTTGCTCGAACACGTGCGCCCCGACAATCTGCTCGCGCCTTTGTTCGACCTGCTCAACGTCTGCACCGTGCGCCTCTTCGATGATCACTTCAACCGGCGCACCGCGCTCGAAGCAACGGGGGCCGGCTTGCGCGTCGTGCGCATTAAGCCGCGTCTGCTGGGCGCGGTGCAGTTGATCGTCTGCGAGGTCTGCTAAAATCTGGCGCATGACTCAGGCGCGCATACAGATCGGCTGTCAGGGTTGGAACTACGACGACTGGGTGACGCCGCCGGCCGCTGCGCACGTCTTCTACCCGCACGGCACGCGCACCGGCGACATGCTTGAGTTGTACGCGCGTGCGTTCAAGACCATCGAAGTTGATTCGACCTTCTACGCCGTGCCGGCCGCCGCGACCGTCGATCAATGGGCGCGGCGCACGCCGCCCGGTTTCACGTTCGCGTTGAAACTACCGCAAGCGATCACGCACGAGGCAGGCTTGCGCGGCCACGAGCAGACATTGACTGACTTCTGCGCCGTCGCCCAACGGCTCGGCGACAAGCTCGGCCCCATGCTCGTGCAACTGCCGCCGCAGTTTGAGGCGACGGCAGAGAACGTCGGCGCGTTGAAAATTTTTCTGCCGCTGTTGCCGCGCGACGTGCGGTTCGCCGTCGAGTTTCGGCACGGGAGTTGGGCGCAAGCAGAGATCGCCGAACTGCTGGCGCGCGCTAATGTTGCGGTCGCGCTCGTCGAGGGTCAATGGATCGCGCGGCGCGCGCTCTGGCAGATGTGCGCAGCCGCGCCCGCCCCGTTTGCCTACGTGCGCTGGATGGGCGCGCGCGACATCACGCGCTTCGACAAGCCGGCGCGCCCGCGCGATGAGAATCTCAAGTTGTGGCGTGAGGCGATCACGCGCCTCGTCGCACGCGGCACTGATGTCTTTGCCTACTTCAGCAACTACTACGAAGGGCACGCGCCCGCGAGCGCGCGGATGTTGCAGCGCCTGCTAGGGCAAGAGCCAGTCGAGCCGACCGAACTCGCAGACCAACCGTCTCTTTTCAGTTGAGTGTCAGGCGAACGGAAGTTCACCACAGAAACACAGAGGGAAAGTAGGAACGCAGAACGATGAATAAGAGACAACTACTTTTTAGCTCATCGTTCATCGTTCATACTTCATCGTTTCCTCTGTGTCTGCGGTGGTGCGTTCTACCTGCCCACGCAGAATTACTCTAATCATTCCGCCCCGACCTGAGTTAAGATAGCGCGCGTGTACCGTCTTTGAATCTTTGAAAGGCGATAGCGTATGAGCAGCCCCTATGCATTGACCTCGCAAGGTGAACCGGTGCGGCGGATCAAGACCGCGCTGTATGTGGACTTCGATAACATCTACGTCGGTCTGGATAAGATCGACCCGGAAGCCGCGCAGAGTTTTGCGACCTATCCGGCCCGCTGGCTCGCGTGGATGGAACAGGGCATGCCCAGCCGCGAGAACGGCGCGGGCGCGACCTTGGAAAAACGCGCGACCCTGATCCGTCGTTGTTATCTGAACCCGAAACTCTTCTACAACTTCCGGCCCTATTTCACGCGCTCGGCCTTCTCGGTCGTAGACTGTCCGCCCATCACCCAGCGCGGCAAGAACAGCACGGACATACAGATGGTGATGGACATTCTCGACCTGATGAACCACCCGACGCGCTTCGACGAGTTCATCATCCTATCTGGCGATTCGGATTTCACGCCGGTGCTCTTGCGCCTGCGCGCGCACGACCGGCGCACCGCCATCCTCACCATCGGCCCTATCGCGCCCGCTTACCGCGCCGCCTCCGATCTCGTCATCAGTAGCGACACCTTTATCGAAGACGGCCTCGGCCTCGTGCCCGTCGTGCTGGACGAGGCGGGTCTGCCGGCGGTCGCGCCGCCGCCGCCCTCGCCTTATGAGCCGGTGCTCGCAGCGATGGCGCAGAAGGTTTATGAAGTGGTGCTCGCCGAAGGCGAAGTGCCCGCCACCGGTCTCGTCCTCATCTTCAAAACATTTCCGGAGTTCACCGCCAGCGACAACTGGCTTGGCTTCTCTTCGCTGCGTTATCTCACGCTCGAACTGCTGCGCCGCCGGCCCGAGCTGCGCATGGTGGACGGCGACCCATGGCGCGTCGTCCTTGCGGACATGACCACGCCGATTGAAATTGCGCCGTCGCCGGAACTGGCCGAGCCGCAGTTGTGTGCGCCGCAAGCGGATGTGAGCGAGCAGGTTTGTGAGCCGGAGTTGCGCGAGCTGATCATCGAGCACGTGCGCCAGTGTGTGGCCGAAGCGGACGAGCCGTTGGACATGGCGCGCGCCGCGTTCGACGTGATCCGCACCTTCGGCCCGCAGGTGACGGAGACGGAGTGGGCGGGCGCAGGCTCGTTCAAGTTGTTGCTGCAAGGGGCCGCGCCGCTTGAGTTCGAGATTTTGACCGCGCCGAATCAGCCCGGTTACCTCTACGACCCCGCGCGCCATACGCCGCCCGTCGCGCCCGATGCGCTCGCGCCCGCGCCCGACAAGCTCGACAACTTACAACCCGCGCTCGCAGATTTCATCCGGCGCGTCAGTCAGGTGACGGGCACGCCGCGCCTGACACCGGCGGAGTTCGCGCTCGTCTTCACGGCCATCGCCGACGATCTGACGCAGCGCCCGTTCAATCTTACTTACACCTCGAAGGCCGTGCGCGATTATTGTCTGGCGCGCGGCGCGGCCATTCCGCGCAAGAGCGTCTGGTTCATCCTGCAAGGCATCACGTTTACAGGTCACCGCTTCGGCAAAGGCCCGACTGAGGACGCGGCCGAGCACTTGGCCAAAATCTTCCGCGACGACGTGCTTAAGCTCTGCGAGGATGCGGGTCTTGAACTCTCCACGGAAGAACGCCGCTCGCTCGACGACTGGCTCTTAAGCGGACTCGACGGCACACAATCCACCAACGATTTCGTCCGCATCAACGACGAACCGCTCGAACTACCGACTGACCTCGCCGCCGTCGAACAACAAGAGCCGGTTAGTACGCCGCTAGATTGATCAAGGCGCGGATCAAGATTTAACCGCAAAGAGCGCAAAGCAAGATCGCAAAGGGCCGCAGAGAAAAACTCTTTGCGGCCCTTTGCGGCTTTTCTTTGCGCTCTTTGCGGTTAATCTCTCTGCTCGTCACCAAACGCCTGCATCTGTGCAGTAAACTTCTCCACGTCGGTGCGCGTGCGTTCGAGTGCGCGCCGGCTGTCGAGATAAGCGGCCCATTGGCCCGTGTTCGTGAGCGCCTTGACGGTGTCCTCATCGAGCGTCTGCGCCATCAACGCGACGAGGTCGCTGACGATGCGTGTGTGTTCGAGCAACGATTGAATGATCGAGTAGGCGAGCCGCGCGTGCGCGAAGTCGAGGTCGCGCACGCCCTCTGCTTGCGCTGCGGTTGGAGTCTCTTCACTCATTGTCACTTGCTGCCCGCCAACTCCCGCGCACGAGCGGCAACGCACTGATGCGTGCGGCATGCGCTTCTTCGCCGACGCGCACTTCCGTGCCCGGCGCGAGGTAGTCGAACTTGACGTAACCGAGCGCGACCGTGCGCGCCAGATGCGGCGAATAGACGACGGACGTAACGCGCCCGATCTCTTTCCCGTCCAGCGCGACAATCTTAGCTTCAGGCGCAACCGCGCAGTCATCTTCAAACAGCAATCCCGTCAATCGCTTGGCCACGTGCCCGCGCCAGTGTATGCGCGCGATGATCTCCTGCCCGACGTAGCAGCCCTTGGTGTAGCTGACCGCGTCTTCGGGCACGGCTTCGAGCACGACGTTAATCTCTGTCATGTCCACGCCGTAGCGCGCGACGCCCGCCTCAACACGCAAGACTTCAAGCACTTCATCGCCGCAAGGATGAGCGCCCGCGTCCAACAGAGCGCGACGCAGTTCTGCGCTCGCATCAACGCCTGCGATCAAATCGAATCCGTCCTCGCTCGTGTGCGTCGCGCGCAAGAGCGTCAACTCGTGCCCGCGCCATGAGACGACGGCGACATGCATGCGCTCAAGCTGTGCAGCGTCAGCGCCCAGCACGCGCGCGATGAGTTGCGCGGCTTGCGTGCCTTGCAGCGACAGTTGCGCCGTCTCGGCCGTCAAATCGCGCACGTGGAAATCGCCCGCGAGCGTGAAGCGTTCGAGATTCTGCCGCACACGCTCGCGCGTTGCGACTTCGGTGTCGAAGAGAAAGACCGCTTCAGCACTTGGTCGCAGCACGCGCGCCAACGCAAGCAGACGCCCCTGCACGTTGGGAAAAGCCGCGTACATCCACGCGCCGGGCGCGAGCGCCTTCACGTCGTTCGTGATGAGACCATTCAAGAACTGCACGGCCTCTGCGCCGCGCACTTCAATGCGCCCGCGCGCCGACAGATCAAACAGCCCTGCGCCGCCGCCGCGCACGGCGTCGTACTCAGCGCGCGGCACGCTGCTCGTTGTCAACTGTGCGACCAGCTCACTCATACCCTTGTGTTTGCGCGCACTTACTTCGTCACGGTGATCTCGCGCGTGGTCGAGTTGTAGCCGCCGTTATCGACGAGGTTGCCGGCCTTGTCTACGAGTTCGAGCTTGACCGTGTGCTTGCCCGCTGTCCAACCGGTCAGCCAGATCGGCTGCCACGTGTCGATGTACTGCATCGCGCCGCCATCCACTGCATAACGCACGCGATAGTCGCCGCCTTCGCCTTGCAACTTTGCGTTCGAGAGCCAGAAGTCGATCATGATCGCGTCCGTATCTGGCCCTTTGTACTCGCCCTTCGGCCGGCTGTAAGTCAGCAGCGGCTTGTTGCGCTCGACTGCGCCGCCCGTGCTCGGCGGCACGTCCTTGCCCTCGCGCGGCGGCGTAGCGTTGGCATTCGCCGCGCTAGTGTTTGCGGCGTTGGCGTTCGGCGCATTCTTGTTGGCCGAGTTGGCCGGACTGGCCGCGTTCGCGTTTTTATTCGCGTTCTTGTTGTCGGCCATCTTCTCGCCCGTGCCCGTCGTGGTCGGCTGCGCCGTGTCGCCGCCGCCTTTGACGGTGAACGTAACCATCTGGAACGCGCCCGTGTTCTTGTAGCTCTCGTGCCAAGGGCGCGAAGGGAAGACGCGCAGCGTGTGTTTGCCCTCACTCACATTGCGCAACTCGAACGGCTCATCGAGATTGTAGTAAGCCTCGTATGGATTGTTGTCGAGGATGACGTGGATGTGGTTGCCCATGTTCGTCGCCGGGTCTTTGTGCGGCTTGTAGCCTTTGAGGTCGCCGCTCAAGGCAAGCTTGACGTTGACGGTCGCGCCATTGACGGTCGCGCCTTCAGTCGGCGACAGGAAGCGGAGCGTGGGACTTGCCTCATCCTCCTGCCCGCGCTCGGTCATCATGTCTTTGATCTTCTGCGGGCGCTCGACCGGGGAGAGCGTCTGCACTTCAGGCGTCGCGGGCGGCGGCGTGACGCTCGTGGTCACGGTCGTGTTGGCATTCGAGTTATCGGCCGTCGTGCAGCCGGCGAGCAGCAGCGCGCAGGCGATGACGCCGACACACACTGCGAGCATGCGGGACGCGAGTTTCATAGCGGGCCTCCGAATAGTAATCGTGGTTTGCGTGCGTAAGTATAAACAATGAAGGTAAAAGGCAAAAGGCAAGCGCTGAGGGCGAAGGCAAAAGGCAAAGGGCAAAAATGAGATAGAGAACCGGAGCGGGTCTAAGACTCTCGCTCTGATTTTGTCTGCAACTTTTGCCTTTTGCAGTTTGCCTTTTGCCTTACTCTTAAGCGCTGGCCGGGCGCGCTGTCGTCTCCGCGCGCAGGCGCGCATCGACCGCCGCCCAGTCGATGTTGGAGAAGAAGGCTTCGATATACTTCGGTCGCTCGGCCGGTTTGTAATCTAAGAGGAACGCGTGCTCCCACACGTCCATCACGAGCACCGGCTCGAAGCCGGCGACGTTGCCCGTCTCGTGCAGGCTGATCCAGTGGTTCGAGATGCGCCCGTTGGCCGGGTTCTGGTAGCAGATGGCCCAGCCCACCCCGCGCATCTTGCCGACCGACATGAAGTCCGTCTTCCAGATGTCGTATGTGCCAAAGGACGCTTCGGCGCGTTGGATAAAGTTCGAGCCTCTGTCGGGAGCGCCCGCGCCGCCCTGCTTCATGTTCTCGAAGTAGTATTCGTGCAAGACCATGCCGTTGTACTCGAACCCTAAGCGGCGCGTCAGCTCCGAATAGGCGGGCATCTCCTCTTGATCGACTTTGCCGTCGGCGAGAATCTCCGCGATCTTCTCGGTTAAATGATTGGTCTCTTTGACGTAGCCTTCATACAGTTTGAAGTGCATCTCCAAAGTCTGATCCGAGATGCCGTTCAGACCGCTCAGGTTGAACTGGCGGGCCTTGTAAGGCTCCGGCACGTTTAAAGCGTTGCTGCTCATCTCACGTCTTCCTTTCTTTCAGTTGTCTGCCCGGTCATGGATTGATGCTAGTTTAACCCCACACCGGCGCGCGCGTGTAACGAATCAATAGCGAAACGATGGCGATTACCATCGCCGCCGCGCGGCCAAAAGAAAGCGGGAAGGCGCACGGGCGCGTGCTAAATTGCCCGTGCGCCTTCCCTGCGCTACTTAAGGCCGCGCGCCTAGCGACCGAGGATGACGTAGTCGCCGTGCGACGTGCCCATCAGGAACAGCATCGGCAGACTGAGCCAAGCGTTCGTGCGCGAGGCGAGAAAGGCGCGTCGCGCGAGTTCCGGCGCGGCGGCCGGGCCGCCCTGTAGACCCGCGAGAATGCGCTTGTTGGCCGGCCAGATGATGCCCCAGACGTTCAAGAGCATGACGAGACCCATCGCGCCGCCGATGCCAATGGAGAAGGTCTTGTTGCTGGCAAAGTTGTCGCGCCCGACCTGGAACGTCGAGTCGAACCACTTGACGATCAGGAACGCCATCACGAGAAAGAGAATGGCGGCGACGACCGCGAACAGTCGCCCGTCTTTCGTGAGCGCTGGCACTTTGTTGATGATCGCAAACTCGATGGCGAAGAAGATGATGGGGATCAGCAGCCAGACAAGGAGCGTGAGCCAGACGTTGACGTGCCCGCCCGCCGCGTTGGCATTCGTTACATCCGTCGTGAGGATGTACATGGCGTAGTAGGTCAACCCGACTAGCACCGTCACGAGCGCGCCCCAACGGAAGTACCAGAGCGAGCGCCCCAACAGTTCCGGGTTCACCTTCTTCTTCGTGTCGGCGTCCAGCCCCTTCTGGAAGGGCACGTTGACGAGGTTGAAGAAGTAGAGGATGCCAATCCATGTGATGCCGGCGACGAAGTGGAGCCAGCGCAGAATGATGCGCGGCAGGGCCTGCCCGGTCGGCCCGTGGACAAGGTCTTGCAGGAAAGCGAAACCGACGGGGAGATGCACGGTTGACTCGATCAGCATACGACCTCCGAATTGTGTTTAGTGATGGAAGGCGAGAGCCGCCGGTCTGCGCGATAAACCAGCGCCCGCCAAGTTGCTCAAAACTGTCGTGAATCCGCGCGCGAGATTAACACCAAGCCGCACGCGGCGCAATAAAAGCAGATGTCGGATGCTAGATACTAGATGTTAGTGCTAACCAGCATCTGACATCTGACATCCGACATCTATTCTTCCGTCGGGCGCGGCCCCGGCGTGAGGTTGCGCGTACTCGCTTGGTTGACGACGTGCACTTTGAGATCGCTGTGCACGCGCACCTGACAGGAGAGGCGGACGTTGTCGGCGAGGCCGGTCTCCATGGCGAGCCGGTTGCGTTCGAGCTCCCCCATCGCGCCCGCGTCGCCTGCGAGCACCTCCACACGACAGGTCGTACACTTGGCGTTGCCGCCGCACCGGTGCAGGATGTCTATCCCGGCGTCCTCAATCGCCAGCACGAGCTTGCGTCCCTCGTCCGCGTCAAACGTCTTCACACCTTCGGCCACTTCCGCTTCGATCCTCGGCATAACCCTTTAGGCTCCTGAATTGTGGTTGGTTTGAAAGCATGGGCAGTGTACCGCAAAAAAAGGAAACGCGGTACGCGCGAGCGCGCCGCGCCGGTTAAGAGGCGCGACGGACGCTTCGGGCGCGCACCGCGTTTCGGTGCACCGAGTGCTCTAACGCGAACTAGACTGTGAACGAGGAGCCGCAGCCGCAGCCGCCCGTCGCGTTCGGGTTCTTGAACGTAAAGCCCGACCCCATCACGCTGTTGACGAAGTCGATCTCGACGCCGTTCAAATACTGCGCGCTGAACATGTCCACGAACAGGCGCACGCCGTGTTGGTCGAGCACGTGATCGCCCTGCTTCGATTCCTCTTCGATGTTCAGGCTGTACTGGAAGCCGGAGCAACCGCCCGGCACGACGCGCACGCGCAAGCCCGATGTCGCGGGCAAGCCCTCTTCGCTCGACATGAATTTTTTAATCTCGGCCGCCGCGCTCTCCGTAACACCGAGCGCCACCGCCGGCATGGTTTCTGTCGCCATCTTTACTCTCTCCTTAGCTGAATTACTCAGTCCGTAAATTATAACAAATGCGCTTACCGCGCCTTACCCAAGACGACTAGCTCAGGCTTCATCGCCTCAATCGAAACTTGGCGTGCAACCTCTGCCGCCACGTGGCGGAAGGCTGCCGCCTGCGGCGAGTCGGGTTGCCCGACGACGACAGGCACGCCGCGGTCGCCGCCCTCACGCACTTCCAACCCAATCGGGATCGCGCCGAGGAACGGCACGCCGTACTGTTCCGCCAATTTCTGCCCGCCGCCTTCACCAAAAATGTTGTAGCGCGTGCCTGTGTCGGGCGCGATGAAGTAGCTCATGTTCTCGACGATGCCGAGCACAGGCACGCTCACCGTCTCGAACATGCGCAGTGCCCGCCGCACGTCCGCGACCGCCACTTCCTGCGGCGTCGTCACCAGCACCGCGCCCTGCACGGGCACGAGTTGCGCTAGAGACAACTGCACGTCGCCAGTGCCCGGCGGCATGTCCACGATCAGATAATCAAGCTCGCCCCAGAGCACATCGCCCAAAAACTGTCTGACCAGACTGTGCAGGATCGGCCCGCGAAAGATCATCGGCTCGTCGCCGGGCTTCAAGATACCGATGGAGATCAGCTTGATGCCATGCGCTTCGTTCGGCACGAGTTTATTGCCGGAGACGACGGGCTGTGCGTTGACCACGCCGAGCATCTGCGGCGTGTTCGGGCCGTAGAGGTCTGCGTCCATCAGGCCGACGCGCGCGCCGTCGCGCGCCAGTGTGACCGCCAGATTCACCGCGACGGTTGATTTGCCGACGCCGCCCTTGCCCGACGAGACCGCCACGATGTTACGTACGCCCGGCACAACCACCTTCTCCGTGATGCCGCGCCCTTTCGGCACTTCCGCATCCATCGTCACACGCACGGCTGTCACACCCGGCAACGCGCGCATCAACTCTTCAGCCTGCGCCTGCATCTGCTCCTTGACCGGGCACGCGGGCGTCGTCAGCACGATGCGAAACGACACGTCGCCGCCCGTTATCTTTAAATCCTTGATAAAACCGAGCGTCACAATGTCCTTGTGCAAGTCCGGGTCAACGATCTTGCGCAACGCTTCGAGCACGCTCTGTTCGGTCACTTGTGCCATATTGTCGATCAGCAATCCAGTATCAGATTTATAATCTCAACTCCGTGCCTGTACCTTTAGGCGCGCTTCCGTTTTAACCTTCTTCGGTCGCAGCACGCGATAGGCGCAACGCGATGCGCCGCCCGCGATGCGCGCTTCGCGGAAGACTTCTGCGCCGAGCAGATCGCGATAGACGAACAACTCGCGGTCACACAACTGCCGGTACTCGCGCGCGACCTCCGCCTGCGGACAGTTCCACTCGGTCAGCAGATAAGAGCCGTCCGGCAGCCGCTCCGCCTCGGCCTCATAACCTAACTCGCGCAAGGCTTCAGTCAAGCGGGCCACGCGCGCGTCAAAGCCTAAACCCGCAAGCGCCGGGCGCAGGCGCGCCGTCAGTTCGTCAGCACAGCCGCAGAAGACCGCGTTCAACCCGCGCTCGCCCCAGACGGCATTGACCTGCCGCAGCACCGCCCGTGCGAAGAGATCGTAACGCTTCGGGAATAACTCTTCGGCCTTCGTCGTCAAGCGGTAGCGATGCGCGGGCCGGCCGCGCTCTTTGCGCTCCGGCGCGTGCGCCACATAGCCATCGCGCTCCAGCACGTCGAGGTGCTTACGCACACACTGCTTGGAGACGCCGAGTTCGGCCGCCAACTCGTCCGCGCCCAAACCGCCGCGCGCGCGCAGCAGACTCACGATCTCGCCCCGCGATGCACTGATCGAATTACTTAAGACTGCGACCACGAAATTTATGCTACTTGCGCGGGTCTACTTTGTCAACCGACCGGTTGTTTTATTACGCGCGCGCAAGCTTCTTGCCAACCAGCGCCTGGCAGTCTTAAGCTTAAAGCCGCTCGCGCCAGCAAATCTTGTGCATAAATGGCAGCGTGACGGGCGGCCACGCGCATGGCCCGCGGCCGTCGCCGGCCCGACAAAATATGAATGAAGCGGTTGTAGAAAAGATCGTCCACGCGGCGTGCCCGCACGACTGCCCGGACACGTGCGCGATGCTCGTGACGGTCAAGGATGGGCGCGCGGTGCACGTTGCGGGCGACCCCACGCATCCGGTCACGCGCGGGACGCTCTGCACCAAAGTCGCCAACTATCACGAACGCACACACAGTCCTGAACGCGTCCAGACCTGTCTGCGGCGCGTCGGGGCAAAAGGCGCGGGGCGCTTCATGCCGATCAGTTGGGCCGAAGCGCTTGACGAGATCGCCGTGCGCTTTCGCACGCTCGCCGCATCGAGCGAAGGCGCGGAGACGATCCTGCCGTACAGCTATTGCGGCACGATGGGGCTGGTGCAATCGCAGTCGATGGATCGGCGCTTCTTCCACCGGCTCGGCGCGTCGCTGTTAGACCGGACGATCTGCGCGTCGGCCGGCGCGGCCGGTTACAAGGCGACCGTCGGCTTGAGTCTCGGCACAGACCCCGAACGGTTCGCGGACGCGCGCCTCATCATCCTGTGGGGCACGAACACGATCTCAAGCAACGTGCACCTGTGGCCCTTCATCCTCGCCGCCAAGCACAACGGCGCGCGCCTCATCGCGATTGATCCGCGCCGCACGCGCACGGCCGATCAATGTGATGAACACATCGCGCCGCTGCCCGGCACGGACGCCGCGCTCGCGCTCGGGCTGATGCACGTCATCTTCGCCGAAGGGCTGGAAGATAAAGACTATCTCGCGCGCTACACCATCGGCGCGGACGATTTGCGGCGGCGCGCCAGCGAGTATGCGCCCGCGCGGGTCGCCGAAGTTTGCGGACTTGAGGCGGAGACGATTGTGCGGCTGGCGCGCGCGTACGCGACGACGCGCCCCGCAGTGATTCGCCTCAACTACGGACTGCAACGGCACGGGGGCGGCGGCATGGCTGTGCGCACAGTTAGTTGCCTGCCGGCGGTTACGGGCGCATGGCGCGATGCGGCAGGCGGCGCGCTGCTCTCGACGAGCGGCACGTTCCCACTCAACTACGCGGCGCTCGAACGACCCGATCTTACACCTACGCCAACCCCGCGCACGATCAATATGTCGCAACTCGGCGACGCGCTGACCCGCATTGCTGAGCCGCCCGTGCGTGCGCTCTACGTCTACAACTCGAACCCGGCCGCGATTGCGCCCGATCAAGCGCAAGTGCTCGCGGGGTTAAGACGCGAAGACCTGTTCACGGTCGTGCACGAGCAGTTCATGACCGACACGTGCGACTACGCGGACATCGTGTTGCCGGCGACGACGCAGCTTGAGCACTTCGATCTGCACAAGGCTTATGGCCACCTTTATCTGATTTTGAACGAGCCGGCGATCCAGCCGCTTCACGAAGCAAAACCGAACTCCGAAGTCTTTCGTCTACTAGCCGCGCGCCTAGGGTTTACGGAAGATTGTTTTAAAGATTCGGACGAAGAGATCGCACGCCAAGCCATCGACACGGATCATCCGGCGCTCAAAGGCATCACGCTTGAGCGTTTGCGAGAACGTGGTTGGGTGCGCTTGAACGTGCCGGAGACGTTCGCACCGTTCGCTGAAGGAAACTTTCCAACCCCGTCGGGCAAGTGCGAGCTTTATTCCGAAATGCTTGCGGCGCAAGGGTTGCCGCCCGTGCCCGAATTCATCCCACCGCACGAGTCGCGCGCAAGTGCGTCTGTGCTGGCCCGCCGTTTCCCGCTCGCGCTCGTCAGCCCGGCGGCGCACGCATTTTTGAATTCGAGCTTTGCCAATCTCCCGAAGCAACTGCGGCAGGAGCAGCATCCGTTCGTCGAGATCAACCCGGCGGACGCGGCCGCGCGCAGCATCAACGACGGCGACCGCGTGCGCGCCTTTAACGAACGCGGCGTGTGCGAGTTGACGGCCGTCGTCACGACGCGCGCACGCACGGGCGTCGTCGTCTCGCCCTCGGTCTGGTGGAACAAGCTCTCGCCGGATGGCATGAACGTCAACCAACTTACCTCGCAGGCGCTCACGGACATGGGCGGCGGCGCGACCTTCTACGACGCACTCGTCGAGATCGAACGCATCGCATAACTTAAAGCTACGCGTGTGGGCTTGACAGCGCCCGCCACTCTCGCCGATACATTATGCGCCGCTCTTGTCGCACGCCTTTGGCGGCGTGCATTCAGACGATCAATTTGCTAAGTCCCATGCTAAAGCCAGAACAACTTTATCAACGCACGCGCGTCCGTCGCGGCATCGTTTCATTTGCGCTCCTGCTCGTTGCTCTCAGTCTCTTACCCGGCGCGCACGCACAAACGCGGCGCGCACAAGCCGCACGCCCGGCCGCCGTGAAGCTCTTGCCCGAAGAGATCGAGTTGCGCATCGTGCGCGCGGAGGACGAGCGGCGTTGGGACGCGAGCGACTTGGGCGCGCTCCTCATTGATAAGAATCCGTTGGTGCGCAGTCGCGCCGCACTCGCAGCCGGACGCATCGGCGATGAAGGCGCGGTTGCGCCGCTCAGCGAGTTGCTGCAAAAGGATAAGGACGCGGGCGTGCGCGCGCAGGCGGCGTTCGCGCTCGGCGAGATCGAGTCGCCGCTGGCGGTGGAGACGCTCACAACGGCCTTGCGCCTGAGTCCCGTCGCGGAAGTGCGCGCGCGCGCCATCGAGGCACTCGGCAAGATCGCCGCCGCGCTCCCGCAGACGGAAGAGGCGCGCCGACTGGCCATCGGGCAGGTCATCACGACAGCGTTGACGGCCGAGCGCACGCGCACGACGCAAGGCGAGAGCGGCGGCGCGCGCGCGGTCGAGTTGCTTGGGCTGACAGCGGTCTTGCGTGCGCGTCCGACGGATGGCGGCAAGGCGCTAACGCCGTTACTCTCAGCGACGGATGCGCGCGTGCGCGCCGACGCGGCGAACGCGCTGGCGCGGCTGCGCGCGAAGGACGGCACGGAGCAGTTGCGCAAATTGTTGGCGAGCGATACGGACGCGGTTGTGCGCGCCAACGCGGCACGCGCGCTCGGCAGCGCGGAAGACAAGACCGCGTTTGATGAGTTGCTGAAGCGTGCGACCGAAGACGAAGACTTGCGTGTGCGCGTCAGTTCCATCCGCGCGCTCGCCACGCTCAAGGATGCGCGCGCCGCCGAGCCGCTCGTCAAACGCGGCGATGCATTAACTGTAGCCTACCGCGCGGCCAAGACGGCCAACACGGCGCGCCCGGCGGAGTTGAACGAACTGCTTGAGATCGCGACGGCGCTGGGGCGTGTGCTCGCCAACACGAGCGACGAGCGCGCGTTGAACTTCCTGCGGGCGCTCCGTGCGGACGAGAAATGGGCTGCGCCCGAAGCTGAAGTCGCGTTCGCGCGCATCGCGCCGACGCAGTATTTGCATGAAGCGCCGTTCAAAAATCTATTCTTGCGCCCCGCCGACAACAAGCTCACGTGGCAAGCGGTCGCAGCGGTCGCCAACGGCTTGGCCGAGTTGGCGCAGGCATCGAGCGAGAAGCTCGGCAACAGTGCCTTGACCACACAGGCCGACGCGCAGTTGGCCATCCGTGCGCTCGTCACCGAACAGGCGACGCCGGCGCTTGCGCTGCCCGATGTGTTGCGCGCGCTCGCCGCTTACAAGCCGACCGATCTCGATCTCATCATGCGCGCGCAACTCAAGGCGCAGGATGTGATCGTGCGCGCCACCGCGGCCGAACTGTTGGGCGAGTTGCCGCCCGACGTAGACACCACACGCGCGCTCACCGATGCGCTCACGCCGGCGCTCACAGATGAGTTGAACGATGCGGCGCTCGCCATCCTCGATGCGCTCGCCAAGCAGAAGCGCGAAGATGCGACCGCGGCGATCAAGACGACGCTGGCGGCGCAGGATTATCTCGTCCGCCGCCGCGCGGCGACGCTGCTGGCGGCCGCGAAGGCCGATGGCGCAGACGACGCGCACAGTCAGACCGTCGCCACGCGTTATCACCTCGCCGACTATCGACGCGCGCTCGCGCGCAGAGACAAACGTGTGCTGGCGGTCGTCACGACAGACAAAGGCGCGTTCACGATTGAGCTACTGCCGGACGACGCGCCGCTCACGGTCGATAATTTCGTGGAGCTTGCACGGCGCGGCTACTTCAACAACATCACGTTCCATCGTGTCGTGCCCAACTTCGTCATTCAAGGCGGCGATCCGCGCGGCGACGGCAACGGCGGCCCCGGCTATCAGATTCGCTGCGAGATCAACCGCGTCCCATACGCGCGCGGCGCGGTCGGGATGGCCTTGTCGGGCAAGGACACGGGCGGCTCGCAGTGGTTCATCACCCATTCGCCGCAGCCGCACCTGGACGGCGGCTACACGGTCTTCGGGCGCGTCACACAAGGCATGGAAGTTGTTGACCGTATCGCACGCGGCGACCGCATCCTGAGCGTCAACGTGACGGAGACAAAGGCCAAGTAAACGCTCAAGCGCTGTGTGCGTTTGACCGCGCAGACGGCGCGCGTTTATCTTGGCGTTCGTCTCCCTTCTGCGGTGCACAAGTCCTGCGGTCTGTTCGACCTGACTGAAGCGTTAACATGCGGCGACAAAACGAGAGTGCCGGCGGCGCGCGACGGGCCGCGCGCCTGTGCGTCGTGGGCTTAATCTGTCTGCTGGCTCTCTGCTTCTGCATCGCGCGCGCGCAGACTGCCTCGGCGCAGACGAGTAGCGCGGCCGCGCCGCATCTGCGTTATCAACTCAACCTCGCGCTCGACTTCGACGCGCGCACCTACACGGGCACGGAGCGCGTGCGCTGGGTCAACCGCGACAGCAAGCCGACCTCCGTCGTCTACTTTCACCTCTACGCCAATCTGCGCGGCGATGCTGCGCCGCATCCCAATCAACCGAACAGCGATGAGAGCGCGCCGGCAGTTACGGCCGACGAGCCGCGCCTTGAGATCGCGGCCGTGCGCGCGGGCGACGGGCAGACGCCGCTGCCCTTCACGCTCGACGAGCAGGCGACACTCTTGCGCGTCAACCTGCGCGAGGCTGTGCCCGCCGGGGGCAGCACGGAGCTAGAGCTTGCGTTTAATGGCAGCGTGCCGGAGATCGACGCGGACGAGACGAGTCTACCCGCACACGTCGTCCAACAACTCGGCGCGGCCCTTCGCGACACGCGCGAGACGCGCCGGGCGCGCGATCTGAACTTCCGTTCGCGCGGCGTTATGCTGCTCGGCATGGCTTACCCCGTCTTGGCTGTGCGCGACGGCAACGATTGGCAACGCGACGTTAAGCCGAGCGTCGGCGATCTGCTCTTCACCGAAGTGGCCGACTATGAAGTGACGATTGGCGCATCAACGGATGTCAAACTTTTTACGTCGGGCGAGTTCCGCACGACGACGTTTCATCCCGTGTTCTTGCCACGCGATAAACCCACGTTTGGCGAGAATCATTTTACGGGCGCGAACCTGCGTAACTTTGCCATCCTCGCGGGCCGCGGGCTGAAGGCTGACGAACGCACGGTCGAAGGCGTGCGCGTGCGTTCGATCTGGACGATGGAGCATGAGAAGGTCGGTCGGCGCGCGCTCGATGTGGCCACGGCGGCCGTGCGCCTCTTCAACGCGCGCTATGGGCCGCTGCCCTACGAGAGTGTGTCGGTGGTGGAAGCGCCGCTCGTGGCCGGCTTGGGCAGCGCGGAGTTTGCGAACATGAGTGTGATCGCGAGCGCGTTCTACGTGGACTTCGACGCGCCCGCGATGCGCAACCTGCCGGAGTTGGTGCGCGAGCAGCGCGCGTCGGTCGAAGATAGTCTGGAGTTTGCGGTCGCGCACATGATCGCGCACCAGTGGTGGGGCATGGTGGTGGGCAGTTCGCCGGAGCGCACCCCGGTGCTCGACGAGGCGTTGGCGCATTGGTCTGCGCTCGTCTACTACCGCGAGACGAAGGGGCCGGAGCGGGCCACGCAGGCGCGCGACGATCAACTGCGCGGCGTCTATGAAGTCTATCGCACCTTCGGCGGCGACGACATGGCGGCCGACCACGCCGCGCGCGATTATCGCAACTCGTTCCAGTACGCCGCCATCGTCTCGGCGAAAGGCGCGCTCATGTTCGAGGCGCTGGAGAAACTACTGGGTAGCGAACGCGTCTTCACGGCATTGCGCCGTTACGGGGAGGCGAACCGTTTTGAGGTCGCCGAGTTGGATGATCTGCGCGGCGCATTTGTGGCCGAAGCACCCATCGAACGACGCCGCGCCGTCACACGCCTATTCGACCGCTGGCTCTCGGAGAAGCACGGCGACGAAGACATCGCCCCGCCCAACCCGCAACTGGCCGCCGCGCTCGGCATCGCCACCGAACAGTCCGGCCCCAAAGACCGCAACGCCTTCTCCCGCCTCGGCCGCTTCTTCTGGCGACAGATGACGCGCATCCGCTGACTTTCAACCCTGCTTGTTCGCTAAAGCCTTAACCCGGAAAGATTAAGACCACCATCATCCCGCCTGCCTGAGTCTTCCCGGAACGATTTTGGAACGATGTGGCTGCGCCGCATATTCCGTCGCTGCCAACAGTCCTTCGTCCGGCGGGTGGACGTACCGTTCCGTCTGCTTGGTGTTGGAGTGTCCTATCAGCCGTGCGATCTTCTTCAGGTTTATGTCGGCGTCACCTAGGCGTGAGCCGTACGCGTGTCGCAGGTCGTGAAAGCGGAGGACTTTGACCCCGGCGCGGGCACACGCCTTGCGGAAGAAGTGATCCACCGTCCCCCGCTTGAGCGGCCGCCCGCGCTCGTCGGTGAAAATGTAACTACCGCGCGCCGACTCGCAGAGATTCAGCAGAAGTTCTCTGACCTCTCCGCTCATTGGCACACCCTCAGTCTTGCGCCTGTCGCGCTTCCACTTCGGGTTGACAATGAACAGCCGGTTGCGGCTGAAGTCCACAGCGGACTTCTCCAGCGCGATCAACTCGCCCTGCCGCAGTCCGGTCCAGAGGGCCAACTGAATCATCGGCTTTAAGAACGATGGGCCTTGCGGAGCGAAGTACCGCGATAAACTCCGCCACGATCCAGAAGTCATCGGCTTCTTCCGCCGGGATTACGATAGGCTCGAAGTTCTCGTTCAGGAGTGCGGGTACGATACGCGCATGCCGCCATTCTCCGTCCGCCGCCTCGCGCTTCACACGCGCGTCATCGAGTGAGATGAGCGTAAGCTGCGGCTCAGGTCGAGGTACAACCTGCGATGCCGCGAGGAGTGATACCGACATCACGTAGGTCGCTCTTGTGGCCACGTGCTTTAAGTAGATAACCTGCTCACCTTGGGTCAAGTAGATGAGCACCTTAGCTTACTTTAACCATTCTTTAACCCAATCCTTTACTTCGCGCAGCCCTGACCTGCCGAAGTCAACAGCCTGTGCGGGGATACCATGTCTATTCCGTTTCCCATGTTGAATGCAAAATAATATTTGGACACTTGATAAATTAAGTATAAACTATTAGTCCTTATCGGTAAGGGTGCCTGAAATGACGGGAAACCTCACGTCAGAATATGACACTCTATAAATTGCGTACATTGATCAGTGTACGCTGCCGCCGGTAGGGACTATCAGCCAGCTTAAGGATAATGCGGCGCATTTACTCATTGATGATGGCTCAGAGCCAGCGCGCACGCTTTTACTCAAACCACCGCCGCTCAGGTTATGCGAACCCGTGATAAAATACGGGCCGATCGGGCATCAGCAACCGTTTGGGTCGCTATTCAAACGGACGACTCAAAGAACAACCCTACAAGGTGCTTCACAAGTGCGGTCGGAAGAAGATTCGCTATTGCATTGATAGGGTAAACTAACAGCCGCTTTCTCTTTACGTCGTCAACCCTTGACTCACATATTCGAGAGCTAACTCTATGTTAGAAGAG
Source organism: Pyrinomonadaceae bacterium (assembly GCA_045807745.1). Classification (GTDB taxonomy): domain Bacteria; phylum Acidobacteriota; class Blastocatellia; order Pyrinomonadales; family Pyrinomonadaceae; genus QHXQ01. The sequence goes on from JBJMGT010000042.1 coordinate 193,721, forward strand.
CAACAAGGCGAAACCACCGTTGCCCGTATCAAAGACCCCACGCGCGATCGTTATCATGCGCTCGCCCTCAGTTCTGTATGGGAGCTTGAGAAGATACGTAATGCGCAAGCATTAGTAATCGGTGCGGGGGCTTTAGGAAATGAGGTCTCGAAGAATTTAGTCATGCTGGGTGTTAGGCGGATCATCATTCTCGACCGCGATACGGTCGAGGTGGCGAATCTGTCTCGTTCAATCTTTTTTAGGGAGTCCGATCATGGCCGCCCGAAGTCGGAGATTCTTAAAGAGCGGCTGCGCGAATTCAATCCTGACGTGGATGTGATTGCGGTCAACGGAGATCTAAACGAGGCGCTCGGCATCGGCCTAGTGCGGCGGATGGATATGATCTTCTCCTGCTTGGATAACCGCTTGGCGCGCCGTACGATCAACCGGATGTGTCAGAAAGTTTCTAAACCATGGGTGGACGGATCCATGGAGAATCTACTCGGCGATGTCACGGTCTACCTTCCTAATGAAGGCCCCTGTTACGAGTGCGGTCTAACGTTAGCGGATAAAGAGGTTATTGCGAAGGCAGTGTCGTGTCGGGGTATCGCGCTCCAGAATCTATCACTCGGTAAGGTCCCGACGGTCTCAACCATGGGCTCAATTATCGCGGCGCTCCAAGTGCAGGAGGCAATAAAGCTGCTGCATGATGCTCCCAGCGGCTCGTTGGGGGGGAAGCGACTCGTAGTGAACTGCGAGATCAACGATTTTTATAGAACTGTGGGCGACCGAAAGGATGATTGTCCGGGCCACTTCCGGTACGGTGATATTACGGAGGTCGCTGAATGGCAGAGCGACACGGTTTCGCCACAGGAGATTCTGGGCCGGTTCGAGGTGGACTCGGGCAACACAGGGCATATCCGTTTGGGAAGGGAAATCGTCATCGCTCTGTACTGTGCGGTGTGCAACACGGAGGAGGCGCTGGGCGAGCCGCTCAACGTATTGAAGATGGAGAGGACGCTCTGTCCAACATGTGGCGAGATGCGGGAGGTAAAGACCACTAACGTCGTGCGAGGAACTGAACCCTACGCGAACAAACCTCTGGCCCAACTGGGGCTGCCGCTGTTAGATATTATTGAAGTCCGGGGCCGCAGCGGGAGTGCGTGGTATGAGATTACGGGGGACACCGAGGCATTCCCCAGCGGGTTGCACTAATCGCCGGTTCGGGCGTGCGCGGGCTAGAGCAGACGACAGGCGGCGCAACGGTTTTGGAGTGCTATGACAGCCTGATTTATGGATAACGGAGTCATCAGAATTAATAAGCCGCCGGCAGGGTTTCTTGAGAAGATCAAGGCGTTCTTTTCGAGAGTCTCCCGTTGGTTCGCAGTCGGGACACGCAAGGATCGCGCGGTCGTTGATGTGAGCCGGGCGGGGCGCAGCCAAACCAGCGTCGTGCCCAGTACGACCGCTGGCAACAATGGCAATTCGACCATTCGTATTTCGCGCCGCAGCAACGCAAATGAGACTGCCCCGGCTAACAACCAGGCTGGCACAGCATCTCGCCCCAGACCTCGCCGCTCAAGACGGGCAAACGGGAGGCTCAACATCGATGATACTAATGTCCCCATATGTAAGGCGTGTAAGCAAGAGTTAAGCGTCAGCGATGATAAGGCAAGGTGTTCGCTCAACGCGCAACACGTCATTCATCGAAAATGCGTCGAATTCATAAAGCATAAATGCCCCTCCTGTGGCGGGAGAATCAGATAGATACCACCCCGGCGTGGTCTATTTCGGTTGAACTCCTGTGGGAGGTACGGTCAAGCGGGCTAAGACAACCTGAGTTTCACCAACTTTGAGGAGGCACAGACATGGCAGACATAAAGGTCAAGGTCATTACGATGGGCGGCGAGGAGAAGGACATCGAAACGCCGACCGACATCAAGGCTGACGACTTTATCAAGGAACTGGTGATCGCGCTTAACCTTCCGCTCACCGACGCTGAGGGGCATCAGGTGAGTTGGCGCATCGATAACAAAGACACCGGGAGAACTTTGGACGGCAGCAAAACCCTGGATGAGAATGAAGTGAAGGACGGTCATCGCCTCTCTCTCATCCGCGCGACCGTTGCCGGTAGGTAGCGTAAGCCGTGGGCAACGACCAGGGGCAGCGCTGGCGCAGGTAGCTGTCGCACGTGCCACGGGGAAAGACTCTCTTGAGTGGGAAGTAGCACAACTCGTATGAACACCAAATCAGACTGGGCCGAGGAATACATCGTCCATATCCCTGACGGCAGAGAAGCGCGGGTAAGTCTTCCTAGCGAAATCAATTGGGCTGCGCCCGTAGCCGCACCCGAATGGTTGCTGCGGCAGTTAGGCGTTGAAAGCAACTTGGCGCACAGGTGGTCACTGCGGCCCTTGCGCACGGCAACCGTGTTGGCCGAAGGCTCGCCCCCGGACGGGCGGGCGCAGGCGGCGGCAGCCCGGCAGGTCTGCCTCGTGCGCGCGACGACAGCCGCGGCCGCCATGGCCCCCAACGATCCGCGTCAAGCGCGCCTGAAGACCGAAAGGCTGCGCTTGGAAAAGCTCAACCAGGAGAGCGACTACGTCCGGATTGAACCATTGAACGTATTGGAGGGCAGCGAGCCTGAATATTACCGCGTGAATTTCTTCTGTCGCGGCATTACCGGTATCGACTCGGCGCGCAGGCCCATATACGGAGAAAAGCACCAAGTGGAAATTCTATGCGATGATGACTTCCCCTCAGATGTCCCGCGTCTGCGCTGGGTCACGCCGATCTGGCATCCGAACATTCAGCATAATGAGCCGAAGGGCGTCTGCGTCAATAAGCCGGAGTGGTTGGGTGGGATGGGCCTCGACGACCTCTGCCGGCTCATGTTCGAGATGGTGCAATACAAGAATTACCACGCTACTTACACCAAGCCTTTCCCGCTGGACATGGAGGTGGCGAAGTGGGTGCTCGAATATGCCGAGCCAAAGGGCATCGTTGATAAGAAGCGGAAGATTTACGTGGACGACAAGCCCTTCACCAAGCCGACCGTGACGAATTTCATCACCGTCCGCGACGTGCCGGCCCCGCCGCCATCTCGGATCAAACTCATCACCGGTTCGGCTACGTCGGCCCCGTCCAAGCCATCAAGGATAAGGATGGTGGACGCGTCTCCGGCTAGTAACAAATCTGATGCGCCTCGTCCTAGCACGTCGCGCATTAAGATTGTGGGAGAAAAGGAATGAGCCAACCGAATCAGACCGTGCGAATCACAGGGGAGCCGGGTCTGCAATCTGCTGCGGAAGACATTTGCAGGCGCTTTGATGAAGGCGAGAAGCGGGTGCCCTTCGACTTCCCGCTATCTGAGGAGCGGCGACAAGTGAGGGTAATTGTCACGCAGGGATCATTCATCCGCCCAAAACTTAAAGTGACTATTGATAGCCAATATTGCTGTCGGAGTTGCCGCAAGATTATTGACGGGATGAGTCGCAAAGACCTAAGCGCCAACAGTCTCAGCACCCTGCTGCGCCGAGTAGTAGAAACAATTCAAAATTGCAGCACCTGCATGGAAAACAGCTCGGCCACGCCTGCGCCACCCAGCGAACCGCCCGTGCAACCGCTTCGCATTCGCGCCGAAGCGCCAGCAAGCCGCGTCAAGATCATCTCCTCGGACGAGGCTGTCGCGAACAACGTGCCGGCCCCGCCGGCCAGGCGTGAACCAGCGATCCGAGTTATGGAGCCTAGAGGGGTGACGGTTTTGGACGCGAACCCAGCACCCCGGGGCGGCAGCAATAGAACCCAAGGCCCTAATAATAGAAAGTCGCACCACGGCATCAGCGTTCGCTTCCGGCCTGATCAGGACACGACGGTTGACATCGTGATCCCTTACCTGATATGCGAGGCGTTGATTTCGCACTGCGAGGATAGTAACCGACACAAGCATGAGGTGGGCGGAGTCCTAGTCGGCGAAAAGCGCGAATCGCAGAGGAGCGACGGGGGTAAGTACTACCAGACCAGCATCACCGATCTTATCCGGTTCAAACCCTCAGATAGTTCCGGCGCGCACCTGCGGGTGGACGAGAGCGGCTGGCGAGAAATCAACCAGCTCTTCGAGCAAAATTATGCCCCGCGGAAGAAGGTGAAACTCGGTTGGTATCACACACATCCGACGCAAGACATTTTCTTCTCCCCGCAAGATTACGATCTCCACACGATCTTCAAGCTGCCGTACCAGTTCGCCATCGTTGTCGATCCGCGCGACATGGACGCCGGGATCATCTTCTGGGAGAACTATCCTCATGCTGCTTCCGAGCCGCACATCTTCTCATTGAAGCGCGACCGTAACGCCGACGCAGGGCCGACGCCCCGCCCTGCCGCGCCGCGCGCGCAACGCCGCCGGCCTGAGCTTTCGTTATGGCGCATCTTCTTCTTCTTGGTGCTTACATTTGTCGCGGTCTTTTACGTCCTAGTAGAGTCGCCGCTCTTCTCAATCAGTCCCCCCAACGCGTGTCTCCTGGCACTCAACGCTTTTCTCGCCCTGCGACTGTGGAATGCACAATTCTTCCGCCCGGAGCGCGAGGTGGAGTTGCACGTGTTGCAGGGTTTCTTGGCAGCGTTGAAGTCTGTCTTCGGCTGGGTCGGGGATAGAACCGGATTGCCTGCCAGCTTTATAGCCCTGATCTTCGCCGGGCTGATAGCGCTCGGAGGGCTTATCTTTTACTACTGGGAAACACCTTCCCCATCGTCGGTGAGTAGGCCAAACAGGCATCAACAAGGCGCATTACAAGCCAGCGCTGGCGGCAATCCATCTGCTCTGGACAGACAAGCAGGCACGGCGCAAAACCCTAAACTCTACGTGGAACAGACCGACGCGGCCATCACCTTGTCTGCGCAAGACGGCAATCCGTCCGTCAGGTTTAAGCGCGCCCGCGGCGGAGAGTGGGAGCCAGAATCGTTGGAGACAGAAAGGGAGTTTTTCGAAAAAGTTTTTCACCTGAGTATCAATGTCCCACGCCCTACAATGCAGATTACTCAATTACAACAGGTGCTCTATGCGAACGGGGGCTCAGCCGATGGTGGCGACTTCCCTAACGGGGTCTGGGATGCGCCGACGCGCAACGCCTTCGTGAAGAAATTGTTGGAGGCGGAGAGTACGAATCAGTTGTTCACCATACCGCAGTCGAACAATCGGCGACTGCTCTCCTTTGAGATTCAAGCGCCAACCAGTACTCCTGTTCCTCCTATGCAGGTCGCAGGAGGAACGCAAGGCGCGGGAGGGACGCAGAACTTGCATCGAGCACGCCGCTCGCAACGACCAGCGCCCGCGCCCGCGAGGCGAGCGTCCACGCCCGTGAAGCCAGCGCCCGCGCCGGTGAAGAAAGTTGTGCCCAACGGCAATACTTAGGCTCGATGGGTTAAGGAGTGTGGAGCATGACGAGAGAGAATATGGAAACGGAGCAGTACACGCCCAGAGACATCACCCTGACAGGTGCCGTCCTGGTGCTGGCATTGGCCGTCAGTTTGATCTTCGGCTACGCCTTCGAGCAAATGAGCGATCCTCCCCCGTCCACCTTCGAGCGGATTATCTTCTACGGCCTCCTCTTCATGATCTTTCTAGAGACGGTCTATGCCGGGTGGTACAGGTTGGACGATTGACGAGGCCGCGCCGCCGAGCAAAGTGGTGGCCACCCAGGCCGACCCGCGCGAGCGTGTCAGCCGTGAAAGGTAAACATTGCTGCCTATGAACGAGCACGAGCAAGACGCCAAGGCTAGCGAGACCATAAAAATAACTGCGAAGCCGGAGGCCGCACGCGGCGTGGCCGTGCCGACGGCCGCGCCGCGTGCGACGGCTCAGCCCAACACGTCCGGGAGTGGCTGGCGGCTCTACAGGATTAAAGGTGAGCAACACCGACCGGACGACTGCGAGGTCGTTTTCTCTCTGAGCGCGTACGACAAGATCGTGCAGCACTTGAGCCAGGATAAGACGCGTGAGCACGGCGGCCTGCTGCTCGGGCGCTTTGCGCCGGGGCCTTACTCGCACGAAATGGCGGTGTGGGTCGAGGTCGCGCTGCCGGCGGAGCATACCGTGGGGACGCGTTCGAGGTTAACGTTTACAGAGGACACTTGGGTAGCGTTTGACAGTAAGACGGAGCACTGGCGCGACACCAATATGAAGCGCGTCGGCTGGTATCACTCGCATCCGAACTTCGGGATTTTCTTGTCACCTTACGATATCGACGTGTGCGAAAACTTCCGCCTCCCGATGCACGTTGCTCTAGTTTACGATCCGATCAGACACGAGGGCGGATTTTTCGTCAGGGGCACGGAGGGGTTCGACCCGCGCAAGCCATGCGGCTTCTGGGAACATTGTGACGAACGCCACAGTCAGGCCAGTGTGACCTGGAATAATGTTGAGCTTGTCTGGGGCAAAGAGCGGACGCTGGTCTCCCGCGACGAGACTCCCGCGGTCGTCACCGTGGTAGGAGCGAAGAAGGACGAAGAACCAGCCGGTGGCGATGAGGTGTCACCCGTCGCGGCGGCGCTGCCCGTACAAGAAGACAAAGCCGACGATGCGCACACGGATGAGGCGCACGTGAGTGCCGAACCGTCCTTCACGACTCAACAGGACAGTGCAGCGTTATCGCGTGAAGGAGAGGCGCTTGCTCCCGATGGCGGCGTGGCGTATTGGCTGCGCGCCGGGGTGTCGTGGGGTCTGGGTGGAATCAAAAGAATTACGTCGAATGCCGTCCGCGACCGGCGGGAGAAGTCAGAACAGGCGACCGGCGGGGCGGCGATTCCTGCAAACCCACTTGATCCTTCCTCCACTTCAGAAGACGGGCGAGCGGTAGTTGACGACCAGCTCAAGGCAGGCGAAGCGCACGCACATGGAGAGAAAGCAGCGGCAGTCGCACAGCCTATATCCGCAGCAGAAACGCGCAATCCGGCCACCGAGCAAGAACCAGCCGGCGAACCGCCGCATGAGACTACAACGGAGAGTTCTCCACAGAGCAGTTCTACGCCGGACAGTTCTTCACCGTCCGACCAGGAATCCACATCGCACATCAAGGTATTGCCTCCGCAATGAAGCTCAGGCGGTGCGGCTGTGCCGCCCGTTTCGTTCGCGGAGGAGATTTAACCGATCCGGTTGACAATGAACCGCCTCTATCGCCTCTACATTTTTTCCTTATCCGGTGCACTAGGCGGGGTTGTAGCCTCGATGCTGCACCACTACTTTCTCCTGGATAAGCTCGCCTCCTCACTGCCCCCGGCGATGCGTTACGAGTATCTGGCGGTGCTGGGTGGCGTGATCGGCATGTCCATCGGCTTCTTCCCGTCTTTCGTCGAAGGCAAGGGAAACTACTCCTTTCGCGGGGCAATTCGCGCGGGCGTGACGGGAGCGTTCCTGGGCGGGCTGAGCGGGATCATCACGCTCCCCATCGCCGAGTGGCTGCACTCGTTCTTAGGCGGCGGCATGAAGGGGCGCGTTACGAGTTGGACATTGTTCGGGTCGGTTGTTGGGGCTGCCGTCGGTATCGCGGAGGGGAGAATCGGAGGCGCACGCCCTTGGCGCGGCGTGCTAGGGGGCGTCGTTGGCGGCGCATTGGCTGGGGCCGTCCTTGAACTACTGCTTAGCCATCCGGTGCAGGGCGTTGAGGGCAGTCTGAATGTGCAAGCAGTGCGCAGCCTGAGCGACTCGGCGATACCAAACAATAGCGCGATTGTGGCCTTGCTGCTCCTCGGCCTGTGCATTGCATTCTTCATCGCGGTCTTCGTTAACGTGCTCTCTGACGCTTGGCTGGAGGGGCAGCCCGGCTCGAAGGTGCAAGGCCAGATTTATCATCTTGGCAAGTTCCGCGATCCGCTCCAGGCCGTCCTCGGCTCCGACAAAACGAAAATGGTTTTCATCCACATCCCCGACGCCGAACCGACGCACGCAGGCATCACGCTGACGCGGCGGGGCGCGTTCCTCCGACATCTTGCGCAGGGCGGCGTCACGCGCATCAACGACCAGGTCGTCAAGGAACATATGCTCCGCGAAGGCGAGATCATCGCGATCGGGAGTGCGCGACTGAGATACCGAGAGCGACGACGGACGACTGCCGCGCCGTTGTCTACGGGGAGCGGGCAGAAGCGACCAGCCTAGCCGCTCGGGCCTCGGTCAGCCTCACCTCGCTCGGCCTGTCCATCGTGCTAGCGATTGGGCCGGCTTGAACGCGGCAGCAAACATGGGACAACCATAGGGCCGGAAACGCTCGTCCCTGCGCTCACAATTGCTTGACTGAAGACGCACCACTTCAACTGCTTAGAGGTGAATCAATGGCAGAGGATAGAACCCTCGGAAGCGTCGCGACCGGCGTAAGTCAGAACAAGGGCAAAGGGGTAGACATCACCGAAGCTCCTCCAGCGTTCGGTCTGCCCGTCATGGTAAAAAGGAAAGATTCACCTAAGATATGGTGGACTGATTGTAGTCATCTAGTCCAAGCGGCTTCTTCGCTGGCTGCAATCGTCAACGAGGTGCGCGAGATTTTCCAACTCAGCACAGCGACGATCCTGAAAGTCTACACCTCTGCGAGCGAGAATCTGCTGGATGAAAGTATCTCGCTTAGCACGCTCCTTTCCAGTTTACAGATTAGCGACTATCTGATCGTATACGTCGAAGAGGTTGAGGAGTTGGCGGGCACAAATGCCACCAATACCCCGAAGCGTGGCACGGGTAAGAGGAAAGGGGCTGGGCGCACCGGCAAAAGAAGTGAGATCTCCGGGATAATCACGAAAGCCGACACTAAAACCGCTGAGACAATTGAAATCAGGGGCAATATCAGAAAACGGCATCGTGTGATCTTCTTCGACGACCATTACGTCCTCATCCAGCGGAAGCTGCTAGAACTGCTCAAGGAGAAGGTCGAGCACCCGCTGATGCTTGAAAGTGTCTGCCTGTTCCTCGGCGTACTTCTCGGTGCGATTGTCACGATCTTGGTGGCCCTTAGCGATGATAAGATGGCTGATCTGGGGCGGGAGCGGTTGCATGGCGCATTGATTGCCTCCATCTTCGCCTCGATCTTCATGTTTGTCATCGGTTATTTCGTCCGCATGGAGAGGAAGAAATTTATTCAGCCAATCATTGACGAACTCGCGGACAAGGGCGGGGAGGAGAAAGACAATGAGCAGAAGAAGGTGCGGTCAATGCGGATCAAGGTGTTGCCGAGCACAAAATAGACGGGGCGAGGGTACACAACTGAGCATTGACGAACTTGCAGCGAAGGTAATGAAAGAGGAAGACGATGAGCGATCTGGAAAAGGTCTTCGATCAGGTTATAGAGGACAAGATTCGTGCCGTCCCCGGCAAGGCCAAGGTGATCGAGACGGCGCGGGGCAAGGGCCGGCTGTTGGCCGTACGAGGCAATTACGACTACGTGGAAAAAGTCCTGCCCTATTGCTACGCCGCGCAGAAGGTCTTAGTCTCTCCCGGCGACATACCGGCGAACCTTAACGATTTCGACGTGATCTTCGTCGGTTGTCCGGGCAAGGTAAATGTCAAGGCATGGGGCACAGTGCTCCACAGCTTTCTCGACGCCGGCGGCGTCTTACTCACCACGGACTGGTGTCTTGAGCACCTCATAGAGAAATTGTTCCCGCAAAGTCTCAAGGTGGCCGGGTCGGCGCAGGGGACTTTTCCGTTGCGCGTCAGACAGCGTGCGCACCCACTGCTTGAGGGCATCTCCAATTGTGACGGAACGCCTTGGGTGGTCGAAACGGCCTCGCACCGGATCGGGATAGTCGATCCGAAACACGTCGAGGTCATTCTCGACGCCCCTGCTATGGGCGAACCGGCGGCCGTGCTGGTCGCGTTCAATGTCGGGAAGGGAATGGTCGTCCACGCCATCTCGCATTTCCATCTCCAAGGCTCGGACAAGAGTGGGGAATACATCTCCGCCTACATTCTCACGAACGTGATTGACGAAGCCATACGGCGGCGTTATCTGGGCGATACGGGCGCGCGGATTCGCGTCGTTGAAGCTCAGGAGAAGACACGCCCGCTGCGGATCAAGGTGCTATAAGGACGAAGTAGGAGGGGCGAGTGTACAAAAGGTTTCGGCAGGACTTGCGGGCCAGCCACCGAAGACGACGCTCACACGTGGCTGTGCAGCTTATCGGTTGTGTGCTCCTTTCATGCCTGGCGGCGAGCACTATCTGCGCGCAATTCAACGCCCGCATCACGCAGGTTGATACCGGCAACTTCCCGCACATCCGCGTCTATGTGTCGGTGACCGACGCCGCTGGCAACCCTATTAATGACGAACAGCCTGTTACGCTCAACCTGTTCGAGAACGGCGCGCCCGTATCGAAGAACGTCCTCTCGCAGGGGCATCAGGTCTATTCGGTGCTGGTGCTTGATCTTAGTGGCAGCATGAAGGGCGACAAGTTGGACAAGGCTAAGGCCGCGGCCCTGAGCTATATCAATATGGCCCCGCCGAGCTTTAGGATCGCGGTCGTCGGGTTCGCGGACAACGTCCGCCAGATCGCGCCGTTTTCGACCGACAAAAAATATCTGCGTGACAGCATCTCTCCGCTCCAAGCAGCGGGCGAGACGGCGCTGCAAGATGGCATCGGGAAAGGGCTGAATATGCTGCGGGGACAGCCCGGCCGCAGGTCAGTGATCGCGCTCACCGATGGCATAGAAAATAGGAGTCGCACGTACAGTCAGCGGCAACTCATTGACATGGGTTTGCAGGATCAGATGACCATCTCAATCATCGGCTTGGGCGACAATGTCAACGTAAGCTATTTGAAGGAGTATGAAAGGACACGCGGGACGTATCTCTTTTCACCGACGCCTTTCCAACTAGCCGGAGCCTTCGGCCAGGTTGCCAAGCTCCTGGATAAAGAGCGCGTCATTGATTACGTCACGAGCAACGCCAGCGCGGATGGTACGCGTAATAACCTGAGCGTCGAGTTGGCGGTCGGTAACACGTCGCAGAAGAACGATTGGGTTTACGTCCGGCCGGGGCTGATCCCGCACGTCCGGGGCGAGCACACGCCGTTTGCGCTCCTGATAGTCCTGCTGATGATCGTGCCGAGCGTGCTTGTGTTCATGCGCTCGCTGCTCGTCGTGCACCGGTTCAGGGCGCACCACGTCAAACGGCTCGCGCCAGGCTCGGAGTATATCAATAAGAAAGACCCTTACTATCCGCCCGACCACAGACCGTTCGGCGTCGGCGACCTCATCGTTGTCTGCCCCGGCTCAAAGACCACTTACTTCGTGCGTTCTTGGCGCATGTTAAAGTGCAAGTGTCCACGCGGCGAGACGAACTGCGCGGGCTATTTCTGCTATCAGCGCGCACTCCCACAGTGGCTGCGCAAGATGCTGGACAGGCTATTCGAGAAGAAACAGGGGACGGCCGGCCGCCGCTGGCTCTGCCGCTGTGCCGGAGACAAGGATGGTTATTAAATCCCATCCGGCCGCACGCCCCATACGCGGGCCCTTGTGATCGCATGCTTAGCAGCGGCACCGCGGTAGCTGGCGCAGCGTGATGACTCGCGCATGAGCGGTGCTTAGTAAACTTATAGCTTGAGTGTTTCTATTGCTTGTTCGACTTGATGAAAATCAATGCACTGGTAAGCTCGTAACCGAGCGGGTAAATCTTTGGGCTGGCAGCGAAACAGTATGGGGACAATCGTCTTATCAAGTGCCCAGGCGGACGCCCATTCGGTTATCACCCACTCGCTCCGGAGGCTTTCGGGGGTAACAAGTAGCCAGAAATGATGACAACTCTTCAGGGCTTCCTTGATGGCGCCCTCCCAAACTTGCCCGGCTTCTATACTTCTTTCAGCTAAGAAGACTGTTATCTTTTCTCTTTCAAGCAGCTCGAAAATAATTCTTGCCTCATCTTTGTCCGCGGTCGCATAGCTGAGAAATACATCAACGGCTTTCGGCAGCTTTGCCTGCTTCCCCAACAAATCTCTAACCACCCAGCCTTCCATAATAAAGCAGAGCGGCGACTTTAACGTCAGACTGCGCATCGGCTGCAAAATTTCCTCTCTGGCTATAGCTTCGATCACGGTGTGCTTAAAGGGAAACTCCAGCAATATATCTCCTTCTGTCAGGCGCTCCGCGATAGTCCACGTGCGGTTGGCGAGTAAGAAGTGCTGATCGGGAGTGGTGACGAGCCGTTTATTAATTACTACCTGGCGGGCGTAGGTTTCCAGATACACCCCCTTTACTTGGCCGGCGGAGTAGCTGGCCGTAGAAGGATCAAAGGTCAATATACTGTCGTGCGGCTTAATGCTTCCGATGGGCACGTAAGCGCCTGAAGGAAGAAGAAGCTTGGCTGATTCGGGAAAGCATCCAGTGGCGGTTGTTCGTATGAACGAAAGGTGGTGTCCCTCGACTACTCCCTGTGCGACGAAGATCTTTCGAGAGTCAAGAGTTTGGCCGGTGTCTTTATTATCTAACTGCCAAGTTATTGGGCGGCCGTCTGTATCTATAAAGGGAAGGTTTATAGCAAGTCTAAGCTCACGGATAAAATCACCGACAGTTATATCGTCGGGGGTTGTGATCTCCATCTCCTCTCCGCCCATCGTGATAATCTTTAATTTAATCTCTGCTGGCATAAATAATTCCTCAGAGAAGTCGAAAGAGTTAAGAGCCGTGCCAAGGGATGCTTGCGTGTATCAGGGGCCAATGGTTGAGCGCCCGCTTGGGCCGACGACGTTACCTAGCTCTTTGCGCCAACACCAGTTGCGCGTTCTTTGTCTTTGACTGGTACTGCGGCCACGCGCTGACCGGGATGGCGAGGATGATGAAATCGCTGTCGCCCTTGCGGGTCACGTCGAGCACCAGCGCCTCAGCTAATACTATCTCCGGCGGCGCATTCGACGTTGCCTGCGGCACGGCCGACAGAGACACTACCGCGCCCGCCACAGGCAACTCGCCCTGCACGACTGTTCCGCGCACCGGCACAGGAATGACGAGCACGTCGGTCAGCAGCCGAGCGTCAGGGGCGGCGACGATATCGTCCTTGCCAACGGGTTGATTGGCATTGAGCGCGCGGCGCGTGTAGTGCTCGCTGAGGGCACTGGTCTCGCGCACGGTCACATTGGTCACTTCGCCGGCCGCGACGCGCCGCATACGCACGTCCTCATCTTTTATTAAATGATAGGCGGGCAGATCGCGCGTGAGCGTCGGGACGACAGGCTCCGCGCTCTTGCACTTACTCATCCACAGCGCGATCAAAGGCACAAGCGCGAAGGCGGCCCAATAGAGCCACCTAGCCATGTCTTTGGGCGGGGTCGGTGCGTCGTTGTCCTTGGGCGGGATTGGTACGTCATTCATAATCGGGTTTCGTCGGCGGGGCGGCGGATGCCGGCGTGGACGTAGTGCTTCTTTCCAAGTATCCGGCTAGAACGTCGGCGAGCCGCTCCCAACCATCGGGCCGCTCAGGACTGGGCGGGGCGGGGCTGAGCGGGGCGTTGCGGTAGAAGAAGCGCGTCAGGCGCAGCCACTCCTTGCGCTCGGCACTAATGTCCGGCGGCACCTTGCGGTTCAAGGCCTTGAGCAGGTCATGTCGGTAGAGATCGAAGACTGCCGCGACCTGTTCGCTGTAAGCGAGCGCGCTCTGGATGGCGTTACGGTAAGAGAACCAGGCGAAGGGCCAACCGGCCGCGCAGAGCAGGAACAGACCCCAGCGGGTTGTGAACGCGGCGAGTGTCGTGCACCAGAAGAGCGAGAAGGATGCGAAGAAGAACGTCATCAGGATGGAAAAGTTGAGTGAAATCTTCTTGTCCTCCAGCGCGGCGAGGGCTTCGATCTTGAGCAGGGGGCGGAGGCGCGTCCAGGTGATGGTCGAGTCAATGCCGTAGCGGTCATAGGCATAAATCTCCGAGGTGCGCATGATGTTGCCGAAGAGCGTGGGCATCATCTTGTCGAGATGCTTGGACGGCGGATAATACGCTAACTGCTCCGCAATGATCTCGTTCGCCAACGTCACTGTGCCGGCAGCCTCCGCCAGTTCGCCGAGGTACTTCCAGCGCTGCTTGTGCAGGTTGACGCGCGGGTTACGCAGCCGCCACAAGATGGGGACACGCGTCCAGTAGCCCTCGAAGAGGCGGGTGATGGCATACAGGTAGTTGTAGACCATGTAGGAGAGGGTCGTCACAACAACCAGCCAGCAGAGTATGGCGATGCCCTGCGTTTGCAGCGCAAGCTTCTCCCAGGCGGCCAGCGCGCCGCGCAGGCCATAACTAATCTCCAGACAGAGCGTGACACTGAGACCCGTGAATAGCATGATCGGGAAAAAGACGGTGAGGAAAAAATCACGGCTGAAATAGCCTTTTAGTTCTTGTAGCACGGTCGAGAACATATTAGCTCCGGGATGAAATTTTTAGTCTTCGACGGGAACCATCAGGTGCTTGAACTTGCACCGAGGCGGGTCGTTCGGGTCATAGTAGGCCACCATCTTCCGCTCGAAGTCGATAGGGCATTCGTAGAACATGACATCAAGCGGCGAGCCTTCCAAGCGGTAGAACTGCGCCCCGCGCGTGACGACATGCGTGGCGCCCTTTATGATGACTTGGCGTGGCAGCAACTTAATCTCGGCCCCGTCTTCCACTAGGATGCCGGGCAGGTTGGGCCGGAGTTCGAGGGTTTTCGCGTGTCTTTGCACCACATCGTCGAGATCGTAAGGCACGCGGATGGTGAGCGGCTCCGGGGCGTGCTCGACCAAGTTTTTCAGGATCGCGTCGGGCCTGGCATCTGCCAGTTGCTTGTCCGATAAGAGCGCAGCCCGCGCACCTCTCACTGTGTCCACGATCAGCGCGTGCGAAGTATGTTCGCTCTGCAACTTCAGCCGGGCGTCATGCACGCTCATGTTCTGATCAATCTGGGTGACCGGCAGCAATTCAAGCTTAGGTTTCGTCATCATTCCTCCTCGCCCACGTGCCAAGGCGCGCTCATCCGCGCTGATGCGCAGTGCGCGCACCGGCAAGCGGTGCTGCACCTGCTCAACCATTTGAGACCAAGAGAGCACGCAGCTTGCCAGCCTCAGCGTGGTCGGGCTTAAAGGTCAGGCACTGTTCAAGTGCCTTTAGGGCCGACTCGCGCTCGGCCTTATCGGCCAACTGACGGGCGTGCGTAAAGTGACGCTCGGCAATGCGTTCATGCACGGCCGAGTTCGTACGGTCGTGCGTATAAGCGCACATCAGCCACTGCATTGCTGTCGGATAGCCGGCCAGCGTGTCGAAGGCCGCCGCGGCGCGGCAGTGTATGTTGATCATCTTGAGAAAAGCGACGAGGTCGTCGCCCGCGAGGGCATAGGCTTCGTGCGAGACGGTCACCGCCTCCTGAAATTGACGGCTTGCGAGCAGGTCATCGGCCTGGCGCATCAGTAGCTCTACTTCGTTGTTCAGCTTGGCGGCAGGAGACGGGGCGGGGAGGGAGGCGAGCAGTGCCTGTGCGTCATTGATGATGCCTGTCAACAACTCGGCAGCATGGGCATACGAGCCGCCACCGATCAGCCTGTGCACATACTCGAACAGGCTTTGCCGGGAGGTATTGGCGAGCGTCAGGTCGACGGTGTTGTCGCTTGCGTCGGGCACGGCCGGGATCGAGTCGCCCGCAGGCGATAAGGTATCAGTCTGCGGCGCGGGCCGAACGCCGGATGAATAGTGCGAGTCTGTTGCGTGTTGGTGCGGAGAAGCGGCGCCGCCATCTCCCTGCGCCAAGTTATAAGAGAGCGACACCCCCATGGATAAAGGGGCCGGCATAGGTTCGGCGGCCATGCCCTCCGCGCGTGAGGACATGGCCCCAACCTCTGTCAGGAGGCTGGCCTCGTTCGCGTATAGGGCCGCCCCGCGCATGATGGCCTCCGCGGGCAGAAGGACGGGCGGGCGGCCGAACTGAGTAGCGGTGAGATGCTGGAACTGCTTGATGCTGCTGCTGCCGCCGACGAGCAGAACGTCAGTCAGTTCCGAGGGCGTGACAGCAGCGCTCTGGATGAGCCGCTCGGCCGCCTTGAGCGCGGAGTCCAAGAAAGGCAAGATGTCATGTGCGAACTGGTGCGCAGGCAGAGCGACTTCGATCCTTTGCTTGCCGAGGGCGCTTAGGGCGAGTCTCTGTCGCGGTCGCTCATAGTCGGCGGCCATCTCCTTCAAACGCTCGGCTAGGCATCTTAGGGCGACCCAGTCGAAAGGAGCCATAAACAGCGTGGGCGACCAGAAGGGACTCTGAGCCAGCGCGCGGAGAAAACTGTGCATGATCAGGGTGTCGAAAGTTGCGCCGCAGGGCGCGGCAGCCCCGTCGTAGCCGAGCACGACCAGCTTATTTTTCGCCGCCCGAATCAACGCCGCCTCAAACCCGCTGTAGCCCATCCCTAAGACGAGGAACGTCGCGGTTTCATCGCGCTGGGGGGCATGAGCGATGACGGCTGCTACACTGTCGTTGAGCAGGTGCACGTCTGTGAAGCGGGCGGCGTAAGCGAGTTCATGAAGCGCCTCGCGGCGCGAAGAGGTATAGACGGCTGGGACTGTGATGACGATCCCTGCAGGCGTGCGACCCGTGCACTCCTTGACCTGCCGGTGGAGTTCGGCCAAGGCACGCCGGACGATCTCTCTGGCATCAGGCGTGCCGTCCAGCCTCCGGCGCGGGAGCGGGCCTAGACTACTCTTGACTGTTGGGAAGCGGACGCCCAGCACTTCGCCCGGTTCAGCCTCACACGACATCCACCTTGCCGCATCATTCCACTCCGCGGCGAGCGGGATGCGCACCACCTCGCCGTCGAGGTAGCAGGCAGCGCGCCAACCGAGGCTACCGAAGTCCAGTCCGATGTTGACAGGGGCAGACATCTTCATTCCTTCGAACCGCTAACGTCGAGCGTACGCAAGAGACCTCTGTAATAATTCTGGTCGGGGATTTCCTTCACGTGCTCCTGCATCCGCTCCCCGGCCGAGATCGCCTGTCTGAGTCCCTCCTCTAATTTGGCGACCGTCGCGTAGTCGCCCTGATACCAGCGCTCCTTGATTTCAGCAACGACTTCGTCGAGTCGCCGCGCCCGATCCTTCCCGACACGACCCTTTAGCATCTCCGCTTGGAAGAGCCGGCTAGCCGTCCCGCAGGAGACGAGTGCCACGTCTAAAGATATGGCGGCCTTTTTTACCGCCTCTAAGTCGTCGCCATTAAGCGTCTCTCTCGCCTTGTCCATGTCCCTGGTCAGTCGCGCTTCGTTCTCCTGCCCGATCATGTTGGCATACTTCGTCATGAAAAGTTCCACCACATTGATCAACATCCCTAGACTCTTCTTCCAGTCGCCGTCGTCGCTTTGCGTGGGCGGGGCCTGGCGGGGGCGGTCGTGGCGCAGCTTGACCTCTTTCTCCACGTTCGTGCCCTGAATGCGCACCTTGACCTGAAGGATGCGGTCGCGGCTGTAGTTCATCGAAACCTCAACAGCAGTGTTGACGGCGACCTCCACACCTGCGGTGCTGAAAAAATGTTCATCGAGCACAATGCTGCCCTGCTCCTCGTTCTTCGAGGCGAACACGGTGTTGGGTCCTTCGAAGACCGGGACGCAAATGAAATTCGGGGCCGTGGTGTGGAAGGTCTTGGTCATCGGGCTTGCCAGCGGATAGGGCGTACCCTTTTTGATGATGATCGAGAAGGCGTCCGCGTTCTCGCCCCGCACCGTGCGAATCCCGTAATGAAAAGCGGTTGGCTCGTTGATGGAGGTGCTACCGACCGAAGGCGCGGCTGCCAGCGACTCACCACATTTCACGCAATTCTCGCTCGCCTCGTCGTTGACGTGGCGACAGGAGTCACGCGGGCACTCGATACCTTTGAGCGTGCCCGCGAGGATGCCCGCGCCGAGCGCGACCGCATGGTGCGGACTAAGGAGTTGCTGAATCTTGTCGTTGCCGAAAAGTTGGGCGACCAAGTCGCGCACCATGGGCACGAGGGTTGAGCCACCGACCAGCAGTACTTTGGTGATGTGCTCGGGCCGGAGGTTCACCGTCGAAAGCGCCTGCTGAACAATCTGCATCGCACCTTCCACGTAGTGGCGGATGAGGTCGTTGAAGCGTTGGCGCGTCAGAGCAATGTCAACGTTGAGCACTTGGCCGGTGGGGAGCCTGTAGGCCGGGATAATTATCTCTGACTCCGTCAGGGTGCTGAGCGCAATTTTGGCCTTCTCTGCGGCTTGCTTGGCCAGGAGCAAGAAGACCTTGTCCTCGGACGGATCGTAGTCGTACTCGCGCTTAACCCACGCAAAAATTTCCGACATGATCTCGCGGTCGAAATCGTCGCCTCCGAGCCAGTTGTCGCCGCTGATCTCCAGCGTCTCAAAGTGATTCCGTCCCTTTGGGTCTTTGGCCGTGGCGATGATCGAAACGTCGAACGTGCCGCCGCCGAGGTCGAAGACGAGCAGGCGCTGCGGCTCGCCCCGCGAGATGGTATAGCCATAGGCGACCGCGGCGGCGCTTGGCTCGTCAATAATCTTCTTGATGATGAACCCGGCCTCTTTGCCGGCCTGCAACGTGGCGGCGCGCTGTCGCTCCTCGAAATAAGCTGGCACGGTAATGACGGCGTGCGTCACCGGCTTGTTGAGCACGCGTTCGGCGTTCTCTTTGATGTGCCGCAGGATCATCGCGGAGATTTGGACGGGCGTGTAATCAGTCTCACCGAGGCGCACGCGCACCCCCGAGTCGGTATCGCCTGCGGGAGGGGTGATGGTGTAATTGACGCATTTGATCGTCGCGGCGACCTTAGCCTCGGAATAGTAACGCCCCATCAGCCGCTTGATGGAGAAGACCGCGTTGGTTGGGTCTGTGATTGCGTAATCCAGCGCCGTCTGCCCGACCAACAGACTGCCCGGCCCGCTTGTGTTAGGCCTCGGCTTGCGGTAGGTGACGACCGATGGAACGAGGCCATCAGGCCGACCACTACTCAGGATGTGCGTCTGCTCGTCGTCGTAGTAGGCCGCGACGGAATTCGTTGTGCCCAGGTCAATGCCAATAGAGACCATCGCTATTTACTCCTCTTCCGATCTTTCAGCGTGGCGCGCGACGACGACATACGGCTTGCGCAATATCTCGCCGTCCCATTCGTAACCGCGCATCACCTCATTCACTATCGTCTCTTCCTCGACGCCGGGCTGACTCACCGCCCCGACGACTTCGTGCGTGCCCGGCTCGGCCCGCTGGTGCAGGCACGCAAGGGGCGTCACGCCCCGCGCCCGAAAGGCAATATCAACCTGCCGGACGATGAGGCGCAGCGAGTTGATCCATTCCCGCACCCGCTCCGGATTTGACTCCGGGGCAGTTTCGGTGGCCGCGAGCAGGCGCTCAAGGGAATCCCTCACCTCGATGAACGAGAGAAGCAACTCGCCCATTCCCTTGCGGTGCTGCCGGTCAGACGCCGACAACTCGCGGGTGAAAAACCCACCGAGTTGCGCGCGCAACCGCTCCATGTCATCGGACTCGCTCATCATTCCTCTTCGTTTACCGCAACGGCGCGAAACTGCTCCTGCCGTGTGCTCGCCAGAGCAGGTTAGCCTTCTGCTCTCCTGTGGAGCGGCTCGCCCCCGGCGCGGCTGAGTTCCTCGGCGGCGAGGCTCAGCAGGTGCTCGATGTCTGCTGCGGCCGACTCAGCCTCGCCTACGTCCGCCAGCCGGTCGAAAACTTCGAGAATCTTTTCGAGCGTGACCGGATAGAGCAAGAGATCAACTCTCAGGCGGCCCTCAACCAGCCGCAATTCGCTCCACGCCGCACGGCGCTCTGGCGTCAGCAGTCCGCGCTCGATGAGAGTGTACAAAGCGTCATCAACGTGCCGCATGTCAGAGGCGGCGGTGATACCCACCTCGGCCAGTGCATCGTATGGGCAGAGGCCGCTTTCCCAGCGCATCAAGGGATCATTAAACATGCTACTTCGCCTCTAGTCTTGCTGAGCCGCGCGTTCAATCTCTTCTTGCAGCTTGCGGAGTTGGTAGTCATCAACGCTATATTGTGAGCCGGCTGCCGCCTTCCGCCTAGCCTCTTCGATCTCGCCCAGCGCCAGCAGTGAATATCCCCATTGGACGTAGATTTGAACCGCCTCGGCCCTTGCCCAAGCGCTGCCGGGGTCAACGGCGAGGGCACGTATAATCTCGGCGACGGCCTGCGCATAGCTGCCCATCTCCCGGTTCGCCTCAGCGCTATTTATCAACTCGCGTACGGACGCGGCCCGCGGCTCACGCTTGATATCGTCAAGCGTCTCAGACAACCTGTCGAAGGCATCATCCAATGGGTCTCTGCCTTGCAGGCGCGCAAGCTCTAGCTGTGCACGCTCATGTGTCTCCAACAAATCTTCGTCGTCCTGATGAAGCGCGCGGCCCTGCGCGGCCAGTTCATTCGCCTGACTTAGCAGAGTGAAGACCTCTTCGCGCTCGCCCGCCTCTTCGAGTACGAGCGCGTAATCAACCAGCCCGGCCGTATATGCTTTGAGGACTTCTAGGTTGGTTGGCGCTAGCTCGAAGGCGCGGCGCAAGCTGTCAAGCGCCGGGCGATGGTCGTTACGCACGCTGTACTCACTGCCGCGGTTTGCGAGCGCCTCCGCCAACTCAGCGGTGACCACCTCGCCGTCAGAACTGTCCAGCAATGGATAGGCATATTCGAGTAGGCTAATGGCCTCGTCCAACCTCTCAAGCAGGGCTCTTTCAGTAGTGTCTTTGAGCGACTTGCTGCGCCCGAGCGCCTGCTCGGCAATGATCTTCGAGATTTGCCTGCGCTGGTCGCACTTCTCCGCTGCAACTATCGCCCTGTCCCAAGCCGTACGGGCCGCGTTTAGGTTAGCAGGCACAGACGTAATGGAATTATAGGCGACGTAGAGGCTGGCCTGAATCTCCAGTTCAACGATATCGCGCGTGAACAGGGCCACCCCGTTGCTCAACTGACCATAGACCATGTCCTCGCTGATGAAGTCGGGGTTGGCGTGTTCGAAGGTCGCTAACTGCGCTAGCGCCTGCTCCGCCCTGTTATAACGTAACAGGATGGCAGCGCGTCCGAGTTGAGAGTAAAAGAGTCTCATCTGCTTGACGACCTCATTAGAGACTCTAGGTTGCCGGCCCGGGAGGAACGCTTCGGAAACCGATAGGGCATCAAAGCGATCTTGGTCTTGCTGCAACTCGTTGAGCCGCCGGCCGAAGGCTTGTTCTAACCCCAATTGGCGAAACAGTAGGGGGCCGCAGGTAAACTGACGGGCATTGCCGCTGACCTCGACCCCGCCAGCTTCCCTGAGCGCCTGTGCGCCCCACCACTCTATGTCGTAGCTGATTAGCAACTCAGCGTAAGCATCTGCGCACGCTTGGTTGCCCGCGCGCGCTTGGGCGTCTGACAGCCGCACCAGTTCGTCCCGCATGTACTTGTAGAGGTCTTCCCGCACCGCGGTTTTGAAGCCGATGCGGCGGAACTCGTGCGGCTGGTCGCCATAGCACCTCTGCCGCTCGGTACACCAGGCATCCCAATAGGCGTCATCAGCGAGCGCGCGCACCCAGTTCATCATAGCGACTTGCCACGCGGCCCGTGCCCGCTCGTATTCCTGCTCTTCCTCGTAGTGCTGCGCCTCGGCCAGCGACATCAAGGCAAGGAGGTGCGCGGCCCGGCCGTCAAACACGTCCTGCGCCTGCGCCTGCTCAAGCCATGTCCGTGCCGCAGCCCGGTGGCCCATCGCCAGCAAAATGATCGGCGCGTCGGCTCCGAGTTGCCGGCAGACCGCCTCGGCATCGGGCGGCCTCTTAACAGAGCGCAACCAGTGCTGGAACGTTGCGAGATTTGTCTCGTCCCGCGCGATGTACACGAAAAAGTCAATCTTCAACCGCGAGCGCAGGGTCTGTAGCGCCCGCCACGCGTTGCTTTCTTGGCGCTCGGTCGGGATGAAATCTCGGACTGTTTGGGCGGACGAGCATGGATAGATGCCGCGTCTCCGGAGAAGTTCGTAAGGGTGAGGAAGATTGGTCATGACAGGAGCTTATCCTCGCCACCTTAACCAAGGGTCGCAGAAACCTAGGTGCGCCTGGGCCAGATGCTTCAGGCTCGTGATGCGGCCGCGCTCGCTCTCCGGGCACGCCGCAAAGATGGAATCGGCCGAGTATTTCTCATACACCCGCAACGCGCAGACCCAGTCGTTGGCGTCTTCTGCCTCTTGCGCCAACTGTAGATAGGCGTTGGCTTTTATTAAAGCGACCTGTTCGCGTTCACCCGCCGGGCGATTCTGCGCGTATGAGTTGCTCAAATACCGCTCGCACGATTCCAAGACTTCCGGCCAGTTCCGCAGATGTTTGTGAAAGACTGCGTGATGCAGGGCGCTGTCGAGCGCTTCCTCCAGCTCCGCACGTTGATAGAGGTCAACGGCTTTCAGCGCATCGGGCTGGACGAGTAGCGTCTCGTACGCGTAGCTCGCTGCTTCCTCCCAACGCCCCGCGGCCGCCGCCGCTTCGGCCCGACCGAGCAGCGTATCGACCTCCGCGCTGGGCGCGCGCTTGGTCGCTTGAATGATAAACAACCCGCTGCTCGCGTTATGAAGAAAGATGGCGGGCGTCAGCGCTTCCACTGTGTACTGCTCATCAAGCTCGTTGCGCCCGGCCGTGACGGCCTCTTCGAGCGAGACTCCGTCGGCCAGTCCTTCGTAGATGCGCCGGGTGAAGGTGACGGCCGCCTCGTCCGAGATTTCAAACTGGTGTGCAATGACTACGGAGACGCCCAATTCTAGCAGATTTTCGGCGATGCCCGTGAGCGGAGTGATAACGGAGGACGCGGCCGCCTCACACGTGTTCAGCAGAACCACAGAGGGCAGGTTGCTGGCCGCAAAATGTTGCACCAGCCTTCTGGCCGTGATCGCCTTACTCTTGCGCCCGCGGTCTTCGAAGATGAGCCGCAGCGGGCCGCTCGCATCCCCCGTATGTCCGATGAAGTGAATGATGTGATAGGACGATAGGCGCGTCTTCGTCAGCATCCCCCCAGACGTATCCGCGCCCTGCACGAAATCCACCACAGCTCTTCCTTCCCTGATCAGCCCGGCCAGCGTTTGGAGTAGGCGGTTGACTTCGACTCGCGCGCTGACGGGCGCATAATCCAGCGGGGTGCTGACGATGATCAAAATTCTAAGGGGGAGTTGCAGGGGAATCGAGATGCCCGTCGTCATGGCGGGCCGCAGACGCACCAGCGTGAGGTTGGTCGTCAGGCAGAGGAATGTCTGGTGCATCTCTTCAGGCAGGTGCATGATCTCCCACGGCAGTGCCTGAAGCCGACTCGGCATGTGCAAGCGGATGCGCACATGACTTGCTTGGTACTGAGTGTTTACAAACTCATCCCGGATAGCCTCTTTGAAAGTTTCGGTGAACAGGTCAATGCCGTACTCCCGGATCACATTCATGTCATACTGTTGCCGGTGAACAGCCAGCGTAATGTTGTTATAAACACGGGAGAGTCTTTCTTTATCGAGGAATTTGCCGGCATCAAAACGGAGAGGCGTGCCGCGCACTTCCAGGCTTCTTATCGTCGGTCCAGTCTGGAACTCCTTGATCGCTCTGATGGAGAAGCCCTGCTCCTCATCGCCCTCAATAATTAAAACGAAATCGGTGTAGCTCATAAACTGCTCCCTGCCGAGTCCGCGCTAACTGGCTGCGCCCAGTCGCCGGGGGCTTACTTACATGGCACAGGTGTTCGCCTACATAATGAGTTGCCCTTTAAGCATCTCTCACATATCAATCGCCCAGAATCCTGATCCGTGACGCCCTTGGCCGCACGACAGCCGGCGAGCTATTGTCGGCGGCACTCATCAGGATTTTAATCCTGGGAGTCGGCGCTGGCGCTGGCGGGCCGCTCGGCTCGCTGACCTTGATGCGCAATTGCTTCGAGGCGCGTACTCGCTCTCTCAAGTCTGCGGCGAGAGTCAGAAACTCAGCCTTCCTAGACTCATCCCCCGGCAGTCCCCAAGCGTAAGAGTCGGCCTCCAAGATGGCGCTGACTTGCTGCATGTCATACTGAAGCGTGCTCATCTCTTCGAGCAGTTGCGGCTCGCCGGGTAGTAGCTCTGAGCCTTTGAGCAGGACAGTGTGAGCTTCGATGAGCCGCTGTGCAGCCTCGAACAAGTGATACTGATGAACGGCAATGGCCTTTTGCCTGAGCGCGTAGGCCCAATTCCGGACTGG
This sequence comes from Pyrinomonadaceae bacterium, assembly GCA_045807745.1. Taxonomy (GTDB): domain Bacteria; phylum Acidobacteriota; class Blastocatellia; order Pyrinomonadales; family Pyrinomonadaceae; genus QHXQ01. The sequence goes on from JBJMGT010000042.1 coordinate 217,873, forward strand.
GACTGGGTCATATGGATTCAATTTCACGGAACGACTGAAATCACTGACGGCAGCGTCCCAGTCCGGGCTGTCTCCGTTAGCTGTATGCACCCCGCGATAGTTTAGCACCTCCGGCAGCAGCCCTTCGAGTTCTTCTCTCAGCGCAAGATTGCCGAAACTCTCAGCCGTCTCAAGCAACGCGACAGCACTGTCAAAGTCACCTTGTTGGACAAGGCTCTGCGTGCGACCGGCGACCGTGCCCAATATCGTCCGCAGCACTTGGTCGCGCTCACGCTCACTCGACAGACGCAACGCCTCCTTCCAGTGCTTGAAAGCCTGTTCGACGGCTGGCGGCACGGACGACACCAGTGTTAGCGCCAGCGCCGCATGTGCTTCGGCGGCAAGCTCGACGCCCCCCCGCCAGAGAAGGTATCCCTTCTCTGCAAGATCGGCGTATGCGGGGTCGGCGTCAGGAAATTTATCGCAGAGTTCTTGGCAAAGATGCGGTGACCACTCGGCTTCGACTTCGTTGCGGTTGACGGGACATGTCGCGCACACGTCCGGGCGAGGGTGCTCAAGGGCTTCGAGTGCTAACTGCGGGAAACCTTGGTCGAGCAGTACCTGAGACTTCCGATAGCAGGAAAAGTATCGCAACAGCCGGCGCACTTCTTCCGCGCTTGGCATCACCTGAAAGCCACCAGCGCCTGTCCCGGTTGTGGGCACTTTCCGGATTTTGATCACCTTGCTGCGTTGGCCCTGCGCCTGCAAGAGGCGCAGGAGGAAGCCGCCGAGTTTGTCCGAGTAACCGAGGTGCTGGAGCATCAGGAGACCGCAAACGTGCTGCTCCGCGTCCTGGTCGGATAGAGGAAACCCGCCGAGTTTCTTGAGCGCCTGCGCGGTCGAGCGTTCGATATCGAAAGTTAAGCCAAGCGGCGACGAGCTAGGACACCAATGCTGCAACGTCTGCTCGAACTGCTGCCACACTTGTTTGACCTGTAGGTGGTTGACGCTCTGGCCGTAGCGCTCCTCGGCGTGCCGCCGTACCTCTTCCGCGAACGACTCCTCGTGCATCAACAGCACAGCGTTGCTAAAGGTCTTCTGCCATGCAAGCAGGGACTCGCCTTCATCGCCAGATGCTTGAGCATGGAACGCCTTCGCCAGTTGGCTGATGAGGAGCAGGTGGGCCGCGCAAACATCGAAGGGGCGAACGCGCTGTACTTGCTCCCACAACTTCACCGCCTCCGCGCGAAGGCCGCCGAGGAGATAAATGACTCCAACCATGTTTGCTAACTCCACATCGCTTCCGAGAAGCTGACCGCGCTCCCTGTCAAAAGATAAAGCCTCGTGAAGCGCCGCGGCGGACTGCCCAAAATCACTTTTACGGGCGTGTAGTGATCCCTTTTTTAAAAGCAGCTTCGCTAGAAGCTTGCGTAACGACTCTGTGCCTTCCCCGCGTTGTGCCACCCGGCGTAAGGCGGCAACTGCCTCATCGAGTCGACTGGCAAGCGTAGGTGCGGGTGTATCGTTGTGTGGGCCGCAGACACCGGCGGAGGCCTTCACTGTATTTTCAGGCATCAGGGTAACGTCAGCGGCGAACGGCGACTCCTGTCCTGTCTCAGGATTGCAATCGTTCTTTGCTTGATGCTGTGGGGCAAGTTGTGACATGGCCACAAAAAGATACGGGTGTCTTCCGGAAAGGTATACAGAGTGTGAAGAAGGTAAAGCGAAAAAGGTTCTGAGTTTAGCTATAAAGAATGTCCAAATACTTAGCTAGAACTCATCCCAAAACCTCAAAATCCGCATAAAAAGAGGGCTAGGAAGTAGGTTTTAGGATGACTTCTAGCGCCGAGCATGAAATATAGATCGGATCATACGCTAATTTCAATAGCCCTTGCAGAAACGTAGTGGGAGACGGAAGCCTGTTATAGACTAGCTCCATATATTATTGCCTAACATTGGGTAGTAGAAACGATAGTAAGTATCGGTCTGTTTTGGCTTATATCGGGTTGTATGATCACAGCCATAAAGGTACGAAACTACATCCGGACACATGCACCTACAAGTGCGTACCAGATAGTCCTGCAAAACCTCTATTCGTCGGTTCGATTCCGACCGCCGCCTTCAATGAAGAGAAGAACAGACATATCCTATGAATTGCGCTCCCTGTCAAGTGTCGGAGCACTGCGAGCCTACTGGTACGATTCTGGCACGATCTTTCTCTCACCTTGCCGCTGCCCTATGCCCCTTGCTGCTCGTGTGATGGCTGCAACCGCGTGTGTTTTGTGGGTTCGCGCGTCATGCTGCATCTTGGTTCAGGGCCGCGATCCGGATGACGCGCATCCGTTGACGAACATCTGCGCCCACGCAAGCACCAACCATGCCGCACTCACTCGTCTGATCTGTTTGGCAGCCACTTGTCGGCCTCTTGTTGCGCCATTAACGCCCGGCACTCAATTTCCCGAATAAATGCGCACAGCGCGCCGCGGCCCCACGCTTGCCATGAAGCGTGGCGGAAGCTTGGTTGGTCGGGTTGTTACTTTATGACGAGATGGCTGCGAGGGTTGGAACGACGTTGGCGGCGACAAAGGCGGCGGCGCATGGTCGGGCGCGCTTACGACATGGCGCTTGAGGTGGCGCGCGTCCTGCCGCCGCGCGCACGCGTGCTCGATGTGGGCTGCGGCAGTGGTTTCATTGCCCACCACTTGGCGGCCTTGCTCGGCCGGGGCGTGCTCGGTCTCGATGTGGGGCGTGCCACCGTCGCCCCGATCAAATACCGGCGCTACGACGGCGCGCGTTTTCCCTTGCCTGACCGATCATTCGACGCCGTGCTGTTCTGCTACGTGCTGCATCACGCGCAGGACGTGCGCGCGATACTGGCCGAGGCCCGCCGCGTGTTACGAGCTGGCGGGTTGATCATCGTGTATGAAGATATACCTTGTTGCCGTTGGGATCGGCTCGTGTGCTGGACACACGATCTACAGTGGCGCGGCCGCACCGGTCGTTGTGTCTTCCGGCGCGCGGGTGAGTGGCGTGCGCTGTTCGGCGCATTCGGTTTTGCAGTCATGGCGGAGCGCCCCCTTGCGCGTTGGCGCAATCTCGCGCACCCTGTGTGTCGCCGGTTCTATGTGTTGCAGTCGCGCGATAATAGTGGCAGGCTGAGCGGGGCCGCGCATGCCTCATCATCATGCCGCGCGGCGGTCGCAGCCGATACGGCCCGGCCGCGTCGTCAGCTACAACAGTTGGGGCATAAATAGGAATGTGCCGGGAGACAAGTGTTGTGCACGCTTGTCTCCCGGCACACTCTATCGTCTCGGCCTACAGCCGCTCCGGCTCAGTGCTTCGAACTGATGACGCCCTTCGTCAGCGCCGCACTCTGCGCCCCCGTCAGCGCCTCGACGTTGACGAGGAAACGGAAACGCCCGCTCGCTTGCACGCCTAAGACAAACTGCACGTTCACAGACGCATTCGGCGCGAGCGCGCCACCGGGTAGTGCGACCACGAGCGACGTGTTCAACCCACCGCCCAACGTTTGCGCGGGCGGCCCTTCGATGGTCGTACCCTTGACCAATACGCTCGCGCCGCCCGTCGTCGTTACCATCACGTCGGCGGATGTGAGCGCGCGCAGGTCGGCTTGTGCGCCGCCGGGGTTGGGCGTGTTCAAGGTCGTCACGTCCACGATGCGGAAGCGCAGGCGCGTGACCGGCTGCCCCGTCTTGTTCGTGAACTTGCGCCGGATGATGAGCGTGCCCTGACTGCCGTTCGTGACGGGCGTTGTGTCGCGCACGCGGTTGGGCGCTGACGTAGAGACTGCTTGCGGATCGACGAGCGCGGCTTTGATCTGTGCATTGCGTTGAAGCGGACTGGACAGATTCTCCGGCCCCGGCGCGCCGAGTTGCGATTGTACGCCGCCGTATGTGCCGCCGTCGGTCGAGGCGAAGACGAAGTCCTGCGCGTTATCGTTCGTGTCCTGCGGCAGACCCGTCGTGAGTTTGCGCACGAAGCTGTACTCGCCGTTGCCCGCGCCGATGGGCGCCAATCCTGTGCCCTCGCGGAAGAGCGTGGGGACGGGCGTGCTCGCGTTGTCAAAGCCGACGGCGTCGAGGCGGTGCGCCAAGTCGAAGTTGGCGGGCGCGGCCGTGCGGAAGAGGGCGATGCCGCTGTCCTCGTTGATGTCGGTTGAGTATTGGGCACCGGGCGTGGAGAGACTGTAGCCGTTCGCATTGGTGGCAAGGAAGTGGGCGCGCGCCGGGATAGTCACACCATTGGGCACGAAGAAGATGAGGGCCGCCGCGCCGCCGTTGTAGGCGACGACCGCCCAGCCTTGCGAGCCGTCGTCCGTGTTGACGAAGATCGGCTGATCCGTGTTGTTGTAAAGCTCGACGAATTCGTTCGCCAGCCCCGTGCTAGCGGGGAAGCCTTCGGGCACAGCCCCGCTAAAGCGGAACTCGCTGATGAGCACACTGTCGGCTGCGGGCGGCGGCGGCGGCGGATCGTCGTCCCTGATGAGGATGCCAGACGTGGCCGGGCCAAGCACAGCGCCGCCGGTCGGGTTCGTGAGCGTGAGCTTGACCGTCTCGGTAAACTCGAACTGCGCGTCGGCGCAGATGAGGACATCAAACGTCTTGGGCGCGCTGTCGCCGTCGGCCCAAGTGAGCGTGCCTGCGGTCGTTAAATAGTCAATGCCGCTCGCGCAGGTTGCGCCGCCCGTGGCCGTGCCGCCGTTGGCAATCGCATAGTCAACGCTGATCGCGCCGCCGCTGCCGCCGCTGCGTGTGACGGTGATCTGCGCCGCGCCTACGCCCTCGCTCACGTCGTAGGTGCCGGCGCTGAACTGAACCACACCCGGCGGCTCGCCCGCAACTGTGATGAAGGTGGAGAACTCGGAGGTGTTGCTTAAGACGAAACTGCCGCTGGAGGTGGGGCTGTCGCTGGTCGTCGCTACCAGACGCGCGTCCGCCGGGAGCGTAGCTGCGGGCGTGAAGCTCACAGTCTTGAACGACTGCGCGTCGGCCGCCGCGTATGTGTCCGAGCCGAGATAGGTCTGTCCTTCCTGCCCGTTGCTATCGGCCAAGTAGAAGTCCACTTGCAATGGATAGGTGGCATTCGCCGTGGCCGTGTCCACGCGGTACTGTACGGTGAGCGTGCTGCCGCTCAACATCGCCTGCGCGAGTTCAGGGTAGTTCTGTAGGTGGTTTGCGCCTACGTCCGTGTCGGCAGGGTCGTTCTGCGTGGGGCCGTCGTTGCCGAGGTCTATGCCGGGGCCGTCGTTGGCGTAGATGCTGTTGCCCCGGATGCCATTGCCGATACTAGAACTGAGATCGCCCAACAGCGCGATCCCGCCGAGGCCGTTATAGGCGATGCGGTTGCCCGCGCCGGCCCCCACGCCACCGATGGTGTTGTTTTGACTGTTGTTGATAAAGATGCCCTGTTGCAGATTGCCGAGCGGCGTCGCGGCATCGGCCGCCGTGCCGATGTAGTCGCCGTTGATAGTGCTCTGCGCGGGAGTGAGCGTGATGCCGACGTTGTTACCGGAGATGACGTTGCGCGCGGCGGGGCTTGTGCCGCCGATGACCGTCGGGCCGACAACATAGACGCCGAGGGTGTTCGCGCGCGCCTGCATGCCGGTCGCGTCCGTGCCGACGTAGCAGCCCTCAAGGTGCGTGGGGAGCGCCACAGAGCCGCTGAGTTGGATGGCGATGTCGCGGAAGCGGTTGATGACCAATCCGCGTATGAGACTGTCATCGGCTTGCACGTTGAGGCCCGGAGTGATCCCAGTTTGCGGGAGCAGACTGCCGTCGAGTTCGATCTTCATGATAGCGTTTGAGGGTTGATAGAGCGCGTTCGCGTTCGCCTGCGCGCCCGGCTGCGTGAAGCCGTCAATGATAACGATACTACTGATCACAGGCAGCGGCGTCTGTGGCCGGATGGTGCAGACGCCGGTCGCGGGGTTGCAGTTCGGATCAGAGGCCGGGATCTGGAAACCGATCGCGTCGGCTTCGGCGGTCGAGTTGGCATCGAGGATAGTTTGGCGCAGAGAGCCGGGGCCGCTATCGTTCGTGTTCGCGACGACGAGCGGGTTGCCGCCGATGGTGGTGTAGGGCGAGAACTCGGACGTGTTGCCGAACGCGGTGCTGTCGGTCGCGGTGGCGACGATGCGCTGCCCGTCTGCGACTGCGACCGCAGGCGTGAAGGTGATGGTCTTAGGCAGTTGAGACGGCGCGCTCGCGTACGTGTCTGTGCCGAGGTAGGTCTGCCCCTCTTGGCTGTCGGCGTCGGCGAGGTAGAAGTCCACTTGCAGCGGATAGGTGGCATGGTTCGTCGCGGTTCTCACGCGGTAGCGGATGGTGAGTTGGCCGCCGCCGGTGCGCGTCGCCCGTTCGAGGTCGGGATAGTTCTGTAGGTGGTTTGCGCCGTCGTCTGCGTCGCCGTTGTCATTGGGCGTCGGCCCGTCGATGTTAAGATCGATGCCCAGTCCGCCGTTTGCATGGATGCTGTTATGACGGACTTCCACACCGACGGTGCCGCCGCTGATCTGCACGCCGGTTTGCGCGTTGAAGGCGACTAGGTTGCCGCCGCCGGCCACGCCCGCCTGCCCGATCCGATTCTGGTTCGCGCCGGAGACGAGCACGCCGATATCGTTGCCGAGGGCGGAGGCTGCGTTCGCCGCTGTGCCCACGTAGTTGCCGGCGATGGTGTTCTGCGACGCACGAATGTAGAGGCCGACGCTGTTGCCGGCGATGACGTTGCGCGCCGCGGGGCTTGTGCCACCGACGATTGACCTCTGGATTACCTCCACGCCGACGAAATTGGGTCGCGCGAGCGTGCCCGTCGCGTCGGTGCCGAGATAGCAGCCTTCGAGTCGGGCAGGTGTGTTGATATTCGCCGAATTGATCGAGACGCCCGCCCCGGTGAAGCGGCCTACGGCGAGACCGCGCACGAGGCTATCCGCCCCGCTGATGCCGAGGCCCGTACTGTCCCCGCTGAGCAGGCTGCCGTCGAGTTCGACCTTCAGCACAGCATTCGCGGGTTGATAGAGCGGATTTGTGTTCGCCTGCGCGCCCGGCTGCGTGAAGCCATCAACGGTGACGGTAGAGGAGATTTCTGGCAAGTCGGTCTGCGGCCGGATCGTGCAGACACCGGTCGCAAGGATGCAATTCGGATCGCTGGCCGGGATGTTGAAAGTGATCGTGTCCGCGCTCGCGCTGTTCGCGTTCGCTTCGTTGAGCGCCTCGCGCAGAGAGCAGTCGTCGAGCGTGCAGAGGCCGTTGTTGTCGTTCGTCGTGTTGACGACGTAGGTGGGGCCGGTCTGGGGCGGCGGCGGGGGCGGTGTCTGCACTTCATATGCGCCGATGTCGGCGTGCGCCGTGCCGTCGCCGTCGCCGTCCTTGATGCGCGGTAGCCCGCGCTGGTCAAAGGCGGGCGCGCCCGCATCGTTGCCGGCGTCAATGGCGGGGCTGCCCGTTTGCAGCGCGTGCGTCGGTAGGGGGCCGCCGTTGTCTGCGAGCGGGGCGAGGAGCGCGTTAACGTTCGACAGATTGTGGGCGGTCGCGCCCGTGATGTCCGCACCCTGTGTGCTGCCGAACAGGTTGTAGTCCGCAGAGATGATCTGGCTGGTGATGTGGTGGCCGTTGATGTCGATGGCGGCGGAGATGTCGGGCGCGTTCGGGCAGTGGTTGCCGGCGATGATGCTGCCCGCGATGGTAATTGACGGAGCCGTATCACCTGCCTGCTGGAACAGGCCGCCGCCGCCGGGTTGAAACACGCCGCCGCCGGGATAGGTAGCCGTGTTGTCGGTGACGGTGCTGCGCGCGATGTTGAGCGTGCCCGCGTTGAAGATTCCACCACCAACGCCGTGCTGGCCCGACGGATCGACCGCGTTGCCGGAGATGGTGCTGCCGGTGATGCTGAGCGTCCCGCCGTTGGAGATGCCGCCGCCGCCATCGATTTGGCCTTGGAACAGACTCGTGTTGCCGGAGATGGTGCTCGCGTCAATGGTCATCGTGCTTCCGTAGGCATTGGCGATGCCGCCGCCGCCGTCCGTGCCTGTGTTGTCTTTGATCAGGCAGTGGCTGACAGCGAGCGTGCCCTCGTTGAAGATGCCTGCGCCGTAAGCGAAGACGCCGCCCGCGATGGTCAGACCGGAGATCGTGACGTTGCGGCCAGCAACGACGTGGAAGATGCCAAACGCTGGCGTGCCCGCCGCCGCGCTGCGCCGCACGCTGAGCAGGTTCGCGCCGGGCCCGTCGAGCGTGACGTTCGCGTCGAGATCGGGTAGCGCCGTCGTCAGCGTGATCGTGCCGGCGAGACCGGGCGCGAAGTTGATCAGGAAAGTGCCGGTTGCGGGCGGCGCGTTGGCATCAAGGATGGCTTGGCGCAGGCTGCCGGGGCCGGAGTCGTTCGTGTTGGTGACGTTGAAGGCAGCCTCGTCGTCCGTGATGTTGAGCGTGGCCGCGGCGGGCGTGCCTAAGCCAGCGCCGCCGGTCGGGTCGCTCAAGGCGAGTTTAACCGTGCGGTCGGGGTTGTCTTGCAGGTCGTCGCAGACCTGCACGTTGAAGGTGCGTGTGCTCGTGTCGGCGGCGGCCGCCCACGTGAGCGTACCCGAAGTGTCCACGTAGTTGACGCCCGCGCCGCACGCGGCCCCGCCCGCGGCCGTGCCGCCGGCGACGGTCGCATAATGGACGGTGACCGCAGGACTGTTCGACGCACCGCTGCGCGTGACCGTGACGGTGGCCGTGCCGACGTGCTCGCTGATGGTGTAAGCGGCGGCATTGAACTGGAACGCACCGGGTATGTCGTCGTCATGAATGACGAGCGCGGCCGCGGCGGGCGTGCCTAAGCTAGCGCCGCCGGTCGGGTCGCTCAGCGCGAGTTGGACGGTCTCGTCCGACTCGGCCTCTGCGTCGGCGCAGATCGTGATGGTGATCGGCTTGCTGCTTACGTCGCCCGCCGCCCAAGAGAGCGTGCCGGCGCTGAGCACGTAATCGATGTCCGCGCCACAGGTCGCACCGCCCGCGGCCGTGCCGCCTGTGACGGTGTAGTTGACGCTCGTGGCGGGGCCGTCCGCCGCAGAGCGCGTGACGGTGAGCGTGATGGTCGCGCCGTTTTCGTTAGCCGCGTAGGCGTCGGTAGTGAACTGGAGCGAGCCGGGCGTGTCGTTGTCGTGGACGAGGAGCAATGCCGTGGGTTGCGCACCGAGCAGCGCGTTGCCGGCCGGGTTGCCGAGACCGAGATTGATGGTCTCTGCGCCTTCGGGGGTGTGGTCGTTGCAGATGGGGACGGTGAAAGTCTTCGGCGTCACGTCGCCTGCGGCCCAGGAGAGCGTGCCGGAGGTCGTGACGTAGTCCGCGCCCGCCGCGCCGCACGAAGCGCCGCCCGTCGCGCCGTTCTGCGCGCCGTTGGCGGTCGTGTAATCGACCGAGGCCGCGCCGACGCTACTGCCCGTGCGCGTGACGGTCAAAGTGGCGGTCTGGCCGTCTTCGTTCACGTTGTAGGTGGCGGCGCTGAATTGCAGGCTACTGTTGAGGATACTGACCGGGCGACAGAGCGAAAACTCGGAGGTGTTGCCCGCGCCGTCGGTCGCGGCGGCTGTGATCGTCTTGCCGCTGAGATCGAGCGCGGTTTGCAGTGTGACGGTGGTGTTGACGTTGCCGTTCGCGTCGGTCGTCACGGCGCCGCTGCCGAGATAGATTTCGCCTTCGCCTAAGCCGCTCGCGTCGCACGCAGAACTGGCGTAGAAGTCGAGCGTGAAGGTCGCGTTCGGGGCAGAGGAGAAACTGATGTCGAGCACGACGCTTGCGCCGTCGAAGCGCGCGGCGATGCTGCCGGGGAAGTTCTGTAGATTGTTCGCGCCGGTGTCCGTGTCGCCGTCGTCGTTCGTATCTGGGCCGATTGCGCCGAGGTCAATGCCGAGCGCGCCGTTCGCGAAGATGGAGTTGCCGCGCAAGATGTTGCCCGTGCCGCTCACGACGTAGATGCCGCGCGTCGCATTGTAAGCGATGTGGTTGCCCGCGCCCGTGCCCGTGCCGCCGACGACGTTGTCGCGCGCGTTGTTGATGACGATGCCTTGGCCGGCGCTCGCGCCGCCGCTGTTGCCAAGCGGTGACGCGCCGTCCGCCGCGATGCCGATGAAGTTGCCCTGCACGAAATTGCCGTGCGCGCCGTCCGCGCCGATGACAACGCCGTCGCCGTTGCCCGAAATGACGTTGCGCTCGCCAGCCTGCGCGCTGCCGACGTGGTTGTTCGCGCCGTTGAAGAGGTGTACGCCGACCGGGTTGCGTAGCGCGCTCCGGCCCTGCGCGTCCGTGCCGATGTAGTTGCCGATGATCGTGTTGGCGTTGGTGTTCGCGCCCTCGACGGAGATGCCGTCGCTGCCGTTGCCGGAGATGATGTTGGTGGCGGCGTTGAGCGTGCCGCCGATGCGGTTGTCGTGCGCGCCGTCTAGTAAATGTATGCCGGCGTTCGTGTTCGCGAGCGCGGCCGTGCCGCTTCTGTTCGTGCCGATGAAGTTGCCCGCGATGATGCTGCCGGCGGCATTGCCGCCCGAAACATCAACGCCCGTTATCGAGTTGCCGGAGATCAGGTTGCCTTCGGCCAGATCATTTCTGCTGTCGCCGTCCGTGCCGATGATGTTGTTTGCGCTATCGAGAATCGAGATGCCGATGGCGTTCGGCAGCCGCGCCGCGCCCGCGGCGTCCGTGCCGATGCGGTTGCCGCTGATGCGATTGCCGCCCGCACCCGTCAACGAGATGCCCGCGTCGCCGCCCCAGCGGTTGATGACGAGACCTTGGACGAACGAATTGCCGGCGCTAAGGTTAAGCCCCGGCATGCTGCCGCCGGCGTTCGCCCCGCTCAGTTCGATGACGAGTGTGGCGTTGTTGTCGCCCGCGAGCGTGTTGCGCGCCGCGCCGGGTTGCGTGTAGCCGTCGATGATGACGGGGCGCGTGACGACGAGCGGCGTCGCTGCGGTCGGCGCGATGGTGTGCGTGCCGCCGCCGGGGATGTTGAAGGCGACGAGACCGTAGCCGAGCGCGTTATTGTCGAGCAGGGCCTGGCGCAAGCTACCTGCACCGCTCGTGTTCGTGTTCGTGACGACGTACTTCTGGCGCTCGAACGCGCCGCGATCCGGCAGATTCGTCCCGTCGCCGTCGCCGTCAGCGGGGCGCAGGAAACCGCGCGCGTCTGTGGTGGGCGGGTTCGCGCTCACCACGGAATCGAGTGCCGGGCTGTCGGCGAGGAGTGGGTGGACGGGCACGGGGCCGCCGTAGTCGCCCAAGGGGCCGAGTTGCGGGTTAACGTTCATCAGGTCGTGGGCGGTCGTGCCTGTGATGGTGGTGAACTGATATACCGTGCCGATCAGGTTGTAGTCTTCCGACGTGAGGTCGCCGCTCAAGTCGTAGTCGTTCGGGCCCGGCGTGTTGCCGGAGATGATGCTGGCGTGCGCCGTGAATCTGAGCGTGCCGCTGAGGCCGCTGTGATTGTTCGTGACGGTGCAGTAGAGCAGGTGCACCTGCGCGCCGCCGTCTTGCGTGTAAATGCCGTAAGAGCCGGTGTTGCCGGAGACGGTGGTGTTGGTCAGAGTCGTCTCATTGTAGGTGATGAAACCAGCACCGTGATAGCGGTCGTCAAGGAGCGTGTTGTTGACGATTGCGGAGTTGAGAATCTTAAGCGAGTTGTTAGCGCCCCGGCTGAAGATGCCGCCGCCGTGCCAATTTTGGGCCGTGTTGTTTTTGATGGTGGTGTTGGTGATGTTGGAGACGGTGAAAGCCCCGCCGGGGTCGGCGATGTTTACGCCGCCGCCGCCGCCGACATCGGAGGTGTTCCCGGAGATGGTGCTGTCGCTGATGTTGACGCCGTGGTCGGAATAGACACCGCCGCCGCCATGCGAGGCGGAGTTGCCGCTGAGCACCGAGCGGTTGATGGTGACGGCGTCGGCGACAGAGGAGAATTCGCTGGCGATGCCGCCGCCAGCGCCGCTAGTGGTGTTATCCGAGATGGTCGAATCGTTAACCGTCAGTCGCCCGCGGGACACGATGCCGCCGCCGTTATCGAAGTCGCCGCCGGCCGATGTGTTGCGCGTGACGGTGCAACTGTTGAGCGTCAGCGTGGCGGACAGACCGCTGTGTATGCCGCCGCCGAGTTTGCTGGAGTAGTTGTCGGAGACGGTGCAGCCATTGAGCGTCAGCGTGCCGAGGTTGTAGATGCCGCCCGCGCCGTTACTGAGCACCCCGCGCCCATGCGCGATGGTGATGCCGGTGATGGTGACCGTCACGTTCTGATTGACGGTCAGGATCGTAAACGCTGGCATCCCCGTGTCGGTCGAATCGAGGCGGCGGCGCACGATCAGGTTGCTGGCGCCGGGGCCCGTGATGCTCAGGTTACCGGTGATGGCGGGGAGCGCCGAGTTGAGGCTGATGGTGCCGTTGGCGGTGATCGTGATCAAGTCCGCGCCGGGGTTGGCGTTGGCGTCGAGGATGGCTTGGCGCAAAGAGCCTGCACCGGTGTCGTTCGTGTTGGTGACGATGTAGGTGTTCGTCGGTGCGGCCGCGTATTCGACTGTGCCGCCGGCCAACGCGCCGACGGCGGCGAACACGCTGACCGCGATCACGACGCCGAGGAGACTTACTTTCACGATTGAGCTAAGGCGGGCGGTACGTTCGGGGTGCTGGCTCAGCATAAGAGTTCCTCCTGCATGGCGTCTGTGGCCCCGCGCGTGTTTGTTGTAGGCGGGGCAACTCAGGGTCGTGCGCAAGCGCCGCAGACAGCGGTCGCCGCTGGTCGCACTAATGAACGGGGCGCGCGCTCAGCACACGGCGCAGATCGAACAGGTTCTCTTTGACGACGTAGGCACACGCGCCCGCGGTCGAGGCGAGCGCACGCAGGTCTGCGTCGTCGTAGTTGGTCACGATCACGATGCGCGCGGCCGCGTCGGCCGCTTTGATCTGGCGCGTGGCGGTGATGCCGTCCACGCGGCCCACGCGGATGTCCATCAACACCCAGTCGGGGCGGTGTGCGCGGTAGGCGGCGAGCGCCTCTGCGCCGTCGGCGCACTCGTGTATCTCACTTGCCAGATCGCGCACGAAGGTCTTGATCGTGCGCCGCATCTGTTCGCTGTCTTCGATGATTAAGAGATTCATCACATGCGCCTTTGCTGTAAGCTTGCGCGCACTATGCGCCCGCGACAGCGCGACGTGAATAGAGGGGTCCACGCGTTTCACGCACGTATGCACACTCATTTTTGTTGAGTAGTTCTACTCAGGCGGGCTGAAGAATAGGGCGGCTAGGTGGCAGAGGATGGAAGCGCGCGCGGCGCTTATTGGAGTTGTGACTTGTGTTCGAGGGCAAACTTCAGGAGCGCGTGACTGCCGCGCAAATCTAACTTCTGGCAGATGTTGGCGCGATGGTTTTCGACCGTGCGGTGACTGATGAACAGCTCGGTGGCGATCTCGCGGCTCGTCTTGTTCTCGGCGATCAAACGTAGGATGCGCCGCTCGGTCGGCGTCAACTCGTTGAGACCCGGCTTGCGCGCGGCGAGTTCGGTGGCGCGGGCGCGCCGTTGGACAAGGTAGCCGGCGATAGACGGGCTGAAGAAATGTTGCCCGGCCGCAGCGGCGCGCACGCTCGCGACGATATCCGTCACGGCGCTATCTTTCACGACGTAGCCGCTGACGCCGAGGTCGAGCGCTTCGTTCACCATCTCCTCGTCGTTGTGCATGGTCAGGAAGACGACGCCCGTGGGCAACGCTTCGCGCCGCAGGGTGCGCACCACCTCGAAGCCATCAAGTTGCGGCAGATCAATATCGAGTACGGCCACTTCGGGTCGGAGCGCGCGCAAGGCAGCGAGCGCCGTCGCGCCGTCGGTCGCTTCAGCCACGACTTCAAAGTCCGGCTCGCGCTCGATCACCTTGCGCAAGCCTTCGCGGAAGATGGGATGGTCGTCGGCAATCAGGATGCGCATCTTCAGTGTCCGTTCTGGTTGGGCGGCAGGTTGAGCCGGAGCGTCAGCGTTGTGCCGCGCCCCGGCGCTGATTCTATGACGGGCTGCCCACCGAGTATGCGCGCGCGCTCGGCGATGCCGGAGAGGCCGAAGCCGCGCCGCTCGCCTTCGCTGTCGGGCGCGAACCCTCGCCCGTCGTCGCTGATGCGGACGAGCACGGCCCGCGCCTCACACCGGACAACGACGCTCGCCGCGCTCGCGTGCGCGTGCTTCACGATGTTGTTGAGACTCTCTTGCACGATGCGATAGAGATTGATCTCAGCCTCTTTGGTAAACAGTCCGTCGAGCGGATCGATCTCGGCCGTGCAGGCGAGGCCCGAAGCCGCGGCCACTTTGCGCACGAGCGCGTCGAGCGCTTTGGTCAACCCAAGGCGATCAAGCTGATACGGGCGCAGGTCGTGCGCGATGGCGCGAACTTCGTCGATGGCCTGCGAAGCGGTCGTGGAAATCTCTTGCAGTTGTTCGACGGCGCTTTGCTTGTCGTCGGGCGCGCTCAGGCTGAGCAGCGCGCGATTCTTGATGACGAGCAGGTTCTGACCAAGGCTATCGTGCAACTCCGCCGCGATCCGTTTACGCTCGTGCTCTTGCGACTCGATCAGCCGGCGCGAGAATGCTTCCTGCGCCGTGCGCGCACGCTCCAACTGGGCGATGCGGCGGCGATAGACCACGTAGGCCACCCCTGCACAGCCTGCGGCGCAAAGGGCGATGAACCACCAAGTGCGCCAGAAGGGCGGGCGCACCACCAGCCGAATCGCCGCGCCCTCGGTGTTCCAGACGCCGTCGCTGTTGGCGGCGATGACTTGGAAGGTGTACGTGCCCGGCGGGAGATAACGATAGTAGGCGACGCGGCGCGTGCCGGCGTCCACCCAATCCGCGTCCAGTCCAATCAGGCGGAACTTGAAGTGCACCTGTTCGGGCGCGGTGAAGCTCAAGCCCGCGTAGCGTATCTCGCAGCCCTCCTGGCCCGGCGGTATCTCGACCGTGTCGCGAAAGGGCACGGACTTGTTGTTGAGTATAAAGTCTTCGACGACCACGGGCGGCGCGAGCGGATTACTTTCAATCGTCGCCGGATCGATTACGGCCACACCTTGCTGCGTCGGAAACCAGAGCCGCCCGTCGCGCGTGCGCCAGCCCGCGGGCTGCTTACCGCCGTTACACTCAATGCTCAGCAGCCCGTCCTTCTTCCCGTAGGCCGCGCACGCGATTGACTTCGTCCGTCCCGCCGCGAAGTCTTCGAGGTCAACTTTGCGCACGCGATAGATGCCGAGGTTGCAACTCATCCAGAGATTGCCGCGGTCGTCTGCGAGGATTTGGAAGACGCCGTTGCTGTAGAGGCCGTCGCGCGTCGTGTAAGAGGTGAAGCGCCCGCTACGGAAGCGACTCAGGCCGCCGTCGTATGTGCCGATCCAGAGTGTCCCCGCAGCGTCTTCATAGAGCGCGCGCACGTAGTTGCTCGCCAGCCCATCGCGCTCGGTGTAGTTGGTGAAGCGGCCGTCTTTCAGACAACTGAGACCGCCAGCCGTGCCGAGCCAGAGCGCGCCCGCGTGGTCTTCAAGTAATGCCTGTACGCGGTCGTGGGCGAGACCGTCGCGCGTGGTGTAGTTGGTGAAGCCGCTGCCGTCGAAGCGGCTGAGGCCGGTTTCAGTGCCGAACCAGAGCGCACCGTCGCGCGTCTGCGTGATGGCCAGCACGTTGCCACGGCTCAACCCGTCGCGCGCGGTGTAGCCGGTGAAGCGCTCGCCGGTGAAGAGGTTCACGCCTTTAGTGCCGACCCAGAGGCGACCCTGCGCGTCTTCGTAGAGCGCCGTGGCCAGAGTGCCGAACAATCCGTCGCGCGCCGTGTAGTTGGTGAATGCGCCGCCGTGCAAGCGGAAGACGCCGCCGCCCCACGTGCCGATCCAGATGTCGCCGGCATGGTCTTCATAGACGGTGTAAGCGTTCGGGAAGGTCAGCCCGTCGCGCTCGGCATAGACGGTGATGGGCTGACGCGTAAGCCGGTAGAGACCGGCGCCCGTCGTGCCGACCCAGAGCGTGCCTTCGCGATCCTGATAGATCGTGCTGAGGCGCGCGTCCGCGAGACCTTGCGCCGCCCCGTAGGTCGTCAACTCGCCCGCGTGCCAACGACAGAGACCCGCAGTCGTGCTGAACCACACGTCGCCGGCGCGGTCTTCGTAAGCGACGCCGAGCTTTGTCATCGGCGGCGACTGCGCGGGCGGCGAGATAGCAGCCCACACGCCGCCCCGCAGGCGGAAGAGGGTCGCGTCATTCGTCGCCGCCCAGAGCGTGCCCGTCTGATCTTCGTAGAGCCAAGCGAGGTCAAGGTTCGGCAGCCCGTCGCTTGTGGTGTAAGTGCGGAAGCGGCCGGCAGCGAAGGCGTGTACTCCGGTCTGATCGAAGTAAGAGAGGCTGTTGAAGCGCCAACGCCAGAGTGGTGGCTGTGCGCTGGCATCTGGCGCAGCGTAGGGCGTGAACTTGTCGCCCCGCCAAGCGACGAGGCCAGCGTCGTTGAGTACGAGCAGTTGTCCTTCTGCGTCAGCGCGGATGCTGCGCACCAAGTTGTCGCGCAGCCCATCGGCGGTCGTATAGGTGGTGAACGCGCCGGCATGGTAGCGCATTAGGCCGCTGTCTTCCGTGCCGATCCAGAGGTCGCCGTCCTGCGCCTCGAAGAGCGCCGTGCAGCGATTGCTCTTGATGCCCGGCGTGTTGCCTTTATTGAAGACGGCGAAGCGCACGCCGTCGTAGCGCACCAGCCCGTCGGAAGTGGTCAGCCAGAGATAGCCATCGCGCGTCTGGAGAATGGCGTTGACCGAGTTCTGCGGCAGCCCGTTGTCGGTGTTCCAGTTGTCGAAGCGGTACTGCGGCGGGGCGGCGGCGGCGACGGGGCAGAGGCCAGCGAGGATGAGCCAAGCGAGCAGACCGGCAAAGAGACTGGCCGCCAACGCGCGCACGCTGTAGAGACCGTTGGGGGACGAGTGAGTCATTCGCTGGCCGTCTGCTATCACAGAAGCTACTCGCCAAGCGCGCGCAATTTGCGCGGCGCGGCCGACAACCGGAGTTCAAGCAAATGATAGTGGGCCGGCGGCGTTTAAGTAAATCGTCGGCTAGGGGTGCGCGGCACATTGAAAGTACCCCTGCTCATCTTCCTGTGCCTGTGCGCCTTCGCTATTAGTGCGGTGCGGGCCTTGCTAAGATAGTCGCGGCGGCCATTCGCGGCGCCCAAACGGCGGTTAAGTCATGCGGGGCGACTTGTCATCCGGTGGCGGCTGCTTAGTGATCTGCATTGCGAGCCGTGTGGACTGAGTGCGACAAAGATAGCAAACAAGATGAAGCAGAGACTGACAGGGGCGCGGCGCGGGTTGTTCGTTAGCGCATTATTTATCGCGGCGGCAACGCTCGTTGCCGGTCATGTGCCGGTGCGTGCACAGGGCACGGCGCGGCTGGTGGCGGCGCAACTCGGTGGTGATAACACGCCGGAGTATCAGATCGTCAATCCGGCCACGTCGTTTGCGCCCGATGCGCCACAGGTCGTCTGCGTGTGGCGCGTGGCGGACGTACCGGCGCAAGGGGCGACATTGCGCGGCGTCTGGATCGCGACGGACACGAGCGGCGTCGCGCCGCCGAACTTTCAGATCGCGGAGAAATCTTACCCGCTCAAGCAGACGCCTATGGCGGCTGGCGTCTTCAGTCTGTCGAAGCCGAATGCGGGCTGGCCCGCAGGCCAATATCGCGTCGAACTCTACCTCGACGAACGGCTCGCCGAGACGCTCCGGTTCAGCGTCTATACGGCCCAAGCGGCTGCGGCTTACGCGCAGATCGAACCGCTCGTCCAACAGGCGGAGCAACTCGAAGGGCAGGGCGACTATCGCGCGAGCGCTGGTGTTTTGCGCCGCGCGCTCACGCTGGCGGAACAGACGCTCGGCCCCGAACACGTGGACACGGCCGCGCTCATCAACAACCTCGCGCTGGCGCTCAAAGAGGCGGGCGCGTATGCCGAGAGCGAGTCGCTGTACCGGCGCGCGCTGGCGCTGACCGAAAAACTGGAAGGGCCGGAGTCGCCGCCTTACGCCCTGCTCCTGACGAACCTCGGCGAGTTATACAATTTGCAGGGCGACTACGCGCAGGCCGAGCAGACATTGCAGCGCGCCACGGCCCTCGCAGAGAAAGCGCTCGGCCCCGCCAATCGTCTGACCGCAACCGCGCGCAACAATCTGGCGCGCACCTTTCAATTGAGGGGCGACTATGCGCAGGCCGAGGCGCTCTACAAACAGGCGCTGCCCGCCCTTGAGCAGAGCGCGGGCGCGGAGAGCGAGGACGTGGCCACGCTCGTCAACAATTTGGCCGAGTTATACCGCGAGCGGGACGACTTCGCGCAGGCCGAGCCGCTCTATCGGCGCGCGCTCGCCATCAAAGAGAAAATCTTGCCGCCCGATCACCCGGCCATCGCACTCACACGCAACAATCTCGCGCTGCTCTACGTCGAGCGCGGCGACTATGTGCAGGCCGAACCACTCTTGCAGCGGGCCATCGCCGCCAGCGAAAAATCGCTCGGTGCAAATCACCCGGACGTGGGCGGACTCGTCAACAACCTCGCGCTGCTCTATCAAGAGCGCGGCGACTTGCGCCAAGCTGAACCGCTCTACCAGCGTGCCCTCGCCATCTTCGAGCGCGCGCTCGGCGCACATCATGCCAACGTCGCGCAGGCGCTCATGAGTCTCGCGCGCATCGCGGCGGCGCGCGGCGACATACCAAAGGCGACCGCGTTGCTTGCCCGCGCCGCCGACGTGCGCGAACAGAACCTTGCGCTCGTCTTCACCACCGGCTCCGAGCGGCAGAAGCAACTCTATCTCGACACGCTCTTCGGCGAGACCAATCTGACGCTCTCGTTTCATCTGCAAGCTGCGCCCACGGACGATGCGGCCGCGCGGCTCGCGTTGACCACGCTCCTGCGCCGCAAAGGGCGCGCGCTCGATGCAATGAGCGATCAGATTGGCAGTCTGCGGAGGCGTCTGACGCCGGACGATCAGCGTCTGCTCGACAAACTGGCCGTTGCGCGCGCGCAACTGGCGACGCTGTTGCTGCAAGGGGGCGGCGCGCAAGCGGACGAGGCGACGCGGGCGGCGACCATTGCGCGCCTCGAAGCCGAAGCGCAGCAGTTGGAAACAGAGGTGAGCGCGCGCAGTGCACCGTTCCGCGCGCAAGTCTCGCCCGTGACGCTCGCCACGGTGCAACAAGCGATTCCGGCCGACGCGGCGCTCGTCGAACTGGCGCGCTACTATCCGTTCGACTTCAAAGCGGGGCGCACGCGGGGCGGCTTCGGCCCCGCGCGCTACGCCGCTTACGTCGTGCGCCGCGAAGGCGCGCCCGCGTGGGTCGAGTTGGGCGAAGCCGCGGCCCTAGAGCGCGCCGTCGCAACACTCCGCGAGGCGTTGAAGCGCCCGACCAGCAACGATGTCATGCAGCTTGCGCGGGCGCTCGATGCACAATTGATGCAACCCGTCCGCAAACTGCTCGGCGACACGCACAGGCTCTTTCTCGCGCCCGACGGCGCGCTCAATCTGATCCCCTTCGGCGCATTAGTTGATGAGCAGAACAAGTATCTGATTGAAAGTTACACTATTACCTATCTGACCAGCGGGCGCGATCTACTGCGCTTGCAGTTGCCCGCGCCCGCACGGCAAGGCGCGCCCGTTATCATCGCCAACCCCGCGTTTGACAACACGCCCACTAACACCACAGGCGGCGCGACGACAGCACAGCGCTCGGCCGATCTGCGCAACGCCCGCTTCACGCCGCTCCCCGGTACGGCTGGCGAGGCGCAGGCCATTAACGGACTCTTGCCCGGCGCACGACTGCTCACGCAGGCGCAGGCGACCGAGGCCGCGCTCAAGCAGGTCAGCGCGCCTGCCATCCTGCACGTTGCCACGCACGGCTTCTTCCTGCCGGATCAACCGCAAGACCCGACCGCGACCACGCGCGGACTAGCCCTTAGTAACGATGCGAGCGCAGCATCAACATCATCTGCGCCCTTGCGCAGTGAGAATCCGCTGCTGCGCTCCGGTCTCGCACTTTCGGGTGCAAACCAACATCAGAGCGCGGGCGGCGAGGATGGCATACTAACGGCGCTCGAAGCGGCCGGGCTTGATCTCTGGGGCACGAAGCTCGTTGTCCTCTCAGCCTGCGAGACGGGCCTCGGCGAAGTTAAGAATGGCGAAGGCGTCTATGGGCTGAGGCGCGCGCTCGTGCTCGCCGGCTCAGAGAGTCAGGTGATGTCTCTGTGGCAAGTGGACGACGCCGCGACCCGCGATCTGATGGCGGCTTACTACCAACGTCTGCAAGCAGGTGCGGGGCGGACAGACGCGCTCAGGCAAGTGCAACTAGAGATGCTTAAGGGCGTAGGCGTCACGTCGCAGGCTGGTGCGGAGCGCGGTCTCGGCGCAGAGATGAACCAGCAGCGCGCCCCGCGTGCGACTGACCGTGCGCACCCGTTCTATTGGGCCAGCTTTATCCAGTCGGGCGCATGGCAGGGCTTGAACCGTTAAGCCGCAGTTGTGCGATGGCAGAGCGACGGGGATGCGCGCGCCTGTCTCTGCCGCCTCTTGCTTTGGGACTGCCCGCTCTTTTGCCGATGGTAGTAGTCACCTACGGGGATGTCTAGACCGACCCTAGCGGTAGTTTGTCCCTCTAGAGGTGCTTAGACCGCTGTCGCCCTAAATGAGAATTACCGCTACTAGCGGTCTAATAGTAGTTAGATGTTCGTTAGATGTTATTGAAGTATGATGAAATCTACATCCTACATAATAACAATCATGGTTGTAGCGTCTCTCTTGTTTGGATGTTGCCAGGCATCCCTTGCTCAATCACGTGGCGCGACGTTGCCGCACTCCATGAAGGGATACGAGTTGTACAGTTGGCAAAGTCGCGGGCAGTGGTATTTCTCGTTGGTCGTCGGGACGAATCGCCTTAAAACTTTTCGCGAAGTCACCTCGCCTAAAATCCGTGTGAGAGGAGTTAGAGCGCTCAAGGGGAGGCTAAACCAACTTTTGCAAGGCGAAGAACTGACATGGTCAGCGGGATTAGTGCCTCGCACAGTTTTACCGCCTGAGAAAATCGTTGATGAAGTTAAAAGCTATTGTGAAAACCGAGGAATTGTGCTGAGGGTAAATCAGCGTCGCACACGCACCGCATCTAACCACGGCATGCAGCGGACGCGCAGCTCAGTAACTTTGTCATCATCAAAAGCCCGTGCGCGCCGCTGATGCCGGGCGTTAGGCCGCTAGTGTGCTGTTGCAGAGAGAGCAATGTCTAGGTGGTGGAGCAGATGAACGTCTGGCGATACCAAATCTGCGAAAGTCTGAAGATTGACGCGCCTGTCGAACAGGTCTATGCCTTTGCCTCTGACCCGGAAATGGTTCCTGCCTACGCGCCAGAGGTCAGCCGAATTGAAGTAGTCAGAAGCTTGAGCGCGCACTTGGTCTTGGTCAAGAGCTATCTGAAAGTCGCGGGGCTAACATGCGGCTTTTTGTATCAGTATCATTACCGCCCGCCGACGCATTATAGCGGGGTGCAGGCAGGCAGGGGTCTCTTGCGCGGGTATTTCACCTTGAGCTTCAGGTCATGCGGGGGTAGCACGACTGTCTCGCACACGGAAGGGATGCTTAGCCCGATCCCCCTCTTGGCGTGGATTAGTGGCTTCATCTACTTTCATATCTTGGCCCGAGACGGTATGGGAGCAGAGCTTGGCAGGTTAAAGAATCTGGTCGAGAGTCGCGTAGTTCGAAGGTAGCATGCGTATTCGAGACCGCGCCTAACAACGGCCTGCACCCGACGACCCGTCACGAAGCCTCTCATGAAAGTGGAACGGGGCGCGGGTTATATCAAGAGTTAGGCGCTGGCGCTAATGGTGACGCTTAGTGCGATGATTGAAGACATACTGCGCCGAGAACTGACTGCTCGCATAGAAAGACTCATCGGCACGAAGGTCGAATCATATCGCCGGGTCGAGGGCGGTTATACTCCGGCGCTGCGGTTGCTGTGCCAAACGACTGAAGCCAGCTTCTTCGCCAAAATCGGCACGACGCCGGATACGAGTCAGGGTCTGAGTCGTGAGATCCGCATCTACAATTCGTTAAGCGGCGACTTCATGCCGCGCTTTGTGGCGGCCGAAGATCATGCGTCCGAACCTATCCTCATCATCGAAGACCTATCCTTGCAACATTGGCCGCCGCCGTGGGACGGGCGGCAGATCGATCTGACTTTGGCCCAAATCGATGTGCTGCATCACACACCGGCAGCAGTGGAAACCTATGCGCAGCTTTATGGCATGAGTGCTGCGCACTGGCAGACGGTTGCCGCTGACCCAGAGCCTTTCCTGGCGCTCAGGCTGGCTGATGCCGGATGGCTTGAGGCGGCACTCCCCAGCCTTATACAGTATGAAGAGCGCTGTCCCACCGCAGGCGATAGCCTGGCGCACTGGGACTTACGCAGCGACAATATCTGCATCACGGCCGAGCGCGCTCTCTTCGTTGATTGGAACTTAGCTTGTTTGGCTAATCCCAGACTTGATCTCGGCTTCTGGCTGCCCAGTCTGGCCTATGAGAGTGGGCTTGCGCCGGAACAGATTTTACCTGATGCGCCGGAAGTCGCGGCTTGGGTGTCGGGCTTTTTCGCTGCCCGCGCCGGTTTGCCGGAGATAAGCTATGCCCCGCGCGTCCGCATGGTTCAGCGCCGGCAGTTAGAGACAGCACTGCCTTGGGCTGCGCGCGCGTTAGACTTGCCCCCTTTGCTGATCACAGAGCTAACATGATGGCAGAAGCCGCACCTGACAACGGCAGGCACTCGACCACCGACATGACGGCTCTCATGCTGTGATAATGGTTGCGGGGCGGCGAGTGCTGGCGGGCGTTATGCCGCTTTCAGCTAACGGACGTATACTTCGGAGAAAAGCCCCTCGCTTATGGAGGTGACTCAGATGATTAAGCTCAGACGTCTCTGTTGCTCATTCTGCGGGAAGGACGATACCGAAGTCTTGAAGCTGGTCGCCGGCCCGCGGGTTTACATCTGCGACGGGTGCGTTGCGATAGCGAGCCGGATAATGGATGACTCGCATGATGACAATCAGCCGCCGAGAGTGCAGCCGTCGGTGTGGCGTAAGCTGTTGACCTGCG
This sequence comes from Pyrinomonadaceae bacterium, assembly GCA_045807745.1. GTDB lineage: Bacteria > Acidobacteriota > Blastocatellia > Pyrinomonadales > Pyrinomonadaceae > QHXQ01. The sequence goes on from JBJMGT010000042.1 coordinate 241,009, forward strand.
CCCGGCGCTTCTTGCGCGGTGGTGCTGCGCGGCGTGTCGGCTCATTCAGCGTTTCCGGTTAAGGAGTTAATGTCAAAGGCGCGTGGGGCAATCAGCGGGCGGCATAACAACCGCTTGCCGTTGACCCCGCGATAACGTCCCGCTCATCGTTCTTCCGCGCGTCGGCGCTTGTGTGCTGCACGCGCGGGGCGCGTGCTTGCGGTGCGTTAGGTGCGGCTATGTAATTAATCACAATTAAGGTGTATGGCTGCGGAGAGTGCGTTGAAGGCAATCTTGCAGGGCGGGGAAATTCCGCCCGACCTCGTGATTACCTATGATGATCTGCATGGCCTGTGGGGCGGGCTAGAGATCATCATTCGGGGGCGTGGTTGCGGTGAACGCCGTGAGTGGGCGCAGGGCGCGGCCGCACCACAGGTCTCTGAGACTGCCATCCCACAGGGTAAGTTACTAGAACTGATCAAGCTGTTAATTGAACATGAAGCTTGGGCGCAACAGACGCCTGACCGTATGCCTGTGCCCGATGAGAGCCGGGCGACATTAACAATCAGCGCCAGCGGGGCGACGAGCACCATTTGGGAGTGGGTCAACGATATGGCGGGCAACGCGCGCCTGCTGCAAATTAAACTGAAGATGAGTGAGCTGATCAGATAATCAGTGGCCTACCGGGATTCGTTGAAAGCGCGATTTGCCCTCCGCATCCTGCCACGAAATATCCAGCACGTAAGGGTTACTGGCACCCGCTATTATTTTAAGCCGCTGCAACTGATCGCCATCAGGCTCGGCCGGTTTACTATTGATCCAGGTTCGGTGCGACAAGATGACCTTCTCTTTCGGGTAGATACATTCTGTATCCTTAAACTTAATACTAGCTTGGGCCGGGCCACCGCCGGGCGTGTCTTCATCTTTTAAAAAGATAGTCAGCACCTCGACACATCTGAGCGTTTGGTCGGTCTCATTCAGCAACTCTAAAAAAACTTTCGCGCCTTCATCTATGAAGCGCGCGGTTAATGGCCTCGTTGTTTTGTTGGTGTTGGTCATAAGCTTACTTCCTGCCCGCTATTCAAAATAATGTTCAGCCAGCTTCTTTTGCAGGGCGGGCGGCGTACCGTCCCAAGGCGCAATGCGGAACACCTTGAGCATCGAGACCGTTGGCTGCACACGGCGGAAACGCCATTGCTCGGACTGCTGCTCAAAGCGCCAGCGGTAATATGGACCGTCTGCGCGGCGGCTATAGAACACGGCGGGTTCGCGGGTCGGGCCCACGCCTGCCATGTTGATATAGACTCGGATTCCGTTCATCTTAACTGTCGTTGCTTTTCCCAGCTTCTATCATTTTGCGCAACGCTGCCCGTGTTATTAAAGAATGCGTTTCCGGGCGAGCTTCCTTTACTGGGCTGCGGGCTTCAGGTGATCCGGCGGATTCCGGAGGAGCTGAGAAGAGAGTAAGCGGACTCGGTTCGGTGCAACCTTACGCTAGACAAATGTATATGTCAATTGTAGAGTATATGCTATAGGTGATATATCTCGTATGTGGTAAACAATAACGTTAGCAAGAGAGGCGCACATTGATTGAGACGAGACTCGATAAATTACTAGCAGCGCATGGGCGAACGTTCTATTGGCTGGCCAAAGAGACGGGCATCAGCCACACGACGCTGTGGCGGTTGAAGAAAGGTAAGGCGCTGGGGATCAACTTCATTACTTTAGAGACGATCTGCCGCGCGCTGAACTGTCAACCGGGCGACGTACTGAGGCTGGCGAGCCGCAAGCAGGTGGCTAAAAAGCGCGTGCCCCGCTAGCGGCAAAAATGGCCTGCGCGCCCGCACTCGCACAAGAGCTATGCAGACATTAAGCGGGCCAAGCGTTCGCATTCTTCGGCAGGCGATGTTGGATGCTCAAAAGAACAGAGCGAATTACACATTCACAGTAGCTGGTTGCGTTGCAAAGCCGCGCCTCGCACCATTAACGCTGTATGTGAAAGCGTACTGCTGATCTTGCTGGATGGATGGGCTAGGCGTCCATGTTCGGATAACTGCTGGCCGGCTCGGCCAGCCGGGACTGGACGCCGAACGGCGCTTGGCCGGGTGCGGGGCGCACACGCTCGTAAGCACCGTCAGGGCGCAAGACACGAGCCTTGACGTTATCACTCAGGTAGGCGGTTAAAATCTCATCTTTCAAATAACGCTTGTGCGCTTCATCGCACACGGGGGTGACGACCTCGACGCGGCGCGTCAGGTTGCGGCGCATCCAGTCGGCGCTGCCGATGTAGACCTCTTCGTCGCCGCCATTCCGGAAATAGTAGATGCGACTGTGTTCGAGGAAGCGCCCGACGATTGAGCGCACGCAGATGCGTTCCGATAGACCCACGACGCCGGGCCGGAGCGCGCAGACGCCGCGCACGATCAACTCGACGGACACGCCCGCCTGCGAAGCCGCGTAGAGCGCGTCGATGATATCCGTGTCGGTCAGGCTGTTGATCTTGGCGATGAGGTGCGCGGGTCGCCCAGCGCGCGCGTGTTCAGCTTCGCGGTTGATGAGCGCGAGCATGCGCGCACGCAAGTTGACGGGCGCAACCAACAGGCGGCGATATTCGAGTTGCCGCGCGCAGCCCGTCAGACAGTTGAACAACTCGGCGGCGTCCGCACCGATCTCTGCGTCGGCGGTCAAGAGACCGAAGTCCGTGTAGACGCGCGAGGTGGTCGGGTTGTAGTTGCCGGTCGCGACGTGGACGTAGCGTTGCAGCCCAGCGCCCTCGCGGCGCACGACGAGCGCGAGCTTGCAGTGCGTCTTGAGGCCGACGACCCCGTAGACGACATGCACGCCCGCGCGCTCCAACCGCCGCGCCCAACCGATATTGTTCTCTTCGTCGAAGCGCGCCTTGAGTTCGACGAGCGCCGCCACCTGTTTGCCGCGCTCGCTCGCGTCCATCAACGCCTGTACGACCGGCGAGTCTTTGCCCGTGCGATAGAGACACATCTTGATGGCGAGCACGTCGGGGTCGCGCGCCGCCGCGTTGATGAAATCCGTGACTGCGCTGTAGGCCGTGTAAGGATGATGTAGCAGCACGTCCTGCCCCTTGACGACCTCGAAGATCGAACGCTTCTGTCGGAGCGCGGGCGGGAGTTGCGTTTGCAGCGGCCCGTCTTTCAAGTCGGGCCGATCAAGCGCGTAGAGCGCCATCAGGTCGGGCACGTTCATGGGGCCGTCAACCGTATACACGTCGTCCGGCGTAAACTCCAACGCGCTCGTCAGGTATTCGACCATCGCGCGTGGCATGGAGGCGGCGACTTCGAGCCGGATGGCGTCGCCGAAGCGCGCACGCCGGCGCAGCTTCTGCTCCATCAAACGGAGCAGATCGCCCGCTTCATCTTCGCGGATTTCAATATCGGCATCGCGCGTGACGCGGAACAGATGACACGCGCTCAGCTTCATGCCGGGGAAGAGCGCGCCGACGTTGGCCGCGATCAACTCGTCGAGGAACGTGAATTTCGTGCCCGTGTCGCCGACGGGCACGAGGCGCGGCACGAGCGGTGGCACTTTGACGCGCGCAAACTGCGGCCCCGTCTGAGTGGGCGAGACGGGTAAGACGCCAGCGGCCGGTTCGATCATCAGACCGAGATTGAGACTCAAGTTTGAGATGTAGGGGAACGGATGACTCGGATCGACCGCTTGCGGCGTCAGCACAGGGAAGACATTCGTCGTGAAATACCTATCAACCGCGCGCCGCTCGGTCTTGGTCAACGCGGCATAGTGCGTCAGGGCGATGCCCTGCGCTTCTAATTGGGGCAGGACTTCTTGACGGAGACAACGCGAGTGTTCGGCGAGCAACGGCCGCAGGTGCTCGCTGATGGCCTTTAACTGCTGCGCCGGTGTCAGCCCATCGGGCGACGGCGTAGCGACGCCTTCCTCCACCTCTTCCATCAGACCCGACACGCGGATCATGAAGAACTCGTCCAAGTTGGTCGCGAAGATGGCGAGGAATTTTAACCGTTCGAGCAGCGGCTGCGTCTCGTCGAGCGCTTCTTCCAGCACGCGACGGTTGAACTCCAGCCAACTCAACTCACGGTTGAAGAGGGTCGGCTCGTCGGGTTGCACCTCGGCTTGCATCTCGGCGGATTCATCCGTCGGCTGGTCGGGCGGAACAGGTTGTTTACTCGCGCTGGTTGACATCGGTTCGGCCTCTTTAACGGGCGTTGATGTTACGGCCAACAACGGGAATAGACAATCCAGCGCAATGGCGTTTAAGGCCCTAGCGCCACCGGTAGCGGGCTGGTCGAACGATAGCGGACTGCCCCCCAGCCCTGCTGCGGCTGGAGTACAATACTGAGTTTAAGAGCGCTTACAAAGGAGTCGGCTCGATTGAACATTGAGGCTTATCTCGCACGCATCAACTATCACGGCGCGCTCGCGCCCACGGCCGAGACGCTGCGCGCGTTGCAGGTCGCACATCTGTTGACCGTGCCGTTTGAGAACCTGAGTATTCATGCTCACGAGCCAATTGTGCTGGCGGATGAAGCGCTGTTTACTAAAATCGTGACGCACCGGCGCGGCGGTTTCTGTTATGAAGCCAACGGTCTATTTGCTGCGCTACTGCGGGCGCTCGGTTTTAACGTGGCGATGCTCTCAGCCGGCGTAGCCAAGCCTGACGGCAGCTTTAGTCCGGACTTCTCGCACATGACGTTGTTGGTTACGTTAGCCGAGCGTTGGTTGGTGGATGTGGGCTTTGGCGATTCGTTTCTTGAGCCGCTGCGGCTTGACGAGCGCGGCACGCAGGTACAAGGTCGGCGCGCTTATCGTATCGTCCCCGACGGCGCGCACCTGATCCTGATGCAGCGTGATCAGACGGCCGCCGAGTGGCAGCCGCAGTATCGCTTCACCCTAGAGCCGCATGAGTATGCCGATTATGCCGAGATGTGTCGCTATCACCAGACTTCGCCGCAGTCGCACTTCACTAGAGCGCGCATCTGCTCGCGTGCGACCGAGCAGGGGCGCATCACACTCAGCGAGATGCGTCTCATCACAACGTCCGCGCACGACGCGCAACGGCAAGAGCGCACCTTAACCAGTCAAGCAGAATATGCGGCCGTGCTGCGTGAGCACTTTGGCATCATCATGGCAAGTTAAGGCGACATAGCGTCTCCAGCTTCATGACGTGCCGAACGCGCAGCGCTGTTTGTTCGTACCACTGTGCGACGCACGGCCGCATCTAATGTGCCGGCGTTAGCGTCCGGACAGCAATTTGGCGCGCCAAGCGCAAGTGCTGGTTGGACGCCTCTTTTTAACAAGGGAGGGCTGGAAGCAGATGCAAGCACGCAATCTGGTGCGCGAGTCGGCACTCGCGGCGCGTGGGCGTAACGCGGGTTTACGGCTGGTGCGACCGCAACGCACGCAGGTCGAGATCGAGCAGAGTCTCGATCAGTTGAGCCGCTGGATGGACGGGCTGTTTCGCATCCCCGGCACCGGCTGGCGCTTCGGTCTCGACGCCATCGTCGGTCTCATACCCGGCATCGGCGACACGGCCACGACCGCCGTTTCGCTCTACATACTCGCGGCCGGCGTCCGCTATCGCGTTTCGAAGGCGACGCTCCTGCGCATGGGTGCAAACATCGCCATCGACTACATCATTGGCTCGATCCCAATCGTCGGCGATCTGTTCGACGCCGCGTGGAAGGCGAACCGGATGAACGTCGAGCTACTGCGCCGACGCGCGACCGTCCCGGCCGCAGATGCGCGGCGCGGGCGTGTGAGCGATTGGCTCTTCGTCGGTCTCATCGCCACGGGTCTGTTGGCCCTTCTGGCCGGCTCAATCGCGCTCACGTTCTTCCTGTTCAGTTATGTCGCGCATCATCTGTCCGCGCTCTTTTAACGCCGCAACGTAGGCGCAAACGAAAAGGCGATCCCAACCATTGGGATCGCCTTTTCGTTTCCAGCTCACTGCTGGCATTTAGCTTTTACGCCGAAGCTGGTTGTTCCGTTGCCAGCACGCGGTCGAGCGCGGCCGAGATCATACTTAAGCCCCGTTCGCCGGCCGCGAAGCCGCGCAGCTTGCCCGTGCGGTCGAACAGATAGTAGGCGGGCACGTAGCCGCGCTCGTTCTGAAACGCATCGCGCAACTTGTGTTCGTTGTCCACGGCGCACGGCTCTGTGATGTTGTACTGCGTCACCGCATCGCGCACCTGCTCCGTGTCCGTGTCCGCTTCATAACGCGGCATGTGGACGGCAATGATGCGCAAGCCCTCGGCAGCGCGTGCGTCGCGCCACTCGGCCACGCGCGGCATGTTCTCTTTGCAGATGCCGCAACTGATCGACCAAAAGTGTACGAGCGTGGGCTGCCCCGCCGCCTCATGCGCCGCGCGCGCGCCCGTCGCGTTCAACCACTCCGTCGCCCCCTCGAACGACGGCATTTGTGTCCCGATTCTCATCGGCATAATGAATACCTCAGTGACAAGTGACGAGTGACAAGTGACGAGTTAAAGACAAGTTGTTCTACTTGTCACTCGCCACTCGTCACTCGTCACTGCTTTTTACGCTCCCACGCTGAGCGTCTTCTGACCCGGCTTCCAATCGGCTTGGCAGAGACCGCCGGTCTGGAGCGCTTGAATGACGCGCAGCGTCTCTTCGGCCGAGCGCCCGACGTTCAGATCGTGCACGACGGCGTAGCGCAGTGTGCCCTCCGGGTCGATCACGAAGAGACCGCGCAGCGCGATGCCCTGATTCTCGATCAGCACACCGTAGGCGCGCGAGACATCTTTGGTCTGATCCGAGGCGAGCGGATAGCGCAAGCCTTCGACGCCGCCCTTGTCGCGTGCCGTTTGCAGCCATGCGCGATGCGAGAAGACCGAGTCGGTCGACACACCGATCACTTCCGCGCCAATACCCTCGAAGTCTTCGTAGCGATCACTGAAAGTGGTCAGCTCCGTCGGGCAGACGAACGTAAAGTCGAGCGGGTAGAAGAGCAGCACCAGCCACTTGCCCTTGTAGTCCGACAGCTTCACGTTCTCGTTCAACTTCTCCACGTTCTTGGTCGAGGCCATGTCAAAATCCGGTGCCGGTTGACCGACCTTCGCCGTCTCTGTTGTCGTTGCCATAATCCTCCATCCCTCTGCAATTAAAATTGAAGCCGAAGACCGGCGCGCACTTTATCGAATATGCTCTCCAGCGCACACCGGCCCATTAAAATTTACCCGTTAACCTTTGTTCTGCTTCGCCCGCCGTGCGCTTTTAGCTGGCGCGTTATTGCACTCCGGGCAGACGCCCATGAGCGTCAGATGAATCGATTCAGGTTTGAAGCGCGAACGCCGCGCGGCCAACTGCATGAGCGCCGTCGTCTCGGCCAAGTCGAAATCGAGCAGCTTGCCACAGCGCGTACAGATGGCGTGGTCGTGGCGCTCGGTCTCGCGGTCGTAGCGGCTCGCGCCGTTGCCGAACGTGATCTCGCGCACCAAGCCCGCCGCTTTCAAGTGGCGCAGCGAGTTGTAGACGGTCGCGTAAGAGAGCGACGGGCGCAAGCGCCGCGCCGCCGCGTAAATCTCGGCGGCCGTCAGATGCTCCGCGCTCGCGCGCACGACCCGCAAGACCACCTCGCGCTGCGGCGTGAGCGGCCGCCCGCCCGCCTGAATCTCCGCGTCTGATTTCATAGCTGTTTGAAACTGGATTTAGAATAATTCTAAACTGGTGGAAAGTCAAGCGGCGTGCCGGTAATGTGAGTTTTTAAAGTCGTGGATGTTCGGCCACGTAATCGACCAGCGCGCCGACGTAAGAGGGAAAGGGCGGACAGCGGACGCCATGCGGGGCCAGTAAACTTTCGGCGCGGGCGGTGTCGTAGGTCTGCTCGATGAAGAAGTAAGGGACGGCAACGCGCGGCATGCCTGTGATTGGCTCGGCCACGGGAAGCGTCAGCGTGGCGCGCACGAGCGGCGGCGGCACTTGGAAGAGCGAACTGCGCGCGGCGAGCGTGTGAGCGATGGTGTCAAACAGTTCGTGGGTGGTCAGCGGCTCAGGGTCGGCCAGTTGCACGGTCGCGCCAATGGCCGCATCGTCGTGCGCAAGCGTAGCCATGGCGGTGACGACGAAATCGACGGGCACTATGTTCAAGCGCACATCGCGGTTGCCGATGTTGGCGAGCGCAAGCAGGCGTGGGCGCATGCGCAGATAGTGGATCAGGTAATAGATGCCGTCGTACTTCGCCGTCTCGCCCGTGCGACTGTCGCCGCAGACCACCGCCGGGCGATAGATCGTCACCGGCAGCTCAGTTTTCAAGCTCTCGACCTCAAGCTCGGCCAAGTACTTGGTCTCTTCGTAGTAGTTGCGAAAGCCCGCGTCGTGCTGCAACTCGTGCTCGTAGATGACACCTGTGCGCTGGCCGGCGACGTAGCAGGTCGAGACGTAGTGATAACGTTTTAAGCTGCGGACGGTGCGCGCGAACTCGTTGACGTGGCGCGTGCCGGCGACGTTCACGCTGAGCGCCACGTCGCGCGCGACGGCCAAGTCGTAGATCGCGGCGAGATGAAAGATGTGCGTTGTCTCGGCGCGCGCCTGTGCGAGCGTGGCGGGCGCGAGACCGAGATCGGGCTGTGTGATGTCGCCCGTGATGATCTGAAAATGTTCAACAGGCACGCCGGTCGCAGCACTGATGCGCGCGATGTCGGCTTGCGCGCGCGTGATCAGTGTGGGCTGCACGAGCAACAGGAAGCGCGCACCTTCAGTGCGGGCCAATTGCTCGACGAGCCGGCCGGCGATGAAACCGGGGAAGCCCGTGAGAAAGATCGTCGCACCCACACTCATCAATCTTGTGCGGGTGTGCCCAACGCATCAACCGTGGCTCGCTGCTCGCCCGCCGGTAGGAGGCCCAGATAGATCACGAGCAGCGTGACCGTCATAAGTTGGCCGGCTACTTCGGTAATGATCTGGCTGAGGGCGCTGGCTATATATGGCGAGACGAGCAGCCCGAAGGCCACGCCGACGGAGAGGCCGACTACGATCCCGACGACCATCAGCGCGAAGCCGGTCACGAACAGCGCGCCGAAAATACGCCCGCGCACCCCCTTGGTCAATTGCCAACTGCGCGTCAGCGCGTCGAGCGGCCACTTGTGTTCGAGCGCCGCGACCGGCGTGACGAGGCTGAACCCGAGGCTCACGTAGATCAGGGGGATGAACAGTATGACTAAGACCAACATAGCCAGCCCCATGAAACCCGTTGAGCGTGCGCCCACGCCCAACCCCATCAGGATAAACGCCGGCACCAGAATACCCATGCAACCTAGCCAAGTGAGCAGTAGTGCCAGCGTGACACGCAGCCAACGCGACGCGCCCCAACGATAACTCTCGCCGACGCCGGGCGCATGGCCCGTGCGCCGAACTTGCAGCACCGCGTAGATGACTGTCGCCGGGATCAGCGACCAGCGCACGATCGAGAAGACGACCGCGTTCAAGATGGCACTGAAATCCCAAGAGCCGGCCGTCTGGAGCCGGTACGCCATCGCCGCCTGCCCCAGCGCGAACGGGATCGCGGCGAACAAGACCAGCTTCGCGATCAGCACGAAGTTGCTTGTGTAGAATTGCCACGCCTGACTAAGCGCCGTGCCGACATCGTTGAAGGGCGCGACGTAGGGCGGCGACTCTGCGGCGTAACCTGTGAAGGGCGCACCTGCGTCCGGCGCTTCGCCCTGAGCATAAGCCGAGCCGCTCGCGCCTTGTTGTGCGCCCAGATCGCCCGGCGCGTAAGCCCCATCGGTGGCGTGTTCAGCCGTCAGCGGGTAAGCGCAACGCTTACACTGCTCGGCGTCCCCCCAGTTGACTAACTGACAGTTCGGGCATTTGCGGTTGCTCATATTCAACTCCTCGCCGTGCGGGGCGCTCTGCGCGGCCCGGCGCACGGAATTCTAGCAGGTCTTTATTGCTCCTGAGTACAGACGAGTTCGACCAGCGTGCGGACGCCCGCGCCGGTTGCGCCTTTGGGCGCGTGGGGCTGCGCTTCGTCGTGCCAGGCGGTGGCGGCAATGTCGAGATGCACCCAAGGCGTGTCGGCGGCAAACTTACTCAGCAGTAGCGCGGCGGCCGTGGCGTCAGGTTTCCCGCCGTAGTTTTTGAAGTCGGCGATGGGACTCTCGATCTTCTGCTTGTAGTCGTCGCTGACGGGCATGCGCCAAGCGCGTTCGCCCGCACGCTCACCGGCGGCGAGCACGCGTGCGGCCCAAGCGTCGTCGTTGCTGAAGAGACCGGCGCGATGATCACCTAAGGCGACGATGATCGAGCCGGTGAGCGTCGCGAGATCAACGATGCGCGTTGCGCCAAGCCCGCGCGCGTAGGCGATGCCATCGACGAGGACGAGCCGCCCTTCAGCGTCCGTGTCCACGACCTCGATGGTGTAGCCGGCGAGCGTGCGCACCACGTCGCCGGGTTTGGTGGCCTTGCCCGAAGGCATGTTCTCGGCCGTGGGGACGACGCCGACGATGCGTCGCTGCGGTCTGAGTTGCGCGAGCGCACGCAACGCACCGAGCACAGCCGCGCCGCCCGCCATGTCGGCTTTCATCTCCTCCATCTTTGCGCCCGGCTTCAGCGAGATGCCGCCCGTGTCGAACGTAATGCCCTTACCGACGAACGCCCACAACTCGTCGCTCGCCTGCGCACCCTCCGGCTCATAGCGCACGACGATCAGCGCAGGCGGCTCGTCCGAGCCACGCCCGACGCCCCACAAGCCGCCCATGCCGCGCGCCTGTATCTCACTTGCGTCAAGCGATTCGACACGCAGACCGAACTCCTGCGCCATCTCCGCCGCGCGCCGTGCGAACTCGCGCGGGGGCAGACTCGCGCCCGGCTCGTCCGCGAGCGCGCGCGCCCAGTTGGCGGACTCGGCGACGATGTGACCGCGTGTGATGGCCGCGTGCAACGCGTCGTGCGGTGTGGGCGCGATGATTGTCAGACGCGCGAGTGCGGGCGGCGCTTCCGTATCCGACGCTTGATAAAAGTCGTTCTCGTAAGCGCCGTCGAGCGCGCCTTCGGCGACCGCGCGTGCGTGTGCGGTTGTGTCAGCCGTTGCCGGCAGGGCGAAGTGCAAGTGCGTGATGTGCGCGGCGCGGGCCGCACGCATGCTTGCGCCGGCCGCGCGCCGCAACACGAAGGGCGTGAAGTCCGCCCGCGCGCCGAGACCGACGAGCAGGAGGCGGCGTGTGCTACGCTCGTCGCTTGCGCCCGCGACGTGACAGAGCAATAACGTATCCGCTTTACCGTCGAAATCGCCAGCGCGCAAAAGTTCCGCACAGGTGCGGCCGAGACCGTCGTCTTCAATGGCTAAGCTGAGTTGCGGCTCGGCCGCGAAAACACAGACGGCGACGGCCGCGTTATTGCTCGCCGGCAACGCGGTGGCGAGATCGATCTCAAATGTGGCCGGCTGGTACATGAGGTCACTTAGGCGCGGGCGCGGTTTAAGTTTTGGCGCGGCGCGCGGCTGGTCAGTATAATGCAGGCGACGTAGTGCAACCTAGCTACACTGCCTTGCTTTTATGTTTGAAGGTGACTTTTCAACCGGGCTGAGGCGCGAGGCCAAAGAACTGTTCGTGCGCGCATACGAGGCGCAGCAGGCGGGCGACTACGATGAGGCCATCGAGCTTTATCGCCGCTCCATCGACACGCACCCGACGGCCGAGGCACATACCTTTCTCGGTTGGGTCTACAGTTTTCAAGAGCGCTACGACGAAGCCATCGACGAGTGCCTGCGCGCGATTCAAGTGGACGCTACCTTCGGCAATCCTTACAACGACATCGGCAGTTATCTAATCGCGCAGGGCGATCTTTACAACTGCATCCGCTGGTTTCGGCGCGCCCTCCAAGCCCCGCGCTACGAGTCCTACGCCTTCCCGCACTTCAATCTCGGTCGCGTCTACGAACAGCGCGGGCGGCTCATCGAAGCCGCCCGCCACTATGGTCTCGCCCTGCAACAAGCGCCCGACTTCGCGCAAGCGGCGCAGGCACTGAGGCGCATACAGGCGCGGCTTAACTGAACAGCACACACAGACAAACTCTTTAAGTGTGCTTAGCCACGATAATCGCTACAGGAGTCCCACTGATGCCACGCATCTTTACCGCTATCTGTTTACTGCTGGTCGTATGCCCTGTCGGTGCGGGCCAGCAGACAACGCAGAAGTCTCAGCAGCAACTGAAGGTCGAGCAGGATTTAATGCAGTTGGAGCGTGACATCGGCATGGCCAACGTGCAACGCGATAAGGCTTTCTTCGCGCGCGTCGAGGCGGACGAGTTTCTCTTCACGGACGCGGGCGGCGGGCTGACGACAAAGCAGGAGGACGTGGCCAGCCTTGACCAACCGCCCGGCGAGTTGCGCCTCGTCTCCTACGTGCCCGACGAGATGAAGGTCTATGTCTATGACAAGACGGCTGTCGTGTTTGGGCGGGTGACAACAAAGGCGCGCAGCAGCAAGGACGGCAAAGAAGTGACGAGCCAGACCCGCTTCACCGATGTGTTCGTCTGGCGCGACCGGCGCTGGCAGATCGTCGCCGGCCATTCATCGCGTATCCGGCAACCGCAGCCGGCGCAGTAGTAGTGGGTTGATTCTCATAGTTGTCGAAGCTACGCGATTGATGTCTGCAACAACACCCGCGCGCTGCGAGGCAACGGACGACATAGCATGGACGCCATTCGATCAATTCAAACCTTGAAGACTGACGACGCGATATGAGCAGCCAAAGCGTTATTAAACCGAATTCATCTTGATAACACTACAGATCAGCGTATTATCTGGATATTGTCGGTTTAAGCAGTAGTTAGTCCCCTCGAATGCAGTAACCTATAATAAGACGGTTGTTGTATGCTTGCTCATAGCGCAACTTGGCGCATTTAATCCAGAAGGGAGAGGTAACGATGAAAAGAGTAATCGCTTTGTTGCTGGTATGTATTTTACCGGCATTGTGCCTGGCACAAACGTCAGCAAATCATCAACCCCCCGATGATATTAAAGTTCTGGAAGCTACTTGGGGCTATGGCGGTGGTTCGCATAACCCTGTGGTAGATAGTCCCGAAAGGCAGCTAGAACAACGCCGCGCGAACAATCAACTAGGCCCTCTTGATTCAGAGCAAACTCGCTTTCGGCGCGGCGACCAGGATGCAGCCATGGTGGCTATCCGTAATGAAGGCGCAAAGACAATCAAGGCCATCAGGTACGACTTTATCTTTTTCAACACACGGAATGGCGAGGAATACTTCCGGTATCAGTTTCGCCATCGAGTAACGATTGGTGCCGGCGAAACCAAAACCTTGACAAACCACGTAGTAGATAGGCGGACTACTGGGGTCAACTCAGAAATCAGAGTAGTGCTAAACCGCATCGAGTACACAGATGGCTCGATATGGCGACGCCCCTAACTCATTGCTTGAACTTTCCCCACTGCGCTGGGCTAACAAGTCATTCCACCCGACCCGCGCCAGCGTGCCTCTCATCAATCTTGTGTCCTGTGATGGGCTTGCATAGTATCGTGGTGCGGGCAGGTGAATTTCAGCGTTCGGCGTCAGCATCGGAGGTGAGATGTCGAAAATAAGAGAAATCATACTTTGCCTTGCAATAATCTCTATCGGTGCTCTCTTCGGTGGCTCTCTTTATGACTCCATCGTTCTGGCCCCGAACTTTCGTGTTGGCCTTCCTCAATCTCTCGAACATCTGCGTCAGTTTATGGCGGTGGCAAGCCCGGGCAACTTCTTTCGCTTTATTGCGCCTGTAACGCAGCTATCAATTCTCATCTCATTGATACTCGGATGGAAGCGTCCTGCTGGCCGAAGATGGTGGCTGATTCTTGCACTAGTCTTAATTGTTGCCGGTGATGTCGTCACTTTCACATTCCATTACCCGCGCAACGCCATATTGTTTGGTGATCCGATGCACACGCCGTCAGAAACACTGGAGAAGGCTGCAAGAGAATGGGCATACGGCAATTACTTGCGCATTCTCTTGGTTGGGGGTGCAATGGTATGTGCTCTCAAGGCATTGTTGATTGACAGACGCGCGCAAGACGCCTAACAACTCATTCAACCGGAGCGCGAGTTAGCTTATCTTTCATCGAGAACATAGATGGTTTCGAGGTTGTCTGTGCGCCCGGTTGATTCGGGCGTTAGGCTGCTCAGGTCATTGGTTGGAGTGGTAGTTTACAAGCTACTCGTGAGGTGCTTAATTCATGAGGAAAGTAGAAGTTGTCCCCCACAACCCTCAGTGGCGGGATGCATTTGAGGCGGAAGCGAAGCACGTTGCCGCCGCACTAGGCGAGAATGTTGTAGCCATCCACCACATCGGCAGCACAGCCATTCCAAACATATATGCAAAGCCCGTCATTGATCTGTTAGTCGAGGTCAGAGACATCACTGAAGTAGATGGGCAGAGTTCGGCAATGGAGTCACTTGGTTATGAAGTGATGGGTGAGTACGGCATCCCCGGTCGCCGGTACTTCCGTAAGGATAACCAGGAGGGAATCCGGACGCATCACATTCATGCGTTCGAGGCCGGCTCGGCGGAGGTAGAGCGTCACTTAGCGTTCCGCGACTACATGATTGCGCACCCCGGAGATGCACAAAGGTACAGTGAGCTAAAGAGAAGGTTGGCGGAGGAACACCCGCAGAGTATAGACGGGTATATGGATGGCAAAGACGGTTTCATCAAAGAAATGGATCGAAGGGCAACACAGTGGCAAGCATCGCAGACCGGTTAGTGCCGGCGGCCTAACAAGTCGCTGAACCAGACGCGCTGGTCAGCTTGACTTTTATCAATCGGGGTCTCGGCGCGCCCGTTAGCTCCAGCGTTAGGCTGCTCCTCACTCCTATTCAATTCAAGAAGTCTCGTGCTGCTCTACGTCGCTGCGGAGCGCGTCCTTGTTAATCTTCATCTTGTGGCGGCTGGCGTCCACAGCGACGTAGACGACTTCCGCCTCGGTGACCTTGATGCGTTCGGACGTGCCGCCGTAGCGTTCGGCTTCGACGACGACGTGGATGGTGATGGAGGTCGTACCGATGCGTTTGGTCTCGGCGTAGAAGCTGACGAGGTCGCCGACGAAGACCGGCTGATGGAAGACGACTTCGCGCATGGCGATGGTGACGAAGCGTTCGATGCCGGTGTGGCGGTGGGCTTCGACCGCGCCGGCGATGTCTATGTAGCTGAGAATGATGCCGCCGAAGATCGTGCCCTGCGGGTTGGTGTCGCGCGGCAGGAGCGTGATGCGTATGGCCGGGTTGTGGTAAGCGTTCGGTTCGGTCATAAAGTTAGCTGTTAGCTGTTAGCCGGAACACGTTGGATTGCTGTTTAAAGATTAGCCAAGCTGACCTTTTTCTGTGCACATTTAACTTGCAGGATGGACGCTCGCCGCAGCCGGTGTCAAGCCGCGCCGGGCGCAAAAACTTCCCTATTTTCAGTCCGCCGGGGCAGCCAACGGCGCGCCCTTGTGCTTCATCTAACCGCTTGCCGCATAGAGAGAAACCGCCGGTTGCAGGCTCCTCAAATCTGGCCCGGTTGCTCGCAAGTGGCAGGCTTCGATCTAGCGCGTGCGCGATGTGCCGCGCGTGTATAATCGGGCGAGCAGCAACAAGCATTAGCAACTGACGGACATCCTGTTTATGTACAACTTTCAGCAGCTTCAGATCACGCGCGCCTACGTGCAACGACGGCGTGCGGCCCGCACACTTAGTTTGACTGGCCTGTTCGCGACGTTGTTATTGGGTCTCGCGGCCGGCAATAGTCTGGCGCAGACGCCCCGCCCGACGGGCCAGCCGCCACTGCGCCGCGGTGTGCCCGCCCGCCCGGCGGCCACGCCCAGTGCAACGCCTACGCCTGCACCTACACCCATTGCGACGCCCGTACCCATTCCACTCACGCCGAATACGACCGGACGCGCGCGCTTCGACGTTACGAACTACAAGATCGACGCGGAGCTACGCCCGGCCGAACACATCCTGCGCGCCTCGGCGGATGTGACCTTCACGCCGCTCGATGCGACGCGCACAGTGGTCTTCGAGTTAAACGGCTCGCTCAAGGTCGAATCAATCGCGCGCAATGGGAAGCCTTTAACGAACTTCGTGCAGGATCAGGTCGGCGTCGATCAGATCGGGCCGGCCGTGCGCATTGACTTGGATGAGGTTGTGCCAGCGGGTCAGCCCGTCACGCTGCACTTCAGTTGGTACGGCGCGCTTCTGACGCCTGAAGGTGGGCCGCTCGCGACAAAGCGCCTCGCTTACGTCGGGCAAGAAGGCTCTTATCTGATGTACGCCGCGCGCTGGTTTCCCTTCCACGACTACGCTGCCGACCGCGCGACCGCCGAGATCAACGTGGCCGTGCCCACAGGTTTTATCGTTGCCGGCTCGAGCGATGAGCCGATCACGCAGCAGGCGAAGAATGGGTTGACCTATTATCGCATCGTCAATCGACAACCGGCGCTCGTCGGCAGCATCGTCGCCGGTCGGTACGTGACGCGGACGTTGCGCATCGGCGGTTACGAATTAAATTTCCTCGTCCAGCCGGGCAGCGAAGGACGCATAGAGACCTACGGCGAGTTGGCGGGGCGCGCGCTTGAGTTTTACACGAAGCAGTACGGCCCGCCCGCGTTCGGCCAGCGCTTCACGGTTGCAGAGATCGACAACGAGAGTCTGGAAGCCTACGCCGCGCCGGGCATGGAGATGCTCTCGGCGAGCTTCTTTGATCCGGCGCGCCCGCCGAAAGAGGAGCGCGTCGAGCGCGAAGTCGCTTATCAATGGTGGGGCTTCACCGTCGCGTTGAAATCGTTTGACGACGCGTGGCTCTCGCAGGGGTTATCGGAGTGGAGCGCCTACGCGTTCCGCGAGGCGACGCTGCAAGGCGGCGCGCTCGATGCGGCCGAGCGCGACATGCAGGAGCGCGCGTTGATGTTCGAGCAGTCGGCGTCCATCCTGCGCGCGCCCGCGACGCTCGACGACACATCGCCGCAATATCAGTCGGTCGTCTTCTACAAGGGCGCGATGGTCTTGCGCATGCTGCGCGAGTCTATCGGCACGGACAAGTTCAACCAACTGCTGCGCGCGCTCCTGCAACAGTATCGCGGGCAGAGCGTGTCGATTGATGACTTCGAGCGGCTGACCACGCAGGTCGCCGGGCAGAACATGCGCTACTTCTTTGCGCGTTGGGTCGAGGGCACGGGCGTGCCTGAGTTCGCCTCCGACTATCAGATCATACGCACGCGCGCCGGCAAGTTTCGCGCGCGCGGCACGGTGCGGCAGAACTTCGAGGGCTTGAAGATGCCGGTCGAGGTGCTCCTGCGCGCCGAGGGCGAGAACAACAATCAGACGATGACGATCTTCGTTGAAGACAAGAGCGAAGACTTCGATTTCGAGACTGCGGGGCAGCCGCTCGAAGTCATCGTCGATCCGAACAACAAAATCCTGCGCCTGTCGGAAGACCTGCGCGTCTCGGTCGTCGCGCGGCGTGGCATAGAGTTGTACCGCGAAGGGCAGTACGCCGAAGCGCAGCGCCAATTGGAAGAGGCTCTGAAGCTCGACAAGTCGAACTCCTGGGTCTACTACAACCTCGGTCTGCTCTTCCTTGAACAGCGCAACTACGATCCGGCGCTCGATAACTTCGGCGCGGCGCTCGAAGGCAGCCTCAAGCCTTCGTGGATCGAAGTCTGGGCGCACATCAAACGCGGCAACGCCTACGACGCGAAAGGCGACCGCACGCGCGCCGTCTTTGAATATAACAAAGCGGTCGAGACCGGCATCAACTACGACAACGCGCTCGCGGTCGCCAAGCAGTATCTCGCCACGCCCTACGATCCGAAGGCAGCGACGCAGCAGACGGCGAGCCAGTGAGGCGGCGCTCGAAGAGCAACTAAGATTTGACCGGGGCGGCGCGAGTCGCCCCAAACTTTTCCGCCCCGCGATCTGTTAGCAATTGTTCGATCACTTTGCCCAGCGCGCGTGAATCAATTATGCTGAAGCTCGTTTCCCTAATGTCAGCATCGCCCCTGCGTCCATGTTTCGGTCTAGCTTGTTAGGAGAGTGTTCGCTTGAAGAAGAAGTTTTCATCACTGACCGGCGCACTGCTCGCCGTTGTGCTCGCGTTGCCGATGTGCGTCCCGGCGCAGACTACGGGCGCGCCTAATCAGCCGACCGCCGACGGGCGCAGGGCCGGCTCCGCGCCCGTCGCCGCCGCGCGCCCGGGTCGCCCCGTCACCACCGACGACGTTGAGCAGGACATGAACGCCGCGCTCGCCGTCATCGAGCAGAACTACGTGGACGGGCAGCAACTCGACTACAACAATGCGTTCAAGTCGTCGATCATCGGCATGCTGCGCACGCTCGACCCGCACTCGAACTACTTCGACACGAAAGAGTTTGAAGAGTTCCGCACGTCGCAGCGGTCGGAATACTTTGGCATCGGCGCGACCGTGGGCGATCTATCCGACGGCGACAAGGTGGACACGGCCATCATCGCCACCTTCAAGGATGCGCCCGCCGCGAAGGCGGGCTTGCGCTTCGGTGATCGCATCGTTGCCGTGGACGGGCAGTCCGTGCGCGGCAAGCATTATTCAGAGACGCGCGAGAAGCTTTTAGGCCCGCGCGGCACGCTCGTCAAGGTCACGGTCGAGCGCGCACTGACGGGCGCGACCGAGACGTTCGACATCACGCGCGCCGCCGTCCCGCAACCGAGCATCCCTGAGGCGTACATGATCCGGCCCGGCGTCGGCTACGTGGCCATGACCGGCGGCTTCAACCAGACGACTGCGGACGAGTTGGAGTCGGCGCTCGATCAGTTGCACGCGCAAGGGCTAAAGACGCTCGTGCTCGACCTGCGCGGCAACCCCGGCGGGCTGCTCATACAGGCCGTGCGCGCCGCCAACATCTTCCTGCGGCGCGGGCAGTTGATCGTCTCGCAAAAGGGGCGCATCAAAGGCAGCGAGGCGACATACGAGGCGGTCAACGAAAGCCCTGATCAGACGCCGTTGGTCGTGTTGGTCAACCGGGGCACGGCCTCGGCCGCAGAGATTCTGGCCGCCGCTTTGCAGGATCACGACCGCGCCACAATCGTCGGCGAAGATAGCTTCGGCAAAGGGCTGGTGCAGTTCCCATTTCCGCTGCCCGCCAGCTCCGCTCTGCTGCTCACCATTGCTAAATACTACACGCCCTCGGGCCGCTTGATTCAACGCGACTACGCCAACGAAGGCTTCTACGACTACTACACGGGCGGGGGCACGCTGCGCGACGAGCGGCAACAACAGACGGCGCGCCCGGCCGGCCCCGCGAGCCACACGGACGCCGGGCGCGCGGTCTTCGGCGGCGGCGGCATCACGCCCGACGAAGCGGTCAAGTCGCGCGTCATCACGCCCGCGCAGGCCCGGCTTAATGATCCGCTCTTCGCTTTCGCGCGCGAGTTGGCCATTGGGCACGTCGCCGGCTTTGAGACGTACAAGGTGGCGCAGCCCATCGAGTACGGGCACGTGCTGCGCGCAGACGAGTTTCCCGTTACGCCCGCGCTCTACAACGCGCTGCGGCAGTTCGGCCTAGCACATCCGGGCTACAAGATCACGGGTGCGCAACTCGACCGCGAACGCGCCTACGCCGAACGCTTGTTGCGCTACAACCTCGCCAACGCCGCCTATGGGACGTATACGGCGCTGCAAGTCTTCAACGCCGACGACCCGCAGATCGCGCGCGGCGTCGAACTGCTCCAACGTCCAAACCTGACCACGCAAAATATATCGAACGCACAGACGGAACGGGCGCGCCCTTGAAGGACGCGCCCGTCGTTCCGTTCATCTTGCATGCTCATCAAACCGGCGACTCGCCGACGACCGCGATGCGGTGCTTGTCGGCGAGTCGCATCATGTCCGCGCGGTCGAACAGCAAGGTCTTCCCGGCGGTGACGCATAGGCACGTCGCCTCGGCCGCAATCATGCTCTCAATCGTCGGGACGCCAACCACCGGCACATCGAAACGCATGTCCTGATCGGGCTTGGCGATCTTAATCACGGTCAGCCGCCCACGCGCCAACTCGCCCGCGCGCTTGATCGTCGCGTCCGTGCCCTCCATCGCTTCGATGGCGACGCAGGCGCGCGCGCGCACGACGATTGTCTGACCGAGATCAAGCCGCGCGATCTCGCGTGCGACCTCAAGCCCGTACTCAATGTCGCCGCGCTCGCGCTCATCAGGCGCGCGCCGCGTGAGCGTGCCCGGCTGTGGGAGGTGGTCTTGCAGAAAGTAGGTCGAATCGATTAGCTCTATGCCCTCGCTGGCGAGTTCTGCGGCGACTGCGCCGATGAGCGCGTCCGTGTTGCGGCGCGGCAGACGCAGCAGCAGTTTGAGCATCCGCACATCGGGCAGCGCACCGCTGAAAATCTGCACGTGCTTGACCTGCCCCGCCATGATCGCGCGCTCCACGCCCGCGCGCTTGAAGAAGCGGATCATCTTGCCCAACTGCCCGATGCCGACCCACGTCAACTGCTCCGCCACCTGCTCGATCCGCGGATCAGTCTCCTCGCGGATCGCCGCGACGGCTAATGACACGCCGGCCCTGCGTGCCCCTTCGAGCACGAGAAACGGAAACTGCCCGTTGCCTGCGATCAAGCCGTAGCCCATAACAGTGGGAGTTTGTTAGGTGCGTGTTTGTTTAGAGTCCTCATTCCATCCGCTTTCAATCAATGAGTCAATTACCTCTGTACCTATTTCTTTCCTCATGCTCGAATCAAACTGTACAGACTTGACTGGTATTTCGCCCAAGAAATGAGTCGCTAGTTTTTCAACCTGCGCCCACGATTTATCAAGCTCCTCATCCGATATATTCGGAAGCAAAAAGACTTTGTATGATTCCGGAAAATCATCGAGAGTTTCATCAAAGACGCGCCAGAATAAAATTTGCTTTTCTTTATGCCATACGACAAAGGCAAGGGGCGCATCGTAAAAGCCGCTGTAAGTGATCCGAGCTTGTTCAGGCATTCGTGATCTCCAAAACATAAGAACTTATTTGTTATTTGCCGAGCTATTTCGTGACGCCGCGCTCGGAAGTCTCGATGAAGCGGACGAGTTCAGCGACTTCGGGCGAGTCTGTGACCTCGGCGCAAATCTGAGCGAGCGCCTGCGTGGTGTTGAGCTTGGCGGCGAGCAGGAGGCGGAAGGCGTGATGGAGCGCGTCAATCGTCACCTGCGGGTAGTTGCGCCGCTTCATCCCCGTCGTGTTGAGACCATAGCACTTGGCGTGGTTGCCGACGGTCAGCGCGAAGGGCAGCGCGTCTTTGACGACGACTGAGTAGCCGCCCACATATGCCTCGCGCCCGATGCGACAGAACTGGTGCACGCCGGAATACGCGCCGATGTTCGCACCGTCTTCGACCGTGACATGACCGGCGAGCGTCGCAGCGTTGGCCATGATTACCTTATGACCTACGAGACAATCGTGCGCGATGTGCGCCTGCGCCATGATGAGACAGTCGTCGCCGGTGCGTGTAAGCATGCCGCCGCCCGCCGTGCCGCGATGGATGGTGACGAACTCGCGGATATGGTTGCGCCGCCCGACGCGTGTCTCGGCCGGCTCGCCCTTGTATTTCAAATCCTGCGGGGCGAGACCGATAGAGACGAACGGAAAGATATGCGTCTCGTCGCCGACGAGGGTGCGCCCGTCGATGACGCAGTGGCCGTCGAGGCGCACGCCGTCGCCCAAGCTGACTTCGTCGCCGATGATCGAGTAGGGGCCGATGTGACAGTCGCGGCCCATTTGTGCGCGGGGACTGACGACCGCTGAAGGGTGGGCGTAGGTCATTGCACGGCGTTGCGGTCGGCCACCGCGCTCATGATGACGGCCTCGGCGACGAGTTTGCCTTCGACCTTCGCCTCGCCGCGCATGCGCTGGATGCGCGAGCCGATGCGCAGGGCCGTGACTTCGAGCACGAGCGTGTCGCCGGGCACGACGGGTTGGCGGAAGCGCGCCGACTCGATGCCGGTGAAGAGCACGAGTTTCTGTTCGCGATCCGCGATCTCGCGCAAAGCCAAGATCGCGCCGACCTGCGCCAGCGCCTCGACCACGAGCACGCCGGGCATGACGGGCGCGCCGGGGAAATGGCCTTGAAAGAACGGCTCGTTAATCGTCACCTGCTTGAGGCCGACGATGCGCTCCTTCGGCACGAGTTCGACGATGCGATCGACGAGCAGGAAGGGATAGCGATGCGGCAGCAGTGCTTGGATGGCGCGGGCGTCGAGCAGCGTGTCCATGAGCGTAGGCATTGGGCAGTGCACAGCAGTTGAGCTTAACTGCCGACCGCCTTCTCGTCAGTTGTTATGGCCGGCCCAGCGGCGCAGCGGCCGTCGCCGGGTGTGTCCGGTTGTATTCGGCGATGAAATCCTTGGTGATGTCCACGCTCGCGGTCGCGTAGATGACCGGCACACGGCTCACGTCAATGATGATCATGATGCCGTGCGCTTGCGCGTAAGCGGTTAGGGCATTGCCCACGTCCTGCTGCAATGGATCGAGCACCTCGCCCATGCGCTTTTGATAGGCAGCCGTCGCGTCTTCCTGTTTGCGCTTGAGTTGCAGTTGGAGTTGCGCAGCTTGCTCAGACTTCTGCGCCAGCGTCTCCGGCTTAGCGACAATTTGCGTCTGCTGGATTTCGTCCGCGAGGGCTTTGAGTTGAGCTTGCAGGCGCTGTAGCTCGGCGCGCTGCGGTTGGAATTGCGCATCCACCTGCTTGACGACGTTGACGATGCGGACGATGCCGAACTTGTCGTCGCTGAACGCGCTGGAATCAATGACCGCAGTCTTGCCTTCGAGATTCGACTTGGCTGCAACGGGCGGTTGCTGCGCGCGCGCGGCGGCCGCGGTGGTGGCGATGGCGGCGCAGAGGGCGAGGGCGGCCAACATCTGGCGGATGAATTTCATAAGATTCTGCTTCGCGGGCGGCACGGTGGTTTGACCGGCGAGCGAGTCAGCCGAAAGCAGTACGCAGCAGGCAGTGGCGAAAATTTCCACTGCCTGCTGCGCGTTGCTTACTTGTCATTATTCCGGGCGGCCGGGGCCGGCGGGCGCGGCGGCGGCGGCCGTCGCCGGGTGCGTCCGGTTGTACTCGGTGATGAACTCTTTGGTGATGTCCACGCTGTTCGCCACGTAGAGGATCGGGTTGGGGGCGTTCTGACCACTGAAGGCGTTCATGTCGATGAGCAGCGCGATGCCGCGCGCCTGCGCGAACGATTGCAACGCGGTGGCCACGTCCTGCCGCAGCGGATCGAGCGTATCGCCCATCGCTTTCTGATAAGCGGCGCGCGCGTCTTCGGCCTTGCGCTGAATCTGTACCTTCAACTGCTCGGCCTGATCCTGCTGCTGCTGCGTCACCTTCGGGTCTTGCACCGGAGCCTTCTTCTGGATGTCGGCGACCAACGCGTTGTAGCGATCCTGCATGCTCTGCAACTCATCGCTTTGCGGCTTGAACCGCGCGTCCAACAGCTTGACGGCGTTTACCACACGCGTGATGCCAGCCTTCTCGTCGCCAAACTCGCCGGAGTCGATGACGGCGATCTTGACGCCGGCCGCGGGCTGTGCGGGCGTCTGCGCCTGCGTCGAAACAATCATGAGCGCCGCAAGCACGAAGGCGGCGATGGAAAAGCGAACTAGTCTCATTTTCTTTCTTGTACTGCTCCTTAACAGTTTGCTGGAAAAATCGGGGCCGCGCTGTTAGATGCGAAATGACGCGCCTGCGTCAACCGCGAAGTATAACTCGAATCGGCTAAAAAGTCCGCCCGCCAACCGGGCGTGCTAGAACGTTCTGCCGACGCTGAAGCGAAAGACGCTCCGCTCCTCGTTGAAGATGAGCGGCACGCGCGTGTTCAGCCCCGTCCGCGCATTCGGGTTAAAGGCGTAGATCAGGCGGAACGGCACGTTAAGCACAGGCAATTGAACGCGTAGCTCAAATCCTAAGCTCGAACGGATGTCAGAGATTTTGTTGAAGACGCTCTGCGACAAGCGCACAGCCGTATTTGTCTGGGCGTCGCCGCGCAGGAACACTTGATAGAAGCCAAAGGGCAGGAACGTGACCGGATCGACGGGGCCGAGGCGCTGCGCGTTGACGAACTCTTCGGTTGTGACCAGCCGTGCGTCGCGCGCCACGAGGCCGCCTGTGCCGGACAGAAACGCAAGCGGCGAAGTGTCCTGACAAGCAACGAGCGAGTTCAGACTGATGAAGGCCACCGAGCCACGGCAATTGACCGCGCCGAGACTGCCGAGGAAACGCGGATCGGATTGAAACTCGGAGGAGAACACTTGATCGCGCCCGCTGCGCAGATTGAAGGCCGAGCCGACGTCAGCGTAAGCGGCAGCGCTCACCGTCGTGCCGAAGATCGGCACGCGGTACTCGAAGTTGCCGAGCAGTTGCGTGTCCGCGCCGACCGATTGGAAGCCGCGCGAGATCATGCGCGGGTTCGCGCCGGCGATCCCTGTGAATGTGCCGAGCGAGGCGAAGCCCTGCAACCCATCGACGGTCACGGGCGTCCCCGTAGCGTTCTCCGCGACGATGACGTTCTTGGTCGTGACGAACAGTTCCAACGGCACAATCGGCGCGATGGAGCGCACGTTGTAGCCGCGAATCGTGTACTCGTCGCCGAGGAAGAAACGTTCGTAGACGGGCACGCCCTGCACGAAGGCGATGGACGAGTTTTGCGACGCGCGCACCTTGCTCGACGTGGCGAAGCTGCCGACGTGCCCCGCGATGATGCGGAAGCCGAAGACTTCCGGAATGAGCGCGCGTTTGCGCCGGATGGGGAAGAACTGTTGATAAGAGATCGTCGGTTCGTAGGTGCGTACGTCGCCGGCGAGACCGGCGACGGCGAGCGACGCTGCGATCTGCCGGCCCGCGACCGCGTCCACGCCGCGTATGTCGCGCGTGTCATTGACGAACGAAGGCGTGACGCGGCTGGTGATGATGTTCGGCTGGCGGTAGATGACCGGGATGAAGTTCGTGCTGTTCGGATCGGCGTTGACCGCCGGGTCTTTCACGCTCGTCCGCGAGAAGGTATAGGACAACCCGATGCGCGAGGCGAGATTGAACGGGGTCTTGCGCCGGAACTCTGAGAGCAAGGCCGAAGCGAAGATGCTCGCGCCGCTCGAAGTCTGCGTGAACAGGTTGGATTCGCTCGTGTTCAGAAAGTCGAGCGTATTGCCGAACGCGCCATTTAGCGCCGCCTGATTCTGCGACAGGAACGTGCCCTCGCCGAAATACTTCAAAGACTGCGAGTAGAGCGAGAAGCCGGCCGAGATTTGCCGGTTGCGCACGTAAGGCTCTGTGAACGAGAAGACGAATGAGCGTTGGCGATTGCCCGCCGCCAAATTGAACGAGAGCGACTCGCCGCGCCCGAATAGATTGTTGGTCGAATACTCCAACCCGAAGAACGAGCCGCCGATGCCGGACAGCCCGCCGTTAAAGGAGATCTGCTGCCGCCCGCGCTCGGTCACTTTGATCGTCACATCGACCTCGCCGCGCTCTTCATCCTGCCGGAAGTCTACG
Organism: Pyrinomonadaceae bacterium; assembly: GCA_045807745.1. GTDB lineage: Bacteria > Acidobacteriota > Blastocatellia > Pyrinomonadales > Pyrinomonadaceae > QHXQ01. The sequence continues at coordinate 266,502 of JBJMGT010000042.1, forward strand.
TCCTTCTCCTTGTCGAGCGGATCGAAGAAGCCGAGTTGGTTTAGGCGCAGCACGGAGAATTCCAGATAGGTCTGGTTGTAGATGTCGCCTTCGTTCAAGACCACTTCGCGGCGCAGCACGTAGTCGCGCGTGAAGGTGTTGCCCGTGAACTCAAGCCGGCGCAGCGTGAACTGTTTGCCCTCGTCGATGCTGACGACGTAATCGACGATGCCCTCTTTCGGGTTGGTTGGATTGTCGCGGAAGGTCGGCTCCGGCTCGGCCGAATATTGGATGAAGCCAGCTTGCCCATAAGCCTTCTTCAACTCTTCGAAGAACGCTTTGTAGACGCGCTCGCCGCTGGCCACATCACCCTTCTTCAAACCGAGCGCGGCGCGGATGCGCTCCTCACTGTAGATCGAGTTGCCCTCGATCTTGAGTTCGCCCAAGCGATAGAGCTTACCCTCAATGATCGGCACCGTGATGCGCAAGCCCTCGTCCACCGAGGAGAGCAGCGGCAGCGGCAGGATGAAGCCGGTGCGGCGCGGCCCCAGACTCTCGACGCGCGGCTCGCCGGCGCGCCCCTGCAAGTAGCCCTTCCCGGCCATGTAGTTGCGAACGAGTTTCAGATCAACGTCGAGCTTCTCGCGATCCAGAATGTCCTGTCCCTTGAAGCGCGTGAACAGACCCGATTCTTTGACGTACTTCATCGCGCCGCGCAACTGGCCATCCTTGAAAACCTGATTGCCTTCAAACTCAACCTCGACGACGCGGACGCGCTTGCCTTCGTTGATATTGAAGGTCAGCGCGCTCGATCCGGCCGAGACAGACTCTATGTTCGTCTCCACGGTCGCGTTCGGGTGGCCTTTGGCGGCCATCAGTTCTTTGATCAGGCGCTTAGCGTTGTTGACCTTGACGGGATCAAGAATGTTCTCTTTCTGCACGCCGATGCGCTTCTCGCGAAACGCCTTGAGGACTTCAGATTCGGTCAGACTGTGCAAGCCCTCGAACTGTAGGTCGCGTATGATCGGCAGTTCTTTGACCTCAAAGATCACTTCGACGCCGCCGCGTGGCCCCTCCGCCGTGAGCACGCGCGACTCTGTCTTGCTAAAGAAACCGAGGGCCAGCAGGGCCTGATAATCTCGTTCTACTTGCGCCGGGTTGTAAGGATCGCCGGGCCGGGTCTGAACGTAATAGAGCAAGTCCTCCTGACGATTGCGGCGGTTGCCTTGTATGAGCACGCTTTCGACAAGCTTTTGCGCGGCGGCGGGCTGCGCCGGCTCTTGCGCCCGCGCGGCGCTCACGCCGACGAACGCGAGCAGTGCGAGGTGGCCGGCCACGGCGGCGGCCAGCAATAAGCGCCGGAAGGGCGCGCGAGTTAGCATAATGGCTTGTTGCCTCAAAACCGACAGAAAGACTTTAAGGGATGTAGGAACCGAAAACCCCTCGCGTTGACACTCTTTACTCTGATCGGCGCGGCCCGCAAAAGCTCAGGGCGCGGCCGAAATATCTGGTGGCACTTGGATTCAGCCCCGCCACAAGACGGTTGCCAAGCGCGCGGGTCAAGTAAAGGCGCACATTATAAAGAAGGCAAAAGGTAAACTGCAAAAGGCAAAAGGCAAAAATGGCAGACAGACCGGGAAAATCTTAGCCGTTTCGCCCGTTCTGTCTTTAATTTTTGCCTTTTGTCCTTTGCCTTTTAAGTTCTAATGAATTAATAACTCGTCGCCCAACTCTTCGATGCTCACGGAGCGGTGCGTTAAAACGCCCGCGTCCTCATAGACTTCGACGAGCGCCGCGCCGGCCAACTCGCCCTGAATCAGCGCTTCGGAGAGCGGGTCTTCGACATATTTTTGCAGCGCACGCCGGAGGGGCCGCGCGCCATAGGTGCGATCCGCACACGTCTTGGCCACGATCCAGCGCTTCGCTTCGGCGGTCAGACGCACCTCCAAGCCTTTGCGTTGGAGCGTCCGGTTGAGCAGTTCGACTTGCAACCCGACGATCTCCAATAGCTCATCTTCGATCAGTTGATCGAAGATGATGATCTCGTCGAGGCGGTTGATGAATTCCGGGTTGAACGTCTGCCGGACGGTGGCCATGACCATCTCTTCCATCTTCTCGCGCGTGTCGGCCGGTGTGGCCTGGAAGCCGAGCGTGCCGCGCTTCTGGATGAAGCGCGCGCCGATGTTCGAGGTCATGATGATGATCGTGTTTTTGAAATCAATCGTGTTGCCGAGCGCGTCCGTGAGTATCCCGTCCTCAAAGACTTGCAGCAGCACGTTGAAGATGTCCGGGTGCGCCTTCTCGATCTCGTCGAAGAGCAGGACGGAGTAGGGCGCGCGTTTAATACGCTCGGTCAACTGTCCGCCCTCTTCGTGCCCGACGTAGCCGGGGGGCGAGCCGATCAGTTTCGAGACCGAGTGCTTCTCCATAAACTCCGACATGTCGAAGCGCACGAGCGAGCGCTCCGAGCCGAAGAGAAACTCGGCGAGCGAGCGCGCCACTTCCGTCTTGCCGACGCCAGTCGGGCCGAGGAAGAGGAACGAGCCGACCGGGCGTTGCGGATTCTTCAGCCCCGCGCGCGAGCGGCGGATGGAGCGCGCGAGCGCAGAGATCGCGGGGCGCTGCGCGACGACGCGGTGGTGCAACTCCACCTCGATGCGCAACAGCTTCTTCTGCTCTTCCTCTTTGAGCGACGTGACGGGGATGCCCGTCCAGCGCGCGATCACATCCTCTATGTCGTCGCGCGTCACGGCCACGGACATCAATATGTCCTCTTCTTCAGTCAGACGCGCGCCCGTCAGACTCTCAAGCTGATAAGCGGTCGGCGTGCGCGGCCCGCCGCGCTCGTCCACGATAAGCGGGTCGCGGCCGACGGCTTCGCGCCGGGCGCGGAGTTTCACGCGCGCGCCCGCTTCGTCGAGCACGTCAATCGCCTTGTCTGGCAGGAAACGGTCTGGAATGTAGCGGTTCGATTGATAGACGGCCGCTTCAATCGCATCCTCCGTGTAGCGCACCTGATGGAACGCCTCGTAACGCTCGCGCACGCCGTCGAGGATCGAGACTGCCTCCTCTTCCGACGGCGGCGGCACTTTCACCGCTTGAAAACGCCGTTCGAGCGAGCGATCTTTTTCAATCGACTTGCGAAACTCGGCGGGCGTCGTCGCGCCGATGCATTGAATCTCGCCGCGCGAGAGCGCGGGCTTCAAGATGTTCGCGGCGTCGAGCGAGCCTTCGGCCGAGCCAGCGCCAACGAGCGTGTGCAATTCATCAATGAAGACGATGTACTGCGGGTTGTCGATCAGCTCGCGCATGATCTGTTTCAGCCGCTCCTCGAACTGCCCGCGATATTTCGTGCCCGCGACGATCAAGGAGAGGTCGAGCGACAGAATGCGTTTGTTTTCCAGAAACGACGGCACTTCGCCGCGCATGATGCGTTGCGCCAGACCTTCGACAATCGCCGTCTTGCCGACCCCCGGTTCGCCGATCAGGACGGGATTATTTTTCGTGCGCCGACAGAGTATCTGCACCACGCGCTCGATCTCGTGCTCGCGCCCGATGAGCGGGTCGAGTTTGTCGTTGGCGGCGTCTTCCGTTAAGTCGCGCGAGAACTCGGCTAAGTGCGGCGTGTCTTTCTTCTGCGCGGCGCGCGGGTCAGAGCCGGTGGCGCGCGCCACCTCTTCGCGCACGGTGGGCAGGCGCAAGCCGCGCTCGAACAGAATCTCGGCCGCCATCGAACGCTCTTCGCGCAGGAGACCGAGCAGCAAATGCTCCGTGCCGATGTGCCGGTGCTGCAAACGATCCGACTCTTCGTGCGCGTAGGCTAAGACGCGTTTCGTTTCGGGCGCGAGCGGCAACTCGACACTGGTGGAGATTTTTTCGCGCAACGGCGCGCGCCCCTCGATCTCTTTGCGGATCGATTCGAGCGAGGCCTGCGCGCGCGCCAGAAAGCGCGCCGTCAGCGTCTTGTCTTCGCGCATCAGCCCTAAGAGCAGGTGTTCCGGCTCGATGGCGGGCGCGCCGAACTGAGAAGCTTCGTACCGGGCGAAGAAGATAACGCGCCGTGCTTTCTCCGTATAGCGTTCGAACATAAATGTGCTGATGATGGCCGAACAGTGTTGGTGTGGCGGCGCAACACGTGACCGGGGAATCACGCTGCTTTCGCCCATTGGCATTATAACCTAACGGACGGGAAAGGCAGAAGAGAGTAATTGGCAAGCCGTCAAGGCGGCGGTTCGGGCGGCCCGACCTTGAAGCGTGCGCCCGGCCACAATCTTTACAATGCAAGCGTTTGCTCGTGCAGCCGACCGTCCGCGAGCACGAGCACGCGGTCGCAGGCGCGCGCGAGTTGTTCGTTGTGCGTGGCGACGACGGCGGCCGTGCCCCGCTCACGACACAGACGCGCGAGCAGGGCGGCGACCTCTGCGCCCGTCTGCCCGTCGAGATTCCCGGTTGGCTCGTCCGCCAGCACCAGCCGGGGCTGCGTGACGAGCGCGCGCGCCAGCGCCACGCGCTGCTGTTCGCCACCCGAAAGCTCGCCCGTGCGATGGGCCGCGCGCGCCTCTAAGCCGACGGCCGCCAACAGTTCCGTGGCCGCTGTACACGCTGCGCGGGCAGGCTGCCGTGCGACCATGAGCGGCAGCGCGACGTTCTCCAACGCGGAGAGATCGGGCAGCAGGTGATGAAACTGAAAGACGAACCCGATCTCACGGTTGCGCACAGCGGCGAGTTGTGCCGCAGCGATACTAAACAACTCGACCTCGCCCACGCGCACGCTGCCACCGTCCGCACTGTCCAGCCCGCCGATGACGTGCAGCAGCGTCGATTTCCCCGCGCCCGACGCGCCCATCACTGCCAACATCTCGCCGCGCAAAACTTCAAACGACACGCCGCGCAACACGTCGAGCGCGCCGCCCGCCGGCAGCGGATAAGATTTCCGCACGTCGTTGACGCGCAAGACGAGTTGCACTGTTTCAGGTTGTGCGTGCTGCATCGTCATTCATAACGCAGTGCTTCGGCCGGGCGCAGGCGCGCGGCCGTGCGCGCCGGGTAGAGCGTGGCGAGCAGGCAGATAACGAACGCGCTGAGGGCGACGAGCAACGTCTCGCCCGCGTGCGGGTGAAAAGGGATCGTGCTGAGCGAATAGACTTCGGACGGCAAACGCACCAGCCCGTAGCGGTCGCCGATGAGACAGGCGCAGAGACCGAGCGCGACACCTGCGAGCGCGCCGCACGCGCCGATGATCGCGCCTTCGAGCATGAAGATGAGCATGACGCTGCGTGCGCGTGCGCCGAGTGCGCCGAGGATCGCGATGTCTGCGCGACGCTCGACGACGACGAGCACAAGCGTCGTCGTGATGTTCAGCGCGGCGACGAGCAGTATGAGCGTGATGATCAAGCCGACCATGCGGCGTTCGAGCGCGAGCGCGGCGAAGAGCGGCCGGTTCGCCGCCTGCCAATCGACGGTCGTAAACTCTGCACCCAAATCAGCGCGCACGCGCGCCGCGATCTCCGGGGCGCGATAGATATCGTCCGTCTCGATGCTGACGACGGGCGCGCTGTCTACGGGTGCATCCGCGAGGCGCGCGGCATCTGTGAGCGCCAGATAGACCCACGTCGAGTCGAACTCGTAAAGCCCCGTGCGGCAGAGGCCCGCGACGCGCACGCGCTCGCTGCGCGGGAAGAGACCGGGCGGCTCCGGCGTCTGCTCGCCGACGATCAACCAGCCTTCGTCGCCGACGCGTGTAAGACCTGTGCGCGCGGCCAACTCCGCGCCGATGATTGCTGCGAGCGGCCGTTCTTCATCTGCGCTCTGCGCTTTCTTTGTGCTTGTGTTTGCGTTGCGCGTCGCTTCGGCGGGCGCGGGTGCAGCTTGCGTGAGCGCGCTGCCGTCGCCTGCGACGAGCGTGCGGCGCAGTTCGGCGAGACCGCGTGTGCTGTCGGGCGCGATGCCGCGCACGAGCGCGTAGGCTGCGCCGTCGGGGCCAGAGAGCAGCGCGCCGGTGTAGGTGGTCGGCTCGGCTGCGACGACGCCGGGCACTGTGCGCAGGCGGGCAATGAGCGCGGGCCAGTCTCTGATCGAGTGATTGTCCGCACGCGTCAGGGTGATGTGCGCCGTGCCGCGCAGGATTTTGTCGCGCATCTCGTCGCGGAAGCCATTGGCCAAAGCGAGCGCGACCGTGAGCGCGGCGACGCCGCACGCGATGCCGACCAAAGCGGCGAGCGCCGTCACACGCGCCGCCGCACGCCCACGTCGCCGGGCAGTCAGGTAGCGCAAGGCGAGAAAGAGTTCGTAAGGCATCAACGCTTGAAGAGACTCAGGAAGCGCGACGCTGGCTTATCGAGCAGCCGGCGCAAGTTTGGCTCGTCGTGCGCCGTCTCGTCTTCGCGCGGGCGGATTTCATAGATCGTGTCCGTGACGCGACGGAAGCGATAACGATCTGCGATGGCGACGAGTTGCTGCGTCTCCGCGCCGCGCCAATTGTCCGTGAACCACAGACGCTCGTCCGTGTCCAAGAAGACGCGACGGCCCGCGCGCAAATAATTATCAATTACTTCGGGCAGTTGTGGGCCGGGCCAGCCGCCGCCTGTGCCGATGGTGTCCCAGCGCCCTAAGCCCAGATCGCGATAGTAAGTGACCGAGACGGTGTGCCCGCCTGCCATGACGACCGCATCAGTCGGCAAGAGCGCGAGCCGCGCGTGATACTCGGCCGTGATGGCGTGACTGCGCAAAGTCGGCCACGCGAACAGCATGAAGCCCGCGCCGATTAAGACGGCCACGAGGCTGACATGAATGAGGACACGGCGGAAAGCGCGGTCGTAGTCGGCGGTGCGCGCGGACTGGCGATGCAAGAGATAAGCCGCGACGAGCGGGAGCGCGCCGGGCAGGCCTGTCAGTTGATAACGCCCGTTGATGATCGCGCTGTAGTGCGTGATGAGCAGCAGGTTGGCGAGTAGACCGATGAGCGCGAGCACGAGCAGAGGCGAAAACTTGTGTGCGCGCCATTCGCGGCGCGCGGCCGAGGGCAAGGTGATAAGGACGAGCGGTGCGGAGACGAAGAAGAAGAACGCGAGCATGAGGAAGTTGACAGGCGTAACGGGATGCACCGCCTCTTCCATGTGCATCGAGGCGAGCCAGCCGTACCAAGACGCGCGATAGTTGCTAATGTCGAACAGATAAAAGGTTGCAAACGGCCCCAGCGCGCAGACGAAGAAGAGCATGCAGGCCGCGCCCGTTAGTATGAGTGTGCGCGCATCGATTTTCCACCGGAAGACAAGCGGCGCGAGGGCGAGCCACAGCCCGTAGATCGCGACCGATTCACGCACGTTGACGCTCAGGCCCAACAGTACCGCGCTCAGCAGGATGAAGCTCGCACGTCGCTCCTGCATCCCGCGCAAGTTGAGCGCCAAGCCCCAAGTCAGCAAGACGAGCGAGGGAATCTCGGTCATCGCCTGCCCCGCATAGATGATGAAGAAGGGCGAAAGCGCGAGCAGCAAAGCGGCGACTGTCGCGGCGCGCACGGAGTTGGTCAACTGGCGCGCGAACGCCCACATGCCCATGATAGCGATGGGGCTTTCGCACACGACCATGTACTTGAAGAGCAGGTAGGCGTGTTCGGGTTGTAAGCCAAAGAGTGCGTGTGCGAGTTGGTACGCGTAGTGATTTGTGAAGATGAAGAGCATGCGCCCGAAGAGCATCGAGGAGGGCACGCCGCGCACGGCGAGCACGGTGTAGTCGAGCGCGTCCCAGTCGCCGGCAAATGGATCACGGAAGAGAAATGCGAGCAGGAGGGCGACGAGCGCGACGGGCAACCACCAGCGCCATGTGGCCCGAAAGGTTAAGTTTTCGGGCGCGTGGTCGGCCGCTTGGGCTTCACCCGTTCCGGGCGTTTTTGTCATCGGGCGTGAACGATTCGATCAGCTTGTGGTCGAGCGACTCTTCGGGCCGCTTGACCATCGTCAGGCGGTTGCCGCGCTCATTGTAGCTGACCTCGTCCATGATGTTGTAGATGAGCAGCACGCCGCGCCCTGAAGTTTTGAAGAGGTTGGCCGGGTCGCAGGGGTTGGGAATCTTGTTGACCTCGAAGCCTTCGCCTTCGTCCTCAATGGTGAAGCGCGCCTCCCGGGCCGAGAGATCGGCGGTAATGCGGACGAGCTTTTTGTGGTCGTACTTGTTGCCGTGCTTGACGGCGTTGACGAAAGCTTCGTCCAAGGCGATAAAGAGGTTCGAGCGTTCGGGGTTGACAATGCCGAGTTGCACGACGCGCTCGTGCAGATAATGGAGCACGCCGTTCATTAACGAGAGATCGCTCGGCAGTTCAAATTCGATCTTCTCGTGCACGAACGGCAAGACCTTTACGTCCTCGACAAAGCGCAGCTTGTACGCGAGCGTCTTTTCGACGATGGTGCGCAGCTCTTCGTGGTCATAAGGGTGGCGCAGGAAATTCGACGCGCCGAGTTTGAATGCTTTGATGACGCCATGCGACTGCGCCTCGTCGGACGAGACGACGACGGGGACGAGCAAGGATTTGCGCTTAACCTCGCTCAAGACCTGTATGCCGGCGTCGGCGTCATCGGTTAAGTCGCTGATGACGAGATCGAAGTCTTCCAGATCGTCGCGTTGCAACGCCTCTTCGCGGTTGCCGGTGGCAGTGACCTCGTGGCCGAGATCGCGCAAGACCTGCGCGAGCAGCGTACGCAGTTCCTCGTTGGCGTCCACGATCAGGATGCGGCGTTTTTCCATCAAGCGCTTCAGGACCCGTATGACAGCTTTAAAGCGGGGAGGACGAACCGGCAAAACCACCTGCGTTCGCAACAGTTCAGTACGCCGATGCGGGCGGCGAGGTTCGGAATATAGCACACGCGCACGCCTACCGCGCAAGCCTCGCGCCTTCGCCCGCACCGCGCCTTTCTGCTAGACTCGCGCCCGAAAGCCACGAGAGACAGGGGATGCAAGCCTCAATTGAACAGACGCCGCCCGACCAGACGGAGCGTGCCGACCGCGCCGCTGCCACACGGCCCCGCGCGGACGCGCACGCAGACCTCTCCGCCTACACGTTCAAACAACGACTGACCATTCGCATGGCCGCTCTGGCCTTCTACCTGCTCATTAAATTCATCGGCGGCACGACGCGCTTTACGGTCGCAGGCTGGGAGCATTGGGAAGCGGCGACGCGCGAGGGGCGACAACCGATCTACACTTTCTGGCATGACCGCATCATGCTCGCCACCTACTTCTGGCGACGGCGCGGCATCGTCGTGATGACCTCGCGCAGCTTCGACGGCGAATACATCGCGCGCTTCATCCAACGCTTCGGCTACGGCGCGGCGCGCGGCTCAAGTTCGCGCGGCGGCGTCGGCGCGCTCGTCGAAATGGTCAGACTCATGCGCGCAGGTCGCCCCACCGCGTTCACCATCGACGGCCCGCGCGGGCCCCGCCACGAGGCCAAGATGGGCGCGGTGCTCTTGGCCAAAAAGACCGGCTGCCCCGTTCTCCCCTTCACCGTCAACGCCGCACATTTTTACGCCGCGCCGAGTTGGGATCGCTTCCAAGTACCGCTACCCTTCACCCGCGCCGAAGTCCGCATCGCCCCACCGATCTACGTCCCCGCAGACGCGGACGAAGCGCTGCTCAACGCCAAACGCGACGAACTGCAACGCGCGCTCGACGGACTCAGTCCATGAAGCAGCGACGGGGCGTTGTCTTTATCAAATGTAACAAATGATGCAAGACAATTTCGAGATCGTCGGGCGCATCGCGGAGGTGGAAGTGAGCGCGTTGCGTCATTCGATTCGTGTGCTAGACTTTCTGCAAAAGAGTTATGGACGCGGGCGTTGGCGCAAGCTGAAGGGCGTTGCTATGGTGCGGCTCGGAGATGGTAGGATGCGGTGGGCAGAGGTACACTGGTACGAAGCGCACGGCATCGGCAAACGGTAGATGAAAATCAAACGCTACCTGAGTTAAAAGTTATGACAAATGGGGAGGCCAGCTCGCTGCTCGCGATTTGCATCGACAACACTGACTACGAGATGTCGCTTGAGCGGCGCAAAGTCTATCCAGTGCTGCCGGACGAGGACGCTGCGCAGCACAACTACGTGCGCGTGACCGACGAGACCGGCGAGGACTATCTGTTCCCGGCCAGCCGGTTCGTTCTGCTGCCCGTGCCGCGCGCCGTAGAAGAGGCCGTGCTGGCCCGCACGCAAGCCTAAACTTTCAGTCACATAACCATTCACCTTTTGGAGGCGGCATGATCAATCAGGAGCGCATCAAGAATCTCTTGCTCGAACTCGTCCAGATCGACTCGGTCTCGCGCAAGGAACGAGACGTGGCCGAGCGCATCAAACAGTATTGCGAAGCGATGGACGCTCAAGTCGAGATCGACGATGCGGGCGCGAAGGTCGGCGGCAATAGTGGCAACGTCATCGCGCGTTTCCCCGGCACGATTCCCGACGCGGAGCCGATCATGATGAGCGCGCACATGGACACCGTCGTGCCCGGCGAAGGCGTCAAGCCGATTGTTGAAGGCGACATCATCCGCTCCGACGGGACGACCGTCTTGGGCGGCGACGACAAGAGTGGTTGTGCCGTCATCATTGAAACCATCCGCTGTCTGCAAGAGCAAGCAATCCCGCACGCGCCGATTGAAGCCGTCTTCTCCATCTGCGAAGAAGTGGGCCTCCTTGGCGCGAAGCACGTGGACGTGTCGAAGCTCAAATCGAAATACGGTCTCGTCTTCGACTCCGACGACCCCGGCTTCCTCTTCACCAAAGGCCCTTCGGCCAATCACATGGAGTTCCGCATCTACGGGCTGGAATCGCACGCAGGCGTCGCGCCCGAAGAGGGTATCTCCGCGATCAAGATCGCAGCCGAAGCGATCAGTGCGATGAAGTTGGGCCGCATAGACCACGAGACCACCGCCAACATCGGCGTCATCGAAGGCGGCAAAGCGACAAACATCACCACCAACCTCGTCACCCTGCGCGGCGAAGCGCGCTCGCTTGATGACGACAAGCTCGAAGCGCAGACCGCGCACATGGTCAAATGTCTCGAAGACGCCGCGGCCGAATATGAAGTGACGGTTGCCGGCGTGACGACCAAGGGCCGCGTCGAGTCAGACATCACGCGCGAGTACCACGCGATGGACGTGCCCGAATCGTCGCGCGTCGTACAGCTTGTTTACAAGGCAGCCGCGCGGCTCGGGCAAAAGGTCGAGGTCATGTCATCGGGCGGCGGCTGCGACGCCAACATCTTCAACAAGCGCGGCATCGAATGCGCCAACTTCGGCACTGGCATGCGCGCCATCCACACCGTTAAAGAATGGCTCGACGTGAAAGACATGTACGCCTCGGCCGAGATGACGCTGGAGGTGCTGAAAGTCAATGGCGAGTTGGCGCAGAGGCAATCGTGAGTCGGGCCCGCACGAGTTGATGCCTGCGCTCGCTTGATCTTTACGCGCTGTCGAATTTTTCGGCGGCGCGTTATACTTGCGCGGCTCTTCCCGAAACATAGTAACCAGCACAACAAGACTCAAGGAACTACTGGAATGAAAGTAATCTATGGTTTCGTTCTTGCCCTCCTTCTATTCACGTCAGCTAGTGCGCAAGTGAAGCCACCGCGCGAGACGGCGCTCGAACGCTTCCTGCGTTATGCAAAGATTGACACGCAGTCGCAGGAAGATCAGGAGAGCGTGCCGAGCACGAAGAAGCAGTTCGAGTTGGCGAATCTGCTTGTGAAAGAGTTGAAAGAGTTGGGCGCAAAAGACGTGCGCTTGAGCGAGTCGTGCATCGTCTATGCGCGCGTGCCGAGTAACCTGCCGGATAACGCCAAAGGGCCGACCATCGGTTTCCTGTCGCACATGGACACGTCGCCGGCCGTGTCGGGCGCGAACGTCAATGTCATCATTCATAAAAACTATCAGGGTGGCGACATCGTGTTGCCGAACGATAAGACACAGGTCATCACGGTGGCGAAGAATCCGATCTTGAAAGAGATGATCGGCGACGACATCATCACGGCGGACGGCACGACTCTGTTAGGCTCGGACGACAAGTCGGGCATCGCGGCCATCATGACGTTGGTGGACACGTTGATGCAGAATCCGCAAATCAAACATGGCCACATCGCGGTCGCGTTCACGCCCGATGAAGAGGTCGGCGGCGGCATAGAGAAGTTCGACGTGAAAGGCTTCGGCGCGCAGTTCGCTTACACGGTGGACGGCGAATCTTTGGGCGAGATCAGCAACGAGACTTGGAGCGCGCGCACCGCGACCGTCACCTTTCACGGCAAGAGCACGCACCCCGGCACGGCGAAAGGCATCATGGTCAATTCGGTTTACGCGCTCGGCGATTTTATGGGGCGCTTTCCGCCCAACATGTTGCCGGAGACGACGGCTGGGCGCGTCGGCTTCGTCCATCCGTACACGGGCAAGGTTGACGTGGAAGAGTCGAGCGTGAAGATTCTGCTGCGCGATTTCGAGGTCAGCGGCCTCAACGCGAAAGAGGCCATGCTGCGCCGCATGGTGCGTTTGACGCAGGCGCGCTTTCCGGAAGTTAAGATCACGATGGACGTGAAGCAGAACTATCTGAACATGAAAGAGGTCTTGAAGAACTATCCGCAGTTGACCGACAATGCACTCGAAGCGGCGCGGCGCGCAGGCTTGAAGCCGAGCGTCAAAGCAATTCGCGGCGGCACGGACGGCGCGCCGCTGACATTTGAAGGTCTGCCCTGTCCCGACATCTTCACTGGCGGGCAGAATTTTCACGGCAAGCTCGAATTCAACTCGCGGCGCGGCTTGGAGAAGACGACCGAGACGCTCGTCAACCTCGTCCAGATTTTCGCCGCGCAACCGAAATAAGCAGACCGCAAACCAAGCCCCCATGAAAAAACTTCAAACTATAATCGCCGCGCTCTGCCTGTTGTCGGCGGCAACTGTGGTGCACGCGCAGACGCCCGCTGCGATCAACTGGTCGCCTTATCAGGACATGGCCGTCGATCTCATGCGGCAGTATCTGCGCGTCAACACGTCGAACCCGCCGGGCCATGAGATTGAAGCGGCGCGCTTCTGCAAAGCCATCTTCGACCGCGAAGGCATACAGAGCGAAATCTTCGAGTACCAGCCGGGGCGCGCCAACATCATCGCGCGGCTCAAGGGCGACGGCTCGAAGCGCCCCATCATTCTGCTCAGCCACATGGATGTCGTAACGGCCGACCCGGCGAGTTGGCGCGTCAATCCATTTTCGGCGGAGATCATCGACGGTTCGATCTACGGGCGCGGCGCGCTCGACATGAAGAGCGAGGGCTTGCTGCACCTGATGACCATGATCATCCTCGCGCGCGAAAAGCCGAAACTGGCGCGCGACGTGATCTTTATCGGCACGGCTGATGAAGAGGTCAACGATGAAGGCTCGTTCTGGATGATCGCGCAGAAAGCTGATCTCTTTAAGACGGCCGAATATCTGATCACCGAGGGCGGCGACAATTTATTAGAGAACGGAAAAGTAAAATATGTCGGCGTCGATGTGGCGGAGAAAGCGCCGCTCTGGCTGCAACTCGTCGCCGCGGGGCAACCCGGTCACGGCTCGCGCCCGATCAAAGATTCCGCGCCGAACCGGTTGGTGCGCGCCATGAGTCGCATCGTCGCCTACGAGACGCCGCTCAAAGTCCTGCCGGCGGTCGAGAAGTTTTTTCACGACATCGCGCCGCTGCAAGCCGAGCCACTGCGCGCGCGCTTCGCCGACATTCGCGCAGCGCTCAAAGACCCGGCGTTCGTGCGCCAGATCACGAGTGACCGCGAGTACAACTACATGCTGCGCGACACCATCTCGCTGACGATGTTCGCCGGCAGCCGACAGACCAACGTCATCCCCAATGCCGCAACCTGCAATATCGACGTGCGCCTGCTGCCGGGCGAGCAGCCCGAAGAGTTCCTCGCCGAGTTGCGGCGCGTCATCGCTGATCCTTCGATTGAGATCAAACAGGTCAACCGCTTCAAACCGCCTAACAGCGCGCCCATCGAGACCGAGTTGTTCGATGTCATTACGCGCGTCACCAAAGCGCATCATCCCGAAGCGCTGATCACGACCAAGATGCTGAGCGGCTACACCGAGAGCCAGCTCTATCGGCAACTCGGCATCACCGCCTACGGTTGGGCACCTATCTACACCACGCCCGAAGAGAACGAGGGCGTGCACGGCAACAACGAGCGCATCACGGTCAAGAACGTGCGCGAAGGCACACGCGAGTTGTACGAAGTCGTCAGCCAGATCGCGCGTTGACTTAGCCGCCGGCTTGGGCTAGAAACAGCGCGCTCGATCAATTCCTGTTCAAGTTGGAGCGCCTGTTGCCCGCACCGCCGCTCGCACGCCTGCTCGACCGGCTCGACGAACTGAAGCAGCCCACAGATGCGCAAAGTCGCGCCGAGCTTCAACGCGTGCTGCGCCAGCTTGCGCGCCGTCGTTTTCCCGATGCAGCGTCACTGATCCGATTCCATGAAAGTCTGCTCTTCATCTGCGCTTATCCGCAGAGTGCGGCGTTGCTGCGTGCGGCGGAACAGATGCTGGCCACTTTCAAGGCCCGCGTCGATGCGTTGCGCGCGGCAGACGTTGAAGACTTCGAGACCTTCTCCGATTCGGACGTGTCCGGCATCGCCGGCACGGGTTTCACGGCCGCGTTCGGCTACGACATCACGCGCTGGCTCGCCCATGCACACCCGCGCGCCGTCAAACTCGTCTGGGATCGCTTTGAACAACTCGCACGTCTCACGGCCACCTTCCCACGCTTCCTGCCGCTCTTTGCCGAGAGCGCCTACGTGGATGCGGCCGTGCCCTTCACGGCTTGGCTGCGCGCGGCGAAGAAGCGTGGCGAGACGGAACTCGCGTGGCTCGTGCGCCAGTTCGAGCGACTGCCGTTGACGGGGCAAGAGCGGGCGGAAGTTTTCGAGCCGATGCAATTGTGGGTGCGTTGGGAATTGGGCGACTCACAAGCGACGCGCACGCACATGCGTCTGCCAGCGCGCGAAACTTTTTATCATCGTAAGCCTTTGCTCGGTCGCCGCGACGTACAACTCGCGCGCGAGCTTGCCGCGCCGCCGCTGCCCGTCAAAAAGTTGTCGCTGAAAGCAGGCGAGCGTCTGCTTGCGCTGGGGCGCGACACGATGGCAGTGCGCTTCCGCGAGCTGCACGGCTTCACTTACGGCGATCCGCAGACGGTATGGCGCGCGGAAGCCGGGCGCGGCGTGGAGCTTTACCTGTGGGGCGTGCCAAACGAACGACGGCTGCCGCTGCTTGCTTATCACGCGCTGCTGCTCGTCAAAAACGGCGTGCCCTGCGGCTACGCCGAAGCGCTCTCCTTCTACGAGCGCACGGAGATTGGCCTCAACGTCTTCTACACTTTCCGCGCGGGCGAATCCGCGTGGCTCTACGCGCGCATCATGCGCTTGTGTAAACAACTGCTCGGCGTCACCGTCTTCTCCATCGATCCTTATCAACTCGGCGCTAACAACGAAGAGGGCATTGAGTCGGGTGCGTACTGGTTCTATCGCAAGCTCGGCTTCCGGCCCACCGAGCCTGCGCTCGTCAAACTCGACGCGGCAGAACTGCACAGGATCGCGACGCGCACAGGCTATCGCACTTCAGCCGCGCGCCTGCGCCAACTCGCGCGCGGTCATGTGCTGTATGAAGCGCCGGGTGCTAAGACCGGCGTATGGGATCGCTTCCACGTCCATCACATCGGGCTGAAGATCGCGCGCCGCATGAGTCAGGACTTCAATGGCGACGCCGACAAAATCCGGCGGGCGTCGGTCGCGCAAGTGAGCCGCGCGCTCGGCGTCAGCACGACCGAGTGGCGTGCGCCGCAGCAACGCGCCTTCGCCGACCTCGCCCTCGTCCTCGCGCTCAGCCCCGATCTTGCGCGTTGGTCGCCGGCCGAAAAGCAACGACTCATCCGTGTCGTGCGCGCCAAGGCCGGGGCGGACGAGTTAGACTATCTGCGTGCGCTCCAACGGCACGCACGGCTCAGGCGTGCGATAATCGAATTGGGCACGAGCAACGCGCGCATAAACGAAGATGACGAAAGCACCGCAGACTGAAGACGCAGCGCCAGCTTTTCGGAGCGGTTACGTCGCGCTAATTGGCCGGCCGAACGCAGGCAAGTCCACGCTTCTGAACCGGCTGGTGGGCGAGAAGATCGCGGCCGTGTCGAATAAGCCGCAGACGACGCGCTATCAGATTCAAGGCATTATCACGCGCCCTGAAGGGCAGATCGTATTGGTGGACACGCCCGGCGTCCATCAACCCGGCTATCTGCTGAATCGCCGCATGATGTCCGCCGTGCATGACGCTTTGGCGGGCGTCGATCTCGTCATGCTCATGCGCGACGCGTCGGTCTCGACCGGCAACGGCGACCGCTTCGTGCTCGACCTCGTCAAGCAGGCCGAGAAGCCCGCGCTGCTGCTCTTGAACAAGATTGATAAGCTAGCGGACAAGACGAAACTGCTGCCGCTCATCGAGTGGTACGCCAAAGAGTACGACTGGCGCGGCGTCCTCCCGCTCTCGGCGCGCAAGGGCGATGTGGTCGAAGACATGATCGCGGAGATCATCAAACACTTACCCGAACAAGAACCGATCTTTGCGGCGGATGAGTTGACCGATCAACCGATGCGCGCCCTCGTCGCCGAGATCGTGCGCGAGAAGATTCTGCAAGCGACGGGCGAAGAGATTCCTTACGTCACGGCGGTTGTGACCGAGCAGTTCGACGAGACGCGCGCCGATCTGACGCGCATCAACTGCGTCATCTACGTCGAGCGCGCCTCGCAGAAAAAGATCATCGTCGGGCACGGTGGCGCTTCGATCAAGGACGTAGGCACACGCGCCCGCCGCGACATCGAACGCCTTGTCGGTCACCGCGTCCACCTCGCACTCTTCGTCAAGGTCGAACCCGACTGGCGCAACAGCGAACGCGCGCTCAATGAAATGGGGGTAAAGCAGTGACGAGTGGCAAGTGGTGAGTGGCGAGTTAAAAAACTTGTGCTTGCTTGTCACTCGCCACTTGTCACTTGTCACTTATGAGTTGGTTCGCCCTCGATGTTACGCTTGAGCCGGCGGCGCGCGAGGCCGTGGAGTACGCATTGATGGAGGCGGGCGCGCTCGGCACGGAGACAGACGGCGCGGGTGCAGAGTTGCGCGTGACAGGTTACTTCGCGGCTGTGCCTGAGCGCGAAGAAATCCGTGCGGCGCTGTTTGATGCGCTGCGCATCTATGCGTCGCCGTCTTCATCTGTGCGCGAGATGCAGATGCGCGAGGTGGCGGCGCGCGACTGGCTGGCGGAGTGGAAAGAGAGTTGGCAGCCGGTCGCGGTGGGCGCGCGCTTTATCATCGCGCCGCCGTGGAGTGAGCTTCAAGATATGGCGGATCGGATAGTGATCCGCATCGAGCCGGGCATGGCCTTTGGCACGGGCACGCACGAGACGACGCGCCTGTGCCTCGTCGCTATCGAGCAACATTTTCGCGGCGCGAGTTTCTTAGATGTCGGCACGGGCACAGGGATTCTTGCCATCGCCGCCGCCAAGCTTGCGCCCGATGCGCGGATCGCCGCCTGCGACACAGACGCCGAAGCGGTTGAGATTGCCCGCGAGAATGCGCGCTTGAACGGCGTCGCCGATCAGATAGATTTTTACGTTGGCTCGATCAGCGAGCCAACCCCATCCGCCGATTGTGTCTGCGCGAATTTAACAGCGGATGTGATCGGGCCGCTGCTGCCCGCGCTCGTCGGCGCAACCTGTGGCCGGTTGATTCTCTCCGGCATTCTCGACACGCAAGCCGATACGGTCGCGGCGCATCTGCATGAACTCGGCATCAACAATTATGAGTTGCTCGCCGATGGTGAATGGGTAGCGCTGATCATCTAACGATCTCAAATGTCAAATTTGAGATTTCAAATCCGCAATCCGTAATCCGAAATCCGCAATGACACCTCGTCGCTTCTATGCTCCGCCCGCCGCGTTCGCGCCCGCCGGCGCGGAGGTTGTGTTGTCGCGCGAAGAGAGCGCGCACTTAACGAGCGTGCTGCGTTTGCGTGTGGGCGACGAGGCGTTTGTGTTTGATGGGACGGGACGGGAGTTTCGCTGCATGGTCGCAGCGGCGGGTGGGCGCGAACGTCGGGCGCGGCTCACGGTCGGCGCGGAGGTCGCGGCGCAGCGGCCGGAGTCGCCGCTAAGACTGACGCTCGCAGTGGCGTTGTTGAAGGGTGAAAAGTTCGACACGGTCGTGCAGAAGGCGACGGAGTTGGGCGTCGTGCGCATTGTGCCGGTGGCGACGGTGCGCGCCGATGTGCGTCTGCAAGCGGGGCGTGATGCGTCTGCGCGGGTGGCGCGCTGGCAAAGGCTCGCGCTCGAAGCGGCCAAGCAGTCGGGGCGGGCGTTTGTGCCGACCGTTGCTGCGCCGTTGTCGTTGTCGGATTTACTAATGGATGAAGAGCGCGCGGGCAATGCTCGTCTGCTCTTCACCGAGCGCGATGGGCGCGGTCTGCGCGAGACGATTAACGAGGGCGGCGCGCCGCCGTCCATTTTGACGGCGCTCACGGGGCCCGAAGGGGGTTGGGCGGACGAAGAACTTGCGCAAGCAGATGCGGCCGGCTGGCAACTCGTCACGCTGGGCGGGCGCATCTTACGGGCGGAGACGGCCGCCATCGTCGTGTCAGCCTTGTTGCAACACCTATGGGGCGATCTGCGTTAAAGCTCATGTGCGCGTCCTTTTTGGCTCGGCGCGAGTTGTGGGCTAGAAAGTTTTTGACGAAACGGCGTGTGCGGGCGCAGAATAGGTTAGTGGCATTGGTCGCCGCGCCGGGCGCGCGAGACGGCGTGGGAAACCTGACGGTTGCGGGTTGCGTATGGCGTTTACGAGAGAGTCGGCGGTTGAGCGGGCGCGCGCTGATCTGGCCGAGCGTTTGGGCGTTAAGGAAACGGAAGTGGCGGAAGAGTCGGTCGCGGACACAGACTTTCCCGATGCCAACTTTGGCGCTGGTACGGCCGACGAGTTGAGCGCGCAGATGATCACGCCCGGCTGGCGCATCCGCCTTAAAGCTAACGGTCAGACTTATGAGTATCGCGCCAATCGCAACCGGCTGCGGCTGTTCAACTACAAGGGCGCGAATCAGCGCGTGGTGTAACATCAATCTTCCCGTCCGAGCTGTAGTAGTGAGGTAAAGGCAATGAATCGAAATAATCTCTTCGGTCACATAGCACTCGCGGTGGCGCTCATCATTCTCGCCGCCTTCATCGGGCAGATGCGCCGTCTCGATTGGCGGACGCACGACTATCCGGCCGCGCCGCGCGCGGAAACGCAACAACCGGCGGAGGCGGAACAGGGCGACGACGCCGACAAGGACGAACCGGAAGACGCGGCCGAGAATGAGACGGACGCGGAAGTGCTCGTGCGCTTCAAACCCGGTACTTCGCCGGAAGCGATTGACCGCATCACGGCGCAGTTGAACGACCGCGTCGAAGATCGCTTCGAGCAGATCGACAGCGAAGAGATGGTCATCGCGGACGAGGACGGCTCGGACATCAACGAGGTCGTCGCCGAATATCGCAACTTGCCCGAAGTGCTCTACGCCGAACCGAATTTCAAGATCGAGCTTGAGCCGGGCGAGGACGTTGTGAACGAAGGGCCGGGGCTGAAGCCCGCCTACACAGGCAGCGCCGACCACGCGCATCCGAACGATCCGATGTTCGATGATCAGTGGTCGCTCGACAACCATGGCACGCGCGGAGGTCTTCAGGGCGCGGACATCAGCGTGATCAAGGCTTGGGAGAAGACACACGGCAGCCAGAAGGTGGTCGTCGCCGTGCTCGACACCGGCGTTGACTACACGCACCGCGATCTCGTCAACAACATCTGGACGCGCCCCGCCAACGTTCCGGCCTACGCCGACAAGGAACTCGGCCCGTTTGACGACGCGCACGGCTTCGACGCTTCGGACGCCGACGGCGACCCAATGGACGACAACGGACACGGCACACACTGCGCCGGCATCGTCGGCGCTGAAGGCGACAACAACGACGGCATCGCGGGCGTCAACTGGAAGGTCGAGATCATGCCGTTGAAGTTCCTCGACGCGGGCGGCTCCGGCTCGGTCAAGGATGCGATTGAGTGCATCAACTACGCGATTGATCGCAAGAAGGCGGGCGTGAACCTGCGCATCATCAGCGCAAGCTGGGGTTCAACGATGTACTCGCGCGCGCTCGAAGATGCGATCAAGCGCGCGGGCGAAGAGGGCATCCTATTCGTTGCCGCCGCCGGCAACTCGTCGTCGGACAACGACCGCCGGCCGCACTATCCGTCGAACTACGCGTTACCGAACGTCATCAGCGTCGCCGCCATGACGCGCACGGACGAGTTGGCATCGTTCTCGAACTGGGGCGTCAAGACCGTCCACGTCGCCGCGCCGGGCGCGGAGATTCTTTCGACGTGGCCGAGCAACCAGTACGAAGAGCACTCGGGCACGTCGATGGCGACGCCGGAAGTCTCAGGCGTGGCGGCGCTCGTGCTGGCGCTCAACCCGGACATGCAGCTTAAGGATTTGCGCGAGCGGCTGTTGAGCGCAGTGGACAAACTGCCGGCGCTCGACGGCAAGGTCGCAAGCGGCGGCCGCATCAACGCGGCGAAAGCGGTCAAAGCGGAGTAAGCGAAACCGCGATGCTTCTTGCTCAAGCTAAGCCCCTGCGAGTTACGCGCTCGCAGGGGCTTTGTCTTTCAGGTATGATTTACCCGATCACCAAACAAGCAAGCGAGGAGTTTAGAGCGAGATGAGCGCATCAACGCAACCGCAGTCCACGAACGCGACGCCCGAATTAGATCAGCTTTGCATCAACACCATTCGCACGCTCGCGCTCGACGCCGTGCAGCGCGCTGAGTCGGGGCATCCCGGTCTGCCGTTGGGCTGCGCGCCGCTCGCCTACGTGCTCTGGACGCGCTTCCTGCGCCACAATCCGCGCAACCCCCGTT
Organism: Pyrinomonadaceae bacterium; assembly: GCA_045807745.1. Classification (GTDB taxonomy): domain Bacteria; phylum Acidobacteriota; class Blastocatellia; order Pyrinomonadales; family Pyrinomonadaceae; genus QHXQ01. The sequence goes on from JBJMGT010000042.1 coordinate 287,477, forward strand.
GGGCGAACCGCGACCGCTTCCTGCTCTCCGCCGGGCACGGCTCAATGCTCATCTATGCGCTGTTGCACTTGACGGGCTACGACCTGCCGCTTGACGAGCTTAAAAATTTTCGGCAGTGGGGATCGAAGACGCCGGGTCATCCTGAGTACGGACTGACGCCCGGCGTCGAGATCACGACGGGGCCGTTGGGGCAGGGTTTCGCGAACGGCGTCGGCATGGCGCTGGGTGCGGCGCACCTCGCGGCGAAATTTAACAAGGATGATTTTCCGATCATCGATCATTACGTCTATGCCATCGTCTCGGACGGCGATCTGATGGAGGGTGTCGCCTCTGAAGCCGCCTCGCTCGCGGGTCATCTCAAACTCGGCAAACTCATCTATCTCTACGATGACAACCACGTGACCATCGAAGGCAACACCGCGCTCGCCTTCTCCGAGGACGTGCCCAAACGCTTCGAGGCTTACGGCTGGCACACGTCGGTAGTTGAAGACGGCAACGATCTCGAATCAATCGAGCGCGCCATACGCGACGCACAGTCTGTCGCAGATCGCCCGTCGCTCATTTCCGTCAAGACGACTATCGGCTACGGCATGCCGACCGCCGGCACGCGCAAGGCGCACTCGGACGCGCCGGGCGCGGACGCAGTGCGCGAAACGAAAAAACATCTAGGCTGGCCCGAAGACAAAGAGTTCTACATTCCCGAAGAGGCGCTCAATCACTTCCGTCAAGCTATCGCGCGCGGCGCGCAACAAGAGCAAGAGTGGAATGAAACGGTCGAGCGTTACGCCGCGCAGCACGAGGAACAGGGGCGCGCGTGGCGCACGTTGATGCAGGGCGAACTGCCCGCAAGTTGGGAAGAGAAATTACCGACGTTCGCGGACGCGAAAGCGATGGCGACGCGCGCCGCGTCGGGCGAAGTCATCAACGCGCTCGCGCCCATCATGCCGATGCTCATCGGCGGCTCGGCCGATCTGGGGCCATCGAACAACACGGACATCAAAGACGGCGGTGGCTTTGAGGCCGGTACATACGACGGGCGCATCCTACACTTCGGCGTGCGCGAACACACGATGGGCGCGACCATGACCGGCATCAGCTTAAACGGCGGATTGATCCCCTTCGGCGGCACGTTCATGTGCTTCTCCGATTATATGAAGCCCGCGATCCGGCTCGCCTGCTTGTCGGAAGTGCAGGTCATCTACGTCTTCACGCACGACTCAGTCGGTTTAGGCGAAGACGGGCCGACGCATCAGCCCATCGAACAACTCGCGGGGCTACGTGCTATCCCGCACCTCTACGTCATCCGCCCTGCCGACCCGCACGAAGTCCGCGAGGCTTGGCGCATCGCCATCCTGCGTCGCCACGCGCCGACCGCGCTCATTCTCACGCGCCAGAAAGTGCCCACGATTGATCGGCAAACCTTTGCGTCGGCGGAAGGACTGCAACGCGGTGCGTACATTCTGGCCGAAGCGACGGACGCGACGGGGCAGAACACGAAGCCGCAACTAATCCTGCTCGCTACTGGCTCAGAAGTTTCCTTGACGCTCGAAGCACGCGCGCAACTGCAACAAGCGGGCACGCCCACGCGCGTCGTCTCCATGCCCTGCTGGGAGTTGTTCGAGGAACAGGCTGAGACTTATCGCAACGAAATTCTGCCGCCCGACATTCGCGCGCGGCTCAGCGTCGAAGCGGGCGCGCGGCTCGGCTGGGATCGTTATGTCGGCCCACAGGGCGACGCGATCTGCCTTGATCGCTTCGGCGCGTCAGCGCCCGGTGATGTGGCGCTGCGCGAACTCGGCTTCAACGTCGAGAATGTCATCAAACGTGCACAGGCTTTGCTCAGTCAGTAACTGGTGAACTCTTATGCGGATCGCAATCGGCGCAGACCACGGCGGCTATCCCTTGAACGAGCGTGTGCTTGATGAGCTACGCGCGGCGGGGCACGAGCTTGAAGACTTTGGCACACACGACGGCTCAAAGCCGGACGATTATCCTGACTATGCTTGGCAGGTGGGCGAAGCGGTGCGCTCCGGCCGTGCGGAGATTGGGATCGTGATCTGCGGGAGCGGCGTCGGCGCAAACGTGGCAGCGAACAAGATCAGGGGCGTGCGCGCGGCCCTCGTCGCCGACACCTACTCGGCGCATCAATGTCGCGAGCATGACGACTGCAACGTGCTCTGCCTCGGCGCGCGCGTCGTCGGGAGCGAGTTGGCGATGGAGATCGTCCGCGCCTTCGTCAACGCGCGCTTCACGGGTGAAGAACGACATCAACGCCGGCTCAACAAAGTGCTTGAGATCGAGCGGCGCGAAACGGCCGGGCGATAAACTGCCACCCGCCTTAACAGACAACCCGCAAAACTTGTGGCAGCACGCGCAACTCGACCGGCGTGTGCCCACGCACGTCGCCGTCCGCTTCGATGCCGAGCGCGTCCGCTGGTGTCACATTCTCGATCCGCACGCGCGCGCCGAGCTGGACGCGCACGCGCGGGTTGGCCAGATGACCGCCGCGATGTATGCGCGTCAGCTCGCGGATCACTTCTGCGCGCCTGATGCCGCAAGCAGTGACTACGTCGAGCAGCCCGTCGTCCACGCGCGCCGCCGGCGCGAACATCATGCCGCCGCCCGCGAAAGGGCTGTTCGCCACGGCCACCAGATTCGTCAGACACTCCTCAGCCGCGCCCTCGTCAACCTGCACACGCAACCGGCGCAAACGCCAGCGCGCGAGTGCCGCCACAGCCGCCAGCGCGAACCTCGTCTCGCCCGACAGCCGACGCACGTATGCGCCCTGCGCAGCGACGCGCCCCGCGACCTCTGCGCCGATGCCGAGCGTCACGGCGTTGAGACAGAGGAACGTGTGTGTGCCGCCAGCGGTCGTCGCCGTGCCGTGCAGGAGATCGACCATGCGGGTCGCGTCGGCATCACCATCGCGGCGCTGACAGTGTGCGACGAGGCGCGCGAGCCAGTGCGCGAGTGTGGCGCGCCCGCCTTCGAGACTGCGCGCGAAGTCGTTGCCTGTGCCGCCGGGCAGCACGGCGAGCGCGGCGTTCGGATTGATGGCGACCGGCGGACGATCAAGTTCCTGCTGACGTGTGAAGAAACCCGCGACCACTTCGCTCAGCGTGCCGTCGCCGCCGATGACGGCGACGGTGCGATAGCCAGCGCCCAGCGCCGCCCGCGCACGTGCCTGCGCATCACCCGTCTGCTTCGCTTCATGCGCGTCGAACCGCACCTTCGCCGCGTCGAGGGCCGCGCGCACCTGCGCCCACGCACCTCGCGTCCGCGCCGCGTTGTAGTTGACGATAACGAACAGTTCGGATTGCGTGGTCATGCTTGAGCGCAAGGAATTAACCACAAAGGCCCTAAGAACACAAAGAAACGCAGAAGGCAGAACGATGAATGATGAACTGAATAGCAGTTGTCTTCCATTCATCGTTCCGCGTTCGTCATTCATCATTTGCTTTGTGTTCTTTGTGCCTTTGTGGTTAATTTCCGTCGCGTAGAGGAGCGCTGAAGATGCAAGCGGAAAAGATGCGTGCGGTTGTGATTGCGCAGCATGGCGGAGTCGAGGGACTTGAGCTACGTGAAGTTGAGCGGCCGGTCGCGGTGGGCGACCGCGTGCGCGTGCGCGTGCATGCAGCGGCGCTCAATCGCGCCGACTTGTTGCAGCGGCGCGGGCTTTATCCCGCACCGCCGGGCGTGACCGCCGATATTCCCGGGATGGAGTTTGCAGGCGAGGTCGAGCAAGTCGGCGCGGGCGTGCGCGCGTGGCAGTTGGGGCAACGCGTGTACGGCATCACGGGCGGCGGCGCGCAGGCTGAGTACGTCGTCGTGCCCGAAAACGCGCTGGCGGAAATTCCCGCCGCACTCGATTGGGCGGCAGCGGCGGCCGTGCCCGAAGCGTTCATCACGGCGCACGATGCGCTGTTCACGCAAGGACGGCTGACCATCGGCGAGCACGTGCTGATTCACGCGGCGGGTTCGGGCGTCGGTCTCGCCGCGCTCCAACTGGCGCACGCGGCCGGCGCGCGCGTCGGCGGCACTGCGCGCACGGCGGCAAAGCTCGAACGCGCACGCGAGTTCGGCCTTGACGAAGCGTTTGTGGTCAGCGACGACCCGCAAGCTTTCGCCGCCGGCGTGCGCGCATGGACGGGCGGCGCGGGCGTGCAACTGATCCTCGATCTAGTCGGCGCGTCTTACCTTGCGGCAAACATCAACGCGCTCGCGCCGCGTGGTCGGTTGTTGCTCGTCGGCACGATGGGCGGGGCGCAAGCGCCGCTCGACTACGGTCTCGTCATGGGCAAGCGGCTGCGCATCACCGGCACAGTGTTGCGCGCGCGCTCGGCGGAAGAGAAGGCGCGCGCCACGCGCCTCTTCGCCGCACACGTTGGCCCCTTGCTCGCGCGCCGCATCGTGCGCCCCGTCGTTGATCGCACCTACCCGCTCGCCGACGTGCGCGCCGCCCACGCGCAACTGGAGAGCAACGACAGCTTCGGGAAAATTGTTCTTTTAGTGACAAGTGACGAGTGACAAGTGACAAGCTTTTGGGCTTTCACTCGTCACTTGTCACTTGTCACTTGTCACTGCCCTCGCCCCCGCTTGTCACTCGTCGTGCCCACTGTTATGATCAGCGTTCGGCAATGGCATGTGCCGCCGGTTATTTTGGAGGAGATCAGAGAGTGAAAGCAGAATTGAAACAATTAATTGCTTTACAGAGTTTGGACTTAAACATCCGCCGGCTACAGGCCGAAATGGAAGCCATCCCGCAGAGGCGCGCTGAGATCGAAAAGGAATTCGAGCAGCGCGCCTCTGAGTTTTTAGCCCTCGAAAATCGGCGCGACGAAGCGCGCAGCACGCGCACACGGCTGGAGACGGAACTCGCCGAGACGCGCACCAAGGCCGAGCACTCCGACCGCGCATTGATGGCCGCGACGAACGAGAAGGAGTACACCGCCGCCATCCGCGAAGGCGACGCTGCGCGCAAACATAGCTCCGAGTTGGAAACAAAAATTCTTGAACAGATGGAAGCCTTAGAGGGTGCGGAGCGCGAGATCGGCCAGCGCGCGCCGGAGATCGAAACCTTGCGCGCGGAGCGCGATGCCCAACTCGCCGCTCTTGAAACGCAGACCGGGGCGCAGGCGCGCCAGATCGAAGCGCAACGGCAAGAGCGCACGCGCCTACTCGCCGAACTGCCCAAACAGATGAGCGCGATGTATAACCGCATTAGCACACGCGTGCGCGACGGCATTGCCGTGGCTGAGGCGCGTAACAATTCCTGTAGCGCCTGTCACATGCGCCTACGCCCACAGGTCATGACTGAAATCCGGCGCGGCGAAGAGATCATCACCTGCGACAACTGCGCCCGTATCCTCTATTACGTCGCCGATGCAGTCGCACCACAACAGGCGGCAACGCAGCAGGCGATTTCGTAAATCGCAAGGGGGCCGGAGTAAACGTTCTGTACTCCGACCCCGTTGCTTATTTCCCTCGCCTTCTCCTCTTCCAATCTCCCGTCATACTTTCGCAACCGGCTCGGCGGCCCAATGCGCGTAAGAGTTTTCGTGTCGGACAAGGGAGACGGATGGCGCGCGCACAAACGGAGATAAAACCACAACCAGCGACGGATGTGCCGACGAGCGTCATGCGCGGGCGACGCGCCAAGTGGTGGCGACGGTGCGGCACGAAGCGGCGCGGCTTCTGGTACGAGGACGCGCGCGGCCGCCGCATCACGGACGAGGCGGCGCTTGAGCGGATCAAGGCGCTCGTCATCCCGCCCGCATGGCGCGAGGTGCGCATCGCGCCCGGCGCGCACAGTCGGCTGCAAGCCATCGGCGTGGATGCGGGCGGGCGTGTGCAGCGCATCTATCATCCAACGTTCGCCGCGAAGCAGCAGCGCCTCAAGTACGAAAAGATCGTCCGGTTCGGCGAGCAACTCGGCGCACTCCGCCGACGGACGAACGAAGACATCGCGCGCGTCGATCTCGCGAAAGAACGTGTGCTCGCCGTCATCATCAGATTGATCAACGATCTCTACTTCCGCGTCGGCTCAGAGCCGAGCGTCAAGCGCTATCGCACTTACGGCGTGACGACTCTGCGCAACCGGCATCTCACGATCAAGCGCGGCGGCCGGCTCGTCTTCAACTTCGTCGGCAAGCATCACATACGTCACCGCCGCATCCTCGTCGATGAAGAACTCGCCACGCTCATGCGTGACATACAGAAGCTCGGCGGCGCAAAGCTGTTTCACTATTACGACGAAGAACAGCGGAAGGCGCTCCCCATCCGCCCGCGCGACGTGAACGAGTACATCAAGGCGGCGACCGCGCCCGAGTTCTCGGCGAAAGATTTTCGCACGTGGGGCGGGACGTTGTTGGCGGCGGTCGAGTTGGCCGAGTTGGGTCGGCCCGAAGATGAGAAACAGGCGCAGCACAATATCGTGCGGGCGCTCAAACGTGTGGCCGAACATCTGGGCAACACGCCGACCGTCTGTCGCAGCAGTTACATCCACCCGCGCGTGTTGGAGAGCTACTGTGCCGGCACGACGCTCGAAGAGTTTCGCCCGCGCCGTGAGCGCCGCATCGGCCGGCAGCAACCGGAGTATCTGCCGGAAGAGCGTGCGTTATTGAAATTGCTGCAAGCGTGAAGAGTGCTTCGTGGTTGAGGTTAACGGGGGCCGGTCGTAACGGCCCTAAAAGTTTAGGCCGGCACGTCTCGGAGTGCGTACCGGCCAAGCTCTGGAGTCTTCGCGCCGGTTCCGGCGCAGACGCTGCTGTAAAGGAGATTCAGGCCGCAGCAGCGGTGCATCGACGCGGACTCAAGCCATTGCTGGGCAGCCTACACGGCCGCGCGACTTACTACCAGCGTTCGTTTTTAGTTAGAACCGCCAGCGGTAGCGGGCGGGCGTACCAATTGCGGAATGCGGATTTCGGATTGCGGATTCTAAGACGACTTCTTTAATCCGCATTCCGCATTCCGCATTCCGCATTCCGCATTCCGCAATCTAACTGCCCGCTACCGCTGGCGGTTCTGACTTTTAGTTTACTTGAGCGCGTTGACCGCGTATTCGAGCGCCGTGTGCATAGCGACGAGCACACGTGCGTCGGCAGCGAAGAGAGCGGCCATCAGTAGCAGCGCGCATGAGGCGGCCCAGAACCACGCGCCGAAGGCGGCCACGTTCGCGCGCCGTGTCTCCATGTTACCCGCCGCCAATTGCGTCAGGCGGCGCACGCGCCACGCGAGACTGTCGCCGTCCCATGCGCCGATCAGAAACGCGCCGGCCGGCATCGCGGGGCGTGCGCCCTCTGGTACGAGCCGCGCGATCTTGACGAGCGCCGCGGCCAAGTCGAGTGCCGTGTCTGCGTCGCCGCCACGGGCTGCGTGCTCGTCGGCGGCCGCTTCCGCGCTCTCGCTCCAAGCGCGGTCGAGCGTGCGCCCGGCGGGCACGATGGTTAACAGGTCGCGGCAGGCGCGCAAGACAGCGCGTTTCAAATTATCGCGCGCCGCGAGATGACCGTACTCGTGCGCGAGCGCGGCACGCAGTTCCGTCTCGCTGAGCGCGTTAAAGAGGTGTTGCGCGATGAAGAGGCGCGGGCGGATTGCGCCAACGACCGCAACGACGGGGAAGCGATGCGCGACGCGGTACGCGGGCAGTTTTATGCCGGGCAATTGAATCGGCTCGGCGTAGCGCAGCCAGTCAGCGACGAGCCGGCGCGTTGTGCGCCACGCGGCCAGCCCGCGCCAGACGGCCAAGGCCAGACCGATGATCGACAGTGCGGCAAGCGCGGCGAGTTTGCCACTGACCGCTTCCGGCGTCGCCTCCGGCTCGTAACGCAAGTAGGACGGCACGACGAGCGTGGCCACGAAAACAAGCGCGAGCGCGCACGGAGCGACGCGCAGCGTGAACAGCAGTTGCGCGCGCGCGGCGGCCGACCACGCCTGCGTGCGGCGGCGCAGCCAGCCGCGCCACACACCGGCGACCGCGAGCGCGGCGAGTGCGTTCGCCGTCAGCAGGGCCGTGAGCGCGAGGCATAAACCGAGTAGTTGATACATGGGCTTTAGTCCTCGCCTCGGCGCGCGGCAGCGCGGCGCAGTTGCCGGCGCTTCTCTTTCACGAGCCGCTCCAACTCGTCCAACAACTCGCGGTCGCGCTCGCTGACCGCGTCCACGATGCACGCGAGTACAGGCTCGACCGATTGCTCAGCGTCGCGCCCTAAGAGCGCGTCGAGCACGTCCACGGCGATGCCGCGCTCGAACTCTGCGGGCGAGACGCGCGGCGCGTAGATGAAGGCGCGCCCGTCCTTGTGGCGCGCGAGCAGATTCTTTTTGTAGAGCCTATCGAGCGTGGTCATCAAGGTCGTGTAGGCGACGCGGCCCGCGAACTCGTCGTGTACGTCGCGCACGCTGACCGTGCCGCGCTGCCACGCGCACTCCAACACCGCGCGCTCTAGTTTACCGAGCGCGGGCAGCACCGCGTCGGATGGTCGCTGAAAGCCGAACAGGCGAAAAGCTGGTATCTTCATAACGGTTGCCAGTTATAGTTTGAATCGCGCCGCGCGGTCAATGAGCGCGGGCGATGGTTGCGGAAAAAGTTATTGGCCACCGGATGTCCCCCAACACCCGGCGGCCAACGATGCGAAGGTGCGCTGCTCGTTCACCCCTTGACTGACGCGCATGACGGAAGAGCAGCGAGCACGAGCCTTTTAAGGGACTCGACCTTCGCGCTTCGGCCCGCCTCGCCGCCTCCCCGAATGGCAACGCAGCCGGCTGAAGAACTTTCGCTTGGAGCGCCTTAACCCTGAATCTCCGGCTTGCGCCGACCCTCCAAGCGACCCTACCCACTCAATGCGCGAATTATCGCCGCCCCCCTTGAGGAAAACTTGAGCCGGAGCGCGGGCCGGTCTCAACATTACACATAAACTCTTTTGTTTGGAGCATTTACCGCGTAAAAATTTTAGCGAGAATTTTTTTCAGCCTGCGGAGCAGGCGGTCAGCATAAAGCCTAGCGCGACGCCGCAGGCGAGCGCTGGGTTAGCCGTTAGACATCATGACCAAGCCCACGGAGTGGGCAGCAGCGCGATTTCGTAGCAAAGATGATGTGGTAGAGCAGGTTGACGTATGATCGCATAATTGCAACCTCGCGCACTGCTGCCCGCTCTCGCGGGCTTGCGCCTATTCGGCTCGCTCTACCCAGCGTTCCGCTTACGCTCCACGCTCTCGCTTTATGCTGACCGCCCGCTGACGCGGGCTGGTCACATGATCTTTATCTCGCCCGCCCTCTTACGAGACGGTTAGCAATTCCGCGTCGCCAACTGCACACGAAATAGTGCCGGCGCTGCACCATCTCGCATAGCTTGATCCCTAACTATCGTATAAATTTCCTGAAGAAACGTTATATCCTCCGCACACGTCTTCTCCAATGCTGACGTGGGCACAGACTTTGCACTCGCGCCAGACAGCAAATCGCGAAGCCCAGCGCATGCACAAAGTCAGACCGGGCGCGCCAGTTGTTCTCGCCTACTCGCCAGCGCCCGATTAAGGAATGCACGCCTGTGACCGGAAGCGACAAACGACTCTCCGTTCAGTACAACCAAAGGAGCGTAGCTATGCGCTACAACACCACCGCCCGAACTCTCTTGCTTTCGATCCTGCTGCTCACTGCGACCGCCGTCACCGCCCGTGCCAGCGACGACACGACGGACGACCGCTACGACTACGACGAGTCGGCGCGCGTCGCCCGCATCAGTCTCTTAAGCGGCGACGTATCGCTGCGCCGCGCCGACAGCAAGAAGTGGGAGCACGCCACTCTAAACTTCCCGCTCGTCGAAGGCGACCGCGTGGCGACCGGCGCAGGCGCGCGCGCCGAGATACAGATCGACGCGCGCAACTTCATCCGCCTCGGCGAGTACGCGACGCTCGAAGTCGTTACTCTGCGCCCCGAAGGCGTCGCGCTCAGCGTGCCCGCCGGCACGGCCACACTCAGGCTCGCACGTTTTGATCACGCCAAAGAGTATTTCGAGATCGACGCGCCGAAGACGACCATCGCGGCCGAGTTGACAGGTCTCTACCGCCTCGACGTGACGGAGAAAGGCAACGTGCGCGTCACCGTCCGCGACGGCGGGCGCGCGCGCCTCTACTCCGACACCTCCGGCTTCACCCTGCGCGACGGGCGCACGGCTGAGTTGGCTTACGACAACACGGGCGAAGGCGATTGGAACTTCACCGCCGCCGCCGAACTCGACTCGTGGGATCAGTGGAACGACTACCGCGAGCATTATCTTGCGTCGCGGCTGCGCTACGACAACCGTGACCGCTACTACGATCAGGATGTCTGGGGCGCGGAAGAGTTGGACGCCTACGGCGATTGGGTCGAGACGCGCGACTACGGTTACGTCTGGCGACCACACACGACCGTCATCAACAACTATAACGATTGGGCGCCCTATCGTTACGGGCACTGGGTCTGGTGTCCGCCTTACGGCTGGACTTGGGTCGGCGACGAGGAGTGGGGCTGGGCCCCGTATCACTATGGGCGCTGGGTCTATTACAACAACTACTGGTGCTGGGCCCCGCGCGGTTACTACCATTACAACCACCACAGTTGGTGGCGGCCCGCGCTCGTCGCGTTCGTCCACTTCAATCTCTCGTTCGGTAATAACGTCTGTTGGTATCCGCTCGGCTACCATCAGCCCGACCCGCACGCGCGCTACTATCAACAGACGGGTCGCCTGACGCCTCTGCGCGCTGGCGAGATCGGCCGGCTTGCGCGTGTCAATCCGATCTACCAACGCGCGGTCACCACTCTGCCCGCAAGCGATTTCGGCGCGGGCACAGGGCGGGCGCGACCCGCCTCCATCGAACTCGCGCAACGCGCGATCAACACCGATCCGGTGCGCGGGCGACTGCCGATCAGACCCGCCGATGGCGGCGGCGACACCGGCACGGGCCGGCCCGCGCTCAGTGAACTACCTGTTCGCGGCGGCGCGTCGAAGCTTAGCCCGCACGATCTTGATCGCCCCGTGTTTGATCGACCGACCGGCGCGGCGCCGCGCGTGCCCGGCAAAGCGCTCGACGGCGAGTTGAAGCGCGAGCGCGTCTTCAACAACCGCACCCCGCGCATCATCCCGCCCGACGCGACCAGCGGCACAGGCGATAACAACGCAGGCGAGCGCGGCACAGGCGCAGTCGCACGGCCCGCACGGCCGCCGCGTGAGAAGGTCATTGACGGCAACGGTCAGATCGGCGCACCCGACGAGCCGCGCCCCATCCGGCCCGTGCGTCCGAACGATGACAACAACACGCGCCCGCGCGACCCGGCCGTGACGGATCGCATTGAGCGCAAACGCGACAGCGTCGAGCGGATGGACGGCAACGGCGAACGGCCGCTGCCTGACGAACGGCGCGCACGGCCCGTGCCGCCTGACCCGGCGACAGTGCAGCCCGAACCGTCTGTGCGTGAGCGCCCACAGAAAGTCGAGCGCCCTGTACCGGAGGAGCGCCGGTCTGAACCCGCGCCGCGCATCGAGCGGCCAGAACCGCCGCGCGAGCGGAGCGAGCCGAAGTACGAACGCCCGGAGCCGCGCGTCGAACGCTCCGCACCGCCCCCACGCGAAGAGCGCCCTGCACCGCGTGAAGAGCGGCCGCAACGCGAGGAACGTTCCGCACCGCCGGAGCGGTCTGCGCCGCCGCCGCAACGCGAAGAAAAACACGCCGATCCGCCGCGCTCACAAGAAGCGCCTAAAGAAACTCACTCGCGCAAGGATCCGCCGACGCGCTGATCTATTGCTTAAGTTGAGTGCAGCGCATGATCAGATCAACACAGAGGACACGGAGGGCACAGAAGATTTGAAATCTCAGATTTGAAATTTGAGATCGCTTTTCTCTGCGCCCTCCGTGCTCTCTGTGTTGAAAGCCCCGCGCGTCATAGGCCCCCAAAACCCGTAGCGCGCAAGCACCTCCCCGGAAAGGTTTCCGTCCGATGTTGCTCGTCCGTCTCAGTTTGCGCCTCATCGCACTCGTCTGTTTGCTCGCGCTGGCCGCTTATGTGCTGGCCTGCGTGACCAACGCACAGGAGCGCGCCGCACGCGACTATCAACCCGACCTGCGCCGCGCGCTCGCCACGCGCCCCACGACGGACAAGCCCGCCGCGGCGCGCCCCGACGGCTACACGCCGCAACGCAGTCTCAGCACACTCAAACAACGCCCCGCCCATGAAGGCGACCAGCCGCGCAAGCTCGCGCACCCCCAGACCAACACGACTAACGGCAACGCCGCAAGCGACATTACGCCCGCGCTCATCACCGACCGCATCGCGCCGGCCACGCCTCTGCGCCGCGTGCTGCACACCGCGCAGTTGAGCACCACTTCGTCCGCCGGCACGGATGAGCAATACACGGACGCGACGGGCGACGGCCGCGCCGACCAGCGCGCGACCTTCGACACGCAGGGCGGCTCGTTCGACATCGCAGTGGGCCGCACGGGCACGCGCTACGAAGTCTTCTCCGCCGTTGATGATAACGGCACGCCGACGACGAGTGATGATCGACTTATCGGCGTCATCGTCACCGCCTTCGACTCAAACGGCGACTACGTGCGCGACGCTTCGTCCACTTATGATCTGCGCCGCGATTTCAATCTGCCTTCGGCCGTTGCGGTCGTTGCGGGCACGGCGCACGACGGGCGCGAGTTCGTCTGCGTCTCGTCGAGCGGTTTTCCGGATGAGGAGCCGTCGGCGGGCGTCGTCCTGCTTGTGCGCGATCCGTTTACGGGCGGCTTCGACAACGCGCGTTCGCGCACGCTCGTCACGGTCGGCAGCAATCAGATCAGAGAAGCGAACGCGCTCGCGCTCTTGCCGAATAACGATCTGCTGATCGCCGATTTCGCATCCGACAAGCTGCGCGTCGTGCGCGACACGGACGCCGACGGGCTGCCCGACACGCTCGCCGCCACGCCTTACTATGCTTATCGCTTCTCGGACGACGCGCCGCTCGACATCGCGGTGAACTCGCGCGGCGTCGTCTTCTCGCACTCAGTCGGCAACGACACGGTGCTCCTCGCGCTCTACGACACGAACAATGATGGGCGTGCGGACACGGACGAGGTGGCCGTCGAAGGACTCTCGATTGACAACAACCTGATCCTGCACGGGCTGACGGTTGATCGCGAAGGCACGGTCTACGTGATCGAAGACGCGACCGGCGCGGCGGACACCGCCTCGTCGGGCGGGAACGGCGGCGTGCCTGTCATCGATGCCTTCCCCGATCCGGCCCTCAACGGTTTTCTGCGCGACGGTACGCTCTACGCTACGGCCGACAACCCGACGGCGCAGACGCTCACCGGCCTCTCGTTCGGCCAAGACGCAACGCTTCAACCAGTCGCGCACCTCGCACTCACTAATAGCGCCTCTTTGCGCGGCGACGCGACGCGCGACGGCCTCGGCACGATCCTCGGCACAGGTTTGACGTTTGGGCGCACGGGGCGCACTGCGACCGAGGCGACGGCGCGCGGTGTGCGTGTGACCATCGAAGGGCGTGCCGCGCCGGTGCTGTCGTTCGACGACGGGCAGTTGCATATTTACGTGCCGAACGAAGTGGGCACAGGCGTGCGCTCGGTTGTTGTCTTGATTGATGGGATCGTGACGGCGGCCGAGGATGTCAACATCACGAACGCGAATCCGGGTCTGTTCACCGTGAACGGCACGGGCAGTGGTGAGGTCATCGCGCTCTTGGCTTCGGGTCTGCGCTACACGGCGGGGCCGTTTGCGGCGCGCTTCGATGGGCAACCGGCGGTCGTCGCACTGCTCGGCACGGGCTGGCGCAACTCTCTGCCTGTGAAGGTCACGATTGGCGGGCGCGACGCGTTGGTCGAATATGCAGGCGCGGCCGGCGGCTTTCCCGGCCTCGATCAAGTCAACGTGCGGCTGCTCGATGGTGCGACGACCGGCGCACAATCAATCATTGTCCGCGCGGCCAACGGCGCAACGAGCCGCAGCGATGCCACGTTGACGTTTAGATAAACAAGCATCAATCAAACAGAGAGGGCGGCGTGTGCACTCATGCATACGCCGCCCTCTCTGTTTATAGTGATAAGCAGTTGCATGCAGCCGGGAGCGCGGGCAACTTGCCCGCCATGAGCGCGTCAGCGCGAACAGTTAGACTCGCCTCACGGCTCGTTGGCGGGCAGGGATGCCCGCGCTCCCAGCAATGAGTGGTCTCATTCATCTGCAAGCCGCTATAGCGCAGCGGCCCAAACTTCGCTTACTGCGCTGTGCCGAATCTGAGCCGGTACTCTTGCGAGTTCACGAAGCCGTTGACCATTGTGCGCGCGTCCGTTGGATGCGTGTTCAGGTAGTTCAGCCAAGCGTTGTAGCCCGCCGTGTCCGGCGTGCGGCGCAGGTAACCGTAGTACTGCATGGCGACATACGCTTGATTGAACTCGTTGACAAACGCCTCCTCCGAGTCGGCGACGGCGCGCAGCACTTGGGCGCGCGTCATGGTCTGCGCGTCGAGCGCGTTGCCGAGGTCGGCGCTCGTCAGCGTCACTTTGTTCGTGTTCGTGCTGTCGTCGGGCGCGGCCGGGTTGGGCGTCCTGATCGAGTTGACGTTATAACGACCGAGCAGCGTGGCCACGAAGGCGCTGTTCGTTTGCGTTTGATAAGTGCTCAGGAACTCTTGCCGCCCGGTGAAGGCGACGGCGAAGTTGGCCTTCTTCTGGAAGACCTCCGCGCCGGTCGCACCCGTCACCGCGCGCATGTCCGCGACGATCTCGGTGTACTGCGGCAAGCGATTGAAGGCCACTTTGTAGAAGCGGAAGACGTAGAGACCTTTGAGTTGGAACTCCTGCGAGCCGAAGAACGAGTCCGAGACGTGGATGCGATCACATCCAGCGGAGGCCGCGTTGGGGTCGGTGTTATTCACATCCGCACAGCCGTTCAGCAAATTCAACCACGCGTTGAAGCCGCCTGTGTCCGGTTCGCGCGAGAGGAAGTCGAGGTATTGCAGCCGCACGAAGAAGGGCGACGTGAAGACCGGGTTGGCCGCTGCCAAGTTGTTGTCGTCGTCCGCAATCGTCAGCGTGGCCGTTGTGCCGTTGGTGGCCAGCGCCGCGCCGCCGGTCGGGTTGCGGAGCACGAGTTGGACTAGCTCGTTGGCTTCGGGGCGCGCGTCGTCGATGAGCGGAATCTTAAACGTCTTCGTCGTCTCGCCCGCCGCGAAGCGCAAGGTGTCGAGCGTCGTCGCGTAATCGCAGCGCGCGTAAGCCACTTGCCCGATCACGTCGCAGCGCACGGCGGCCGTGTCGTCCGCAGTCGCGTAGTCCACCGTTACGGCCGACGAAGTGTCGCCCGTGCGCGTGACGGTGACGGTGGCCATTCCGTCGCCTTCGTTCGCGTTGTAGTTGGACAGGTTGAACTGCAAGCGCGGCGTGTTCGCCCCTTGGCCGAAGATGTTATAGAGGCCGGACTTGATGCCGCTCGCGAACATGTCGGGGCGATAGGCGCGTGCCGAGAACTGTTGCGAGTTGATGAGCCGCACAGTGCCGCCCGACGGGACGATAGGATCGAACTCGGTCGGCGTCCCGCCGTTGGTGCGATAGTGTATGACCGCGCCGGGCGTGGCGCACGTGACGCGCACGTCCACGAAATCGGTGTTGAAGTCGCCGCCGGCCGGGTCGAAGGTCGGCGTGGCGACCGAGCCGATGCCGGAGACGCGCACGGGCGTGCCGCGCAACGTCGTCGAGCCGTCGCCGAGTTGGCCGTAGCCGTTGTCGCCCCACGTGACGACCGTGCCGTCGCTCTTCAAGGCGACGCCGTGGTGGTTGCCGGCCGCGACGGCCGCGACACCCGCGAGATTGGGAATTTGCGTCGGCGTAATTGACGGGCCGCCGTTCGTGCTCCGGGCCAACTCACCAGCACCGTTCGCGCCCCAAGACCAGACTGTGCCGTCCGTCTTCACTGCGTAGGTCTGCCCCATGCCGCCGGCCGCGCTGGTCGCGCCGGCGATGATAGGCACTTGCGCGGGCGTCGGGTGCGGCGTGAAGTCCGGGTTGCCGTAGCCGAGTTGCGACGAAAAGTCGTCGCCCCAAGTCCAGACCGTGCCGTCCTGTTTGACGGCGATGCTGAAGCCGCTTGAGCCGGTCGCGCCGCCAGCCGCCATGCTCGCGACATTGGTTAGGTTTGCGACCTGTACGGGCGTGGGCCGCGCCGCGACCGTGGTCGTGTCGCCAAGCTGGCCGTTGCCGTTCGCGCCCCAAGCCCAGAGCGTGCCATCGTTTTTAAGCGCGAGCACATGGCCGTCACGCGCAGAGATAGCGCTCACATTGGTAATCGGGACTTGCACCGGGACTGATGAGTTGCTTGTCGCACCTGTGCCGAGCGTGTAGCTCACACCCCAAGTCCAGACCGTGCCGTCCGCTTTCAACGCAGCGCTGCCGAAATCGCCGGCCGCGACGGCCGTCACGCCCGTCAGGTTCGATACCTGCACGAACGTGTGCCGCTCGTTGCCGCTCGTGCCGTCGCCCAACTGCCCGTAGCCGTTGTAGCCCGCGGCCCAGACTGTGCCGTCCTGCCGCGCCACGACGGTGTGCCCGTTGCTTAACGCGACCGAGACGACGTTGGTGAGGCCAAGTTGCACGGGCGTGGTGTGCTGATCGGTTGTGCCGTCACCGAACTGGCCCGACAGGTTTTCGCCCCACGCCCAGAGTGTGCCGTCTGTTTTGATGGCGAAGGTGGAACTGCGCCCGGCGGCGATGGCGCGCACGTTTGTCAGCCCCGTGTCGTTGACGACAAAGGTCTGCTGTATGTAAGCGTTGTTGGCCGGATTCGGATCGGGGCGCACACCTGTGGCGCTCGCGTTGAGCGTGAGCGTCGTGCCGCTCGGCGCGGTCACGCGCACGTTGATGGTGGTCTGCCACGCAGAGCTGTCCGGATTGATCGTGCCGACGTGCCCTGTGACCGTGCCGCCGTCTGTGCCGGCAGAGGGGCCTGTGCAAGTGCCTGTGACGTAGTTCGACGAGCAGGACAGGAAGGTCGTGCCGGCGGGCAGTTGAATGCTGGCGTCGGCGCTCGTCAAACTGCTCGGGCCGAGGTTCAGCACGTTGACCGAGTAGGTGAGCGTCTGCCCGTTGCTGATGGGCACGGGGTTGGCGCTCGCCGTCACTTGCAGATCGGCGGACGGCGGCGGCGGCAGATTGCGCGGCGTGAAGACGACCGATGGCGCGTTGGTCAGATTAACTGCGTTCGTCTCGGAAGTGTGCGACGCGACGACGTAAGTTTCCGGGTCGCCGCCCGATAGACCGACGACCGGATAGACGCCCTGATTGCCGTTGCCATAGCGCACGGTGATCGTGCCGTTGCGTTGCAACTCGATCTCGAAGTTGACGGGGTTCTGCTGACCACAGCCGGGGCTGTAGGTCAAGCCCTGCCAACGGAAGATGACGTGATCGGCGTCGGGTGTGACGACGTAGACATCATCGCCCGTGCGACAGTCCGTGCGCAGGTCGTCCCAGAGACCGGCGATCATCGTCAGATGATTCATGTGCTCGACCGAAGGGATCGCGCCATCGGTTGCGCCAACGCGCGGCACGGGCGCGATGAAGTCGGGCGGAATGGGCACGTAGAGCGCGCCGTTCGATGAGACGTAGACCTGCGACGAAGAGCGGCCGAAAAATGGAAACTCGAACGGCAGAGAGGCCGTCTGCACCTTGTCGTCGGCGCGCAATTGGAGCGCAGTGCCGCCCGTGGAGAGCGGCGCAGAGGCGGCCGTCGCGACCGTGTAAGGATCGGCTATCGCAGCGGTCGTCGCCACACCGACAACTGACTCGGTCGAGTTGCCTGCGTTGTCGTAGGTCTTAAGTCGGATGAGACCGCTCGTGTGTTTGACGGGCAGATTGAGAAACATGGTCTGCTGTGTGCCGGGCGCGGCGGGGCGCGAGACGGCGAGCAAGAGTTGATCGCTCGTGGGCGTGTCGCTGTAACGGAATTCGTAGAAGGAGGCTTGCCCTGTGTTGCCGTCGTCGCCGGGCGCAGTCCAGTTGAGCGTGACGCGGCGCAGATTCTGCGCGGTCAGGCGTAGGTTATTGACGAAGGCGGGCGGCGTCACATCGTGCTCGGCGGCGGCAGCCAGTGCCTTGTCCACGCGCAGGCGACGACCCGAAGCCGTCGCGCCGCCGGTGAATGTGTCGCCGTTAAAGAGGAGCGCCGCGCGGAGCGCGCCCACAGAGATGTTCGGATTGGCCGCGCAGACGAGCGCCGCCGCGCCCGCGACGTGCGGCGTGGCCATCGAAGTGCCACTCAAGAAACTGTAAGCGCCGCCGGGAAAAGTGCTCAGGATGTCTTGGCCCGGCGCGGCGAGACTGACTGTGCGTAAACCGACGTTCGAGAATGAAGCGAGGTCGCCGAAGCGCGTCACGGCCGCGACCGAGATGACGTTCGGCGCGTCGTAGCCGGCCGGGTAGTCAGCGGCGAGGTCTGTGTTGAAAGAGACATCGCTGGAGCCGTCCACGGGGACGCCGTTGCCGGCGGCGGCGACGAACAGGATGCCGGACTGATTGAGCGCCGTGATCATGTCGAGTTCGGCGTGCGAGAATTCCGGGCCGCCGTAAGAGTTGTTGAGCACGCGCACGTTCGCGCCCTGTGTGCCGCCGGACGTGTTCCAACGGTCGCGCATCAACTTCGCATAAGCAAAGGCGCGCACCAGATCGGCCGTCGTGCCGTTGCCGTCCGCCCCGATAAACTTCAGCGACATGATGCTCGTCTGCCAGTTGACGCCGACCACGCCCAAGCCGTTGTCGCCCGTCGCGCCAATCGTGCCGGCGACGTGTGTGCCGTGCGCGTCGATGGGCAGATTGTCGGCGGACGTGCCGGGGCCGTCGTAGACTGTCGCGTCGTTGTGCACGAAGTCGTAGCCGTTGACGTCGTCCACGTAACCGTTGTTATCGTCGTCGAGGCCGTTCCCCGCTACTTCGCCGGGGTTGTGCCAGATGTTGGCGGCGAGGTCTGGATGATTAACGTCTATGCCTTCGTCCACGACGCCGACGACGACAGAGCGATCACCGATGGTCGTGTTCCAAGCCATCTCCGCGCCGATGTCTATGCCGACTTGCGTCGTGTTCTTCAGGCCCCACTGTTCGCCGTAGCGCGGGTCATTCGGCGCGCGCATTTTGTAGCGCAGGAAACTCGGCTCGGCGTAGAGCACATCCGCGCGCGCATTGAGCGCCGCGAGCGCCGCCTGCGTCTCTTCGGGTGCGACGTGCGCGAGGCGCAAGCCCTCGACCACGTCGGACGCCGCGAAGCGTTCGACGCTCACCGATAGCACGCCTATTTCCGTGCTCAGCGTCATAGCTGTAGGCGCAGCCTGTTTGCCGCCTGTGACAGCATCGTCGCGAAAGCGCACCAGAATTTCGCCGGGCACGAAACGGGCCTTGCGGGCTGCGGCTGCGCTTGGCGCGTTGGCCACAGGCGCGTCCTGCCCACCGGCGTGCGAGCCGCGCGGGAGGAAGACAAAACAAACGGCGAGCGCGAGCGCGCACAAAGCGAAGGCGCGCGCACTACGGGCACGCAGGAATCTCCAATGGAAAGGCGAGGAGGTCATAAGTATTTCTCGGCAATACGGCTTTGGACTTTAATTGGACTTAGGGACGTTAATATCTGCCCTGGTTCGGACTGCTATGACGGGTGAGCAATCAAACGCGGACTCGGACACGCGCTTTGCCGGCGACTCGGACAGCCTCTTTAGGACTACATAGAGAGGCCGGCCCACATGCCAGCAAAGAGCGGATTTTAGCCGAAAAACTGCCCGCCCGGCAAATCCGCGCGGATTAAGACGCACGTTCTGGCGTTACGGCTGCTTAGGAGTTGGCGTATTTGTTGGCGCGCTTGGCGGTGTGAAGGCCGGGGCGTCCGTCGGTTTGAGCTTCAGTTTTTCCCGGATGAACTGTTCGGCCTCCGCCTCGACCAACTCGCCGTTGACGACCCAAGCCTTTTTTGTCAACACGTCGCCATCGTGTTTGAGCTTTTTGGGTTCGAGGAAGATGTTGTAGGGCGAACCCCACTTGCGCGTGTCGCCGGTCAGTTGGCGATAACCGTAGTGCGTCGTCTTGTCGCGCGCGTCCCGCGCTTCGGACTCAAAGACGACCGGGTAGGCGACCACGTGGTCGTGAAAGTACATCTGCCGATCAGTGGGCGTGCTGTACTCACTCACGGCGATCACGTCGAAGCCGTAAGGGTGATATTTCTCGTAGAGCCGCGCGACGACCGGCGCTTCGTTCTGCCAGTTGTGACACCACGACGCGAAGTAGACGACGAGCGTCAACTTCTTGTCCTTCGCCCACTGGCGCAACTCGATGGCGGGCGCTGACGCGTCGGTCGTCTGCTTGTACGTCCAATTCTTATACTCGATCTCCTGCTCTTTGATCGGCGCGTACTCGTGGCTGCCGTCCTGCGCGAAGGCAGGCAAGGCGCAGCAGCAGATGAATGCGATCAGGATGAAAACTTTGCGCATGTTACGACTCCGAATTTCTATCTTGCGCTCGCGGTGGCGGGCGCTTCGTCGAGCAGTTGTTTGACGGCCGCTTCAAAGGTGGCGCGGTCTTTCTCGCCGATGAAGCGTTGACGGATGTGACCCGCTCGGTCAAGGACGTAGGTGGCGGGGCGACCGGGCCCCGTCTTGAACTGTTCGGGCGCGTCGTCGCCGCTGACGATGACGGTGTAGTCCTGTCTGATCTCCTTCTGAAACTCGCGCACGCCGGCCGCGTCGTCGTGCGATGTGATGCCGACGACCTCGAAGCCGCGCGCGCCGTAGGTGCGTTGCAGTTCGTTGAAGTCCGCGATCTCGGCGCGGCAGGGCAGACACCAAGTCGCCCAGAAGTTCACGAGCACGACGCGCCCGCGCAAAGATGAAAGCCGGAACGATTGCCCGTCAAGCCTCTTCATCTCCACGTCGGGCGCGGTCTCTAATGATGCCCTACCGTCAATTGGCGTCGGCGCAACCGCCGGTTGTCCTTTCTGCGCCCAGCGATTAACCCATGCTTCGAGACTCGGCAGATTCACGGCGGCGCTCGCCAAACGCGTGATCGTGTTGGTGGCGATAAGCAGTCCAATGACGATGAGCAGCACGCCGGAGACGACTTCAACTTTATGTAGATGACGACGGAACTTGCCGTAGAAGCCGAGGAACTTGTTGATGCCGAGACCGGTCAAGAGGAACGGCACGGCTAAGCCCGCGGCGTAGAAAGCGGAGAGCACAAGCCCGCTCTTCCAACCGCCGCTCGTCGCGGCGAGACCGAGTATGCCGCCGAGGATTGGGCCGATGCAGGGCGTCCAACCGGCGGCGAACGCCAGTCCCAACGCGAATGAGCCGAGCATGCCGCGCGGTTTCTCGTCCGAGAATTTGCGCGTGTCGCGATAGAGCGCGCCGATCTTCAACACGCCCATCAACTGCAACCCGAACGCAATGATGACCACGCCGCCGCCGATGCGCAGCCAACGGTTCGTCGTAATCGCCGCGCCGACCGCGCCCGCCGCTGCGCCGAGCAGTAGAAAGATGAGCGACAGCCCAGCGTTGAACGCGAGCGAGTTCAACATCACGGCGCGGCGCGCCGTCGTCTGCGAGCCGTGTTCGCCCTTCAAGTGCTCGACGCTCACACCCGAAATCAGCGAGATGTAACCGGGCACGAGCGGCAGCACGCAAGGGGATAGGAACGACGCCAGCCCGCCGACGAACGCGATCAAGATAGTAAAGAGATTTAAGCCTTCCATACGCGCTCACTTTACAACGACTCCGTGGGCGGAAGCCAAGCGCCCGCGCCGCCTGCGCCACAAGGTTAGATTTAGATAGATGCCGGAGAGCGCGGATAGGCTCGCCAGCACCGCCGCCAAAATCAAAAGCGGCACTTGCCATGCGCCCGCGAAGAAATAGAAGTGCGCCTGCCGGAAATAGCGCGTGCGTGCATTGGGCGGCGGTGTTTGTATGACTGCGCCCGTCTCCGCATCAATCAACAAAGAGTCCGCGCCCATGCCGCCGACGGCTTGATAGACAGGTCGCCCGTCGCGCATCAAGAGCGTCAAGGCGGTTGTCGGCAACTGTCGCCCCGCGAACTCGCGCGCACGTTTGATCGCTTCCGGCGCGCTCACATGCACGCGCGCTGCGTCTAGTACCTCAACCTTGCCGCCCTCGACCGCGTCGGGCCACGCATACAACAATCCGCTCGTCGCCCACGCCAGCACCGGCACGGCGACGATGACGCCTAGCCACGTATGTGCGCGATAGATGAATGAACGCATCATAAAAAAGTGACAAGTGACGAGTGACAAGAGAAAAGCTTCTGACTCGTCACTCGTCACTCGTCACTTGTCACTTTCTTTCATTCTTCCGCCAACAGCTTCTTGATCGCTTTGTTGAGCGAGTCGTCGCTAGTGCTACTGACGCCGACGGTGATGTAGCGAATGTGACCGTGCTTGTCGATCAGAACGGCGGTCGGGAGGTTGCGCACGCCGTAGCGCGCATCCGGCTCGCCGTCTTTGGAGACGGCAAAACCGTAGGGCAGATGCAACTCCTTCTTGAAGGCGCGCAGATAGCCGAGTTCTTCGGCGGGCGTGAGCGGCGCGTTGCGCACACGCCCGTAGAGTTGCGTCATGCCGATGACCGTCAAGCCCTGATCCTTGAAGCGCTCGTGCAGCGCCTTCAGCTTGGGCATCGTCACCTGACACGGGCCGCACCAAGTGGCCCAGAAATCAAGCAGCACGACGCGCCCGCGTAAAGCGGCGAGCGTCACGGGCGGCTGATCGATCCAGTCGATGATCTGCTCGATCTCCGGCGCGGTCGCGTCTGTCGCGGCACTCTCGTTGAACGCTTTCCAAGCCGCGTCCGTATGCCCTGCGGCGACCAGCACGTCGAGCGCATCGTTGTAGACGTGCGCCGCTGGCGTGCGCAAGCCGTAGCGCAGCAGTTCTTCCAATACGGCCGTTGCCTCCGCCTCCTGCTTCAATTTGAGTTTGAACTGCGCGAGCGCCAGTCCAGAGTTGCTGACGAGCCGCGCGCGCAAGGTCGCGTCGGCGAACTTCGTCTGCGGGTCTTTGGCCAGCGCGAACGCGGCGGCCGCGTGCACAGCACCGGGCGCGAGTTGTTTGCTCTGGTAATAGGCGTTGCTGAGCGCGTTGTGCAGGCGGAAGAGTTCGAGCGGCGTCTGCGGCTGACTTTGCGCGTAAGCCGTGAGCATCGCTTCGGCTTCCGTGAACTGATTCATGCTGGCGGTCTGTGTGCCGATGACGAGGCGCGTGCGCTGCAAGAATGCTTTGTCCGCGTCGGGGCTGTCGGCGAGGAAGCGGCGCAGCGCGGGCAGCGCTTCAAGGGGCCGGCCCGCGAGCATGTAGAGCAGCCCGAGGTAATAATTGTCCGCGCCCTTGAGTTGGCCGCGCCCGACGAGTTGCGCCGCATGCTGTGCGGCCAACTCGCGTTGCTGCTGCAACACCTCGGCTTCAAGCGCGGCACTATATGGGACTTTGTTGCGTCTGAACTCGTCGAACTTCCGTTCGGTGTAACCATCTGCATCCGCGAAGAGCGTCGCGCCATCACTTGGCAGCGCCGCAGGCGTGGGCACTGCTGGCGCTGGTGTGGCTGTGGTCACTGGTGCGTCCTTTTGCGGGCCACGAGGTGCACCGGATTGTGCGTGCAGCGCAGGCGCAAAGATCAGTGCGAGACCAAACAGCAGTGCGCCCGTTAGCACGAGAAGCTTTTTCATAACCTTACTACTGCAACAGCCAACGCCGCTCACACGCTCGCGCTATTGCCCGCTGTTGTTTGCGCCGGCCGGTTCGGCCAACAACTTCTCGATCATCTGTCCGATCTCGTTCATGTCCGTCTGCGTCGCGCCGACGGTGATGAAGCGGACGCGCCCGCGTTTGTCGATCAGGACGGCCGTCGGGATAGTCGTGACGTTGTAGCTCAAGGAGGTTGCGCCCGTGCCATCGACGCCGACCGCGTACTTCATCCCTTCGGCGTGTTTGAAGCGACGCAGCAGGCTCAACTCCGAGCCGGCGGACAGGCTGCGCCCTGCGAGGCTGCCGTGATACTGCGTCAAGGCGAGGATCGTTAAGCCGCGATTCTTATAACGCTCCTGCCAGTCGTTCATATACGGCAGCGCGACGCGACAGGGCACACACCAAGTGGCCCAGAAATCGAGCAGCACGACGCGCCCGCGCAAAGCGGCGAGCGTCAGCGGCTTCTGATCGATCCAGTCGCGCACGAAAATCTCCGGCGCAGCGGGCGCGGCCAAAGGCCCGCGCAAAGTTGCATCATCGGGCGCGGTCATCAGATTCGTCTGTGGCACGATGCGCTCCATCAGGATCGTGGCGCGGCGATAGAGATCGGCCGAGGGCAGCGCGATGCTGACCTTGCGTAGCTCCTGCAACGCGCCGAGCGCCGCGCCCGTCTGTTTGAATTCGAGATCGAGGTCGGTGAGATAAGCGGCCGATTGGTAGAAGAGATCATCGCGCGTGCGTGGGTCGAGTTGTTGTTGCAAGTGCAGTTGCTCGACGGCCACGAAAGCCGCTTGCGCGTGGATGACGGCTTCGTCGTAATGCTTGCGCGCGCGGTAGCCGCCTGCGAATGCCTGTTCGAGTTGATAGTGGCGCGCCCAGTCGGGCGGCATCGGCTCGTGCGCGAGATAGTCGTTCAGCAAGCGCTCGGCGTTGGGGAACTGCCCCTGCTTCGCCGTCTGCAACGCGATGATGAAGCGCGCGGTCTGCGCTTCCGCCACGGCCGCGGCCGCGTGCTCGCGCAGCCAGTGGCGCATCGTCTTAACCGCGTTGTCTGATTGATCCGCGAGACTATAGAGCTGACCGAGATAGAACTCGTCCGTCGCGCTGAGCGGCTGGCGCGCGGCGACGAGCGCGGCGAAGCGCGTGGCGAGCGCGCGTTGCTCCTGTTCGAGTTGCGCAACGAGATTGGTGTTGTAGGTGCGCCCCGCCTGTTCCAGCTCAGCGTAGCGGCGACGCGCGTAAGCCGCCGCTTCCATGTAGAGCGCGGCGGCGCTCGTCGTGCGCGCTTCACCGTTCGTCAAGCGCAGGGCGTTGACCGAGTCGGTCTGCGCCGATGTATTAGCTGACAGGCAGAGCGCGGCGAGCGCGACCAGGACGGCGCACGTCAGACTCTTCGGGGGATACGACATGTGGTTCTCTTGTTCCTTCTAGCTTGAACTCAGCCGACGCCGAAGCGGGGCGGTGTCTGGCTACGGGCGTGAACGGGGCGAGCGCCCTAGGCGTATTGTGCGTGATGATCAACTCGGCAAGCAAGTCGGCCGTGCGCGGCGCGAGCAAAATGCCGTTCCGATAATGACCGGTCGCGAAGTATAGATTCGGCACTTCGGGCGATGCGCCGAGCAGGGGCCAATCATTCGCGGCCTTCGGCCGCAAGCCCGCCCATGAATCAACCAGCGGCAGCGCGCCGACCGCCGGCGCAATCTCCAAAGCGTGCGTCGTGATCGCGTGGAGGCCCTCAGCCGTCACCGCTTTCGCAAAGCCCGCGTGTTCCGAAGTCGAGCCGGCGAGCAGCCGCCCGTCGCGGCGCGGTACGAGATACCCACGCGGGCCGTAGACGACATGCTGCACTAACGCTGGGCGCGCGGCGAAACATAACATCTGCCCGCGCACAGGTTCGACGCGCGGCATGATCGGCTCATGCTCCTCATGCGCGGGCGCGTATTCGACTGGTAGGAGCGACGACCACGCGCCGCACGCGACGACGACTGCATCCGTGCCAATGAAGCCCTGCGTCGTTTCGACGCCGCACGCGCGCTCGCCTGCGACGCGCACCGCCGCGACCTCTGTGTGCTCAAGCACACGCACGCCGTGCACTTCGGCGGCGCGCCTGAGTGCCGCGAGCAAGCGGCGATTCTCGACTTGCCCGTCGAGCGGAAAACGAAGCGCGGTGCACACGCGCTCTGACAGCGCAGGTTCAAGCGCGCGGGCTTCGTCGCCAGTTAAAAACTCGACCGGCAGCCCCGCGCCTATTTGCCAGTCGTAACGCCGTTTGATCTCTGCCGCTTCCGTTTCGGCAAACGCGAGATAGAGCGTGCCCGTGCGATCATGCTCGATGTCAACACCCGTCTCATTGAACAAACGGGCCGCGAACGCCGGGTAAGCGTCGCGGCTCGCGCAGGCCAACTGGAAGAACGGATCGGCGGCGTCCGCTTCCGCCTGTGGCGCGAGCATCCCGCCCGCCGCCCACGAAGCCTCCGCGCCGGTCGCGCCGCGCTCGACGAGCGTGATCTGCAAGCCGCGCAACGCCAGCGCGCGGGCCAGCGCCAGCCCTACCACGCCGCCGCCCACAACGATCACATCCGCGCCTGACTCGCTCACGTTCACACTCACGCCGACTTAAGGTATGATGCAGAAAAAGAAAAACGTCCGTTGTCAGTGGTCAGTTGTCGGCTGTCTCATGTGGCGCAGCACGTAGCTAATGAGCACAGCTTGTGCGCTTGCCTGACCAACAACGGACAACTGACGACTGACAACGGATAGACGATCATGGCGCATACTATCACACTCATTCCGGGCGACGGCATCGGGCCGGAAGTCACCGCGCAGGTGGTGCGGATCATCGAAGCGGCGGGCGTCGAAGTTGTCTGGGAGACGCACTACGCGGGCGCGCAGGCGCTGGAAAAATTCGGCGACACGCTGCCGCAGGAGTTGTTGGATTCCATCCTGCGCAACAAGGTCGCGCTCAAGGGGCCGATCACGACGCCCATCGGCAAGGGCTTCACGTCGGTCAACGTCGGCTTGCGCAAGGCGCTCGATCTCTACGCGAATCTGCGCCCGGTGCGCGCGCTGCCAAACGTGCCCTGTCGTTATCCCGAACTCGATCTGGTCGTCGTGCGCGAGAACACGGAAGACCTCTACTCGGGCCTTGAGCACATCGTCGTGCCCGGCGTGGTCGAGAGCTTGAAGATCATCACCGAAAAAGCTTCGACGCGGATTGCGCGCTATGCCTTCGAGTATTCCGAGCGCGAGGGGCGCAAAAAGGTGACGGCCGTACACAAGGCCAACATCATGAAGCTCTCCGATGGTCTCTTCCTCGACTGCTTCCGCAATGTGGCTAAGGATTATCCCGACATCGCGGCCGACGATAAGATCGTCGATAACGCCTGCATGCAACTCGTCATGCGCCCCGAACAGTTCGACGTGATGCTGTTGGAGAATCTCTACGGCGACATCGTCAGCGACTTGTGCGCGGGGTTGGTCGGCGGGCTGGGCCTCGTGCCCGGCGCGAACATCGGCGAGCGCGGCGCGGTCTTTGAAGCTGTCCATGGCTCTGCGCCCGACATCGCCGGGCAAGGCATCGCCAACCCGACGGCGCTCCTGCAATCCGGCATCATGATGCTCCGCCACCTCGGCGAGCGCGCAGCCGCCGAGCGCATCGAGCAGGCGATGTTCAAAGTCTTCCGCGCAGGTCAGGTGCGCACGCGCGACATCGGCGGCACGGCCAAAACGAGCGAGTTCGCGCGCGCGATCATCGAAGCGTTCGAAGATCGCGCCGTCGGCACGAACGCGCAAGGGTGACGCGCACGAGCGCCGGGTCACAGACACTTGAAGATGCGCGGGCTTTGGCCGTGCCCAAGCGTGTACGTGCCGATGGTCTGCTGTTTGTCGGTGAGGGTGATGGTCAGCGTCATGGTCTGGCCTTCGACGCGCCCACTGTAGCGGGCCGGCTGGCCGTTGGGTTGCTCGTCTATGCGCACGGGGCCGCCGTGCTCTTGCACGTAGACGCCGGCGACATCGAAAGCGTTGTTGCCGTCGAGCATGACGGGTTGGTTGATCTCGCCGTTGGCGCAGTCGAACTCAAGGTGCGCGCCGCTCGACGTGGCGTCGAGACTGATGTGCTGGCCGCCCCAAGTGCCGGTCGGTAAACTGTTCGGTCGTTGTGTTTGCCCGCTCACTGATTTAGTCACCTTTCGTTTGTGCTTCGGCGCTTTTCTCGCTTTACTCTTTGACCGCGCGACGGATTGATCCGCCTGCGCCGTCTGGCCCCACAGACTGGTCTGCCAACCGACGGTCGCGGCAAGTAGCACGGCTACCATCGTCAGTAACTTGATGCGGTTTCTCATCGAGCGTCCCTCCCCCGCCCCACGTTAACTTTGACGCGTGTGCGCCGTCAATCGGTTGCGCTGAAAAACGCTGCACCGGTCTCAGTCAAAGTAATTTGACAGGGCGGACTGGGCCGCCTATATTCCGAGCTGTCGCTAGTATCCGGCGCGCGGCATCCGTAGCGCCGCCGCGCCTCGTAAATCACCTCGCAATCACTCCTTTCGGGTGTTGCTTCCAATAAGTTTCCGCAAGCGCGTTGGCTTAAAGTTTTAACTTGATCACCTTCAGCCTGATCGTCGGTGCGGAGAGAAGTGCCACATGAAAAAGTTGCTGTTTGTGCTGAGCGGCTTTGTCCTGTTATCCGTGTTCGTCCTGCCTGCCGTCTTAGCGCGCAAGCCTCCGGTTGCGAACAAAGCGCCGCACCGCACAACCGCAAAGAACACGCCGCCCGCGCCCATCCAACAGCCACAAGCGCAGCCGCCACAGCCGACGACGGGGCAGCGCGCCGAAGCGTTCACGACCGCGCCCGGCGTGCCGTTCGAGCCGAAGCAACTGAAGGAGCCGCGGGCCGCGTCGCTGCGTGCAGAAACGGATGCGGAGGAAGAAGCGGAGACCGCGCCGGAGTCCGACATCGATCCGGCGACGCTCCGGCGACTCAAGCAACAGCCGTGGCGCGCGCCGCTCGCGACGCAGCCCTACACGGTGCAACAGGATGGTGCGACTAAACAGACGCGCACGAGCGACGGGCAGCAACCGCTTGCGCCGACGCAGGTGCGCAGCTTCACCGGCGTCAGCAGCAACGATCAACTCGACGGCTTTTATCATCGACCACCCGATCCGGACATGGCCGCCGGCCCCAATCACATCGTCACCGTCGTCAACTCGCTGTTCACCGTCTATAACAAGTCAGGCGCGATGTTGTTGAGCAACAGCCTCAAGACGCGCTACAACGTTGTCTGCTCAACGTGCAGTCCGTTCGATCCGCGCATCGCTTACGATCCGGTCTCGAACCACTGGCTCATGATGGCGCTCCATCACAACGAGAGCGCACACGAGAGCAACGTGCTGGTCTCGGTCTCGCAGACCTCAGACCCGACCGGCGTGTGGTTCAGCTACAAACTCGACGGCATTCTCGCCTTCAACGGCGAGGACACGTGGGCCGATTATCCCGACCTCAGCTTCGACGGCAGCGCGCCCGAACAGGGCGGCGCGGTTTACATTACCACCAATCAATTCACCTTCGGCGCGGGTTTTTTCCGCACGGCGACGCTCTCAATCCTGCCCAAGTCTGCGTTGTATGCGGGCACGGCGCTCAACTACTGGCGCGACCAAAATCATCTCAATGCCGACGGCAGTCAGGCGTTCACCCTCCGCGCGGCGAAGACTTATGGCAATCCCGGCGTGGAGTATCTCATCAACTCGCGCAACGGCGGCTCATACGTCTCGCTCTGGCGCGTTGCGCCGACCTATCCGCCAACGCCTGTGGACTGGACGCTGCAACAGTCGATCACGATCACAACTGGCGGTCAGCGTTACACACCACCACCCGACGCCGCGCAAGCCGGCGGTTGCGGTCTCTTGCTCGCGACCGGCGACAACCGCATGTATAACGCCGTCTGGCGCAACGACCACCTCTATGCGGCCTTCGCCGAGGCGCACGATTGGGGCGGCGGCGGCGGCACGGTCTCGGCCGTGCATTATCTGAAGATTAACACCACGACGAACGCGGCCGAGATCAATCAGCTTTACGGCGCGGACGGCGCATACTATTTCTATCCCAGCATCGCCACCGATAGCGCCGACAACATCGTGCTCGTCTTCGTGCGCAGTAGTGCCACAGAGTTCGGCAGCATACGCTATACGGGGCGCTTGACGACCGATGCGACGATCCAAGACAGCGCGTCGCTCAAGGACGGCGTGCAATGTCTGACGGGTAACCGCTACGGCGATTATCAGGGCGCGGCGATTGATCCGGCCGACGGCACTAAGGTCTGGCTTTACGGCGAGTGGACCGCGCGGACAGCCGGCACGCCGGTGGACTTCGACTGGGGCACTTGGATCGGTCAAGTATCGTTCGGCACGGGCCCGACTTGCAGTTATAGCCTGACCCCGACCGCGCGCAACTTCACTGCGAGCGGCGGCAGCGACATGGTCGGCGTCACGACCAGCGCGGGCTGCGCGTGGACGGCCAGCAACAACGGCAACACTTGGATCACGATCACGTCCGGCGCATCGGGCACGGACAGCGGCCCCGTCAACTACACGGTGGCTGCCAATCCGAACACGTCGCCGCGCACCGGCACGATGACGATTGCCGGGCAGACCTTCACCGTGACGCAAGACGCTGCCCCTTGCGTCTACACGCTCGCGCCAACTGCGCAGTCTTTCACTGCCGCCCCTGCGACGAGCAGCGTCGGTGTGACGGCCAACTCCGGCTGCGGTTGGACGGCGGTGAGCAATAGCAACTTCATCACGATCAATTCGGGCAGCAGCGGCAACGGCAGCGGCACGGTCAGCTACTCCGTCACACAGAACACCACGACGAGCCAACGCACGGGGACGATGACCATCGCCGGGCAGACCTTTACCGTCACGCAGGCAGCGGTCGCCAACAGCACTTGCATACCGACGGCGCTGAGCTTCGGGCAGATCGTCAACAGCACGCTCGCCACGAGCGACTGCCGCGCCACTTTCCACAACGGCAGCTACGCCGACCGCTACACGTTCAACGGCATCGCCGGGCAACAGATCAGCATCTCGCTGTCGTCCGTCGCCTATGATACTCTTCTCTACCTGCTCGCACCGGCCGGCACCATCGCCACCTTCGATGACGATGGCGGCGGCGGCACCAACTCGCGCATCCCGGCCACCTCCGGCACGTTTGCGCTGCCCACGACCGGCACTTATGTTATCGAGGCCACGACGTTCAACCCGGACACCACCGGCGCATACACGCTGACGCTCGACGGCACGACGCCCGCAGCCACCGTGCAATTCTCGGCCCCCGGTTATAGCTTCAGCGAAGGCGCAACGAGCGCGCCCATCGTCGTCACCCGCACGGGCGATACGACGGGCACGGCCACCGTCGTCTTCGCTACGGCCGACAATACGGCGGCCGTTCCGTGTAGCACGATTAACGGCACGGCTTATGCCCGTTGCGACTACGCGACGACCGTAGACACGCTGACCTTTGCGCCGAACGTCACGTCCAAGACGATCAACATCCCGCTCATCAATGACGCGTACGTCGAAGGCAATGAGACAGCACAACTCACTTTGACGAACCCGGCCGGCGCGACGCTCGGCGCGCAGCAGACCGCCACGCTCACCATCACGGACAACGACGCAGGCAGTGCAGCTAACCCCATCTTCTCTGCGCCGTTCTTCGTGCGGTTGCAGTATTTGGACTTCCTCTCACGCGAGCCGGACACGCCCGGCTTCAACGCTTGGCTCAATGTCTTAAACGGTTGCCCCGATGTGAATAACATCGATCCCAACAGCGCCTCGGCCGGGTGTGACCGCATCCTCGTCTCGTCGTCCTTCTTCGGCTCGCAGGAGTTTCAACTCAAGGGCTTCTTCGTCTTCCGTTTCTACAAAGTGGCCTTCAATCGCCTGCCGCAGTACACGGAGATCGTCGCGGACATGCGCAGCGTGACCGGCAGCACGGCGCAAGAGGTCTTCACGAAGAAGGCGGTCTTCAGCAACACCTTCACGCAGCGGCCGGAGTTCACAAATCTCTACGGGCCGCTCTCGGACGCGAACTATGTGGCGGCGCTGATGGGGCGCTACGGCTTAAACTCCATCACCACGCCCGACCCGGCCGCGCCGGACGGCACGAACAAAGTGACGCTGACGACGGCCAATCTGACCAGTCAACTCAGTGCCGGCACGCTGACGCGCGCACAGGTCTTGCGCGCCATCGCGGATTCGGATCAGGTCAACACGTTGGAGTTCACCAACGCTTTCGTCGGCATGCAGTACTACGGCTATCTGCGGCGCACACCGGACACGCCCGGCTTTAACGCGTGGTTCAACTATCTGACGGCGAATCCGACGGACTTCCGCACGATGGTCAACGGGTTTATGAACTCGCAGGAGTACCGCCTGCGGTTTGGCGCGCCATAGCCGGCGCGCTAATAAAGCGGCAAACGCAAACCGGCGGCGGCGCGTCTTAATCTCCGCGCCGCTGTCTTTTTGCATTCTAGGGCCGCTTGACCGCCAGCGGCCCTATCCTTTAGATTTCTTAGACCCCCCGGACGTGGGCGCTTTTCGAGCGTCTTTACTGTCGTGGAGTTGTGGTTAGGCTTGTTGCTCAGCTCACACGTCAAGTTGTGGCCCGCCCCGTGTAACCCACGCCGTCACCGGCCAAAGTTAGCGGCTCGGCGTTCCCAAGGTTGTCCGAAGCGCACCGCAAGCGTGCGTCTTTTGCGCGCCGGCTTAAGGTGTGCCGGGCGCGTTTGACGAGTGTGTTGTTGTTCAGGTTCGCACGTCACCCTCGCGCGTGTGGCGGCTGCTGGTAGAGTCGGCCCCTTGCGCTCAAATAGTGATCTAACAGAATAAGGTTTAAGAGGTTTAAGTTATGAATGCCAAGAGACATTTCAGAGCGCGGGGCACGCGCGGGTCTGTGCGCGTCACGCTGTTGGCGCTCGCCTGTCTGTGCGCGCTCGTCGCCGGCCTTGGCCGGCTCGGCGCACAGCCGTCAAGCGCCGCCGACGCGCAAGGGACTAAGTTCCCGACCGTGAAGCGCAAGGCCGCGCAAGGGGAGACGCAACAGCCGCAGACGGCCAAGCCGGCGAAGGGCGCGAAGACGCTCGCCGTCGTGCCCGCGTCGACCAGTTGTCCGACCAAGACGCCGATCAGTCCCGGTCAGACCCTCAACGGCGCGCTCGCGGGCACTGATTGCGGTTTAGGCGACGGTTCGTTCTACGACGAATACACCTTCACCGCCACTGCGGGCCAACAGCTCTCGGTCTCGATGTCTTCGACCGACTTCGACACCTATCTGTTTTTGCTTAAGCCGAGCGAGACATTTCCCTCGCAGACAACCCTTCAGGACGACGACGGCGGCGGCGGCACCAACTCGCGCATCCCGGCCACCTCCGGCTTCGTCACTGTGTCTGAGACCGGCACGTATTCCATCCTCGCCAACTCGTTCGATGCAAACCAGACCGGCGCTTACTCAGTGACGCTGACCTTCGGCAGTGGCGGCGGGACGATCTGCCCGCCCAACCCGCC
>JBJMGT010000043.1:0-154498 GCA_045807745.1 Pyrinomonadaceae bacterium
AGAAGATCGTGCAGCGCATTAAGAGCATCACGGCGCGCGAAATCTTCCGCGCGTGTCCAGCAGTCAAGAAACAGTTATGGGGCGGGCAGTTCTGGACGGCCGGATATTTCATCAGCACGGTTGGACAGCACGGCAATGAAAGTGTGATTAAGAAGTACATCCAAAATCAAGGGGCAGAGGTGGAGTACGAACAACTACACAAGGAACAACTCAACCTCTTCTGATACCCCGCAGCTTGCTGCGGCGAATTTCATTGTTATCGCCAACTTTACCGAGAGTGATAAATTGAAGGTCGAACGTGTCGTGTTCCCAATCTATATCAAATGCGATCTCTCTAACCTTAAAGCTTAACTTATGACTATTACCTAAGATTGGGTGAAGCCTAGTTAGCACATTACAGAAGTAATCAAATTCTTGTTCGCTCTCGTCCTTTCCGTGCTTGCGATACTTAGACTGTATAATAAGCACATGCCCTTCAGACCGAGCTATAAAATCAACCCCACCGTCTGAAGGGCCATCTGTGAACGCAGCATCGAAATCCTCAATATCCTCTGGAATCAGACCGGGATTCATCACCTTGAGCATCAACTCAAGATAAGCTCGTGTCATCCATTGTGATCGCTGAAAATCGTTTAGCCGATCAAAAGATAAATCGCATAAACGGTTCGTAAAGTCCCTGAGTTCGTCTCTGAAGTTCTGTTTTTTAGCTTTCATTAATAATCTCTTATCTGAACTATTAGACACCTAATGCCGGAATTGAACCTCCGCTCAAGAGTGCCGGAAAAAGGAGACGGTGACCAGACAATCTCGTCTCTGCCCCTGCTATGTGTGCTAGAGTGAGTACGTGCGTAGCGACCTCACGCTATCGCCGGGCATGTGACCGTCGCCGGCCGAGTGGCGCGCATTCTATGCCTTGCCAGTCGCCGCGTCAATCACGTTCATCTGATACTCCATCACAACATCTGTTGCTTGATTCAGAGCATGTATGAGTTGAATCTGAAGCCGAAGTTTTGGGCGGAGGTAGCTTAGAAGAATGATGAATAATTGACTTGCGCTACAAGCTGAGTTATAAGCCCTTTGCCCTACCATGTGCCCACTTTACGGAAGGTAAACATATGGCTGCTCCTCAAAACACTATCGCGATTATCTTTGACTTTGACGATACTCTCACAGACGACTCCACAACAAAACTGCTAGAAGCACATGGCATTGATGCTGTGGATTTCTGGCAGAATCAGAATAAAAAGCAGGTTGATGCCGGATGGAATCCCACCCTGTCTTACTTGAAATTGCTACTTGATAATGTGGGGAAGGGCAAGCCTCTTGGGCAACTCAGCAATAAAAAACTTCATGAGTTTGGCGAAAGCCTGACCTTCTATGATGGCATTCCAGAAATATTCCCTGATCTTGAAAATATAGTGAGAGAACATAAGGTATCGAACCCAAGCATTGAGTTCTATATCGTAAGCGGCGGATTAGAGGAGATTATCAGAGGCAGCAAGATAGCCAGCTATTTCGGAGGCATTTGGGGCTGCAAGTTCGCCGAGGAGAGAGGGGCCATCAAATACATTATGCGATCAATCTCTTTTACGGAGAAGACCAAGTTTTTATTTGAGATCAATAAAGGTATTAATCTTGTGCAACGTGAGCCATATGCTGTTAATAGATACGTCGCGCCAGCGGATAGGCGCATTCCTTTTGAGAACATGATCTATCTCGGCGATGGACTCACAGATGTCCCCTGTTTCTCGCTTCTCAATATGTTTAGAGGGAAGGCGTTCGGTATTTTTGATCCAAGAAAGCAAGGTTCTCCTAAAAAAGGGTGGGAGCAGCTTGTAGTGCCTCGCCGAGTTAACACACTTAACTCCCCGCACTACGGAGAGCACGACGACTTAGGAGCTTTGTTAAGAACGGCCGTTAAAGAGATTTGTCTGAGGATGGATGTACGGACTCAGACGGCCTAGCGTCAGAGTCCTCTTGGCTTGATCGGGCCTTAGCCTGCATCGCATTGTTGAAGTTGGCGGTGATCTGCTCTGTAGACCTCTGCGTTGAGTTTAACATCGCAGCTAGTTTTCCCGGCTCTCTCATTGTTAAGGTTTTTTCCACTTCTCTTTTTCTCCTGCTCATCGCCAACTACCTTTCTTCACATGATGTTAGAGCCGCGACATATCCGAAAGGTTGCGTCATCGTATACTAAATCTTGTAGATGTCAATAATTTTTTTACTACATATTGACTTAGTTTTAGTGATAATCATGGGCAAATTTAGGCTAAGCGGAGTCCACAGACGGAAGCTCTTCGTTGGGCAACTTCCCTAATCGTTGGGAAAAGCCTTCCGTTAGGCAAAGCCAGCTTGAAGGCTTGCCCCTAAAGTCTGACTTATCACCAAAGGCTGACTCAAAAGTCTGCGGTGACTCTAAAGTAGCGGGGTTGACTCAAAAGTCGAAGTGAGATTATAGCAGATGCGATTAAGGACACTGAGGGACTCTGGCTACTAAGACCCAAAAGATGCCCGACGTGGCCTTGATGTTATCTACGTTCACGGTCAAGAAGAGAGTGCCCGACCGACGCGCAACAAACGTCTCCCGCCGACCGAGCAACAGAAAATCTTCGTTGTCATCTCCTATTAAGCCAATGAGCGCACCGGTTGGAGCGGCAGCCATCGGCTTGTCCGCATCTCGGAGATTGGCCTGTCCCGAAGGTGAGACTGATGCGTGGTTAGGCAACACGACATCGCCTAGTGCCGCTACTAGCACACAATCGCCCCGCACGAACTGGATATTGGTTGCCGTCCATCCGCTCGGCCGGTTGCCCGGCCCGACAACCAGTCGGTAACAAACCGCCTCGGCGGGGCAATCAAGGTTGTATGGTTGACGCGTGGTGTTCATGGCCGGTGAAACCACATCTGAAAAATCAATCTCTTTCTGGTTATCTGCCCGACGTGCGGGCGGCTTGCTGCCTGCTCTGGCTATCTTTTTTAGGTTTGGGATGGCCTGCTCGGTCAATAATGTTTTCAGGCTGGCGGTGGGGATTGCAAAGTTCAATCGCTGGCCGTTGGTTTGTGATGCTTCCACCACCCCAACAACTTCGCCCCGCATATTAAGCACGGGACTCCCGCTACTGCCGGGCGAAATGTCCGCCGATATTTGCAGCCGCAAGCCCGCATCTTCAAAGTCCCGCCAACCAGACACGATCCCTTCTGATAACGTCCAGCCAAGGCCGCGGGGATTGCCGATTACAATTACGCGCGCGCCGATGTCTGGTTCTGTGTTGGCTAGGGTCAAGCTTTGTGACGATCTGTGTCCCGCCGATAATGTGAGGACGGCGAGATCGCTTTTGTCGTCTTGGGCAATGATAAAATCAGCATCTATAGATGTCTGGGTTGATGTAATCACCTCAACAAAAGCCGCATCACTAATGACGTGTTTATTTGTGACCAAGACCCCGCCACTGATGAAAAAGCCTGTGGCGATTGCGATTTCTCGCCTTTCTTTATCGTAGGTTTTTAAGATAACAACTGCGGGTTGGACTCTTTTATTCAGCGCCGCTAAGTCATCTTGGGCTTGAACCACTGGCAGTCCGATGAGCAATAAGAGGATGTAAGCGGCAAGATGTTTTCGCACGGTACGTCTCCTTGTCTATGCTATCCTCTGGCGCTGTGAGTGGAGATAAGCGCACCGCATGATGCGCTCTGCCCGGCGCGGAGGCTGTCGGGCAAGGGTTCTAGGCCGCCGCACTATACGCCTAGTAAGGCGCGCAGGTAAATACCTAGAATCGGCGGGCGCTCACGATGCCACAGCAAAAGATTTGGCCGCCATGCCCCCCCACCTTCAACACGGCGGCCACGCGGCACAGTCTCCGGCCTACCCTAGACGTGCCAGCGATTCAATCACCGGAATGAGCCGCGCGGTGTCGGCCGGTTTCCGTAAGAACACATTGACACCGGCTTGCTCAGCTTCCGTCTGACAGTCCACACCCGAAAACATCACTATCGGCAACGCTGCGCGGTGCTTCAGGGTGCGGGCGTAGCGCACTAACTCTAGCCCGTTCACATGCGGCAGATGGTTGTCCGTAATCAGCAGATCGTAGTGTGCGCTGCTCGCTATCTTGGTGAGGGCCGCCGCGCCGTCAATACACAGTACGACGCGCCAGCCTTCCGCCTCTAGCGTGTCTTTCACGGTATCCGCTACGAGTCTATGGTCTTCTACATAAAGAATCGTGAGGGGCATTTATGATATATTCCGCGCGCTCTAGTCTTTGAAAATCAGCAACGGGTCGGATGCGTAGCTCAAATCTCAGCCTCATGGACGAGTAATGAGCATCGCCGTTGAGCATGAAAGGTGCACATCAACGGCGAGCGATTACAGGCACAGTAGGCTACGCTTATTTACGCGAAAGGGCAAGGCCAGACCATCAGGAGGAAACTTCTGATGGGCAGGAAGGCGCGTCTGCGGCCGAAGCGGCTGGCTGAAAAGTTGCGGCAGATTCGACTCGCTTTAGGCTTGTCTCAGACCGAAATGCTCAAGCGTTTGGGGTTTGAAGATACGATCCATTATTCCAGAATCTCGGAATATGAGTTAGGCAAGAATGAACCGCCGTTGCCGGTGCTGTTGGCGTATGCAAGGGCGGCCGGTGTCTGTGTGGACGTGCTGATTGATGACAAGCTTGATCTGCCCGCCAAGCTGCCGGCCAAGCCGAAGCATTCCCACCGTTAGCCGCTTGCTCATTTTTTGCAAGCGCCCCTCGGACTATTTGGGCAAGAGGCAGTTTAGAGGGCGGTTTAAGGCAATGCCGCGGAACTCGTTTTTCACTACGGCGTAGATGATGAAGGCGGGTTCTTTATTATGATCAATTCCAATCTTCGATCTGAATCTAAATGCGCCTCACAGACCTGCACAGTAGCATTGGAAGGTTCCAGTGATTGAAGAACCTTCGAGCGACAGGGACTGCTATCACTGTCACTATATAGGTCTATCCTGCTTAGGTCCAAGGCAGGATTATTCAGTTTAATGTATCTAACTTGGGCCGGTTTATCACCGTCCCAAACAAGTCGGGCGGTCTTTCCGACTTGTTCCACTTCTTTGTCCTGTATAAGCTGATTCAATGATCTCTTCTCAGCGTGCGCGGGTTGTTGTTGAAGCAAACTTTTAACATCCTCATACGTTATCTTGCTCAAAAGGTTGCTGTAGGATTGCTTCTCCTCTGGTGTTAATTCCGTGCTCTTGGAAACCAGCAAGCTCACGATCATTTTGAATTCAGCCTGCCTTTGGTTAACAGGACCGAGAGACTTAGTCAGAGTTTCACTTATCTTTGACTCCGTTGCTTCCAAGCTCGTTTTTAGATACCACGCTCCTGCGGTTCCGAGAGAACCGATTATGACAGCTGCGACCCCCACAAGTGTGACTATCATTTGCCAGAGAGGGGGTATACCCATAATTTGTACGTGCTGAATTTGTTCCTGTGGGGCAAGGCCGGCTTGATCATTAGGAGAGGTCATGTTCGGTTCCTTCCTTATAGGAGACAACACTTCCCGCTGTCCAGATGCGTTGCCCGACAGCGAGCCCGTTCACTCTGTACAATCTACGGTACTGCAACCCTAGGGGATTGACCGGGTAGTATAGCTCCAATGCTGTGCGAGGCCTAATTACTAGAACAAGGATGCGCTAGTAGTGTTGGGTTTAAGGTCTTGGTGAAGATCAAATCGATGGGCAAGCGCATAGGTAGGTAAACATTGTTTAACCCACCAGAAGCTTACCATGTCGAAGCTAACTTACGCAATGAGAAGTAACAATTTGGGAAACCACAAGATATGTGCTTAATTTTATGCAGAGACCTCATATGCAGTATGTCTTATCCTTACGCGGGCGGAGTCTAACATCAAAGCTTATAGGTGTAAAGGACTTTTTCTCCAAGGAATTAGGGCAATAAGCCTAATGTTAACTTAAAAGTAGAATGCATATAAGCGAACAAAAGGCGAACCGAATTGGTCAGTTCACTTATCAACCCGAATAATATCTCTTATATCTTCTAGCGACATTTGTAGCCTAAAGCCATCCGGCTGAGGCGGGCGGCAGGAGTGGGCGCAGACGCGTGGGTATGTTTTTAGCTACGACGAAATCAACTCATTCGAGCCGGCCGCCCTAACAGCCTTCAAAGCCTTTCAAAACTTTGCAAAACCTTGCATCCTTCCTCTTCGGCAAGCTGGCGCTGGCGGGCTGCGATGATCTGCAAGGTCTCTTTCGACTTCTCGCCCCACATGAAGACCTCCATTTCAGCCATCACGTAATAGCAGAAAAGGTTGTAGTCTATAATCTCGTCTCGCCGCTCTCTGACCTCTTCTCGCGCCGCCAGTACCGGGGCATAAACGGACTCCTCCTGCTCTGTACGCTGCTCGCTCTTCACCGCTGCCTCTAACCGTATTTGCTGATGCGCCGCGTACTCATCCAAAACTTTTAATCGTTTGCGTGCCAACTGCCTGAGCGTCAAATTAGCCGAATGCACAAGTTCACGTAACCGCCTCTCTTCAGCCTCTCCGATCTCTTTGATCTCTTGAAAGCGTGGCAGGTATAGCATCCAAAGGTTGCTCGCCAGCCGCTTAACACTATCGGTATGGTCAGCCGAGATAGCCACAAGGACGGCACGCTCGCGCTCCGTATAGCCGGAATGAATCTCCTTGAGAGTCTGCTTGCAGGTCGCGCAGGTAGTCACAAACAGATCAGTGGGAGCGGTGCGCCTGATCTCGTCACCGAAGCGGATATAGTGAACACGGCAGGACAGGCAGCGTTGACCGATGCCTGCCGCCTGCTCCAACCTCTTGAGTCGTGCGGCAATACTCATGCGCCGTCTGCCTTGTCTTGAAGCCGTGCCTCAATTTCTTTAAGCCGAGCGTCAAAGTCGAACCGTTCGCGGGCCTTCAAGGCGGCATTGAGAATCGCCATTGCTGCTTGATTCTCTGCCGTAGGAATCCCACAGGACATATTTCGCTGAAGGGTAGCGATGGCCTCAGTCGCAGCCCCTTGTAGCGTCCCCAAAGCGCCGTTTAAGGCTTGCTCCTGCGCTGCTCTAAACCTTTGCTGGAAGTCGGGGCGTTGCATCAAGCGCCAAACGGTTGATTCGTTGACGCCGGCAAATTTCGCGGCATCAGCGATCTTCGGGTTAACTAACAGAGCCACAATCACCGCTTCATGCCGGCGTGATAACACCGGCTCGACCACTTCCGGCACAAGCGCAGTCTCTTCCTTTTTCGCTGAACCCTTGTCCATTTTAGCTACCTCTTCGACTCAATTCAGACTGATTAGAAGGCGATCAGACCATCTTCACGCTCAATAATGTGCAGATTGGCCGGCATATTTACACGCTTTTTCAATCAATACTTTCATTTTACTTGAGATTTCCAGCTGATCATTCCACCGTAGAAATTCACGTAGGAGATAAGAGGCTTCCAGCCCCTATATTTCAACCCTGTTTCGCTTATATTACAGGTGACAATTTCCAGCAATGTTTACCTCTAACCAGTGAATGATTCAGTTTGAGCGCATCAGTGACATGGTAAATTTAGTTTGATAGTTTTCATCTCGAACCTAATATAGCAGGATGGAACGTAATAATATTTCTCTAGCTTTAGTGCCAAATCATGTATGTTCTTCTACAGTGTTACTCATTAGGGCAGAACACCTGCTTTGCGACAATCTGCTAGGTCACGGAAATAAGTGCGGCGTGAAAATTTAAGGTCTGTATGTTGGTAGAAATCTTCCCCTAATTGTTTTCTGAGTTCTACAAAACCGAGCAGGGCTTGGGCACGACGTGGGCTGTACTGAGCATGGAGCTTTTCGACAACTTCACCCGTAGCTGATTCAATAGCATCAAACTGAAGCTTTTGCCGAGTGTCCTGCAACACATAATCGGCAACTCTGCGGGTCAGAATATGCTGAGTTGCCCGACTTGGCAGGTTAAGCTGCTCCGTTAAGTAGGTAAGGGCCTTTGTTCTCAGTTCGTCTTCAAGCCTGATGATGCCGCGTGCGTTCTGTTTTTCCTCTTCACTGCCATTCCGCCGTGTGACCTCTGCCAGCTTGCCGTAAACAGAGATGCGCTTACTCGTATGCTTTCCTTTGGGCCTAAAAACAATGGTTGTGTCGTTGTGTTGCGTGCGGTCATAGCGTGGTATCTGCACGCGCGCAAGCTTGGCAATGGTTGGCACGATCTGGCTTTCGCCTATGTAAACGTCCTGCGCGAAGTCCACCCGGCTGACGAGGGCTGTATCGGGGTCGAAAATTATGCCGCTACGCGCTTCGACTAAGGTGGACAATAACCGGAGACTGCTTTCGATTTCGCTTTCATCCAGCAGCGGTACATTCACACCGTGGAGTAGTCTGGGCAGAGAGGATTGAGCCGTTAAGTACCACTGAACCATTGGGGTTCGTGAGAGCGTCAAACGCGGTTCACAAGTCCCTCTGGGTTCGTTGCGCACAAAGGCGCAGAGCGTTCCTGCACTCCTGTGGTAGCGTGGTTGCCAGCCGAGCGAACGCAAGTGTTCTTTATTCGGCGGGCGTGCAAGGGTGTGGTTGATTGCTACCGTGTCAATCATGGCACGCACCTGCGGCATAAATAGGAGCACATCAACTCAGGCGGCGATGGTGGCAGCATCTTTCACGGCTTTGCGTGGCCTCATCCCGTCTGCAAGAAGCCTTTTGATCTCACTCTCTGGAATCAAGCGCCGCGTGCCCATCTTCGCTGAGGTAATCTTGCTTTGCGCGATCCACGCGCGCACCGTCCACGGGGAGATAGCTAAAATCTCAGCCGCATCTTTTATGTTTACTAACCTGTCCTCAATCATCCCAACGCCTCCTAAAGAATGTGCTTGCCTCAAAGTAGAACCGCGTGTATATTAAACAATGCGTAGCTAGAGTACAATCAATCATTATCCCTAGCACCTAAACTCGCATGACTAAAGAGACTCAAACTCTAGCAAAGTTTTCACCGGCACAGTTGGAGCGGTTTCTTGTGGAGTTGGCTAACCTTCAGAATGAGCCAGAGGCAATTGAACGGTTTCAGAGACGCTTTGCGGCCCTTATTCCAACAGCGCATCGAGCAGAGTGGCTGTCTAGGGCCGGTGAAGCGCGCCCTAAGCCGTCTGAGACATATCTACGGGTCATGTGGATATTGCTCTTACGGAAGCTGTTACGCGGTGTGTTGCTGGAACAAGACCTGCGCAGAAAAGAATGGAGAGTTTTTGAAATTCGCGGTTGGTTTTATTCATTAGAACGGGAAGCTTTTTGGGACGAAATCGCGTCTGCAATAATGGAAGATCGTAACCTGCCAGACGTTCCTCCACCCATGCCTTTTGAACAGGCATTATTGTACGGCATCAAATCTGCTGACAGATTGCGCTATTGCGCCAACCCTGAGTGTCCCGCGCCCTATTTCTTCGTGAAGCGCAAGAATCAAAGGTACTGCTCGGAAATTTGTGCCGGGCCTGCTCAGCGAGAATTGAAACGCCAGTGGTGGGCCGAGCACGGCGAAGAGTGGCGCATGGCACGGCAGGGAAAGAAGCCGAGTAAAAAAGGAACGGGGAAGTCCAGCAAGACGCCCAAACAGACAGCCAAAAAGGGAAGAAGGGAAGGTAAATAAAAATGGCAAAAAGAGCGAAGCGAGATGGAATCTACAAACGCAAGGATCGTCCCGGCCTGTGGATCAGTTGGATTGATGCGCAGGGGCGCAGGCGTCGCCGTAAAACAGATGCCCAAAGCACATTTCAAGCGAAGTCGGCACTATCGGCAGAGTTGGTCAGAGTAGAGCAAGCAAAAGTTATAGGCTTCGCTCCACCGGGAGAGGAAACCTTTACCGCCGTTGCTCACAGGTTCTTAGCGCATCAAAAGGCGCGGCTCACAACAAGAGCTTACGAGCGGGAGAAGGGAATTGTCGAAGGTCATCTTCGCCCGTTCTTCACTTGCAAGCTGTCAGCAATTCGGCGGGTTGACGTTCAGCGTTATGTAACTAAGCGGAGCGGTTCTGTATCAGCCCATAGCATCCAGAAGGAATTGAACGTCCTGAAACACCTGTTCAATTTAGCAATAGAGTGGGAGATCATTCCTTTTAATCCATCTCAAGGAGTGAAGTCACCTAAAGTCCCTGCGGGCCGAGTGCGTTATCTTCAGCCGACCGAACTGCGCGTATTGCTGGATGCTTGTCACGAATGGCTACAGCCTATTGTGGCGCTGGCAGTAAGCACAGGCATGCGTAGGGGAGAAATCCTGAGCCTCAGATGGCTTGACGTTGACTTGATCCATGATCGCATCATGCTGCCGCAGACGAAGAACGGTGAGGGGCGCATCGTCTATCTGAATAAATCAGCGCAGGCCGTCATCCAATCTCTACCATTCGACGCCGGGACAAGGCCCACAGAAAAACTTTTTCAAGGTGTCACCCTGGATATGGTGAGCGTTACGTTCAGAAGAGTCTGCGCCGCAGTAGGGATTGTTGATTTTAGATTCCATGATCTGAGGCACACGGCTGCGAGCTGGCTTAGGATGCAAGGCGCAGACATCCACACGGTAGCCCAACTCTTGGGGCACAAAGACCTCCGCATGGCCGCGCGCTACCAACATCTCAGCCCCACTTTTTTGGCTGATGCTGTGAGCAAGCTAGATGTAGTATTTGGCGATCTCTCAGGGCGGATCAATGGACAGCTTGTTTCCACTCAGCAAGCCCTTCTTGCTACAGCTAATACTGTGCAGTAACTAAGGAGATAATGTAAGTAGC
Source organism: Pyrinomonadaceae bacterium (assembly GCA_045807745.1). Lineage (GTDB taxonomy): Bacteria > Acidobacteriota > Blastocatellia > Pyrinomonadales > Pyrinomonadaceae > QHXQ01. The sequence continues at coordinate 10,758 of JBJMGT010000043.1, forward strand.
CTGACGCCCGGCATCACCCGCGTTCCCGTTAAAGTTCCATGAGAGTCTTCGTGAAGGGGCGTCGGGTGCATGCCGTTGTTAGGCGCGCTGCCGGCAGAAACCACCGCCTTCGCTTACCAACCTTCTCCGCAACTTTCCCGGTGCTCCGGCCTGCGCTTCTCGCTGTACGCCGACCAAGATTTCCCACCTGACGCCAACATCATCACCACGCATAAAGTCATTAGCGCCGCCGTCAGCGGACTTCGCCTCCCGCCCTTCAGGAGCAGGCCATAGTAGGCGGCCCCGGCGGCATAGACGACGAGCGAAGGGGCGATGAAGAGCATGACGGTCAGCGGGCCATTACAATCAACAGCACCGCTGATACCTTGATCCCGGTACTCGTTCACCGATGCCAATAAGCCGAACAGCGCAATTGGCAGAAAGAGGATGACGATTAAAGTCACTGCCCATGTAGCTAATTTTAGCCTCATACGTATCTATTTACGCTTCAAAGCGAAGCGCCTAACGGTTGAGTTGACCGGGCGGCGCGAATTCATTCAAGACTCGCCGGACCAATGATGATCCAAAAACCGGTACCGCCGCTCCGATCCAACGATTTGTTAGCTGGCGTCCTAACCAGCGAGGCGGATTGGTCCGAGAAATACCAACGAGAGCGCAGGTGGTTTGCCCGCCGCGACATAGCGATCGTTTACGAAGGCGGTACAGTGAATCAATGTGCTGAAGGTTTCAGGCAAACGTGAACTGAAGGATTCTGTATCGGTTATTTCGATGTTCAACTTTTCGCCAGGAGCAAGATGGAACCGTGACATACCATCGCCTTCGTCAAGGTAGATCAAGCAATCGATCCACGCGTTCATGTTCATGCCGTAGAAGTCTGGAAAGCCGAACGCCTCACGGCAAGTCGTATGAAAAGAGTCCCAATTCGAAATCTTTGACGTTTCTAGGCGAACGGTTGCCATATTCAGCACGCTCGAAGTTTCCATTCGGTAAGCCAGCTAACGCCGGAGCTAACCGGCGAGCATGAAAGCGAAGCTGTAATGCGAGTCCGGTTGAGCGACTTGTTAGACGTTTCTCTGAGCACGCTGCATTTCACTACCACTTCTTGCTAATTCGCGGCTCATTTTGAATACTCCCCTTCTAGCAGCTTGACTTTATTTTCAAGTAGCTGGACTGCGTCTTTCACGAGACGCGGGTCGCGCAGCTCAATATCCAAATACCGTTTAAGCAAAACAGCAGGGGGAGCTTCAAATCCATTCTTCATCAGCGCAATGTAACGCGGCACGAACTGTTTCGGGTCGCGTGTGTACATTTCGTAGTATTTCAACGCGAGCAGTGCGCCGTACACGTAGTTGATGTCGTATAACGGGTCTTCGTAAAAAAGGGAACTGGTTATCCACTGCATCTTCAACTCGTCGTGCTTAGCAGCCCAAATCGAATAGCGGCTACCGATCTGCTTTGTCAGTGCGTCAAGGTCATCGGCGGTCTCGATCTTGCCCTGCTCGACGCCATCGTAAACGGCTAATTCGATGGCTTCCTCCTGAGCGACCGAAAACATCGTCATCCCTTTGCCTTCAAAAAACTGCTCAAGAAAATAACGTCTTCTCGACGCATCAGTTTCATGCTGGTAAAGGTAATCCGGCAAAAGCAACTCATTGAAGATAGCGAACGACTCGAATAGGTAGTGCGGGCCTTCTCGTAGGTCGGTAAAACGCGATTATTATTCATCAATTGACGATGAATGGCGTGAGTTGATTCATGCGTTAGCACGCGTATGTCGTTGTAGTAGCCTGTAAAACCGCCGCTGAAAAAGACCGTCGTCACGCCGGGAAAGCCTTTGGAGAAACCACCGGATTTACGATTGTTGCCGGGTACGATGTCCATACGTCCATTTGCAGGGTCAAGCAACAGAGCGAGTTCGCGTCCGTACTCCGAGCCAAGCGGCGACAATGCCTCGCGGATAATTTTATTCGCCTGTTCGATGGTGAAGCGTGGTACCTTTCCGCCGCTCAAACTTGCAGAAACATCCCATATGTTGATATCCCCATAACCCAACTGTTTCTTGGCATAGTAGGCGCGCAATCGCTGATAGTGCTTATAAACATCCGCCAGTTTTCCGACTTGTTCCAGCAAGTTCGAGACTTCTGCTTTACTCCAGTAGCTTTTGAAGAAAACTTCTTCGGGCGCGTCATCAAAATGATGCAGTTGTGCCAGACGATTACGCGCCCTGACTAAACTTATCAACGCAAAGGCGTAAAGGTCGCGCTGCGAAGCGTAGCCTGCGTATAGCTTTTTGAAGCCCTCCTCACGCACCGCTCGGTCGGGATGGCTGACGATGGCTGTGCGTTGCCTTCGCACGTCGAGTTCGCCGTCCGGCGTTTTTACCGTGCCGAACTGAGTGCGGCGCAATAATTTCTGATAAAGATAAAATTGCCATTCGCTACTGAGCGGCGATGTGATGCTCAACGCTTCTTCCTCTTTCAGCGAGAGCGTATGCGGCTGGTATCGCCGTGCGGATTCGGCAGCGAACAAGTAAGCTTTGAGGGCGGATCTTTGCCTAACAAATTTATTAAGAACCTGTTCGTCAATCTGCATTAATTCCTGTTGCAGAAAGGCGGTTCGTTTGGAAAACTCAGCATCCATCTCGGAACTTTCTGTATTGCTTGCTTCATCTTTGGTGTTGACCGCGTAACGCAGATATAGATAAGTGTAATGACGGATAAACTCGACGAGAGTTTTATCATAAAGGCGGAACGCACGGAGCAGATTATCAGAAGAAGCCGCGACCCTTCCTTTCAAGCCTTCTAATTCCTTGAGAGCTGTGTAGTAGTTGGCGCGTTCAGCTTTCTCGGCTTCCGGACTGGCGAAAAAGTTTCGTCCAAAGTCAAAGTGATACTGCTCGGCAGTCTCATTCGGAATAGCTACGAAATTATCTTGGCACAGCACAGGATACGAGAGCAGAGATAGCATCAGCAGCATAGCTGTAGCTCGTCGAATGAATGATAAAGTTCTTAATATCATCTCACATCCCCTTATAGCTCACGGCTTGAAACGTCTAACGCTCGGCATCACCCGCGCCCCTATTCAAGATTCATAAGGGGCAGGCTGAAGGGGCGTCGGGTGCATGCCGTTGTTAGACGCGGCGTGGCTAAGAGAGTTCTGCTACCTATTTCTTTAATTCGCCTAGCCATCCGACCAAGCCGTAAAGAAAATCACCCGCTCCCGATAGAATTAACCCATAAGTGATTATGAAATGACCGCCTCTAGGTGAATTGGCTGCCAAGCCGTAGGTGCCGACGGTGACGACCACTCCAAGAGCACATAATCCGCCTCCGATAAGCATATGCCGGGCGTATTGCTTGCGACGAAATTGCTTGTTCTCTTTCTCCTGAGCATCTGCGGCTAATTGCGCGGTCTGGGCATCAATAGGCGTGGAACAGAAGCGGCAATTTTTCGCATCAGTAGCAATGAATTCGTGGCAACGCGGGCATTGGAAAACTCTAGCGTGGGACATGGGGCATCTCCTTCCATGAGGCAAAGTGGTGTGAATTCGGCGAGCATTTATCATCAATGGCAGCGGCTGTAACTGCATGAACGCGTCTAACGCCCGGCATCAGCGGCGCGCAGGGAACATTAAGGATGAGAGGCACGCTGGCTGCGCGTCCGCTGCATGCCGTAGTTGGACGGCACGGGAGAGGTAACGTAATCAATCGGCGGCTGACTAACTAACGCAATGCATCGCAAAGGATGGCGACGCTTTCATCGGGAGGATGATGCTGCCCAGCGAGGAACACGGGCGGCCCGTCGCCTGCGAACACGAGGCGGCCGGCCTCGAAAAAGACTGCCCCTCTACCCGGAATAGTCACCGTAAAGAACGCGCCCACGTTGGTCTGTGTCCCTTCCATCAGATCGATTGTGATATTCGCAACGGACGGCGCGTCGACAAGGGAAGCGCCCGTGACGGAGTTCGTCAGTGTGCCCCTATACCGACCCTGAAATGCGATGCGGATAGGATTGCCTTCGCCGTCGAAGAAAGTCGTAATGCGATTTCTGCCACCGCCGTTGGCGATGATCGTAAAATCGCCGCAGTTCGCCACTGGTTCATGATCGATGACGAAGTCGAATGCTTCCACGTACGGACCGCCCGCCTTGGCGGGAGACGGCGCGATTAGGCCTACGAGGCAGAACGCTACAGTACAGACGAAACTTAATCTGAGAAGGATATTCATGGAGGCTCCTTTTCGATGTCAGAGACGTTAATAAGACGTTTACCGGGCGCTGAAGATAGCACTGCTTAACTATAAGGCAAAGCAAAATACTTGCTTACAATATCGTGGCGAGAAAGGTGGTTGCGCTGTCCAACGCCCGGCATTACCCGCGCCCACGTTCAACGGGCATGAGAGACTACGTGAAGGGGCGTCGGGTGCATGCCGTTGTTAGGCGCGGCGTAGGTATCACTTACAACTTCTTGTGCTTAATGTAGAGTCATCTTTATGCCGTGACGCGCATGTAGTGTAACTGATGGCTCAGGTTCAACCGGGTGTTCGGGTACTAGACGCAGGCGGTACTTTTGCGCGACGGTTGCGAGAACCAATATCGCTTCCATCATTGCGAAGTTGTTCCCGATGCACTGGCGCGGGCCACCGCCGAACGGGAAGTAAGCGTATCGCGGGCGCCCCTCAGAGCGCCCCGGCGAGAAGCGCTCTGGATCGAAATCTTCCGCGTTTTCCCAAAAGTCCGGGTGGCGGTGTGTGACATACGGAAGCAGAATGATTTCCGATTTCGCCTCGATGCGGTAGCCGCCCACGAAGTCGTCATTTACCGCCCTGCGTGCAATGACCCAAGCGGGCGGATAGAGGCGCATCGCCTCCTCGATAATCATCGTAGTGTATTTGAGTTGAGGGATGTCTTCAGAAGCTGGCGTGCGGCCATCAAGTATGGCAACGAGTTCGGCGTGCAGTTTCCGCTCTACTTCCGTGTGCCGCGAGAGCAGGTACCACGTCCAGGAAAGAGCCAGCGCGGTCGTCTCATGCCCCGCGACCATGATCGTCATGGCTTCGTCGCGCAGTTGCTTGTCGCTCATTGTCTCTCCGGTCTCTTCGTCTCGCGCACGCATCAGCATCGTCACTAAATCGTCTGTATCGGCAGCATCTATACGCCGTCTCCGTCGCTCGGCAATCATGCCGTAGATGATCGTGTCAGCGGCGCGGATTGCCTGAAGATAGTTGCGGTTTCGGCGTGTCGGGATACTTATCGGCAACCTGATCGGCTGCCATGTGCGGCGAATTAAATGCTCGCGCGCAATCGCCAGAGACCGTCCGATTGTATCCGTATCTTGGCTCAAGTCGGTGCTGAACAGCGCCAACCCGACGATGCGTAAAGTCAGACGCATCATCTCGGCGGAAATGTTGAGCGGCTCGCCGCGCTGCGCAAACGGTCGCCATGCTTCGAGCATCGCTTCAGAAGAATCGGTCATGATCCTAGCGAACCCTGCGATCCGCTGGCGATGAAAAGCCGGCTGCGCGAGGCGGCGCTGGCGACGCCAGAAATCTCCTTCGCTAATAAGCAGCCCGTTGCCTATTGATGACTTACCCTCAGCGTAAAATTTACTTTTGTGATAGTTGCGGTAATTGGTTTGCAAAATGTGCTCGATGTCACGGGGATGATTGAACTGGTAAGCCGTCCAGAGGCCTTTCATTCGCACGACATCGCCGAATTGCCGGCTAAGGCTGGTAAATGTTCGTAGAGGGTCGCGCCGGAATTGGGGCATCATCCTGAACAGCGCCATGCCGTTAATACCGGGAGGAGGTTTATGGTTGTCAGTGGTCATTGCTTTACATTACCCACGAACAAGCGCCTAACGCCCCGCTTCAGCCGCCGCCCGCGAACAGCATCCAACTTGCGAGGAACAAGGCAACATGAGAGGCACGCTATCGGGCGGTCGGCTGCAAGCGGTTGTTATGTTGCGCGCAACTTTAGGAACCTGCCTGATAGAGATTTTCTCATTTCTGCGTTGTCGCCATCTATGGCGGTTTCCCATTTTATTATTCAAGTCTCATACGTTTCATCAAATCAATAAACCGCGGCTCCGAGCGCAGGTTGTTCCATTTCGGTTCGACTTTCAGAAAAACCATTTTCGGCTCTCGCTGTTCAAATCCGCGCTCCAGCCACGCGAGCGCTTCGTCGCGTTCGCCCAAGCCGTTATAAATTAACGCAATGTTGGAGGGCGAAACGTAACGCTCGGTTGATAATTTCAATAGTTTGGCAAGTAGCCTCTTAGCTTCTGCTCGTTTGTCGGATTTCGCCAAAGCGTAACCCTCGAACGCTATAGGGTGTGTGCTGACACCGGAAAGTTCTCTCGCTTGGCGCGCTTCGGCGACGGCTTCCGCGTACATTCCTTTCTCGATATAAGCACTTGCGGCGAATAGATGAGCGAGCCAAAAATTTGGTTCGAGGTCAAAAGTTTTCTGCAAGCGGGCTAACGCCTCATCGGTTTGTCCGGCGTGAAGCAGAAACTGCCCTTCGAGCGCGGTGTTTCTTGAAGAAAGCGGGTCGAGTTCTCTGGCGCGTTTAATTTCGGCAAGCGCTTCCGCGTGATGTCCCGTGTTTGAAAGTAAATGCGCGTAAAACATATGAGCGTCTGCGCTGTTCGGATTAAGTTCTAAGGCGCGCCTGCATTGATTTTCGGCGGCGTTCCAATCCCAGTCGTACCAAAAGATGATGAAACCGAGAATGGCATGAGCGTCGGCTAAGTGGTCATCAATTTCGATGGCCTTCTGCGCCGCCGCTTTCGCTTTGGGGAAAAATTCGGTTGCAGGCATCTCGCCTGCGGTTGCAAGCGCGCGATATGCCTCCGCGAGTCCCGTGTAGGCGAGTGCGTAAGACGGATCAATTTCAATCGCCTGTTGGAAATATGAAATGCCTGCCCGCATTTCCGGCGGCGTTAATCTGGCAGTGTGGAAACGTCCTTTCAAATAAAGCCCGTAAGCCTCGACATTCTCCGTATAGCGTTTGGTCAAACGCATTTTCTCATCGCTGCCCAACCGCAGTGCCAAAGCCGCCGCCACCCGATTTGAAATCGCGTCCTGCACGACAAAAATGTCCGTGAATTTTTCGTCGAAAGCTCCCGTCCAGAGCAATGCCCCGTCGGCGACTCTGACGAGCCGCATATTAACGCGAATTTTATCGCCCCAGCGTTGAACGCTGCCGTCCAACACCGATTCGACATCGAGAGCGCGTCCGGCAGTCAAAGCGTCCTGCTCCAAACTGCCAAACTTACGAACCGAACTCAAAGGGCGCACGACAATCTCCCGATTATTGCCGAGTCTTGAAATCAAAGTGTCCGCCATTCCCATCTCCAACGCTTCATCCCGATTCTCTGCCACCAACGGCTTAAAGGGCAAAACGGCGATGGATTTAATCGGAGCATCGGCGGTTACTGTATTTCCGCGCCAGAGATAAATTCCCAGCCAGCCGAGCGCGAGAATGCTCAAAACGGTTAAGGCGATAAGCCACGAGCGATTTGTGCTTCGTTCTTCGTCCTTTGTTCTTTGTCTTTCGTTCGTTTGAAATTTGTAATCGGCAATTTGAGATTCTGCAAAATTCAACCCGCCTGCTATCGCAGCCGGTTCTGATTCGCTCCCGTTCTGGCTTGGAACTTGGAGATTGGAACTTAAAACTTCCGCCCCCGCGTCCTCATGTCCCCCTGTCTCAGTGTCTTTCTCCTCTTCTGCAACTTCCCGGACTTCGGCAACGAATCTGTAACCGTGTCCGCGCACCGTTTCGATAAATTTCGCTTTATCCGCTTTCTCGCCTAAGACCTTTCGTAAACACGAAATATTTTTGTCCAGGTTATTTTCCTCGACAATCGCACCCGCCCAAACTTCCGTCATCAATTCATCTTTGCCGACGAGATGATTGCCGTGCTTGACCAGAGCGCACAGCGTCTCAAAAGCCCTTTCCGCTATCGGCACACGCTCGCCCCGCCGCGACAAAATGCGCTCGGTTACGTCCAGACGAAACTCATCAAACTCGTATAACTCTTTGTTCGGATGAGACATAAACGGTTCCAGGAAAAAGTCAGAAATGAATCAGGAAGCTTTCAAGCAAACGGAAGGACGCGATAAAAGGATTGGCTTAAAGTCAAACACGCTTCGGATGGCACTGGCAACAGTTGGTTTAATTAACTCTTTTCCGAGGGCGCTCACTGTAACACTGCCGTCGATGCGAAGCAAGATGTTCAACCAAGCAAGATGTTCAACCAATAAGGAGAAAGAAAATGTATCTAAAGAAACAAACATTAGTCATCGCGCTGGCGATGATTACGGCTTTGACCATGACGTTTTCCACCGTTTCCGGTCAAAACATTCAAGAAAACCAATTGTCGGAATCAGCAAACGCACGCGAAAGAACCATCCAAGGCGTGTGGCGAACGATGATTACGCCGCGCAACTGTCAAACGGGCTTGCCGCTCGTGCCTGCTTTTCCGGGCCTGTTCACCTTTAACGAAGGCGGCACAATGTCGGAATATGGAATTGGCCCCGGTGCGAGTCCGGCTCTGCGTAGTCCAGGTCACGGAATTTGGCAGCGCGAACACGGCTGGCAAGATTACTCGTTGAAGTTCACGTACTACCGCTATAACGCGAGCGGCGTTTTCGTCGGATCGCAGAAAGTTACGGCTGCCTTGGAACTCGGAGCAAGCGGCGATGAGTTTACAACGAACTCTTCAATAGAAGTCTTCGATGCCAACGATAGCCTAATCGGCGTCGGCTGCGCCACCGCCGCCGGGACGCGGTTTGAATAGTCGGCGAACAAGCGCGAGTTCGACGTATAAAGCTTGGGCAGCAACTTTGCTGCCCAAGCTTTATACGTCGAACTCGCGTTGAAACCCCACAACACATCTCATCACATCCAGCGGTATAACACACGACAGCAACATAACGCCCGCCATCAGCCGCCGCGCATTCAACGCGGCAAGAATGGCGTCTTGCGGATGAAAGCAACGCTATTCGCGGTCGGCTACATGGCGTTGTTATGCGCGGCGTTGTATTACTCAGGCTTACTAACGCCCCACGCATGATACAAATACCAATGCTCACCAATCTTTTTATAGTATGCGTCTCTGCTATCGAAGCCCATCTCATTAAGAGACTCAACTAAAGAGACCGGTTCGCCGAGACTGTAAGCATATCCCTTGGTTATCACAATAGATTCATAATCTTCCGAGCGGGAAACTACGATTGAGGCAGGGATATGAATAATGCTCGCGCCCTTGGATAAGCTGTCTATGTCATATCCTTTGAGCTTGGCGAATAGGCTCTGATACTCGCCCCAACGCTGCCTTGTGAATCCCTCTCCAGTATTTATCGGCCAAACCTTGTAGTTAGCCAGCATGACTTGATCGGCATAGATAGCTCGCATGTCTGCATCTTCCCTAGCCATACTTACGAGCCTATCGAACTCAACCCGGTGCTGTTGGAAATAACGGATTAAAGCTTCGTCAGAGGGATGAGGCTTCGGATGATAAAGCAGCGCCCAGCCTAAAATGATAACTAGGAAGATTCCGATCCCAATATAATGTGCCCTTCGCATTCCATATACCGTCTGACAAGAGACTAGCGCATAACGCCCGAATTCAGCCGCCCGCGCCACGATACCAGACAAGCGAGCCGAAGCCACACAACCTTGATGAGAGGCACGCTGGCGCGGGTCGGCTGGAATGAGTTGTTCGGCGCGGACTTAAATATATTACGCTTATGGAGATGTTAAATCTCGGTTTTACGGCGGGCGATCAACCGAAGCAATCCGTTGATTCCTGCATGGAGCAGTGCATAGACGATGATCGCAATCACGATGGGCAAGGCGAGTGTGTAGCCGCCTTCAGTCGTTGGACTCGCCACAATCCCACGAAACGGCGCGTACAGAGGATCTGTCACGCTGCGGATGAACTGCACGAACCCAGCACTGGATCGAGCCGCCAGCAGCGCGAGCAGGAGGCGTATAGCAAGCAACGCATAAATGACATAGAAGATGTAATCTACCACTTGCGAAATGCGCGCCATACTGCGTGAACGTTCAACCTCACGCTCTGTGTCAACGACCTCATTGATTGCCTTGCCGCGAAACTCACCAGCAACCTGTTCCATCTTTTGCGCTTCGGCGCCCGTCGTGCGATCTGCCCGTGCGGCAATCTCGGCGTTTACATCGCTTTCAACTTGTGCCTTGACCGATTCATGCTGTGTTGCGCGTCGAGCTTCTTCGGCAGCCAATTTACTGTCTTCCATCCTGAGCCTCCTGTCTCGAATATCGCTTGCGATCTCATCATGTGACATCTCGAGCAAAGGATGTTACAGATATATGGTCGACCATTCGCCAATTAGCTGTCAACAATCCTACGATAGCGCAAGCGCCGAACGCCCGACTTCAGCCGCCGCCCGACGCGAGCGACAACGCCCAAGGAATCACACAAGGTTGATGAAAAGCAAGCTAAGGGCGGTCGGCTGCAAGGAGTTGTTATACAGCGCCACACGTTTTAACGAGCACCCTTGGGAAGTTCTCCGCTGCCAAATTCGACTCGATGAATAGGCTCAAGGAGCGGACTATATTCTTTGTCATACTCCCATTTATACCTGAAGTTAATATAAATCTTCCGCCCATTTGATAGGTGTTCTCGTAAGACACTAAAGAGGGCAGAGCGCCCGGGTCGAAGAGAAGTCCCAAAATGTTTATCTACTTCGTTGATGGGCGCGCGAGCGCCATCTCTTTCTTCAACTTGGTAGCGAGGATGAATCACCCTAACACCACCAAGAGTGAGGAACAGGTCTATAGTTGGAATGTCAATTACCCAACGGGTATTATTATGGAGCCGTAGCCACACATATTCACCCTGCTCTTGAGATTTGGAAGAGCTTTCAGTTCCAAGCATTTGTGCTTCTAAGGAATTACCGACCTTACCAAACCCCTCGAATGTGATGTAGATGGTCGGGGTATGTTTCAAGATACGAACATCTCGCGCAACCTTACGACTTTTCCTATGCTGAGCAGGCGCAGCCACGACGAGGTTGCATATCACTATAACTATCGGAAGTAGTTTAGTTACTCTCATAAACAAAAGCTGTATAACGCCTGGCATCAGCGGCGCGCACAGGCCATCGAAGATAAAAGAGATGCTGGATGCGCGTCCGCTGCATGCCGTTGTTAGGCCGCCGGCACTCCCAGCGGGGCGAAGACCGTACGGGCCATCTTGACTCCGCTATCGTAGCGATGCCCCTCACGGAGCAGTGGCCCCTGAACGAAGTCACGCGGGTCGAGGTACTCGGCGAGGCGGCCCCGGAGCGTCTCGTAGGTGTCCGACTCACTCCCCAGGACGGTCACCCCGGTAAACTCGGCCCAACCTGATGCAGAGAAGGGCACATCATGGCCGTAATCCTCGTCCCAGAGCACGTCACAAACCCCCTCCCACTCGAACCTGAAGGTGACGCCGTTCCGCTCCGGGAAGTGGAGGCAGGCGCGGGCAATGCTCCCGTGTTCGACGACGTAGACATTCCCATTATGCTCGCCCGCCTCCTCGTCATACGGTTCTGACCACTCGGCTGTCTGACCGACCACGTCCACCCACCGGCGGATCGGAAAATGCAAGTTCGCGCAGGACGCCCGCGGCTCCCACATCTCGTCGCCGTCCTCCTGCTCTGCTTCCACTTCCAGAGACCAAAAGAGCCGGGTGTCGCCGGTCGGGTGGTACGTGCGTAACCAGTACGGGTCAAGGATGGTCGCTGACAGCCGGGCGCTGTTGATGGCAAACGTCTTGTCTTTGAGCATGAATATCATCGCGCATCCCCCTGCGGCCTAACGCTGGAATTAAGCGGCTGCCCGCCCGCAACTCGCAACCTCAAAGAAGCCATACAAGGTTGATGAGAGGCACGCTGGCGGGCAGTCCGCTCGAATGACTTGTTGTGCCGCCCATTATTGGAATAATTCACCTCCGACGGCTTACGGCTGGACAAAACCTTTAACACAGCTTGTATAACGATTGAGAAAGCTGTCCCTCAATGTACGCCATTCCTCAATCGTCTGAAACTTTCGCTTCTTCGGATTTTGATTAAGAAAGTAGATGGTGATGATATGGTGATCGGCATCTGAGAAAAGAACCGTGATGCCAAGTGTGTTGCCGATGAGAGATTGCCTATTTAATGCGTAGCCTTCAAAGCCATTGTACGATACCTTAATCGGCTCCTGAGACTCCATCTCCTTTCCATGAGCGATAGCCCATTTTAAGCCTTCGATGACCGTCTCCTTATCTTTGGCATAATCATCAGGATTAGACTTCTCGGCTTTGATATTGGCAAAGAAATCAGTCTTAGGGTACGCGACCATCACACGATAGCCATCCGCTAGAGATATTTTCTTCTCCCCGCTAAGAGTAGTCTCTGTGCGAAAGGTAACTCCCTTTGGCAAGCGATCTACCTGAACAACTTTCAAGCCGTCTTCAAACTGGCAAGATGTGTACGGCTTCAAAGTATCGTCTCGGCTAACAGTTTGCGCGGCTGCATTCTTCAGCAGAACTAAGCCACCAATCAACAGCGCAAACATAAGAGTTTGGGTGAAGCATTTGTTTCGGAACATTCGCACCTCCTAAGATTTCGATAACGATTCGCTGCTTAACTGAGCAAAAGTTTACTTCCAGCAGCGAAGCGGCACAACGCCCGCCATCAGCCGCCGCGCACACAACTAAACAAGCATCCGAGCTGACGAATGAAAGCCGGGCTATTCGCGGTCGGGTGCATGCCGTTGTTAGCTAGCGGCTGACGACCTGAGCCGCTCCGCAACTAGCGTCAAACCAAGGCTACATCTAGCGTGGACTCCCTAGTATGGCCGCCCGCTATCAACATCTCAGCCCCACCTTTTTGCTGATGCTGTGGGCAAGCTAGACGCCGTTTTGGGCGATCTTAGTCACCATAGCGTCACCAATCAGAAAGCCCTGCCTGCCATTGTTGCTGTAAGTGATTGAAAAGGAAGTGGCGTCCCGTACGGGAGTCGAACCCGTGTCGCCGCCGTGAAAGGGCGGTGTCCTAGGCCACTAGACGAACGGGACGCATGGTTGATCAGCGTCCACGTTAGCGCAGCCTTTACAGGGCTGTCAAATGCACGGGCCGGCGCGGGTCGCGGCTGAGAGTTGCTGTCTCAGCCGGCGGAAAAACATGCCTATCGAGGGCGCTGATTAGCGGGCGTGGGCGGGATATGAGTGCGGCGTGTTATATCCACGCACGCGTATGTTCCGCTACAATCGCTGACCAGAACGAGATGCACACACCGTCCAAGTTGTTCGCTGCGCAAGGCGCGCGCGCGGTTAGACCACAGCACAGATGCGCGCTCGGCGTGATGATCAGAACGCCGCGTGTGGGCGCGTCGAAGACGCGCCTCGTGCCGCCGCTCACACCGGCGGAGGCGGCCGAGTTGAGTGTCTGTTTCCTGCGCGACACGGCGGCGAACATCTGTGCGGCTGCGGCGACGCCAAACGTCATGGCGGCCGGCGGCGCGGCCGGTGTGGCGGTCTACACGCCAGTCGGCTCTAAGCAGAAACTCGCCGATCTCTTGCCAGTTCCGTTTAAACTGCTCGCGCAACGCGGTGCGGATTTGAGCGCACGGCTGCAACATGCGACGACGGATTTGCTGCACGGCGGCTACGAATCGCTGTGCCTGTTGGGCGCGGACAGTCCGACGCTGCCGCGCGCGGTGCTCGTCACCACCGTCACCGAGTTGGCGCGCACGGGTGATCGTATCGTGCTCGGCCCAGCGCACGACGGCGGCTACTACTTGATCGGCCTCAAGCGGGCGCACCTGCATCTGTTCACCGGGATCGACTGGAGCACGGAGCGCGTGTTGGCGCAGACCATCGCGCGCGCTGAAGAACTTAAACTCGAAGTCGGCTTGCTGCCCGCGTGGTACGACGTGGACGACGCCGCGTCGCTTGCGCGCCTCTGCGCCGAGTTATGTCAAGCGCAGACAGACAGAGACGAATGTAGCGGCCCCTTGGGCTACAGTGCGCCGCACACACGCGCCTTCCTCGTCGACCTGCTCGCACGCGAAGGACGCGCACGCATCTGGCCGGAAGCGGCGGACGCGGCGTCGTGAAAATTGCTGAGCGTATTAGTGCGCCGCGCGCACAACTTCGGCGCGCGCGAGTTGCCAGCGAGTGCGTGCGGATGTTAGTTATGCTGCGCTCTGCTTCAACCCGGATGGCTTGGGCGCGTTGTGCCGCGGCCCGTCCGCACAGACGAAAGGGAACAGTCTTCATGGCCGAGATCGAGAACAACACTAATATCACATACGAAGTGCGCGTGACGCCCGGCCGGGCGGGCACTGATCCGAACGCGCCCGACTGGCAGGTGTGCGAGTTGGAAAATGGCGAGCTACTGGACACGGCCGACATCTACGACAACCTGACGCTGGCCGAAGCGAACAACATCGCAGGGATGTGGACGCGCAAGAAAGAAGAAGCAGAGGCGGAAGCGGCGGGCGGCAGCAGCGAGTAAGGCGCGCTGAAGATCGCGGGTGCGCAATCGGCGCGGGGTGTGGGCTGATTGCGCGCGCCGCCGATCTTAATCGCCGCACTCGCGGCTGCGCCAAGCATCCTCTCACACGCCACCACGCATCGCAGAGAAGCATACGGCACGCCGCGCGGTGTCTGACCCGATCCGAAGGGCCAGTCCGCCGCACTGTGGGCGTCTCGTTCCTGCTGCGAACCGTCAGCTACTCAGTTTTTAGCCTGCGAGGTGGTGATGATGCTTGCCAGACTGTCAACCCTCAGCCTTCTGTCGCTCGCACTCCTGATGCCATACGCGCAGGCACAAAAGGTAACGCGCAAAGGGCCCAATCAGCGCGTTGAGCCGCCCAAGATTGACAAGGAGCTTGAGCGCAAGGCGACCACGCTGCTCGACGAGGTGGCCGACGAGGCGCAGGGGCTAAAGCTCCCTGAGAACCGAGTCCGCGTGCAGTTGTTCTTGGCCGACCTCTTGTGGCCGCGCGACGAGACACGCGCACGCGCCGTCATCCGCGCCGCCACGACCAACCTCGCCGCCGTTGTCGGCAGCATCCAGAGCGACGACCCGCAGTACTACAACCTCATCAACACGCCCATGCAGTTGCGCCAGCAGATGCTTCAGCTCCTCGTCCAGCGCGACCCCAAGCTCGCGCTCGAAGCCTTGCGCGCCACGCGGCTTGCGCCGCCACCCCAACAGCCCGGCGCAAACTACGTGCAGCCTGATCAGGAGTTGGTCATCGAACTGAGCGTCGCCGAGCAGATCGCCGCCGCCGACCCGCAACAGGCTTTGCAACTCGCGGAAGAGAGCTTGAGCAAAGGTGTCTCTTACAACCTGAGCAGCGTTATCGAGCGACTGCGGCAGAAGGACGCTAAGCTGGCCGATCAACTCGCGGGCGAGGTCATACAGCAACTGCACGCCGCCGACTTCATGCGCGATTCCGGCGCGACCAACGTCGCCGCTTACCTGTTGCAAGCGACCCAACCCGCCGCATCAGGCGGCAACAGTCAACAGATGATCACCGAACTGCCTAATCCGCGCCAACTGCACGTCAGCGAACAGGCGCGCCGCGAGTTGCTCAACACGATGGTGCGGGCGGCGCTCAATCCGGCTGCGCAGCGCCAGTCGGGCAATATGTATGGTCTCGTCTCGGCGTTGCAGCAAGCGCTCCCGGAGGTGGAGCATTACGCGCCCGCCCAAGTTCCGGCGCTGCGCCGCCAACTGTCTGCGTTCGAGCAGACGATGAATCCGCAGGCCGCACTGTGGCGGCGCTATCAGCCGTTGATGAACGAAGGCTCGCTCGACGCCTTGCTCGAAGCCGCTGCCAGCGCCCCGCCCGAAATCCGCAACCAACTCTACCAAGCGGCAGTCAATCGCGCCTACGGCGAAGGCGGTCTCGAACGCGCCCGCGACATCATCAACGCGCACATCGAGAATCAGCAACAGCGCACGCAGATGTTGCGCGACCTAGATCAGCGCACGCTCTGGGAAGCGGCCCAGCGCGGCGACGTGGAACAGGCGACGCGCCTACTCGAACGCATCCCGGCGGTCAACGAACGGGTGAACGCTATGCTCAATCTGGCGCGCGTGGTCGTTAGTAAAGGACAGACGCAGACGGCGCAGCGGCTCGTGGACGAAGCAGCCGCATTGGTCAGCGGGCGCGCGCAGAACATGGAACAGTTCGCCGCCCAGCTACAGGTCGCGCAAGCCTACACGTGGGTTGCGCCCGCGCGCGCCTTCGAGATCGTCGAAGCGCGCATCGAGCAACTCAATGAACTCATCAGCGCGGCCGCCGTCGTTGACGGCTTCGGGCAGCAGCAGTTCGAGCAGGACGAGTTGCGTTTGCAGGGCGGCTACATGTGGAACGCGCTCATAGACCAATGCAGCAACACGCTGGCCGAACTGGCCCGCGTGGACTTCGAGCGCGCACGCGCCGCCGCCGACAAGTTCCAACACCTCGAAGCGCGCCTGCCCGCGCGCCTCGCCATCGCCCGCGCCGTCCTCATGCCCCAGTCGCCGCCCGGCGCAGAGGGGCTTTATGTCCGTGAGGGGGGGCATTGATTAAGCGGGCCGTGTTAAATCTGATCTGCTATTGCGCGCTGAAGACGAGGAAGTAGTCCATCCGGTCAGGCTTGACGAAATCATACTGCGCCTTGAGCGTATAACCTGCGCGCGCCAACTCTTTGATGACCACGGGCGCATCCAACCCATGGTCGTCGCCTTGCCCGTTGCGGTCGATGATGCCGACGAGCGCGCCCGGCCGTAGCGCGGCCCGCAGGCTACGCATTAGCCGGACGGGCTGCGCGATCTCGTGATAGGTCTTGAGCAAGAGCACCGCGTCCACGCTCGTCGCGGGCAGGACGGGATCGTCCGCGCGGCCGAGCACGGTGCGTATGTTCGTCAACTTCTCTTCAGTCGCGCGCGCGGCGATGTGCTTCAGGTAGTCCTGATTGATCTCGACTGCATAGACCGCGCCCGTCGGACCGACGCGCCGCGCCGCCCGCACTGTGAACCAACCCGAACCCGCGCCGATGTCCGCGACATTTGTGCCTTCCTTAATCTGCAACACATCCAGCACCCGTTCAACTTGTAATCTTTCGGCGCGCTGCGGGTCTTCAAAGATCGAGAGGTCGCCTGTGTAAGGCTCGCTCACGGGGCGGTCGAGCTTATCAGCGTCGGGGCGCGGAGCTTGCTGTTTTGTAACCGGCGGTGACTGCTGCTGCGCATGTCGCTTCGTGTGTTGCACGGCGAACGCGCCGCCCAGCAGGCTTAAGACTATGAATGAACCGAGTAGGATATTCAGTAGCACTGAGCGCGGGCGTAGCAAGATCATATATCTCCCTCAACTTTGAGTGTCGGCTCAGTAGACGACGATGGCATGGGCCGCGCGCGTTGTAGCACGACCGATCACGGCCGCGTCCGCGTAGCGTTCATGCAGGCGTGCGAGCAGCGCGTCGGCGCGCGCGGGCGCAATAGAGATTAACAAGCCGCCGGCCGTCTGTGGATCGAAGAGCAAGCTGGCGAGCGTCGGGCTGACGGTTTCGCTCAAGCGCACGTCGGCGCCGACGTATTCCCGATTGGTCTTATCGCCGCTCGTCAACAACCCTTGCGCGGCTAGTTCTAGCGCGCCCGGAATCAAGGGCACGCGCGCCGCTTCAAGTTCAAGCGTCACACTGCTCGCGCGCGCCAACTCCCACGCATGCCCCATGAGCGCGAAGCCGGTCACGTCCGTCGCCGCGCGCGCGCCAAACTCCTGCATCGCCGCGGCCGCTTCACGCCCCGCGAGCAGCATTGTATCTAGCGATGCCTGCATGACTTCGGGTGCGGCCGCGGCGCGTTTGATGCCGGTCGAGATGACGCCCGTGCCGATGGGCTTCGTCAGAATAATTACGTCGCCGACTTGCGCGCCGCGATTGGTGATGATGCGTTGCGGGTGGATCGTGCCGGTGACGGCATAGCCAAACATGATCTGCTGATCGTCCACGCTGTGCCCGCCGACGAGCGCAACGCCGTGCGCGGTCAACACGTCCAAGCCGCCGCGCATGATGTCGGCGAGGATGGCAAAGTCCAGACCCTTTTTCGGGAAGCATGTGATCGCAAGAGCGGTGATGGGCGTGCCGCCCATGGCCCACACGTCGTTGATCGAGTTGAGCGCGGCGATGCGGCCGTAGTCGTAAGGGTCGTCCACGATGGGCGTAAAAAAATCTACGGTCTGCACGAGCGCGAGGTCGTCGTTGAGCAGATACACGCCGGCATCGTCCGCCGTCTCGATGCCGACCAGCAGATTGGGGTGCTGTGGAATGTGTAGTCCGCCCAGCACGTGGGCGAGTTCGCGCGGTGCGAGCTTAGCCGCTCAACCGGCACACGCGACCATCTCGGTCAGACGCATTCAGCACCTCCTTTAAAGTTGGGCTTAGCTTAACAGCGTCAATCGACGCCGGCCAAATTGTTGATTGAGTTTGTCGCTGGGCCGGATTTAACACAGAGGCACAGAGAGCACATAGAGCACACGGAGAAAAACTCTGTGCCCTCTGTGCTGCCTCTGTGTCTCTGTGTTGAAATTAGTGCGCGCCTCATGCAGTTCGCGCAGCAGCCCTATTGCTTAGCCTGCTCCACCCGCGCCCGTTCAATCACATTGAAGCGCGTCGGCGCGAGCACGGCACGCGCCTCCGGGTTGTAATAGTCGTAGAGCAGGGACGGCGCGGTCTCGGCCTTGAGGCCGTAGCGCGGGCGGAAGGTGAAAGTGAAGCGCGTGCCGCCTGCGCGCGGCCAGAGATAAGCGACGAGGCGATCCGGCAGCACGTCGTAGCTACTAAACTCCCAACCCGACTCTTTCAACGCGCGTTCGAGCGACGCGCGATCAACATCCGCGCCGGGCGGCAAGCCGACCTCCGCGAGTATCATCCCGTAACCGTGAAAACCGATACGCTCGGCCTCGACGCGACAAGCAATCTCTTCGCCCGCGCCCGCGCTCGTCTTGTCGAAGCTGACTTTGAGCCGTAATGCGCTCGCCGCCTCCGGCGTGGCGTGGTGCGTCGCCTCACCCGCAGGCTTCGACCAAGGCACGTAGTAGGTCGTGACCACTTGCGCGAATGCTTTACGCGTGCCATGTGTGCGTTTGATCTCCACGCGGTTTTGGCCCGGCGCGACGAAGCGCGTGAGGTCTAAGGTCAGCGGACTGTCGAGTCGCTCGTCTGTGGGCAGTTCGATTGTGCCGGCGCGCTGAGCGTTGACAAAGACTTCGGCCGGTTCGGTGGCGGGGCGCGACGCGGAGACGACGTTGGTGTTTTTCATCTCCGCGTCGCGCGCGGGGGAGAGCGCCACGAGGGCATCGAGCACGTTGACGGTCGCCTGTGTCGAGAGCCAGACGCCCTGAGCGTCTTTGTTGCGCAGGAGAAAGAGCAATCCGCGATCAGTTAATTGCGCATCCGTGTTCGTCTGCATGAGTGCTTGCACGGCGAGCGCGGTCGTTTCGATGCGACCGGCGAGACCCCAGCCGTAGAAGGGCGTGTTGGTTTCAAGCGCCCAGTAAGCGCTGCCGGCTTCGTCCTTTGCAAGCGCACGCAGGCGCTCGGTGGCTTTGGCGATGTTGGCGGGCGGTGCGCCAGCATCGATGGCCGCGAGCGTGTAAGCGGCGATGAAGTAAGGCTCGTCGATCTCTGTGACGTGTGGCGCAAGATAGTCGAGCGCGCGTTGCAGGGCCGGCGGCTGCGGCGCGCGCGCCGGGTCTTTGCTGGTGGTTTGGGCCGGCGTGGGCGTGGGTTGTTGTGCTTGTGCTTTGCTGTCTTGCGGCGCTTCGTCTCTGTGGCGTGCGAGCACGCGGGCAATGTAAGCCGTGAGCAAGAGCGTGCGGCGGCCCGGCTGCTGCTTGTCCCATTCATAAGCAAGCCAACTGCCATCCCGTTGTTGCTGGCCGACGAGCCACGTGCGCGCGGCTTGCAACACGTCGTCGTCAACTTCGATCAACTCATGCGCGTCTTCGAGGAAACGCATGGCGTAAGCGGTGAGCGCGAGGTCTGCTTCGCCGCGCCCCCAATAGGAGAAGCCGCCGCCGGGCGCACGATAAGAGAGCAGGCGTTCGTAACCCGCGCGCAGATATTTTTTCGCTTTAACGCCGACGGGCGGGAGCGGTGCATCGTCGCCGTGCAGACGCCGGTAGTGCCGCAGGACGAGCAGACTCGGATAGGTCGAAGAGATCGTCTGTTCGGCGCAGCCGTGCGGGCGCGTCATGATCGCTTCGACGCTCTCGATCACGTGCGTCATCAAATTCGGATAGACCTTCAACTCGGCGCGCGCCGAACGCGGGATCATGTTCGCGGGCACGTTCGTCTCAATGAGGCCAGCCGTGTCGAACAACTGCATACTCGACTGCGCGATCTCTTCGCCGTCCGGGTGCACGTTGACGGGTTTCTCAATCGCGTCGCTTGCATCTGCACCAATGGCGGTGACGCGTTGCTTGCCGTCCTTGACGGATGAGATGGCGCGGAAGCCGAATAGCTCGCGCGCGGCGTCGCCCGCCGGCACTTCGGCGCGCCGCTCAGGCGCGGTGAGCAGCGTGAACCAGTCGGCGGGTTTGATGCGCACGCTCACTTGCTGTGCGTGAGCTAAGTAGTTGCGCAATACGACGGGCAGCATGATCTCGTCGCCTTCGGTTAAGACGCGCGGCGGATCGTGTTCGATGAAGAAGGGTTGAAAGGCGCGTATCTCACGCTCCGTCGCGCCGACCTCGCCGGTCTCGGTCGAGCCGAAAACGGACAGCTTCCACGTCGTGATGTTGTCAGCCAACTTGAAATCGACTTGCGCGCGGCCCGTGCGATCGGTCTCAAGCGATGGTTGCCAGAGCAGCGTCTCGGGAAAATACTCGCGCAGACGCGGCGTCGCAGTCTGCTCTGAGTCCGACGAGGTTGCGCCGGGCCGCAGCAGCAGCAGCTTGCGCGCGTTCCGCTCCGCCAACGGCAGATCAATCACTTGCCGGCTGACGATTGCCCCGACGGACGCGGTGCTAGTGTTTAAAAGACCTGCGTTGCCGGCCGTGACCTCGACAGTCTCAGCAATATTGCCGACCTCAAGCATGGCGTTAATCTGCGTCAGGCTAGACGAGCGCACAGGTACGTTGACGATGACCGCGTCTTTGAAGCCGCTTGAGGAAAAACGCACGTCATAGAAACCGGCCGGCAAGTTGCGCAGTAAGAACTTGCCGTCGTCGTCGCTCGTGGCGCGGAAGACCGTGGCGGTGAGCTTGTGCGTGGCCTCGATGGTCGCGCCGGGGACGACCGCGCCGTTCGGATCGGTAACCGTGCCGGTGAGCGCGCCGCTCGCGCCGCGAAACTGCACGGGCGTAGTCACAAGGCGCGGCGTCTTGTCTTGCGCGGCTTGCTCGGTGATGATGCGCCAGAAGGTAGCCACGTCGAAATCGTCCCACGTGCCTTCCTGGCCATCGGGGCCGGCACTGCGCAAGTCTATGTGCTTGACGCTCTGCGTGACGGGCGTGATCTCCGTCTTATCTTTCAACTGCTCGCCGTACTGCGCATAGGTCTGCACGCTGACGCGGTCGGCGTAGCGCGCGTCCTGCCGGAAGGTGACGTAGAAGGGATGACCCCACGGATCGGCTAGTATGTTCACAGACTCACCAGCCCGCGCGAGCGCTGCATCGAACTCTGTGCGGTCTTGCGGGAAACGCGCGGTCGCCGCGTAATAGCGCGCGAGGGCGGCGTCTAATTGCGCGCGCAAGTCCGTGCTGTAATCGATCTGCGCCGACCAGAGCCGGAAATCGTCCGACTTCGGATCGTTGTCGGCATTGAGCTTTTGATCAGGCCCGCTGCTCTCGACGTTGACGAGGAACTTTGTGTTCGCAGCATCGAAGCGCAGACGATAAGGCTGCCCCCACGGATCGCGGAGCGCGTCGAAATCAAGTCCCTCGCGCGTCAATTCGTTTTTGAGCGTCACCGCATCGCGAATGTAAGAGCCGGTGCGTGTGTGATAACGCGCGACGGCGCGGTTGATGGCTTCGCCGGTGAAACGAAAATAGGGCCGCGTAAGACGCAGCGCGGTGAAGTCGTCCGTCGTGTCGAAGCGTTTATCCGCGCCCGCGCTCAGGATGTCGAGCACGTCCGTTTCGCGCTCGACCGAGAAACGCGCACGGAAGGGCGTGCCCCAAGGATCGCGCAACGCGTCGAACTCGACGCCCCCGGCGAAGAGCAAGCGCCGCAGGCCCTGCTCGTTCGCTGGATAGACGGCCTGCGCCTTGTACTGTCCTTCGAGCGTCTGGCTGAGGGCGGCCAACTGCGCCGTCACCAGTTTATCAAAGACCGCCTGTTCGTCCTTGACGAGTGCAAAGCCGCTAAACAATTTCGCGTCGATGCTGTCGGCGCGCAACAGCATCTCGGCGACGAGATCGAGACCGGCGGGCAGAGGCTTGGTTAGATCGATGTGATTCAGATCGCCGCGTGCGATGCCTGCGACCGAGTCCGTGCCGTGCCAGTAGCGATAGAGGTTGTAATAACTGTTTGCGCCGAACTCGCCATCGGTGCGGGCACGTTCCTCAACCGCCCGGTCGTAGATGACGATGCCAAGCGCGCTCGCCGCCGCGCGCCCGTCCGCACCGCGCACGTGCACACTCGCATGCGCATCTTCGCCCGGCCGATACTTCTCCTTGTTCATCTGCACGTCGAGTTGCAGATCGCGGTTGCGTGGGAACAGCACTGTGCGCCAACCGGCCGCGTAGTCGTCGTCCGTCTCGTCGCGGTGGGCGAATGAGAAAGCGGCGATGGTGATCTCGTCGCGCATGTCCGGTGTGTAGGGCAGCATCACCGTCGCGCGCCCGTCGTGCAACTCGATCAACTCGGAGCGCAAGACCACGTAGTCGCGCGCTACGTCCACGACCACTTTCAATTCCGGCACGTTGGCCGTGATCACAACTTTAACGGGTTCGCCCGGCCGGTACAGCGCCTTGTCCGTGTTGACGCGGACGACCGTTTCGTCCGTCGGGTAGAACTCTTCCGTGTGCCGCCCAGTCGATCCCTTCTCATCACGCGCCGCGAATTGCAACTCGACCCTGTTGTTATCTTGCTCACGACGCGGCGGCAGCATCAGCCCTGTGACCTTCGCCACGCCGTATTGATTCGTCTGGACAGTCCGCAACGTGGCTTGTGCGCGCGTTGTACCCTGCGTTGTTTGCGCCTCGTCTGTCGCCGGCTTGCTGACCGCAACTGTGCAAGTGGCGGGCGTGCCGTCGGCATAAGAGGTCGAGACGTAGAACTCGAACGGCAGATTGTTGGCCGGTCGTTCCTGACCTTCGATGACGTAGATGTGGATCGGCTCTCTGGTCAGGCGCAGGTCGAAGCGGCGCTGTTCGGTGCGGTTGGTCGTCGGGTCTGTGTAATAGGCGGCGTAAGTCAGATCGCGAAAGCGGTTGTAGCTCTCGTCGGCAAAATCTTTGTGATCATCAGCGAGCTTGACGTGCGCGACGAAGCGCCCCGCGTCGTCCGTGTCACCTTCATACTTATCGCCTTCATCCACGTCCCACTTCTGCTCGCGATAGTTCCAAGTGCGCTCGGTCTCGCGCACGACGCGCACGTGCCCGCGTTTGACCGGTTCGCCAAAGAGGTAGTCGGCGCGCACTTCAACGTCCGCGTCCTGAGTCGGCAAGTAATACGCCCGGTCGGGTTTGACGTTGACGACGAAGTTCGGTAGTTCATAACGGCTGATGCGCACGCTCGCGCTCGCATCAGAATCTTCATAGCCCCCGTCTTCGATCTCGACCTTTAGTTGATAGTCGCCGAGTCGCGTGTCATCGGGCAGGGGCCAGTCCACGCTGGCGACGCCGAAGCGCGAAGTCTTGAGCGGCGCGCGGAACACATCCGTACCCACCGGATCGCTGACGGTCAATAACGCTTCGGTGTCGGCGAGCGCGTGCTGCGCCGGGTCGAAGACGAGCGCGCGGACGTGCAAGGTCTGACCCGGTTGATAGAGCGGCTTATCGGTCGTGATCAGAATCTGTGCCCTGTGTGCGAACTCAATGTCGCTCTCGGCCGCTTGCGCGAAGTCGCCGCGTCGCGCCGTGATTTTAAGTTCGCCCTCGTCGTCATCAACCGCGCGCGGCACGGAGAAGTCGAGCAACGCATAGCCGTCCGCGTCCGTTAGCCCCGCGGCCTTTAGCACGACATCGTCGCCGTCCGCGCCGTCGAAGGTGAACGCGCCCGCGACGCGGACACCGGTTGCGGGCTGGGCGGTGAGCGGATGCAACGCACGCACGCGGGCGCGCAAGGGTTGTCCTTCGCGCGCATTGCGCGGCGCAGCCACGTGCAACTCGAATATATCGGGCGCGCGCAGGCGACTGACGGAGACGATGCCTTCGGTCAACACGGGCGCATCCGCGCGGTTCGTCGCCTCCGTGATTTGATAGCGCAGGCGATACCACATCAGTAGCTTGCGCTCATCCTCTGTGAGTGTGTTGAGCAACGCGGGCGCGAGTGGCACGGTCAACGCGCTCGCGCCCGGTTTGATCTGTTCGGCGCGCATGGCCATAGCGCGCACGCGATCATCCGGCGCGATTAGTTCTAGGCGCAGGCGCGCGTTGATGGTCTGGCCCGAGTTGTTCTCGACGGCGAGAAGGATGCGGGTCTGCGCGTCGGCAAAGAGAATCTGTGTGGCTGTTTCGTTGACGCTGAGCGTGTTGCCACCGGCGGCGACAAACCGGACGGCGCAAGCGAGACACACTAATAGACAGAGTAGAAGGGCGAGCCATCTACGGCGCATTGGGCTACCTCCGAACTTGGCGCTGTGATGCCAATCTGTTCGCGCAGGGTTTCCACGCGGTGGGAAATTATTTTCGGGCGCGGGAGTTGAATGATGATTGTATGGTTGAGTCTTGGGTTAATTATTGTTCACCGCCGCAGACGCAGAGAACGCAGAGATAGCGCAGAGAGTCGTATGTCTTTCTCTGCGCCCCCTCTGCGTTCTCTGCGTCTCTGCGGTGAACATCGCCGTCATTACATTCAATCACCGAAGAAAATTATCATTAAGCACAACGCGCTCGTACAACCTCGCCGACCCGCAATTGCTTCCAAGCGGCAACACGAGCGGGAAGCAGTGGCCGAAAAAAATTCTCCTCCCCAGCGTATCCTTCCCCGCCGTCGCGGTAATACCTCTGTGAGCAAGCCCGTGGGGCCGGAAACGAGCCGAAGCAGGTTGCCTGATCGCACGACAGATGAAGCGCTCTTAGCGCGCGCGGCGCAAGGCGAAGAGGCCGCGTTCCTCGCGCTCTACGAACGCTACCGCGACGCGATCTATCGCTTCGCCTATCGCCTGCTCGGCTCGGCCGCGCTCGCCGAAGACGTCACGCACGACTGTTTTCTCGGTCTGCTCAAACGACCCGAAGGTTTTGATCCGGCGCGGGCCTCTCTGCGCACGTACCTCTACGCGGCAGCGCGCAACTTGGCGCACAAGCAGTTTCGCCGTCCGCGCACGGAGGTCGCGCTCGCTGAGTTGCACGATGAACCGGAGGCGGCCGAGACGCAACAGCCCTTACGGCAACTGCTCGCGGCCGAGTTGGGCGAAGCGATCAAGCGCGCGGTCTGTAGTCTGCCGCCGCCGCAACGCGAGGCGTTGGTGTTGTTTGAGTATGAAGAGTTGAGTCTCGCCGAGATCGCAGACGTGGTCGGCGCGGACGTGGGCGCGGTCAAGGCGCGACTGGCGCGGGCGCGCGAGAATTTGCGCCGGCAGCTTGCGCCGTACTTGGCGGGCGACGCAAACGCGCGAGGATTGCAGTCATGATGAGCGAAGAGCAGGCGTTGAAATTGTTGCTCGCGGGCTGGCGTGCGCCGGCCGCGCCCGACGCGCTGCGCCTGCGCGTGGTCAATTCATATCGCCGGCAGTTAAGCCGGCGCGCTGTAGCAGCAGAGGAGGGGGAAGAGATGAAGCGCTGTCCGATGTGCCGCGAAGAGTTCGCGGTGAAATTCCGTTTCTGCCCAGTCGATGGGCTGCCGCTCGTGGCGGGCACGCCCGACGCTTTGGCGGTGGTGTTCGCCGAGACGCAGTTAGAGCAGACGAGCGAACAGGCCCACGCGCTCAATTCGTTGCGCAGCGATGTGTTCGATCTCGCCGATGAGCACGACGGCAGTTTGCCGCCTACGCCCACTATCATCGCCGCGCCCGCGCAAGTACGCGCTGAGTATCACCTGACGATACTCGCTGAAGCGGGCTTGTGTGCGCGTCTGACGACGGAGGTGCGTGCAGTCGCAGCCGAGTCGCAGTTGACTTGGCCGGAATTGAAACGCGACCCGGCAAGCTTCGCGCGGCGGACTATCGCCGGCTACAGTCTCGCGTTGCGCCGTCTGTTCGCGCAGGAGAACGTCGCTTACGGTCTCGTCACCGCCTTCGTCCTCGTTTTAACACTCGTGGGTGCGGTCGTCGCGCTTGAGCAATATCACAAGACACACCCGACGGCTGTTGCACGCACCGACGAAGAGTATGATCTGATCGGTATGATCAACTCAGTGCCGAATGAGCCGAAGCACGAGGAAGGGCCGGCCGGGATGGCTGCGCGCGGCACGGGCGGCGGCTCGTTGCAGAATAAGGAGCGACCGGGTGGCGGTGGGAGCGGTGGGCGGCACGAAACGTTGCCGGCGAGTCAAGGCATACTGCCACCGGGCAGTCTTCAGCCGCCGATCTTAGCGCCCGACCCGAAGCCGCCGGTTATACAAAACCCGAATCTACCGGTGCAGACGACGCTGCAAGCCGATCCAGTATTGTTCCCACCAGACCCGCGCGCTATGCCATATGGCGATCCGAAGTCGCAAGCGAAAGAGTTGTCTTCCGGCCCCGGCGACGGCAATGGCATTGGCGACAGTCATGGTGCGGGCGTTGGTACGGGCAACGGTAACGGCTATGGTTCCGGCGAAGATTGGAACACGGGCGGCGGGTCGCCGAAACTCGGCAGCAACGGCCCAGGTTGTTGCGGCGGTACAACGACGGACTATAGCAAAACGTTCAGCATAAAGGATGTGACGAAACGCGCTGTGATTACAGCGAAACCAACGCCAGACTTTACGGAAGAGGCGCGCAAGAATGGTGTGACCGGCGAGGTGCTATTGCGGCTGGTCTTAACGTCGAGCGGGACGGTGACGGGCATTCAACCTGTGAAGCGGCTGCCCGATGGGTTGACGGAGAAGGCGATTGAGGCGGCGAAGCGTATCCAGTTCATCCCAGCGGAGAAGGATGGACATAGGGTGTCGCAGTACGTCGTCATCTCTTACAACTTCAATATCTATTGAGCACGACCGGCGGTTGCGTGCGAAGGCTCATGCAAGCTGCGGCTAGCATGAGCCTTGCTGTTTTCAGCCAGCCATGACCGGCGGCGCGTGGTCGGTTATACTCCCTTGCGTCTTAACGCGCGCCCTAGCCGCGCGTATGCTCGGCGGAAGGGGAACTTGCACGTGACCGACGCGCCGCAAACAGCACCGACCATCGTCTGCCTCGCCAGCTTTTTCAAAGGCATAGATTTTTTGCGCGAGGCGAAGCGGCAACAGGCGCGCGTCGTGCTCATCACGAAAGAGAAGTGGCGGCACGAGGACTGGCCGCACGACAGCCTCGACGAGTTTATCGTGTTGCCGCAGACGGCCGGCCCCGACGACTTCAATCATGCCGTCACACAGATTGCGCGCCAGCACAAGGTCGCCCGCGTCGTCGCGCTCGAAGAGTACGATGTGATCACGACCGCGCACATACGCGAGCACCTGCGCTTGCCCGGTCTCGACGGCACGACTGCGCGCCGCTTTCGCGACAAGCTGGCGATGCGCGAAGTGGCGCACGCCGCCGACATACGCGTCCCCGAATTCGTCCATGCGCTCAACTACGAGGCGGTGCAGCGCTACATGGAGCGCGTGCCGCCGCCTTGGGTGCTCAAGCCGCGCACGGATGTCTCCGCCATCGGCATCCGTAAACTGCACGACACGGAACAGGTCTGGCGTGCGTTTGATGAACTAGACGCGCGCGAGCGGCTGCACGAGCGCTCGCCATATTATTTGCTCGAACGCTTCGTGCCCGGCGATGTCTTTCACGTCGATGCGCTGGTCTGGAACGGCGCGGTGATCTTCGCGGGCGTCAACTGCTATGGTCGCCCGCCGATGAACGTCGCGCACGAAGGCGGCGTCTTCCTCTCCTACACGATTGCCTACGACGCGCCGGAACGGGCGGAACTGCTCCAACTCAATCAGACGGTCATCAGCGCGTTAGGGCTGAGACGCGGCGCGACCCACGCAGAATTTATCCGCAGTGCCGCCGACGGTCAGTTCTACTTTCTCGAAATCGCCGCGCGCGTCGGCGGCGCGTACATCGCCGAGACACACGAAGCCGCGACCGGTCTCAACCTCTGGCGCGAATGGGCCAAACTTGAACTGGCCGACGCGACGCATCCTTACGAATTACCGCCGCAGCATCAAGACTACGCCGGCATCGCGCTCTCGCTCGCCCGGCAGGAATGGCCCGACACCTCCACCTTCAACGATCCGGAGATCGCTTACCGCGTGCGCAAACGCCATCACGTCGGTCTCGTCGTTCGTGCGCCCGAACAGCAGCGCGTGCGTGCTCTGCTCGACGATTACGCGCGCCGCTTCATCGCAGACTTCAACGCAGTCGCACCGCCCCTCGAACGGCCAGAGTAAGAATAGTGACGAGTGCCAAGTGGCGAGTGCCGAGTTAAGGAATTATCTTTAACTCGGCACTCGCCACTTGGCACTCGTCACTGCTTTTTATCAGCTTGATGGGCGCGCGGCCGGGGGGAGCACGGCGCTGAAGTCGCGTTGGAAGCGGGCGCTGTAATCGGCGATGAGTTGATCGATCCGGCGCGGGTCGTGCGAGCGGACGATAAGACCGACGTGCGCGGGTTTCTTCATGCGCCAGACGATCTCGCTGTCGTTGTAATCGGAAGTGTCGGGCCACTCTTCGCGCGCGAGCGAGACCAGCAGCCCGGCGTGGTCGGCGCGTGCGAGCGGCGCGTGATATGGTTGCTTGCCGCCCGCGACTTCGATCTTGGCCCACTCGGCCCACAAGTTGATGCCGGTCGCCGCTTCGATCAACTCCACGATGTTCGCGCCGCCGACGCGGGCCGCCGTCTCCAGAAAATATAGCTCGCCGTCCTGATGACTCCCGATGAACTCCGTGTGGGCGACGCCGCGCGGGAGTTTCAGCGCGCGGAGCACGGCCCGGTTGGCCGCCTGCAAAGCTTGCTCCTGAGCCGTGCCGCGCGGGAGCGTGCGTGTGGTGAAGATGCCGCCGCCGTGCGCCACGTCGAGCGGCGGCGCGCCGTAGCGGTTGGCGATGGAGAACTGTATGTCGCCGTCGTAGACGATTGAGTCCACGTGATAGATGTCGCCGGGGATGTAGCGTTCGAGCAGGTGGAAGGACTGTCGGTCGCCTAAAGTTTCTAACGCGGGCCACAACTCGTCGGGCGTGTTGAGCTTGCGTATGCCGGTGGCGGACGCCTCGAAGCGCGGCTTCAAGAGCCAAGGCGCAGGGACGCGCGCCATGTATTCGCGCAAGCGTTCGTGATTGAGCACGTGGACGAAATCGGGCACGCGTATGCCCGCTTCCTGCGCCTGCATGCGCATGGCGAGCTTGTCGCGGAAGTAGCGCGTCGTGGTCTCGCCAAGTCCGGGCACGCGCAGATGCTCGCGCAGAGCGGCGGCCTTTTCGAGATCGAAATCGTCGAGCGGGACGATGCGGTCGATCTGTTCGGTGCGCGCGACATAGCTGACGCTCTTGATCACGTCGGCCATCTGCCACACCTTGTCCACGTCGGGCATGTAGAAAATTTCGTCGAGGCTCGCGCGCGGCCAGTCGGCTTTGTCTTTGAGACTGAGCGAGGTGAGTAGCAGCACGCGACAGCCCTGGCGCTTGCACTCGCGCATGAACTCTTGGCCCTTCTCGTAGCTCGCGATGCAGAGGACGGTGAGCGTGTGGGCATTGTTCGTCATGTAGGTTCGCTCCCAAGAAGCTGTTAGCTATCAACTGCTCACTGCCAGAAATCACTGGTAATGATACGGCGCGCTTCGGCGAGGGTCAGCTCGCCCTGCGCCAGTTTGTAGGCGATAGTGTCCTCGTAGTCGCCGCGCCCGGCCGTCGTGCGCAGGGCCGCCTGTGCGGGCGTGAAACCGGCCTGCTCCAAATCGCGCGCGTGACGCGCACGGAAGCAGCGCGCGGCGAGCCACTCGGCAATCTCCTCCGCATCGTCAAAACCGGCGGCAAGCCAATCATACGCGACCGACTCAGGCGGTGCGCCGGCAAGTGCAGCCTCGCCGTATTGCGCCAGCACCGCAGCGACGCGCCGCAGCAAGGCGCTTTGATCTTCATCAACCGACATGGCGGCCAAACTCCACTGCGAGCGATTTCGGGGCTGCTAATCTATAGCGTCGGTCGCTTCGTTGCCAAGTGCGCGAGGGCGCTTTCCTTCAAGCGCACACGGTAGTAGCATTGCGCTTGAGCAGCAACGAACGCTGCTTTGCATTGGCCATGAGTTTAATCACTGTCGCCATCGGTGGCTTCACGTCGAACGCGGGCAAGACGACGCTCGTGTGCGAGTTGCTGCGCCGTTTGCCCGGCTGGGAAGCGATCAAGCAGACGCGCGGGCACTATCGCTCGTGCGGCAAAGACCCGCACGCGTGCTGCGTCAGCCACCTGCTCGGCGACGCGCCGGTGCTGCGTTCAGGGCGCGCGGAGACTTACGCGTTGGGTAAGGACACAGGGCGCTACTGGGACGCGGGCGCGGCGAACGTACACTGGCTCATCGCCACCGACAAACAGGTGGCCGCGGGGATCAGGCAGGCGTTGGAGCGGGTGCGCGCCAGCGGCGTGTTTGTCGAGGGCAATAGCTTTCAGTCACACGTGCAAGTCGATTTCGCGATTATGGTTGTGCCGCAGGTCATCAAGCAGATCAAGCCGACGGCGCGCCGCGCGCTCGCACGTTGCGACGCGCTTTATCTGTTCACGGAAGCAACGGACGACGAAGCGGCGGCGCGGGCACGGTTTGCGGCGTGGTACATGAGCGCACCTGACGGTGCTTTGTTACAACGGATTCCCGCATACACGCACTCTGAGTTGCCGGCGTTGCTGACGCGCATGCTGGCGGCGCAGGCAGCAGTCTTAGTTTAATTACACAGTCGAGCTAACAGGAGGGTTGCATGTCAGACAAAGATCGACAGAAGAAGGACGGCGGGCGCAAAGATAAACAGAACAAACACATGCGCGATGCGACGAGCGCGCGCAAAGCGGGCGGCAAGTCGATGGAACTGCCGAAGGATAAATCGAACCTCGGCGACAAGCCCGAACCGAAAGTGCGTGGCACGCGCGGGCGTTCGCAATAACGAAGTGGACTGACTAATTCCCCCTTTATGCAAGGCTACATACATCAACTGAATTGCTCTGACGGCGGCGTGCCGAAGCGCCCCGTCGCGGGTGCGGAATTGACGCCGACCGGCCTCGTCGGCGACCGGCAGGCGCACCCCGGCATTCACGGCGGGCCGGAGCGTGCACTCTGTCTCTATGCGCTCGAACGCATCGTGACGTTGCAGCGGGAAGGCCACCCGATCTATCCCGGCTCGGTCGGCGAGAATGTCACCATCGCCGGTCTCGACTGGACGAGCCTGGCGCCCGGCACGCGCCTCGCGCTCGGCGACGAGGTCGTCATAGAGATCACCAAGCCGGCCAACCCTTGCAACTCGCTTGTCGATTCGTTCATCGACGGCGAGTTCAAACGCATCGCGCAGAAACTGCACCCCGGCGAGTCGCGCCTCTACGCGCGCGTGCTACGGACGGGCCGGCTCGCCCCCGGCCAACCTGTGCGCGTGCTGTCGAACGGCGCGGCGCATGAAGGAGCTTAGCCTATGGTGTCTGCGAATGAGTTGATTGAACAGACAACGCGCGCTGAGCACGTGCGGCCGACGAAGCGCGCGCTCATCCTCGTCGATATACAGAACGACTTTTGTCCGGGCGGCGCGCTCGCCGTGCGCGAAGGCGACCGGGTCGTGCCCGTCGTCAACGAGCTGCAAAAGCATTTCGATCTGATCGTCGCGACCAAGGATTGGCACCCCGCCGGTCATTCAAGTTTTGCGACGCTCTGGCCGCCGCACTGCATACAGGAGAGCACGGGCGCGGAGTTCGTATCCACCCTCGACACTACACGCATCGCGCGCACCTTCCTCAAGGGCACTGACATGGCGGTTGATTCCTACAGCGGCTTCTTCGACAACGAACACAGACGCGCCACCGGTCTCGGCGACTATCTCAAAGCGCAGGACGTGACAGATGTCGTCATCGCCGGCCTCGCCACCGACTACTGCGTCAAATTCACCGCGCTCGATGCGCTGCAACTAGGCTTCCACACAACGGTCGTGCGCGACGCCTGCCGCGGCGTCGAGGTCAACCCCGGCGACACCGACCGCGCGCTCGCCGAGATGGCCGAGGCCGGCGCGGAGATCGTCGAGAGTCAGGAATTGTTGGGCGGGCATTGATGCCTGCGCCGGCGGCGCCCAATCCATCTTCAGTCCGCCTCCGACCACCAAACATTTATCACTCACCAGTGCTCCTGCAACTTGACGAGCGCGGGCGGTGCGGCCGTCAGGCGCACGTCGAGCTTGAGGCTTGACTCGACGTGCGCCGAAGCATTATGCAGGCGTAGCGAGAACGTCCAATCTTGATCGAAGGTCAGGATGATCGTGTTATCCGAGCGCGGCTTGAACGCGACCGATAGCAGCGCGGTCGGCGGAGACAAGCGCGTGATGGTTGGCGTCTGCCGACTCGTCGTGGTTGTTGGTTTGAGCCTACTTGCTGGTTGACCGAGTGTGCCGGCGAAGGAGAACGCTTGCACGGTCGTTGTGCGCTCAGGCATGGAGACGATCAGTTTGTAGAAGTCTTGCCGGCCGAGGAAGTATGCGACGAGCGCGGCCGGGGCGGTCGTGTGTTGGTGCGCGAGGCGTTCGAGTTGCGCAGCGAGCGCGCTCATGACGGGGCGGTAGAAGCGCGCGGCCTTGGCCTGTTCGGTGAGATGGAGCGAACTCCAGTGCGCGCCGATGGCGGCGAGTTGTTCGAGTTCGGCGAAGACAGGTTGGACGGCCGCGAAGTAAGCAGCATCGCAGGGATAGTTTGTCCAGTGCTGGCAGAAATCGAGCGTGCGCGCGAGGCGTGGATTCTTCGCCACGTCGTTGTTGTGCTTGACGGAGACACCGAGCGTCCAGCCGCGCCCGTCTGCGACCACGACATCGCGCACGTCGCCCGCTTCGCCCTGCGCGTCCGCCTGTATCCCCACCGTAAAGCGCGCGTCCGTGGGCGGCATCTGCAAAGTAGGTTCGAGGCGCGCGAGCAACCGCACTCCGGCCGCTGCGCCGAGATCGTACTTGGCACGCGTCTCAGGTGCGAGCGCGTCGTGGCGCACCGCCGCTGTGTGCTCGGCGGCCGAATCGGCTAGCACTGCTTGTGCGCTATGTCCGTTGAGCACATCGAGCAGCGCGGCGGCGACGGCGTACTCCAACGCCTTGCCGTATGCTTGCTGTTTCTGCGCGAGCAGTGCGGTCAGTAGTGAGGTCATAGCATCTATCCTGCGGGCATGAGTTTACGCGCCGAGCACGCGGTCGGTCGTACTCGAAGAGGCCGGGATTGTATACCGCTTATACCTTTAGGGGGCAAGAGCAATCTGCCAGTTATCAACGCATGCCCGAACGTTAGAACCATTGCAGAGTGGCCTCACGCCCGCGCGCTTAAATGGTGCTTGCGCGCAGGCGCGCGTGAGTTACCATCGGGGAGCATGACGGACGCGGGCGGCAACCAGCGTGATCGACTTCGACGGAGGAATAATTCAATGGCTTTGGAAATGAGAAGCACTTGCGAGCATTGTGGGCGGGCCCTGGCGCGCGATGCGGAGGCCAACATCTGCATCTACGAATGCACCTTTTGTCCTGATTGCACGGCGGCGATGAATGCGGCCTGCCCGAACTGCGGCGGCGAGTTGGTGCGCCGGCCGCGGGCCAGCGTCGATGGTGTCGAGGCGCAGTGCGGGCCGGCATGTGCGACAGTGAGCGCTGAGCAGACGGAAATGGACAGGTCAATAAGTGAGCGCGCGGACAGCGTCTAGAGGTGAATGACGATGGCACGTATCGCAGGCGTCGAGCCGGCCCAGACCGACGGCTACATCAAGCGCGTCTTCGCAGCGCAGGCGCAGCGTTGGGGCGCGCCCTTGTTGAATCATCTGTTGTATGCGCGGCGGCCTTCGATCTTTCGCGGCGCGCGGGCCATGTGGCAGGGGCTAGGCGAGTCTGGGTTGATCGATGCGCGTTTGCAGGCGCTCGTCAACCGGCGCGTGGCGGCGCTGAACGGGTGCGAGTTTTGACAGGACATCAACGCTGCCGTGGGCAGCACGCTCGGCATCACAACGGAAAAGATCAACGCGCTCGCAGACTACGCGCATAGTCCGCTCTACTCGGCGGCGGAACGCATTGCGCTGGAATATGCCGACGCGATCACGATTACTGACCGCGACGTAAGCGACGAACTGTTCGCGCGCCTGCGCGAACATTACAACGACGATGAGATCGTCGAACTAACCGCCCTGATCGCGTGGGAGAACTCGTCCAGCAAATTCAACCGCGCGCTGCGCGTGCCCTCACAACAACTGTGGCAGCGTGAGTAATCGCCCTTCGCGCTCTTAGCTTTGCGCCTCCAGCGTCTTTGCGTGAAGCATTTACCGACTAAAGAAGAACCTCACGCAAAGACGCAAAGAAGACGCAAAGTTGAGCCTTACTTTTTATCTCGTATCACGGTGCGCAGGGCGGTTGCGAGTTGGCGCATGCCTACGCGTGTCTGCCGCTCGTCGTAGGCCGCATAACCCAGCAGGAGGCCGCCGTGCCCGCCGCGCTTGAGGCGGAAGGCGGAGAGCGGTTGTACGTCTATGTTGTGTGCGGCGGCGGCGCGTGCGGCCGCCGTATCGTCCACGCCGGCCGGCAGCCGGCCGACTAGATGTATACCGGCCGGGTCGGGGCGCAACTCAAGCAGTCCGGGCAACTCGCGCGCGGCCGTATCGAGCAGAATCGCTTGGCGCTCGGCATAGAGCGCGCGCATGCGGCGTATGTGACGGGCGAAGTGGCCTTCGTTGATGAAGTCCGCGAGCACGGCCTGTTCGATGGTCGGCGAGAAGCGGCTGGCGAGTCCGCGCGCATTCGTGAAGACCTCGATCAGATCGGGCGGCACAACCATGTAGCCGAGCCGCAGGGCGGGGAAGAGAACTTTACTAAACGTGCCGAGATAGATAACACGCCCTTCCGAGTCCAAACCCTGCAACGCGGCGAGCGGTCGCCCCGCATAGCGATACTCGCTGTCGTAGTCGTCTTCCAAGACCCACGCGCCCGCGCGGTTTGCCCATTCGAGCAGCGCGAGCCTGCGCGCCAAGGTCATCGTCACGCCCAACGGATACTGATGCGACGGCGTCGCATAGATCAGCCGCGCCTCAGGTGCGAGTTTTGCGCCCGCAACTACATCAAGCCCCTCTTCATCCACCGGCACAGGCACGACGCGCGCGCCGGTGCTGGTGAACGCGGCCCGCGCGCCCATGTAGCCCGGCTCTTCCAACCACACCGCGTCGCCTTCGTCCACCAACAAACGCGCGACCAGATCGAGCGCTTGCTGCGAGCCGGCGACGACGATCACCTGCGCGGCGTCGCAGCGCACAGCCCGCGTCGCGCCTAAGTAGGCGGCGATGGCTTCGCGCAAAGGCTGATAGCCGGCCGAGGCTGTGTAGCCGAGCAGATCGCGCGTAGGATGCCGCCAGCGCCGGGCCAGCAGACGCGCCCAGAGCGTGTGCGGGAAAAGATCGAGCGCGGGCGTGCCCGGCCGGAACGGGCGTGTGTGCGTGGGATGGAGCGACACGTTCACGTGCGCATTGGCATAGAGTTCAGCGCGGCGCGCTAGCGTGCGGCCCGTGCGCGGCGGCTGGGGCTTGCGTGTGTCTTGCGCGCGCGCGTGCAACAACTCGTCGGGCAGGGCACGCGAGACGTAAGTGCCCGAGCCAACTTGGCCTTCGACGTAGCCTTCGGCGAGCAACTGCTCGAAGGCGTTGAGCACAGTGTTGCGCGAAACAGATAACTCGGCCGCCAACTCGCGCGTGGACGGTAGACGCGTGCCCGCGCGCAACTGCCCGTGCAGGATGGCCGCGCGCAACTCGTCATAGAGTTGACGATAGAGCGGCACGCCGTTCGCGCCGTCGAGATTGACGAACGTGTAAGGCATGGTGGTCGAGCGTTTCGCCATCGCGTATCTCCCGCCGGGCAGTGTCGAGAATTGGCACTCCCGACTCCGGCTAAATGGTACTTGTTTTCCGGCCAATTCTTGTTAGAGTCAAGCGCGGAAACATGACTCTGTAAAGAGACGAGGATGAGCGATGGAGACATTCCCCCAGACCGCACGCACAACGATCAGGCGTTTGCCGCAGCGCGGTCGTTATGAAGTTGAGGAAGTCAACGCGATTCTCGATGAAGGTTTCGTGTGTCACGTCGGCTTCGTGCTCGACGGTCAGCCGTTCGTGATCCCGACCGGCTATGCACGTGTGGCTGACACGTTGTACGTCCACGGCGCACGCGCAAGTCGCATGTTGAAGGCGCTGCGCGATGGGGTTGACGTGTGCGTGACGGTGACGCTCGTGGATGGGCTGGTGCTCGCGCGTTCGGCGTTTCATCATTCGATGAATTATCGCTCGGTCATCGTGTTCGGGCGCGCGCAGGTCGTGGCAGATGAGGTGGAGAAGATGGCGGCGCTGCACGCGCTCACGGAGCACATCGCGCCGGGACGTTGGGCGGCGGTGCGCCAGCCGAATCAGCAAGAATTGAATGCGACATTGGTGTTGGCCGTGCCGCTCGCGGAAGCGTCGGCTAAGGTGCGGACAGGGCCGCCGATAGATGATGAGGAAGACTATGCGCTACCGGTCTGGGCCGGCGAGTTACCGTTGCGTCTGACGACCGGCGCACCCGTCGCCGACCCGCGCCTGCCGGTGGACATAGAGCCGCCCGCTCACGTGCTCAATTACGACCGCAAACGATCTAACACAGAGTACACAAAGAGCACAGAGGACACAGAGAGTTGATCTCCGTGCCCTCTGTGCTCTCTGTGTTAACTCGATCTCGCGCTAAACGCAGCCAAGAACAGTTAGTACATAGAGGCGGTGGCGACGCCCTTGTCCGCATATCCGCCGGCGTAAGTGACGACACACATCAGCCCGTATGACGAAGGCGGCCCGACGGCGACGCCGGCCACGCGGAACTCCGAACTGAAGATGTTCTTACGATGCCCGCGCGACGGCACGCCATCGTCGATTAGCATACCGACGACGGCCTCGCGCGCGTCGCCGCTGTTGTACGCGATGTTCTCGCCGATAGCCGTCTGCCATTCACCGTAGCGCCCGACGCGTTGCTCCGGCAAACTCCCGTCCGATCCCTTGTGCCCCGTGTTGCCGCTCAGCCCCAAATCCTTCACGTGATCGCGCGCGCCCAGCGTCATACCCTTCGCGGCGTTGAGCGCCGGGAGCGGTTGCGCCGCATGCAGGAATCTAATCGCCTCGTCCAACGCGCCCACGCCCTCTTGCAGCGTGATGGTCTTCTGGCCGACCTTGATCTGCTTACCCGCCGCCGTCTGCCGCACCTGCTCCAGCATCGCCGCATACTGCTGCGGGTTCGTCCGCGCCTGATTGATCTCATTTAACATCGCCAACTCTGTGGGCGACAGATAATCAAGCTTCGGCGACACAGCCTCGCGCCCCATCGTCGCCCGGAACGCACGCTGCGACAATGCGGCCACGCGCGCAGGCACGTGCAGGCGCACCATGAGCAACACAAACAGACCAAGCGCCAAAGGCGCAAGCAAATAGGGGATTCTTCGCTTCACGGCACTAACTCCTTTAACTGTTAGCAACGAAAACTACAGGCAACTACGAAGCAGGCGAGCCAGTAAGATTGCAACGGCGAGACAATACTGCCAGATCAATTCGCGCGTCAAGAGCGCACCAAACGGTCGCAGCGTAAAAGAAAAAGGTGAGGTAATAAATATAGTCCAACTCATCCTGTGCAACATAAGCAGCGCAGGATGCAGACCCACGACCATTTAGTTATAAAGCAGATGGCGTTACAGGTAAGTGTCCAGAAACTTGCTGAGCTTGGCTTGAATGATCTGCGAACTCCAGCCATTGAAATTGTAGTCGCAACCATGATTAGCCCAAGGCAGATAGATGTAAGCATACGGCACGTGCGCCGCCGCCAGTTTTGGCATGATGCGCTCGACGTTCGCCGCCAGCACAAGTTGATCATGTCCGCCGTGTAGGAACAGTGTGGGCGGCGACTGCGCGTTGACGTGCTCAATGGGTGAGGCCGCCGCATACGCTTGGGGCGCGGTGGCAGGCGAGCCGCCCAGAAAGTTCTCCAGTGTGTGCGGGGTGTCGATCACATCCGGGCGACCGGGGTGCGCATAGTCCCACGCGAGATCGGTCGGCCCGTAAAAGGAGATGACGGCCCGCACGCGCGTGTCTTGCGTAACGTCGGAAGCAGATTGAAACGACGGATCATTGGCTGTGTAGGCGGCGAGCAGCGCCAGTTGCCCACCAGCCGAGCGCCCTAATAACGCGATGCGCGCAGGATCGACGTGGTACTGCGCCGCATGGCGCTTGACCCAAATGATCGCACTGTTGACATCCACGAGCTGGGCCGGAAACCGTTGCGTGCTGTTCGCCAGCCGATACTCCGCGTCGAACACCACCCGCCCACCCGCGGCCAGCCAGCGGTCGTACTCCCCGAAGTCGCTTTTCACACCGCGACTCCATGCGCCGCCGTGCAGCACGATCACGGCGGGCCGTAAGCTGCTGGTTTGATCGTGCGCTGACTGTTCATCATTGGACAGTCGTTGTGGTTGGTACACGTCAAGCCGCAATGAGTGCCCGGCCGGACTGGCAAATTCCACATCTCGCTGCTCGTCGAGTAGCACACCGGACGCAGCTTGTTGAGGCCCGAACAGATAACGACTCCAAGAGAGGCGCACGCCCTCGCGCGCGGCGACTTGGTAAGCGGACACTATCGGCACGCACGCGCACCCAATCGTCCAGAGGCTCAACGCGAGACCGACGCGCGCCGCCTTGCTGCCCCGCTCCATGAATAAAACCGCGCCGCCGCAGGTTGCACCGAGCAAACCTGCGATGAGCAGCCAGACGCTCCACTCGCTGACCCCGACCGCCAACATCCATAGATAAAAAGTTGGGGCCGGCAAGACGATCAGTGCGGCCAACAGCGCACAGGGCACAGCAATCAACCAGCAGAGTGTCCGCAGCACTTGTTTCATGCACGCCGAGTCTATTCCCAACGGCCCGGATTCAGAAGGGCCTGAACGTATGGCTGATGATGCGGCCTAAAACGTGTGCCGGCCCCTGTGCGCGTCGCCGCTTATTCTTTAACGGGCGCGGGCGGCTTGGGCGTGTTGGCGTGGTTTGGGGCGCGCTCGGTGTGGCTGACGCACGTCCATTCGGCGAGCGCGGCCGGGTCGGAATGCGTTGAAATGAATCCAGTGTTCCTTTAAGAACTTCTATCGAAAGAGTAGCCAAAGAACAATAGAAATAAGAACCATAATTCCGATAGTTGGAAGAATCAAAGTAGGAAAGAAGAACCATAGGAGAATGCCTGCAACTGCGAGCATCAATAACGCAGATAAAGCCAGCAATGCACCTAAAATATTTGTCTCTGGGGCAACTTCCAAATTGAGCTTGCTAGAAGCTATCTCAAAAATACGAAGCCGCTGGTGCACGCTTCAAAATGTTCAGGGAACTCGCACTCCTGTTTCGGTCAGAATGATTTTTGAGATAGCTTCTACTTAGATTGAAAATATCTAGCCTTGTAATGTGATTAAGAAGCACGGCGAAGCCAAAAAGAACGCCGAAAACAACGCTCATTAGAATGGGAAATAAGAGCGCGTACTTAATAAGCGGAATGTCGGACTTCGTAAAATAGAAAGATATAATCGCTCCCGTAACAGCATAATAGAAAGCATTGAACTTCAAGATTAGTTCAAGATAATGTTTGTAAAGGTCGGTATGAAGCTCATATTGTTTCCAAAGCAATTCCTCGCTAGGCTCTTTGGGTCTATCTATGATAGCCAAGTAGTCAGTTCTAAGATTGTCCAGCACCTGAGTAAATTGTGCGGGCGTTATTGTGCCTCCATTGAGCTTGTTCCAAGCCTCAGATAGTTCCAGCATTCTTTTGGTCAAATCTACTGGCTGTCTCACTTGAATACCTTTCAGCTCATTCTCTGCTGCCATATTCTGACCTCGCTTGCGCTGATTCTAACCTTGAAAAGTGAATGTCGAGAAGTGGAGCGGATGATTCACACAGCGCTCGACCTCCAAATTTGCAAGTTGCTAGTGAAGGGTGGGCAAAAGCCGTAAAAGGGGCGGAGCGTTCACGGCGGAGCGCCCCTAACCCCTTGTACCAATTAGTGAGCCGAGCAGGACTCGAACCTGCGACCTAGTGGTTAAAAAGCTAGCGGCGAGCTATGTTCTTTCGAGCGGCGGCAGCGGTGCGGGCGGGAACTCGATGCCCTCGTAAACGTCGCGCAGCGCCAATTGACAATCAAGCGTGGCCAGCCGCAGCGATTCGTCCAAGTCGTTGATCTCTTCGTAGCTCCATGCGCCGTCCGCGCCCTTGACGTAGTGCGTGGCGTGCGGGCGGTGCTGTGCGATCAGTAGATACTCGGCGAAGCTCTCGATTGACTTGTAGTGCGTGAACTTGTCGCCCCGGTCGTAGGCTTCCGTCGTCGGCGAGAGCACTTCGACAATCAGGGCTGGATTAGTGAGCGCGTCAAGACCGCCAATTTGTTCATAACG
The DNA here is from genome assembly GCA_045807745.1 of Pyrinomonadaceae bacterium. GTDB lineage: Bacteria > Acidobacteriota > Blastocatellia > Pyrinomonadales > Pyrinomonadaceae > QHXQ01. The sequence goes on from JBJMGT010000043.1 coordinate 51,681, forward strand.
CGGCGTGTGGCATAACGCCGTCAAGTCGGGGTAGCGATAAGGCGACTGACTCGGCACTTTGAGGCGCAGCCCTGAAAGAAAGATGCGACACCCTTTTTCACGTGTGCGCGATTTTAAGGCCGCATAAATGTTTCCGATGATCTCTTCATGCGCGGGACTACCACCGCTCATGGCAAAGATTTCACCATCGAAATACTCGTATTTCTCGTCCGCAGAGAGTTCCAGAGCGAAATACTCTTCCAACGTGTAACGATGGCGCGGCTGAATTGACATGGCGTTGCCCCTGCTGTCGACTAACAACTTTCACGGCCGCTTGCCATTATACATACTTCCGCCAAAGCCTATCCGGCCGGGCCAAGCTTGTTCTGCGTTGATAGTGTGAGTGAAGAAAAAACGGGCGCAGCAAAGCGCCCGTTGATTAGCGAAAGAATTGATGAGCCGAGCAGGACTCGAACCTGCGACCCAGTGGTTAAAAGCCACTTGCTCTACCAGCTGAGCTATCGGCCCGTTGTGCGTGCATTGTACATAGGCTGGCCCGGAGCGGCAAGCGCGCTTCAATTTCAACCGGCGAGCCAGCCGCCAAGCTCTGAGTCGCGGATGATGATGGTCTGATCGCGTTCGGGGCCCGTTGAGACGAGACCAATCTTGACGCCGATGGCGCGGGAGAGGAATTCGACGTAGGCGCGGGCGTTCGGCGGTAGTGCGTCTATGTCGGTCGTGCCGACGGTCGAAGCTTTCCAGCCGGGGAGCGTCTCGTAGACGGGTTCGATGCGGCGGAGTTCGGCGGCGACGGCGGGAAATGTCTCTAGGTCGCGGCCGTCGAGGCGGTAGCCGACGCAGATTTTGATCTCGTCGAGCGCGTCGAGCACGTCGAGCTTGGTTAAGGCGACGGAACTAAAGCCGTTGAGTTCGGCGGCGTAGCGGGTGGCGAAGGCGTCGAACCAGCCGCAGCGGCGTGGGCGACCTGTGGATGCGCCGTACTCGCGCCCGCGTTCGCGTATGAGTTGGCCGAGTTCGGCTTCGCCTTCGAGCATCTCGGTGGGAAAAGGGCCTTCGCCGACGCGCGTCGTGTAGGTGCGGACGATGCCGAGGACGCCGGTGATGCGGTGCGGCGCAAGGCCTGTGCCGATTGATGCGCCGCCTGCGGTCGTGCTCGAAGAGGTGACGAACGGGTACGTGCCGTGATCCACGTCGAGCAGTGTGGCCTGTGCGCCTTCGATGAGGATGGAGCGGTTGTCGGCCGCGGCGCGATTCATGTAGTGCATCGTGTCGGCGATGAAGGGCGCGAGCCGTTCGGCAAGCGGGGCGACCTGATCGAAGACTTCATCAGGGTTGAGCGGCTGCCCTTTGTATGCTTCGATGACGCGGTTAGCATCTTCGAGATTTCGTTCGATGCGTGCGCGCAGGACTTCGGGTACGAGCGCGTCGGCGACGCGGATGCCGCGCCGGCCCGCTTTGTCTTCGTAAGCCGGCCCGATGCCGCGCAGGGTCGTGCCGACCTTTTCATTGCCAAGCCGTTCTTCGCTGGTGTGATCGAGCGCGCGATGATAGGGCAGGATCAAATGCGCGCGCGAGCTGACGAGCACGCGGTCGGGCGTGACTGTGATGCCCTGCTCGGCCAGTCGATCTGCCTCTTCAAAAAAAGCCTTCGGATCGATCACCATGCCGTTGCCGAGCACGCAGGTCTTGCCTTGATGAATGATGCCCGACGGGAGCAGGTGCAAGACGAACGAGCGGTCGCCAACCTGCACGGAGTGCCCGGCGTTATGCCCGCCCTGATAGCGCGCCACCACGTCGAAGCGTTCCGCGAGCAGGTCAACGATCTTGCCCTTGCCCTCGTCGCCCCACTGCGCGCCGATGACCACGATTGTATGAGACATAAGAACAGTGACGAGTGACAAGCAAGACAAAGTTATTTACTCGTCACTTGTCACTCATCACTTGTCACTGCCTTCCTCAGCTTGCCTTGCCCAGCCTGATCGGTTTTTCGATGAAGTAGTAGCTACAGGAGCCGCGCACTTCGCGTAGGTCGCGTTGGTCGATGGGGAAGTAGCGGCAGGCGTTTGGGCGGTCTTCGTAGATGCCGCAAGTGCCCGTGCCGTCCGCCTCCTTTTTGAGGAAGGGGCACTTGTACAAGATTTCGCAGCACGCGCCGCAGCGATTACATTCGCCGCGCCTGAGCGCCAACGCCTCGATCACGTCCTGCTTACGCAGGTTGGTGCGCAGGAAGCGACGGAGTTTGCCTTGCGCTTGCCGGGCACGAAAGCGCGCGTCCTCTTGCACGGCGCGCAGCCGCTTCGCGGCAGCGAGCCGGTCTTCCAGCGTGCGGCGTTTGCTCTGTAGCGGGCGGATATTGTTGAGTGGTTTCATCAGCACGTCCATCGGTTGCGGGCCGCCAACCACACGCGGCTCGACGACCTCATACAGCTTACCAGCGTCTAAGCTTTGGCCGCACCACTGCTGGTGTTGACGTGCTTGTCGAGCATACGCGAAATGGCGTCCTTCGAGGTCGCGCCCACGACGCGCTCCTCTTCCTTGCCGCCTTTGAACAGGATCAGCGTCGGGATGCCCTTGATGCCGTACTTCTGCGACACGGATGGATTCTCGTCCACGTTCAGCTTGACGACGCGCGCTTGCCCCGCGTACTTCTCCGCGACCGCATCGACGGTCGGCGCAAGCATGCGACACGGCGCGCACCACTCGGCCCAGAAGTCCACGAGCACCGGCTGCTCGGCCTTGAGCACGTCGGTCTCAAAGCTGCTGTCGCTCACGTTGTTGACGTAATCACTCATAACGCTTTGTCTCCTTCTTCGACTGCGCCTCGGCAAGGCGCATAACGCGCCCCCTCGCTCGCAAAAATAACTGGTTGATCTAAACCTGCGCTCCTCAACTCATGTTTACGTCCGCGCGACCACACGATAAAGTTCGACGTAATTGCGCGCCGCCGCTTGCCAGGAATTGTCCGCGCGCATGCCGTTCACCTGAATCGTGCGCCAGACTTCCGGCTCGGCATAACAATAGAGGGCTTCGTAAATACTGCCCAAGAGCGCGTCCGCCGAGTAGGCTTGAAACTTGAAGCCGTTGCCCGTGCCGCGCGCCCGGTCGAAGTTCGCGACCGTGTCATCCAGTCCACCTGTCGCGCGCACGACCGGCACTGTGCCGTAGCGCATCGAGTACATCTGATTCAACCCGCACGGCTCGTAGAGCGACGGCATTAGAAAGATGTCTGCGCCCGCCTCGATCTGGTGCGCCAACGGCTCGCCCGCGTAGCCCTTGTAGATGCCGACGCGGTGTGGTGCCGCGTCGCGCAGCGCCTGCAAAAAGTCTTCGTACTCCTGCGCGCCCGCGCCGAGCGCGATGAAGAACGCGCCGGTCTCAAGGATGCGCGCGGCCACCTGCTGGATCAGGTCGTAGCCTTTTTGGGCCACGAGCCGCGAGATGATCGCAATGACCGGGCGCTCAGGTTCGGCCGGCAGACTGAACCGGTTGAGCAGGTCGAGCTTGCACGCGCGTTTGCCCGCGAGGTCGTCGGGCGTAAAGTGCGCGGCGATGTGCGGGTCGGTCGCGGGATTCCACACGTCGTAATCGACACCGTTCGTGATGCCGACGAGCCGGTCGCGCCGCATGCGCAAGAGCCAGTCGAGACCGTAGCCTTGCTCGCGCGTCTGAATCTCGTAAGCGTAGCGGCGACTGACGGTCGAGAGCATGTCGCTCAACAGCAAGCCCGCCTTGAGCGCCGACGCCACACCCTGTGTCAAAAAAGCATCGTGGACTTCGCCATAAGCGAAACCGAGTGCCGGCAATGCGCCGGGATCAAACGCGCCCTGATACGCGAGATTGTGAATGGAAAAGAGCGTGCGCGTCCGCGCGTAATAGGCGTCGCTGCTGCGGCGCGCTTTCAACTCCGCCATCGCGAAGCCCGAAGGCCAGTCGTTGCCGTGCACCACATCGGGCGGCGCGCCTAAACGACGCAACAGCGCGAGCGCCGCGCGACAAAAGAAAGCGAACCGCTCATGATCGTCACGAAAGCCGTAGACGCTTGAGCGCGCGAAGTATTCCGGTGCATCGATCAGAAATGTTGGCGCGCCAATCACTTCGCTGTACCAAACGCCGGCGCGTTGGGATGCGCCCTTCCACTCTACTGCTAAGTTGTCAAACAACTGTTCGCGCAACAGCGCGCGATCCGTCTGCTCGTAGAGCGGGAGCAGGAGACTCACGTCCACATCGCCCACCGCGCGCAGAGCCTTGGGGAGCGCGCTCGCTACGTCGCCCAACCCCCCGGTCTTGGCGAACGGTACAGCCTCAGACGTAAGAATCGCGACGCGCAAGACTCTTCACCCGACACCCGTTTCGCTAGCGAGTGACGACGAGCAAATTAAACTGCACAGCACGGGGAAGCCATACTATGCCGAGCGCCCAGCGCGTTTGTCAACTTAAAAGCAGTGACGAGTGGCGAGTGACAAGTGACAAGAAAATCTTTAACTCGTCACTTGTCACTCGCCACTCGTCACTGCCTGATTAGGTCTGCATCGAGGCCAAAAATTCGGCGTTCGACTTGGTCTTGCCGAGCCGTTCGAGGACGACTTCCATCTGCTCGACCGGCGAGAGCGGGTTCAGGACGCGGCGCATGACCCAGATGCGCGCGAGGTCTTCCTTGCTGATCAAGAGTTCCTCTTTGCGCGTGCCGGAGCGTTGGATGTCGATGGCGGGGAACAGGCGTTTGTCGATAAGCCGGCGGTCGAGATGGATTTCGCAGTTGCCCGTGCCTTTGAACTCCTCAAAGATCACGTCGTCCATGCGCGAGCCGGTGTCGACAAGTGCGGTGGAGATGATCGTTAAGCTGCCGCCCTCTTCGATGTTGCGCGCCGCGCCGAAGAAGCGCTTCGGGCGCTGCAAGGCGTTCGCGTCGATACCGCCGGAGAGGATTTTGCCCGACGGCGGCACGACCGCGTTGTGTGCGCGCGCAAGGCGCGTCAACGAGTCGAGCAAAATCACCACGTCGCGCTTGTGCTCGACGAGGCGCTTGGCCTTTTCGATCACCATGTCGGCGACCTGCACGTGGCGCGTCGGCGGCTCGTCGAAGGTCGAAGAGATGACCTCGCCGTTGACCGAGCGCTGCATGTCGGTCACCTCTTCCGGGCGCTCGTCAATGAGGAGCACGATGAGCGAGACTTCCGGATGGTTCTGTGTGATCGAGTTGGCGATGGCTTGCAGCATCATCGTCTTGCCGGTGCGCGGCGGCGCGACGATCAGACAGCGCTGCCCCTTGCCGATGGGCGTGACCAGATCGATGACGCGCGGGACCAAGTTCTCCTGCTGCGTCTCCATCATCAGACGCTCGTCCGGATAGAGCGGTGTCAGATTGTCGAAGAAGACTTTCTCGCGCGCCTGATCGGGCGCTTCAAAGTTGATCGCCTCGACTTTAATCAGCGCGAAGTAGCGCTCGCCCTCTTTCGGCGGGCGAATCTGCCCGGAGACGGTGTCGCCCGTGCGCAGATCGAATTTGCGTATCTGCGATGGGCTGACGTAGATGTCGTCGGGGCCGGGCAGATAGTTGTATTCGGGCGCGCGCAGGAAGCCGAAGCCGTCGGGCAGGGTTTCGAGTACGCCCTCGGAAAAGATCAGTCCGCTTTTCTCGGTCTGCGCGGCGAGGACTTTGAAGATCAGTTCCTGTTTGCGCATGCCGGTCGCGCCCGGCACGTCCAAATCTTTCGCGATCTGCGTCAGCTTGGAGATCGACAAATCTTTGAGCGTCCCTAGATTGAAGGCCTCGCCGGACATTTCGATGAACTCGCGCTCATCCGTCGGCTCAGGCGGCGCTTCGACAGCCGCCGCGGCCGAGCCGCGCTTGTTGCTGTCGCCTGCGCCGTTGGCGCTGCTACTGCTAGTGCGTGTGCGTGTTGTACGTTGTGACATTTCTTTCTCTTCTCTCAACGAGCAACAGCCTGACGAGGCCGTTGCTTCGGTTCTAGCCACGAGTTGTGTCTAACCCGTGTCGTGTTACTGTCAAGGCGATTGAATTGCGAGTAATCAATCGGATGAATGGTGATGATTACGGGATTTAATGCCCTGGGTGCGCACGAACCGCGCGCGCAGGCGGGCAATGTATGTCCAGCGGTTGAGTTGCGAGGGGCTTTAGCGCGGCTATCGTCTCAGTCGCGCGTACACAAAAACTCACAAACTGTTACGCGGGGATTGGTCAGCGTCCCGTTGGATGCTTGGCCCCGCTCGTGCGTCGCCTGTTGAAAGCGTAATTTTCAAACGGGGGCTTGTGAGACATTCAAGGCCGCCGCGATTGCGCGCCAGACGCGTTCGCGGCCCAGCCCGGTCGGGGCGGAGTACGCGACGATCTCACCAAGGGGGCCGGCGGCTGTGGCAGGTGCGCCTAAGGTCTGCGCGCTGCGCTTCAGGCTCTTACGCAGTTCGTTCTGCGAGAGCTTGTCGGCCTTCGTGGCCACAATCAAGTGCGGTTGCTGCTGAGCGACTAACCACTCATGCAACTGCACGTCCAATGTTGTGGGATCGTGACGCGAATCTACGACATGAATTGATAACACAAGGTCGCTGCGCTTGGCAAGGTAACCTGTCACAATTTCGCCCCACGACCGTCTGATCGTTTCCGGCACGCGCGCATAGCCATAGCCCGGCAGATCGACAAACCGAAACCGCCGATTGATCAAAAAGAAGTTCAGGGCCTGCGTCCGGCCCGGCGTCGAAGACGTACGGGCAAGACCTTTGACACCGAGCAGGGAATTGATCAAGCTTGACTTGCCTACGTTCGATCGCCCCATGAAAGCCACCTCCGGCAACGCGCCCGCCGGCCACTGGTCTTCCGTGAACGCACTCTTGATGAACTCGGCGCTGGTGATTTTCATAAAGTGATGAGTGCTGAGTGCTGAGTGCTGAGTAAAAACAAGCTGCTCCCTTGCTCAGCACTCAGCACTCGACACTCAGCACTTCCTTATGCTGTCGCTTCCTTGGCCTTGTCCTGCTCGGCGCGCATGGCGGCGAAGCGGCGGAAGCGCTCGCGTATGTCGGCGAGCCGTTTATCGGCGTCGGGCGTGCGCGCGACGAGTTTTTCGAGATGGACGAGCGTGCGCGGGCCGAACTGCGCGCGCATGTCGGCGACGAAAGGTTGGAGCTTGGCGAAGACGACCAGATGCTCGCCGTTCGCGTCGTTGAACAACTCCTCGTCAATTGCGCCGTGGTTGACGAGCGTGGCGGCCATCTCCCAGTAGGACGTGACCTGGCGGAAGTAGGCGCTCTGCTCGCCCATGACCGCGTCGAGGATGTCCTGCATGCTGTCGGGGTTGAAACGGATCATCCAGTCGCGCGCCTTGCGCATCGTCTCTTCGCGGCGCAGATCGTAGAGCTTTAAGATCAGATCGGCGTCCTTGTGTTTGCTTTTGCTCATGTGTGCTCCTTACAAGATTGGCTATCACGAGGGAACAAGTATCACGGCAGAGCAGACGGCGCACACGGGCGGCGACAGAGTGTTTACTCTGTCACCTCCATGCTCTCCGTTGCCTCTGTGTTTGAGATCGGCTCCGCGCCAAAGGCCAAGCGGCAGGTGATCTTAATCAGCCATGGTCGGCGTGCCTTGCGTGGGCGGCGGCGTCCAGATGGGCGGCTGCGGCGTCGTCTCGTCCGTCACCGCGCCGTCCGTCGGGCACGCTTCTTCGAGCGCATGCGCGAGCACTTCGTCAATCGTCTCGACGAGGCGCACATCGAGCGCGTCGAGTACCTCCGCCGGCACTTCCGTTAAATCTTTCTCATTGTCCTTCGGCAGAATCAGCGTGGTCACGCCGAGCCGGTGCGCCGCGAGCAGCTTCTCTTTGATGCCGCCCACAGGCAACACGCGCCCGCGCAGTGTGATCTCGCCTGTCATCGCCACCTCTTTACGCACAGGCACGCGCATCAACGCCGACGCCATCGCGGTCGCGAGCGTCACACCAGCCGAGGGGCCGTCCTTCGGGATCGCGCCTTCGGGGATGTGTACGTGCAGATCGCGTTTGCGTATGTGTGTGAGACTCATGCCGAGCCGTTCGGCGCGCGCCTTGATGCAGGTCAGAGCGGCCGCGGCCGACTCTTGCATGACCTCGCCAAGCTTGCCGGTCAGTTGCACCTGCCCGCGCCCGTTCGTCAGCGTCGCCTCGATCTGCAAGACCTCGCCGCCGACTTCAGTCCATGCGAGGCCGAGCGCCAGACCAATCTCGCTCTCGGCCGCAGCCTTCTGTTGCCGGAACTTGATCGGCCCCAGCATCTCGCGCACACGTTCGGCCGTCACGATCTCTTTGAAGCTCTCGCCCGCTTGTTCGCCGACGACCTTGCGCGCAACCTTGCGGCAACACGAGCCAATCTCGCGTTCCAGATTGCGCACGCCCGCCTCGCGCGTGTACGAGCGGATCATTTCTAATAGCGCGTCGTCCGTGAACTCAACCTGCTCGGCCGACAAGCCGCTCCCTTCGGCCTGTTTCGATACTAGGTGGCGCTTGGCGATCTCCATCTTCTCGCGCTCGGTGTAGCCCGACAGGCGCAGGATTTCGAGCCGGTCTTGCAGCGCTGGCGGGATCGTGTGCAACACGTTCGCCGTCGCGATGAAGAAGACCTTCGAGAGATCGTATTCAACGTCTAGGTAATGATCTTGGAACGTGTTGTTCTGTTCCGGGTCGAGCACTTCAAGCAGCGCCGCCGATGGGTCGCCACGAAAATCCGCGCCGAGTTTGTCCACTTCATCAAGCAGGATGACCGGGTTGACTGTGCCGGCCTTCTTCATCATCTGGATGATCTGACCGGGCAGCGCGCCGATGTACGTTCGCCGATGACCACGCACTTCCGCTTCATCGCGCACGCCGCCAAGCGAGAGACGCACAAACTTGCGCCCCGTGGCGCGCGCGATTGATTTACCCAAACTAGTCTTGCCGACGCCCGGCGGGCCGACGAAGCAGAGGATTGAGCCTTTCGGATTCTTGACCAACTGCCGCACGGCTAGATGCTCAAGGATGCGCTCCTTAATCTTCTCCAAGCCGTAGTGGTCGTCGTGCAAGACCTCTTCGGCCTTCTTCAGGTCTTTGATCTCTTTCGACTTCTGTTTCCAAGGCACGCTCAACAACCAATCAATATACGTGCGCGAGACCGTGCCTTCGGCCGACATCGGCGGCATGGCTTCGAGCCGATGGAGTTCTTGCAGCGCTTTCTCCTTCGCCTCCTCGGTCATGCCCGCTTCTTCGATCTTCTTGCGCAGGTCTTCCATCTCGGCCTTCTCGTCCTTGCGTCCGAGTTCCTTGTGGATGGCCTTGATCTGCTCGTTTAAGTAATACTCTTTCTGCGCCTTCTCCATCTGCCGCTTGACGCGCGCCTGTATCGAGCGATCAAGCTGCCGCTTCTCGACTTCAGTTTCCAGAATCTCGATCAGACGTTGCAGCCGACCGTGCAGCGAGAAGATTTCCAAGAGTCCCTGTTTGTCTTCAACCGAGATGCGCAACTGCGAGGCAAGTGCATCCGCCAGATGCGATGGGTCTTGATTACGGAGCGCCGTCTGCAAGGCGTCGGTCTGCGCTTCGGGCGCGAGCCGCATGTGCTGTTCGACGAGCTGCGCGATGCGCTGCGTCAAGGCTTCGATGCGCTGGCCCGCTTCTGGCGCGGTGGGCGCGCGGCGGGCGGTCGCGGTGAACGCGCCATTGTCGTTGTCCACGCGAATCGTGGTCGCGCGCTCGCGTCCCTCGACGACGACCTTGATCTGTCCGTTCTCCTGTTTGGTCGCTTGCAGGATGCGCGCAATCGTGCCGACGCCGTAAATCTGCGCGGGCGTCGGCTCGTCCAAAGAGGCATCGTGCTGCGTGGCGAGGAAGATCGTGCGGTCGGACTGGAGCGCCTGTTCGAGCGCGCGGATCGAGCCGGCGCGGCCGATCTTGAACGCAACTTTCGTGAACGGGAAGATGACGACATCGCGGATCGGCACCATCGGCAGGCGCACAATATCCGCGGGCGTGTGATCAGAGTATTCTTCCATAAAGCTGTATGACTGCTTTCCTCTCCGAGACTACAACCGGGGCGGCAACTGCTGCTCGCGCCCCGTCCTTCAGCCAACTAAGATTCTAGACGATTTCAAACAAACGCGCCACTGAGTAAAGATCGAGCCGGATTTGTCCGGCCCTAACGGTCGGACTTCGCCCGCAAAATCTCTTTGAGTTGCTTCGTGCGCTCATTCGTCACAGCGGCGAGGCAGAAGGCCGCGACCATCGGGCGCATCGTCCCGCCGATATAGTCGCCTGCCTCATATTCACATTCCGTATCGCGGAACTTGAGCCAACTCAACTGCGCTGCCCTGAGCCGCGCCTGCCCGTCCTTGTCTTCCTGCTTGAGCACCTGTTGATAGACCTTGTTAAGCTCGGCGTCCGCTTGTTTGTACTCGCGCCCTGCGCACTCGGTCGCCTCGTACTGCGTCCCGGCCTGCTCGCAAGGATGCTTGCCGCCCTGCGGTACGACGGTCGGCGCGAGCAAACACAAGAGCGCACCTGCACAGAGAAACTTTCGCATCGTGAATTTCCTTATCGGGAATTAAAACGAAACGGACGAGGCATTGCAGGGCATATGACTGCAATCTCGGCCTCGTCCGCGGTTGGTTGAAAATATCAGGCGGCGGCGTCGTCCACGCCGGTCAGGGCCTCGCCGGGCATGGCGCGGCGGCGCTCGACCATCTCGCTGGTGATGACGAACTCTTTCGTGCGCTTCTGCGAGGGCAGCGTGTACATGGCGTCGAGCAATAGCTCTTCCATGATCATCATCAAGCCCCGCGCGCCGACCTTGCGCTCGACCGCTTGGCGGGCAATCGCTTTCAACGCGTCGTCCGTGAAGCGCAGGCGCACGCTGTCGAACTCGAATTTTTTCTGGTACTGCTTGACGAGCGCGTTCTTCGGCTCCGTGAGGATGCGCATGAGCGCGCCTTCGTCCAACTCGTGCAGGACGCCAGCCACGGGCAGGCGACCGACGAACTCAGGGATGAGTCCATATCTGACCAAATCTTCCGGCTGCACGGCCGCGAGCGCGTCGGCATAGCGGTCTGTGCCGCCCTTGATCTCGGCGCGGAAGCCAAACGACTTGTTGCGCATGCGCCGCTCGATCACTTTTTCCAGCCCGACGAATGCGCCGCCGCAGATGAACAGAATGTTCGTCGTATCGACGGGGAAGAACTCTTGATGCGGATGTTTGCGCCCGCCCTGCGGCGGGACGTTGGCGACCGTGCCCTCTAAAATTTTCAGGAGCGCCTGCTGCACGCCCTCGCCCGACACGTCGCGCGTGATCGAAGGGTTCTCGTCCTTGCGGCAAATCTTATCGACCTCGTCGATGTAGATGATGCCCTGCTGCGCGCGCTCCACATCGCCGTTCGCCGCCTGCAACAGTTTCAGAATGATGTTCTCTACGTCTTCACCGACATAACCCGCTTCGGTCAGCGTCGTCGCGTCCACGATGGTGAAGGGCACGGAGAGCATGCGCGCGAGCGTCTGCGCCAGCAGAGTCTTGCCCGTGCCGGTCGGCCCGATAAGCAGAATGTTCGACTTCTGTATCTCGACATCGGAACGACGCCGCGCCAGTTCAATGCGTTTGTAGTGTTGATAGACGGCGACGGCGAGGCGCTTCTTCGTATCCTCTTGTCCGATCACATACTCGTCGAGGAAGGATTTGATCTCGTGCGGTTTCGGCAGCGGTGGGCGCGAGGCCACGGCTTCCGCTTGCTGGTCGTCCGTAATGATCTCGTTGCAGATGTCAATGCACTCGTTGCAAATATAGACGGTGGGGCCGGCAATGAGCTTCTTCACTTCGTTCTGCGACTTGCCGCAGAACGAACAGCGCAACGTATCATCGGTTCGACGTACCATAGGCTTTACGGGGGACTCCGGGGTCTTGATCCTTCAAGTTCGGCTCAGCTTGTCAAGTTTGTCTGACCGGACGGGCGGGCGCGCTTGAGAGTTAAAAGCTTCGGGGGCGACCCTCAAGGCGCTGTCCACGGAAAACTACTATAGCATGAAAAAGCGCGGGCGTGGTGAGTGTCCGAACGCGCCCGCCGAGAAACTGTTGACCGCCCGCGCCTACTCGCGGTGCACGATCACTTCATCGATCAAGCCATATTCCTTAGCCTGCATCGCGGACATGATGCGGTCGCGTTCCACATCGCGCTCGATTGAGTCGTAATCCTGTCCCGTGTGCTTGGCGAGGATATTCGAGGTCAGTTCGCGCATGCGGATGATCTCTTCGGCTTGGATGCGTATGTCGGTCGCTTGCCCTTGCGCGCCGCCCGAAGGCTGGTGAATGAGGATGCGCGAGTTGGGCAGCGAGAACCGTTTGCCCTTCGCACCCGCCGCCAATAAGAGCGCCGCCATCGAAGCGCACTGCCCGACGCAGATCGTAGTCACGTCGGGCCGGATGAACTGCATCGTGTCGTAGATGGCCATGCCGGCCGTGATCGAGCCGCCGGGCGAATTGATGTAGAGGTTGATGTCCTTCTCCGGGTCTTCGGCTTCGAGGAAGAGCAGTTGCGCGACGATCAGGTTCGAGATCATGTCGTCAATCGGCGTGCCGATGAAGATGATGTTGTCTTTCAACAGCCGCGAATAGATGTCGAACGCGCGCTCGCCGCGCGATGTCTGCTCGACTACCATCGGAACTAATGCCATAACTAAAACTCCACGCTCGCTGTTTGTGATCTCAAATTTTGAGATCGACTGTTAACTCTGCTCTGCTTCGCCGCCAGCCGCCGCGCCCGCCTGTTGCTCGTCCGGCTCGGACTCGCTTGCTTGCGTTGCGCGCGCTTCGGCCGTTGCTTCAATGTCTGCGCTCTCTTCGGCCGGTTCTTCTTCGCGCCACTCTTCGTCCGTAATCTTGGCCGCAGCGACGATCACGTCGAGCGCCTTGCGATGGCGCAATCTGTCGGCGATGCTACGTTCGCCCCCCTGCTTTGTCAAGGCAGCACGCACTTGCTCTACAGACTGGCGTGTGCCCTGCGCGATGCGCTCGATCTCCTGCTCGATTTCCTCGTCGGACACGTCCACCTGCTCCGCCTCCGCGATGCGCTCCAACAGGATCGAGCCGCGCAAATCCTCGGTCGCCTGCGTCGCAAAGACGCCCTGCATGTTGTCCCAATTGATCTCCTGACTGCGCGGGTCGATGCCGTGCTGCATCATGTCGCGCACGGTCGATTCCAACAGCCGCCGCGACTGACTCTTGACCAGCGATTCGGGCACTTCAAACTGATGCGCCGCGATGAGCTGCCGCATCAACTCGTCGCGCACGCGTTGGTCGGCCTCAAACTTCGCGCGCAGTTCCATGTCTTGCCGCAACTTGCCGCGCAAGTCCGGCAACGATTCAAACTCTTCGCCGAGACTGCGCGCCCACTCGTCGTCCAACTCCGGCAACTCCTTGCGCCGGACGGCCGTCACCGTCGCCGTGTACTCGATCTCTTTCCCGGCCAGACCCTTCGACGAAAAATCTTCCGGGTACTTGACGCGGAACGTCTTCACATCATCGACCTTCGCGCCAATCAAGTTGTCGTTGAACTCCTGCACAACGCCTGCGCCGCCAAGCTCAATGTCCACCGCTTCGACGTTGATGTCGTCCGCCTCTTGCGGCTCGATGTACTTGCCAAGAATGTCCGCCGTCACCGTGTCGCCCAACTCCGCGCCGCGATCCTCGACCGGCTGCAAAGACGCGGACGATTCGCGCAACTGATTGATCCAATCCTCCACCGTCTCGTCCGTCACCGGGCGCACGCGCCGCGCCGCCTCGACGCCCTTGTACGCGCCCAACTCGATCTCCGGCAGCACCTCGACGTGCGCGTGGAGCGCCAGCGGCTGCTCGCCGAGTTTGTCAAGCCCTTCGTTGTTGTCGAGGTGTATGTCCGGCTCGCCGATCACGTTCAAATTGTGCTCGACGACCGCATCCTGCAACGCCTGCGGCACGAGGTTCTGCACGACCTCGCCGCGAATCTCGTTCTTGAATCTTTGCCGCACGACCGAGCGCGGCGCGTGCCCTTTGCGAAAGCCGGGCACGTTCGCCTGCGCCGCATAACGGTCGCTCACGCGGTCGTACTCGGCGCGCACATCGGCCGCGTCGATCTCGATCTTCAACTCTTTACGCGTCAGCGAATGATCAACCAATTCTGTCTTCATAAAATGAAAAGCCCGCCGAACAACTAAATCGTAGCGGCCGGACGGGCATCCTTCCTGTCGTTAAAAATGTGCGACTGAACTTTTAGCCACTGCTCGCAACTGCAATGCGAAAGGGGGGACTCGAACCCCCACGCCTTGCGGCACTAGGGCCTAAACCTAGCGCGTCTGCCAATTCCGCCACTTTCGCATGTCACCAAACCGTCTGTTGTGCGAAGCAGATAAATTAAAGGATTGAAGTGGGAAAGTCTAGCGGGCACTCCGCGCGTTTAGATGTTGCAAGATCAGTTAATAGGAGTATAGTGGCGGCACGAAGTGGCATGCCGTCCTCGCGGGTGGCATGCGACTTCACAGAGCGGCGATGCAGCGAGGGCTTCGCCGCTCTATCTTTTTGCCCCGCGCTATTACCGCACGAGCCGGCCGCTCTATTGCTATTCGTTGACTGCTTGATGAAGTGAACGCCACGAATCATGTAACAGTTGATCGATACGCGCCCAGTCGGCTTCCGTGACGCCGTGCGCCGCGGCCGTGTCGTCGCGGATGGTCATGGCTTCGGCGCGCAGGCGTGCGTGTTCGGCGAGGCGCTGGGCGGGCACTTGATAGACTTCGGCGGCGGTGGCGGCGAGAGCGTCGGCGAGATCGCCCGCTTGATGTTGCTTGCGCTCGCGGTGCACGATCCACCATTCGAGCTCGAGTTGCGCCGCGCGTTGCGGGTCGAACGGCACGTCGCTCGCGCGGCGGATAGCGGAATAGAAAGCGACGAGGTCGGGCAGCGCACGCTCGTAGTCCGCGCGCCCGTGCCCGTCTTTGAAGACGAACGCGGCGCGCGCGGCGTGATAGGCGACGCGCTGCGATTGCCAGAAGGGGAAGCGATACTGCGTGCGCAGCAACTCGCCGAGTTGGAGGAAGAGGCGCGCGCGGCGGCGTTCGTAGTAAGAGCGCCACATCACAGTTTCAAGCCGCGCCACTTCGTCCGCGTCGAAGCGGCGTATGTCGGTTGTGTGCGCGCGATTGAGATCGAGCGCGATCCAGCCGGCCAGTAAGACGACAGAGACGAGCAGCAGCAGTAACAGTCTCGTCAACAGGCGCACAAGTTTGTTTGTTCGTTTCATGATGTTGACTCAAGCGCGTTGCGGGTCGCCGCGTTTGCATTTAGCTGCCAGCCGGTTACACTCGGCGTTAAATAACAACTTTAGCGGCGCTGCGCAAGGAGGGGACGTTGAGCAAGATCGCTTATCTGGGCTTGCCGAACTGTTACCGGCTGGCGAATGACACGGTCGAGGTGGTCGTCACGACCGACGTGGGGCCGCGCATCGTCCGCTACGCTCTGCACGGCGCGGAGAACATGCTCGGCGAAGTGCCCGACGTAGTCTTGACGACCGCGCTCGGCGACTGGCGGCCGTGGGGCGGGCACAGACTATGGGCCGCGCCCGAAGCCATGCCGCGCTCTTATGCGCCCGACAACGAGCCGTTGGAATATAAACCGGACGGCGACCACGCGATCCACTTGACCGCGCCGGTCGAAGCGCAGGTCGGCATACAGAAGGAGATGGTTGTGACGCTCGACGCGGAGGGGAGCGGCCTGACCATCGAGCAGCGCATCACGAATCGCAACCTATGGCCCGTTGAACTCGCGCTCTGGGGCATCACGATCCTGCGCGGCGGCGGCGAGGTCGTCATCCCGCACGAGCCGTTTCGCACGTGGAGTCAGGAGCTACTGCCTGCGCGCCCGCTCGTCCTCTGGCACTACACGGACATGTCGGACGTGCGGTTCACCTTTGGCGCAAAGTACCTGCGCCTGCGCACGGACGCGGAGCGGGACACGCCGCAGAAGATCGGCGCGCTCTGTAAACAGGGCTGGGCCGCATACCAATGGGCCGAGCAACTCTTCGTCAAACGTTTTGCTTATGAAGCGGACGCGCGCTATCCAGACTACGGCTGCAACGTGGAGACCTACACCAACGCCGACTACGTCGAACTTGAATCACTCTCGCCCCTCAGCCAACTCGCGCCCGGCGCAACCGCCACGCACACCGAACGCTGGCAACTCTTCGCCAACGTGGCCACAGGTCAGACCGAAGATAGTTTGCATCGAGCCATAATTGGCGGAATGAAGGATGAGGAATGAGGGATGAGGGATGAACAGGAGATCGCTCAAGTTGAACTGTTCCTTATTCATCCCTCATCTCTGTTCTGCTACGATGCGCCGAAGCGCTGGCGGTATTCGAGCGAGTTGACGAACCCGTTGACCATCGTGCGGAAGTCGCCGGGGTGCGTGTTCAGGAAGTTAAGCCACGCGTTGAAGCCCGCGGCTTCCGGGTTGCGGCGCAGATAGCCGAAGTACTCTGTGAGCACGAAGGCGCGGTTGAACGTGGCCGCATCGTTTACGAAGCGCGCGTTCTCGACGAAGTCTTGGAGCACCTGCGCGCGCGTCTTCGTCCCACCGTTCAGATCGCTGACCGCCTGATCGCGCGTTGCCGTCGGGAAACTCACGCCCGTATTGGCGATCAGTCTGTCCACATACTGCGCGTTGGTCAGCGCGTCGAGCGTGGCGCGGAACTCGTTGCGGAGCGCGAAGTCGGCCGCGAAGTTCGACTTCGCGGTGCTCGCATCCGTGGCAAACGCCACGTTCAGGCGCGAGAGTTCGCCCATGAACTCACCGTAGAGCGGGTCGCGCCCCAAGGCAGCGCGGTAGGCGCGGATGGCGAAGTAGCCCCGGCTCTGAAACTCCTGCGAGCCGAAGAAGGATTGGGAGACCGTCACGCGGTCGCAAGAGGTGTTGCCGCTGCTGCAACCGTTGATCAGGTTCACCCACGCGTTGAAGCCGGCCGTGTCCGGCTCGCGGCCCAAGAAGTCTAGATACTGTTGGCGGACGAAGAACGACGTGCCGTCAATCGGGTTGGTCGTGGTCGGCGCGCTGTCGTTGTCCGTGATGGTCAACTCGGCCTCGTTCGGACTGCCAAGCCCAGCGCCCGTCGGGTTCGAGAGCACGATTCCGACCGTCTCATCACCCTCGACAAAACGGTCGTCCACCAAAAGCACGCGGAAGCTCTTGCTCGTCTCGCCGGGGTTGAATTTGAGTGTGCCGACGGCGATCTCGTAGTCGCGCTTCTGGTTGGCGTGCCCGGCTGTGCTCTCGTCGAAGGTGGCATAGTTGACGGTTGATGTGCCCGTCGCGTCGCCCGTGCGCGTGACTGTGATCTGGATATTGTTGTTGCCTTCGCCGATGGCGAACGTGTCGCCGCTCAGTTGGACGGACGAGGTTTGGAAGGTGCTGACCGGTTTGAGCGAGCCGAACAGTCCGTGTTCCTCTTCGCCGGGGCCGGCGGAGAAGTAGAGCGTGTTCGGGTCGCCGCCGTTGCCGCCGTTGCCGAAGACGAGCGCCCATAGTTCATCGATCTCAAGATCGTCGCCGCTCTCAGCTTTAACCGAGTTGAGGAATGCACCGGTCGTGGCGTTGAAGGCGTTGATGCTGGGGCTGCCCTCGCCGAAGTTGCCGATAAGGAGTGCGCCGCCGAAGACGCCGAAGCTCGCGGGCGCGATAACCGCGCCCCACGGCGAGTTGAGCGGGCCGTTATTGATGCCGAACGTCAGGTCGCGCACGCCGTTCGTGTTGAAGCGCCGGACGAAGCCGTTGCCCGGCCCCTCTTCGTCGCGCCCGTCCGCACCGACCTTGGCATACATGACGTAGAGCGAGCCGCCCAGAGTCTGGATGTTGAAGGGATGATAAGTGTTCCCCGCAGTCGTCGGGATGGTCGGGTCAGCGAATGGAAAAGTCGCTGTCGGCTGGAGCACGAACGTGCTGTTATAGACATCAATGTTGCCGTTCTTAAAGTCGGCGGCGTAGAGGAAATTCCCTGAGCCGTTGTTGGCGATGGCGAGACCCGTATAGACGTGCCCCGGCTGGCTCGCGGCCTGCGTGGCCACGGTTGAGCCGGCGGCGGGCACGTTCGGACTCCAGCCGTAGATTTTGCCGCCGAGCGACGCGAAGAGGAAGTTGGCCCGCGCCGACGCGCTGCCAGACGTGACGAAGAAATCACTCGTGCCGCCGTTGTTGGCGACCGTGCCGGTGATGGACGGCGGCGTCTCAGGAATGGTGATGTTGGGCATCCCCGGTTGCTTGAAGAAGACAACGCTGCCCACGTCGCCGCGATAGAGCGAAGACGTGCTCGTGCCGTTGTTCGCGAGCCAGAAGGGGCTGCTGCTGGTCATCGAGATGCCCCACGAGTTGACGACCAGCCGGTCTTCAATGAGGGCGTAGCCCGATATGTCAGAGACGAGATTAGTCTGGCGATAACGCGTGCCGGGCGTGGGCGTCGGCGTCGCTTGCGGCACGGGGTCTTGCCCCGCGGCCGCATGCGCGCGCGCCCAACGTGCTGGCACACCCGCCAGCACGAGTACACCGAGCAGCAAGAGCAAAGTCAGACCGGGCAGTATCCGGCCAAGGCGATCTGGGCAGCGCAGTTGAAGCATAAAATTTCTCCTTCGGGTGACAGGTGCGAACGTCTATTCCTGTCGCATGCTTTCAGCGCCGCAAGTTGAGGAGTCTGATTGCGGAAGCAAGCAAGCGAAAGGCGAGAGCTGTAATAACTCGGCGGCCAGTTCGTTCCGCGCCGTATGGCGCACGGCGCAGCACTTAGGCCATACGAAGTGCGCGCGCGTCGGGGTAGACGTTTTAAGGGACTTGGGGAATACGAACGACTCTATAGACTGCAACGGGGACGGTGTCAAGTTTTTTTCGCCGGGCCGTGGGCGGCCGCAAAACGGCCGTCGCCGCGCGCAAAGCTTTGCGCGCGGCGACGCTGCTGCTCGGCAAGGGTTGGCCGGATGACTTACTGAGTAGGATTGCCGAACCTGAGCCGGTACTCCTGTGCGTTCATAAAGCCGTTGACCATCGTGCGGAAGTCCGTCGGGTGCGTGTTGAGATAATCCAGCCACGCGTTGTAACCGGCGGTCTCCGGCGTGCGCCGCAAGTAGCCGTAATACTGCATGGCGACGAATGCGCCCTTGAACTCGCGCGCGTCCACCTCGCGGCTCTGCACGATGGCGCGCAAGACCTGCGCGCGTGTGAGCGTGCCGGCGGCGAGGCGGCTCGTCAGATCGGTTTGCGTGAGCGCGATGTACTGGCTGCCGTCCGGGTCGGCCGGATCGGGCGTCGTAATGGTCGTCACTTGATAACGCGCATGGAGCGTCTGGACGTACTGGGCGTCGGTCATGGTGTTCGGATAGAGCGCGACGAACTCGGGGCGCTCAGTCCACGCATCGGTGAAGGCGGCCTTCTTGGCAAAGACCTCCGCGCCGGTCTGCCCCGTGACCGTGCGCATGTCCGGAATGATCTCGTCGTAGGTCGGCAATCGGTTGAAACTCGCCTTGTAGAACAGGAAGACGAAGTAGCCCTTCAACTGAAACTCCTGCGAGCCGAAGAACGACGACGAGACAAGGATGCGATCACATCCGGCCGACGGTGCGTTGGGATCAAGATTGTTCACGTCCGGGCAGTTGTTCAAGACGTTGAGCCAAGCGTTGAAACCGGGTGTGTCAGGCTCGCGCGAGAGAAAGTCGAGATACTGTTGCCGCACGAAGAACGCGCTCGCGAAGACGGGGTTGGGCGGCGCGGTCGCATCGTTGTCCGTGATGGTGAGCGTCGCCGTGCTCTGTGCGCCGAGCGTCACGCCGCTAGGATCGCTCAGACGCAGCGTGACCGTCTCGTTGCCTTCCGGATATGCGTCGTCGATGAGCGGCACTTTGATCGTCTTCTGCGTCTGACCGGGCGCGAACTGCAAGGTGTCCACAGTGGTCGCATAGTCGCAGCGCGCAAACGCGACGCCGGGTAGCGCCGTCTGATTGTCGCAGCGCACGGCCGCCGTGTTGTCCGCCGTCAAGTAGCCGACGCTCGCCGATGTGGTTGTATCACCCGTGCGCGTGACGGTGAGCAGAGCTTGGCCCGCACCTTCGTCGAACGTGTAGCTCGCGGCGCTGAACTCAACGACGCTCGGCGCGACGAAGTTGATCACCAAGTCGCCGCCTAACGTCCCCGTGAAACTCTGGCCCGCAGGCGCGAAAGTGTAACCGGCGAGCGCGGGGGCGATGTTGTACGCGCCGCCCGCGAGATTCGTGAAGGCGTAGCGCCCGTCCGTGCTGGTCTGCGCCGAAGCGTTGCCGCCGGGGCCGCTAATGTTGACGGTGACGCCGCTGACGGGGCTGCCGTTGATGGCCGTGACCTGTCCGCTGATGTTGAGCGCACGCGGCCCGGCGTCGCCGTCGAGCACGCCGTCCAAGTCGCGGTCTATCCCTAGCCGCCGCCCCGCGCCGACGGGCACGCCTGTAAAGGTCAACTCCGCGCCCGCGTCCGCCGCTTGCATGAGCGCGGACGCGTTCGTGGTGGGATCGGTGCTGCGGTCTGGTTGGAATGCGCCGCCCCCGACATAGGCGAACCCGCGCCGCTGGCCGTTGAAGACGCCGCGCACGATCAGGTCGCAGTTGCCGATGTTGGCCTGATTGACCAACAAGTTCACGCGATCACTGACGGCCTGCGTTGTCTTGTTGCCCGCGTTGACCGTGACCTGCAAACCGACCGCAGGGGCTGTGCCCGTGTCGAAGGCGAGGATGAAAGCTTCCACGTCGCGCCGTTGTGCGTCGCTCTGGAAAATGAAGACGGGCGCGTGCAGGAACGAGAAGATTGAATCGAAGTTGCCGTCGTGCGCAAAACCGTAGCCGGTGAGTTGTTCGCCGGGGGCGCGCGTCAGCCCGGTCTTCTGATAGAGACCGCGCAGTTGCGGCACTTTGAAATCCTGCGACTCGGCCAACACCTGCGCCGGGATGATGAAGCGGCCCGTGCCGGTGTTGATGTTAAGCAACGCCGTGTGACACTGGTTACAGGTGAGCGCACCTGCGTCGGTGTTCGCCGCCTGGAAAATCTGCTTGCCGCGCGTCGCGTTCGCACCCGTTGCCGGGTTCGGTGTCGTGCGATCAAGATTCTCGTTCGGGTTCGGCGGATAGGTGAGCGTGCGCACGAGCGCGGTGAAGGCGGCTAGCTCGGTCGCATTCAACTGCCGTGTGCCGCCGAGCAAAGAGACGAAGGCCGGGTTGAAGTTATCCAGTCCAGCGCGGTCGCCGCGCCAGTGGAGCGGCTCGGTCGTCTGCAACGGATTCGTGCTGATGATGCCGCGCAGAGATTGCGTCGTCATCGGCCCCTTCATCGGGTGGAAACTCGAGATGGTGGGCGGGATCGGCGGCGGGTTGTTGCTGATGACCTGCTGCATCTGCCCTTGCGGGTCGCCCAAGTCCCACGCCAGCCCGTCGCGGTGGCCGTTCAAATGACAACTCGCGCATGAGAGATCGCCATGCGCCGAGAACGCGCCGTTATAGAGGAAACGTCGCCCATCGCGCACCTGCGCGGGTTCGGGATTAAAGCCGAGCGGCACGCGTGTCAACTCCGTGCGCGCCGCCGTGTCCACGATGCTGACCGTCTCATCAAAGCGGTTGAGCACGTAGAGTCGACTACGTGCGTCGTCGAGCGCGAGACCGGTCGGGCCTTGGCCCACATTGATCCGCTGTCGCACAGAGCCGGCCCCGTTGAGCACGCCCACTTTATTCGAGCCGGTTGCGGCGATATAGAGCGTGCCATCCGCCGCGCGCACGATGTCGGCGGGGAGCGATAAAGTTTTCGCGCGCTCCGTGTCCGTGCCGGCCGAGTTCGAGTAGTTGATGTGCGCGTTGAGATCGATGGCGGTCTTGGTCGGCGTGCCACCCGACGGGAAGTTGACGAGTGAGACGCGCTGTTGCAGAAAGCGCCCGCGCACGTTCGGCTCGAACCGCACCTGATTGCGCGCTTCGAGGTTGACGACGTAGAGCCGGTTGTTGACGTTATCAAACACGGCGTTGCCGACGTGCGTGCCCACGCCGCGCAACTCCGCGCTCGTCGTCACCGTCGCGGTGTGCGCATCGAGCGTGACGAGGTCAACATCTGCGAGCGTGTAAGGCACGAAATTATGCCAACGCGCGTCGCCCGTCTCATCCGCCCATTGCGTGCCGTTCCATTTCAGGATCAGCCCGACGTTGGGCGCGGGCGGCAGACCCGGTCGCAGTGCGGGCACGGGCGCGGGCGGGCCGCCGCCGGCCGCGACCGCGTTGGCGTCAATGATGGTCGTCTGATTGCCCGACTCGAAGACGGAGACGAAGACCTGCGCGCCGCTTGCATCGCGTGCCAGTGCGCGCGGTTGCTTGCCGCGGATGGTGAGCACTTGCGGCGCGGCGGTCGGCGCGTTCGGATTGAAACCTTTGACTTGGCGGAGACCCGACACGCAGACGAAGGCTAACTCAGCTTGCTGACCCGCGAACAGGATGTCGGTCGGCTCATCACCCACGTCAATCGTGCGCGTGACGTTGCCCGCATTGAGATCGACGATGCTCACGGAGTCCGACAGCCAGTTGGCGACCCACGCTTCCCCGTTGTTGCGCACGGCGATGCTCACCGGCTCTGCGCCGACAGGAATCTCCGCCGCGAGCGTCAGCGCTCCGCCGTTCACTTGAAAGACTTCGAGCCGCTGTTCGGGCGTGTCGAGCACGAGCAGGCGCGTGCCGTCCGGCGTGAGCGCGATTGGATGCACCTGCGGCGCTTCGAAGTTCTTGTAGTCTGCGCCTTGCGCCTGCGCCTGCGCGCGCGGCACTTGCGGCGCGCGACCCAAGAGCGTCCAGCAGACGAACGGCACGATGACGAGGAGCAGGCGGGTGAGTTGACGCGCGGTGCGCGGGCGTCGTGGGGGCATGTTATTCATGATGTTAACTCTCTCGTGCGCGGAGTCCGTCTGAACGGAATTCCGCGCGCGGGGCAGGAAAGTTCCAGAATGTTCGTGCGCCGCAACCTTAACACGGGCGCAACCCTTCGCTTACGCGTTCACTTCGTCGGCGGCCAGACGTACTGCCCGGTCTTGTCGATGTAACCTTGCTGCCCGCCCACCCAGACCTTCGCCAGCCCGTGCTCGAACTCGCGCGCGTTGTCGTACTGCGCGGCAATGGTGACCCGGCCCGTCGTGTCGATGTAGCCGTACTTGCCGGCGAGTTTGACGACCGCCAGCCCTTCGGCGAATCCGCTCGACCAATCGAACTGCGGGCGCACGACCGTCTGGCCCGCACGGTTGATGTAACCGAACTTGTTGCTCGCGATAATGGGCGCAAGCCCCTCGCGGAACGTGCCGACGTAGCCCGTCTGCAAAGGAATGATCATCGTGCCCAGCTTGTCTATGCAGCCGTAGCGCCCGCCGATGGCGACGTTTGCCAGCCCTTCGGAGAAGTTGTAGGCGTTGTTGTATTGCGGCTGGATGGTCAACGCGCCCGTGCGGTCGATGAAGCCGTGCCGGTCATTGACGACGACGAGCGCGAGACCTTCCGAGAAGCTCGACACCTTGTCGAAGCGCGGTTGAATCACCCACTGTCCGCGCTTGTCTATAAAGCCGTACTGCCGGCCGACGAGTGCCACGGCCAAACCTTCCGTGAACGGGCGCACCGCGTCGAACTGCGGCTTGATCACAACCTTGCCAGCGCGATCCACAAAACCATAACGCAAGGGTCTCGCGCTCGTCTGCACGGGCGCAAGGCCCTCGCTGTAAGGTGCGACGAAATCGAGGTCTGTCAGCTCAAATATCCACTTGCCTTTGCGGTCGATCACACCGCGCCGCATGCTCGTCTTGACATAGGCCAGCCCTTCCGAGAAATCCCACGCCACGTCAAACTGCGGCTTGATGATCACTTTGCCCGCGCGGTCGATGTAGCCCCACAGATCGTTCTGCCGGACGGGGAAGAGCAGCGCCTCTTCGCCCTTGCGCCCCTGCGCCGCGCACGTGATGGCGAGCAGGAAGCAGAGTGCGAGACACAGGCCGGCGCTGCGTCTCTGGCTGGGCGCAGGCGGTCGTAGCTCGTGGGGGCGAACTGACATCAATCCGAAGTCTTAGCTGTTGCTGCTCGGGCGCTACGTCAGATTGTTTAATCGGTCACTGTTTGCGAAAGATGCCAGCCCGCTCGGCGGCGGGCCGCAACAGGCGAGTGCGGCGCGAGTCGGGTCATAATCCCACGCGCCGGCGCGCGTGGAATATGACAAGGGACAGGGTAGTGCGTCAAGCAGAGAAACGCAGGCACATGAATGAAGCCGACGCACAACGCGGTAGCCGCCATTCAGGCGCCGCGGCGAGTTGCGCTTCGTAGGCGGCGCGGTCGGCCTCAGTGAAGCCGAAGCGGCGAGCGAAGAAGTCGCGCGCGGTCGTAGTGAGCAGCGCGACCTCCTGCACGCCGGCCGCACGGGCCCGCGCAAGGAGCGCCGCGACGAGGCGTGCGCCCAAGCCCGCGCGTTGCATGTCGGGCGCAACGGCGGCCGAGCGCAACAGTCCCACGTCGCCGTAGCGCTCCAGCCCGACCGAGCCGACGAGCTGGCCCGACGACGCCCGCGCGACGAGGAAGCCGGCGAGATGTTCGGCCACGCCGTCGGGCGGCAGGTTGACGGCAGCGAGCAGCGCCAGCAACTCGGCGAGGTCGGCAGGCGTGGCCGGGCCAATCGTGATCGCTTCGTCGGACATCGTGTTTCGTCTTGTGCGCAAACTTCAGCGCGTGATGGCGATGGGCTGTGCTTCATCCGGGCCGCATGCGAGCACCGTCTCGCCTTGCGCGGCCGCGCTCGTAGTGCAGCACATACTGGTCGCCGCTTGATTGTCCGCGAGCACGACGAACGCTTCCCACTCGTTGCCGTCGGGGTCGCGCACCCAAGTCTTGTCCTGTAGCGCGTAGCAACAGTTGGTCTGCATCTCATCATACGTGTCCAAGCCCGCTGCTTGCCAACGCGCGCGCATGGCGAGCACATCTTCGGTCGTCGCCACCTGTAGGCCCAAATGCGAGAGCGCGCCCCGTTCATTGAAGGGCACTTCATTCAGGGTCAGGTTGAGCGGCGGCTGCTCGACATCGAACTTGGCATAACCGGGGCGCACCTTCGCTGGCGCAAGCCCCAACATCTGTTGGTAAAACTCGATGCTGCGCGCCACGCTGCGCACATTCAGCGCCAGATGTGCCTTCAGGAATTGCACGGTTGTTTGCTCTGCGGCGGTCGTCATGTTTGCTCTCCTTTGCGGTCAGATGATATATTCGCCTGCGCGAATGTGTGAGAGCTTAAACGCGGTGGATATATTTGTCAAGGCATATTTGTTGGCGGGCTGAGTTTTTTGGCGCGGTGGAGCGCGTATCAGTTAATCTGATCATGCAATGGACGTGACCATTGAGGATATGAAGCCGGCTGATTGGCCGCGCGTGCGCGCAATCTACCTTGAAGGCGTCGCGACGGGGCAGGCCACATTTGAACAAACCGCACCGGAGTGGGCCGCGTGGGATGCGGCGCGGCTCTCTGCGCCGCGTCTCGTCGCGCGCATCGCTGGCGAGGTCGCCGGTTGGGCAGCGCTCAGTCCGGTCTCCGCGCGGGCGGTGTACGCGGGCGTGGCCGAGGTCGGCATTTATATCAGCGCGGCGCACCGAGGGCGTGGCGTGGGGCGCACGTTGTTGATGGCGCTCATCGCCGCGTCCGAGCGTGGCGGCATCTGGACTTTGCAGGCGGGCATCTTTCCGGAGAACGAGGCGAGCGTGCGACTACATAAAGCGTGCGGCTTTCGCGCAGTCGGGCGGCGCGAGCGGATCGGCCAGATGCAGGGCGTGTGGCGCGACACGTTGTTGCTTGAGCGGCGCAGTCGGACAGTGGGGGTTGATTAACGGATGACGACAAAAACTTACAGCATGGAACTGCTGTTCAAGGCATTGGCGGATCGGACGCGGCTACGCTTGCTCAACCTGATGGGCAACGACGAGGTCTGCGTCTGCTTCTTCGTCGAAGTGCTCAAGACGAACCAGCCGAAGATTTCGCGCCACCTCGCTTACTTGCGCAAAGCGGGTCTGGTCGGCGCGCGCCGCGAAGGCAAGTGGATGCACTACCGCATCAGCACGCCGCCCGACGAACACGCCGCGCACATTTTCGCAGAGGTGCGCGCGTGGCTCGCGCAAGACCGCGAACTCGGACGCGACCGCGCTCGCCTGCGCCAACTCTGCTGTGCCCCGCGCCCACCAGTCCAACTCCAACACGCCCCGCGCCCCGCGAGCCTGACGGCCGAGGCATAAGCATTCAACATCATGCCGGGAGCGCAGGCATCTTGCCTGCGCTCCCGGCACTACGTTGCATGGGACACTAAACCTTAAGCCGCTTTAAGATACAAGATGCACGGCGCGCGCTTTGATGAGTAGAAAGACCGCGCTGCCCGTGCGCAAGTCGAGCGCCGCGACCGTGCCCGCCGTAATACTCACTTTCAATTCGACGCCGCAATCGACGATCAACTCGGTCTGATCAGGCAACTGTATGATCCGTCTGATCGTACCGGCGAGGACGTTGCGCGCACTCGTCTGCGTGACGCGCTCGCGGGCGATGATGATGTCCTCGGCGCGCATGCCGACCGTAATCTGTGCGCCGACGGGCAGCGCGTTGTAGCTCGCTTCGAATCGCGCGCCCGCCACGTCCAAGACGGTCACGCCTTCGGCCGGTCGTTGTTCGACGATGCGCGCCGCGAACAGGTTCTCCGTGCCAACGGCGCGCACGGCCGTTGCGCCCTGCGGTGCATTGAATACGTCGAGCGGGCGACCCTGCTGCACGATCCGGCCCGCGTGCAATAGGATCAAGTGCGCGCCGAGGCGCACTGCTTCGGCGTGATTGTGCGTGACGTAGAGGAACGGAATGTCGGCGGCGCGTTGGGCCGCGTCGATCTCTTCGAGCAGGTGTGTGCGCGTCGGCGCGTCCACGGCCGAGAGCGGTTCGTCGAGCAACAATACAGCGGGGCGGGCGGCGAGCGCACGCGCCAGCGCCACGCGTTGCTGCTCGCCACCCGACAACTCGTGCGGGTGGCGCGCGCGCGCGTGCTCGACGTGAAAGAGCGCGAGCAGTTCATCGACGCGCGCGGCCCTCATGCGTGCGTCGGCGCGCGGCACGGCGTAGGCCACGTTCTGCGCGGCCGTCAGGTGAGGAAAGAGTGCTGCGTGTTGGAAGACGAAGCCGACGCGGCGCGCTTGCACGGGCAGATTGATGCGTGCGGCTGAATCGTAGAAGACGCGTGCGCCGTGCGCGATGCGCCCTGCGTCGGGCGTGTTGAGACCGGCGATGGCGCGCAAGGTTGTCGTCTTGCCTGCGCCGGACGCACCGAAGAGGATGTTGATGCCGGGATGCGTTTCAAAGTCGAGATCGAGCGTGAAATCATGGCCCGCGTTGTCCGGTCGTTTGTGTGCGCCGGACAAGCGCTGTTTGATCTGCACTTGCAAGGTGTCCGTCACGCGGGCTGCGCCCCTGTGGCGCGGCTGAGTTTGTTGGTGAGATAGACGGCCGTGACGGAGACGAGCGTGAGCAGCAGGGCGAGCAACTGCGCGCGCCGGTCATCGCCGGAGATGACCGCTTCAAAGATCGCGAGCGGCAACGTCTGCGTCCGGCCCGGAATGTTCCCCGCGATCATCAACGTCGCGCCGAACTCGCCCAGCGCCCGCGCCGCGCTCAACACGATGCCGGCGAGCACGCCGCGCCGCGCCAGCGGCAGTGTCACGCGCAGGAACGTCTCCAACTCGCCCTTGCCGAGCGTATAAGACGCCGCCTCGTACTGCGGTTCGACGCTCTCGATAGCGGCGCGCGCGGTCTTGATCATAAGCGGCAACGCGACGACCGTCGCGGCCACGACGGCCGCCGGCCAAGTGAACGTCAGCGTCCAACCCGTCCAAGCGTAGAGCGGCGCACCGAGCAAGCCGCGCCGGCCCAGCAGCACGATTAGATAATAGCCGGTCACAGTCGGCGGCAAGACGAGCGGCATGGTCAGCACAGCGTCGAGCAACTCCTTGCCGCGAAAGTTGCGCCGCGCCAGCACGAAGGCGAGCGCGAGTCCGAGCGCGGCGGTGACGACGGTCGCGCAACTGACGACGAGCAGAGAAACTTTGAGTGCTGACCAGATCATGCGAAGCGCAAGTTTAAGTTTGGCTCTTTGCGGTTAAGCCACAGCAAAGCTCAGCGTGCGGCACTGAGGAAACCGTATTTCGTCAACACGCTCTGCCCTTCGGGGCCGAGTACGAGCGCGATAAACTGCCGCGCCGCGTCGGCGTGTGGGCTGTCTTTCACAACGGCGACCGGATATAGGATCGGATCGTGCGCGGTCGCCGGTGCGCGCGCCGCAATGAGCACCTTAGTATTCGTCGGCGCTACATCGGAAGCGTAGACGAGACCGGCCTCGACCTCGCCGCGTGTGACATAGTCGAGCACCTGCCGGACATCCTCCGCCAGCACCAGTTTCGCCTGCACACGATCCCACAGTTGCAGATTCGTCA
Source organism: Pyrinomonadaceae bacterium (assembly GCA_045807745.1). Classification (GTDB taxonomy): domain Bacteria; phylum Acidobacteriota; class Blastocatellia; order Pyrinomonadales; family Pyrinomonadaceae; genus QHXQ01. The sequence continues at coordinate 80,216 of JBJMGT010000043.1, forward strand.
GCAGTTGTTGGGCGTATTGCCCCGCCGGCACAGTCTGTGGATTGCCGATGGCGAGCTTGCGCACGGAGTCTTGCGCAAGTTGGTCGAAGCTGTCGAGGCGCGTAGGCGCATCGGCGGGCGTGATGAGCACGAGCGTATTGAGTGCGAAGTCGCGGCGCGTGTCAGCGAGGATCAGATTCTGCGCCCCGAGCGCGTCCAACTGCTGCTCGCCGGCGCTGGCGAATATGTCCACGGGTGCGCCCTGCTCGATCTGTTTTTGCAGGACGCCGGACGCGCCGAAGTTGAAATTGATCTTCGTGCCGGTGCGCGTCTCGTAGAGTTGGCCGATCTCGTTGAACGCATCTTTGAGACTGACGGCGGCCGAAACGGTCAACTCGGCGCGGGGCGGCGTGTTGGCTGCGGGCGTGTGGGCGCGGCAACCGGCGAGCAGCGCTAGTGTCAATAACGGGAGCAAGCGTTTCATCGCGCGGCATTATACACAGACAAGTTGCTGCTGGGAGCGCGGGCATCTTGCCCGCATTGAGCGCGCCAGCGCGAACAATGGCTGCGCCGACATTCACGCTTGAAGTTCCGCGCATCATTTGAAGCGCGCTGACGCACGCTTTGGCGGGCAGGGATGCCCGCGCTCCCAGCAGTGCGTTGCTTTAACGCCAGTTGCCGATCAGGATGAATGGGGCCCAGAAGTATGGATGGGCGAAGGGTGCGCCGGGCGTGGTGCTCTTGACGAGTTCGCCGCTGAGACCGCGTTGCGTGCTGGCGGCCGTGTCGCTGACTGTGCCGCGCAGCAAAGCGATCTGCGCTTGGCGCAGTGCTTCGGCCTTTGGCAGTCCGGCCTGCGCATTACGCAGTTGATAGAAGTTTTGCATCAACAGGCGCGTGCTGCGGTCGGCGACGGGCCACAAAGAAGCAATGACCGCTTTTGCCCCTTGCCTCTGCGCGAGCACGGCGAAGCCTTCGACCTCTTTGCCGTCCGAGCCTGCGCCGCCGTTCGCCGTGTCGCAAGCGGAGAGCGTCAACAGTTCCACGCCGCCGAAGAGGTTCTGCGCGCTCTTGAGTTGCGCGAGCGACAGGCGCTGCCCGTCGCCGAGCAGGAGGAACGAATCGGTCTCGTTGCCGGGGATGAAGTTGAAGTGGCTGGCGATGTGTATGAGCGGGAAGCGCTGGCGCAGACCCGCCCGGAGCGCTTCTTCGTTGAACGAGTCGTCCAGTAGCACGTTGCCCGCAAGGACACCCTCCGAGCTTTGCACCGCCGCGTCGCGGAAGATGCCGTGCAACTCTGCGGGCACGGCGGGCAGCGCGGGGAAGTTTAGCAGTGCCTTCGACACGCCGAAGCCAAGCCCGCGCCACGTCGGACTGGGCTGATCCTTCAAGCGTGCCGTGCTCGCCGGGGTGAAGACGACGTTGCGGTAACGCTCGACCATATACTTCTGCCCGTCGTAGAGCGCCGCGACGGGGATGTAGCGCAGCGCACCGTCGAGCGACCACATCAAGGTCTCGGCCTGCGCGTCCTGTAAATCTTTGGCGATGGGGCCGACGATGATCTTATAAAGCTCCTGCGCGAGCGGGCGCGGGTCGGTCTTGTAGTCTTGCAAGGCATCGCGGAAGGCAGCGATCTTGCGATTGAGTTCGACGCCCTTGATCGGATACTCGGCCGCTTTCTGCACGTCGGGCGTGATCAGGATGACGCGATACTTCTCTTCGCCGACGACCGTGTAGAGCGCGACCGCGCCTTGGCCCAACTCGCGCAGGTCTTCCATCAACCCTTGCGACTCACGCAGTTGATAGACCTTCTCGCCGCCCTGCTTAGTGCTGCTTAGCTCGGTCTCAAGCTGATCGAGATAACGCTGAAACGCCTGGCCCGCGACGCCGAGGTCAGTCTCCAACCCGGCGAGTTGTTTCTCCTCTTCGGCCGTGCGCGTCGGTTTGGCGAGCAGTTGGCCGCGCTGCCGGCCGCGCGTCGTGATCTGATCGGCGATCTCTTCGTAGCGTTTGTTGAGCAGAGACTCTTCCGGGGTCAGTTGCGCGCGGATGTTCAAGGCGTTCGTCTCGCCGCCGTCGCGCCGGACGTACTCCAGATACTCTTCCTCTTTCAACATGCTGAGGACTTGCTGCGCTTCGGGCAGACGCCCCTGCGCGATCAGCAACTCGGCGAGCTGGCGATAGGTGAGCGATTTACTCTTGATGAAAGAGAGCTGCGCCTCGCGGTCGAGGGGCGGCAACTCCGCGCGCACCTGTTGATAGTCGTTGACCGCCTGCTTGCCATAGTAGATGGCGACGGCGGGGCGTTGCTCGCGCCACGCGAACATCATGTTGCTGTAGGTGTCGCCTTCGCCCGGCAGGTTGGCGGCGAGGCGATGGAGCGCAAGCGCCTGCGCGAAATATTCGAGCGCCTTCGGGCGCTGCCCCACAGAGTTGTAGATGAAGCCGAGGTTGTTGAGCGTCGTAGCTTCGCCGCGCCGGTCGCCGATGCTGCGCTGGATGTCGAGCGCCTGATTGAGATAGCCAAGTGCCTTTTGCTGATCGCCTGAGTCGATGGCTTCAAGCGCGAGGTTCGAGAGCGGCGCGGCCAACTCGTTGCAGTCGCCGATCTGGCGGAAGAGCATCATCGCGCGGTCGTAATACTCGTGCGCCGGGCCGTGCTCGTTCGAGCGGTCGTAGAGCACGCCGAGGTTGTTCAAGGTGTAAGCCTCGCCGCGTTTGTCCTGCGCGAGGCGAAAGAGCGGGAGCGCTTGTTGGAATGTATCGATGGCGCGCGGGCGTTCGTTGCGGGCTTCGTAGAGCAGCCCGATGCGGACGAGCGTGTAAGCGGCGGTGCGATTGTCGTTTAAGGCTTGCGAGACGGCGAGCGACTGCTGAAAGTTTTCGAGCGCGTGCTCATGGTCGCCGAGCGCGTGATAGACGAGCGCGATCTGGCTGAGCGTGGCGGCTTCGGTGGCGCGGTCGTCCTCCGCGCGCGCAAGGGCCAGCCTGTCCGTGAAGTAGCTGAGCGCGGTCTGCGCGTCGCCGGTCTGTGCGGCGACCGCGCCGAGCATCGTCAGCGCCAGACTCTCGCCGCGTCGATCTTGCACGGTGCGAAATTGGCGCAACGCCGCTTTGTATTTGTCGAGACCTTCGGTGGTCTTGTCTTGCCGCAGCAGTTGCGTCGCTTCGGCGAAGGTGCGCTCGGCGGGGAAGCGGCGGCGGTCGGCGGTCGTCGGGTAGCGATTCTCGAACGTGAAGGCGTAGCGACCGGGCGGCGCGTCCGTCTGGCGCGGGCGCACTTCGATGATGTAGACGCCGGCTTGCGCGATCTCGAAGAACAGAGGCTCCGGCCCCCAAGAGCCGACCGGATGATCGATCTGCATCAGTTGCGCGCCTGCCTCGTCCTTGAGCGTGACCACAACGTCCACGCCGCGCTGCTCGAAGACGGCGCGCACGAACTGTCCCTGACTGAGCGTCAGCTTGTAAGTGTGTATCTCGCCGCCCGCGAGGTCGCGTTCAGGCAACTGCGCGAGCGCTTGGGCGCGCGTCGGCGACGGCGCGAGCAGACAGAGCAGGCAGAACAGGAGCGCGAGTGCGAACTGTGCGTTTGTCTGTCGGCGGCCGGCAGGCGCAAGCGGGCGCAGGGGTAAGATAGCGTGGTGCGAGCGTGGGGGACGCATGGGGCAAAAACCTTTCGGGGTTAACTTCTGTAACTGGACACGCAGCCGGCGGGGAGCCAAGCGACCGGCGGTGCGGCATAACACCGACCGGGGCGGCGCGCGCCGAAGCGCACGAGGCGCGGCGCACGCCGGCCATACTTACATTAGGTGGCGCATGGCGGGCCTGTCAACAGGCGTCGCCTGCGGCGCACATGTGGCCTTGCGCCTTTGCGCGTCCGCGCAGTCGTCGGTTAATCTGCGTGGCGCACTAACGCGCGGCCGCCCAGTGAGCCGGCCATTTCGTCCGCGCCGGACGCAACGCAAACGCGTGCGGCGGCAACCAAGCGAAGTTGCGATAAACGTCCACGCCGGGGTTATTAAATTCGACTACAGTTCGCGGAGCAGATAAATGAATAGATCGTTGATGCTTGTTATCCTTGCCCTCTTCGCGCTGACCGGCGCGCAGGCGCAGACGCGTCGCCCCACCGCACCGCCGGCTCGACCCGCCGCGCAGAGACCGGCGACGCCCGCGCCCACCCACACGAACACGCCCGCGCCCGGCACACCGGCCCTTGAATGCATCGGCTGCGATACAGGGGCTGTGCCCAGTGTGCTCGCTATCGTCAACGGCGTAAAGATCACGAGCGCGGACTTGAGCGCCGAGACCATGCAGCAGATAGATGGTCTCGCACAGCAGATGGCGGCGGCACGCAAACAGGAGTTGGAGCGCCAGATCAACGCGAAACTCTTGGACGCCGAAGCTAAGAAGCGCGGCGTCACTGCCGACAAATTGTTCGAAGATGAGATTACGGCCCGCATACCGCAGCCGACCGACGCCGAAGTGCAGGCGTTCTTCGAGCAACACAAGCCGGAGATCGAAGCGCAGCTTGGCCACGCGGCCGACTTGAAGGAAGTGCGTCAACAGGTTGTCAACACGATGCTCGTGGAGCGGCAGGGCGACTATGAGCAGCAATTCTCGGCCCGGCTGCGCACGGGTGCGCAGTATCAGGTGTTCGCCACGGAGGTGCAGCCGCCCGCCAACGCGGCCGAGCGGGCGCGCGTGCTCGCCACCGTCAATGGGCAGCCGATCACCGCCGGTAACGTGGAAGACGCCGTGCGCGCGCTCATCCCACAGGTGCAGACGGCCGCCTACGAGTTAAGACAGCAAGACCTAGACACGCGCATCAATGATCTGCTCTTGCAACAGGAAGCGCAGAAGCGCCAGATGACGGCCCGCGCGCTGTTCGACGCCGAGATCGGCGCGCGCGTCAAACCCGTCACCGAAGCGGACGCGCGCACTTTTTATAACCAGAACAAGGATCGGCTCACCGGCGAGTTCGCCCAGATCAAAGATCAACTGATCGAATACCTGAAGCAACAAGAACAGACGCGCGCCAGCGGCGTCTTCGCGGGCGAGCTGCGGCGCAAGGCGACTATCCAGACGTTCCTCCAACCGCCTGTCGTGCCCGCCCTCAACATCGCCACCGACGATCAACCCGTGCGCGGCAACGCGGCCGCGAAAGTAACCATCGTCGAGTTCGCAGACTTTCAATGTCCTTCCTGTGCGGCCTTGCAGCCCACGCTCGAACGGCTCATGACCGAGTACGGCGACCGTGTGCGCTTAGTCGCCCGCGACTTTCCACTCTCACAACACAAGAGCGCAGAGAAGGCGGCCGAAGCGGCCGAGGCGGCGCGCGCGCAAGGCAAGTATTGGGAGTACGCGGCGCTACTTTACAAACAACAGGCGGCTGTCACCGAACCGGCCGCGAAAGAGGCGGCGCTCGCCGTGCCTAAACTTAAAGAGTACGCCACGCAACTCGGTCTCAACCGGCAACAGTTCGACGCAGCGCTCGACTCGGGCCGCTTCGCCGCGCAGGTCGCACGCGATCAGCAGGACGGGATCAAACTCGGCGTCGGACACACACCCACCGTCTACATCAACGGGCGCGCCGCCAACGACATTTCATACGAAGCCCTCAAGGCCGCCCTCGACGCCGCGCTCCGACCGGGCGCGAAGTAAAGGCGCGCAAGCTAACTTAAGCCACAGAGCGGGCGCGCGGGTAACCATACGCGCGCCCGCTTTTATGCCTGCGCTTGTTCTGAGTGCCCACGCAGTAACAATCCGCGCACCTGCCCGCCTGTACAGTGCTCTCGTTGAGTAGTATATTTTCTGTGCTTCCCCTGACAGCTTAACCCCCGCGTGCGTGCCCCCTAACGCTCTAGTGTTGGCCGCGCCTGCACATCTCTCCCCATGTTCGACCCCCTGACGAATTACTAACCACGTAGATTGAAATTCAAGCGACAAGGGAGGTTCAAACCAACATGGCGGAACGTTATAACGAGCGGGATTACGACCGCAACGACGAGCGCGACACCGAGCGCTACGAACGGCGCGACGATTACGGTTCAGAACGCGTCGAGCGCACCGGCCGCAGTGCCTACGGCTTCAACGCCGGGCGCAATCAGGGGCGCAGTTACGAGGAAGATTACGACCGCGATTACGGGCGCACACGCAGCCCGCGCGCGTTCGATTACGAACGCGAAAGCACCTACGGCAACGACTACCGCAGCGACTACGACCGCGATTACGGTCGCCGGCCCGCACGCTTCGATGAACGCGAATCCGGCTACGGGCGCGACTATGAACGAGGCGACGCGCGCGCCTTGGAGCGTTACGGCCCACGCGGTGGGCGCGACTATACAGACGAACGCGACTACGAACGCGGCCCGCGCGACTATGAGTACGAGCGCGGCGACTGGTCGCTCAGGCGGCAACGCGGCGGTAGTGTCGAGGCGCGCGGCCGCGAGGGGCGCGCACCTCAGCCAGCGCGTGAGCGGAACTGGTGGGATCGCGTGAGCGACGAGGTGGCCTCGTGGTTTGGCGACGAGGAGGCAGAGCGGCGGCGGCTGCGCGATGAAGGGCAGCGCGCCATGAGTCATCGCGGGCGCGGCCCGCGCGGCTACCAACGCGCGGACGAACGTATCCGCGACGACATCAACGATCGCTTGACCGATCACCCTTACATCGATGCGACGGATGTCGAGGTGCAAGTGCAGAGCGGCGAGGTCACGCTGACGGGCGCGGTCGAGACGCGGCAAGCCAAGCGCTTAGCGGAAGACATTGCCGAATCGATCTCCGGCGTGAAGAACGTCGAGAATCGCTTGCGCATCACACGCGGCGCGTTCGAGACCATCGAGCCACAGCCCACGCCCGCGCTCACAACCGGCCCGACGCCCGCGCCGACGGAAGAGATGACGAAAGTCTCAACTTCGAGCGCCGCCGCAGGCGCATCCGGCACGGGGCGCACCAAGACGCAATGAAATTGCGCGCCGTGTGCATAGCAACAAAAAAGAGGCGACCAACATTGGTCGCCTCTTTTTTGCGTCAGCGCGTGCGCGGTCACTTCTGCAACTCTTTGCTCGTATAGGGCGTGCGCAAGCCCCGTTGCGCTTCGTTGTACATGTCGAACACGTCGGGGCGATCAAGCACTGCGTGATAAGCGGCGACGGCTTCGGGCCGCTTGCCTGTGAGATCAAGCGATTGACCGGCGCGCAGATAAGCCATCGAGACGAGACCGGGCGCGGCGTCGTGCGCCTTCGCGGCGGCGAGGAACTGCTGCGACGCGCGGTCGAACTGCCCCAGCGCGAACAGCGAATCGCCGTAGCGATAGTGGATCAAATCGAGCGCGATGGCGCGTTGCGCGGGCGAACGCACAGGCACTTCGCGCAACAGCACGTCGAAGATGCCGAACGCTTCCGTCTCGGCCGCGCTCGTGTCAGTCCCCGCTTTGCGGTCAACGATGGACTGCGAGATTAAAGCGTCGGCCACTTCCATTTTGAAGAGATAGTTGCGCGGAAACTTTTCAGCCAGCTCGCGCGCATACTTGAGCGCGTCGGTGTAACGCTTCTCGCGTTTGTAGAGTGTGATCAAGAGCACGCGCGCGTCGTCGTTGGCGCGTGTGCCCTGCGCGACCACGCCTTCCAATGTCGCCAAGCCTTTCTTCTTCGAGCCGCTCATGCCGCCGACCTTCAGCATCAGCCGGACGGGGAAGGAGAGCGAGCCGAGCACATATTGATATAGCCCAAGTGTAATTTCCGCATCATGAAAATTGGGATCGAGTTTTAAGACCTTGCGATTATAGTCCACGCTGTCCATGCCGTTGCGCAGCGCGGCCATGAAACGCCGTTCGACCGCGCCGGCAAAGGCGGCCTGCAAACCCGTGATCGTGCCGAGCGCATAGAGCGCGTCCACGTCGTTCGGGTTCTGCTTGAGCTTTGCTTCCGCCAACTGCTTCGCCTGCTGCGTGTATTGCTTGAACGCGGCGATGATTTTGGGATCGACCTTGTCTTCCGATTTCGCGTAAAAAGATTTGCTGTTGTAGAGCGAGGATTGCAAGCGGCGCGACTCGTTCATCGTCTGGAGCCAGAGGCTCGAAGCCAGCGATTGCGGCCCGGCCGGGTTATCGGGAAACTGCCGCTGAATTTCCGTGAAGATGCGGCGCGCTTCTTCGTAGTCGAGGTTGTAGAGCGCCGCGCCGCCTTGTGTGCGCAACTCGTCGAGCCGGGCGCGGTCGGTGTCCGCGTTGGTAGCGGGCGCGGCCGTCTGTTGCTGTTGCTGCGCATAGCAGATGCTGCACGCAATCAGTACAAAGAAGAGTGCACTAGTACGTCTCGGAATACCCATGTTCGTTGCCTTTCTCGGAGTTTCCGGGGGATTGCGCGCGTCGAGTCGAGCTTGCCGAACAGCAATGGCAACCGTCGTGCCGCGAGGGATGAAAGCAGTGACGAGTGGCGAGTGACAAGTGACGAGTTAAGACCTTGGCCTTTGCTCGTCACTCGCCACTCGTCACTATCTTTACGAGCGGTCGAAATCGCCCCGGCTGTTACCCGACCATTCCGTTCATGAGCGCGCGCGCTAGGGCCGCAAGGACGGGCGCGAATCTCTGCCGCAGGCTGGTGGCCGAGGCCGACTGCGGGAGCGCGATGGTGTACTGCGTGCCGCCGCGCGTGTAGTCGGACTTGGCGCGGTCGTTGCGCCCCGCCGCGTTGTCGTCGCCGGTCGTGAACGCGCCGCCGCGCAAGCCCGTCAACACAGAGCCGAGCGCGACCGGCGGATTGCCGGCCCGCACGAACGAGTTAAGTTTGCTCAGTGCGACCTTGACGGTGATGGTGTTCGTCGCGCTATCGAACAAGCCGCCGTCGGCCGCGCCGCGCACGGTGTATGTGACCATGCCTGTGCCGGCGCGCACGGCCGTGCCAAACGAATAAGCCGGCGCGCTGCCGCCGCTATCCGTATTAGCCATGACGAAGAATTGATCGCCGTGATCTGAGACGCCGCAACTGTAGTCGCCGGCCGCGCACATGCGTGTGTCGGGCGCGTTCGCGGTGAAACTCATGCGCCAGTTCGCGAGCGGCGGGACGACCGATAGATCGGAGACCTTCATTGTCGCCACGAGCACGGGCCCCGCGGGCGAGTCTTCAGTTGCATACTTCACAGAGAGAATGTCGAGCGGATCGTTGACCGGCAGCACGGTGAGCAGACCATTACGATGATCCTGTGCGAAGTCAACGACCTGCGGCGCGTCGGCCGGCGTCGGCGTCGGCTGCGGTAGCGCCGCGCCTTCAACCAGCGCAGGCACATCGCCACCGTTCACACCCGTGCCGCTTATCTGCCGTGTGACGTAGGTGTGCCCGTCGAAGTCGTTGTGATCGTCGGTGTAGGCAATGACGGCCGCGCCCGTCGGGTCGAACGCGATCTGGAAGTAGTCGAGCAGATTGCGATTCGCGTTGCCGAGCGTGCCGCCCAAGGAGATGTTGCTGCCGTGGACGAAATGATCGCTCGCCTCTAACCGAAATAGACCGTCCCGCCTGCGCCGATGCCAACGCCCGGATCGTTCGCGGCCTGTATGCTGTCGGGCACGCGGCGTATCTGCCAAGAGATGCCGTTGTCTTCCGATACGGCGACGCCCTGTTTCGCGCCGCACCCGCGATTGGGTAAATAAACTGTGCCGTCGGGCGCGACCATCGGATGACCGTGTATGCCGCCGCACTCGGTTGTGTAGATGGTGACGCCGGGGCCGAAGGTCGTGCCGCCATCATCGCTGCGTGCGCAGAAGGCCGTGACGGTCGCCTGCGAGCAATAGTAAACCGCGTGCGGATAAAGGGGCACGCTCTCGTCGCGCGTGAGCGGCGCGTGATAGACGCCGCCGCCCATCGATTGATGATCCGCGCCGGAGAGCGGGAGGCCGCAGCCTTCGCTCTGAATCCAGTTATCGCCATCGTCGTCTGTGTAAGCAGTCAGACTGCAACCGAGTCCGAGTCCGTTGCCGGAGATAAGTTGCGAGACGAAGGTGCGCCCCGTCGTGCGATCCGTGAACAGAATGGGATCGAGACTGATGCGCGAGGTCGTGGCAAAGCTCTTGTTCTCCCAAGTCGCTTTGGTCGGCACGCTCGCGTCGTCAAACGTGATGCGCAGGGTTTGCAGCCCGGCGATGAACATCGCGCGCCCGGTCTTTCAATCGATGCCGATGGACGGCTCGCCCGCCGACGTGCCGAGACCTGAAGGCGCGGCGAAGTTGTGATAACTGATCGCGTCCGCGCCCGGCTGCGCGTAGGTCACGACTTGATGAAGAATCTCTGCGCTGGCCGCGTAGCTGTTCGCATCAGGGCCGACGACGGGTGCGAAGGGCGCAGCGGCGACGGTGTACGTGCCGGCGGGCGGATTGATGAGCGTGACCAGCTCAAGCTGACCCGGACTGTTGCCGGAGCCATCTACGAGATTGCCGGCGGGGCCATACACGGTCATGTCCCAATCGCCCGTGAGCGCGGGCTGGAGTTTGATCTGGACAAGATAGGGGCCGAACGAAGGCGCGGGCGGGACGACCGTGAGCTTGAAGTTGTCGCACGTCGTGCCATTCGGGCCGGTGCAGGTTGAGTCGGCGGTTGCGGGCATGAACGCGCCCGTCCACGTGACTTTGGTGCTAGTCTCAGAGATCGTGCCCGCGTTGGGGCTGGCGGCGCGCGTGTGCGCGGGCGGATAAAAATAGAGCACGCTGGCGGCGACGACGCAGCAGACTGCTAATAGTGCGAGCCGGAAATAATTTTGGCGAGCGGGCGTGAATGCTTGATGCAGTTTTCGGTACATCTGTGCTCTCCTTTTTAGGCACACACGCACACACCGCACCGGGACGGACGCCTCGACGGCGCGTGGCGAAAGATAGACTCCGAGACAACTGAGCGCACTCTACTGATCAGACCTTGAGAAAAACTTGAGGCTAAAAGATAAGGTGGTTGAGGCGGGATGAGACGCGCGGCTGCACGTGTCCTGTAGCTTAAAGCTTGCGGTGTTGTCGGCCGGGCAGATATTTACTGGCGCAGCTCGCGCACGATATGCATGAAAGCTTCAATGTGCAGGGGATCGACCGCGCCCGTCCAGTGCCCGGCCGTTTTGAAGTACGAGCCGACAATGAAGCCGTCAGCCGCGGGATAAAAGTCCGCGATGTTTGTTTCATCCACACCTGAGCCGAGGAGGACAGGCAGGCGACAGTGTGCTTTGGCCTCGTGCGCGTCCTCTATGCGCGGCGGCTCGCCGGTCACGCCGCCGGTGACGATGCAGGCGTCGGCGCGCATAAACTCGACCGTCGCGGCCGTCACGCCGAGCGTCACGTCGGCCGTCACGGCGTGCGCCGAGTGCTTCTTCTTCACATCGGCCCAGACCTGCACGCGCTCTGCGCCGATCAACTTTCGATAACGCAGCAACTCGGCGGCCGACGATTCGATCCAGCCCTCATCAGCGACATGCGCGAAGGCATAACCTTCGGCGCGGATAAAATCGAGTCCGGCCGCGTGTGCGACCGCCAGCGCGGCTGTGTTTGCGCCCGCGAGAATTTGCACGCCGCACGGCAAAGCGCATTCCGTCTTCACCGCTTGCCCGACCAGCGTCATCGCGGCCACGATCTCTGGCCCGACTGCGCCGCGCAAATAAGGCACATCGTGCATGTTCTCAATGATCACAGCATCAACTCCGCCCGCGCGATAGAGGCTTGCTTCATGTGCGGCCTGCGCGATGATCTCGGTCATGCTCTGCGCATGCGCGGGCGTGCCCGGCAATGCGCCGACGTGGATCACGCCGATGACAGGTTTGTGTTGGGGAAAGAGGGTCGAGAACATAATCGTTCGCTAGCAACAATGAGCCGTCTAACGCCAGCCGACTGAGCCGCGCACGGAATCGATCAGCTTCGGCGAGTTGTAGCCGACGCCGTCTTTGAACACGAGTTCTACTTTCTCGATGTCGTTGATGTTCACACTCGGATCGCCTTGCAGCACGACGAGATCGGCCTGCTTGCCCGTCGTGATCGTGCCAACGCGATCAGCTTCGCCCAAAAATTCCGCGCCGTTCAAAGTGGCGATGCGGATCGCTTCGAGCGGCGTGAAACCGGCTTCGACCAGCAATTCGACCTCACGCTGGCTGCCGAAACCGGCGAGGACGCCGCCGTTGCCAGTTGGGTCTGTGCCCGCGAGCAGGAGTCCGCCCGCGCGTGCGAAGGCGCGCTCGAACTGTAGCTCCTTCTGAAAAGCGACGGGCCAAGGCGTGTCCTTGCGCTCGCCCGCGCGCGCCCGCGCGACTAGATACGCGGTGCGCGCGTCGGCCGTCATCGCATCGAGCACGCGCTGTTGCAGCGGCGGCCGGTTGGGCACGAAGGCTTCAAAGACCGGGAGCGTCGAAGTGATCGCAACTTTGTGCGCGACGAGGTCGCGGATCAACTCCTGCACCGGCGCGCTCTCGATGTCGAGCTTGGTCAGATTCGCGACCGTGTCGTTCTGCGCTGGGCACACGTCCGGCTTCTTGCCGGGCACGAATTCCGTGTCCACGACCAGACCGTGTTCGAGATTGTCTATGCCAATGGCGGCCGCCTCGCGGAAGCCGATGGTGCAGAGATGGCCCGTGATCTTCAGCTTGCGCTCGTGCGCGGCGGCGACGGCTGCGGCGAGTTCTGCGCGCGTGATATACATGTAGGCTTTGAACGAAGTCGCCCCTTCCGTCGCCCACAACTCGACCATGCGGCGCGCATCGGCCGCGTCTTTGAGGATGTGAAACTGCGTGGCGAAGCTGCCCACGCCGTCGAGATAAGGCCCCGTCACGTGGAGCTTCGGCCCCGGCGCGCGCCCGTTGTCGATCAGACGTTTGAGATTGAGATCGGTGTACGGCTCGACGCTGCCGCCGGTGCGCAGCGAGGTGACGCCGCACGCGAGATAGAGGCGCGGGAAACTCCAGCCCATCTCGTTGAACAGCGCGAGCCGCCCCGTCGGGTAGAACATGTGCTCGTGCAGCATGACGAGACCGGGCATGACGCTCTTGCCGCTGAGGTCTACGACTTTGGCATCCGCCGGCGGCTGTAGACTTGCGCTCGGCCCTGTCTGTTGAATCTGCCCACGCGCGATGATGATCGTCTGGTCGGATTGGGCGGCCGCGCCCGTGCCGTCGATCAACCGCGCGTGTGTGAGCGCGACGACGGGCGCGGCGACACTGACGAATTCGCGCACCTCCGGCGCGAGCGTGGTCTCCGTCTGCGGGCGCGCGCCGTTGCCGGCCAAGCCGAGCAGCAAGCAACTCGTGACGCCGAACCAGAACGCGCCCGTTGCACGACGGCGGGATGGAGATGCCGGTCGGGAAAGTTTTCGTCGGTGCAATCGGTTGCTGAGTCGCATTGTCATCTGTCGCCCCTTTCCGTAGTTGTGCCGGACTGTTACGGCTAATGCTTGCAGTTACCGAAATCAACTGCATGTTCCAATCGGCTCGTTGTGTTAGGCTGCGCAATACTATCAGGCTTTGCGGAGGAGAGAAATAATGTTGCTGCGCTTGCTGTCGGTCTGCCTGCTGACGAGTCTGTTGCATCTGCCTGCCAGTGTAAACGCGCATAATGCTGGCTCAGTGCGCGCGTATCGGCAGACGCACGAGCACGAGATACTCGCGGAGTTCGTCGAGCTGTTGTCGCTGCCGAACGTCGCTGCTGATCATGCGAACATACGCCGCAACGCCGACGCGATCATGCAGTTGATGATGCGGCGCGGACTCAACCCGCGTCTGCTTGAAGCGACGGATAAGGATGCGCCGCCGGTTGTGTATGGCGAGTTGCGTGTGCCGAATGCGGCGCGCACGATTGTGCTCTACGCGCATTACGATGGCCAGCCGACCGACCCGAAACAGTGGACGGGCAGCGCACCTTGGCAACCTGTCATGCGCTCGGCCGCGTTGGAGGCGGGCGGGCAAGTCATACCGATGCCGAAGGCTGGCGAGCCGATCAACCCTGAGTGGCGGCTCTACGCGCGCTCCGCTTCGGACGACAAGGCGGGCGTCATCGCCGTACTCACCGCGCTCGACGCGCTCAAAGCGACCGGGCAGCAGCCGACCGCGAATATAAAAATCTTTTTCGAGGGTGAAGAGGAAGCTGGCTCGCCGCATCTCGCGGACATACTGAGTCACAATAAGGAACTCTTGAGCGCCGACGCGTGGATCATCTTCGATGGGCCGGTGCATCAATCGGGGCGCAAGCAGGTCGTCTTCGGCGTGCGCGGCGTGACGAGCGTGGACATCACCGTCTATGGCGCAAAGCGCCCGCTCCACAGCGGGCACTACGGCAACTGGGCCCCGAACCCCGCGATGCTGCTCGCGCGCCTGCTCGCCTCGATGAAAGACGACGAAGGGCACGTCCTTATCGCCGGCTTCTACGACGATGTCGAACCGCTCGGCTCCGTAGAGCAACGCGCCATCGCCGAGGCCCCGCCGATTGACGACGAACTCAAAACCGCGCTCGGCTTCGCGCGCCCCGAAGGCGGCGGCAAGAGTCTGCTCGCCTTGCTCAACGAGCCGTCGCTCAACATCGACGGCATCAACAGCGCCGAAGTTGGCGCACAGGCGCGTAACGTCATCCCGACGACAGCGACGGCCACGCTCGACCTACGCCTCGTCAAAGGCAACGACCACCGCCGGCAAGTCGAACGTCTCATCGCACACGTCCAACGGCAAGGCTTCTACGTCACCACCACAGAGCCAACCGACACAGAGCGCCGCGAGCACCCGCTCATCGCCCGCATCAACGACCGCGGCGGCTACAACGCCGAGCGCACGCGCATGGACTTGCCACTCTCACTCAACGTCATCGCGGCCGTGCAATCCGTCTCCACGCAGCCCATCGTCCGACTCCCCACCCTCGGCGGCAGCCTCCCGCTCTACGTCCTCCGCCAACAACTCGGCGCGCCCTCCATCACCGTCCCCCTCGCCAACTACGACAACAACCAGCACGCCGAAAACGAAAACATCCGCCTGCAAAACCTCTGGGACGGCATCGAGATCGTCGCGGCGATTATGATGATGAAGACATAATCAAAACCCATAACTGCATCCGGAAATGGGCATGAGACATTACTATTGAATATCGTTCCATGAATCTGCTTGGACTCTTAGTGAAGAAGGGGAAACCAAAGTTGGGACGGGACAGTACAGATTGGATGAAGCGGCTGAGCGCCACCTTGACGGTGGCATACTACTCCGAAAATTCTGCGGCACAGACCGCGATGAAAAGGAGCATCAGCTATGGACTTCATCGGTTTCGATCTGGGGAAAGTCTCCAGCCAAGTTTGCATTATCGCCGAAGACGGCGAACTCATCGAGCGCCGCATCAAGACTGATCGTGAACACCTCGCAAAGTTACTCGGCAGCCGCGCCCCGGCGCGCCTCCTGATTGAGTCCGGGACTGAGAGCGAGTGGGTTGCCCGCTACCTTGAAGAACTCGGCCACGAAGTCGTCGTGGCCGATCCCGGCTTTGCTCCGATGTATGCCACGCGCAGCCGCAAAGTCAAGACCGACAAGCGCGATGCACGCACCCTTGCCGAAGCTTGTCGATTGGGCGCTTATCGCTCTGCACATCGCACCTCAGACAAGCAACGCCATATCCGTGCACAACTTGCTGTGCGGGAGGTTCTGGTTCGCACTAGATCGCGCTATATCTCACTCATCAACACGCTGCTGCGGCGTGATGGTTTACGTGCCACACCGGGGCATGCTCGCTGCTACCTCAAGCGACTAGCGTTGCTTGATCTGCCCGCCACGTTGAGCGCAGAGATTGCGCCGCTCATCGTGCTCTTGCAAAGCTTAACCGAACAGATCGACAAGGCGGATGAGCGCCTCAAGCAGATCGTCACAGAGGACGAGACGGTCGCACGTCTCTGCACGGCACCGGGAGTGGGGGCGGTGACGGCCACCAGTTTTGTGGCGACTCTCGACGAGCCAAGCCGCTTCGCAGATGCCAAGCAGGTGAGAGCGTACTTAGGGCTGGTACCATCGGAATACAGCTCAGGTGCGCGCCAACAGCGCGGGCACATTAGCAAGGCTGGGCCGAGCCGCACACGCTATCTGTTGGTCGAATCAGCATGGACGATCCTCAGACGCAGCAGTTCAGGAAATATGGCACTACATGCTTGGGCCAAACGGATAGCAGGGCGGCGCGGGCAGAGAGTTGCGGTTGTCGCCTTGGCACGTAAGCTGGCGGGTATTCTTTTTGTGATGTGGCGAGATGGCACGAGCTTCGAGCCGCGCACTTCGCATTCAGAGAGGGATGAAATCGTGTCTGTGTAGCTGAAGGAACAGTCAGACTCTTCAATCAGCAAGTTCAAGAGCAAGTTCGGCGAGCACGGAATATAACTTGGTTGCCGCGAGGATGCCGCAATACAGATGGTGCCGCCGCGCTATCGAATCCATCAATGCGCCGGGCGAGTGATAGATCGCCTCTCAAGAGCGCGAACAGAAGTTTGACCGAGAACTCGCTGAAGAGCCGAGGTGTGGCCGAACAGAAGCGCACGAAACATACTTGACAACGACCGCCGCTTCACAGAAGTTATTTTGTCCCGTTCAAATCACATTCGCCGTGCACTGCATATCG
Organism: Pyrinomonadaceae bacterium; assembly: GCA_045807745.1. Lineage (GTDB taxonomy): Bacteria > Acidobacteriota > Blastocatellia > Pyrinomonadales > Pyrinomonadaceae > QHXQ01. The sequence continues at coordinate 96,774 of JBJMGT010000043.1, forward strand.
TCACCACGGTAACGTCAGAAGATATCCACAACAGTTGGTATAAAGGGGTTCAGGCGAGTTGTCGAAATCCTTAACCGGCACTCGTTATTGATTAGAGCGTGTCCTACGTAGCGTGTATCTATAACGTCAGAGAGCAAGAGACTGTGTCCCAAGAACGCACGCCACTGCTTTTCGCTCATTAACGTCTGGCCGTAAAAATGAAATGACTTACCGGAATTCAGAAGTACTCCGTGGGTTTGGCCAATCTTTCTAAAGCCCTCCTTTGCTATGTCAACGTTTTCAGAGGTCGGTGCACATTTAAAGTCCATCAGCGGGATATGGGAGAATTTCCCGTTTTTGAGTTTTACCCTTGACGAAACAGCTAAAACGAAGTCGTCTTGGACTTCTTTAAATAGGCGCGTCCAAAATCCTTCTCTTAACGCTGCCCGTGGGATTTCCTTTTCCTCATCATCTGCATCGTTGTGAATGGCAGCTTGAGAGAGATAAAGTGCAGGATCATCGACAAGCCCGCCATGCACACGTTCTCTTAATCGTAGTTTGTCTTTGTATTTGATAATGAGAAAAGACGCGATCTCTTGATGCTGCTTTATCAACACTTCCAATGCTTCTGTAGCTTTCATTCTTGATACAATTCCTTTCCACTGCGGGATTGATTTGGGCGGCACCATATCGGATATCGTCTCCGAGAGGTATCTGACAATCCGTTCAACGAATTCATGTTTGTCTTTTGGATACCAGATCGGTCGAATACCATGTTCAGCAAAATATTTCCGCATACGAGAGAACGTTTCCGTACCCGGGTGTTCTACCACAGCGTAATGTGGGAGGTCGGGGTTAGTATTGGCTATATGTTTTAGAAACTTGACCACACGGTCATTTTTCAGGCTACAACCAAGAAAGAGCACGGGGCGGCCAGTCAACAGAGTTTGTAATAGATATGGCAGCGGCTTTTTGAAATTAAGTCGGGAAGCATCCGACATTCCATAGTTTTTTCTATATTCGCTTAGGGTAAGGATGCGATCCGTTCGATCTTCAACATCGCCATGCAATTTCAAGAGGTATCTCTTGTTTTGGTAGACAGCCTTTTGTGCTACCTGTATTTTTGCTCCCCAAACTATTCCTTCAAAGCGAGCGCCACAGTCCTCAAAAGCTTTTTCCAGAACACGGTCAAAATTTGTGGTGATAACTGGCCCGCTGGCCAGTCGTGGTAGGTAGGTCACAGTTCCATCCAGTGTTATGCCGTCCAACTTATGATCACCGTACTCGTCCAACAGTGCGTCCTGAAAATCTCGGTATGCTAGTGCTGTCAATAGATCCTGAGCGGCTTCCTCATACTCACCCTGTTTTATTCTTTGCCTTATCTTCTTACCAATACCAGCACGCTCTGCCTGTAACAGAAGAAAGTCTTGCCACCCTTTGAACCCGAATGGTATCGACAAACCCGCACCGACAAATGGCAGGACTCCCAAAGCCGACTTGAGTTGTGCTACGAGTTCCCGAAGCATGAACTCGTTCTTGTCGATTTTTTTTATTGAATTAAGATTGTCCACGGGCTTTTCAGGATTTAGGAAGCCTATTACTCTTAAGCGTTGCCGCTAATTCCCAAAGAGGATTCACCAGTTCGCAGCGCCGATATTATAGCACTGGAGTAGAGAGACTAGATTTCAAAAACAGATCCAGCGCCCCCCGGCAACGTTCGTTTTTTGATTATCTACTACAACTAAACTTGCAAGTAACACACATCCAAGCGTGCTACAATGAACGAGACAGAAGAACTCAAGTATCCAGTTCGCTAAAACTGCCTCTTCAATATCTAGCACAAAAGACTGTATAGACTCCTTCAAGCGCCGTGTGTTTTTTGAGTGAGTAAGACTCTAACTGATCAGTATATTATAGGCAGACCGAACAAGTGCGGGCGGCCATAATGGCCACCCGCACTTGTTTCATCCATCGATGGGCCGTGCTGGGATCGAACCAGCGACCCGCTGATTACTTACCACTTCGGCTTTCGCCGCCCCGGTCGAGTTCGTGGTCTGGACTATCCCTTCACCTTGTCCCGCGTGCGGGATTTAGGTGGGCGCCATCTAGTCTCTACGCCTTCCCCGCGTTGCAGCGGGGCTTGGCTCGGGATTGCCATCGCTCGGAAGCGGAAGGGTTCCCCGAATTTGACGCCTGTTCACTCACCCGTTTCCGGATGAGGCTCCCATGTAAGAGTCAGCTGCTCTACCAACTGAGCTAACGGCCCGTTAAGGGTGAAAGAAATTTAGCGGCGCGGAAATGATGTGTCAAGCAGAGGTGTCGATGGAAGCCATAATAACGCAAGGCGCTGACGCTTAAGCAGCGCCTTGCTTCCATCTTGCATGTCAGCGGCCGGTTAGTTCCGGCGGCAATTGCTTGTCCACGATGGGGCGGGCGGGCGCGTTCGCGAGTTCTTCCGCCGTCAAGAAGATGGTGCGCGCGATCTTTTGCATTTTGTCGTAGTCGATCTTGTCGGGCGAATCGCCGGGGCGGTGATAGTCCTCGTGGACGCCGTCGAAGTAGAAGATGATGGGCACGCCTTTATGTGCATAGTTGAAGTGATCGGAGCGGAAGAAGAAGCGGTTCGGGTCGTGCGGGTCGTCGTATTTGTAGTTGAAGCCCAGATGCAGATAAGCATTGTTGACGCGCTCGCTCAGTGCGCCGAGTTGCGTGCTCATCATCTGCGAGCCGATAACGTAGACTTCGTCGGGGCCGGACAATTCGCGATTAGCCGGGTTGGTATCACCCTCCTTTTTGCTGCGCCCGATCATGTCGATATTGAGTTGGGCGACGACCTGTGTGAGCGGCACGGTCGGGTGCTCGGTGAAATACTTTGACCCCCACAGGCCCTTCTCCTCGCCGCAGTGCCAGACAAAGAGGATCGAGCGCGCGGGGCGTGGCCCCTTCGCCAGCGCTTCGGCGATGGTCAACACGGAGACCGTGCCTGAGCCGTCGTCGTCCGCACCGTTGCAGATGTTGTCGCCGTTCACGGGCGGACAGAGGCCGACGTGATCGTAGTGCGCGCCGAGCGCGACGTACTCGTGGCGGAGCGTCTTGTCTTTGCCTTCGAGCACGCCGACCACGTTCTGCGTGAACTGCCGGTCAACCGTCATGTTCACGGCGAAGCGCAAAACTTTCTGCGGCGCGAGCGCGAACGAGGCGACGCCTTCGCCCTTCTGCGCTGCGCCGAGCACGGCTGCGCCCGTTTGTTGCTCGCCGGCAAAGAGCGCATCGAGCGTGGCGGTCGAGGCGTAGATGGTCGGGAGTTGCTGCGTCTGTCCGGTCTGTGCTTCGCCAGTGCTTTCGACCATGTACGTGCCGCGCTCTAAGCTGCCTTGGCGGTTGGCCCACCAGCGCGCCGTGTTGCCGGCGTTAGGAATGAGAATCAAGCCGCGTGCGCCGTGTGCGCGCGCGTAGGTTTCGGGGTCGGCCCAATTCTCGCCGGCCTTGCCCTGAAGTTCCGCGCGCGTCACGCCGGCGGGGAAGCCCGCGTTGGCGACGACGATCTTATCGCGCACGTCCACGTCCGCGTAAGGATTCCAGTTCTTCGCTTTGACGAGCCAACCGTGCCCGACATAGACGAGCGCGCCTTCGGCCGCGCCCGAACGATTAGCCGGAAGAAAATCTGCGCCGACTTTCAGTGCGCGCTCGCCCAGTTCGGCGTGTGTCTGCGCAGTGTCAACTTTGGTACGCTGAAGCGGGATGCGTTGAAAGTATGTGCTGTCATCGCCGGCCGGTTTGATGCCCCAACGCTTGAGGTTGTCGGCGATGAACTTGGCGGTCTCGTCGAGACCGGGCGAGGGCGTGTCGCGCCCTTGCATCGCATCGGACGCAACGAAGTGCAGGCGCTCGCTCAAAGCGGCCGCGGTGATCTTCTCCGCCGCTTTGACTTCGGCCTTAGGTAGCGCGGGCGCAGGCGCGACCGCCGCCGGTGTCTGGGCAAATGAAATTGGTGTCGAGGTGAGTAGCAGCAGGCAGGTCAGCCACAGGGTGTGTAAATTCGATCTACGCATGAATCCTCCGCAAGTGTGAGCTTCGGCATGAAGCGCTAATGTAACAGGCGGGTTACACGTTGACCAAACGGCGCAAGGCGCGCGCCGGGCGAGAATCAACCACCAAGCCACAAAGGGCACGAAGCAGAACAAAGACTTTCTTGTCCTGCTTCGTGCCCTTTGTGGCTTAGCGGTTAATCAGCTTTCGCGCTCAGCGAGCCGAGGCGGCTTTCGGTTGTTGTAGCTGTTGCTGCTTCTCTTGCTCCATGCGCGTGCCGAGGTCTTCGATCTGTTGCGGGCTGAGCACGTCGCGCGCTTTGACGAACATCTCGTTCTCTTCTTCATCGACGTGATGCTCGATGGTCTGCTTCAACTCGTCGAACGTGTCCGTCCACTCTTCGTCGTCTGGCGGCAGACCGGCGAGTTGCGCGAGTAGGTCTTTGATGTCCTGATGCTCGTCGTAGGCTTCGAGCGTGATCTCGCGCGTCTCGGCCGCTTGCTTGAGCACAGGATAAAAGATCGTCTCCTCGATGTGTGCATGCACGTCGAGCGCCTGCTTGATCTGGTTGAAGAGTTGTTGCCGTTGCGTGGGCGCGTCGGTGGCCTCAACCTGTTTGATCGTCGCCGCCACCTGCGCGTGATCCTGTTTCAAGAGCGTGAATACGTCCATACTGCCTCCCCTTATGTGCTGTACCTCTATGTGTGGAAAGCTCCGCGCGTGCTGCGCGCGAGCCGTGACCCGGTTACGTGAGCGCTGAGCGGGCCGCCGCGCCTAAGTTTCGTGCATCGGCGCGGCGGCATGTGCTGTCATTAATGACTAAGCCGTGAACTATTCGCGTCTGACCACGGTCTCGCGCTCATGTACGACTGCCGTGTGGTCGCGTGAACGACCACGCGCGCCCATAGCGGCAATGGCGACGATGGCGAGTAGCACCACCGCGCCGAGACCGAGCCAGAGCGGGTTGATGGCCGTCCGCTCCGAGCGCGTGACCTGCACCGTCGTGGGCTGGGTCGTCTCGGCCGTTCTGGTGGTCTGTGTGGTCGTGGTCTGTGAGCTGTTGGCGCTGTTGCTCGTCTGCGCGAAGGCCGAGAGCGACAGCGTGCACAACAGCACGGCGAGGGCGATAATTAGCGTGGTCGAACGTTGTCTCATAACGCGTATCCTCCTGTTCAAGGCCGCACCGAAAGAGAACAAACGACAGCCAAAGCAGTACAGCCGTCGCCGCGCCCGGCGCGACTTTTCCGGTCATTTATCTAAACGGGATATGCGTATGCTACTCACGTGCCAGTAGATGGCGGAAGATAGCGGGGCAGGGAGGTGCGTGGCCCGTTTTGCAGATGGAAACGGTCTATGCGAGAATCTGCCCACGCGCCTGTAGCTCAGTGGATAGAGCGCCTGTCTCCGGAACAGGAGGTCGCAAGTTCGATCCTTGCCAGGCGTATTCCTTGCTCAACTCTTTTACGTGCTGTTCCCAAGTATAGTCAGCCGCCCACTTCACAAACTTTGCTTGTCTATTTTTCGCTGGCGTGAGCCGCAACCGACCTTCTGCCCCTTGCCCAGTGGCCGGCAATGCGTAGAGTTTCCCATCCGTCGGGCAATACGCTACGAAGTAGTCAACCTCACCGGGCTTGTATGGTCTGCGCGTGAGACCAGCACCCGGTTGTCTACGCTGGCTTTTGAAGAGGACGCAGCCGTTACTTAGCCATGCCGTTTTGACTTGCACTTTGAGCAGACGCGCGCCGATGCCAACTACCAGATCGTAGCTCGCCCTACTGCCGAAGGGGATGCTAACTTGAAAGCCCGCGTTAAGATAGGCGGTGAGGACGATGGCTTCACTACGGTTGCCACTTTCGTACTTGTGCATACTTCCTCCAAGTCTATTTCAAAGTGAGGGCGTTCAATTATAGCGTATCAAGCACACGAGTCAGAGAGGAACGATTAAGCTAAAAGTCTATGCTAGTAGTCAACCGCCAGCACGCCGCCGTCATCAACACGCCGCACGGGTCGGAGATACGCCCGTTGATTGATCGCACTACGTCGGAAATCGAGCTATGCAGTCTCGCGGAAGAAGTCTTGCCGCCGGGTGCGACCGTCGGGCGGCATCACCACCACGCGACCGAAGAGGTCTATTACATTTTGAGCGGCAACGGACACATGACTGTGGGCGACGAAGCGCGCGCGGTCACAACGGGCGACGCCGTCTTTATCCCACGCGGCTGCTCGCACACGCTCACCAACACCGGCGCAGGGCCGTTGACCTTACTGCTCGTCTGCGGGCCGGCTTATGATCGCGCCGATCATTTGATGGAATAACTACTAAAGGCACGCTTGTCGGCGTGCGCGCCTTCGTCGTATGCTCCGACCTCATGTAAGAAGCGCGCGCACCAAGTTCTGTCATGACTGAAAGCAAGCTGTTCACACAGGTCACGGACTGTCTCCGCCTTGAAGCCGAAGCCATCGCGCAGACGGCCGAGCGGCTAGCGCCGGACGCGGTCGAGCGGGCGCTTGCGCTGCTGCGTGATAGTCGCGGCAAGGTCGTCGTGGTCGGCGTCGGCAAGTCGGGCAACGTGGCGCAGAAGATCGCGGCGACGCTGACGAGCACGGGCACGCTCGCCGTCTTCCTGCATCCATCGGACGCGCTGCACGGGGGCTTGGGCGTCGTGACGACGGACGACGTGGTCGTCGTCATCAGCAACAGCGGCGAGACGGACGAGATACTCGCTATGCTGCCGTATCTCAAACACAACCGCGTGCCCGTCGTCGCCATCATCGGCAACCTGCGTTCGACGCTCGCCGCGCGCGCAGACGTGGTGCTCGATGCCTCTGTCTCAAAGGAAGCATGCCCGCTCGGTCTCGCACCAACGACAAGCACGACGGTCGCGCTTGCCATCGGCGACGCGCTCGCTGTCACGTTGATGCAGTGCGCAGAGTTGACGCCCGAAGCGTTCGCTATGAATCATCCGGCGGGGCAGTTGGGCAAACGCCTGATGCTGCGCGTGGCGGACGTGATGCACGGCGGCGCTCAGAATCCGATAGTTGCGCCGGCCGCAACGCTACTCGAAGTCGTGCACGCGATCAGTCGCGGCGGCTTGGGTGCGGTCAACGTGGTGGACGGCGCGGGGCAACTTGCCGGCATCATCACGGACGGCGATCTGCGGCGCGCGCTCGAACGCGGCGAGTTGGCCGACCTCGCACGGTTGACGAGCGCAACGATCATGACGCCGACGCCCGTCGTGACGACGCCCGACACGCTCGCCTACGCGGCGCTACAACTGATGGAGGATCGCCCGTCGCAAATCTCCGTCCTGCCGGTCGTCGATGAGCGGGGCGCGTGTGTGGGCTTGCTGCGGCTGCACGATATCGTCCGCACCGGGTTGTGAAAGGGGAATAAAGTTTGCGAAGTTTAATCGCGCGTCTAGCTTGCGCGCTGCTGCTGACCGTCGCCACCCTCCCCAACGTTCACGCTACAACGACGCCTAAGACAGACGCTCCGGTCGAAGCGAAAGCGATCCCGGCGGGCGAGGTCACAGTCGTGTTGCCCGAACGGCTCTTCAACGCGCTCATTGAATCATTGTTTACTTTGCCGCAGCCGCCGACCTTCCCGCTCTCAGGTGGCGACAACAAAGGCGGTGCGTGCGCGAGCGAGATCACGCTGCTGCGCGCACAGGCGGGCGCGCACACAGGCGTGCAATTTCGCAACGGAGAGATCAGCGCGCCAGTTGCGTTCAAAGGCGCATACGGTGCGCCGCTCGTCGGCTGTCTGAAGTTTCAAGGCTGGGCCGACACGAACCTGAATCTCTCATTCGATCAAACCAAACAAGCGCTCGTCGCCCGCGTCGTAGTGCGCGAAGTGCACTTGAGCAAAGTGCCTTCGATGCTCAATAACGGCATCACGGGGTTGGTGCAGGATGCTTTGGACGCGCGCTTGAACCCGGTCGAAATCCTGCGCGCAGATCAAGTCTCACTGCGTCTGCCGCTCACCAAGATGTCCAACAGCGGCGCGCTCCGCCTGCGCGCAAAAGAGGTGCGCCAAGAGGTCGCGCCGGGCGAGTTGCGCGTGCACATTGTGTATGAATTTGTGCGGGAGGATTGAAGGGCGCGATGAGCGACGAGGCGACGACCACACTGTATCGCCCGGTGGGTACGACGGAATTGATCCTGATCCGCAAGAGCGGCTATCGAGAGTTTCCGCCGCGCCTGCCTGATCAGCCGATCTTCTATCCCGTGCTCAGCGAGGCGTATGCCGTCCAGATCGCGCGTGATTGGAACGCGAAGTACAACGAGGACAAGCGCGGCTACGTGACGCGCTTCCGCGTGCGCTCTATGTATCTCAGTAAGTTCTTGCCGCAGACGGTCGGCGGCGCGGAGCATCGCGAGTACTGGATTCCGGCGGGCGAGCTATACCTGCTTAATTGCAACATCGTCGGCCTGATTGAAGTGATCGCGGAGTTCAGCGCGGCGGAAAAAGATTAACTAGCCGGGCGCGCTGAATCATTAAGCATATACGACTGCGCTGACCGGCATATCCACGACTTCCCACGCCGTATCGTCGCGGAGCAGTTTCGTCATCAGCATTGCATGAAAGAGATGCCCGCTGCGTTCGGCGCGGACGAGCCCGAGGAGCGGCATCCCTAAGAGGGCCAAGTCACCGATGATGTCGAGAATCTTGTGGCGCACGAACTCGTCGCGTGTGCGCAGCGGTGCTGCATTCAACATGCCGTCGGGCGTGAGCACGATGGCGTTGTCGATTGAGCCGCCACGGATGAGATTGGCGCGGCGCAGGGCTTCGATCTCGGCCGTGAAGCCGAACGTGCGCGCGCCGGCGATCTCGCGCCCGAAGGCTGCGGGGTCGAGCGCGTCGAAGCGTAGGCGCTGCGTGCCGATGAGCGGGTGCGGGAAGTCGATCAGGCAGTCGATCTCGTAGCCGTCGTGCGGCTCGACGCTCATGCGGCGCGCGCCTTCGGCGACCGTGATCTTTTTCCGCACACGCAACGCACGCCGTGCCGCCGGTTGTGCCACCACGCCGACACGCTCGATCAGTTCCGTGAACGGCTCGGCCGAGCCGTCCATGATCGGCACTTCCAGGTTATCAACTTCGACGTAAGCGTTATCCACGCCGCCGCCGCGCAGGGCCGCTAACAGGTGCTCGACCGTGGCGAGCGACACGCCCGCGTGCATCAAGGTCGTCGCGTAGCTTGAATGGGCGACGCACTCGACGGTCGCGGGAATCTCGAAATTATCGAGGTCTGTGCGCACGAAGATGTAGCCGGTGTCGGGCGGCGCAGGGCGCAGGCGCACATGTACGGGCACGCCCGTGTGTAAGCCTAAGCCGGAAATGGCCACAGACCGCGTGAGTGTTGTCTGTCTGCTCAAATTGAGACTTGATCCTTTCACGGCCGGCACGCGCCGACACGTCTGTATGTTGAAGCGCGAAAATAGAGTGCAATGATTATGCCGCGTGCTGCACACCAGTAATTGTTGGAAATGCCGCGTCCTGCTGCGGCTGTTTGTGGCACACAGACCACAACCGTGCGGCGCGCGCGCCACAATCAACCCCAGTGCCGAGTGCCGAGTGCCGAGTGCCGAGCTAAAACAAGCTCTGATCTTGTCACTCGTCACTCGGCACTTATCACTGCTTTTATTCCCTTGTCACCCGGCCCTGCTTTCTCTATCATCAAATTCACAATGCCGGACACACAGGGTTCGTCGCCGACGCCGACGGAGCGGGTCTATCTGATCGACTCGTTCTCGCACATCTTCCGAGCCTTCTTTGCGCCGATGGGCGGGCGCATGGAGCCGCTGCGCAACAGTAGCGGGCAGGTGACGCAGGCCGTCTTCATCTTCACCAGCATGCTCAGGAAGTTGCTTGCCGACGAACAGCCCGCTTATATCGCCGCTGTCTTCGAGTCGGGCGTGCCTACGTTCCGCCACGAGATGGACGCAGGCTACAAGGCGCATCGCACAGAGATGCCCGACGAGTTGGCCTCGCAGATTCCATACATCGTCCGCGTCTGCGAAGCTTTCAACATTCCGATCTTAAACGTCCCCGGCTATGAAGCCGACGACGTGATCGGCGCGCTCGCCGTGCAGGCCGCAGCGAAGGGTTTGCAGGCCGTCATCGTCTCGAACGACAAGGATATGTGCCAACTCGTGCGCGACCCGCTCGTCATCTGCATGCGGCAAAACTCGCAGAACGTGAAACGCAAAGAGCCTGTGCCGCCGGTCGAGTGGTGCGACGAGGCTTGGGTCGAACAGAAGTTTGGCGTGCCCCCGACACAGATCATCGAGCTGCTCGGCTTGATGGGCGACTCGGTGGATAACATTCCGGGCGCGCCCGGCATCGGCGCGAAGGGCGCAGTACAGATCATCAAACAGTTCGGCTCGATTGAGCATGCGCTCAAAGGTTGGGAGGCGGTCAAACACAAGACCTATCGCGAATCTTTGCGCGAAAACGCGGACTTGATCCGGCAGTCGCGCGAGTTGGCGACGATCAAGACGGACGTGAACATCACGCTCGATCTTGATCAGTTGCGCTCGCGTCCGCCTGATCGCCCCGCCGCTTACGCGCTCTTCCGCGAGCTTGAGTTCCAGACCTTGACGCGCGAGTTCGCCGACGCGGCCGGGAGCGTCGATCTAGGGCCAAGCGCTCAGCGCCGCTATCGCATGATCCGCAACGCGGCGGAACTTGAACCGCTCGTGCGCAAGCTCTGGGAGACGGAGCATTGGGCGTTTGCCGTCGCCGACTCGACGCCTGCGGGCGCGGGCACGCAAGGCTCGACGCGCGAACAGGGCTTGCCGACTGGGTTAGCCATCTCGTCGGCCGCGTTTACATCCGCCTTCATCGAGCTCGAAAATTTTGCCGACGGTGCGGAAGCCGCCGCCGCCATGTTGCGCGACGTGCTCGGCAACGGGCTGCTGGAAAAATCCGTGCACGATCTCAAACGCGCGACTGCATTGCTCGCGCCGCTAGGGCTAAAGTTGGAAGGCGTGACCGACGACACCTTGCTCGCCGCCTACCTGCTCGATCCGATCCGCAGCAAGTACGACTTGGCCGATCTGGCGCGCGAGACGAGTATCGCCGACGGCTGGACGGACACGGGCGAGGGCTGGACGGAGCAACAGTGGCGCGCGGCCGAGACGGCCGACCTGACCGCGCAAGTGGCCGATGTGCTGCACGGGCGCGTGCTCGAACAGGGACTTGAGACGATCTACAACGAGATGGAGTTGCCGCTTGCGCCGTTGCTGCACCGCATGGAGGCGGCAGGCTTGCGCGTGGACACGAAGGCCCTCGGCGAGTTGTCGAAGTTCTTTGGCGCGGAGTTGGAGAAGCTGACCGCACAGATTTACAAGGTGGCGGGACGCGAGTTCAAGATCAGCTCGCCCAAACAGGTCGGCGAGGTCTTGGAAGAGTTGAACATCAGCACGGGCCGGAAGACTTCGACCGGTCAAGTCTCGACCAATCGGGCCGTGCTGGAAGAACTTGCGCAACATTACGAGTTGCCGCGTCTGATCATCGAATACCGCGAGCTTGATAAACTGAAAGCGACCTACACGGACTCGCTGCCCGCGCTCGTCGGCCCGGACGGGCGCATACACAGTCAGCTCAATCAGACCGTGACGGCGACGGGTCGTTTGAGTAGTTCGGACCCCAATCTGCAAAACATTCCCATCCGCACCGAACTCGGTCGCCGCATCCGGCGCGCGTTCGTGCCCGACAAGGGCAACGTCTTCGTCGCGGCCGATTACTCGCAACTCGAATTGCGCCTGCTCGCGCACATCACGCGCGACCCCGTCATGCTCGACGCGTTCCAGAAAGGCGAAGATATACACACGCGCACGGCACAACTCGTCTTCGGCGCAAAGACGAAAGAGGAGTTAAAAGAGAAGCGCCGCTTCGCCAAGATCGTCAACTTCGCCATCGCCTATGCGGTCGAGCCGTTCGGGCTGTCGCAGCGCGTCGGCATCTCACGCAAAGAAGCGAAGCAGGTCATTGACGACTACTACAAGACCTACAAGGGCGTGCGCGCGTACATGGACAAAGTGCCGGAAGAGGCACGCGAGAAAGGCTACGTACGTTCCATGTACGGCCGCATCAGACCGTTGCCGACCATCAACGACCGCAACGGCCAAATCCGCGCCCGCGCCGAACGCGAGGCCATCAACATGCCCATTCAAGGCTCGGCGAGTGACATCGTCAAGGTCGCGATGCTCAGAGTTGACGAAGCCTTACGGCGCGCGGGCTTGCAGACGCGCATGGTCATGCAGGTGCATGACGAGCTACTGCTCGAAGCCCCAAAGGCAGAGGCCGCGCAAGCCGCCGCGATCCTCAAACGCGAGATGGAGACGGCCGTCGAACTGGACGTGCCCCTCGAAGTCGAACTCGGCACCGGCGCAAACTGGATGGACGTGAAAGGACAGTGATGATGAGTGACGAGTAACAATCTAAGACTGAGCAGCACGCGGGCGGGCGCGTGGTGTATAGCCGTTTGCACACGGAGGATGAGCCGGGTGGTGCGCCAGCGGGTGGCCCCGCGCCGTCGGCGGGCGGCGTGCACCTGCCGGGTGGGCGCGAGGTCGAGCCGATGCTGCCGGTGCTGCTCGGCAGCTTCGTCCTGCTCGTCGCGCTGGTCGTGGCGCTCGGCTGGCTGAGCGAAGGGGAAGTGCGGCAGGTCAGTACAGAGGTGCAGAATCGCGAACAACAACAGGCCATCAAGACCAAGTACCTGTTGGAACTGCGCAACTCAATCGTCACGCTTGAAGCCGAAGCGCTGACGCGGCACGAGGAGTTGCAACGCCGCGACCAGCAGGGCGACATCATCATCCCGTTCGAGAAGCGTTTGGGGCACGCGCGCGACGAAGTGCAGGCGCAACTGCCCGCCTTCGACCGCCTGCCTGTCGCGCAGACGCCGCCGGGGCGCGCCTTCCGGCAGACGCTCGACCGCTACATACACGCGACCGAAGACCCGCGCAACTACACGCTCGATGCGTTCGCGCTCTTGCGCGATCTGGACGAACCGTTGCGGCAGTTCATCAAACAGTCGCAGGATGAGCAGGAAGACCTCATCCGCGTGCGCCTGTTAGCAGAGCAGGCGGCGGCGGCGCGCATCCAGCGGCTCACCTTCGCGGCGGCCACGCTCGCCGTGCTGATCGCTGTGTTGGCCGTCTGGGAGTTGCAACGTCGCTTCCGCGAGTTGCGCGCAAGCTTGACAGTGGCGCGGCGCGAGCGGCAGTTCAACGCGCAGATGCTCGAAGGCATGATGAGCGCCGTCGCCGCGCTCGACGCGCAGGCGCGCATACGCAGTGCCAATCAGACCTTCTTCCGGCTCTTCCCGCGCGCGGCGGTCGGCGCATCCGCCTATGATCAGATCGCCGACGAAGAGGGCATGAAACTACTCGCCGCCGCCACTGCCGGGCGCGTCGAACGACCCACTTATCACGGGCGCTGGCTGCTCGGCACTGACGGCGCAAACGGTGCGCACGCTGCCCCCGACACAGACGGGCCGCCGGCGGCCGCGCGCCGCTTCGATGTCTATTCGTCGCCGCTCCAGCTTGATGGTGAGCAGGGCCAAATCCTCACGCTCGTGGACGTGACCGAAGCGGCGGCGACCGAGTTGGAGTTGCGGCGTAAGACTTCACTCGCGGCCGTCGGGCAGGCGTCGGCGCAAGTTGCGCACGAGATCAGAAACCCTCTGGGCAGCATACGCCTCGGCGTCGCCATGCTGCGCGACATGACTGAGAACCCGGAAGCGCACAACACCATCGAGTTGGTCGAGCGCGGCATCGCGCACTTGAACAAGCTAACGGTGGATGTAACCGAGTTCTCGCGCGAACGCGAGTTGACGCTCGCAGAGGTGAACATCAACGACCTGCTCGACGCGAGCCTCGAACTCGTCGCCGACCGCTTGCAAGCCAAGCAGACGAGCGTGGAGCGCCACTACACGGCCGCGCCGCTGACGGGCACGCTCGACGCTGATCAAATGCGGCAAGTGTTCGTCAACCTGATCGCCAACGCGGTGGATGCCAGCGCCGCAGGCGCAACCGTCCGGCTTACCACCGAGCGCACCACACTGTCGCAGAGCAGGGACAAAGAGCACACGTCCGCGTCCGGCACGATCCACGCCGCGCGCATCACCATCACAGATCAAGGTCAGGGCATAGACGAACGCATCCGCGCCCACCTCTTCGAGCCATTCTTCACCACCAAAAAACGGGGCACCGGTTTAGGGCTGGCCATCGTCAAAAAGATTGTCGAACAACACAACGGGCGCGTCTCCGTCGAGAGCACGCCCGGTCAAGGCACAAGCTTTCACGTCGAGCTACCGCTCAAACAGGAGCGCTCAGCTTAACGTTGACCAGCATGGCCATAATGTTCACCTGTGCGGCGGAGCAAGCCTAAAGGGCCGTGCGCGTAAAACTCACATTGACCGCTTTGCAGCGCACAACCATGCTGCCGCTCAACTATCAGCACGCCGTCGCCGCGATGATCTACGCTACGCTCGGTCAGGCTTCAAACGATTTCGCCGCGCGTCTCCACGACACAGGCTTCCATGCCGACGGGCGCGCCTTCAAGCTGTTCACCTTCTCGCGCCTGACGACCGCGCACAGCCGGCTCGTCGGCGACCGGCTGCTGCTCGCGGAGCCGACCGTCTATCTACAGATCACTTCGCCGGTCGGCAATTTCGTCGAGCACTTCGTGGCCGGTCTCTTCCAGTGCGCGACGTTCAATATCGCGGGCGCGCAGTTCCGGCTCACTGAGGCCGAGACATTGCCTGCGCCCGCGTTCACGAACCGGATGCGCTTGCGCGCCCTGTCGCCGATCACGGAATCGGTCGGCGAGGGGCAGCAGCATCCGCGCTTTCTCAATCCCGCCGATGATTGGTCTGAGGTTGTGCGCCAGAATCTCCTGCGCAAACATCGCGCGCTGTACGGGCATGAACCGGCCGACACGGAGTTGCGCTGGACTTGGGACGAAGCGTATCTGTCCGCCGCCGCCCAACACGGTCGGCGCGCCTCTGTGCTCACGGACATACGCGGCATCAAGGTACGCGGCTGGCTCGCACCTTTCATCGTTGAAGGCAGCAAAGAATTGATCGAGTTGGGTTACGAGGCCGGCTACGGCGCGCGCAATTCGATGGGCTTCGGGATGGCGGAGGTTGCGTAAAGCTGGGAGCGCGGGCGTCCCGCCCGCCTTGAGCGCGTAAGCGCGAACAACTGACGCGCCTCACGGCTCGTTGGCGGGCGGGACGCCCGCGCTCCCGGCGAGATGGCCTTACGTACTTCACTTAGGTGCGGGTGGAGGGGCGGGCGGCTGCGGGGCGCTGGCGTGGCGCGGCGCGCGTTCCGTGTGGCTGGCGCTCGTCCATTCGGCGAGCGCCGCAGGGTCGTCGCGAAAGATGTTGCGCACGATGGCGTCCAACTCGCGCGTGGCATTCATCCCGCGATCAATGGCCGCGTCAATGGCGACGGTCGCCGCGACGCGCTCGCCGGTCTGCTGCGCGCGGCTGTCAATCGACGTGGCAAACGCCGCTATGTCCGCGTTGAGGTCGTCAATAAAATCTTCGGGCAGTCCGCGCCGCGTGAACTCGGCCTTGAGCGGCGCGGCGTCCTGCGCGAAGGCGCGCGCCGCCGCGAGCCACGCCTGATCGCCGGCATTGCGCGGCAGGCGAAACTTATCTTCCAGACCGGGTGTGGTGAGCGCCATGACGCGCGCGGTGCGACTGATGGCTTCGAGGTCTTCGCGCAGCGCGGCGCGCGCCGCCGCCTTGTGCGTCGTGCCCGCTTTCGCGCCGCGCTGCCCGGACGCTTGCGCCGTCGAGTGGCTTTCCAATTCCGTAATGACCGCGTCGAGTTCTGCGAGCACTTCCGCGCCGCACGTCTTCGATGGGAACGCGGCCGCGTGCGCCCGGCCGAACACGCTCTCGCGTATGAACATCTCCAAGCGTCGAATCTCTGAGTCTCTCATGATCTAGTCTCCTTCGTAGGTGAAGCTCAAAGGATGGGTATGTCCTTGAAGCGGGATTGAGGAAACCGGCTAGGCGAGGTGCTAGCCGACGGGTTTGCTACCGTTGATTCTGTGACCGCTTGCTCTGCTGTGACCGTTGCGTAAGGACTTGCGACGTGTAACGACAACTTGTGACGAGCGCGGATTATACTCCCGTTTCATCCGCGCCGGCTGAATTTTTCGCCCCCACCCAAAACTGCGCCCCGCGCGGCTTTGCTATCCGCCCGCTCAACCCGACTCCCGACCCGATATGCGCGCCGCGCGCACCGATATAACCGGCGCAAACGCCGATATACTCAACTTTCAGCCTGATATAGCCAGCGCGAACGCTGATATAGTCGGCTTTTACACTGATATGGTTGGTTTGCGCACTGATATAGCCGTCTTTCACGCCGATATAGCCATCTTTCACCTTGATATAGCGCACGGACGCGTGGATATAGCCTGCGCGCACGGCGCTACGCTGCCCGTTGACGCTGAAAACGGCTGAAAACAGCCGTAAATCGAGCTTTTCGCTCAAAATCTGTTTGCAAAGTCCCGTAGGGACGCTCTGACATTAGCCCAGCGATTCATCGCTGGGTTGGCGGCACGAAAGGTAATGAGAATCCCGTAGGGACGATTGAACTGAGTGCTTGCGCTCAGTCGTCCCTACGGGACTATATGCTTCTACCGGGCACTTTCTCCCAGCACTAAAAGTGCTGGGCTATTGTCACGTCGTCCCTACGGGACTTCGCAGCCAACTTCTCAGCCTCCCGCCTGTTCATTCTGACAAGCCGGAAGTAGTTTGACAGGTACTGACAACGAAAACTTGGCCGCCATGCCCTTCGCCCCGCAACATGGCGGCCACGCGGCACAGTCTCCACGGCCTACCCAAAGACGTGCCAGCGCGGGCTGCGCGCCCCACCTATCGCGCAGCCCGATTGACTAACCGCGAGATCGTCGGCACGAGCCGCGCGACCCCCTCCGGTTTCATGAGAAATGCATCTGCGCCCACCTCTGTAGCTGTCTGGGTCATGTCTCTGGCCGACATCATGATGATCGGTGTGGCTTGTCGGTGCGGCAGGGTGCGCGCGTGCTGAATCAACCGCCAGCCGTCGAGGCCGGGCAGTTCGTTATCCATGAGCAACAGATCGTAGTGCGTGCGGCTCTCAAGCGCGCGCAGCCCGGCGGGGCCATCCGGGCAGAGGGTCACGCGCCAGCCTTCATAGGCCAGCAGTTCTTTCACGGTGGCGGCGACGAGTTGATTATCTTCGACGTGCAGGATGGTGAGGTGCATCTGTGTTATCCTTGCGCCCGTTCTAGTCTTTGAAAACAACGGTCATGCGTAGCTCACCCCCACAGATTGCCGAGTGATGAGCGTCGCCGTTGAGCATGAAAGGTTCATACTCACGGCGATAATTACGGGCAACAAGATTATATGGATAGCTATCCATATAAGCAAGCCGTTGTGCGTTACTGCCTATCTATCAGGAGGCAATTCCTGATGGGTAGCGCGCGTCCGAGGCCGGCTCGCTTGGCCGAAAAGCTGCTTCAGATTCGTAATGCGCTTGGTCTGACTCAGACCGAGATGCTCAAGCGTTTGGGTGCAGAAGATTCGATTGATTACACGACGATCTCGAAATATGAACTGGACAAAAACGAGCCGCCGCTAATGCTTCTCCTGCAATATGCCCGCGCCGCCAATATTATTGTTGACGTGCTAATTGACGATGAGCTAGACCTACCAGACAGACTGCCAAGCCCGACGAAGAGTGAAGGCGTCAAGCGCAAGTCGCCCGCCCGCAGCAAGAAACGTTAAGCAACGTCCGCTAATTTGCAGCCTGCGCCCAAACCCGCCGCGCGCCTTGCGTCGCGCCCCGTCTTCTGCGCGTAATAACGGCCGCATCGTCGTTCGTTCCGGTCGCACATGCCCGCTGTCCGGCTGAGCCGTCTGTCCTTTGGTTAAAAAAAATTCGCGGCCCGCGCTCGGCGCGGTTAACACTTGCTGCCGAAGCGCGTCTTTAGAGGCGGACAGGGGCGTCGCTTAAACGTAAACGGGCACTCTCCACCGGCGTCCCTTTGAGGTCTTCACTGCATGTTCAAACTTGAGGCGACAGGCGACCTGCTGGGCATTACAGGGCAGAGTCCGATAGTCGCAGCGCCTATGACTGAAGCCCCCGTTGAAGTCGCGCTGGTCGAGGCCGTGCGCGGCGGCGACCAAGACGCCTTTGGCCGGCTCTACCATGCCTACTCACGCATGGTGCACGGCATCCTGCTGGCGCGCGTGCCTTACGGCGAAGTGGACGATCTCGTGCAGGACGTTTTTTTAACGGTGCTGCGCAAGATCGACAGTCTGCGCGACGCCGAACGCTTTGGCCCCTGGCTCGCGATGATCACGCGCAACCGCGCGATGGATTATCACCGCCGCAAACGCGAGACGGACGAGTTGCCCGACACACTCGCCCAGCATGCCACGCCGCAGGCCGAGGCGAATGAAGTGCTCGACATCATCCGCGAGCTGCCGGAAGCCTATCGCGAGCCGCTGATCCTGCGGTTCGTCGAAGGCATGACGGGGCCTGAGATCGCGGAGCGCACAGGGTTAGCGCCCGCGTCTGTACGCGTCAACATACATCGCGGCATGAAGCTGCTGCGTGAGCGCATGCAAGTGGTGGGTTACGGGAAGGAGCAGTGAAGTTTTATGAGCGACTATCTGTGGGACAAGTCGGGCGAGCCGGAAGAGGACATTGAGCGTCTGGAGCAACTGCTTGGCACGCTCCGCTACGAACCGCGCCCGCTCAAACTGCCGGAGGACTTCAGCGCGCGCGCTGCGCGCAACTCCTTTCGGCCGCAACAACGGCCATTCCGGTGGCAACGGCTCGCCGTCGCCGCCTCGCTCCTCCTGACGCTGCTTGCCGGCGCATGGCTGATCATGTCGCAGCACAACAAGGGCGTGCAGGAGGCGACCAAAGCACCACAACAGATCGTCGCGCCGCAGCCGAACGAACAAGCGCCACAGCAAACCGCGATCGTGAATAACGCGAACGAACAGTCCGCGCCTAAGCAGAAAGAGACGACTGTCATCGAGCAGCGTGTTAACTATCAACCCCACAAGCGCGTCTCTACTCATGTCGGCGCAAACGCAAAACGGCACGCGCCGCGAGAGTTGAAAACTAGGCCGCAGGAACAGCTTGCGAGTACGCCGATGACGCCGGAGCAGAAACAGGCGACGGAGCAACTGCTGCTCGCTCTGCGCATCGCCAGCGCCAAGTACAACTACGCGCAACGCGAGTTGCAGGAAGCCAGCGCCATGCGCCAGCCGGAGTCGAGATAAATTTGTTTGGGAGTAACGCCATTATGAAAAACTTCAACCACGCTTTACTGAAATTACTCGCCCTCGCGCTCATCATCGGCGGCGCGCATCAAGCGGCGCAGGCGCAAGTACACTACCCGGCGCAATTGCAGATCGACAGTCTCGAACCGCTCGCCGCCAAGGCGAACCAGATCGTAGACGTGAACCTGCCCGAATCGCTGTTAAAGATAATTCCCATCACGGTGTTCGATAAGAGTACCGACCCCGACGTGAAACAACTCAAGGACATCGTCGCCGGGCTGAAGGGCGTCTACGTCAAGAACTTCGAGTTCATCAACGAGGGCGAGTACACGCAGGCGGACATCGCGCCGATTCGCGCGCAGTTGAAAGCGCCGGGCTGGGCGCGCTTCGTCAACGTCATCAATAAGCGGGACGGGCGTAACATCGAGGTTTATCTGATGACCGCGCCGCAGGGCGCGCGCGTCGAAGGCTTAGCCATCCTTGCCGCCGAGCCGAAGGCGCTCACGGTCGTCAACATCGTCGGCATCATAGACATTGAGAAACTCTCGAAGCTCGAAGGGCAGTTCGGCATCCCCGACCTCGACATCGAAGAGGCGAAGCCGGACGAGAAGAAGCCGGAGAAGACTCTGCCCGCCGTGCCCGCGAAACAGTTCAAGAAGCCTTAAGCGGAGAGAGGTGACGATGATGCTCAAGAACATCAGCCGCAACCTGCTGCTTGGCGCGCTCGTGCTCTGCGCCAGCGTGCAACCGCTCCGTGCTGCCGGCGGCGAGGCCGAATATCATTCCGTCGTCAAGCTGGTCGAGTCTTACTACCACGTTAAGCACAAAGGTGTACCGATGCTTGCCAACTTGGGGCTGAAGGCGGCGAAGGTCGTCTCCTCAGACGTGCGCCGGGCGCTGCGCTTCGGCGATTTCAAGCTGGCGTATTTCGAGGATCAGGACTTCACGACGCGCGACGGCTTCAGCGAATTTCACCGGCTGCTGCGCCAGACTTTAATCCCCGGCTGGGACTCGCTCTTAGCCGTGCGCCAGCGCGACGAAGGGTTGACCTACACCTTCGTCAAACCGGACGGCGACAAATTCAAAGTCCTCATCGTCGTCCTCGCGCAACGCGACGGCACGGTGCTGCAAGTCAATCTCGACCGCGACGAATTTGCCAAGCTCCTGCAAGACCCCGAACAGGAGACCCGCAACATCACGGACGAAGCGTCTAAAACCGCGAACGATCAATAAGGGTTAGCCATCTTTCAAATCATTTTAGGAGAGTCAGCAGTCATGAAGATCAGACACGGCATGATCAAGTTGCTCGGCGCATTTGCGCTGCTTGGTAGTGGCGCGCTGTATGCGCGCGCGCAAGAGGTGGCGGAGGATTCGGTGTTGCGTGTGCGCACGCGCGTCGTGTCGCTCGATGCGCTGGTGAAGGATAAGAAGTCGAAAGAGCCGATCACCGATCTGAAGTTGGAGAACTTCACCGTGCTCGCCGACGGGCAGCCGCGCAAGCTGAGCTACTTCACGCGCGAGGGCGACGTGGGGCGCAAACCCTTAGCGCTCACGCTCGTCTTCGATCTCGAACGGCTCGGCGCGGGGCGCTTCCTGCGGCGCACGGAAATTCTCGCCGCGATGGCGAACGAGTTGGCGAAGCTGCCGCCCAATGATGAAGTGGCGGTCATCGTGCTCGATCCGGGCGGCGTGGACGGCAAACGTGAATGGCTAACGAAGTTCACACGCAACCGCGCGGCCGTTGCCTCGGCGCTGGCAATTGTGCCGACGCTCGTCGGCGAGAGCGCGAGCGAAGCGAACGCGGAAGATAACGGCGTGCCCGTCGCGCAGACCGCGGACGCCGTCGAAGGCGCGGCCGGCGAAATCAAGCGGACGGCCGCAGAGCAGCAGAAGTCGAACGGCACGCCGCCCACGGCCGCCGAGATCAAGCGGACGACCGAACAGGCGCAAACCGACGCGGCCAAACAGTCTGCGGGCGACAAGAAGGATAAAGCCAAGGACGGCGATAAGGACAGTGAATACGGCGAAGTGGTTGACGTGTTCACGGACAAGGACGGGCACACCGTGCGGCGTATCGTCAAACCGGACGGGCAGATCATGATCGAGCGCAAGAACGCGGACGGCTCGGTCACGGTGGACATGGACGATTCCGATCTGGCCGCCGCCACTTGGGAGATCAATAAGACCATCGCGAAAGAGCGCCCCAACTCGCAGGCGGCCGTGGTCTTCGTGACCGACGGCATCGCGCCGATCTTCTATGCGCAGCGCGACTTCATCGCGTCGCGTTTGATCAAGTCGAACGTCATCTTCAGCGCGCTCGTCGTGGACATGAAGACGGGCTTTAAGCTCGCGATGCCGATCCTAAAACCGCTCGGCAACTGGGTGGGCTTGAGCATCGCGGGTAGCGCCCAGCACTTCGCCAAGCAGACGGGCGGCGAAGTCATCAAGGTGCATCGCCCGGCCGATTACGCGACGGGGCTGGCGAAGATCGTCGGCAACCTGACCGCACGTTACAGTCTCGGCTTCGCGCTCGCGGAAGGTGAGCGCGACGATGGGCAGATGCACCCGCTCGAAGTCCGCATCTCGGCCAAGGACAGCAAGGGCAAAGAGCGCAAGCTCATGATCAACGCGCGCAAAGGCTACTACATGCCGAAGGACGAAACGGCGGGGCAGGAAGGCACGAAGCCGAACTCGCAGTGAACGCGAAGCGCAAGCACGTGCTGAACGCGTAACATGTCTCGCCCGTGCTAATGTTTAGGTCAGCCATGAGAGGCATCTCCAGACTCATCGTGGTTTTAAGTCTGCTGCTGTGCGTGTCTGTCGGCGCGCGGGCGCAAGGCGTGAGTGAGCAGACGGCGAGCACCACGCAGCCGGCCGCGCCGGTTGAAACTGAGGCTGTGCCGTTGGTTGGCGCGGTCAAGTGGCAGTTGAAGACGGGCGGGAGCGTCTATTCGATGCCGGCGCTCGCGAATGGCATCGTCTATTTCGGCAGCTACGATTACAACATCTACGCGGCCGATGCGGACAGCGGGCGCGAGTTGTGGCGCAGCAAGACGGGCGGGCGCGTCATCGGCGCACCAGCCGTCGCGAATGGGGTGGTCTACATCGGCAGTCAGGACAACCGGCTCTATGCGCTCGACGCGCAGACGGGCGCGGTCAAGTGGAAGTTCAAGGCCGAGTATGCGATGAGCACGCTGCCGGTCGTCGCAGGCGATAGGGTCTATGCGTCGGGCACGGACGGCATGCTCTACGCGCTCGACGCGACGACGGGGAAACAAATCTGGGCGTTCGCCGTCGCGCGCGGCACACCGACCGCGCCGCTGCTCTTTGGCGACACGTTGATCGTCGGCACAGCGGCCGGCGTGCAAGCGGTGGCCGCGCAGAAGGGTCAGCAGAAATGGTTATTCAAGAGCGGCGCGGTCGTCGGTGCGCCGGTCTTGGCTGAAGGCGTGCTCTACTTCGGCACGCTCGCCGGTCGGCTCTACGCGCTCGACGCGGCGACCGGGCAAGAGAAATGGCATACGCAGGTCGAAGGCGGGTTGCCGTTCTCGCCCGCAGTCGCTGACGGCGCAATCTATTTCGGCGGCATCGCCGGCACGCTCTACGCGGCGGATGTGCGCGACGGCCGCGAGCTATGGCACTACGCATCGGAGCAGGGCGTGACCTCCGCGCCCACGGTCGCCAATGCGCTCGTACACTTCGGCAGCGCCAAAGGTCTCGTCGCCCTCGACGCGCAGACGGGTCGCTCGCGCTGGACGTTTCCCACCAACTCGATCATCACCTCCGCGCCCACCATCCGCGCCGGTCTCGTCTACTTCGGCGGCTGGGACGGCACACTCTACGCCGTGCGCTAACTTCTCTGCGTTGACACTCTGAAATCCGCGCGGGTATCATCCGACCCGTTCTCCACGTCAAGTTGTGCGCCCGGAACTCGGTGCTTCGATCCCGTGCCGACAGCAAAGCCAGCCAAGATTCGCCGCGTCGGCGTGCTCGTCAAGCCGCACCAGTCGGCGGCCGTGAAGACGATCTGCCGTCTGCTCGAATACTTGAGCCAGCGCGGCATTGAGTTGGTCGCAGGCCCACGCACCGACAGCGCGCGCATCGAAGCCGAGACCGGCTGCAAGCTCACCGTCATGGAGCATGAAGAACTGGCCGACTCGGTCGATCTGATCATCGTGCTTGGCGGCGACGGCACGATGATCGCTGCCGCGCGCCTGCTCGACAAACGCGCCGTGCCGGTCATCGGCATCAACTACGGCAGTCTCGGCTATCTAACGGAAGTGCGCGTCGAAGAGATGACCGCCGCGCTCGACGCCGCGCTCGCGGGCGACTACCGGCTCGACCGCCGCATGATGCTCCGGGCCGAGTTGACGCGCGGCGACAAACCGCTCCTGCGCAACCGTGTCTTAAACGACGTGGTCATCAGCAAATCGGCCCTTGCGCGCATCATCGAGATCGAGACGCGACTCGACGGGCAGTTCGTCAACTGCTTTCGCGCCGACGGCCTGATCGTCTCGACCCCGACGGGTTCGACCGCCTACAACCTCTCGGCCGGCGGCCCCATCATCTATCCATCGATGAACGCCATCGTCATCACGCCCATCTGCCCGCACACGCTCTCGAATCGCCCGCTGGTCGTGCCCGACGACGTGGCGATCGAGTTGGTCTTAAAGACCGCTAAGGAAGAGGTCGCGCTGACGCTCGACGGGCAGGTCGGCTATGTCATGCAGAAAGACGATCGCGTGGTGATTCGCAAGAGCCGCACCACGTTCAACCTCGTGCAGCCGATCCATCGCAACTATTTTGAAGTGCTGCGCGGCAAACTGCGCTGGGGCAGATAGCAGACACATAAGGGCCGGCATGACGAGAGAGTTCATCAACCCGGACGCACTGCCAAACTGGGCGCAGGCTTTCACGCAAGTCGTCGTCGTCGCGCCGGGCCGGACGGTTCACGTCGCCGGTCAGGTCGCGGTGGATAAGGATAAGAACCTCGTCGGCGCGGGCGACTTGGGCGCACAGGCGTTGCGCGCATTTGAGAATTTGGCGACGGCGCTCGCGGCCGGCGGCGCGACGACCGCCGACGTGGTAAAGCTGAACATCTACGTGAAGAATTATCAGCCGACTGACGCCGAAGCGGTCAGCGCGGCGTTGCGGCAATTCTTCCCGCATGAGCGTTTGCCCGCGAGCACATGGCTCGGCGTACAGTCGCTGGCGCAGGAAGGTTTTTTGATCGAAGTTGACGCGGTGGCCGTGATCGAGCAATAAGGCATGCGCAAGCTAATGATCATTTTGTATCGAGCGAGTTGAACCGGAAAATTTATGGCTGACACAGACAAAGCGGTGGCGCGCAGAATTGACGCGGCGCAGAGTAAGCCTTGGTGGCGGCTGTCTTTGACGACGTGGATTATGGTCGGGCTGGTCGTGGGCGGCACGCTCGGCTACGTCTCACCCGCGTGGGGCAACCGCGTCTATTTCCTGCGCGACATCTTCCTGAACCTGATCAAGTCGATCATCGCGCCTTTGGTCTTCTCGACGCTGGTGGTCGGCATCGCGGGCGGCGGCGATCTGAAGAAGGTCGGGCGCATGGGCGCGAAAGCGCTCATCTATTTCGAGATCGTGACGACCCTCGCGCTCTTCATCGGGTTGGGCGTGGTGAACCTCGTCAAGCCGGGCTACGGCGTGCAGCTCTCGGCGGACACGAATGCGATCCAGTCGATCCAGCAGACGCAGCCGCAGGACTTGGTGCATACCATCGTCCACATCTTCCCCGCGTCGGTCATCGACGCGATGGTGCGCGGCGACGTGTTGCAGATCGTCGCCTTCGCCGTCATCTTCGCGATGGCGGTCTCGGCGCTCGGTGAAAAGGGGCGACCGATCCTGCGCGCCTGCGAGAGCCTGTCGCAGATCATGTTTCGCTTCACGTCCTACGTGATGTTGTTCGCGCCTATCGGCGTCGGCGCGGCGATGGCGCACACGATTGCGACGCAAGGGTTGGGCGTGTTGAAAAATCTGGGGCTGCTCATCGGCTCGCTCTATCTCGCGCTCGTCATCTTTATCGTCGTCGTGCTCGGCGCGGTCGCGCTCCTCTTCCGCATCCCCCTGGCGAAGTTCATCAAGGCGGTGCGCGAGCCGGCGACGATTGCGTTCGTGACGACGAGCAGCGAATCCGCCTTGCCGAAAGCGATGGAGGTGATGGAGCGGCTGGGCGTGCCGCCGCGCATCGTCGGCTTCGTCATCCCGACCGGCTACAGCTTCAACCTCGACGGCACGACGCTCTATCTGGCGATGGCGTCGGTCTTCGTCGCGCAAGCGGCGGAAGCAACGACGGGGCAGCACATGCCGTTCGGCCGCCAGCTCGTGATGATGCTGACGCTGATGGTCACGTCGAAAGGCGTCGCGGCCGTGCCGCGCGCGTCACTCGTCATCTTGCTGGCGACGCTCAACACCTTCATGCCCGGCTACGGCGCGCTCGGCGTCGCCGTCATCTTCGGCGTGGACGAGTTGATGGACATGGGGCGCACGTGCGTCAACGTCATCGGCAACTGTCTGGCGACGTGCGTCGTCGCGCGCTGGGAGGGCGAGTTCGACGACGAGCGCGCCCGCGTCTTCGGCACGCCGCAGGAGATTAAGTACGATCTCGCACACGGCGAGCCGGCCTTCGCCGAAGCGGCCGCCGAAGGTCAGACATGAGCCGAGGACACGCACGAGCGACGACCGCGCCGATGTGAAAACGTGCGCCGTTGCTGTACGGGAACAGTGCTAACGGGGCAGCCCGCCGCGACAGGTGCGGCGGGCTGCGCTGCTTTTGCGGGCGCAAAACGACGATGTGTGTGAGCGCGAGCGGTGCGGAACGCTGAATGCAAATAATCTCTCTCGCTTCGCACAACGGCAAAACATTTCGGTGCAAGAGCACAAGGGCAGGTCACTGAATCACGTCTCGCGGTCTTTAACTTTGTGACGCAAGCGTGAAGAGTGCGCGATACGAAGTGCACGGGCGCGTGCTGAAATTCCGCCTTGCGCGCAACTTGAAGAGGGCTTAGGCGATGTTTCCTATCGGCGACGACAACTCCGACCGCACCATCACACCCGTAGTCAACTACGTGCTCATTGCCGCGAACATTTTGGTCTTCGTGCTCTTTCAGAACTTAGGCGCGAACGACCGCTTCACCTATGCGTGGTCGGCCGTCCCGCGCGAGATCGTCACAGGACGCGACGTGGTGACGCCGCCGCGCACGGTCGAGTTTAACGGTGAGACTATTGAACAGCCGGGCTTGCAGCCGACGCCGGGCAGCGTCTATCTGACACTCCTGACCTCGATGTTCATGCACGGCTCGATCATGCATATCTTCGGCAACATGCTCTTCCTCTGGATCTTCGGCGACAACTTGGAGGATCGCATGGGGCACGTGCGGTATCTCATCTTCTATCTGGTGTGCGGCGTGCTCGCTTCGCTCGCGCACGTCTTCACGACCGTCATGTTCGGGCAGAGCCAGATCGTGCCGAGCCTCGGCGCGTCGGGCGCGATCTCCGGCGTCTTGGGCGGCTACGTACTGCTGTTTCCCAAGCGCCAAGTGCGCGTGATCATCTTGCGTATGCTGACGACCGTGCCGGCTTACGTCGCGCTCGGACTCTGGTTCGCGCTTCAGTTAATTGAGGGCCTCGGCCTGCTCGGCGGTGGGACGCAAGAGGGCGGCGTCGCCTACGCCGCGCACATCGGCGGCTTCATCGCCGGGGTGGTGCTCGTCAAGTTGTTCGACCGCGGCCCCAACACGGGCGGCACGTCGCCCGCACAGTGGTTCGGGCGCGCTTGACGCATAAAATTTTTCGCGGGCGGCGCTCAGACGCGTCTGCCCGCCGTCACTTGCATGTTAGTGAACACGGGAGGGAGTGCTATGAACAAGGGGATGATGTGGATCGCTCTATGCGCTGTGGTCGGCTTGGGGCTGCTGTTAGTTGGCCTCGCGCCCGCGCAGGAGCAGAACATGAACGGGAACATGAACTCAAACATGAACTCGAACATGAAAAGTTCAAAGAGTAAGCACGACAACAAGAACACGGCGGGCAACATGAACTCGAACATGTCCGATGGGCAGGGCAACGCGAACACGTCGGGCATGAATCACGACATGGCGAAGTCGTCTGACATGAAATTCATGACGACGGCGGCGCAGGGCGGCATGGCGGAAGTGGCCTTGGCTCGCTACGCCGTCGATCACGCGGCAAGCGACTCGGTCAAGCAGTACGCGCAGCACATGATCGACGATCACACGAAAGCCAACGACGAGTTGATGCAGGTGGCCACGACGAAGGGCCTCACGCTGCCCACCGCGCCCGACCCGAAGCATCAAGCGCTGATGGACAAGCTGATGAAGCTCTCCGGCGCGGACTTCGACCGGGAGTACATCAAAAATGCGGGCGTCAAAGATCACGAGAAGATGGAGAAGCTGTTCATGGCCGAGAGCAGCAAGGGGCAAGACGCCGATGCCAAAGCCTTCGCCGCCAAGACGCTGCCCACCGTGCAGATGCATCTATCGATGGCGCGCGACCTGTCGACCAGCATGATGAACACGAAGAAGAGCACAAATGCGAACGCGAACATGAGCACGAACGCGAACGCGAATAACTCAAACAGGTAACGCGCAATCGAACACTGACGGGCGCGTTAAATTTTTGTGCGCCACGTGAGCGCAGGGAGACGGCCTACGACGGTCGCCTCCCTTTTTTCGTGTCCCAGCGCCAGCCGGTTGCCCGCGCGCGCGCCGCTCGGTTAACATCGAACGGTTCTAGCTAAGGAGCAGTTTTATGTCTGTTACGCAAGCGCCCCCGGTCAATCAACAGGGCTTGGATCTCCGCCCGACGCCGCGCGCGGAGATGCAGCTCTACCCGCTCGACACGTTCCCCTACGAATACGTCGGGCGCGCGATCACCATCAGCTTCGAGATGCCGGAGTTTACCGCCATCTGCCCCTTCTCCAACTTTCCGGATTTTGCCGTCATCAAGCTGGCTTACGTGCCGAACGAGCGCTGCGTCGAGTTGAAGAGTCTGAAGCTCTACATCAACTCGTTCCGCGAAGTAAAAATCTTCCACGAGCACGTCATCAACGTTATCCTCGAAGACTTCGTGCAAGCGTGCGACCCCTTGAGCGTCGAACTGGAAGGCGACTTCCACGTGCGCGGCAACATCAAGACGGTCGTGCGCGCGAGCTATAAGAAAGATAGTCAGTAGTCCGTCGTCAGTTGTCCGTTGTTTTCGTTATGACAGGTGTCAAGCTTAACTTTGACGATCTACTTACGCGCGCAAAAACAACGGACAACGGACTACTGACAACGGACAATGCTTTATGAGTCTGATCGCTATCCCCATCGTGTTCGTTGTGCTTGCCATCATCCTGTTGCTGGCGTGGCGGACGATTCGATTTTTTATCAAGCTGGCGCTGGTCGGTGCGTTGCTGTTGGCGTTGCTCGTGGGCTTGGGTTTGTGGCGCTGGCAGTCGAGCACAAACGCGCCGCGCAATGAGCGCCAGCCGAACGCCCCCGCGCGCCGCAATCGTTAACAGCCGCGCACACTCATCGGGTTCATACAACAAACACATGGGGGAGACAGACACCGACGCCGCCGAACAGTTTGATGCGCGGGTGAGTCAGCAACCGCTCGACGAGCGCAGTCGGACGCTGTGGCAGCGTTACCGGCGGCTGCCGCGCAACGTCTTCGCGCTCAGTCTGGTCAGTCTGCTCAACGACGCGTCGAGCGAGATCATCTATCCGCTCCTGCCGCTCTTTCTCGCGGGCGCGCTCAATGCTAGTCCACGCGTGATCGGGTTAATTGAGGGCGGGGCCGAATCGGTCTCAAGTCTATTAAAACTCTTCGCCGGTTATGTGAGCGACCGGGCGGGACGGCGCAAGCAGTTGGTCGTCTTCGGCTACGGGCTAGCGAGTTGTGCGCGCCCCTTGCTGGCGTTTGCGCGCAACTGGCCCACAGCGTTCGCCATCCGCCTCTCGGATCGCATCGGCAAGGGCATCCGCACCGCGCCGCGCGACGCGATGATCGCCGACGCGACGCCAGCCGCGCAGCGCGGTCTCGCCTTCGGCTTTCACCGCGCGATGGATCACGCGGGCGCGATCATCGGCCCGCTCATCAGCTTCGCCTTGATCTGGTGGCTCGTCGTGGACAGAAACGCGCCGACCGCAGGCGAGTTCAAGACCATTTTCTTGTGCGCCTCTGTGCCGGCGCTTGCCGCCGTCTTGGTCGCTATCTTCTTTGTGCGCGAGACGCACGCGCGCAACGCGGCGCAGCCGAGTGCGCCGCCCGTGCGCTTCTCCCTGCGCGGCTTTGACGGCAACTTCAAACGCTTCCTCGTGCTCGTCGCGCTCTTTACGCTGTCGAACTCGTCGGACGCGTTTCTGCTCTTGCGCGCACGCGACGCCGGGATAGCCGTCGTCACGATCCCGCTGCTGTGGGCGGCGCTGCACGTGAGTAAAGTCGTTAGCTCGCTTGTCGGCGGCGATCTCTCAGATCGCGTAGGGCGCAAGAAATTGATCATTGCGGGCTGGCTCTTGTACGCGGCCGTCTACGCGGGGTTTGCGTTTGTCACGACGGCCGCTGCGGCGTGGGCGCTCTTTCTGATCTACGGCATCTACTTTGGTCTGTGCGAGGGTGTGGAGAAGGCGCTCGTCGCCGACCTCGTGCGCCCGGAACAACGCGGCACGGCCTTCGGGCTGTATAATCTCGCCTTCAGCATTACGGTCTGGCCCGCGTCACTGTTGATGGGCGGGGTCTGGGATTGGCAGGGGCCGCGCGTCGCCTTTCTCATGAGTGCCGTGCTCGGCGCGCTCGCCGCCGTGCTGCTCGGCTTCATCGTGCGCGCGGGTGGAGCACGCGCACACGCTAACGCTTAACGTCAGTAACAGTCATCAGCAATGATCACAGCCAACTATCAACTCATCACTACGGCCGACGAACTACGCGCGGCCGCCGCAGATTTGAGCCAACAACCGGCCGTAGGTTTCGACACGGAGACAACGTCGCTTGACCCTTATGCCGGACGCATGCGACTCGTGCAACTCGCCGCGCCCGATGGGCGAGGCGTGATCATCGATCTGGATCGCTTCGACGGCGACGCACACACGAGCGCTGCGCTCGCGCCGCTCCGCCAACTGCTGGCCGCGCTGCGCCCCGTCAAGGTCGCGCACAACGCGAAGTTCGATGCGAAGTGGGTCAAGCATCAACTCGGCGTCGAGTTGGGCGGCTTGTTCGATACGCTGCTGGCCAGTCAACTCGTCTCGGCCGGCGAGACCGAAGACCGACACGGCTTACAGGTCGTCGCGGAGCGTTATCTTAACGAGACTGTTGACAAGGCGGAGCAGTTAAGTGACTGGAGCGGCGTGCTATCTGAAGCACAACTCGACTACGCCGCGCGCGACGCCGCCGTGATGTTGCCCTTGCGTGATGCGTTGATCAAGCGGCTCAAGTCGGACGGGCTGGTGCAGGTGGCGCAGCTTGAGTTCGAGTGCGTCATGTCGGTCGCGTGTCTGGAACTGGCCGGCATCTTTCTCGACGCCGCGCGCTGGCGCGAACAGATCGCCAGCGTCAAGAGTAGGCGCGCCGTGCTGGCGGAAGAACTGCAAGCGATGCTCGCCGAAGGCACGGTGCAAGGTTCGCTTTTTGAGAATGCGCGCGCCGACATCAATCTCGACTCGCACACGCAGTTGACTGCCGCGCTCAAACGACTCGGCGTGCCCCTGCCCGACTCCACGCGCAACTGGAAGCTGCAACCGCTCGCCGCCGATTATCCCGTCATCGCCAAGCTGCTCGACTACCGCACCATGCAGAAGTCTCTGACCAGCTACGGCGAAAACATCCTCGACGAGATCAACCCGAAGACGGGCCGCATCCACGCCAACTTCCACCAGATCGGTGCACCGACCGGCAGATTTAGCTGTACGGGGCCTAACGTCCAGCAAGTGCCGCACGACTACGAATATCGCCGTTGCTTCCGTGCGCCCGAAGGACGGAAGCTCGTGATCGCGGACTATTCACAGATCGAGCTGCGCATCCTCGCGCACATTACCGAAGATCAGGGTTTCATTGAGGCGTTCAATTCGGGCGCGGACTTACACCGCGTTACCGCCGCCCAAGTTTTCAACGTGCCGCTCGAAGGGGTGACTAAGGAGCAGCGCGACTTCGCCAAGCGGTTGAACTTCGGCGTCGTCTACGGCATCGGCGCGCAGCGCTTCTCGATGATGACGGGTCTCCCGCTCTCAGACGCGGAAGCGATCATGACGCGCTACTTCAGAACTTATCGCGGTCTCGACACGTGGCTGCGCGCCGCCGCGCAACGCGCCGTGCGCGAGCGCAGCGCCCGCACCATGTCCGGCCGGCTCGCCCGCTTCAACTTTGACCCGGAAGACCGCCAAGCCGCATCGCTCGCCCAACGCAACGGCAAAAATATGCCGGTGCAAGGGGCCAGTGCTGATATTCTCAAGCGCGCGCTGCGGTTGTTGCATGATGATTTGAAAGATACAAGCGCCAGCATCGTCAACATTGTGCATGACGAGATCGTCGTCGAGGCTGACGCTGCGCAGGCTATGGAGATCGCCAAAGTGGTCGAAGATGCGATGTGTCGCGCGGGCGAGGAGTTCGTAAAGAAAGTGCCCGTGAAGGTCGAAACTGAAGTAGCGGACGAGTGGGTCAAATAAGAAGGATGAAGGATGAGGGATGAAGGATGAATAAGAAGTATTCTTTCATCCTTCATCCCTCATCCTTCATCCTTTCTTTGCTCCGCCAGAGAAAGTAGACGGGGATGCCGGTTAAGACGAGTAGGTAGCCGATGCCGGCGGTGGCCGGGGTCAGGTAAGCTAGGTCTAGGATGACGAGCGCGGCGAGCGCAATGTAGAGGAGCGGCACAAAGGGGTAGCCGAAGGTGCGATAGGGGCGCGGCATGTCAGGTTGTTTGCGGCGCAGGACGAGCACCGCGCCGACCATCAGCGCATAGAAAATCAGATCGGCCGAGACGATGTATTCGAGCAGTTGGGTGTAGACGTTGCCGAAGACTAGCGCGCCCGTGCGCGGATCGGTTGTGACCGTGCGCGGTAGTGTCAGCAGTGCCGCCCAGATGCCTTGAATGATGAGCGCGACGGCGGGGACGCGTTGCGTGTTGACCGTGCCGACGCGCGCGAAGAAGAGTCTGTCGCGGGCCATCGCGTAGTAGACGCGCGCGCCGGCGAGGACGAGACCGTTGTTGCAGCCGAAGGTCGAGATGATGATCGCAACGGCCATGAGCGTCGCACCCGCAGGGCCGAAGATCGCTTGCATCGTCGCGGTGGCGACGCGGTTCTGCGGCGCGGTCTGAATCCCAGCGAGCGGGAGCGTCACCACGTAAGCAAGGTTGGCGAGCAGATAGAGCGCGACGACCGTGATGCAGCCCATCAGGAGCGCGCGCGGCAAGTTGCGACCCGGTTCACGCACCTCGCCCGCCGTGAACGTGACGTTGTTCCACGCCGACTGTGCGAAGAGCGGCCCCGTCATCGCGCGCCCCACGAGTAATATCAACGCTAGCCAGCCCGTCGCTTGCAGCCCCGCCTGCGCCGCTTGCGGTTGCCAACCGTTCGTCCACGGATGCCACCATGAAGAAGTAAATGCGGCGCTCGCGTGATTAAAGCCGAACGCGAGACCGAGCACGACGAGCGCCGCGAGGGCCGCCGTCTTCGTAAACGTGAACGTGTTCTGAATCAGTTTGCCGACCTGAAGCCCGCGCGTGTTCGTGTAGGTGAGCAGCAAGATCATCAAGACGGCGACGAGTTGCTGCGTCGAGAGGCTGACGGCGTAGCGCCCGAAGATACGCGGCGCGAGCAGATAGTTGTTGCCTGAAATCTGCGGCGCAAGTACACCTAGGAAGTTGGCAAAGGCGACGGCGACCGCCGCAATCGTGCCGGTCTGGACGACGGTCAGCAGCGCCCAACCAAACAGAAAGCCCCACAGCGGCCCGTAGGCCTCGCGCAGAAACACGTACTGCCCGCCCGCGCGCGGCAACATCGCCGCCAACTCCGCGCAACAGAGCGCGCCCGTGATCGTCAACACACCAGCTAACGCCCACGCCGCGAGTAGCCAGCCGGGCGAGCCGACCAGTCGCGCCGACTCGGCCGACGTGATGAAGATGCCCGACCCGATCATCGAGCCGACCACGATCATCGTCGCGTCGAGCAAGCCCAGCCCGCGTTCGAGCTTAGCGGCTTGCGTCTGTGTCTCTGCGCTCATCCTAGTAGAGTCGAGCAAATTGCGGCGAGGTAAAACAGGACGAAGCGGGCGCGCTTGAACTTTGGAAGAAACGCGCCTGCTTCGGGCTGGCGGATATTACTGCTTAATGCGGGCCGTGCTCAACCTCCGGCCGCAGGCGGCGGCGCTGGGGCGGGTGCGCCGCGTGTGCCGCTGAAGTCGTAGATGATGTGTAGGCGCAACGCACCGTCTTTGATCTCGGCGCGCACGTCCTTAGCCTGCGCCTTGAGCGTGCCGCCCGCGGCCTGCACGGGCACGGCCAGCACGAGCGGCTGCCCGCGCATGATTGTGACCGGGTTGCCGCGCTCGTTGATCGCGTTCTGCACAAAGCCCGTGATGAGCGGCTCGGCGAACGGTTTGAGCATCGGCGGCAGGTTGGCGACGTTGACGCCGACGACGTTGATCTGCCCCGACAGAGTTTGCTCTTCAGGTTTGTAATGCAGCTCGACGTGCGCCTCAGCCGTGCCGTTGAAGTTCATGCAGTTGCCCATCGCGTTGTAGCTGCCGCTAAAGACTATGGGCGCGTTGATCTGGCCGTTCTGCAACTGCACGCCGGTGCGCACGCCTCCGCCCTCCTGTGCCACCGTCACCTGATTCGTGCAACCGCCCTGCGTCGCGATGAACTGCGCACCAGTGCGCGCGTCCTGTTGCTCAGACTTGAGCGCGCCGAGGCGAAACGACGGTGCGTTTAGATCGTGAAAGATCGTGCCGAGCAGCGTGTCGAAGAATTTCTCGTCGAGCGTCAGAACGGCCGTGCCCGGCGGGTCGCCTTGCGCGTCGGGCGCTCGCACAGTCGCGCCCGTGTGTTGCGCCTTGAGGTGCGGCGCGCCGACGAAGAAGTAGAACGTGGCGACGCCGCCAAGGACGAGACCGAGCAGAAACAGAATGATGTAGCGCATCTCTTAGTCCTCAAACTCTACCTACGGCGTGGCGGTCGGCGACACGCGCGGCGACGCAGAGGCCGTAGGCGACGCGTTGGTTATTGGTGATGAAGCAGGCGACGCGGCCGTGGCCGGCAGGTTGGCGTTCGCTTGTGCGTTCACCGCGGCCATGACGAACTGGAAGAGGGCAGCGGCCTGCGCCATGTACTGTTTGATCTGTTCCGGCGTGACCTGCGTGTAGCCGGTCGGCAATTCAAAGAGCGCGGGGTCGGCGTCCGTCTGTAGGTCGCGCAACTCGGCCACGAGGCGACCACTGTTGACGCCCTTTACGCTGCCCGTCGATTGCCCGTAGCCTTCGACCTTGAGCGGCAGCCCCGTGTCCTTGTCCACGTAGATGTAGTTGTCCGCGTGCACGTCGCCCGCCGCTGTTGTCGTCTTTGCAGTCGCGGCGTAGCGATACTTGATGACGCTGCGGCCATTTAACGTGTCGTCGCCGACGCGCTCGACGCCCGGCTGCTTTTGCAGATAAGCGACCATCTGCCCCGGCGTGAGCGAGCGCACATCGAAGCCGGTCGTCTCGGGCCCCAACTCGACGTACTGCTTGCGCCCCGCGAGGATCAAGTAACGCTTGTCGGCCCGATCCAGAAAGATGATGTCGCCGACTGCCGGCAGGCTGACGCTGTAGCGCCGATTATCGCCGTCGCGCGCGACCTGCATGGGCGGAGCTTGGACAGGCTGCTTGCCCTCCGCCTCGAAGGTGAAGGCGAGCGTGGCGCGATAACGATCCGGTTCGCGCGCCTCAAGCGTCGGCGCGGTCGTCGTTGCAGTCGTAGCGTTGGTGTTCGTGGTCGCCGTTGTGTTCGTGTTCGTGGCGTTCGAATTGGTCTCGACCGTGACCGCGCCCTGCTGGCAAGCCGCGCCCGCAAGTACGCACACGAGCGCGCACGCGCCGCCGAGTGTTTTAGCGAAAGACATAGTGCGCATGACAGTCCTCTCCTCCGTCAGATAAATATCCGCGAGGGGCAAGCAAAGTGTGGCAGGGGAATTAGCGCTGGCAGGATAGCACAGAAAGACGGAACGATGAACGCGGAACGAGATGTTAGATGTCAGATGCTAGATGCTAGATGCTGGATTTTACTAGCATCCAACATCTAGCATCTGACATCTTTGATCTGCGTTACTTCTTGATGTAACTGCGGTGCAGCCACTTCTGTTTCTGTTTGCGATCTTGGGTCTCGATGAGCACGTGCTGGTCGGTTTCGCGCGTGACGAGTTGCACGTCTTTGGTGACGGCGCGCTCGTCCGATTGGCGCCCATGATCGGCAGCGTTGAGGAAGTCGCCCACGTTGTCGGTCGTGACGGGCGCAAACTTCTGCCGGGGTTGTAGTTCGGCGATGGCTTCGACCGCGCTCGACTTGAGCAGGCTGGGCCAGAGTTTGCGGAATAAGGTGTTCGCGGCATACACGTCGGCGCTGTTGATCTGGCCGTTGATGGCGAAGGCGTAGCCGACCACGTCCGACTGTTCGTCAGCGATGTGCGTGAGCGCCTTGACGTAATTGGCGGCCGTCTCCTGCACCTGTCTGTTCTCAAGTGTAAGTTGGAAGCTCGACTCGGAGACGGACGAGTTGACGCGCGCGCCGACGTTCTTGCTCAGTTTGGCTTGCGCTTCTTCGACCTTCTGCCAGACCTCGCTCTGCGAGCGCGTCTGATTGGCGGCGAGCTTTAACTCGCGCGTCGCCACGCGATCATTTGAAGAGTCGAACCGGCCCGCCGACTCGCCGCCGCGCCGCGTCCAGCGCCCATGCTCGACGCAGAAGGCGTCGATCTTGATGCGGCCCGATTTGGGCGGCACGATCATGTCCACGCCCAACATGCGATCCTGCTGCCCGCCCTTCACGATGTCGCCCGACTGCACATAGACCTGTTCGCTCGACACGTTCTCGATAGCCAACTCGTTCACGTTCTGCGTCTCGTAGACGATGACCTGTTTGCGTTGGAGCGCTTCGGAGAGCGTAATGAAATGCTCGCCGGGTAATCTTTCGGGGCCGTGAATCAGAAAGACCGCGAGGTTCTGGTAGGTGTAGGGGCCGGTGATTTTGTAATCATCGCCCGAATTATTTTGCACGCGTTGGGGCGCGCGGTGTTGCTGCGTTGCGGCGAACGGCGCGAGCGGGAGACACACGGCCACGAAGACGACCAACAGGGTCGCCACGGACGTTAACGCTTTCATTTTTCTTACTCCTCTTATGCTGCTAAGAGCCTAAATCGCGCGAGGTGCTCTGTCCGTTGAACGAGCCAGCAACAGGTTCTTGCGTGAGACGACGAGAAGGCGAGTTAAAGTTGTCCGGCTGTGTGTTCAGCGGAGAAGATGATGTTGAGATTTAACGAGCGTGCGTGACGGGCCTTAATCGGCCGCTTCTGTGAGGTAGCGCGTGGGCGCGTCGGCGTGCGGGACGAAGCAGCGGCGGCAGCGCGCTTCGTACTCGTTGGCCGCGCCGACGACGACT
The DNA here is from genome assembly GCA_045807745.1 of Pyrinomonadaceae bacterium. Taxonomy (GTDB): domain Bacteria; phylum Acidobacteriota; class Blastocatellia; order Pyrinomonadales; family Pyrinomonadaceae; genus QHXQ01. The sequence goes on from JBJMGT010000043.1 coordinate 133,755, forward strand.
TGCCCTTCCACGTCCACGATGCGTTGCGAATAGTTGGCGGGCTGACCGCAGCGGACGCAGATGGCGTGCGTCTTGGTGATGTATTCGGCGATGGCCAAGAGTTGCGGCATCGGCTCGAAGGGTTTGCCTGTGTAGTCCTGATCGAGGCCGGCGATGATGACGCGCACACCGCGGGCGGCGAGGATGTTGACTACGTCCACCAAACTGTTGTCGAAGAACTGCCCCTCGTCGATGCCGACCACGTCGGTGTGCGGTTCGACCAGTGCGAGAATCTCTTCGGCCGTCTCGACCACGCCCGACTCGTGACGCATCTCCGAGTGCGAGACGATGTGATCATTTGAATAGCGATTATCAATCGCGGGTTTAAAGACCTGCACCCGTTGGCGCGCGATCTTGGCGCGGCGCAGGCGGCGGATCAACTCTTCGGACTTGCCGGAAAACATCGAGCCGGCGATCACCTCGACCCAGCCCGGCGTCGTGCGGTGCAGGATGCTCAAGTGCTCGTCGTTGCCTTGTGCGATGAACTCGTCCATGAAACCAAGGATTCCTGTCAGTCTGATCTCGCCGTCTGGCCGAGCTGTCGGGCCGCCAAGCGAAGGCTATAACAGACTCGCGCGGGCGAAGTCAAAAGCGCGCGAGTTTCATACCTTCCTTGACTTCCCCCGCGCCGCTTGTTGTAATCATTTTAACTTTGCGTACTCCGACAAAAGCGTGTCTGTGCTTTCGTGTAGTGGAGGTTTGACGAGTGCCCGCGAGTGAGTTGATTTACGATTGGAACACGGTTGCGCCCGCGACCGCAGCGCCCGGTCGGCGCATCAGTTTTGACGACGAGACGTTGCGCGACGGCTTACAGTCGCCCTCGGTCTGCGAGCCGCCGGTCGAACAGAAGATCGAGTTGCTGCACCTGATGAACTCGCTTGGCATCGACACCGCCGACATCGGTCTGCCCGGCGCGGGCGGCACACATGCGGCGGGCGTCGAGCGGCTCGCGCGCGAGATCGTCGAACAGAAATTAAAGATTCGCCCAAACTGCGCCGCGCGCACGCACGAAAACGACATCCGCCCCATCGCGGAAATCTCACAACGCGCCGGCATCGCTATCGAAGCCTGCACCTTCATCGGCTCCTCCCCCGTCCGCTTCTACGCCGAAGACTGGACGCTCGACAAGTTACTAAAGCTCACGGAAGACGCCGTCACCTTCGCCGTCAAACAAGGCTTGCCCGTCATGTACGTAACCGAGGACACGACGCGCGCCGACCCCGCGACGATCCGCGCGCTCTACACGACGGCGATACGCGCGGGCGCGAAAGCCGTCTGCGTCTGCGACACCGTCGGGCACGCGACGCCGGACGGCGCACGCACAGTCGTCCAGTTCGTCAAACAGATCATTGAAGACGAGGGCGGCGGCGTGCGGCTCGACTGGCACGGGCATCAGGATCGCGGGTTGGGCGTCATCAATTCCATCGCCGCGATTGACGGCGGCGCGGATCAAGTGCACGGCTCGGCCTTAGGCATCGGCGAGCGCGTCGGCAACACGCCGATGGATCAACTGCTCGTGAATTTGAAACTGATGGGCTGGATCGATAACGACCTCTCGCGGCTGGGCGACTACTGCGCAGCGACGGCGCGCAGTTGCCACTGGACGATCCCGCTCAACTATCCCGTCTTCGGGCGCGACGCCTTCCGCACCGCCACGGGCGTCCACGCCGCCGCCGTCATCAAGAGTTTCCGCAAAGGCGATACGGAACTAGCCGACCTGATCTATTCGGGCGTGCCCGCCGGACTGTTCGGCCTGCGCCAACAGATCGAAGTCGGCCCGATGAGCGGCAAGTCCAACGTCATCTACTGGCTCGAATCGCGCGGGCTGGAAGCGACCGACGAACGCGTCGCGCGCATCTACAACCACGCCAAACAAGCGCACGGCGTCTTAAGCGAAGACGAAGTCATGCAATTGGTTTGAACAGCAGTGACGAGTGACGAGTGGCAAGTGACAAGCTAAAAACTTGTTCCTACTCGTCACTCGTCACTCGTCACTGTGCTCCTATGTCCAGCTTGGCCACCGCCCGCGCCCCCGAACAGATCATACGTGAGCTGCTCGCGGATGAACGCGTCGCGCGTGCTTGTCAATTCTTCACCGACCACGCCACAGGGATAACGGAAGAGCATACGAACCTATGCGCGATCCCCGCGCCGCCATTTGGCGAGGCGGCGCGCGCGGAATATCTCGCCGCGCGCTTCAAACAGTGTGGCTTAGTTGAGACTGAACTTGACGAAGAAGGTAACTGTGTCGCGCTCAGACGCGGGCATGCGCTCCGTCCGCTCGTCGTCATCAGCGCGCACCTCGACACGGTCTTCCCCGCCGGCACGAACTTCAACGTGCGCCGCGCGGGCGCGCACCTGCTCGCGCCCGGTATCGCGGACGACGGTTGCGGGTTGATCGCACTCGTCGCCATTCTGCGTGCGCTCGAAGAGCATAAAATTGAGACGGAAGGATCGATCCTGTTTGTCGGCACGGTCGGCGAAGAGGGTGAAGGGAACTTGCGCGGCGCGCGCCATCTGCTCACGGCCGGACGCTGGGCCAAAGAGATCGACGCGTTCCTGAGTCTCGACGGCCCCGGCGTCGAACGCATCACGAACACGGCGCTCGGCTCGCGTCGCTACCGCGTGCGCTTCACGGGCACGGGCGGGCATTCGTGGGGCGACTTCGGCGCGGCCAATCCCGTCCACGCGCTTGGGCGCACCGTCGCACGCCTCGCCGCTTATCCCGCGCCCACGAACCCGCGCACCACCTTCAACGTCGGGCGCGTCGCGGGCGGCACAGGCGTCAACGTCATTCCGCAGGCAGCGACAATGGACGTTGACCTGCGCTCCGAATCAGCCACCGAACTGCAACGCCTCGACGCCTTCTTCCGCCGCGCCGCCCGCGAAGCGGCCACAGACGAAAACGCCGCGCGCCGCCCCGACGCGCCGCCCCTCGAACTCGACATCAAACTCATCGGCGACCGACCGGGCGGCACAACGCCGCCTGACACCCCACTCGTCCAACTCGCCCTCGCCGCCACCCGCGCCTGCGGCCACGACCCACACCTCGACTGTTCTTCGACAGATTCCAACATCGCCATCGCTGCGGGCCTCCCCGCCCTCACCATCGGCGCAGGCGGCACATCCGGCAACTCCCACACCCTCGAAGAATGGTACGACCCCCGCGGCCGCGACATCGGTCTCCGCCGCGCCCTGCTCCTACTACTCGCCACCGCCGGCCTCGCTAATCAAGCTTAACCGGCTGGCAGTCTCATCTCGCTTATATTGTGCGCAGAGAATCCCTGCTCTGGTTTTTATCTCAATGGCAATGAAGAGCCGCAGCCGAATTTAACCTTACAATGCAAGACTCTGCTGCGTGTCTCAATCAAAAGTTGGGAAAGTTTGATAACTCTTAGGCAGGACGTACACGGAAGAGTTATTTCGTGGAATTACTATAATGCCAATTAATGTTAGAGCTAAACTGCCGCCTGTCATACAAAGTTGAATTATTAAGACGTTAGTGGACGGTTGCCTGAGTGGCTTCTTAGGCGACGCATAGCAAAACGAAAGGCTACCGTGTACATATAACTTGGCTATCTCCAGGCTCACTTCGGAGTAAATTACCTACCTGTGTAGCTTGCTTTTAGCATCTCTTTGGCAAGCTGTTCGATGCCTTTAGAGATGTCCGTCCAAGCTGAATCCCTATTCTTCCAAGTTGTCACTGGTCGAGCATTTGTCGGCAAAGCCTGTAATTCAGCGAATGGAGCGCCTTCCCAATTTACTGGGCGCAGAATAATGGGGACAACATGAGCATCGCCGCTCTTATGTCGCTCAAGCGAACGTCTCATCTCCCGTTCCCAACAGTAATCAGAAGCTGTGAAGTCAGAGCTTACTAGAAGTAAGATGATATCCGCACGCTCAAGATTTGAATCAATACTACTTCTCCATTCATCCCCGGCTTCGATCATCCGGTCGTGCCACGCAGATACTAAGCCTCGTCTTTGAAGTATCTTTAGGTGCGTCTCAAGAAGATTACGGAGCTGCTCATCTTTGTGCGAGTAGCTGTAAAAAATTCGGATAGGTTTGGACGGCACACCAGTATCAAAGCGCCAAGCGTCTGTACCTCTGAAATCCACTCCGTCTAGTAAATCGCTGACATCTTGCTCTACAGTCTGTCCTTCAACAACCTTGGGGAATCTCCTAACACCATCGCGCTCCATAACAATAAGCTCCTCGTATGGTAGGGCAATAGCCGGATGTGTTGGTAATGGCACCATTTGCGCGGGTTTGAGTTTCTTGATGTCGGCATGAATCCGGTCAAAGTCCGAGCGGATAACAGCAAGCAAGCGACGGCGACTCGCAATTTCTCCTGAAATTCTAACGTAGACTCTCCTTTCTTGGAGATCCGCAGTCACTAATGCTTTATTGCTCTCAAATTCTAGAATAACCCCAGTGCGCCATCTTGGTAGATTCTCACTGAGCCAGTGTGTCCTTACTATGAAACGTGGAAGAAGTCCCTCGGGTAATACATCGTAGTAATATTCGAAGTTTAAACACTCATTAGGCGAAAAAAACGAAGCCTCTATTGGCTCTTGCTTCCGAAGTAGTTCAGGGATAAGGTACTGTGAGTCGTCTCCCGGAAAGCTGAAGCAAAGTTCAAATTTCTTCATTAAATCCATTATGAACCGCTGCATTACCGGAGGATATTCATCTTGATCTAAAATCTCTGCAAGTTGATTTAGATTAATTTCGCCATTCTGGAATTCAACTATGGGTGAGTTCAGAATCGTATAAATACCTTTTGTCACCCAATGTGGATTCAATACGTGCGTGTCCCGCAATCGCGCATCATCTCGGTAATTCAAAGCTATGCCGAGACAATGGAGATATACTGCAAGGTTTTCCTGATCTTCCTTGTCCTCCTCACCTAGCTGACTGCAACAACTGCGATATTGCTCGAAAGTTAGATAGTTGCGCTTCATCTCTCCGAGCCATTGCTTAATTTTGAACCATTGGGAGGGGAACGGGTCGCGCAAGTGTTCCAAATTGTCGGTCTGTAACTTTATAGCGCGCCGTAGAAAATGAATGCCCGTGTTATCTTCGCAATCTGTTGTTAAGAACCGTCGAACACCTACATATTTGCGCGCAAGACTTCTACGATTCACATCAAATGGATGCTCTTTGATCTTGTTAAGAACGACTATAATTGGTGACTCACCGCCGAAGCTCTCAATCAACTTGAGCCAGTATTCAGCATCGGCCTCTTCGCCACCCTCGCGACCGTTGAGAACCAAAATGTATAAGCTCCGTTCGGTCAGAAAAAACTGGTGCGTAGCGTGCATTATTTCCTGACCACCGAAATCCCATATGTTTAATTTTGCTTTCTCACCCCCCTTTAGATTTACGTTCCAGGAGGTTATCTTAATTCCTTCAGTTTTCTTTTCGTTTCTCGAAAATCTACTTTCCACTAGTCTATTTATTAACGATGTCTTCCCCACGCCTCCTCGACCTACAAAAATTAGTTTGGCCTCATTGAGGGGGGCAGCTCCATGAATACTTTCCCGATAATATCCGCGAATCGAACGTGGGTTAATGGCTTTGCCATTATTTGCACGAACATCTGAATGTGTTGGCCCCAGTATCTCAGTTGGAATTTCAAGCAGGTCGTTTCCATGTAGATACAACTCTGCAAGCGAGCTTAGCTGCCAGATCGATTCCGGTAACAAATAAAATCTATTGTTGGAGAGGTCTAATTCCTCAAGCTTAGTAAGCTTTTCGATGGTAGTAGGCAAATGCGAGAGAAAATTATTGGAGACATCGAGGTTCCGAAGTCCGGTAAGATCGCCTAGAGACTCCGGTAGGTTGGCCAGCCGATTGTTGCCTGCATGAAGAACTTCAAGCTGGGCGAACTGACCGATCCATGCTGGCAAATGAGAAAGCTTGTTATCTTCAATGAATAATTCTCTTAGTTCCGTGAGTGTTAAAATAGATTTAGGTAGAGCGGTAAGTTTATGACCCGAAAGATTAAGGCTCGTTCTGCCTTCCTCTTTAACTCTTTCAATAAGTACATCTAAGTCAGTCTTTATTATTTCCGGGCTACCTCTTCTTCGGCGTCGTCTTCCGCCTCTTCTTGCCATCTCGTACCTCTTTCGACTATTGATCCCAATTAGTTAGCCGTTTGCATCAGCAAGGAAGCTTCCTGACGCTGATTAGGATATAGCGGTGTTTTAGGAGATACCGCCCCTTCGGTGTACTTCGTCTCATAGCCAGAAATCATCGCACTTTATATGGCCATAGCCGACTTTAACCATTATCCCCGGCAAAATTCAATCATTATGTGAGCATGGTATAATTCTACAAAAAGGTTCTTCTGTGGAATTTCCTTCGCACTACCTCACAATTAGAGCTTAGATCGCTCGTGATTCACAATCGTCAACTCATGTTTTTGTCTGGCGAAACTCTTTGGGCGTGACGCCTGTCCAGCGGCGGAAGGCGCGGTGGAAGGCGCTGGGGCCGGAGAAGCCGAGGAGGTAGGCGACTTCGCAGACGGCCATGTCGCGCTCGCGCAGGTAGCGTTGGGCGAGTTCTCGGCGCATGTCGTCGAGTACGTCTTGGTAGGCTGTGCCCTCGGTGCGGAGTTTGCGTTGCAGTGTGCGGGCACTCAGGCCGAGTTGGCGGGCGATGGCGGTGATGTTCGGGTCGCCGCCGCTGAGTGCGTTGTTGAGCAGACGACGCACTTGCGCGGTGGTGTCGTCGCGTTGCGGCAGGCGCGCGAGTAGTTCTTGGGCGTGGCGGTCGAGGAGGGCGTAGAGACCGGCGTCGGCACGGGCGATGGGCAGGGCGAGCAGCGCGCGGTCGAGGACGAGTTCGTTACGCGGCTGATTGAAGTGGACGGGCGCGCGGAAGATGCGTTTGTGTTCGGCGATGTCAGCCGGTTGCGGATGTTGGAATGAGACGACGCGCGGTTGCCAATCAATGCTGATCAGACGGCGGGTGAAGACGACATTGATGGCGAGCGTCATCTCGCAGTCATGGCGGCGCGGGGTGGCGACGCCCGCGACGTAGTCGTAGCTGAGCCACACCTGCGCGCCCGCTTCGGTCAACGTGAAGATTGCGCCGTCCGTCCAGATGGCGTGGTAGCGGACGAGGCGGTCGAGCGCTGCACCGAGCGTGGGGCTGTTGATGACGACGTAGCCAAGCACGTCGAAGAGCGTCGGGCTGGTGCGTTCGCCGACGTGGAGGCCGAAGGCGTCGTCGCCCGTGAGTTGGGCGGCGTGCTCGTAGAGGGCGACGAGTTGTGCGAAGGGAATGCGGTTGTCCGGGTCGGCGATCAAGTCGGGGTCGAGTCCGACCGCGCGGCAGAGTGCTTGGGGCGCGACGCCCGCGTGCGCGGCGGCATCGAGAATCTTAACGACAGAGCGAACCTGAATCGTAGGCGGGCGGGGCATCTTTCGCGCGCAAACCTCTAATGGGCAATCTAGCCGAACGGCGCAACGCAAACAAGCTGCGCACAACTGTTGAGTGCGCTGCACGGCGCGGCCACCATTTGTCGCGGTCGGCCAATTGCGTGGCGTGTGCGGGCAGCAATCGTTGCGCGTAAGTGGCTGCTGATGCGTTATAAACTTCTGCTTGAAGCCTGAAGTCTCCCGCCGAGACGATGTTCTATTGCAAGGAGTTTTGTCAGCATGCGCAAGTTGATCGCGCCCATACTGTGCGGACTGCTGTCTCTGAGTTGCTGGGCGGCCGGTGCGTTGACCGCCGCCGCGCAAACGGCGGCACAGCCGACACCGACGCCGATCCGTTACAAGGGCTATACCGATCCGCAGTACAAGGACGCGGACACGCGCTCGCTCTACGTCACGATGCACGACGGCGTGCGGCTCGCCATCACGCTGTATCTGCCGCAAGGTCTGCCGGCTGGCACGCGCATCCCCGCGCTCATGAACCTGACGCGTTACTGGCGCGCGCAGGCGGGACAGGGCGCGGGCGGGATCGAGAAGTTTTACGTTACACACGGCTACGCAGTCGTCGTCGTGGATGCGCGCGGCACGGGCGCATCGTTCGGCGTGTGGACGACGCCTTGGTCGCCCGCAGAGATCGCGGACGCAGGCGAAGTAGTTGACTGGATCGTGGCGCAGCCGTGGTCGAGCGGAAAGGTTGGTGCTTACGGCAACTCGTACAGTGCCAACTCAGCGCTATTGTTAGCTGTCCCGAATCGACCAGCGGTGAAGGCTGTCATCGCGCGCCATTACGAGTTCGACGAGTTTACGGATGTACCTTTCCCCGGTGGCATCTTGAATGATTGGTTGGTCAAGACGTGGAACGAGGGCAATCATCAGCTCGACCTCACGCCCGGTGTTCGTCCCGTCGATGAGGACGCGGAGCAGAAACTATTGCAAGCGGCCCAGCGTGAACACGCCGCGAACATGGACGTATACAAGTCTGCACAGGCAATCACGTTTCGCGACGATACAGGTTTCGGTGGCACGATTGACGACTTCAGCGTGCTCGCACACCGGCGTGAGATCGAGCGCGCGGGGACGATGCTCAACACGTGGGGCGGTTGGTTCGACGCGGGCACGGCCGACGCAGTGATCAAAACTTTCCTCACCTTCAGCAATCCGCAGCGCGCCGTCATCGGCCCTTGGAATCACGGCGCAACGCAGAACGCGAACCCCTACGTCACGCCCGCCACGCCGCGCATGTTTCTGTCGCAGGAGTGGCTGCGCTTCTTCGACCACTACTTAAAAGGCGTCGAGACCGATCTGAGTCAGGAGCGGATGCTCTACTACATCACAATGGGCGAGGAGCGTTGGAAGGCGACGAAGACTTGGCCCGTCGCCGGCACGACGCCGACAAGGTTTTACATGGCGGCCGACAACGTGCTCGCGCCCATTGCGCCAAAGGATGCGGCCGGCGCGGACACATACAAAGTCGATTTCGCGGCCACGACCGGCGAACAGAATCGCTGGCGCACGCAACTCGGCGGCCCCGTCAAATACGCCGACCGCGCAGAACAGGATCAACGTCTGCTCACCTATACCACGCAACCGCTAACCGAAGACACGGAGATCACGGGCTATCCCATCGTCGATCTCTTCATCACGTCAACACACACGGATGGCAACTTCTTCGTCTATCTCGAAGACGTGGACGAGACCGGCAAGGTGACTTATCTGACCGAAGGCCAACTGCGCGCGCTCCATCGCAAAATCTCAACCGCTGCACCGCCCTACAACTCGCCCGTGCCTTATCACTCATTCAAGCGCGCGGACGCACAGCCGCTCGTGCCGGGCGCGGTGGCCGAATTGAAGTTCGGTCTACTCCCGACCTCTGTGCTGATTAAGAAGGGCCACCGCTTGCGCGTCGCCATCGCCGGCCACGACAAGAGCGTCTTCGCGCGCGTTCCCGTAGATGGCGCGCCGGTCATCACCATGGCCCGCAATCGCCGTTACGCCTCATCAATCGAACTGCCCGTAGTGCGTCCGACGACGCAAACTGCTGCGCCGGTGAATCTGTTACTGAATGTGCCTGCGGCGAAATAAAGTCAGCACCGCCTGCCGCAAGCGGGCGGGTCTTGGTAACGCAACTAACACCCGCCCGCTTGCGGCAGGCGGTGCTGACTTCTGCTATTTCAGTTGATTGGAATTGTGACGACGGTCGAGCCGGCTTGGCCGGCGGGGAAGTGGCGACCACGTGCGATGCGCACGGCTGTGGAGGCATAAGCTTCAGCGCCGGTGCTGAAGCCGACGGCCGAGGCGGAGGTGACGTGCCCGCTCTCGTCATAAGAGATGCTGACGCGCACGGTCTTCGGCCCGACCGGCGCGGGCGTCGGGGCCGTGAGCGCGGTCTGTTGCTGCTGCTGCTCGGCCTTCTTCGCCTCGTCCTGTTTGCGCTGCTCGCGCTCGCGCTGCAAGCGCTGCTCGCGTTCACGGGCTTCGCGCTTGGCGGTGAGCATTGCGTCTTCGGCCGCAGCGTCGGGCGACGGGGCAGCAGTGTCTGTCGGCGTGGCGGTGTTCGTAGCGTTCGTGTCGGCGGCTGCGGGCTGTGCGGCGACCGGCGCGGCGGTGTTGGCGGCCGCGTTGCTGCGCGCGAAGTGGCGTGCGAGCGGGACGGCCGCGACGACGCACGCGAGCACGACCGCTGCGGCGACGCCTGCGACCATAAATTTACGTTTGCCCGTCCCCTCAGTTGCTTCGACGGTCATGGCCAACGGTGAGCTGTCGACGGCCGCCGACGCGCTCGCTTTGGGCGCTTCCGGTTGCGCCTTCGCGGCCTCGGCTGCTTCGACGGTGTTGAGATACTCGGAGATGGCGTCGTCCAGTTCTTCGCTGCCGAGACCGGCGAACGGGTCTTGCTCGCTCGGCGGGATGCCTTCGTCGATGCGGCGCAAGCCTTCGAGCACAATGCGCGTCCACGGCTCGTTGATGGTGCGGCGTGAAGACTGCACCTGCGCGCTAAAGTCGAACGCGGCCGAAGGAAGCGTCAACGCGAAATAGATGGCTTCCGCGCCGTTGAGCGTGCCGATCTTGGCGTCCACTAACTCGCCCTCTTTGATGAAGAAGACGCCGGGCGCAAGCGCATAATCGACCTTCAAACGGCCCGTCTTGCGTTGGTTGCAGAAGAACTCGATCAGTTCGCTCAGGGAAAGATCGTTAAGTTGTCCGGTGAGAGCCATAAGTGTTTTCTCGTCTGAGTTGGGCTGGTGGCAATGGGCGCGGCACACATGCGCGCCGGTTGGGTTGAGCTGGCGTTCAACACGGCATGGGTGCGGGCCACTTACGGCCCGCACCCATGCCGTGTAGTTAGAACGCGAAGTTGTAGTTGATCACGCCGGTGACCTTGACGGGTTGACCCGACAGGAGCGTCGGCGAGAAACGCGCACGCATGGCCGCTTGCTCGGCTGGCGCGCGCAGAGTGATGTGTCCGCTGGTAGCCTTGGCGGAGATCACGCGCCCTGTCACGTCCACCACTACCTCGACCGCGACCAGCCCGGAAGCGCGCATGCGCCTGGCCGCTTCAGGATAGTCAGGTGGCGGCATATTCACCGCGCGCCCGTTGAGCACGCCACCCGAAACGGGTTTGACCGGCGCTCTATACGCGTTGCTCGGCGGCGGGGGCGGCGGGCCGTCGTCCGTCTTCACCACCGCGGCGGCAGCCCCACCCGCGCCGACGTTCGCTGCGTTCACGGGCGCGCTCAAGGTGACGTTCGCGTTGGTGCTCAGCGTAGCGTTCGGCAGAGCGGGCGCGTTGTTGAGCTTGACGCTCGGCGCGACGGGCACGTTGGCGGCCGTCTTCACAACCGTGAGCGGTTGCGCTTGGGCCGGAGACGGTGCGGCGGCGGTCTGCGTTGGTGCGCTTGCGCCGGGCTGTAGTTTCTTGGCGACGTTCTCTTCGAGGAAGTAGCTGATCGAGCGATAGGTCACTTCGGTCGGCTCGAAGGTGAGCTTGCCGTTCTCTATGATCGCCACCGACGTGACCATCTTCGTCCAGTTGCCCATCGCGTCGAACTCGTACTGATAGACCTCTTTGGTCATCACCGAGCCGTCGGCGTTGAAGAGCGTCATCTCGACGATGTTGCCCTTGTCGTCGTACTTGTAGACCTCTTTGCCGGTCAGCGAGCCGCCGGCGGCGAGGAAATAAGCGTTGTCGATCTTCACGCCCTTCATGTCATACGTGGCGGTCTCTAAGACGACGCGCGGGCCTTCGACGATCTTGCCTTCCTTGACGAGCACCTTCGCCGTCTCGGTGCGGATGCGCCGCACGGGGCCGCTGAGGCCGTCGCGAGTGCGATCCGTTTCGGTCGCATCGGTCGCAGTGGCGGCAGCGAGCATGAGCCGCAACGCGCCGGGCGTGCGCGCGGCAGCGTGGGCGCAGGTCGCGGCCAGTATAAGCACGAGTAAGGAGAGTCGGATTCGTGTCAGCATAGTCGGTCACTCCATTTTGATGGGCACAATAGAGAAGGTGTGCCGGGCGGGTGCGAGAGCGTGCAATGCGGCAGACGCAAAACAGGGTCAGAGTCGAGCGACCAAAGCCTCAAGGCGCGTGGTGAGAAGGCATCAATTCAGCTTTGGATTGGCCGCCGCGTTGACCCTCGATGGGGCATGTCTGGGGTTGCTGGCGAACGGGAATGAACTGCTGTTCTGGTTGCGACCGTCAGCACCGCATGTCGCACACATAACTGTTGCCGCCGGTCGTTCGCGGCGAAGGAAGTATCACATATTAAACTTTGTTTGTCTATACCAAACATCTATGTGTGCAAAAAATCCGGGGCATTTGGGGTCATTTTCCGGGTGCGGCGGAAAAATCGGGGTAAACGGCGAGCAGGGTGGCGATTCTATCGATGGCGTTTGTGACCGGGCCGGGGTCGGTCTCGTCGTTGAGTATGATGGCAAAAGCGAGTGGGTCGCCGGCGGCGTCTGTGGCGTAACCGGCGAGGGCATGGACATATGTGATGGTGCCGGTCTTGGCGTTGATGTGCTCGGCGGTGCGTGCGCCGCGCAGGCGGCCCGCGAGCGTGCCATCGCGCCCGGCGATGGGGAGTGAAGCGTGAAAGGCGGCGGCCGCCGGCCCTGTATTCATGCGCACGAGCAGCTTGACCGTTGCTGCCGGCGTGATGAGGTCGAGGCGTGAGAGACCGCTCCCATCGTGGAGCGCCAGATGGTCTGTGTCTGCGCCCGCGCGCTCCTTGAGCCAGCGCCGGACGACGGCCGTGCCGGCCTCGTCGTCATTGCGCAGCCGCGTCCGCTCTTCGTCCGGTGCGGGCGCATAAGCCGCACCGCGCGCACGACCCAGTGCGCGCAGGATCAATTCCGCGTTCAGGTTGATGCTCTCTTTGTTTGTTGCGCGCGCGATCTCGGCGAGTGTACCGCTTGTGATCGCGGCCAACTCGATAGCACGTGTCGGCTCGAATCTGTCGGCCGTGCGCGCGCGTGCGTCCCGCGCAATGGCCGCGCCCGCGACCGTGATGCCGCGTGCTGCAAGCGCACGCTTGAACGCTTGCGCGGCCCACAACGCTGGCTGATGAACTGCGAGCCGCACGCCATAGCCGGGCGCGCCGAGCGGCAACTCGCCCCACACGCGCACCTCATTGTCCGATAGCCCGCGCGTGACGCCGAGCGAAGGGCGCACGCCGCGCTCCGCTGTGCCCGCGTCGTTCGTCACATGCACGTAGTCCGTCTCAGGCACTAACCGCACCTGTGCCTGCGCGCCAACCTTAGCGCCGGGCGCGACGCTGACCGTCACCTCGTTGTTATCAATTGTGAGCGCGCTCGGCTCCGCGCCGAAGTACCACTGCACGTCAGTCCACAACCAGCCGTCGCCGAGCGCGTCACCGCGCAAGTAGCTCTCATCGCCGACGACGTGACCACCGATGCGCCGCACGCCGCGCTCGTAGAGCTTGTCTGCGAGTTGTTGCAAATGATCAACCGGCGCATCTTTGGTCACACGCGCCGCGAGGTCGGGCGCGCCGCGACCATAGAGCGTGAGGTCGCCAGCGATCACGCCTTGCTTGTCCGGCGGCGCAGGCGCATAGACGGATGTGCGCCAGCGATAGTCTGCGCCGAGCAGATCGAGCGCGACGGCCGTCGTGTACAACTTCAAGGTCGAGGCCGGCATGAACAGACGCTCGGCGTCGCGCTGATAGAGCACGTGCCCGTCGCGCAAACTGACGACCAACACGCCCCAACGCGCCGCCGTGAACGCGCCCTCGTCGATCTCCTTCGTGATGCGGTGCGCAAGCTCGGCGTCATGCGCGCGCGTCTGCTCATCCGTCGCAATGGGCGCGAACGACGCGCTGCTCGGCTGTGCGCTACGCTGATCTGTTTGCGCCGCCTCTTGGCGCGTGGGCTGTGTCTGACCGCCGCACTGCGTCAGGACAAGCGCAAGAGCTGACAATGTAAGTCTACAAAAGTTTAAAGACATCATTCCTGCGGCTCTGCCGCCGCGATGTGCGGAGGGGCTTCTGCCTTTCCGTCTGCTGGTCTCTTTAAATTCCTTACGAGGCTGCGCCCCGCCAAGATAAGATAACAGGGCCTGACTCGGAAAGGCTCAGCCTTTCCGCACAGCGGAGCGGCCGCAGCCGCATAAGGAAAATGAAACTGCGAATCAGACGCTAACTAGCAAAGAGCGAGGCGGTGCGCTCTGAGGTGAAGACGGAGCGCGCGGTGATGTAAGCCTCGTCCACGGAGATGTCTGTAATGGTGCGGCCGTGGATCACGCGATGCCGCGCTTCCGTCGGCATGTAAGCCTTGTTCGTCGGGTGGCCGAGCAGGACGACGACGGGCGTGCCAACCGCCGTCGCGATGTGCAGCGGCCCCGTGTCGTTGGTGACGAAGACGCTCAGCCGCGCGAGCGCCGCCGCGAGTTGCGGGATGTTGAGTTGCGTGATGAATTTGGTCGTGCGCGAGAACGCGGCGCGCAACTCGCGCAGTCGGCCCTGCTCTTCGGGGCCGACGAAGACGACAACGCGCACGTCGTCGTTGCGCTCCAGACGTTCGGCCAACTCGACGAAACGTTCCAGCGGCCATTGCCGGCTCGTATGGCCCGCGCCGGGGAACAGACCGACGAGCGGCGCATCGCCGACGAGTTTCTCTTTCCGAAAAATCTGTTCGACCGCCGTCTGCGCATCCGTCCGGAGCGGGAGGCGCGGCACGCGCGCGACCGCAGGCACGTTGAGCGGAGCGAGCACATCGAGATAGCGGTCAATCGCGTGCTTCGTAGTGTCTTCGACGGGCGGACGCGGGCGAAAGTTCGACAGTGCATCAATCGAGCGCGTAGGCCGCCGCGCGTACAGGCGTTGCGGCGCACCAGACAGATAGCCGAGCAGGTTCGTCTCCGACAGGCTGTGCAGATCGATGACGAAGTCGAAGCCGCGCCGGCGCACGTCTTTGACGATGCGCGCGATCTGGAAGAGCGACATGGGGATGAAGCCGTCGCGCAGCGCCACGCGATCTACGACCATGACCTCGTCGGCGCAACCAGCCAACTCCACCACCTGCTTGCCGGGTTTGCCGACCGCGACCGTAATCCGCGCCCGCTGAAAGCGCGCGCGGACGGCGTGGAGCGCAGGCAGGCTCAGCACCACATCGCCGAGTTGGCCGAAGTCGATCACGAGGATGTTATGCGGCTCAAAACTCATCGCTCAGAAATTAACGTCAAAACACGCACGCATGTTCGGCCCGTTTGCCGTCATTCATACAACGACTTCAGACGTTGTGTGAAGCCCACGTTGGACACGCTGTTGTCGGAATCCACCCATTGATTGACCGAGCCTTTGCGGAACTGCACCTGCCGCAGACGCTCGTCGCCGATAGCGGCCCAAGTCGCTTCGGCGAAACGCTCCGCATGCAGGACGCGAAATGGGCGCTCGTAATAGTTCCTCGTCTCCGGCGCGAGCGGCGGTGTGACGCCAAGCGCGTTGAAGCGGCGCGCGACCGCCTCGTAAGCCTGCGCCAAGTGCTCTTCGCGCACGGCCCACGTCTCCGCGTGGAGCGTATGCTTGAGCGCCGGACTCAACTCGGCGGCGCAGTCGAGCCGCGCGAAGCCCGTGCCGAACCACTTGCTATAGGGCGCGTACTTGCGTTCGATAAGGAAGCAGAGGCGCATCAGATTCTTCACCTGCCGCGCGGCAATGACGGCCGAACCCAACTCGTCGCCGAATTGGCCGCAGCGCCCGACAAACGCTTCCTCTTCGCTTAGCTTCAACCATTGCGCCGCCATGAGACAGAGCCACACGTCGTGCGGGTAATAGCTGAGCCGGCGGCGCGCTTCGGTCAACTCGCCCAACTCGTCTTGAAAGACCGCGCCGCTCGTGACACCAAGCAGTTTGTGCTCCGAACATGTGAGCCAGTCTGCGACGCCCATCTCCGCTAACGGATCGCAACCGAGATACCAGTGGCAAAAGTGCTGGACGCTCTCGCAGTAAACTTGATGCTCGACGGGGCCGCTCGTGCGCGGCTTCATGCGGCGCACATCGCCTTCGTATTCGCCCTCGAAGTTGGTCGAGTGGCCGCGAAAAGTGTACGGCAGTTGCGCGTCGAGCAGCTTGCCGATCTTTTCCGCATATTGCACGCGAGCCGGTTCGGACAGAAAGATATAACAACGCGGCCCCCAGAAGTGATCGGTCGATTGCGCGTCGTCATAGCCGACGACGTCCGACCCCCAGCCGACGAGCGCCGCCGCGTGCGACAAATCGGGAAAGTGCTCAGCCAAGAGCGGGCGCACGGCCTCGCGGTAGAAGGCTGCGCTAAGCGCAAGACCGGGCATGAAAGACGGCTGGCTCATCGCAGGCGCTTCCGGAGCAACTTACTTGGCCGGCGGCTCATCGTCATCGTTGCTCTCTTCTTTGGCATCTTTGACCGTGACCTTATACGTCGGATGGCGCAAGCGTCCAGCGGCGAGCATGTCCTTGACGACCTGCGTCGCGGCCTGCTGGAAATCGGCGGCCGGCTCTTCGTCGCCTTCGACGTGGAGTTTAAGTTTGAGATCAATTGACTTGTGCATCGCAGATCGCCCCTTACATCCATGCTCAACTGCCAAGCTTGTCGAGCGGTATCCACTGCCCCTGTTGCTGCACCTCGATCTGCATGATGGGATGTATCTCCCAGATCGTCGCGCGCGTCTTGCCCACTTGATCCGGGTGCTCCGGGTCGAGCAACAGCCAACCGCTGATACGCACGCGCTGATCCTTTTTCACGATCTGACCGAGCACGTCCGTGCGCCAGTTCGGATGATTGGCGCGCACGCGCGGCGTGACCTCGACCACGATTGACTTGCTGCGATCCTCGTTTGGGTTCTGCGTCAGCCAGATGTGAAAGTCGCGATACTTGGCGTCGTCGCCGTGACAGTTCGGCGACTCCGTGCCCTCCTGTTTTGCGCCTGCCAGATAGCCTTCGATGGCGACGGGCAGACCTTGATAACGATCCACCACCGCCACGTCAGCCGCCGCCCAGTTCTCGCGCTTCTGGCGCTCGACTCCTTGCGGCCACGTTAGGCCCGCGACGGCGTCGAACGCGACGGGCACATACTCGCCCTCGTCCACGCGGTTCTTCCCGCGATTCAATTCAGCTTGCCGCTGGTTGTCGCCTTCGGGCGGGCAACCGTCGAACGTGATCTCGATTGGCTCCGGCTTGACGCTCACCAACGGCAACGGCCCCGGCGGCAAAGGCAGCACACGCCCCGGCGCGCGCGCCGGAGCCGTCGGCGGCGCAGACGGCCCTGCTACTTCCGGCGCGTGTCGTCGCCCGATGAAACGCAGCAGCGCAATCAACCCGACAATGACGAGGCAGACAACGACGACGACAGGCACGAGCGAGCGGTTAGCACGATTGGGCATAAGAGACTAAAGACTCCTCACTACGACGATCTGCTTGCTGACGCACGGCTGAGGAGTGCGACCACGCGACCAGCTATGTTTCACTGCCGCGCGCAACTGCATCTGTTTCCGCTTAAACTTATGCGAGCGCACTAATGAACGCAAGCTGGGCTGCTATTCTTCTGCAACAGACCATAGCGTATATCTTTGCGGAAAGCCTTTAAGCTCCTGCTCCGCATGCTCACGCCACTTAAGATGCTGATGCCGCGCAGCACGCAGGATGTCAACGTCCTCTTTGACTCTCGCGCTAATCCAAATGCCGCCGGTCTCAGCCTTCGCCTCCACTCTGGCGGCCATATTAACGTGCAGCCCGAAGGCGTCATCGGGTTTGACCTCTACCGGCCCGATATGGATACCGACGCGGATTTGCACCTGCTCGTGGCCAGAGTCACGGTGCAGGGCAAGCGCGAAATCGAGCGCATCGTCACCACTGTAGAACGCCGCCATAACGGAATCGCCAATGGTCTTGATCAGATAGCCGTGCCCTTGATCGATAAGCTTCTTAGCACGCGCAAAGTGCGCTTCCCGAATCTGCCGCCACGACTCCTCGCCGAACTGCACGTTCAGACCTGTGCTGTTCAGCACATCGGTGAATACAATCGCCACGATAGCGGTGTTCGCGCCGCGCGCCCACTCCTTGAAGTTCCCTGTTCTTAATTCCGCCGCTGCCGACACGAGTTCGCCGCCGCGTTCCATGTTAGCTTCGGCGCGGGTTTCCATCTCGTTGATTTGGGCAAGGAATTTCTTGTCATCACTATAGAGTGCTTCCAGCGCATCAACCAGCGGAATCGGCCCGCCGCAATCCTGACAGAAAATCTTATCTTTCTGCCGCTCGGTTGCGCGCTGCACGGCGGCGCGGTCGCGCACCAACTCACGACAGCTTGGGCAACGGTAAATTCTTTGTCGCCTGACCCCGGCGCGTTTCTCCTTAAAGTGATCGGCAACGATTTTCAGAAAGAGAGCTTTGTCGCTGTCGCTCACGCCTTCGGCATAGAATACTTTCAATGTGCCGCGCCCGTCGCCTTCACTGTGGAGTTGAAAGCCGCACACACATTTGCCACCGTTAAGAAACTCGGCGGCGTTCTTCCACAGTCTCTTTAATGTGAAGATGCCGCCGTAATAGAGTTTCACGACAAGCGTCGTGTAGAGATTCTCGACCGGCCCCTCGAAGTCGAACTCGACCTCAACAACCGGGTTGCCCGCAAGCGGCGGCATCTTTTGGTTGAACTTGGAAGGGAAGACAAGATTGCCGTCTTGTTCCAGCGCGAGTCCTAGTCGCAGGAACAACTCAACTGTCGCGTGCAACAGGAAAATCTTGTCCGCATTGTTCAGCCCGCCCTCGTCTTTGAGCTTGATACGCCCGTCGAGCACGTCCGCTTTGCGCACCGCGCCTAGTCCTTGCTCGTGCAGTCGCGCCGCATCGACGATGTCCGAAGCATAGCCGTTCAGCAGTTCCGGCTTGAGCAGGACGAAGTCGCCGAAGGAGAGCCGCTTGATAAGGCCGGTGGTCTCGACGTGCCCGATGACTGTGCGGAACTCGGCTTCGGTCGGCTGCGCGTCAGCGCCCGCTTGCGTGTTGAACTCGGCGCGCAGATCAGGCTCGCGCACGAGGATGCGGTTGCCTTGACGGACGGCGGCGAGAAAGTCCTTGATGCGCTTGAAGACTTCAGGGCTGCTCGTGCGCGGCAGGCGTTCCCACGGAATCGCCGCCATGATCGCCGCGCGCAGTTCATCGCAACCCTTGTTCGTCTCGGCGCTCGTCACGTGATGCGCGAGGTAGCCGTGCGCCTTGCAGTAAGCTTCGATGTCGTCCGCAGTCATGCGCACGCCGCCTACGTTCACGCGCGCGGCCACGAGCAGCTTTTGCACGTCGCCTGACACGGCGTTCTTGAGCGCCTTCTCCCAATAGTCTGTGCCTTCAAACGTGTCGTTTGATTTCGTCGGGTCGTAGAGCAGCAAAGCAACGTCCGTCTCGTTCAGGAAAAGCTGATGCACCAAACGGTACTCGTCCTGTCCCGCGAAGTCCCACAACATCACCTCGCGCTCCGGCTCGCTATGCAATGTCCACACGTTCATCCCGTGCGTCGAGCCGGGCGTCGGCCGCCACACACCTTCTGCCAGCCGCACGCCCAGCCCCGTCTTGCCTACCCCCGTGTCGCCCACGAGCACGACTTTGGCATTGGTATAACTGACATCGCGAGTAACTGAGGAAGTGCCCACGAGGACATCAAAATCTAAATCCCATATACGGATAACAGTATCTTTATTACCGAGCGTAGCTAAAACGTGCGCTGTCGGATGAAAACACAGGTTTGGAGGCCAGATTCTAGAACTTGTCTCCTTAAGTACAGCAATGCATTCCCAAGTATCAACGTACCAAAATCTAACGCTGTGATCATATGACTTGGAAGCTAGTAGCTGGCCATCAAAAGAGAAAGAAAGACTGTTAATAAAGTCTGTATGTCCTTCGATCGTGGTTCTAAGCTGTCCCGTATTCGGATCCCGAAGTAGAATAGTTTTGTCGTTACCTGCTGAGGCAATCGTTTGCCCGTTCGGCGACCAT
The DNA here is from genome assembly GCA_045807745.1 of Pyrinomonadaceae bacterium. Classification (GTDB taxonomy): domain Bacteria; phylum Acidobacteriota; class Blastocatellia; order Pyrinomonadales; family Pyrinomonadaceae; genus QHXQ01. Next base: position 153,713 of record JBJMGT010000043.1, read on the forward strand.
GCAATAGTTTTGATCCAGGCTGTATGCCCGTGAAATGTATCGCGCCGCTGCCCCGTCTCTGCTTCCCATATCAGAACGTCACCGTCGCGACTTCCCGAAGCCACTACACGCGCATTTGGCGACCACGCGGTGCTTGTGGTTTCCCAATCATCTGAGAGTCTATAAAGCAACTCTCCCGTTTTAGAATCCCATAGCCGGAGAAATCCGTCATAAGCTGCGGAAGCAATTATCTGCCCGTCCGGCGACCACGCGACGCTTCTAACTGCACCAGATTGCCATTGGAGTCTTCTGCGCTGCCGGCCAGTTTCTGCATCCAACAATAAGACGCCACCATCCTCACCCCCCGTAGCGATCATCTGCCCGTCCGGTGACCACGTTACATCTATGACCCAGCCTTTATGCTCCGTGAATCTGCGAAGCAGATGCCCTGTCTTAGCATCCCAGAGTTGGATGGTACCCTCTGACATTGCTGAAACCAGCGTTTGCCCGTCCGGTGACCACGCGATACGTGAGATAACACCTTCATCCCCACCAAGCTCGTGACGGAGTTTGAAGCCGGGCGGAATTTGGTTGGGTATGGTTTTGTCAGGCATCGGCGTTGTCTCTTTGGCTCACCCGGTGGGTGGCGATGGATGTGAGTTAGCCGGTTCTGCTGTCCGGCGAGATACCTCGGACTAGAAGGCGGAAGCATAGCACAGGAAATAACGTGAAGCTTGAGCAGCAATCCGCCGCGTTAGCGGCGCGCTGGCTTTAGCCCGGCGTTTAAACGCCGGGCTAAAGCCAGCG
>JBJMGT010000044.1:0-95195 GCA_045807745.1 Pyrinomonadaceae bacterium
GGCCGATCCTTACAAGGATCGGCCGCCCCACTTGCTTTGCGCCATGGGCTAATTGCTGCGGCCGGGCAAGGCATTTGGCGACGCGGCAAACAGTTCAAAACTCTCATTTTGCCGGTCTTTCGCCGCCTATCTTCAGGCATCTAAAACCGCCGCTCATGCCTCTAATATCGGGTATTTACGGGAGCATAATTCCAGTTGTTTTAACTCCACGTAAACGCTATGATGAGATTGGCTGCGACCACGCAGGCCCGCCTCACATCAATTGCTCGCTGGCCCCCTCCAGTGTTGAGCTTTTGGCGCTCAATCACCTCTGTTTAGCTGCACATTATTGTTGCTGCAAGACTATCCGCCGCCGCTATTAGTCTGCGTTGCTGGCGTGGTTTGCCGAGCAGCCGGTCGCTGGTCAAGCTGATACGGGAATAAACTTATGAGTAATTCGCCTGCTAAATATTTCATGCGTCATGCACATGCCGCGCCGTTAGCGCTCGCGTTTACGTTGCTGCTCGGATTGTTTGCGCCCTTTGGCGGCGGCGTCTATGCGCAGACCGCTCTGCCTGCGGGCAAAGGCCAATATTTCGCCCCGGAGAACAGTCCGGCGTTTATCGTCTACCAATCGCCGGACGGCGAAGTGACCTGTCGCGACGCGACGCCGGAAGAGGCCAATGCGCTCGGCAATAGGACGGGCGTCAAGCTGCATCAGATCAATCACCTTGAAGAGGTCACGGTCGCGCCGGACGGCTCTGTCCACTTAAACTCGTCAGTCAGCACCGTCACATCGGGCATGACCATCGTCTTGCAGGGCACGCCGCAACTCGAAGCCAATCCGGCAGCGAAGCAAGCGTTCATCAATGCCGCCGCCAAGTGGGAGGCGCTCATCGCCGATCCGATCACGGTCGTCCTCGACGTGGATTTCGGCTCGACCCACTTCGGCACGGCGTTCTCATCCTCAAACATCCTCGGCGCGACGAGCACACAGAGCCTATTCAGCAACAATAATTATGCGAGCGTTCGCCAGCGGCTCATCAGCCACGCGCCCGCCGGCTCGGAAGAAGCAAGCGTCCTCAGCAATCTGCCGGCGAGCAGCCTGCCGACGGACATCGGTAATGTCACGACACTCTTGGTCGCCAGCCCCGTCCTGCGCGCGCTCGGCATGATCAACGCCGTGGCCGATCCCAACACCGAAACCAACTTCGGCCCGCCGCCGGCCATCGGCTTCAACTCGGCCTTCGGCTTCGACTTTGATCCGACCAACGGCGTCACGGCCAATCAGACCGACTTCGACTCGGTCGCCGTCCACGAGATCGGACACGCCCTCGGCTTCACCTCGGAAGCGGGCGCGAAAGAGTTGCAGCCCACGCGCCAACTGCTCGCGTCGGTCTGGGACCTCTATCGCTTCCGCCCCGGCACGGCGACCAGCGCTAATTTCTCGACCGCGCAGCGCGTGCTCAATTCGGGCACGGACTCGTCCGACCGGCGTGTGCAGTTCAATGGCAACACCGAAGTGGAACTCTCGACGGGCAAGCCCGACGGTACGGGCGGCGACGGTAATCAGTCGAGCCACTGGAAGGATGACGGGCTGGGCGTGCCCTTTATCGGCATTATGGACCCGTCGATCCGGCGCGGCGTGCACGAACAGATCACCGCGAACGATCAACGCGCCATAGACTTCTTCGGCTACAGCGTCGGCCAAGTAACAGTGACGCCGCCGCCCGCCAACGACAACTTCGTTAGCGCGCAGCAGCTTAGCAGCAGTACTTCGGGGCGCGTGACGGGCACGAACGCTGGCGCGACCAAAGAGGTGGGCGAGCCGAGCCATTCACCCGACGGCAACCCCGGCGGCAAGTCCGTCTGGTATCGCTGGCAAGCACCGGCGAGCGGCACGACTACGCTCAGCACCGGCGACATCGGTCTCGGCGCGGCCAGCGATTTCGACACGGTGCTCGCCGTCTACACAGGCGCGAATGTGAGCGCTCTGACCGCCATCACGAAGAACGACGACATCGACACTAACGGCGGAGTTGTTGCCAGCACCGTGACGTTCAACGCCGTCGCGGGCACGACCTATCAGATCGCAGTTGACGGCTACGCCGCCGACGAGGGCAACATCGCCTTGAGTTGGAACGTCGTCGTCACGCAGCCCATCGGCACAACCGTGCAGTTCGCCGTGGCGATACAGACGGCGAGCGAGACGAGCGGTTCGGCGCAGGTGACCGTCACGCGCAGTGGCGGCTCTGCGACGACCTCAACCGTCGATGTCAGAACCAACGACAACCCGGCGGCTGTGCGTTGCGACGACACGACGACCATGCCGGGCGTCGCCTTCGCGCGCTGCGATTATGCGACGACCATCGACACGCTGACCTTTGCAGTGGGCGAGACCTCCAAGACGATCAACGTCCCGCTCATCGACGACTCATACGGCGAGCCGAATGAGTCGGTCGCGCTCACGCTCTCGAACCCCGTGGGGGCGAGCCTCGGCCCGCAGAGTTCAACGACCCTCGTCATCAATTCAAACGAGGCGGTCGGGCAGACGAGCACAGTCAATCCCATCTTCTCTGCGCCCTTCTTCGTGCGGATGCAGTATCTCGATTTCCTCTCACGCGAGCCTGATGCGGGCGGCTTCAACGCCTACGTCAATCTCTTGAACGGGTGTGCGGACGTGAACAACCTCGATCCGAATTCAGCTTCGGCCGGTTGTGACCGGATCGCGGTCTCGACCGCCTTCTTCGGCTCGCAGGAGTTTCAACTCAAAGGTCTCTACGTGTTCCGCTTCTACAAGGTCGCGTTTAATCGCTTGCCGCAGTACACCGAGATCGTCGCGGACATGCGCAGCGTAACCGGCAGCACCGCGGCTGCGGTCTTTGCTAAGAAAGCGGCCTATGCCACTGCGTTCGTCCAGCGCGCCGAGTTCACGAACGCTTACAACGCACAGAGCAATAGCGGCTACGTCCAAGCGCTGCTCCAGCGTTATAACACGCAGACGATCACCACCATCGATCCGGCCAACCCCGACGGCACGACCAAAGTGACGCTGTCGGCGACTGACCTGACTAACGCGCTAAACAACAGTACGCTGACGCGCGCGCAAGTCTTACGCGCCGTCGCCGATTCGGATCAGGTATTTGTCGCGGAGTACAATCAGGCGTTCGTCGCCATGCAGTACTACGGTTACCTGCGCCGCACGCCGGACGCGGCGGGCTACAACGCATGGCTCAACTACCTGAACACGCACCCGACCGATTCACGCACAATGGTCAACGGCTTTATGAACTCGCCCGAATATCGCCTCCGCTTTGGACAGTAATAAAGTCTGCCGGTACGAACGCAAATGAGTCGCCACTGTGTGCAGCAGTGGCGACTCATTTTATAGCGCTTTGCAATGAATGAGACGACTGATTGCCGGGGGCGCGGGCATCCTGCCCGCCGACGAGCCGTCAGGCGAGTCATTATTCGCGCTGCCGCGCTCATGGCGGGCAAGATGCCCGCGCGCCCGGCGGCACGCTATTAGATTCCACTATAGTTGTTGCCGCTGTTGATGGATCACGTCGAACTCACGTGAACTAACGTGCCGGTATAGGTTCGCCCGACAGTTGCAGATGGACGACGCGGTTCTTGCCTTCGTTCTTGACGGCGTACATGGCGTCATCGGCTTGGCGGAGCATGAAATCGACGGTGCGCGGCGGGGTCGTCCACGTGACGACGCCGATGCTGAAGCTGATGGGCCAGCCGCCGCGCGCGATGACGGCCGTGATGCGTTCATGCATGCGGCGAACAACAGCGCGGGCCGCTTCGTCGCCCGTCTCCGGCATCAGGATCACAAATTCGTCACCGCCGAGCCGCGCGATCAGATCAAGCTCGCGCAAGCTCTGGCGGATCGTCTCGCCGACGGCGCGCAGGACGGCATCGCCGGTGCTGTGGCCGTAGCGGTCGTTCACCGCTTTGAAGTTGTCCACGTCCATGTAAGCGACGGTGAACGGATGCGGGAAGCGACGCGCGCGCGCAATCTCCTGCTGCGCAGCGGCCATGAACGAGCGCCTGTTAAGTAGCCCCGTGAGATCGTCCGTGCGCGCCAACTCGCGCTCGTGTTCAAGTGAGCGGCGCAGGGCCGAGACGAAGTAGGCGACAAAGAGGAACGCGCCGAGACTCGTCAAGGCGTTGACGAACGGCAGCCACGGACGCGCGACTGTGTGGACGAACAGTATCTCGTTCGTCAGATTGAACAGCGTGCTCACGCCGGCCATGACGATGCCGGCCCGCCGCCCGACCAGCCACGCGACAAACGAGACAGTCAGCAGGTAGAAGAGCGTGAACGATAGATCGGGGCCGGCCCAGTAGTTGATCAGACCTTGCAGGCTAACCAGCAGTAAGCCGAGTGTCAGCAGGAAGGACGGGGAACGCCGGCCGAGCCGTTCGATAAAGGACATAACATTTGGACTCCGCGCGCGGCCGGCGGCAAAGGGGACACCGGCCACGCCTTATTTTGATGTTGCATGCAGCTTGCCGGTTCGCCCAACGGCCGCCCCCAGGCGAGATTGCAATTCAATAACCTCGAATCTTCTTCTGTGCTTGCCCCCTGCCGGCTGGCAAGGCTTAGCCTCTCCGCATAACAGAACGGCAGAGCCGCGCAGAAGTTGCGGCCTGTCGCTGGCACAGACAAGCGCGGCGAGGCGCATTCACAGGCGTGCGCCGCGCGTGTTAGACTTGTGCGCGCAGTCGGGGCGGCAAAACTTGGCCAGAATGCTCGCTACCATGCTGCAACCGGCTGACATCCAAAGGACATATCCGATCTGACCTGCACATGAAATTCTGTCCTCAATGCGGCGGCACATACGACGGCCCGGCCGGTTTCTGTCCCGACGATGGCACGGTGCTCGAACCCGCGCCCGCCATACAGGTCGGGCAAGTGCTCGACGGGCAGTACGAGATCGAAGCTTTCATTGCGCGCGGCGGCATGGGCACGCTCCATCGCGCCCGGCACATACTGTTGGGTGACCGCGTCGTCATCAAGATGCTGCGGCCCGAGATGCGCTCGAACACCGAATGGCTGCGCCGCTTCCAACGCGAGGGGCAGGCTGCGCGCCGCTTCCGCCATCCGAACGCGGTCATCGTCTACGACTTGCGCGCCAGCGCCGACGGTCTCACCTACATGGTGATGGAATTCGTCGAAGGGCACACGCTCGACAAGGAGTTGCAACAGCGTGGCCGCTTCACGCCGGCCGAGGCGCTGGAAGTGCTCGAACCGGTCGCGCGCGCGCTGGACGTGGCGCACGCGCACGGCGTTGTGCACCGCGATCTCAAACCTGAGAACGTGATGCTGAGCCGTGATCCCAACGGGCGTTTGCAAATCAAGTTGCTTGACCTCGGCATTGCCAAACTGCGCGGCGTGGCCGACGTGATGTCGGGTGGTGATGACGGCGGGCTGACGGTGGCAGGGCAAATCTTGGGCACGCCTTATTACATGTCGCCCGAACAGTGGGGTGCGCCCCCGCGCGACGGGCAGACCGACATAGACGGGCGCACAGACATCTATTCGCTTGGCGTGATCTTTTACGAGTTGTGCGCTGGGCACAAGCCATTCATCGCGTCGTCGCTGCCGGAGATGCAGCAGGCGCACTTGAAAGAGACGCCGCGCCCGCTCCATGAGATCGTGCCCGATGTGCCTGAAGCGTTCAGCCACGCCGTGGCGCGTGCGATGGCGAAGGATCGCAACGACCGTTACTCGGACATCGGAGTGTTCGCGGACGAGTTGCGGACGGCGCTTGATCTGACTGTCATGCCGCAGTCCAGCGCGCAGTTCTCTAGCAGCCTCTCAGCGCCGGCCATCGGGTCGCAGTTGTCTGACAGTCTCACCGTTCAGCGTCCCGCACAGCCCGTCACGCCAGCGCCGGGCCGCGAGACGGATATCGGCGCGCGCACTTCGTCTGAAGCGCACACCATCAACACCAACGCCGGTAGCGTGATGCCGAAGTCGGTCAACACCACGCCCGCGGCCCGCATGCCGCCAAACGGTGCGGCCGCAACGCCGGCCGCAGCTTGGTCAGCACCGACCCCTGTGGCGAGCGCACCGCCCGCAGTCGCCCCCGCGCCCGCGCCGCCGGTCAAAGGTCGCTCGGCCGCGCCGCTTGTAGTTGGCGTGATCGTACTCTTGTTATTGGCGAGTGTGGTGGGCGGTGGCTGGTTCGTGTGGCAGCGTCTAGCAGCAAAGCCTGTGTCTGACAAGCCGATTGAGAATACGAACGGTAGCACTAATGGAAACACGAACGGCGTCACATCTGCACCCGTCGAGGCTTTGAGCTTTTGGCTGGAGGCGTTTGATAACGTGCAACAGAAGACGGGACAGCGCGTCGCAGGCAACGGCGCGCTTGAATTGCGTTCGGGGCAACAGTTCAAGTTCCACTTCACGCCGCATGCTCAGGGCTATCTCTATATCATCGGCCCCGGCCCCGGTAATGCGCCGACCACGTTTCTAACCGCCCGCCCGCTCGGCGTGATGAAGACGAACAAAGCCTTAGCCGATGCTGATTTCAGTTTCCCTTATGGCCCTGGCGCGGTGCTCGAATTAGACCGTAACCCAGCTACAGAAGAGTACACGGTCATCTTCTCTCCGACGCCGCTGCTCGCGCCCGCATTTCTGGCCGCGCAGGCCGGGCACGAGTTGACGCCTGCTGAACAGGCAGAACTGGAAAACTTACGCGCGCAGACGCAAACCGGCGCGACGGCCGCGCGCGTACAGGAAATAAGCGGAGCGCAGCCCGCCGTGGCCGTGAATGTGCCCGGCAAAGATAAATTAGGGCAGCCCGTCATCTTCGATATACGCATCGAACACAAGTGAGTATGAAGTCAAACATCGTCAACCTGCCTCATCCGTTCGTTCCCTCTGAAAGGAGCACGCCATTCATGTGCGCGAAACTTTTTCATCTGTTCTGCTGCCTGACGTTCTGCGCAGGCTACGCGCTCTCGGCCCGCGCACAGGGCGCGCAACAACCGCCCGCCGACGACGACATACAGGTGCGCGGCGCGTTCCTGACCACGCGCCCCGCTCCGCCCGAACGGAAGCCGACGCCCGCGCCCGCCAGAGAGCACACCAGCAGCGCCGGCAACAATAGTTCTACCAAGATCGCGCACAACGAGGCGGCGAAGAACACGGGCACGACTCCGGCCAATAAGGGCACGGGCGTAAAGGTGAAGGGCACAACCGAACGACCCGACACGAGCGCCAACGTGACCCTCGCCAACTTCAACCCCGCGGCCATCGGCATCGGCTATACGCTCTTTCAAAAGGATGTGAACGGCGACGCGCGCCGCGTCGATCCCAACCACGTCTTCCACGTCGGCGATGCGATCCGCATCTCGCTCGAAGCCAACACCGACGGCTACCTCTACGTTTTCTACACGGAGAACGAGGGCGAGCCGCAGATGATCTTCCCCGACTCGCGGCTCGGGCGTGGCAGCAACTACATACGCGCGCACGTGCCTTATGAAGTCCCTTCGAACATGGAAGCGGACGAGCGTCTGCGCTGGTTCTCCTTTGATGCGACGCCCGCCAGCGAGCATCTCTACATCGTCGTCACACGCGAGCCGTTGCCGAACGTGCCGACGGGCGAAGGGTTGGTGACTTATTGCGCTGACCCGAATCACAGTTGCCCTTGGAATCCGCCGCGCTCGCTCTGGGCGCAGTTGACGAAAGGACAGGGGCACGAACAGGTGGCAATGAGCCAGATCAAGGATGAGGGGCACGTGCAGACATCGGGCGAGCGCGAAGCGACGACGCGCGGACTGGGGCTGGCGGCCGACGCACCCGAACCGACCGTCGTGCGCATGAATGCCTCTTCGACTACGGGCTTACTCATCACCCAGCTCACGCTGGTGCATAAATGAGCGCGCCGCTTTAACTAGCTCTTTTGTGGTCGCTCAGGTTGTCATGTCCGGCTGTAAAGCTTTAACCGCAGAGGCGCGGCAATTGGGTAGAGCAGCGCAGAGGATTGAATTTAAAATTTCAAGGCGCAGCTTTGAAATCAACTCCTCAGCACAATTTCTACCTGACGCTTGCGCCTCTGCGGTCTGTTTTTACGCGTTACCTATTTAGAGTGGGATTGACTTTGGAGCAACGCGTACAGGATTGAAGAGGTCATTATGAAAACCAGCAGTCGCAATTTTATCTGCGCGCTCATCTGCGCGCTCATGCTTGTGCCCCTGACTCCGGCTCAGTCGCAACGGCCTGTCGCGCAAGCGGCGCAACAGCACCTTGAATTTGCGGAAGCGCTGCGGCAGGGGCGCGCGCTCTTAAAACGCGGCAAGGCCGATCAGGCTTTGCCCTTGTTGGAGTCCGCGTTGAAGATGGCGACCGACGCCAAGCACCCGCGCGAAGAGGCGGCGGCGCATGACGCGCTCGGCGATCTCTACGCACGGCAGGGGCAGTACGAAATTGCGCTCAAACACTATCAGGATGCGCGCACAGGTTTCCAAGCGGCCGCCGCGCAGGAGACGCCCATCACGCGCGTCGTCGGCATCAGCGACAACAGCTACAACTCCGATCTGATGTTCGTCAAAGTGGGCGACACGTACTTGCGCATGGGCAAGGTTACGGAAGCCGGCGGCGTCTTCAATCAGATGCAGGTGCAGAAGCCCGACACCAGCCCGCTCGCGCCCGCGAAGAAAGGCTTCGGCGCGTTCAATCGTTTGAAGGGCATCGCCACAGGTTCGCCCAGCCTTTCGACCGCGACCAACGCCGTCGGCGTCGTCGGCGACATCCAGAAAGCGTTCGAGTTGTACCGGCAATCGATCCTCTACTCGACGCGCGAGCTTGGTTTGGGCCGAGTCGATTACCAGAATAGTCAACTCGACAACGCGAAGAAGCATTTCGACAACGCGCTCTCCGCGCTCGGCAACAACCTCCCGCTCATCGGCAACTTGGGTCAGACGCGCCGCTTCCGCGTCGCCGCGCGCACCAGTCTCGGCGATGTGGCGCTCAAACAGAATCGCGCCAAAGACGCGCTCAAGCTCTACACAGACGCCTTGAACGGCGCGAAGGCCGACAAGCGGCTCGACCTGACGTGGCCCGCTGAGCGTGGCATCGGGCGCGCGAAGCTGTTGGCCGCGCAAGCCGAGCGCGACCCGCAGAAGAAATTGAAGGCGATGGACGATGCCATCGCTTCGTATCGTGATGCGATCACGACCATCGAGGCGATCCGCGAAGGCAGCATCAACGCCGACGAGGCGCGCACGACCTTCCTCGCTTCGACCAGAGATGTATACGACGAAGCCGCGAGCACGCTCGCTGCGATGGCCTTGATGGCCGCGCCCACGCCGGGCGCGCCGCTCGCAGGGCCGGCGCTCAATTATGCTTCGGAGGCGTTCAAGATCACGGAGCAGGGGCGCGCGCGCTCGCTGCTCGACATGCTGAGCGATGCGCACGCGGAGATCAGCGAAGGCGTCCCCGCCGATCTGTTGCAGAAGAAGCGCGACAATCTCGAGCGACAACAGGAGATTGCGCAGCAGTTGACCGGCGTCAACCCGACGGGGCAGCCGCCCGACAAGTCGCTGCAAGATTTGGAGACGGAACTCGATCAGCTTCAGACCGACTATGACAGCATCGAGAATCAGATCAGAACCAGCAACCCGCGCTACGCCGCGCTCACGGGCGCGCAACCACTCACGCTTGCGGACGTGCAACAACAGGTCTTGGACGATCAGACGGCGCTGTTGGAATACAGTCTCGGCAGCGAGCAGTCTTATCTCTGGGCGGTGACGCAGCAGGGCGTCACGCTCTATCAACTGCCGGGGCGCGACGCGCTCAACAAGCAGGCATCCGATCTGCGCGAACAGATCGTGCCTAACTCTCTGCGCCGCTCAATTGTCGAACTTGCCACGCGCGGTCTCTCGGACGAGCGCGGTCTCGGCGTGGCGGGCAGCGCGACCGCGACCAACGCTGGAGCATTTGCCGCGGCCTCAAACACGCTTTATCAAACTGCGTTTGCGCCGGCCGCTGCCGTCGTCGGTGAGAAACGTCTGCTCGTCGTCGCCGATGGCGCGCTCAACTACATTCCCTTCGAGGCGCTCGTCTCCGCGCCCGGCGGCACAGACTTCGCCGCGCTGCCTTATCTCGTCCAGAAGAACGAGATCGTCTACGCGCCGTCCGCTTCGGTGGTCGCCGCCATCCGGCAACAGAAAAAAGAGACGGCCGGTGCGCGCGGTATGCTCGTCGTCGCCGATCCCGTCTTCGATGCAAAAGACGCGCGCGTGAAAACTCCGCAGCCCGACAGCATGCAGGATGCATCAATCGCCAGTGCGGTCGCGGACGTTGAAGGCGCGCCGGTCGAAGCCAGCAAGTTCCGGCTCGCACGGCTGACGGGCACGCGCGCAGAGGCGCAACAGATCGCGCAGCTTGCGCGCACCGCCGGTCTCGCGCCCGACGTGTGGCTCGACCTCGACGCGAACGAGGCGAATGTCAAGACGCGCGACATAGGCAAGTACCGGATCGTCCACGTCGCCACGCACGGGCTGCTGAACACGGAGCGCCCGCAGTTCACCGGCGTCGTGCTCTCGCTCGTCGGCAACCGCGAGGGCGACGGCTTCCTGCGCACGGATGAAATCTTCAATCTGAAACTCGGCGCACCGCTCGTCATGCTCTCGGCTTGCGAGACGGGCTTGGGCCGCGAGAAGCGCGGCGAAGGCGTCATCGGTCTGACGCGCGCCTTCATGTACGCGGGCGCACCCGCGGTCGGCGTCAGTCTCTGGTCGGTGGCCGACAAATCGACCGCCGAGTTGATGACCGACTTCTACAAACGCTATCTCGGCAAACAAGCCGTCACGCCGGCCGCCGCCCTGCGCGCCGCGCAACTACAGATGATCGCTGGCAAACAGAACAGCGCGCCCTTCAACTGGGCCCCGTTCGTGCTGGTCGGCGATTGGAAATGAGAAACGATTACTGGTGAGGTGGGCGGGCGGCGCTGATTATGAAGTAGCGCCGCCCGCCCATTTTATAGTGCTGAGCCGCGTATCGCTGGGAGCGCGAGCATCTTGTCCGCTATGAGCGCGCCAGCGCGAACAATGGACGCGCCGCACGGCTCGTTGGCGGGCAAGATGCCCGCGCTCCCAGCAATGAGCGGTCTCATTCATCTGCCAATCGCTATGGGAAACCGCGGGACTTGGGTAGCTAATCAACGAGATTCGGCGAGCATGTACTCGAAGTCGTAAAAGTGCTTGCCGTCGGCGATGTTGATCATCATCTTGCCTGTGAGGCCGCCGAGTTGCTCCGTGCCGGAATCGGGCACGACCGTGATGGAGAGTTGCGGCACGCCGCGCGTCATCGTGGCACTGTGTTGTAGCGCGAACGTGCCGGTGTGCCCATCTAATGTCCCGCTGACACGCTCAATCGCAACGTAGCCGGCCGAACCTTCCACGGCCGTCATGGCCGTCAACATCTGGCCCTTGCTGGTCGCTTCGAGCGGGCCGCGGAACTGCTTGTCAATCGACATCCGGCCCACCGTCGGGGCGCCGCCTTTATCTTCCTGCGGACTCAGCTTCACATCAAACGCACCGCTTGCATGCTTCGTCAAGACTGTCTCCTTTTGATCTATCTTGGGCAATGGTGCGTGGATCTTTGCAGCCCCTGTTAGACGGCGCGTTTCAATAGACGGCACCAAAGGAGCGCGCGCGCTGCTAGGGCACCAGCTTTGCTAGTCCTTCCTTACCACCCTTAAGCATCGCAGGACGAAAGATTGTATTGTTCTTATTTATGATTTCCCGTAACTTTTCGTCTGTAAGGTTCTCGTCTATCCGCCGCCGGAGCCTCTCAAAGCTGGCCATTTGGTACCCACGTTGATTCAAATAGGCAAGAATTGCCTTGACGTAAGTATCGTCTGCGTCTATGCCCGGTATAGCAGTCTCCACGTCCGCGTCCGTTGTGCTTTGATCGTTGTCGGTCTCTATTTCAGAGATGCGCTCGATGAGCGATGCCCACGGTAATGCACTAGGAATTGAAAAATCGAGGTACTGAATGGTCTCAAGTTTCCGGTGTATCGAACATTCTGTGAGCTTCAACGGGATGATTGACTTGCCCTTACCTAATGCATACGCCCATTCGTACGTTACGTAGGACGACTCCGCAGAGTTGTTGCTTAGGGCTACCAAGACGGCGAGACAGTCGGAAATTCCGCGTTCAATTCCTTGCTGCCAATCGGTTCCAGCGACAAGTTGCCCTTGGTCCCGCCACAGCGTAATACCCGCTTCGGCGAGCTTGATCCCCGCGAGTTCGGCGAAGAAGTGATCCTTAGTTGAGTAACTCAGGAAAACAGTAATCACAGGCTTCACCTCCGACTTAATCGCGTAGCGTCTACGGACTGCCATCCAACTACTGATCAAACAGCACATGGTAGTATAACATGCTAAAGAAGCGTGTTAGACGGCTGCTGGCGATCATTCACTTTATAGACATGCGGAGTTTTTCATCTGGCCTCTATCTGTCTTTCTGCTGTGATTTGCGTTAATATCAGTTACGTTCCCCGCAGTTAACGAACGTTTATGAAGCATGTTTGCGTCGGGTCATGCTGCGGCTCGACGCGGGAGGGCCGTTATGTCGCAAGCCTCGCCGCAGGAGAGCAACTTTGTGCCGGTGGAAGACCGGGCCGCGCTCGACGAGTTGCTCGCGCGCTCGCACGAGTCGCCCGTCATTTTGTTTAAGCACAGTCTGACGTGTCCGATCAGCGCGCGCGCCTATCGCGAGATGCAGCAGTTCGCGGGCGAGGTGGCGCTCGTCGTCGTACAGCGTGCCCGCGAAGTGTCGCGCGCGGTCGAGACGGTGACGGGTGTGCAGCACGAGTCACCGCAGGCGATCATCCTGCGCAACGGCCGGCCCGCTTGGTCGGCCTCGCACTTCGACATCACGGCCGACGCGGTCGCGCAGGCCGCGCGCGAGCAGCAATGAGCAAAGCGTGGCAGGATCGACGCGGCCCGGCCGTTGAACCGCGTGAGATCGCGCAGGATGGCGACGCGGCTTTGCGCATCACTTGGGCCGACGGGCGCGCGTGTCGCTACGAGGCGGCGGCGCTCCGGCGCGTCTGTCCGTGCGCGCAGTGCGTCAACGAGTTTACCGGCGAGCGCATGCTCCAGCCCGAAACCATCTCGGACGCGCTCACGATTGCCGACGTGGACTTGGTTGGGCGCTACGCGCTGAATTTTCGTTGGAGCGACGGTCACCAGACCGGCATCTACAGCTTTCGCCTGTTGCGCGAATTGTGCGAACAACAAGGGCAGTGACGAGTGACGAGTGGCAAGTGACAAGCTAAAAACTTGTTCTTGCTCGTCACTCGTCACTCGCCACTCGTCACTGTTTTTCTATGCCTAAGATTCTCATTGTCGAGGACGACGACGTGACGCGCGAGTTGTTGTGTCAGGCGCTGACGCGGCAGGGGTATGAGGTGACGATGGCGGAGGACGGCTTGAAAGGTTATGAGTTGGCGCTTGAGTTGCGGCCCGATCTGATCATCACTGATCTCTACATGCCGACAGCGGACGGCGCACACCTGCTGCGGCGCGTGCGCGACACGACGGAGTTGGCTGCGACGCCCGTCCTCGTCGTCACGGGCTACGGCACGGGCGGCGCATCGTTTGCGCTGTCGCAGGGCGCGAGCGCTTACGAGCCAAAACCGATTCAGCCTGAAAACTTGCTGGCGACCGTGCGGCGGCTGTTGGCATGAGCGCGTGCGGGCGTGGATAATGACGTGAGACTGAAGATGCGAAAGGGTTGATTGCGGGTGCAAGGCTTCGGGGTGGAGTTGATTGGGTGGCTCAGTTCGTTGGTGCTGGTGCTGACCATCGGCAAGCAGGTTTATAAGCAGTGGCAGGAAGGGGCGAGCGAGAACGTCTCGAAATGGCTGTTCGTCGGGCAGCTCGCTGCTTCGCTCGGCTTCACCGCTTATAGCTGGCTCGTGCACAATTGGGTCTTCGTCGTCACAAACGGCGTGATGATCTTGAACGGACTGGCGGGATTGCTGATCGTGCTCCATCATCGCCGCCGCGCACAGCGGCCAGAGCCGGGAGCGCAGAGTGACCACGCCCTGCAAGCCGACCGCGCTTGAAGAAACAACTTATGAACGAACGTGATTTTTTCGATGAACGGCCCGAAACGAAGCGTGCGACCTACAGTTGCCCGCACTGTCGCGAGCGCAGCGAGTACGACGTGCGCTGGCTGCGGCGGACGAAGAAAAAGCAGTTGCCGCGCGGCGCATCTGAGCAGGATCGCATGCGCTTTCAGAACTCGCGCGACTACATGGTGCGCATAGATGATCTGCTCGCCTGCAATCGCTGTCGCAAGCGGTTCGACATTCCGAACTCGCAGTCGGTCGTCTTCATCTGAGCCAAGTTTGCTCACAACGCGCGCGCCGCCTGCGGCGTTAAGCGCAATTCACAGAGGAGAATGATTCATGGACGAACTTGTCAAACAGATCACGGAGCGCACCGGCATCTCTGAGTCGCAGGCCCGAACGGCCGTCGATACGGTCGTCGGTTTCCTGCGCACGCGTCTGCCGGAACCGATCGGTGGTCAACTCGACTCCGTCATCGCGGGCGGTGGAGGTGTCGTGAGCGACTTGACCGGCAAGGCAGGCGACGTGGCCGGCAACGTGCTCGGCGGTCTCGGCGGCATGTTGGGCGGCAAGAACGAATAAGCACGGCTCAAGCGCGGACGTGCGTGTCGTTGACCGGCGCGCACGCATGGCTAACAGCAGAGAGGCGACGTGTGTTGCACATCGCCTCTTAAACTTTTTTAGCGTTGCCGGCCGTTTAGCGTTATTATCTTCAGCACTCATAGAGACTCGCGCGCTCGCCAGCACTCCGGCGCGCGGGATTCAGCCCCAACAACAGGAGGCGATGTTTATGGCAACCTTCGATCTGGTGTTTGAAGGCGGCGGGGCAAAGTGTTTTGCCTTCGCGGGCGCGCTCGCGGCTTTGGCGGACGCAGGGCACACGCACCAGCGGCTCGTGGGCACTTCGGGCGGCGCGGTCACAGCCACGCTGACCGCCGCCGGGTATCAACCGGCCGAATTGCTGGCGGCGATCAGCGAGCAGTTTGAAGGCCGCCCGCGCTTTCTCTCCTTTCTCGATCCGCCCCACTCAAACGACTTCAGCAATAGCGATCTCGACCGCAGCGCCACGGGCGAATTCTTCGAGCGCTGGCGCATACCCGGTCGCCGTCTGCTCGACCGCGCGCTGCTCCGCCTGTTACTTAACGGCCCGCTCTATCGCCAACTGTTTCTCTTCGTCGAGAACGGCGGCTTTTATGCTGGCGCGGTGATCCACGAATGGGTGCGCGAGCGGCTGGCGGCGAAGGGGATGTCGCCCGACGTGACGTTCGCGGAGTTCCACGCGCACACGGGCGCAGACCTCTCGCTCGTCGTCGCCGACTCGACCGAGATGGAAATGCTCGTCTTGAACCATCGCACCGCACCCGATTGTCCCGTCGCGTGGGGCGCGCGCATGTCGCTGAGCATTCCGTTTCTGTGGCGCGAAGTCTTGTGGGATGGCGCGTGGGGCTTGTATCGCGGGCGTGTGAAGGAGGGGCATGCGATGATCGACGGCGGCGCACTCTCGAACTTCCCGCTCTGGCTGGTCAACACCGACCCGGCGCACGACCCGTTCGTCCAAGACGTGATGGGCGACACGCCCGCCGACCGGGCCGGCAATCTGGGGCTGTTCCTCAACGACCACCTGCCCGTGCCGAATGCGCCCCCGCCGCCACTCGCTGTCGAGCTAGTGACCAATCAGTTCCGCACGGGCCGCCGGCTCACGCGCGTTATCGACACGGTGCTCCTGTCGCGCGACATCATGGCGGCCAGTTATCACCCATCGGAAGTGTGCCACCTGCCGGTGCAAGGCTACTCGACCACCGAGTTCGGCATGACGGATGAACGCCGCGCCGCCCTCGTCGCCGCCGGCCACGAAGCGATGCGCCAACACCTCGCGCAGCACTTTGCTGCCGTCGAGCAAAGCGTCGCTCACACTGCGTCGTAGCGTTTGAGCTTGCGCTAGCGCGGCGTGAACCTGCGCTATGCGTCTGAATAATCTTGACAGCACCAAGATAGGCCACTAACCTCTCCGCGTTCACTTGTGCCGCGGCCTATCTGAACGCGGTATTGTACTGGTCGCCTCATTCGATACTTAGCTCGACTTCCCAACTCGTCCCATCATCGGACGTGCTCACTGATCTCAGGAGGGCAACATGAGTACCTCAGCAATCACTAACCGCCTCAATCGCAGCGCCGGAAGAACACCGGCAACAGCATCAACTGAGCCACAGGCCCACGCCGGGGGCCGCCAGCGCCCGAAGAAAGACCTCATCACTGCCAACGTCTTTTTCATGCTCTACGCCGTGATCTGTTTTATCACTGTGCTCTGGCACTGCGGCGGGTTCAATCAGCACGCGGGCACGTCATTCATTTGGGCCTTGGCGTGTACCACGGTCGGCGGGGCGTTCGGTTTCCTGTTCGGGATACCCAAAATTCTGCAAAGCGACCGGCTGCCTGAGGATGCCAGCAGCGCCATCCTCGGTTACCGCCAACAAGTCAACACCAACCTGACGGAAATCTCCGACTGGCTGACGAAGATCATCGTCGGTCTCAGTCTGATCAACTTGGGCAAATTCCAACCGCACCTGACCGCCATGGCCTGGACGCTGGCCATGAGCATGGGTGACAACACGCCCGCGCTGCACATGGCCTTTGCCTACGCGCTGATCGTCTGCTTCTCCATCTTAGGTTTTCTGTTCGGTTATCTATACACCCGGCTGTTCTTGCAGGGCGCGTTTTCGCGCGCCGATCAGGAGGCGGCCAACTATAAACAGGCGGAGACCGAGGCGCGGGTTGCGTCGCTCGAAACGCAGGTGGATACACATCAGGGCGTCATCATGGCGGACAAGGGGCTACCGCCAAGCGCCGTAGTCGAGCCGCCGGGGGACGGCGCGCCCGTGAGCGTAAGCCCGGAAGCCGGGAGCGAGCCGCTCGCGAAGTTGCGCAGCTTGGCCAACGAGTATTTGAACGACACGGATGTCGCTGATCGGAGCGAGCGCCTGCGGCTCAAGAATGAACTGGCCAAGAATATGTTCAACTATGTTCTAAGCCAGAAAATCTCCAAAGACATGCTGTTCAGGGAAGCCGAACGGACTGGGCATCAAGGGGTGATCTTGGTCTTGGCCCACTATACCCTGACCAATCCGGAGAAGGGCGATTTGCCTCGTCTGTTGCAACTCGCCCCGGCCGTGGGGCGCTGGCACGTGCAGTACCGGATGGTTCAGGCCATCGGGCAATTGTTTGAAAAGCAGTGCGCTACCGTAGCCGACCGTGAAGCCGCCTTCGCCGTGCTCGCGCGCTACGAGCGGAACGCCAACTCGTCGCTCCTCCGGCTCATACAAGGCACGCGCTCCTTGATCGAGCGCAACACCGCACTGGAAAATATACCGGTAAGCTAAGCCGCGTGCTCACACCGCGTCGTAGCGTTTGAGTTTGCGGTAGAGCGTCGAGAGGTCTATGCCGAGGATGTTGGCGGCGCGGACTTTGTCTTGATTGACGGCGGCGAGCGTCTCAAGAATGTAGCGGCGCTCAATCTCTTCAAGTGTGGGGCGCAAGCCATCGGGGTCGCGCACGGGCAGTGAGCCGCCGGCCGCATCACGCACGCGCGGTGGCAGGCTGTCGAGATCAATCCGCTCGCCGCTTAAAGTGAACGCGCGCTCGACTGCGTTCTGCAATTCGCGCACGTTGCCGGGCCACGCGTAGTTGATGAGCGCGGACATGGCTTCGGGCGCGATGGCTTTTTCGGGCTGCGCCTGTTCGCGCGCCGTGTGCGTGATGAAGTGGCGCACGAGGAGCGGCACATCTTCGCGCCGCTCGCGCAAAGGCGGCAGGTGTACTTCGATCACGTTCAAGCGGTAGAACAAATCTTCGCGGAAACGACCTTCAGCCACCTCCTTTTCCAGATCGCGATTCGTTGCACAGATGATGCGCGCATCAAACTCGACGGGCGCGCTCGCGCCGACCGGCGTGACCTCGTGCTCCTGCACCGCGCGCAAGAGGCGCACCTGCATTGCCGGGGTGACCTCGCCGATCTCGTCTAAGAAAACCGTCCCGCCTTCGGCCGCGCGCAAGAGTCCGGGCTTACTGCCGACCGCGCCGGTGAACGCGCCTTTGACGTGCCCAAACAACTCTGATTCGAGCAATGTTTCGGGCAGCGCGCCACAGTTGATCGCGACGAACGGCCGATCCGCGCGCGGGCTGTGATGATGAATCGCACGCGCGATCAACTCCTTGCCCGTGCCCGACTCGCCTTGAATCAATATGTTCGTGTTCGTCGCCGCGACTTTCTCGACGAGCCGGAAGACTGCCTGCAAAGCCTCAGACGTGCCGATGATCTCCGCAAAACTGTAGCGCCTGTCCAACTCGCGCCGGAGCGCACGGTTCTCGCGGAACAACTCGCGCTGCCGCAAAGCATTCTTAACCGACTGCAACAGGTCTTCGTTGACGAACGGCTTCGTGATGTAGTCGTAAGCGCCTTTGCGCAAGGCCGCGACCGCTGAATCGACCGACGAGTAAGCCGTCATGACGACGACCAGCGCTTCGGCGTCTATGTCCTTGATGCGGTCGAGCAGCGCGAGTCCGTCCATGCCGGTCATGCGTATATCGGTGAGCGTGACGGCGACATCTTCGGCCGCGAAGCGCTCCAGCGCCGCCTCCGCGCTGGCGGTCACGGCGACGCGATAGCCCGCCTCTTCCAGCAGCCGCGCGATGATGGCGCGCATCAAGTCTTCGTCTTCGGCGATCAGAATGAGTGGGGATGTATCCATAATGTTCGTGTGTCAGTTTAAGCCTCGCGCGCCAGTTCTGTCGTGTGCGATCTGCCCGGCGATGGTTGAAGTGGCTGTGTGTGTGCCGCGTTAGCTTCAGCCATACGCTTGAAAAATAGATTGTGCTTGACGAGAAAGCGGGTCATATAACGCTTGAGCAGCAGCGTCTCGGCGAGCCGACCAAATGCGCCGCAGGGCGCGGCGAAATCCACGTCGTCAATCATTAGCGTGCCGTCGAGGTGCGGGACGAAATGATGTGTGTGCCGCCAGCGTTTGAATGCGCCGCGCTGCATCTCGTCAACAAACATGCGCGGGCGTTCGTAAGCCACGATCTGCGAAGTCAAACGCTGGCGCACAAGGAAGTGGGCGGCTTCCCACGTCACCGTGTCGCCGAGTTGCAACTGGCCCGTTGTGATGCCAGCGACGGCGCGCCCGTGCCCGGCCTGCTCGTGCGCGTTGACGTTCAGACACAGATCAAAGCACGCTGCTGCGGGTGCGGCGATAAATGTTTCGAGATGAATCTGCGGCATAACGCTAATCAGTTGGTTCTCATAGCACGGGCAGCGCGACTTGCACACATGTGCCTTGGTTGTTGTCGGGGGCAAGTTCGATGCGCCCGCCATGCGCGGTGACGATGCCGTAGCAGACGGCGAGACCTAAGCCAGTACCCGCGCCCGCGGGTTTGGTTGTGTAGAACGGATCGAAGATGTGCGCGCGGTGTTCGGGCGCGATGCCGGGGCCCGTGTCGGCAATCTCGATCAGGAGTTCGCGGCGCGCGCGGTCGTGGCGCGTGGCGATGCGCAGGTCGCCGCCGTCGGGCATCGCGTCGCGGGCGTTGAGGAAGAGATTAAGAAAGACCTGTTGCAGTTGGTCTGCGTCCGCCGAGACTGTGGGCGCGTGGGCGTCGAAGTCGGTGGTGACGCGGAGTTGTTTGAAGGCTTTGTCGAAGCTGGCGAGGCGGAGGCTGGCTTCGAGCGTGCGGCGCACGTCGAGTGGTGCGCGCGCAGGTGGCCGGGCGCGGGCGAAGTCGGTCATGCCGCGCAGGACTTGTGTGATACGCGCGATCTGCGTCTGGATGAGGCGCAGCATCTCGCGCGTCTCGGCCGCCTGTTTGTCGGCGTCGTCGGGCGCGATCCGCGTTTGCAGGATTTGGATGAGCGAAGAGATCGACGCGAGTGGATTGTTGACCTCGTGCGCAACGCCGGCGGCGAGCGTGCCGGTGGCGGCCAGTTTCTCTGTGCGAATCAGTTGCTCGTTCAGAGCGCGCAAGGCTTCGATGTCAGCGGCCATCTTGTGGCTCATCGCGTTGAAGGACGAGGCGAGCAGTCCGACCTCGTCGTTGCTCGTCAAGGAAACTTGCGTGCCGTAGTCGCCGCCCGCGACGGCAACGGCGGCTTCAGTCAGGCGTCTGAGCGGGCGCGAGATGATGCGGATGACGAGCGCGACTAAGATCAAGTTTGGCAGGAGCGCGGTGATAACGCTGAAGACGAGATAGCGTCGCCACGCTTCTGCCGTCTGCCCCACGCCGAAGCTCCACCAGACGATAGGGATTTGCAAGAGCGCGAAGCTGACGATGGCGACGAACGCAATTGAGAGCGCGACCTTGTAAGCGATGGGGAAGAGGCGAAACTGATCAAGCGCCGATTGCAGCGAGAAGAGTTTGAAGCTCGTGATGGCATAGGCATAGACGAGCACGCCGGGCAGGACAAAGGCGGTGGCGAACGGGAGTAGCGTGTAGACGCGCGCGAGTGGCAAAACGACGGCGGCGAGCGTGGTGAGCGCGCCCGTGAGCACGAGCGCCCACAGGATCGCGCCGAGTTGTTGGCCCCAGAGTTCGCCGCGATAGCGTCGATACTTCGCGTAGAGCAGGCCGAAGCCATAGGCGAAGACGACATAGATGTAGAGACCGAAAGCGTAGGCGAGCGGCGTGAGGTGCAACTCGAATTGGCTGCCGTTGAAACGCACGTCGCGCCACATCAAACCCGCGAGCGTAGCGGGCACGAAGACCGCGCCGGGCGCGAACAAGACGGCCACGCGGCGGTAAGCCAAACGCGCGTCTTCAGGAAAGACCCACGCGAAGACGACGAGCGAATATTGCAGCGCAAGCGCCATCAGGAAACTCGCCGACGCCCACCATGCGACCGAGCCGTCGCGTGCGCTAAACCCCCACAGTGCGATGTCCTTGACAGTGAAGAGCGCGAGACAGAGGACGAAGACGGTGAATGTCTGGTGCGTGCGACTGCGCGGCGCGGCCACGAAGACGTAGAAGCCGAGCAGCACGAGCAGGAAGAGCACCAGCAGGAGCAAGACGAGGAGCATCAAGGGCTGTGCTTCGTTCGCGGTTAAATCGTCACCGGGTCAGTACGGGAACAGACCTGGACTGAGAATCAGGGCGGCGCTCACGAGCGCGATGCCGCCGGCGACGGGCCAGAAGTGGCGCGCGTCAATCATACCACCGCGCGCGAGCAGGCGGTGACAGACGGCGAACAACAGGAAGCCGGCGAGGCCGAACGGCAGCGCACACGCGAGTCCGAAAAGCGCCCCGATGATGAAGACGATTGCACCGCCCGCCGCGCCCGTCGCACACGCCCAGAGGAAGCCAGCCGCGAGGGAGATGAAGATGGTCGCGCACCAGTGGCGACGCTCGGCCTTGGCCATCTCGGGCGCGAGCCGTCGGCCCATGAACCGGCCCATCAAGGCGCAGATGAACGTCATCGGCAGGCCGACAAGCAAGATGAAACCAAACAAGCCCAAGTCGGGTTCGCGGGGCACGCTCCACAACGCGAACCTGAGTACGATGGCTGCGGGCGGCAGCATACCGAGCAGTAAACCAAATAACTGATAAGCGCGTTCGTTAGTTAGCGGCCGGCGCAGCATCAGCATCTCCGCTTCTTCGCGCGCATCGCGGAAACGCTGCGTGTGCTGTTCGGCGGCGGCGATGGCCGCTTCGAGCCAGCGCAGGCGCGGCGCATTGTCCGGCACGAGCATATCGGCGGCGCGCGGCGACGCGTTGCGTAGTGGTGCTTGAGCGAACCGGGCGTTTACACGGCCGGTTGCTGCGTCGGGTGCGTAAGGTTTGAGGGTTGTATGGGCGGCGGACATAACACACCTCCGTACTGCGTTGCGGCGGTTGATGGTAGATTCAAAACGTCGTTGCGGCGCGCCCACGCGCAGGCGGCGTCGAGCAGCCGCGCGATGCGGGTGGCAGCGGCCTGATCGTCCAGCAGCGAGAGCAGGTCAATCGTCTGGGCGAAGACGCGTATGAGCAGCCAGTAGAGTTGCGTAAATGTTTGCGCCTTGTGCGGCGCGAGATCGTGCTCGACGGTTTCAAGCAACTCGGCGAGTGCGTGGATCAAATCGGTGCGCGCGTGTTCATGATGCGCGCGCAGGCGCGCAAGGTTGCGTCGGTGTATGCAGCGACCGGCGATCAGCAGGTCGTCGCCCTTGCGCCCGGCGACGCGACACAGTTCCAACTCGCGCGCCGTCGGGTGGTCATCATCGCTCGTAGTCGCGAGTGCAAGCGCCAGCCCGACAAAACGTTCAATGGAAGCGCGGGTGGCTGTTGTGGCGTGGCGTGCGCGTGTGCCATGCGTGTTATAAGTATCGCGCAATAAGTCGTCCATTTGGTGCAGCGTGTTGACGAGCGTGCGCTCGGCCGTTGCGACGCGCAACTCGTCGGGTCGGTTGGCGTGTGTGTCGTTTATGTCGCGCGCGTGGCTGTTGGGGCGTTGTGTGAACAAGTGCACACCCAAGGTTAGCGGCCATAGTAGCGCGGCGCAGGCAGAGCGGAGCAGGCGCGTCGGGCGTTGGTTGTGCGTGTGCTGGCGCAGGAAATAGGCGACGCCGACGGGTGCGGCCGCAGCCAGATAGACGGTGATGAGTTCGCTCAGGCGCATGGCAGCAAGCGAGAGGGCAACGGTCATGCCAGCAAGCACGCTGTGCTTGTGCTGACGGCGTGACAGCTCCGCCACTCGTTCACAACAAAGAGGTTAGTTACCGACAAAGAATTTGTCTGTAAGGTCGGGCACAGGAACCCGACTACTGTGTAGGTTGGCAAAGCGCGTGGGGCAACGTCGATGGTTGGCAAACTGCAAACGGGCTATGAAGCAACGCGCGAGTTATACGGTGCGAGGCCGTGAGGGTACGACGCAGCGTATCAGAAATATTCGTGGGTTATGCGAAATGGACGATTAGGAAACTGCCGTGCGCCGGTTCGTCGAACGATAGGCGGGTACGGAAAAGACAGTTTCATCGTTAGTGCAAAAGGTTGAGCCGCGAAAGATTGGAGAAAATGCATGAAAATATAGGAACGCTGAGCGCAGCTCGCGCGTCTAAGTAAGCGTGGCCTGACAGTTGCAACACGATCCAGTGCGGGGCTGACCCGGTAGACGAGAAGCGAACAAAAGGGAACTAACAACCCGGGCTGATCGTCTTAAGGAAGTACGGATTCATTAAAATTCATAACGAGTGAGTGAAGGCATCATGACGACGAAGGCAAATGTCAAAGTCATCAAGCGCAGCGAACGTGCGGCGCAAGAGGCGCAGGAAACTGCGGCCGAACAAGCAGCGAAGAAGTCTGCCCCGGAGACTGCGCGCGACATGGTCGCGACCGTAACCGGTTGGGTGGCCGAGTTCAAACAGCAGCGCAAAGCCGAGACCCGGCAAGCGCTCAAGACGCTCTTTAGCGACGCGACACCGCAACCGGGCAAGGCGTAAAATTCCGACATACGTAACCAAGTGCTTGCGCCTGCGCGACCGATCATCGGGCAGGCGCTTTTGCTTTTCAGTCTGACCATTGACAGGCGCACACGTGCGCGCGTAGCATCGCGGCCGTCCGTCACCCTGCACTGACAAGAGTTGCCTACGCCTATGAGATCAGCCGCAAAGAAGCAGACGCCGAAGGGCGGCGCACGCCCCGGCTTCGATTCGCTCCGTAAGCCTGTCGCCCCGCCCGGTCACCCTCTGACGCGCGCCAAGCCCGAAGAGCGCGCGCACCCCGCCGAGCGCAAGGTAAAACATAAACGACGCGTCCAGACAGATGACGACTGAACTGCCGCCGGCGGACGAACAGGTGGGGCGCGCCTTCCTCGCGCACGCACGCTTCCTGCTTACAGCCGATTACCTGCCACGCATCGAACGCTGCCTCGCCGTGCTCGCGCCCGCAGACGTGTGGTGGCGCGCCGCGCCCAACAGCAACTCGGTCGGCCATCTGCTCCAACATCTCGCGGGCAACGCGCGCCAGTGGGTCGTTGCGGGCGTCGGCTGCACGCCGGACATGCGCCAGCGCGACGAAGAATTCGCCGCGCCGACCGCAGCGCGGCCGACCGCATCGGAGTTACTCGCGCACTTGCGCGCCACGCTCGCGGAAGTTGACAGCATGCTCGTTAGCCTCGCGCCAGCTACCTTGCTTGAAACGCGCACGATTCAGGGTCTCAAGGACGTGACCGTGCTTACGGCCGTCTTCCACGTCGTCGAACACTTCTCCATGCACACAGGGCAGATCATCCTGCTCACCAAGCTGCGCACTGGGCGCGACCTTGCCTTCTACGATTTCGCTGGTGACGTACCGCGCACAACGTGGAACGAGCAAAAGTAGTCAGTAGCCAGTAGTCTGTAGATTTCGTAGTTCGATCTTCACTCTCGGCTACGAGCATTCAAGCGTCATCATGTTTTTCTACTGACTACTGGCTACCGACTACTGACTACTTTGATTTTCCCCTTTTCATTCCGCACCGTTCATGCTTAATATACGAACGTTCGTTGACTAATCTGTGCTTACAGGCGGCGCGCTCTGCCGGATTCTTTGCGCCGCTACCGTCATAGACAATCTGAGGAGGCGAGTTGGATGACGTACACTGTGGCCGAACCATGTGTGAACTGTCGCTACACGGACTGCGCGCTGGTCTGTCCGGTCGAGGCTTTTCACCTGGACGATACCATGTTGGTGATTAACCCTGAGACTTGTATCGATTGCGACGCGTGCGTGCCGGAATGCCCGGTCGAAGCCATTTTCCCTGAAGACAAAGTGCCGGAAGAGTGGACGCACTGGACGGCCATCAACGCCGAGAAGGCGCTGTCGGGTCTGCCCACCATCAGCGAGAAACTCGATCCATTGTGCTGACAAACTATCGGCTGTGCCGGCGCGGGCACATGTTTGAATTGCGGGGCGCGCGATGAAGCAGGGGCGCAAACGTTGGCTCGGGCGCGGCCTCGCGCTGGCGTTGGGCACGCTGGGCGCGGGGCTGCTGCTCAAACGAAAGCCGCGCGGCAGGAGACGGATGAGCAAAGAACAACTCGACAGCTACGAACGCAACACGGCCGCCGACCGTTGGGCGCGCCCCGGCATGTTGGTCACGTTCCGCGCCGAGATCATGCCGAGCCGCGACCGCACGGAGCGCACCTTCCGCGTCGTCAAAATCCTGCCCAGCGGGCGCGTCCAACTCGACGGCGTCGCAGGCGAGCACACCGCGAGCGAGTTCGAGCCGGTGCGCTGACTTGTGTGTCACCTCACGCTGCGCCGTGTGCCTCATGCACCTGCCACTTCAGTACAGCCAGATGATTCTTACTTCGGCGGCGCGCTCACTTGTCGTCCTTCTTCAAGCGTGTTGATAATATCGTCCAACTCGATGTTCGACAGGCCGCGCTCTTGGCGCGTGTCATGGATGAGCCGCAGATTGTTGAGCAGCGTCTCGGGGTTCCAAGTTGGGGCGGTGATGATCCCTAGTCTGCCGGCGGCGCGCCGGGCATGCTCCCAGTCCTCACCGAGCACTGCGGCTTCGACCACGGTAGCCACGTCCCAGTAGTCGCGCGAGTTGATGCCGCCGCGCCGCGCGACGGCAAACGCGACCGTCGGGGCCACGCGCTTCAACTCGGCGAGCGATTCCTCATCGCCCTTAATGAAAAGCAGTGTGGCGGCGTTGATGCCGGGGTAGTAGTCGCGCGGGTCGGCCTCGAAACCGCAGCGATACCAACGAAGCGCCTCGTCGAGATAGGCGGCGGCGCGTTGCTTCTGCCCCTGCTGTTTCGCTTCCTGCATGCGATCCTTGTAAACGCGTCCGAGGATGCCGCACGTCTCTGGCGAGACGCCGTGCTTCGCGATAATCTCTTCAAGCACGCGCACCGCCCGCTCGCGGTCGCCCGCTTCATGCCGCCGATTAAGGGCTAGGGCATACTGCTCACGCACGGTGACGGCGCTGGCGACCGGCCCCGGTGGCAGATGCTCGACGAGGCGGATCATCTCGCC
This sequence comes from Pyrinomonadaceae bacterium, assembly GCA_045807745.1. Lineage (GTDB taxonomy): Bacteria > Acidobacteriota > Blastocatellia > Pyrinomonadales > Pyrinomonadaceae > QHXQ01. The sequence goes on from JBJMGT010000044.1 coordinate 26,073, forward strand.
CCACGCCTTCACATCGCGGTAAGAGAGGAGTAGGTCAACAAACACCTCGGAGGGAATATGTCTGACTTCGCCCAGCGACTCTTCGATCTCCCTGATGGCGGTGCAGCCCGCCTCATCGGACAGACTGCGGGCCGCGGCCAAGCTCTCGCGTGTTCGGTCAATCCGCCGCGCGCGGTCGCGGAAATTCTCGGTTACTTCATGCGGTAGATTGATGCCTGGGAAGTTCGAGATGAGTTGGAAGAGCGGACTGTCTTGGGCTTCAAGGTCGGCCACGGCAGCGCGCAGTTTTTGTTCCAGATTGGTGCGCAACTGCGCCGCAGCTTCGTCTGTGAGCACACCGTCGCGTAGCGTGTACGGGAGAGCGCGGATCATGTTCACGTCGAAGGGCAGTTGGCTGCCGCCCGCATCCTGCCCGAAGATGAGCACGGTCGTGCGGGGCTTGGCCGCATGGCGCACGCCAAGCTCGTAGAAGACATTCGGGTTGGGGATGGTCAGGTCGGCGACGACCACCTCGGAGAGCAACAGCCGCTCAAACATTGGGACGTGAATGATGCCGCCCGAACGCTCCTCGTCCGCGCGGATCACCTCCAGCCCCACGGCCTCGGCGGCGGGTTTGATCGCCTCATGATAAACGCGGTCGAAGTCGATCTCATTGCCGCCCGGCGACTTCTTTTTCCCAAACGGCATGGCGACGAAGAGTAGTGGTGTGAATTGATCCATAGTTTTAGCCAAGTGTGGTTTCTGTGTTAACAACCGGTCAGCCAGTGCGCGCGGAGAGGCGCTTCGTCAGGCTGTCTTTTACGCCCAGCGACTGGCCGCGCGTTACTGACTGCGCACTTCTTTACACTGCTGCGCCGATGCCCAGACGGTGTCGGGCGCGGGGAATGGGAGCACCGGGACAACCCGGTGCGTATCACGACATGCACGCAAATTAAAGAGCGCGCCGGTCTCGAAGAATGGGTCGAACTTGAAAGGCTGCGCCACCCAGACGCGGAAGCCGTTTGGCTCAGTGCCGGCCAAGGCGATGCGCTTGGCATCTGGTAAAAAGGCCAGCGGCAAGTCGTTGCGCCATTTGTCGATGCCGAGCGCATCGATCAGCAAGCCTGTCTGCGTATTCCAGACTTGCAACACGCCGGGCGCACCGATGTTGGGTGCGGGTAGCGTAATGAGCCGCGAGCCGTCGGCGGAGAGGACAAGTCCGCTGACGGGGCCGCCGGTGGGAATCGAACTGACGCGCTGCAAAGCGCCCTCCGCTCGCCAGACCTGCACGGAGTCGTCAGCGCCCGCGTGCGTGGCGAAGATGTGGGCCGTCCGCGCGTGGACGATAGTGTGGATTGGCCCGAGTTGCGCTGGAGATGGCGTCGGTGGTTCCATCGTCGCGGTGTTCAGCACGCGGATGCGCCCGTCCCTGCCGCCCAGCACGAGCAGTCTGCCATCCGCCGTGAACGACAGGCTCGAATTTATGCGCTCCGTGATGATGGGCCGCCCCTGTCGCTCGAACCGACCATCGCCGCCGCGCCGCCAGAGCAAGACTACGCCTTTAGCTTGGCCCATGCCGCCCATGATTGTGACGGCGAATTGCTTCCCGTCCGGCGATAGCGCGACCCCGTCGAAGTTGAACAGCCGCTCTATCCCTTCAACTTGTATGTCGTCCAACTTCATATCAAGGAGGCTGCGCTCAGCTTGGAGGTCTTTCAATTTGACGCTCAGCTTGTCTGTGAGCGCGACCGTCAGCAGGTCGCTCGAATAAGCGGCCGGCGTGAAGCGGGCGGAGGGCATCTGCTCGAAGCCTTCAACCATGCCGATCAGCCGCCCGTCTGCGGCGGCCCACACCCTGACGCTGCCGTCCGTCGCTGACTGGAAGGCGACGTGCGCCTCGTCTTGCGCGAAAGTCACAACCCCGGCGGACGCGTGTGAAGCTTGCAGCGCGGCGACCACTGCGCCGGTGGCTGTGTCATAGACGGCTAACTCGGACGGCGGGCCAGTCCGCGCCGCGTCTGACTTATGCGCTAACAGGGCGCGCGTGGCGTCGGCGGAGAAGCTCAATAGTTGATCGGACGGAGTTGTAGCCAGCGGGCGGGAGAATACCCTCTGTGTCACCTGTCCTTCGGCCAGTGGCCACAGTCGCGCCGTCCCGTCCTGCGAGCCAGTCAGCAGATCGTGCGCGGCGGGGACGAATGCGAGCCGGGTGATGCCGGCCTGATGTTCTTTTAACGTCTGCAACGGCTCCCACGTCCTGGCATCCCAAAGCTTCGTTGTGCGATCAAGCGAGCCAGTAGCAAAACGTTCGCCGTCGGCCGAGAAGCTGAGCGATGTAATCCGGTTGTCGTGCGCGGGCAGGCGCTCTTTCAACAACTTGCGCTCATGCACGTCCCACACTGAAATAGTAGCGACTTTGTCGTTGGCGGCATCGGGGGTGGACGCGGGATGGAAAGAGTCGGTCGTCACGAGTTGATAACTGTGCGGGGCGAAGGCGAGTTGAAAAACGACGATGCGGGGCTGCGCACCACCGGTACGTGGCAGCGGCGTGTCCCGGCCGTCACTGGTCGTCCAGACGTGCAGATCGCCGCTGGCCGTCGCCGCGGCCACGTACTTGTCGTCGTGGGAAAATGCGACGTGCGCAAACCACCACAGATTTGAAGCCTGCGCCGTGCTGCGCGCGAAGGAACGACAGTCGGCTCCCGTAGCGGCGTCACATAACCATAACGCGTAATCTTCCTGCGACTCGCCGTTAACGGTTGGAGCCGCACTGTCCCATTTTCTGAACGCGAGCGCCAGCGTCTTTGCATCGTGCGATAACGCGAAGGAGGAGACGAGGGTACGGGGCGGGATTTGCACCGGGACGGAGATGCGACTTGCCACGTTCACGACAGCTTTGCCCGTTGCGAGCAACTTCCCGTCCTGAGAGAACTGAAAGTCTTCCGCCGCCATCACGCCCACCTCGCCGCTGACACTCAACTGCACGGGCGTGCGCTCAACGTGCCAAAGCTTCATTATGTTGGGTCGGCCGTTATCGCTGCCCGCAGCGGCCAGCAAGTCGTTGTCTTGGGGTGAAAATGCCAGCGCGATAACTTGAGTGTCGAAGGCGGGCACGGTCTGGATGCGCGCGCCTGTGTTGACATCCCAGATGTCGATTTTGCCGCCGTTCACCGGCGCGGTCGCCAGCCTGTTGCCGTCGCGTGAGAGCGCGAGATTATGGACGGGCTGGCCCGGCACGGCTAAGACTCGCGCCAGGGCCGTGCGCTTGGCCGCCTGCTCGATTTCGTAGGACGAGGCGGGGCGGCCTGTGCTCTTCTGCATCTGCGCGGCGACGCGGTAGAGGGCGAGGGCCTCCGCCGGTTTGTCCGCTACCTCGCTCCGGCTGGCCTCGGCCAGCGTCCTGCGTATGTCGGCCTCTTCGCGTTGGCGGCGCTCGCGGTCACGCGCCTCGACCGCGAGCTGTCGCTGCCGTTCCGCCTCGACCCGGCGCTGTTCGGCCTGGTCGCGCGCCGTGCGCGCTGCTTTGGCTGATATATCGGCCTCGCCGCGCGCAATGCGTTCGCGCTTGGCCGCATCGATGGCCTCTTTCTCTTTTGTTTTAGCAACGACCGTCTGCTGCTCGGCGATGCTTTGCTGATGTATTGCGTCCGCCGTCGCCGCTCTGGCGGCGCGCGTCTGGAAGAAGAGTAAGGTTGATAGGACGGCCATGAGGATGACCGCGACGCCGGCCGCAGTCAGCCAGCGGTTGCGCGTGCGGTTCGCGCCGACGCGACTGGCGACGACGTACTGCGCCTGAAGGTTCGTGAACTGCGGGCGCTTGTCGGAGGTGCGGAGCAGTTCCTCTGCGCGCGTCAGGTCTGTGCCGCGCAGCAACAGGCTCTTGTCCTTGTTGCCCGCGCCGTCGTCCGTCCGTTGCCATTCGAGCGCGCGCGTCAGCAGGCGCGTGTGCTCACGCAGATACGCCGGGTCTTCGTCGAGGACAGAGAGCAGGTTGGCGAAGTAGGTGGTGAAATCGCCGTCGGCAGGGAAGTCTTCCCGCTGATACTGCGCCAGCGTCGGCGGGATGTCGGCATCCGCAACGGCGTGGTGAAAGAGTGGGATGATGCGTTTGTTGTTGGCATGGGCGTGCGCCAGTTCCTTGTGGCAGAAGGAGTCGGCGCGGAGCGAAGCGGGCGAGATGACGAAGATGAAGTTGTCGGCGGCCTCGATGCCGGCATAGATCTCATTCTCCCAGAGCGTGCTCGGCTGAATACTCTTGAGGTCGAGCCAGACGTGCCGCCCGTTTTCGCCGAGTTCGCGGTAGAGTTCTTTAACGAATTGGCCGTCGGCGCGCGAGTAGCAGATGAAGACATCAATGCGGAGATTCGTGTTGATGGCCTTGATGACCTCCGCGAACGCGTCCATGTATTCGACGCTCGGGCGGTAATCGATGGCCTGTAGGGAGGCGAGCGATGCGGGCAACTCCTGCTCGGCGACCTGCGCGCGGACGACCGGTACGATGACCTTACGCAGCCGGGCGGCGTGTTCGAGTTGGCGGCGACAATCCGGCGCGGCGACCGAAGCCGGGCTGACGACGAAGACGAAGGTGTCTGTGGCCTCAATCTGTTTGAGCACCTCGGGCGACGTGCCCTGCGCGGCATCCACCTTCTGCCAGTCGATGGCTGAGATGCGGCGGCGCTTGCGCAGAGCCTCGTCGAGGTCGCGCACAAAGTCGCGCTCGGCCGGAGCGAAGCAGATGAACAGGTTCGTGCGCCCGCCCGCCGGCCGTTGAGTTGCGGCGCGTAGTACGTGCGCTTGCGTGGCGTTGTTCGATGTCGACATGATCGTTTCTCAGGGCCTGCTTTCTTCGCTGGTTGTAACCGCAGCGTGGTGAGCGACCTGCGCCTGAGTTGCGCGGTGAGTCCGGGTGATGAATTCAATGGACGACGGTTCGATTTATTAGCGTGCGCTGTCCGGTCTTAGTGTTTGTCTTGACAAACTGAGCAGGAAAACGACTCGGATAAAAAGGTTGGGCCACCTCGCATCGACACAGGGCAACGACGGCTACCACTCGTACTCGCGCCCTGGCTCCATTGCGCTCAGGCGCGGGATGCCGAGGGCGTTGAGTTCTTCGACGAGCATCTGGCGGTAGGAGGGTTTGAGGTGGACGGCGAGCACGTCCAAGTGATTGTGCGTGAGTTTGCGCAACTCTGCGCCGACGCCTTCGGGCGTGAGATGACCTGACACTTCAGCCAGCTTGCTCATCGAGTTCGGAAAAGAGGCTTCGATGAAGATGGCGACGACGGTGGGCGCGCGGTTGACGAGTTGCCAGAACTCTTCGGTCGCCGCCGTGTCCGACGTAAAGCCGACGGTCTTCGCGCCGTCGGACACGATTAGCCCGACGGTCGGGACGATGTGATTGACGGCCGTGGCTGTGACTCGCAGATGTGCGACCGTGAACTCTTCGCCTGTGCGGAAGGGCACGTACTCCATCACCTTGCACGTGCCGTTCGACAACTCGGAGAAGCGCGGGTAGACCGTCCAGTTGAACACGTCCCGCTCCAAGAGCGCGATGACCTCCTCGGTGGCATGGACGCGGATCGGCTCGGTCAAGAGCGCAAACATATCGTCGATATAGATCGGCAGCGTCGCCATGTGATCCATGTGCGGGTGCGTGACGATCACATCGCGGAGTGTCTGGTGCTGGGCGTCGGTTAAGGCGAGCGCGATTGAGCCGGCGTCCACGGCCACGCGGTCGTCGATGAGGAAGCAGGTCAGGCGCTGTTCGGGTGTGGCGCGCCCGGCGCTGTCGAAGGTGCTGGGGAGTAATTGGATTTTCACCGGAACGTCTTCCAGAGAGCAGATGTCAGATAATACGGCTTAAGCGGCGCGCGCGGATGTAAAGATTTGTCTGCCTCAGTGCGGCGCGCCCATGCGCGCGGCCAATTCCGCGAGCGAGCGGCGATAGAACTCTTCGCGCGCCCGCGCTGCCTCATCCTGCGCCGCTAACCCGCGTGCGACGCGCGCCCGATGAAAGGCCAGCTCGCTCGCCGTACTATTGTAACGCGCGCGTGCGCGCCACTGGTTCAACCCGCCCGTGCGCCATGCTTGCCACGAAGCCCGCGTGCGCCCGCGCATGCTGCACAGGCATTCGTAGTCCTGCGGCGTGAACAGACCCGCGTGCAAGTCTGCCAGCAGATGCTCGCGCACGGTGCGCCCCTCGCGTTGGAGCGCGAAGTAGATCGTCACCAGCACGGCGATGAAGATCGGCATCATGATGAAGAAGTAGACGGCGAAGTAGAGCAGCCCGTTGATCGTGGCCGACAAATTCCACAGCCCGTGCAGCGACATGGCGATAAAGAGGCCCGCCAACGGCGCTAAGATTTTGGTGGCGCGGTTGCGCGTCTGGCTCGCCAGCCCCAGCCCGATGCCGGTCATGCTCGTAAAGAGCGGGTGCGAAAAAGGGGCCATCAAGCCGCGTAGGATAAACAGGACGAGCGAGCCGGCGATGCCGCCGTCGCGCAACGCGCCGCCGTAATACTGTATGTTCTCGGTCATCGCAAAGCCCAGGCCGACCATCGCGGCATAGACGATGCCGTCGATCACGCCGTCGAACTCGTCGCGCTTCCAGAAGAACAGACCAAAGAGCACGAGCGCCTTCGAGGTCTCTTCCACAAACGGCGCGGAGACGACCGTCGCAAAAACCTCGCCCGCGTTGCCGCCGAAGAGCGCGCCGACAATGAGGCCGCTCAACGTGTTCAAAACATACGCGATGAAGATGGCGACGAGCGCACCCCAGAAGAACGCGGTCGCCAGCGTCCACGGCGGCTCTGGTTCATAGCGATCGATCCAGAGCGCGAGCGCGACGTAGAGCGGCACGGGCAGCGTCGCCAGCACGAAGCCGATCAGGAGCGGCACGAAGCCCGTGCCGAGACCGATGAGCAGCAGCGTCAATAGCCCCAGCAGCAGCGCAATGAGGATCGCTGTCGTGACGAGAATCACGCGTAAGGCGCTCCGGTGCGGCGCGACGGGCGGCGCGAAAGTGTCGGGGACAGGTAGGCTAAAGTTGTCCATGAGACGGTTGCGCTCGTCGGTTGCGTTCAGCCGCGCTGGAGCAGCAGGAACGCGAGGAGCACGAGCAGGAGCACGACCGCGCCACCGAGCAGGAACACCGGCCAGTTGCTCTTCGTCGGGGCAGCCGCCGGGCTGGTTGTTGGCGGCGGCACGTTCATACGCGGCGCGGCCGGCGCAGGACTCGCTGCGGGTGGCGTTGGCGGCGGCGCTGCGGTTGGTTGCGCGACTGGCGTCGATGTTGGTTTGGGCGGTTGCGCGCCGCCAGCCGGTGTCATGCTCGGCCACTGCGATGGTGGGACAAGGACAGTTGCGCCCAGATTCGGCGGCGTCGGGGCGCGCCGCTCCGCCGATTGCTCTGCCGTCGGCGCGCCACATTCCGGGCAGAAGGCTTTCTGCTCTGGCACTACCGCGTTGCACTGCTTACATGTCGCCATAAACAGGTCTCCACGCCGGTTGAATGCTGAATCACGCTTGAGTCCGCGCCGGTTATAACAGACTGCCGCTGCTGGGTCGCTACTTGATGATACGAAGCGAGGACAGGCTCAGGGCAAGGCCGCGCACGTACAACTGCCCACCCACCCGCCGAGCGCGCCAAGTATAAACGCAATCACCGGGAAAAAAAAGGATGAAGGAGGAAACGAATTGATTCATTGACTCAATGAACAAATGGCCCAATTCCTTATTCATCCCTTTCTGCTGTTGACAGCGCCCGGCGAAAAGTTGAGTATTAGCGCACCTCGTGGTTGTTTGTGCTGCACCCTGAACAGTGAGCCACGCGCCGGTGTCGCGCGTGGCGCTGGAGAGACTGCTTGCCCACCGATTCCGCCGATTACACTTACGCCCGCAACCCGCGCATACAGCCGGGTGGTGCGCGCCCGAAGCGCCCGCCGCGCCCGCGCATGCCCTCGACCTTCGGCTACATGGTGGTGGCGGTCGTCATCGCCGTCGCGCTGTTCGTGGGGGTGTGGTGGCTGCTGGCGGCGAGCGGTGAGGATGCGCCGCTGCTGCCCGCCGGGTTGGCGGCGAGCTTCGTCCTGCTCGTCGCGTTGGCGACGCGCGAGATCGTGATGCGGCGCGCGTGGGCGCGCTACACGCACGAGTTGGAGTTGCGCATGGGCGCGGGCGAGCCTGTAAAGTTGCAACCGATGGGGCCCGTCGGCGGTAAACTGAAAGTGCAGACGCTCGGCTCGTCGTTCCGTGCTTTGCAGCAACGACTTGCGCGCGCCGACGAGATCGGCGCGCAGCAGCCGGAAGCGCACATGGACGCCTATCGCCTGTGCGAGCAGTATCTCGCTAACTCGGAAGAGGCGATCCGCGCGCCCGGCGTCACAACAGATGTGCGCGCCGCTCTGCGCGCCGGGCAAGAACGCGTGCGCGAACTGCAACGCCACCACTTGCTCGCGTGGACGCGCGGCGAGACCAAGCACCTGCTGCACGAGGCGCAGCGCCGCGCCAGTCCTTCGGCCCGCATCGAGACGGCAATGCAAGCGGTCGATGTCATCGGCGAAGCGTTGAAGCTCTACCCGGAAGAACCGGAGTTGCGCGACTCGGCGCTCGCCGTGCGCAACTATATTGCGTCGGTCAAGGTCGCGCACTGGGTCGAGTTGGCCGAGCGCGCTTCCTTTCGCGGGCGCTTCACGCGCGCCATCGCGCGCTATCGCGACGCGCTCTTCTATCTCTCGCGCGCCGAGATGAGCGACGACGCACGCGACGAGGCCGCCGCACGCATTAACCGCGAGATCGAGTTGCTGCGCGCGCGGGTCGCGCTCGGCGAAAAGACGGAACACAAACACCCCTCAGCGCGCCGACGCAAGCGGCGCGACGAGGTGCTCTGAACAAATTGAGGCGGAGCACTGTCTGATTGGTCTTTGCCTGCATCTCGTGCGACAATTGGGCGCTGACCTTGGAAGGGTAGATAAGCGCGCAGGAGGGGTGGCCTTTGATGCAAGCCGCAGGCAGCCTTTTCCCGCTGCTCGGACATCTACAGATACTTCGCGGGCCGCTGCGCCCAACATTTGCACCCGACGCTTCGACAACAGGATTTTGGGGAAGATTTTATGAACGCCGTAAAAACTCTCTGCGCGCTTACGCTGCTGCTCGCGCTCGTCGCCCTGCCACTTGGCGCGCAACAGTCAACGGGCCAAACGCCATCGTTTAGTCCGGCCAGTGCCGGCGGCCCGCCCGACATCGTCGGCCCCGGCGGCAGTAAAGATTATCCGCTCGGCCCCGGCGATGTGGTCGAGTTGCGCGTCTTCGGTGAGGCGCAGTTCGATGGCTCTTACGACGTGGACGATGAAGGCAAGCTCATTATCCCGTTCATCGAGCAGCCGCTCGACGCGCGCTGTCGCCACATCAATCAGATCCGCAAAGATATCGTGACCGCGCTCGCCAAGTTCATCCGCAGCCCGCAGGTCTACCTGCGCGTGAAGGAGCAGCGCAGCCGGCGGCCGGCAGTCGTCTACGGCGCGGTGCGCGCCCCGACGCAGTTCCCGATGCACCGGCGCGCGCGCCTGCTTGAACTGCTCTCGAACAGCGGCGGCGTGACCGACCAGAACAACGGCACGATCCAGATCACGCACACCGAACAGAGCGTCTGCCAAGAACCGGACGAGATCGGCGACGCGACGAGCGGCGTGCAGGGCATGGAGTCCGCCGCTACCCTCCCGTTTACGGTCTATAAGGTCGCCGAGTTGAAGCAAGGTAAGCCCGAAGCTAATCCCTTCATCCGCCCCGGCGACATCGTCTATGTCGCGGAAGCCGCGCCCATCTACGTCATCGGGGCGGTCACCTCGCCGCAGGGGGTCTACCTGCGGCCCGGCTTGACGCTGACGCGGGCCCTAGCGATGGTCGGCGGCATTCGGAAAGATGCCAAGACGAGCGAGGTGCGCATCTACCATCAGAAAGAAGGGAGCGTCGACAACGCGCCGGCCTTCATCGCCGACTTCCGCAAGATACAGCGGAATCAGATCCCTGACGTGGTCTTGCAACCCTACGATGTAATCGAAGTGCCGGAGAAGGGCACCAGTGCTAAGGACGTGCTGATAGGTTTAATTAAGACCGCCGGGAACACGGCCGCGCAAGGTGCTGGGTACAGAGTCATACCGATCTATTGATCATTCAGGCTAAATAGGAGAGATTGATTCATGGCTCGCAGGAATGCTCCGGCGGTGGAAGCGCGCAAGCGACGGCGGCGGTTGACGCTGGTGTGGTGCGCGGTGACCGCCGCCATCGTCATCGGTCTGATTTACAAGGAGCAGATCGCTTTGCTCTACATCCTCGGCACGCTCAGCGTGACCGTCCTGTTGATTATCGTCGCGGTCGCAGACCTGCACGGCACACGCCGCACGCCCGAACCGCCGCTCGACGATGCAGCGGCGCTCGCCGATGGCGTCCCGGCCGGCCGCAAGGCGAGCGCACGCTGACTAACTGCGCTAAAGCGCGGCACTAATCACACAAATTAAACGAACGGCGCGGGCGATGATCTAACGGACATCGCCCGCGCTCTTTGTGTCTAATTGCGCCGCGCATCTGGTCAATCACAACTTCCTACTTGAACGCCGAGCCAAATTATTGCTAAAGTCTTAAGTGCCCCTCACGAACGACGGGCGTTGGCCCCTAACCTGAGACCAACGAACGACGGTCGCACACGCATCCAACAGTTTCCCCCGCGCCCCAATCCTCCAGAGACAAATAACAAAAAGGACATCATGCGTAGAATCACCACCGCTCTCATGTTGGCGTTGAGCCTGCTCAGCACAGCCGCGCCGGTCAAGCCGTACACGTTCAAATACACCACGGGCGGCACGGCCATGCGCTGGCCGGCGAACACCATCACGGTCGCCTTCTCCTCTTCACTATCGAACCCCGGCGGCAACATCAAGGCGGGCACGGATGTGGTAGGTACCGTGCGCCGCGCGCTGCAACGCTGGTCGTTTGCTGCCAACATCCAGTTCATCGAGACGCAATCAAACTTGCAGAGCGTCAGCCCCTCGGGCGGCGGCGACGGCGTGAGCCTCATCACCATCGCCGACACGCCGGAGAACCGCGCCTTCTTCAGTGGCGGTAACCAAGCTGCTCCGGGGCGCACCCGCATCTTCACCAACGGGGCCGGCCAGATCACCGAAGCCGACGTGGTTATCAACCCCGCCATCGCCGGCGGCATAGGCTTCTCCACCGATGCCACGTCGGGCACATACGATCTGGAAGCAGTCTTCACGCACGAGTTCGGCCACCTGCTCGGGCTAGATCACTCCGGCGTGGTGGGCGCGACGATGCAGCCGCGCTTGGGGCAAAACTTCTTCTCGCCCGCGCTCACCGCCCGCACGCTCGAAGACGACGACCTCGCCGGCATACGCGCTCTCTACGGCGCACGCACGGCCGACCCGGTCGGCACACTGCAAGGGCACGTGAACTATGGCGCGGGCGCGCACGTCTGGGCCGAGAACTTCTTTACGGGGCGCATACACGGGAGCGCCGTCACGAAATCCGACGGTTCTTTCGAGATTCAGCAGCTACCACCGGGCCAGTACCGCGTCGTCTGTGAGTATCTGGACGAGCCGGTCACGGCGGCCGAGATCACTGCGAACAGCGGCCCATACGCGGGCATCGGCACACAGCCGCCATTCACGACGGTCGAGAATCAAGCGACCGTCAACGCCGGCGCGGTCACGACGCTCAACCTGAACGTCAACACCGGCACAGCGCCGACGCTCCACCCGTCCGTCTTCGGTGTCAACGGGCAACTGATCGCTTCGGCGACGCCGCTCGCCGCCGGGCAGTCGTACCGCTTCTACATCGGCGGCTTCGGATTGAACTCCGTGCCCGCCACCGGCTTCACCCTGAACACGCCGTTCATGACGCTCGATCCGAACAGCTATCGCGTCGAAGACAACACGGCCTTCGGCGTGCCGTACCCGATTGTCAGTTTTGATCTCTTGGTCAAGGACAACGCGAAGTTTGGCGACTACAGCATGCGTTTGCAGCGCGCGGACACGGGCGAGATCAGTTATGTCTCCGGCGGGCTGGCGCTCGATCCGTACACGGATTATGTGGAACTGAACCCGATTGACCAGAACCGCTTCTTCGTCATCCAGCAGTATCTCGATTTCCTGTTCCGCCAGCCCGACACGCCCGGCCTCAATGCGTGGCTGAACGTGCTGAACAACTGCTCGGACGTGAACAACAATCCGAGCTGCGACCGCATACTCGTCTCCGGCTCATTCTTCGGCTCGCCCGAATTTCAGTTGAAGGGCTACTTCGTCTATCGCTTCTATAAGCTGTCGTTCAACCGGCTGCCCGCTTACGCCGAGATCGTGCCGGACATGCGCGTCGTCACCGGCTCGACGCAGACGGGCACTTTCCAGAAGCGGGCGGCCTTTGTCGCCGACTTTGTGACGCGGCCCTCTTTCCTCTCGCTCTACCCCGACTTGATGCCGAACGCGACTTTCGTCAACACGTTGATGGATCGTTACAACCTGCAATCGATCACGACGCCCGATCCGGCCAACCCCGACGGCTCGAACAAAGTGACGCTCACGCGCGCCGATCTCATCAACAGCTTGAATAGTGGGACGCTGGATCGCGCTAAAGTTCTGCGGGCGATTGCCGATAGCGATCAGGTCTTCAACTTTGAGTACAATCAAGCCTTCGTCCTGATGCAGTACATCGGCTATCTCCGGCGCGACCCGGAGACGAGCGGCTACAACGCGTGGCTCAACTATCTGAACTCGACCGGCGACTTCCGCACCATGATCAGCGGCTTCGTCAACTCGAAAGAGTATCGCGCGCGCTTCGGCCAGCCGTGAAGGTAAGGGATAAAGGATGAGGGATGAGGGATGAAAGCATGATCAGGTCACAAGCTTGATCATACTTTCGTTCTTAGATCGTCCAGTAGTTGCATTCGCTAAGTAGAAAACGAAGCGGGGCGTGGTTAATAATGAACCACGCCCCGCTTCGTTTTGCCCGGCGGCGTGCGTCGCAGTGACACCGCCGGGCGTGGCCGACCAAAGAACTTCAGTCGGTGATGACGATGCCGTCGGTGATAACGATCCCGTCGCCCAGCACCATGCCGTCAGTGATAACGATGCCGTCCGTCAGGACGATCCCATCGGTGATGACGATGCCATCTGTGATAACGATGCCATCGGTAATGACAATGCCATCGGTCAAGATGATCCCGTCCGTGATAACGATGCCGTCCGTGATAACGATGCCGTCGGTGATGACGATGCCATCAGTGATGACGATGCCATCGGTGATGACGATTCCGTCCGTGATGACGATGCCATCCGAGAGCAGGCGACCATCAGTGATGACGATGCCGTCGCCCCGCAGCGTGCCATCCGCCAGGATGATGCCGTCGCCGCGTAGCACGGCGTCGGTGATGACGATGCCATCGGTGATAACGATGCCGTCGGCGAGCGTCAGCTTGCCGCCGTTCACAATCACGTCGCCGTGATGGCTGGTGTTGGTGTTCAAGCTATCGGTGATGACGATGCCGTCGGTGATGACGATGCCGTTTGTCTGTAGGACGCCGTCCGTGATGACGATGCCGTCGCCGAGCACTAGACCGTCAGACATGATGATCCCGTCCGAGAGCACTATGCCGTTGCCGAGCGCGATGCCGTTCGTCAGGAACGGGCGGCTGGCGAAGACTATGCCGTCGGCATAGAGCACACGCTTGCTCTGCGTGATGCTCTCGCCGCCGATCCGCACCGCGCCGCTCACCGAGTCAAGATTCTCACTGGGCTTGAAGACCTTGTCGCCCGCATGCAGTTTGTCCGCGTTCGGCACGAACGCGCTCGCGATGCGGACGGCGCTGACGGCGTTCAACAGCCCCGCGCCCTGCGCATAGAGGCTGCGCGCTTTGTTGTTGCTGAACTGCGCGAGCGGGAGCGCCTGCGCCGAACGCAGGAGCGCCGCCTTGACCATCGCCGGGGTCAGAGACTTGTTGGCGTCGAGCATCAGCGCGACCGTGCCGGCGACGACGGGCGTCGAGAAGGACGTGCCTGAATAGGTGTAGTAAGCGTTGCGCTGCGCGTCGCTGCCGGTGGGCTGCACGATGCGGTCGGGTGCGGCGACGGCGAGAGACGTGTTCGGCTCTTGCGACATCGCGGCGACGATGCGGCGACCGGGCGCGAGCAGGTCGGGCTTCGCCAGATGATCAAACTGCGTCGGCCCCTTTGAAGACCACTCGGCGACCGTGTCGTCCGAGCGCTTCGCCGTACCGTGCGAATCGGTCGCGCCGACGGTGATGACGTAAGGGGAGTTGCCGGGGCTGCCGATGCTGCCATAGACGAGCCGGTGAATCTCGTTGCCTTGCGCGTCGTGCCCGACGACTTCATCCGTGCGGCCCGTGTTGCCCGCGCTGGCGACGACGACGATGCCTGCGTTGACGGCGCGCGCCACAGCCTGACAGAGCGGGTCGCGGCGATAAGACTCGCGCACGGGCGTGCCGAGGCTCATGTTGAGGATGCGTATGTTGAAGCGTGCGCGATTGAGGATGGCCCAGTTGACGGCGCGCATCACACCGCTGGTCGTGCCCGCGCCGTGCTCGTCGAGCGCGCGCAGGTCAACGATATCGGCGTCCGGTGCGACACCTTTGAAGTTAGCTGAGTAACCGCGCGAGGCATCGCCGCCGCCTGCTGCCACGCTCGCCACGCCCGTGCCGTGCCCGTCGGGGTCGCCCGCTGCGGGGTGGTCTGTGAAGTCCACGCGCGCGACGATGCGCGACTTGTTGTTGTTCTTCTGAAAGTCCGGGTGGCTGGCGCTGATGCCGCTGTCGATGACGGCGATGGTCACGCCCTTGCCGCTGTAGCCCGGCGCGCCGCCGCCCGCAGTTTGCACCTGATCGATGCCTGTGGTCTCGCGCGTCAAGCTCATCTCGGCCTTCACGGGCCGGTCAGGGCTGATGTAGATCACGTCGTCGCGCTGAGCGAGCGTCGCTAAGCCGCTGACGGGTACGTTGGCGACAACCGCATCGAGCGTCTCGTAGGTCTGCTGCTTCGTGCCGCCCAGCGACATGATGACTGTGTCCTGTGTCTGGTTGGGCCGGCCCTTCGTCTGGATGACGACGCGGACGGACGCATTTTCGCTCTGCGTGCTGCCGTCTATTGAGCCGCTGCTGCTCGTGTTTGTGCCAGTGCCGCCGCCCGACAGTTCGGGGGCGAGTTTGCTGTTGGTGGTGGTATTGGTGACGGTTTGCGCCTTAACCTTCGCCGGTGCGCTCAGGGGAGCAAGCGAGATGGCTAAGATGCAGAGGATGTTGAAGCAAGCTGTTGTGCGACGCAACATTTCGGTAACCCTTCCTTTTGGTGTGCCCCTGCTTTTGCGCCTGCCCATTGGCGCGGTGGGTAGCGGGTGCACTGAAAATCAATTTTCAAACGGTTATTAAGGATTGAGACCGCTGACAGGCTATGCCCAGCGCGGTGAGGTTCACCGGCATTAAGGCCTTCGAGTGTAGGCCGCGTTACTCATCCGGCCTATAACCTGTCAACGATCTTGCCTCTCCCTATGACAACCGTCGTGCCACACCAAAGGAAACTTGCATTTCAACGCTAACTGAAGAAATACTAAAACTTATCCCGCCACACGCAGACGCAATCATCCGCCCGTCCAACTCATTAAATTGGATACTGGCTAAACACTTCCACCCCCCAAAGTCGCAGAGTTCACCGTTTCCGCGCCAAAGTCAGGAATGCCGACAATACTGTAGAGTTGTTTACCAGCTATCCATTGTATAGCTGGTAAACAACTCTAAAATTTTGCCTCATAACCCTAAATGATTAAGCAGTTTTGGATCAGGATAAGAGGTTTTGGGGCAGGCGAGAAGTCCAAGGCTAGGCAAACATCGAAGGATCGCCCTGTCCAATATTGAAGGATGTTCGATACTGCTCCCTACCATCAATCATCAGTTGAAGAAGCTTTGCCTACAAAATACCGTTTGCCTATAAATTCAATCTCGCGGGTGGGGTTTGCCTATAAAATCAGCAGGTGGGTTGATGCAAAAGTCTGAAGGCAATCATGGACTATCTACTTGTCGCAGGATGTGGGCAAGGGATAGACTTGCGCCATGTCTCACACGAACCTGCCTGATATTAAACGTTGGTTAGTTCAACTGAAGGCCCCGAACGAGCACCCCGCCGCCGAATGGGAATACGAATGCTTAGACCGCTGCATGCAGACACTTTCGCCAGAAGACCAAGAACTAATTATTGAGTACGCCCAAGAAAGAGAGCGGACTAAGATGGACAGACGCCGCGCACTAGCCGAAAGGTTGGGCTGTTCCGTCACCGTGCTGCGCTTACGCATCGACCGTCTTAGATCGAACCTGGCCAATTGCGTCAAGCACTGCCTTGACGAAAGAGTAAAGGGGGGCAGGTAAGTGGCGTTGGCGCAAAAGTCTCTTTTGATGCAAAAGTAGGTGGGTTGATGCAAAAGTCGGCTTGCTGAATTTAATAAAGCCCGATGCGGAGAGTACCCCTGCTTTGTAGAGAATGCAACTTATTCTAGGCCAACTCAGCCGAACACTTCGGCTTCAGATTCAACTCAAACATACTCTCAGTCAGACAACAAATGTTGTGACAGAGTATCTTGCAAAGTGCTTCGTTAATCTCTGCCGTCTCCGTGCGCAAGATCGTTTATGGGGGAATTATTGTGCAGGTGAGGATGCTGCACAAAGATTAGATAGGACTAGCCGATGAGTTGGAGGACTTGGCGCAGAGCTTACAGAGTGGAACCTCCGCAGGCTTCTGCGGGGTGATCTGCGGTGTCGTGCGCCCGGCCCACAGCTTGATCAGGTCTAGCTTGTCGGCTTGAATCCCGCAGGACGCTTTGCCCTCCCGTATGTCTTCGAGGATGTGGCATACAACTTTGCCGCGTTTGATGAAGTACATTGTCTTGCACCCTCCGCATTGTTTTTTTACACCACAAGCTTTCTGACATGTAAAAAGGCAAGCCCTGTACCGGGATCGGCCGCAAAATGTTGCGAATATGCGAAAAATTTGTGAGGCGCGGGCTGTGGGCTGCTTCACACCATCAGCATAGAATTCCACTTCGATCCCCAACTCATAGCTGCGCTGAATGACGCAACAGAGGTTGTTGGAGTAGACTGGCCGGACTCTCCTCCTACAGGGTCGGTTAATCAGCGAGCAAAGGCAGGGCATCGTGTATCAATCACCCGTTTTACTTACCATCGGCATCAGCCTGATCGCCACCGGCATCCTGAGTGCTTTTCAAGTCTCCGACGTGTGGGTATTGCTCGTGCTGCTTATCGGCGTGGGCGGCGGGCTGGGCTTAGTCGTGTGGGGCGGCAGCCAGCGACATGCGCGGCGCAGGTAGATTAGGCGCAACAAGATAGCGGCTTAGTTAAAAAACTAAGCCGCTAGTTATTAGTCGAGTTTGAAAAGTTAATTCTAGCCCTGCTGGCTTACGGCAGCGCTGTGAAGCCCGTCAGCGGGTTGCCGTAGAACGCGTCGGTCTTCCATGCCGCGCGATCCCACTGCCCGTCCTGATCGCCGATTATCTGGACGGGCACGATGACGCGTTTGCTGCCGAGTTTGTTGTTGGCGGCGATGCCGTTATCGACAAGTCCGTCGGGGCCGGTTGAGAACTTGATCGACCGCGCCAGATGATTATTCCAGAGCAGCTTGAATTCGTACTCGCCCGGATTCGCGCTGAGATTATAGAGCGGCCCGAACATGCCGGGCTGCTCACCGGTCTTGTCCCACCCCTTGATGTTCGGGAAGCTGCATATCACGCGCGACCACTTAGCCTTTTGCGGCAGAGTGTCAGCCACAATATGCGTGGTGCCGTTCTCAATGTCGGCCTCGCAACCGGACCTACCGACCTCCTCACCCTCGAAGAACATCTTGCCCACTTCCTTACCCTGATAAAACAGATGGGGCTGGAAATTATATGGGTCGCCGCGCACCCAGAAGGCGATGTGGAAATCCGGGCGCTGCCAGCCTTTCAGCTCGTCGGGGGTCAGGAAGACATAACCGATAGGCAGATTCCAATCGTGATCCATGTAATAGACGAAGTGGTTGACGAACTTCGGGGTCTGCGCCTCGTTGGAATGAACCTTCGCTACTTTGGTTTTGCCGGTGAAGAGTGTGGTGTCAGCCCCGGCGAGTTCGTTCCGCATTTTGATGGCGAAGGTGACGGGGCCTGTGTAGGTCGTGCTCTTCTCTTCCGGGATATCGCGGCCGCCGCACTCGGTCTTCCACCAGCGGTCTTTCTGTATCTCTTCGGTCGGGCAGTCGAACTTCACCCACGACGCCGTGCCGGGCATGCTGAATTCCACGTAGAGTTGACTGCCACTGGCGATGGGGCCGTTGACGCGAAACTGCATTTTCGGCACCCAACTCCACATGTCGTAGTTGCCGCGATAGACGTTATTGGTGAACGCGGTCACCTGAACAGAATCTTTAGCGATGGTCGGCTGGTCTTGGCTGGTCGCAGAGTTTCCGGCCACGAAGAACAGGCCAATCACGACCAACGACAGGGATATGAGAACGGAAGTAAACTTAAACGTGTTGCGCATGGCGGGCCTCCTGATTTTGTCCGTAGTTCCCCCTTGCTAAGCGCCGCATAAGATACACCGAAGCTGAGAAAGTTGACTACCAATTTTTGCGGGCTGGCGCGGCGTCATTAGTTGGTCGTGGCCGCAAATTAGGCCGCGACCGGCGGCCCAACTCTATTGCTAAAAACGCACGCGGCAAATTATTATGTGGCCGCCTCACTTTACAGTTCGCCGATCTATGACCGGGAAGGTTGAATGATTAGCCATGAGTGTTGAACTTGAACAGGCTCCCACAACCGAAGCGACCGCCGAGGGCAAGTACGTCTATTGCATTATCGAGACTAGCGAGCAGCGCTCGTTCGGCCCGATGGGCATCGGCGCGCGCGGCGACGATGTCTACACCATCCACCACAGAGGTCTCGCGGCGGTCGTCTCCAACACGCCGCTCGTCGTCTACGACCCGACGCGCGAGAACGTCTTCGCGCACGAACAGGTGAACGAGACCGTGATGCGCGAGTTCACCGTGCTGCCGATGGCCTTCGGCGCGCTCTTTCGCACGGAGGACGACATCATCGAGTTGATTCGCGGCACATACGACGCCCTGCGCGACGTGCTGGCGAAGATGGAAGGCAAGGTCGAGTTTGGTCTCAAGGTCAACTGGGATCGCGACCGCGTCATCGCCGAACTCGAAGAGCAGAACGAAGAGATTCGCCAACTCAAAGAACAGATCACCTCGCGCACGACCGGCTCGACCTATTTCGCGCGCATGCAACTCGGTCGGCTCGTCGAGACCACGCTCTCCGATCAAGCGGACGCATACATCCGCGAGGTCTATTCCGTCCTGCGCGACACGGCCGTTGCCTCGCGCGCCAACAAGCCCATCGGCGACCGCATGATCATGAACGCAGCATTTCTGATCGAGCGCGACCGCGAGCAGGAGTTCGACAGCAAGGTGAGCGAGTTGGCCGCCAAGTACGAAGGCAAGTGCTCGTTCAAATACACGGGGCCTTGGCCGCCTTACAACTTCGTCCACATCCGCCTCAAGCTCGAACGCGGCGAAGGCACGACCGAAGCGATCACGCGGTAAGGGAAGCGCGCCATGTTCCTCATAGACGATCTGCTGCTTGCGCCCGTCAACGGCTTCAAGTTCATCCTCGGCCAGATTCAGAAAATGGCCGATCAGGAGTTGAACGACGACACGCTCATCAAAGAGCAACTGCTCGAACTGCAAATGCGGCTTGAGCTGGACGAGATCTCCGACGAGGACTTTCGCGCGCAAGAGGCTGAGCTGTTCGCGCGCCTGCGCGTGATCAGACAGCGGCAGTTGGATCTGTTGCAACAGGTGCACACGGCCGAGACTTCCTCCATCGTCATCGAGGCGGGCGGTGACGACGCGGGCGGCTTCTGGGAGCCGGGCGAGCGGGAATGACACGCGTGCCGCGCAAGCGAGGCGCGCCGAAACGTAGCGCGCCAAAGACCCCGCGCAAAGCTCACACCACGCACACCATCAGCCCCGCGCGTTATCTCTTCTTCGGCGGCAAAGGCGGCGTCGGCAAAACGACCGCAGCCTCTGCCGCCGCGCTGTTTCTACTCGACCACGCCACGCAAGCCGAGCAGGTCTTACTCTTCTCCACCGACCCGGCGCATTCACTCTCCGACAGTTTAGAGCTTGATGTCGGCGACCGCCTCGTCGAAGTAGCGCATCACGGCAAAGCGCGGCTCGTAGCCTACGAGATGGACGCGAGCGCGGCGCTTGAAAAGTTTAAGACTAAGCATCGCGCCGTCCTCGCAGAGATCGCCGAGCGCGGCACACTCTTGGACGAGCGCGACATCAACGACCTGCTCGATCTCTCTCTGCCCGGTCTCGACGAAGTGATGGCGCTCTTCGAGTTGAGCGAGCTTGATCGCGCGGGCACGTTCGTGCGCATCGTCGTGGACACCGCGCCGTCGGGGCACACGTCGCGCCTGCTGCGGCTACCCGACACGTTCGCGCACATGGTCACGGCGCTCGACCGCATGTCGGACAAACACCGCTATATCATCGCGCAGTTTGCGCGACGCGGGCGCGCGCCCCTCGACGAAGTCGATCTCTTCCTGCGCGACCTGACCGAGCGGATCGCCCGCGTGCGCGCGCTGCTCTACGACGCGGCGCGCACCAGCTTCACGCTCGTCACCATTCCTGAAGCGATGGCCGTCGCAGAGACCGTGCGCTATCTCGCCGGGCTGCGCGAGGCGGGCGTCCCCGTCACCGCTCTGATCGTCAACCGCGTCGAACAGTTGCACGCAGCTTGCGCCTACTGCCGCGCGCGCGTTAACAGTCAGAAGCAATGGCTCAAACAGCTTGACGCAGAGTTTGCCGCGTTGCCGCAACACCGTGTGCCACTGCTTGCGGGTGAAGTGCGCGGTGTGGACTCGCTCCGCCGCTTCGCCGCCTTCGTCTGGACGGATGAAACGCAAGCGAAACGGGCCGGAGGGCGCAATGCACAAGCAATGGCCGCATCGTCAGCCGACCATTACTCAATAGCCGACGCCGACACGGCAGTCACTGACGCGAGCTTCAAACCTGAGCCGCGCCGGCTGCTCATCTTCGGCGGCAAGGGCGGCGTGGGCAAGACGACTGCGGCCGCGGCCGCCGCTCTAGCTATCGCGGATAGCGACGCGCAAGCGCGCGTGCTTGTCTTCTCGACCGACCCGGCGCACTCGCTCTCCGACAGTTTCAATGAAGAAGTCGGCGCGTTGAAGCGCGGCGTCGGTGGGTTGGCGAATTTGGATGCGATGGAGATCGATCCGGGCACACGCTTCGAGGAATTGAAGGCCCGCTATCGCGCGTGGACGGATGAGTTGTTCGACACACTAACGGGCAACTCGCGTTGGGAGGTGCAGTTCGACCGCGAGGCGATGCGCGAGTTGGTGGCCCTCGCGCCGCCCGGCATAGACGAAATCGCGGCCCTTAGTGCGATCAGCGATCTCATCGACGAGGCGCGCTACACGACCATCGTGCTCGACACCGCGCCGACGGGCCACCTCGTGCGCTTTCTTGAATTGCCCGATGTGGCGCTCGCATGGGTGCGAACTTTTATCAAGCTGCTGTTGAAGTACAAGAACGTGGTGCGCGCCAGTGGCGTGGCCGAAGAGTTGATCGCGCTGTCGAAAAGTATTAAGCGTGTGATCGCGCTGCTGACCGACGCGGCCGAATGCGCGTTCGTCGGCGTCGCGATCCCTGAGCACATGAGTCTGGCGGAGACGATCAAGTTGACAGCCACGCTCGAACGGCTCAAAGTGCCGGTGCGCCGCGTGCTCGTCAACATGTGCGTACCGGCCGAAGCCGCCGCCACATGCGCCTTCTGCCGCGCGCGCCGCCGCGCACAGAGCGAGGTGCTGGCGGAGTTCGCACGCAGCTTCGCGCCAACAGTCGCGCTCTACATCACGCCACAACAGCCACACGAGGTGCGCGGCGTCGAACGTTTGCGCACACACTTTGCCGAGTGGCGATTGGCAACCGCAGCAGCAGCGCCTAAAAAGTCGCGCGTCACGAAGAAATAGAATTGTGGCGCAATAAAATTGTAGCGGGCAGGGACAAGTCCTCTGCCCGCATGTTTGATAACGTGAACGCGGGCAGAGGACTTGTCCTCTGCCCGCTACAAAAATGGTCAGCACGAAGGATGAATAAGCACGGCATTTATGTCTATTGCGTTGGCGCGCGCGCAGAGCTTGAAGCGCTGTTCGCCGCTGCGCTGCCCGCGAGCATCGAGACGGACGCGCCGCTCGAAATGATCACCACAGAAGATCTCTGTGCCGTCGCCAGTGCCGTGCCGCTCGCAGACTACGGCGAAGAGGAGTTGCCGGCGCGGCTCGCGGACGCGCCGTGGACGGCGGTGCGCGCGATGCGCCACGAGCGCGTGGTCGAACACTTCGCGCGGCGTGCGAGCGTCGTGCCATTGCGCTTTGGCACGATCTATCTCGCGCGCGCGAACGTCGAGCGTATGCTCGCAGAGCGCGGCGCTGAGTTGCATAAAGCGATTGCGCGGCTGCGCGGGCGTGAAGAGTGGGGCGTGCACATCTATTGTGATCGGACGCGGCTGTTGGCGCAGATCGTGACGCTTAGCCCGCGTCTGCGTGAGTTGAGCGCGCAGGCGGAGCACGCCACGCCGGGGCAGTCGTATCTGTTGCAAAAAAAGATCGAGACGCTGCGTGCGGACGAGGCGCGCGCGGAATCGCGACGCGTCGCGGGCGAGGTCGAGCGCATGCTTGCAGGTGTGTCCGCGGGCGTGGCGCGGCTGCGTGTGTTGAAGGACGAGGCGTCGGAGCACGGTGACACGGTGGCGAAATTTGCTTACCTGATGGAGCGCGCACGCTTTGCCGAGTTTCGCGCGGCGGCGGAGCAACTAGCCGACGAGCACGCGTCCGCCGGCTACAAACTCGAACTGACCGGCCCTTGGCCGGCTTATAATTTCACGGGCGGCGCATGAATGTGGCCGGACGACACGGGCGGTGCTGATGGAAGAAGAACTGGCCGAGTTTAATGAGCACGAGTTGTCTCTGCTGGAGACGCTCGATCACGTGTTGACGCGCGGGTTGGTGATCGCGGGCGAGATTACGATTGCCGTCGCCGATGTCGATCTGATCTTCATGGGGTTGAACGTCGTCCTTACGTCGGTTGAGACAGCGCACGAAATCTTGGGCGCGCGTGAGCACCGCATGCAGAGTTTAGTGCAAGGGGCGAGCGCTCCTGATGCGGCGCACGCATACGAAGCAGACACAAACGTAACGGATGGCGAGGGCGCATGAGTCTCTACGCCTATTGCTTGTGTGAAGAGTTGTTGACGGATGCGCTCGGCGCGGTCGCGGGGGTGGCGGACGCAGTGCCGCGCTTGCTGCCGTGCGGGCGTGTAGTGGCGGTGGTGAGCGAGTTGAGCAGCGAGTCGGTAACAGTCACGCGCGCGCACGTGTTGGCGCACGAGCGGGTTGTCGGGCGCGTGTTGATGGAGACGACGCCGCTGCCGTTTCGTTTTGGCGCGGTGACGAGCGAAGAGCGTCTGCGGAGTTATGTCGCCGCGCACGAGCCGGACTTGCGCGCACAGTTTGCGCGCGTGCGCGGCTGCGTCGAGATGAATGTGAAAGTGATCTGGCCGCCGGAGCAGGGCGAGCCGGTGCGTGCGGCGGCCGGCAGTGTGGAGACAAGCACGGGGCTGGTAGATGACAGCGCGGCAAAGGGCATCGGCACGGCGTTTCTGGCGGCGAAGCGGCGCGCGCTGTTGGGTGATGAGGGGCGGCGTGGACGCGCGGCTGAGTTTGAGCTTTGGCTGGCGGGTCAATTAGCGGATGTGGTGCGCGAGACGCATGTGAGCGTGCGCCCGGCCGCCGCGCTCGTCGTCGCGGCTGCGCATCTGGTCGAGCGTGAACGTCTGGCGGAGTATCGCGCGCGCGTGCGTGAAGTATTTAGCGAACGAGCGGGGCTTCATTTCTTGACGAGCGGGCCGTGGCCGCCGTACAGTTTCACGGCCGAAAACCCTTGAGCCAATTCCAAGTTTGGGAGTAAGCTGTTAAGTGCCTTCCCCCGAAGTTCCCCTACCGGCCGAGCCGGAGATAGAAACCGCGCACGTGGACGAGTTCGTCCGTGAACTCCGCCACGTGACGGATAGTCTGCCCCCACGCATTAACGTGGATGCCCAGTCCGTCGAACAGGGCCTAGCCAAACTCGTGCTCACTTTGATCGAGCTGATCCGCCGGTTGTTGGAGAAGCAGGCGGTCAGACGTATGGAGGGCGGTGGACTGTCGCCCGCACAGGTCGAGGAGTTGGGGCTTGCGTTGATGAAGCTGGAGGCGAAGATGGAGGAGCTGAAGGCGCAATTCGGATTAGCGGATGAAGACCTCAATCTCGATCTCGGCCCCGTAGGGCGGCTGATCTGAGGGGCACGGTCTGAAAAAACAAGCGGGCATCTTGCGGCGGCCTTCAGAGAGTCTTACCCATGTGAAGCCGCCCTCTACTGCGAGATGTCAGATGTCAGATGCTGGATGTCAGTTAAAACCAGCAGCCGGCATCCAGCATCTAGCATCTGGTCTCTGGAGGGGCGAGCCAAAGTGTCGAGCGAGCGATCAAGTTTAATCACCGCGCGGCCACCGGGGTTGGTGGACGTGCTCGACCGGATTCTTGACAAAGGGCTGGTCATCGCGGGCGACATCAAGGTGTCGCTCGCCAACGTCGAATTGTTGACGTTGCAGATTCGCCTGCTCGTCTGCTCGATTGATAAAGCCGAGCAGATCGGGTTGAACTGGTGGCGCTATGACACGAACCTGACGACGCGCGCCGAGCGCGCCGAGGCGGAGAACGTGGAGTTGCGCGAACGCCTCGCGGAATTGGAGCGCGAGGTTAGGCAGTTGACCGCCCCGCCCGCGCCGGCCGCACCGCGCGCGGCGCGGAAGGGCGCGGCCAAGAAGGGGCGCGGGCGGAAATGATGTGCGCATTGCTGGGAGCGCAGGCATCCTGCCTGCCATGAGCGCGGAAGCGCGAACTCATGTTTGCGCTCCCGTTCAAGATTGAAAGGTGACAGAAACTTTGAAGCGTGCTCACGCACGCTTTGGCGGGCCGAGATGCCCGCGCTCCCAGCAGAGCGCAGTTCGTTATTACCTCGACGGCGCGCCGACGGCGCGTAACCCAATTTTCGGAGAGAGGGACTAAAACACATGGCTGTGGAAAGGGCACCAGGCGGCACCAGTCTGATCGACGTTCTCGACCGCGTGTTGGATAAGGGCATCGTGATCGACGCATGGGTGCGCATCTCGCTCGTCGGTATCGATCTGATCACGATTGAGGCGCGCGTCGTCGTCGCTTCAATCGACACCTACCTGAAATACGCCGAGGCGGTCGGTCTCACGCCCGCTGTCTCGCGCCCGGCGTTGACGCCCGGCGCGGCCGAACCTCTCGAAGACGACACGCGCCGCCGTGTCTCGGTGGAAGTGGAGAGAGGATGAGAGAAGAGTTTTCAGTTTTCGGTTTTCAGTTTTCAGCCTCTCGGCTGCGGACTGAAAACTGAAAACTCAAAACTGCAAACTGTCCCATGAGCCATTCCCCGACAGAGCTGGCCGCACTGCCGACTCCTGCCGTCGCAGGGGAGGGCGCTGAGAGCCTGCTGCGCGTGCGGCAATATGAACTGCTGCTCGACACGACGACGCAGATGCTCGTGACGGCGAAGCTGCACGAGCGCCTGCTGCTGGCGCTCGAAGCCGTCACCACGAGTCTCGGTTACCCGCAGGCGGCCATCGCGTTGGTCGATGAACGCAAAGCGAGCCTGTCCATGCGCGCGGCCTTCGGCTTCGCGAACAACGACGAGGTCGCGCGCACGGAGATACCGCTCGATTCAGGCGCGCCGTGTATCAAGGTCTATCACGAAGGTCATCCCGTCTGGCTCTCGCTGGCCGAGGACAAAGCGTCGGCCGCTTTCCTGAGCGAGCGTTTGTGGCAACCGCACGTACTGGCGCTGCCTCTGTTCGGCAAAGAGGCCGCGAGCGACAAGCCGGACTACGAGCCGGGGCGCAAGCCGCGCTTCAAAGACCGCTACTGGATGCCCGAAGCCACCGCTTGCCTCGGCGCACTCTACATCGGCATGGAACAGCGGAGTGTCGAAGGCGCGGCGCTCGACTACCTCGTGCGCTTTGCCGAACTCGTGGGTGTGGCGGCGGCGGGCGCGATGAGAAGCGAGCGGCTGCGCGGGGCGGTCAATAAATTGCAGCGCGAGCGGCAGTGGGTCGAGTCGATCATGAAGTCGGTCGCAGACCCGATTGTGTTGACGAATCTGGATAACGAGATTCTGTTGCAGAACCGGCGCGCCGAAGAGTTGTTCAGCGGCTCGGAGAACGCGGGCGAGGGCAAACGGCGCGCGTTGGAAATGAACGATCTACTCTTCTCCGCCTATCTCTCCAGCGCCGCCTTCTCCGCGACCGATGTGTTGCAACGCGACATCACGCTGGTCGATCCGATTGAAGGTTCGGACTTGCACTTTGAGGTCATCTCGACGCCCGCCCTGAACGCGCGCGGCGAGCGCATCGGTCTCGTCTCCATCTTCCGCGACGTGACCGACCTGCGCGAGGCGAACGAGGAACTCGCGCGCAACTTCGTCAAGCTGCAACAGGCCGAAGCGGAAGCGCGGCGCGAGCGCGACCGGCTCGATCTGATCATCGAGAACGTCGGCCACCCCGTCGTCGTCTGCGACGCGAGCGGCAACTTCATCCTCTTCAACCATCGCGCCGAGTTGCTCTTCCAACAGGACGACGCGCCATCGGCGCGGGCCGCAACGGCCGTGCGCGCCAACTCCGTCAAGCTCACCTCGTTCATCTCCGCGCTCGCTTCGGCTTCCGAAACCGACCGGCAAGCAGAGATCGAATTGATCGATCCGGAAAAGGGCGAGACGCTGCCGATGGAGATCACGGCGGGCGAGGTGATTGATGCGAAGGGGCAGGTGACGGCCGTCGTGTCGATCCTGCACGACCTGACCGAGATACGCGAGTTGGAACGTCGGCGCGTCGAGCAACAGTTGTTCGAGTCGGAGAAGCTCGCGGCGGTCGGTCGGCTCGCCGCCTCCATCGCGCACGAGGTCAACAATCCACTCGAAGCGATCAAGAACTCGCTCTACCTGATGCAGTCCAGCCCGGAGGCCGGCAAGAACTCGCGCTTCCTCGACATCGCGCGCAAAGAGACCGAGCGCGTCTCGCACATCATCCGGCAGATGCTCGGCTTCGCGCGTCGTTCAGGCGAAGTGGGCCAAGTGGACGTGAATCAGGTCATCGAAGAGACGCTCGTTTTGGTCGATAAGAAGATGCGGCAAGCAGGCATCCGCATCGTGCGCGAGTTCGACGAGCAACTGCCCACCGTGCGCGCCCGCGCTGATCAGTTGCGACAGGTCTTTCTCAATCTGATCCTCAACGCGCAACATGCCATAAAGGGGAGCGGCATCATCACCATCTCGACCGCGCGTTACGACGAACAATCTTTGCAGCCGGCGATCTCGATCCAGATCAGCGACACCGGCGTCGGCATCAGCGAGGAAGACGCGGCGCGCATCTTCGAGCCGTTCTTCTCGACGCGCAAGAAGGGGACGGGGCTTGGTCTCTGGGTGACGCAGGACATCGTGCGTCAACACGGCGGGCGCATCGAGGTGACGAGCGAATACGGAGGCGGCACGACCTTCACCATCATCCTGCTCGTGGACTCGCCCACACTGGAGGAGAGTGACGAGAAATAGGGCAGCCGACACAGACAAGGGCATGGACGCATCCTTCATTCAGGAGTTCGGGGCGCGGCAAGCGGACGCGGGCCTGAGCGTGGATACGTCTGCCCCCGCGCGCCTGCTCGTGGTGGACGACGAAGAGAGCGTAGCGCTCACCGTCGGCGAAGTGCTGCGGCAGGAAGGCTACGAGGTTGAGACGGCTTCGAGCGGCAAAGAGGCCATGGCGCTCTTGGACACTGTGGAGTTCGATCTCGTCTTGACGGACTTACACATGGAGGGCGGCGACGGGCTGACGGTCTTGAGCGAGCTGCGCCGCCGCGCGCCGTTCACCATCTCGATTGTCCTGACCGGCTTTGCCTCGGTCGAATCCGCCATCGGCGCGCTCCGGCAGGGCGCTTACGATTACCTGATCAAACCGTGCATCATCGATGATCTGAAGATGACGGTCAGGCGCGGCGTCGAGCACCGGCGCTTGATGCTCGCCGAGCAGCAGGTGCGCAAGCACCTCGAAGAGTTGAACCGCGAGTTGGAGCAACGCGTCGAAGATCGCACGGCGGAACTGACGCGCGTGAACGAAGAACTGGCCGCCGCCAATCAATCGAAAGATGTCTTCCTCGCCACGCTCTCGCACGAACTGCGCACACCGCTCACGCCAATCCTCGGCTGGATCAATCTACTGCGCACGGGCATGCTGGACGAGGGCGGACTCGGTCAAGCGCTCGACGTGATCGAGCGCAACGCGCGTTTGCAATCGCGGCTCATTGACGACCTGCTCGACATCTCGCGCATCGCGACCGGCAAGCTGCGCTTCGAGCCGAAGCCGGTCGATCTCAATCAAGTGGCCGAGGCGGCCATCGAGACGGTGCGCGCCAACGCCGAGCAACAACGCGTTGAGTTGGACATGACGCTCGCCCCGCAACCGCTCGTCGTCAGCGGCGAGCCGGTGCGTCTGCAACAGATCATCTGGAATCTGCTATCGAACGCCGTCAAGTTCACCGAGCCGGGCGGGCGCATCGAGTTGCGCACCGAGGCGACTGACACGGAGGCGCGCGTCCGTATCGAAGACACAGGCATCGGTATCGCACAAGATTTTCTGCCGCACGTCTTCGACCGTTTCCGCCAAGCCGACGGCACGCGCACACGTCGCTACAGTGGGCTTGGTCTCGGTCTGGCCATCGTCGATGCATTGACGAAGCTGCACAAGGGGCGCGTCACCGCCGAATCCGATGGGCCGGGGCAAGGCGCGCGTTTCACCCTTACGCTGCCGCGCATCGCTGAGACCCAACCGATTGTCGGGCTGGAGCCTCTGCCCGCTTCAGCTAACATCTGCCATCGCGTCCTTGTCATTGACGACTCGCCCGACACGCTTGAACTGCTGCACACGCTCTTTGAACAGAAGGGCAGTCAGGTGGTCAGCGCCGGCTCGGCCGCAGAAGCCCTGCGCCTCGCCGCCGAGCATCCGCCGAGCATCATCATCTCCGACATCGGCATGCCCGGCATGGACGGCTATGAGCTGCTCGCAGCATTGCGCCGCATGCCAAACCTCGCGCGCGTCCCCGCCATCGCCGTCTCCGGTTATGCTATGGATGAAGACCGCGCACGCGCCCTGCGCGCCGGCTTCGCCGCCCATCTCCCCAAGCCCATCGACATCGACCGCCTCTTTGCCCTGATTCAACAACTCACCGCTTAAGTTACGACTACGTGCCTTTAGCCGAGAGCGTGTAAGTCTACTGTTTCGCGTAATTATCGCTGTAGGTTGGGCGCGCATCGCAATACCTTTTCGCACCCCTGAAAACCGCTCAAGGATTCCTCAAGAATTTCTCAACTCCGATCCTTATCCTCTACCCATCGAGTTAGAACTT
This sequence comes from Pyrinomonadaceae bacterium, assembly GCA_045807745.1. Taxonomy (GTDB): domain Bacteria; phylum Acidobacteriota; class Blastocatellia; order Pyrinomonadales; family Pyrinomonadaceae; genus QHXQ01. Next base: position 55,712 of record JBJMGT010000044.1, read on the forward strand.
TCACGGAGCTTGAAAATCCGGCAGTGCAACGCGGCCGCAGAGGTGTGTACCGGCAACCTCGTGGCGCGTCTTGGGAGGACTGGCATGGCAGAGAAGCGGGCACAGTATCAATTCGGCAGTTTACGTTTCAGACTCTTATTACTCACGTTGGTCGCTGCAGCGGCCATCTCGATCACGGCGGGCGCATTGGCCTCGACCACGCCTGCGAGCGGCACGCTGTCGCCCGCGAACCCGGTCATCACTTTTACGGCGGGGCCGTTCGCGGTCTCGAACCCGACCGATCCAACGGGCGATACGCCGCCCGTCTGCACCGACAACACCTGCGGGCAATACGCGCTGACGGTGGACATCCCGGCGAGCGACCCGCGCGCTTACGAGGTCAAGGTCAGCGCCGGTTGGACTGATACGGGCACGCCGACCACGACCCAAGCGACTGAGTCGGACTTCGATCTCTTCATCTACAATCCGGACATCACCGGCGACCGCGTCGCCGACGGCGGCTCGAACTCCAACCCTGAAGAGGGCGTCTTCACGGCCGCGAACGGCATGTACACCGTCTATGTCGTCCCGTTCGATGTCGCGCCCGATGTCGTCATTCACGGCACGATCACTTTGAGTCCGGTGCAAGCGCCGAACCCTATCCCGACGCCCATCGCGCCGACGCCGCCTGCGGGCACGCCGCGTTTTACCAACTACGCCATGCCGCAAGGTCTCGGCGACAAATGGGGCGAGCCGTCCATTGGCGTCAACTGGCTGACGGGCAAGGTCTGGTCTTACGGGGGCTTGAGCACCTACGCGTTGAAGGTTACATTTGATGATTGCGTCTCGCCCGCACGCGCCGTGTGGCAACGCGCCGACCTGACGCTCGCGGCGACGCCGCGCGCTTACGGCGGCGACCCGATCCTCTACACCGACCCGACGACCGGGCGCACGCTCATCTCGCAATTGCAGTTTGGCACAACGACCGCGACGATGGACTACACCGACAACGACGGCGCATCGTTTCAACCGAGTCAAGGTTCAGGTATCTCTTCAGGGATCGATCACCAGACCATCGGCGGCGGCCCTTATCATGCGCCCGCACCAAACGGCATACTCTATCCGAACGCGATCTACTACTGCGCGCAATCGGTCGCCGAAGCCGACTGTGCCCTCAGCATCGACGGTGGGCGCACGTTCGGCCCGGCCATCCCGATCTATGGCGTGAACGATTGCGGGGGCTTGCACGGACACGTGAAGGTCGCGCCCGACGGCACGATCTATGTGCCGAATCCCGGCTGCGGCGGGAGCGCCCCGTTCCACGACGACGGGTTGGCGGCGATCATCGTCTCGGAAGATAACGGCCTGACGTGGACACAGCGCATCGTGCCCGGTTCGTCCAACTCAGATAGCGATCCATCAGTTGGCATCGCGAAAGATGGCACGGTCTACGTCGGTTACGTGTCGAGCACCGGCAAGATGCACGTAGCAGTGACGCGTGACCACGGGCGTTCGTTCACCGACGACATAGACGTGGGCGCGCTCGCCGGTGTGAAGAGCGCGGAGTTTCCGGCGGTCGTAGCCGGTGATGGCGGTTTCAACACGGGACGTGCGGCGGTCGCTTTCTATGGCTCGGCTGATGAAGGCGATTGGACGGCGCCGGCTTTCCCCGGCGTCTGGTATCTCTACGTGGCCACGACCTTCGACGGCGGTCATACTTGGACGACCGTGAGCGCCACGCCCGGCGATCCTGTCCAACGCGGCGGCATCTGCGGCGGCGGCACGTGCCGCAACCTGCTCGATTTCTTCGACGCGACCATCGACCGCGAGGGACGTGTGCTCGTCGGCTACGACGACGGCTGCACGGGGCCTTGCGTGCAAGGGCCGCCCAACACGTTCTCGTCCAAAGGTGTGATCGCACGACAGTCCGGCGGGCGACGCATGTTCGCACAATACGATCCGCGCACGCCGTCCGTCCCGCTCGCACCGGCCTTGACGGCGACGAAAGGAAGCGCCGCCGCGACCGTTGTCAATCTCTCTTGGTCAACGCCGGATGACGGCGGTAGCCCAATCGTCAGTTACAACATCTACCGGCGCACGGGCGCGACCGGCGTCTATACGTTGCTCACGAGCACGGCGGGCACGAGTTATAACGACACGAGCGTGCTGCCAAACGGCAGCTACTATTATCGCGTCCGCGCCGTCAACTCGGTCGGCGAAGGCCCGTTCTGCGGTGACACCTTGGCCATTGTGCCGCCGCCCGCGCCGCCCACGCCAAGCGCTTGCAACCTGCCGGGCATACTCGCGGTCAGCGATGTGAAGTCGGACGGCACGGACGACGACGCCGCACCCAACGCGCCGCTCGCCGACGCGCGCGTGAACATACGCGGTCTCTACGTGGGCGAGCCTTACTACGCGGACGGCGCGCAGAAACTCGTCTTCACGATCCAACTCGCGCCCTCGACGACGGCGGGCGCACCGGCCAACACACAGTGGTTCGTCATCTGGAATCGGCTGCACCCGGATGCGAACTTCGACCGTTGGTACGTCGCGATGAAGACGGACAGCGCGGGCGCGCTGCACTTCGAGTACGGCAAGTTTGGTGTGCCGACCGACGCGACCGCGCCGAACCCGAACACCAATCAACCGGTCAAACTCGGCGACGCAGACGGCGGCACTTACAACCCGGCGACGGGCGTGCTCACGATCACGATCTCGACCGGCAAGGCCGAAGGCATCGCGACGGGCCAACCCTTAAACGGTCTCAACGCGCGCACCTTCTTCAATCAACCGGACGCGGGGCTGAAATCCACACGCACCGCCGCCGACATCACAACCGAAGGCAGCTACACACTCGCCGGCAACGGCGCTTGTCGGCCGTAAGACGTGGCGCAGAAAAGCGCACCGCGCACCTACCACGGGCGGCGGCTCGGACAAGTGGTAAAGTCAGTTGCTGACTATCACCTTTGCCTCCGGGCCGCCGCCCGATTTCATTAAGGCCCGATGTCTCGCCTTCGATCTCTGCTGGACAGAAGTCCGCGCTTGCGCCGACACTAGGCGCGATGATGATTGTGCTGCGCCGCATACTGCTCATAGCGCTCTGCCTGCTGCCCGTCGCCCTGCTCGTCGGCACGCAGTTCTACGCGCCGCCGCAAGGCTGCGCATTTTCAGCGAGCGTGCGCGCCTTCGACCGGCTCAAGAACCGCACGACGATGCCCCGCAGCACGGACTTCGACCCGCGCGTGACGCTCGCGGCCCTAATTGAACCCGGCGACGATCATGCGCGCTGGTCTGAAGCGCGCGCCGCCGTCGTCGAAGGCTACGTGGTGGACGTTTACGCGGGCGGCCCCGAGTCGGCCAACTGTTTCTCGCGCCTGCGCCGCGACACGCACCTGGAGATCGCTCTGCGCCCGGACGCGCCGCCGCGCGAGCGCGTAATCGCCGAAGTTACGCCGCCGGCGCGCGATCTGGCCGCGGCGCGCGGTCTCGACTGGTCAATCGCAACGCTCCGGCAGACGCTCGTCGGCCACCGTTGCCGGTTCGAGGGCTGGCTGCTCTTCGATGACCGCCATGCGGGCGAGTCAGGTAACACGCAGCCGAGCCGGAGACAGGACTGGCGCGCGACCGCTTGGGAGCTTCATCCCGTCACCGACATGCGCATACTCGACTGAGCACACCTCGCGCTGCCGTGCTGCCTCTTCGTTTACAAACACGATTCATGTAAGCTCACAATTACTTTATGGTTGAGCCAGAGACTGTCTTGATTCGTCCGTGTGGCGGCGAGTTGGTGAATCTGCTTGTGCCGGCTGGCGCGGTGGCAGAGCTACGCGCCTATGCTGCACGCTTGCCGGCGCTTCATCTCTCTGAGCGCGCGACGTGCGATCTCGAATTGCTGGCGACGGGCGCGTTCGCGCCGCTCGACAGGTTCATGGGCCGCCGCGATCACCAACGCGTGCTCGACGAGATGCGACTCGCTGACGGGCACATCTTTCCGATCCCCTTGACGTTGCCGGTCGCGGCGGACAGCGGCGTGCGTGCCGGCCAAGACGTCGCGCTGCGTAGTCCGCAGAACGAGCTGCTAGCGGTGCTGTCGGTCGAAGAGGTTTACGAATGGGATCATGCCGAGGTGGCGCGGAAAGTTTTCGGCACGGAAGATTTGCGCCACCCGCTCGTCGCGGAGATGCATCGCTGGGGGCGGCTCAACGTCTCCGGCCCGCTGCGCGTGTTACAACTGCCGCGCCATTACGATTTCCCGGAACTGCGCCGCACGCCCGCCGAAGTGCGCGCGCGACTGGCAACACTCGGCCGCGAAAATATCGTGGCCTTTCAGACGCGCAACGCTTTGCACCGAGCGCATGAAGAGTTGATCAAGCGCGCGCTCGCGGAGACAGACGGGGCGCTCTTGTTCCATCCGGTCGTTGGCCTTAGCAAGCCGGGCGACGTGGATCACTACAGCCGCGTGCGGACTTACAAAGCGGTGGTCGAGCGTTATTTCGATCCGCGTCAGGTCTTGCTCGCGCTCCTGCCATTAGCGATGCGTCTGGCGGGGCCGCGCGAGGCTCTGTGGCACGCGCTGATTAGGCGCAACTACGGCGCGAATCATCTGATCGTCGGGCGCGATCACGCGAGTCCCGGTCTCGATTCAACGGGCCAACCTTTTTACGGCCCCTACGATGCGCAGGAGTTGGTTGCGCGATACAGCGCTGAGCTAGGCGTGAAGGCGTTGCCATTTCAAGAACTGTTGTACTTGCCGGCGGCGGACGAATACGTCGAAGCCGCGCGCGTGCCGCATGGCGCACGGGCGTTGTCGTTGTCGGGCACGGAGGTGCGCGCGGAGTATCTGCATCAAGGGCGGCGTCTGCCCGCTTGGTTCACGCGGCCCGAAGTGGCGCGCTTGCTCGCAGAGACGCACCCGCCACGTCACCAGCAGGGCGTGTGCATCTGGTTCACGGGCTTGAGTTGCGCGGGGAAGTCCACGACGGCCGAGATATTGACCGTCATGCTGTTGGCGCACGGCCGCCGCGTCACACTGCTCGACGGCGACGTGGTGCGCACGCACCTGTCCGCGGGCTTGGGCTTCAGCAAAGCGGATCGCGATGTGAACATACGGCGGATCGGCTTCGTGGCCTCGGAGATCGTGCGGCACGGCGGCGTCGCCGTGTGCGCCGCCATCAGCCCATACCGGGCGACGCGCAACGACGTGCGCAACATGTGCGGCGGCGCGCACTTCGTCGAAGTCTTCGTCGCTACGCCGCTCGCCGTCTGTGAGCAGCGCGACGCGAAGGGCCTGTACGCGCGGGCGCGGCGCGGCGACATCAGAGAGTTCACCGGCATAGACGATCCATACGAGCCGCCGCGCCATGCGGAGATCACTCTGGACACCATCACACACACGCCGGATGAGAACGCGCGCCGGATCGTCACGTATTTGATCGAGCGCGGGTTCGTGCGTGATCAATCGGATACAGAGACTAATGAGCGCGCGGCGGAGTATTAATGTCAGTACCGTCTGCGGTAGCGGGCGGGTCTTGGTTGCGTAAACTATACCCGCCCGCTACCGCAGGCGGTACTGACTGAGTATCTATGTCTCAAGAAAGTTTTGAACAGTTTCGCCAGTTGGTCTTAGCAGATGAACTGCTGCAACGCGAATTGCAAGTAGCGCCCGGCGACGACAGCTTTCTCGCGTTGACCGTGCGGCTTGGGGCGGAGCGCGGTTACAGTTTCACCGTCGAGGATGTGGCCGAAGCGATGCGCGCCAGCCGGCGTGCGTGGTTGGAGCGCTGGCTGCAATGAGCCGCGCGGCGCAATTAACGGGGTGGACGCCGATCCGTTTCTACTGGCAACGGGCAGAGCCGTGCGTGGATTGGTGTCACATGGGCGGGGTGCGCTTTACTGAGCCGTTCTTCGATCAGACCGTTGAGCGCGTCCTGCGGCATCCATTCAGCCTGCTCTTTCGCCCGCAGACGCCGGTTGCGGCGCTGGCCGAAGTGGCGACGCATGAATTGTGTCTGCCGCCTACGGGCTTTATCTTTCACCTCTCACGTTGCGGCTCAACCGTTGTCTCGCGCATGTTGGCGGCGCTGCCGCAGAACGTCGTCGTCTCGGAGGCCGGTGCGCTGGATGCGGTCTTGCGCGCAAACTTCCGCCACCCGGTCACGGACGAGCAGCGCCAGACGTGGCTCAAGTGGATGATCTGTGCGCTCGGTCAAAGGCGGGACGTGGCGGCGCGCCACTACTTCATCAAGTTCGATGGCTGGCACGCGTTGCAACTGGCGCTCATTCGCCGCGCATATCCGGACGTGCCTTGTCTGTTCGTCTATCGCGACCCGGTTGAGGTGATGGCTTCGCAACTTGACCGGCCGGCGGGTTGGATGATGCCGGGCGATCTGCATCCGCATGTTTTAGGCGTCGATGCGCAGACGGTCTTCGGGTTGTCGCCGGCCCAATACCGTGCGCTGGTGCTGACGCGCATCTGCCAATCGGTTTTACAACATCTGCGCCAAGGCCCTGTGAAGCTGATCAATCATCGAGAGCTACCGGCTGTGCTCGATGCCGCGCTGTTCGATTTCTTTGGCATCGCATACACGGAGGCTGAGTTTGCGGTCATGCACCGGACGACGCAGTTTCACGCCAAAGAGCCGGACGCGCGTTACGCCGACGATAGCGCGTTGAAAAGAGGTGCAGTGTCGGCTGAGGCGCGGCTGGTGACAGAGCAGTGGATTGGGCCGCTCTATGAACAGTTGGAAGCGCTGCGCGAATACGCGCACGCGCCTTAGATCGCTGTTCAGTTGAATGTAAGGCGTGAATGGTTCACCACCGCAGACACAGAGGACACGGAGGCTTGCAGGGCAGTCAGGTCTCTGTGCTCCCTCCGTGTCCTCTGTGTCTGCGGTGGTGAGTTCTACGTGCCGGATAGGCAATTGATAGAAACGCTAAGGGCGCAAAAGAGAAACGGTCTTCCCTTTGCGCCCTTCATCTCTTCGTGGTGCAGTTTCAATCGGCCGTGCGGCCGGTGTCTTGTAAATCTTCGACGCGCAGGCGGGTGGATTCGCCCATGCGGGTCAGCCGCCCTTGCGCGTCAACCTCGTAATCGGGCACGCCGTAGCGTTGCCAGATTTGTGGGTTGAAGAGCGCGTAGCTGCCGCCGCGTGTGATGCTCGCGACCAGCTCCTCACCCTCCGGCAGACGATAGATGCCGCGCTCCCTAAGCTCCATCATACGCATCCTTCGTGCTTAACTTTGCGCGCGTGCGTGGATGAGGCGGCGCAGCCGATCCGAGAAGAGCACGTCCATCTTCTGCGGCTCAATCAGGGCCGTCACCTCGCCGGGGCCAAAGGTCGGGTGGGTCAGCGACTGTCCGGTGCGATATGTGTGCGTCGGATCATATGGCGCGCCCGTCTTCGCGGACGAGCCGCGCCCGCGTGCGCCCGCGCTCGCGCTCAAGGACGAACGTGTGCCGCACTTCGGACAACTCACGCGCGACACAGCCCCGCGCTTGGTGACTGAAGCGACCACGTGCCCGCGTTCCTCACTGCACACTGCGCAGAACTTCTCCACGCGCTCGCCGACCGTATAAGTCTGCTTTTCCACTGCGACCTCCCTACTACCCCGCGTCTATTTGTATCGATATGTGATGCGTCCGCGCGTCAGATCATATGGCGACATCTCGACGCTCACGCGGTCGCCGACGAGGATGCGGATTCGATTCTTGCGCATCTTGCCGGAAATCTGCGCCAGCACGACATGATCGCTCCCGTCGAGTTGGACTTTGAAAAATGCGTTGGGCTGTTTGTCTACGATCACGCCCTCCGCCGGAATTAAATCGTCTTTCGCCAAGTGCCTCTCTCCTTAAGCTTTGCAGCGTGCCGCCCGCGTTGAACTGACAAGCGCGCGGCACGCCGGTTTAACTGAAGAACAATTATCTGCTGGCGCGCCGCGGGCGGAACGAGCGTCGCCCTGGTGTGCCCGTGCGCCGCAGCGTGGCAAACGGTTTGCCCGTGCTCGCACGCGCGCTGCCGATTGTACTACCGCCGCCAAAGCCGGGCACGACCACGCGCGCGACAGGCTGCCCCGTCAGGCGCTCGATGGCCCGCATGGACAACTCGTCCACGGGCGTCACCAGAGTGATCGCCCGCCCCGTCTTGCCCGCGCGCCCTGTGCGCCCGATGCGGTGCACATAATCTTCCGGCGCGGCCGGCACGTCGAAGTTGATGACGTGCGAGACAGAGTCAACGTCTATGCCGCGTGCGGCGATGTCGGTGGCGACGAGCACGCGCGTCTCGCCGTTCTTGAAGCCGCGCAAGGCCGCTTCGCGCTGCCCCTGCGTGCGGTCGGCGTGGATGCGATTAACACTGTGCTCGCGCGCTTCGAGGATGTGCGAGAGCCGCTCCGCCCCGCGCCGCGTGCGCGTGAAAACGAGCACGCGCTCTAGATCACTGCGCTCGCGCTCTAATAGATCGAGCAGCAGCGCCGTCTTCGATTCCATCGCGACTGGATACGCTGTCTGCTCGACCAGTCCGGCGGCGCGGCCGCGCTGACTGACTTCGACCAGTTTCGGCTCGCGCATGTTGGTGCGCGCCAGATGCTCGATCTCAGGCGACATCGTCGCGGAGAAAAGGAGCGTCTGCCGCTGCACCGGGAGTTTACCCAGCACACGCCGGATGGCCGGCCAGAAGCCCATGTCGAGCATGCGGTCGGCTTCGTCTAAGACGAGCACTTCGATGCGGGACAGATCGACCGTGCCGCGCTCGATGTGATCGAGCAGGCGACCCGGCGTCGCGATGACGACCGTCGGCGCACGCCGCAGGTCTGCGAGTTGCCGCTGCATGCTTGCGCCGCCGATTAAGTTGACGCAGCGATTTGTTTTCACCGGATTCAATTCGCGATACATCGCTTCGATCTGCGAGGCGAGTTCGCGCGTCGGCGCAAGTACCAGCACGCGTGTGCCGGGGCGCGGCGTGGTCGTGAGATATTGAATGGTGGGGAGAAAGAAGGCGGCCGTTTTACCTGTGCCGGTTTCAGCACAGCCGATCAGATCGGAGCCGCTCAGGATGACGGGGATCGCCCGTCGTTGGATCGGTGTTGGTTCGGTATAACCGAGGGCCTCGCAGCGGCGCAGGAGCGCGGGCTGGAGGTTAAGTTGCGAAAAGCTCATCAAGTTCCTTTGTCTCTTGCCCTGTAACGTTCAGGGCTGTTGTCGGGTTAAGACCCAAAGCGCCTCTGACCTTTTATGTATTCGCCAGTTATGTATTCGCCAGAGGCGCTTCAGGAAAAGTTGTTAGTTGCCGGTCGGCCGAGTTACCAGCGCGGTTCGCGGTTGCCACCGCCGCCGCCGCCGTAGCCACCACCGCCGCCCCGGTTGCCGCCGTAGCCGCCCCCGCCGCCGCGATTGCCGCCAAAGCCGCCACGACCGCCGCCGCCCCCGCCGCCGCGATTGCCGCGGTCTTCGCGCGGGCGCGCTTCGTTGACGGTCAGGTTGCGACCGTTGAATTCTTTGCCGTTGAACTGTTGGATGGCGGCTTCGCCCTCCTCACGGCTGGCCATTTCGACGAAGCCAAAGCCACGCGAGCGACCCGTGTCACGATCTTCAACCACGTTGGCTGATTCGACTGTACCGGCCCCGCCAAATAACGTTTGCAGGTCTTGGCTGGATGTCTGGAACGAGAGGTTCCCGACGTAGAGTTTCATAGACATAGATGTGTCCCTCTCCACTGAAGGAGGGTCAAGAGAAGCTTCGAATCAAAGTGGCTTCGGTGTAACGGTAGCAGCGAAGGCCTGCGTTCGGGTGCTCAAGAAAGAGCGGCTTCTGTGTTGTAAATAGCCTACTCTCGAACCATCCAAAACGCCGCCGCCAATTTCGAGGCGCGGGGCGCATCACCGTTGATGCGCGAGAGAAGGAGTAACCGGGAACTATGATGCCCCAGATCGGGGTCTAGTTGCAAGGCGGCGCGGGGCTTTAGCGCCTATAAATTACTGATTTGTCTAAAGATGGCGCGATTCCCTGAGCATTATGCAAGAGTCTGCATAGACGGCCGGCAACTCTTTTTAGTCCATACCAGCGTCCGCCCAAGTACGTTTGCGGAATTTTGCGTCCGTCCAGAAACTGCGGAGCAACTCAATGCGCGGCATCGGTTCAGCCTCATCGTCCGTCGCCACAGGCAGAATCACGCTGACCACGTCATAACGGTAAGGCGCGGCGCTGAGACCAAAGGCGCGACGATAGGCACGGGCGGCGCGCGCGACCTGGCGCTGCTTGCGCAGATCGACGTTCGCCTCCGGCGCGGCGAACCAGTCGGAGCGCCGCGTCTTCACTTCGACGAAGCAGAGCGTCGCGCCCTCGTAAGCGATCAGATCAATCTCGGCGTTGACCAACGCGCCGCGCGTATTGCGCCCCACCGGCAACTTGAAATTCGCCGCGACGAGTTGGAAGCCCGCGCGCTCAAGATGCGCGGCCGCTAACGCTTCGCCCTGTTGCCCGAGTGCGAGGTGCGGCGCGAGCGTAGGCGCGTGGGCCGGCGTGGCGCGGATTTGCTGGAGTGTGGCTCGGATTTGGACGATGAAGTGAGGTTGTCTCATGCCTCTGGTGACAGAGCCAATGCGGCTCTGCGGGCACAGCTTATCGGGTGTAGGCGCGGCGCTGCAAGGGGGGCAGGGCGGACGGGTGATAATTGATATAGTTAAGAACTTGACAGTTAGCTTGTTAAGTTTATAATTAGTGCTATGAAATCAGCCAGACTGAGCGCGCCGCCAGAGGATGACCAGCGCGAGTTGCATTATCTCGGCCGCATGCGGCAGCACAGCGAGCGGTACGCGGAATTCCACTGGCCGTCGGTCGAGTTGTTGATTAATCTTGTCTATACCGCCGACATAATTCAAACGCAATTGGCGCGCAAGCTTGACGCCCACAAACTGTCGTTGGGCGCGTTCAACGCGCTGATGATCTTGAGCCGGTACGCGGAGGCGGGCTGCCCGATGCACGAGTTGGGCGAGTTGCTGCTGGTGAGCCGGGCCAACATCACGGGCCTCGTCGATTGTCTGGAACAGCGTGGGTTGGTCGCGCGCAGCGCCGCGCCGACCGACCGGCGTGTGCGCCTCGTGCGGTTGACGCAGGCGGGCCACAAACTATTGGAAACGATCCTGCCCGACCACTATCGGCGCGTGCGCGCGTTGCTACACGGCGTTAATAATAAAGACAAAGCCACGTTGAGCAAACTACTGACGACACTGCGGCACAACGTCCTGCACGCACTGGCGCAGCAGGCGGATTGAGGGCGAACAAGGGAGCGGTTGTGCGAAATTTTCGATTCTATCTATTGTTGAGTTTAATGTGGCTGGCCTGCACGCCCGTAGTGGCTCAGCCGTCCGCGCCCGCCACCACGCAGGGCATACCATCGGGGCAAGGGGCGAGCAGCCCGCAGAGCGGCAACAGTCAACCGGGCACTGCGCCGAATCCCACCGGCCAAGTAGGCGGGCCGCCCGCACAGCCGCGCGGCCCGAGCACCAGCAGTGGTGCGCCGACAGTGCCGGGTGCAGCGCAGGTGACTACGACCGCGCCGCCGACGTTGAGTCTGGAACAGGCGGTTCAACTCGCCATCCAAAATAATCTGGCGACGCTCTTGGCGCGCGAACGCCGCCGCGAGGCCGAAGGCTTGAAGCAAGAGGCGCGCGCCGCGTTGCTGCCGAACGTCTCCGGTACGGCCTATCAGGCGAGCGTTACGCAGAATCTCGCGGCGCTCGGCTTCCAGCCCGCCACGTTCCCCGGCATCACCAACACTTTCATCGGCCCCTTCAACAACTTCGACGCGCGCGCGCGGCTCGTACAGAACATATTCGATCTAGGCGCGCTCAAAAATTATCAGGCGGGGCGTGCGGGCGTGCGCGTCGCGGAAATTGAAGAACAGCTTGCGCGCGAGCAGGTCGCAACAGGTACGGCGCTCGCCTATCTCGAAGCGCAGCGCGCCGGACGCACCGTCACCGCCGCCGAGGCGAACGTCGAACTGGCGCAGACGCTCGTCAAGCTCGCGGAAGATCAGCACAACGCGGGCGTGGCGACCGGCGTGGACGTGACGCGCGCGCAGACGCGGCTCGCCGTCGAGCACTTGCGGTTGGCGCAAGCGCAGACCGCGGCGGAGCAGGCGCGTTTGAATTTGCAGCGTGTGGTTGGGCTGCCGCTTGAAAGTCCGCTGACACTAACGGATGAACTGCGCTTCACGCCCGAGCCGCCGCCCCCGGTTGAGACGGCCGTTGCGCAGGCCGCACAGAGTCGGCCCGAAGTGCGCATCGCCGAACAGCAGATCAGAATCAGCGAGTTGGAACGTGCGGCCGTCCGCGCGGAGCATCTGCCGTCGCTCGCCTTCGTGGGCGATTACGGCGTGAGCGGTATCACGCCGACGAACACGGCGCTACCGACGCGGCGCGCGGCGATCCAGTTGAATGTGCCGATCTTCAACGGCGGGCTGACGCGCGGGCGCGAAGCGGTGGCGGCGAGTCGCGCGCGGCAGGCCGAGCTTGAACTCGGCAACGTGCGCGGGCAGGTGGAAGAGGACGTGCGGCTGGCGCTCTCAAGTTTGCGCACTGCGGTCGCGCAGGTGAGCGCGGCGGACGAGACCGTAACGCTCGCGCAACGTGAATTGACGATGGCGCGCGACCGTTTCCGCGCGGGCGTCGCCGATAATCTCGAAATCGTCAACGCGCAGACCACGCTTGCCAACGCACGCGACGCGCAGGTGACGGCGCTCGCGCAGTACAACGCTGCGCGGTTGAATTTGGCGGCGGCGCTCGGGCGCGCCGAATCATTTCGTTGGTGAAATGTAACTGAGATAGCGTGAACAGACGGCAATAGATTTGTTAGTGCTTGAGTTGCGCACGAGACAGCGCGGCTGAGGCAGCGGGAGAGAATCATGGCGGAAGTGTTAGAGCAGACGGAAATTGAAAACGAGCAGGAACATGCTGAGCGCAACCGCAGTGCGCGGCCGGAGCGCGTGGTCGAAGCGATAGAAGCAGACGTGCCGCCCGTCGTCACAGAAACGGTGACGGAAACCGAGACGGTGGCCGACGAACCAAACAGCGAGCGTGCGTCACGTCGGCGGCGCACGCTACTCATTGGTGCTGGGATCGTGCTCCTCGTCGGCGCGCTCTTCGGCGTGCGCTACTGGCTCTACGCGCGCGCGCACGAGTCAACTGATGATGCGTTTATCGACGGCCACATCGTGCAGGTCAGCCCGAAGATTGCGGGCTACGTCGCGAGGGTTTACGTCAATGACAATCAGGACGTAAAAGCGGGCGACCTGATCGCAGAGATCGACGGGCGCGACTACGAGGCGAAGCTGCAACAGGCGCAAGCGGCGCTCGCCGCCGGTGAAGCGCGGCTGAAGGAGGCGCGCACGGGCGTCGAACTGACGCGCGCCAACTCACGCGCAAGCATCCAGCAAGCGGCGGCGACGGTGCAGCAGGCGCGCACCGGCGTCGAATCGTCGCGCGCGTCGGCCGCGGCCGAGCGCACACGCATTACGCAGGCCGGCGCGGGCATATCAACCGCGCAGGCCAATCTCGCGCAGGCGCGCGCGCAGGTCACGGCCGCCGAGGCTGAAGTCACACGTGCAACCGCAGACGTAGCTCGTTATCAAGAACTATTCACCAAGGACGAAATCTCACGCCAGCGCTTGGACGAAGCCATCGCCGCCTCGCGCACGGCGAACGCGCAACTCGAAGCCGCGCGCGGGCGCGTCGCCGCTGCCGAAGCACAGGTGAACGAAGCACGTGCGGCCGAAGCGACCGCCGCCGAGAACGCGCGCCGCGCGCAGACGCAGGTCGGCGGCGCGCAGGCGGGTGTCAGCGAAGCGTTGGGCCGACTCGCGCAGGCGAACACCGCGCCGCAGCAGGTTGCCGTCAGTCAGGCGCAGGCCGAAACGGCCGGCGCGTCTATGGAACAACTGCGCGCGGCGGTCGAACAGGCGCAGCTTGAGTTGTCTTACACGAAACTCTACGCGCCGGAGTCGGGGCGCATCACGCACAAGGCGGTGGAAGAGGGTGCGCTCGTACAGGTCGGGCAACCTTTGTTGGCGGTCGTGTCCGGCGATGTCTGGGTGACGGCCAATTTCAAAGAGAATCAGATCGGCCGGCTGCGGCCCGGTCAGCCCGTCGAGTTGACGGTGGACGCTTACCCCGGTCAGACCTTCAAAGGCCATGTGGACAGCATACAGGCCGGCACGGGCGCGCGCTTCAGCATGCTGCCGGCCGAGAACGCAACGGGCAACTACGTCAAGGTCGTGCAGCGCGTGCCCGTCAAGATCGACTTCGAGCCGAATCAGCTAGACGGACAGCACGTGCTCGCGCCCGGCATGTCGGTCGAGCCGGAGGTGCAGGTGAAATGAGCGGAGCGGTCGCCGGCCCCATGCCAGCGCGGCCGACGGGTCGTGCGGCGCGCACATCTGCGCCGCCGCCCGCAACGCCGGAGGTGTGGCGGCCGAGTTTCAACCCTTGGCTGATCGCGGCGGCGGTCATGCTCGCCACCTTCATGGAGGTGCTCGATACTTCGGTTGCCAACGTCGCCTTGCCGCACATCGCGGGCAATCTGTCGGCGACGCCGGAAGAGGCGACGTGGGTCTTGACGAGTTATCTCGTCTCGAACGCGATCATCCTACCTGCAACCAACTGGCTCTCGCGCTACTTCGGCCGCAAACGCTTCCTGATCTTCTGCATCGTCATCTTCACGCTCTCGTCGGCGCTCTGCGGCGCGGCGGCCAGTCTCGGCCTGCTGATCGTCGCGCGCATACTGCAAGGCGCGGGCGGCGGCGCGTTGCAGCCGATTGCGCAGGCCGTTTTGATGGAGAGTTTTCCGCCGGAGAAGCGCGGCTCGGCCATGGCCGTGTTTGGCATGGGCGTCGTCGTCGCGCCGATTATCGGGCCGACCCTCGGCGGCTGGATCACGGATAACTATTCGTGGCGCTGGATTTTTTATATCAACGTGCCCATCGGCATCCTCGCCGTGCTGATGGCCAACACCTTCATCGAAGACCCGCCCTACATACGCAATCAAAAACCGGGGCGCATCGACTACATCGGCTTCGGCTTGATGGCCATCGGTCTCTCCGCGCTCCAACTCGTGCTTGACAAGGGACAAGAGGAAGACTGGTTCTCGTCCAACTTCATCACGTGGATAGCGATCTTCGCGGTGGCGACGCTCGTCGCCTTCGTCGTCTGGGAGTTGCGCAGCAAAGAACCAATCGTCAACCTGCGCGTACTGATGAATCGCAACTTCGCCGTTGGGACGGCGCTGATGACGGTGCTGGGCGTCGTGCTCTACGGCACGATTGCGCTCTTGCCGCTCTTCTTGCAGACGCTCCTTGGTTATCCGGCCGTTCGGAGCGGCATGGCGGTCAGTCCGCGCGGGCTAGGTTCAATCTGCTCGATGCTCATCATCGGTCGTTTAATCGGTAAGATCGACGGCCGCTATCTGATCATCTTCGGCTTCACCTTGCTCGCGTTCTCGACCTACATGTTCAGCGACATCAATCTACAGATTTCGATGGGCAGCATCGTCTGGCCGAGCATCATTAGCGGCATGGCAATGGGCTTTGTCTTTGTGCCGTTGACGACGATGTCGATGGGCACGCTCTCGAACGAGCAGATGGGGAACGCCGCGGGCGTCTTCAACCTGATGCGCAACACGGGCGGCGGCATCGGCATCGCCGCCGTGACCACTTTGCTCGCGCGCGGCGCGCAGACGCATCAGGCGGCGCTGGCCGGAAGTCTCAATCCATACAATCCGATGGTGCAGCAGGGCATGCAGCAGATGCAGGGCGCGATGACGACGCAGTCCGGCTCGGCCGTGACCGGCACGCAGCAGGCGATGGGCGCGATGTACGGCATGCTCGTGCGGCAGGCGACGGTGCTCTCTTACATTGATAACTTCCGCCTGCTCGCCTTCCTCTGCCTGCTCTGCATCCCCGCAGCCTTTCTCTTCAAACGAGTCCGCGCGCGCAAAGGCCCGGTGGCGGTACACTGACGCTAGCGATGTTTGGTCAGCCCGGCAAAGTAGCACGCAGACATACACACCGCTGGTGCGTCGGTGCAGCGTCGGCGCGTGTGCGTCGCATCAGCGCGTTGCTGCTCTCGTTAATGTTGCTGCCAACCGCGCCGACTTTGTTAGCGCAAGACCGGCGACAGCCCGCGCGCAAGGCGCAGAGCGGGAAAACGAAGGCCAAGCAAACAGCGCCGCCGCAGGCTCAACCAACTCCAACACCTGATCAAGTCGCGGCCACGCGCGACGAGTTCGTGCGCCTGACGAACGAGTACAAGAAGAGTCTGGCGCAACTGCTGACCTTCTACGAGAAAGACGTTAAGCAAGCCGAAGAGAAGCAGGCCAAACTGAAAGAGCTGTACGCGCAAGGGCTGATCTCAAAACACGACTTAGAGGCGAGCGCGCAGGCTATCGCCGACGCACAGGCGAAAGTGGCACAGGGGCAACAACAGATGCTGGCGGCCGATGCGCAAGTCGCGGAGGTGCTCGTGGAAGAGAAGGCGCTCGAACAGGTTGCGCAAGCGCCGCCGCCAGCGCCGGGTAAGTTGATCAGGACGCCCGCTTACATCCGTTACACCGGCGCGGGCGCGTGGTCGCTTCAGAACGGCGCAGGCAAGGTACAGAGTTTCTTTCTGCAAAAGTTTGGGCATCAACTGCCCGTTAGCGCCTACGGCCAGACGGCCGTCCATAACCGGCTCGGCTTCGATCATCGCAACGCGATGGACGTGCCGCTCAATCCGGGCAGCGCCGAAGGCCAAGCCCTCATGGCTTACCTGCGCGCCAACGCGATCCCCTTCTTCGCTTTCTACATGGCCATCCCCGGCTCGGCCACTGGCCCGCACATACACATCGGCATGCCCTCGCATCGCATTGCCGCGCCGCTCGCCACGCAATAACCGACAACCGTTCAGCCGCCTTGCTTGCGACGCCTTCACAACGCGCGTTAGACTCGCAAGTCTTCGATCATGAACACGCACGAAACAGAGGCCACTGCGCCAGCGTCGCCGGCCCGCGCCGCACTGCCGCTCATCACTATCGTCGGACGACCGAATGTGGGCAAGTCCACGCTCTTCAATCGGCTGATCGGCGAGCGCCGCTCAATCGTCGGCGACGAGCCGGGCATCACGCGCGACCGCATCTACGGTGAGGCCGAATGGCAGGGCCGCCGCTTCGCCGTCGTGGACACGGGCGGCATCGTGCCCGACGACGATGCGATCATCCCGGCGAACATCCTGAAGCAGGCAGCGACGGCCATCGGCGAAGCGGTCGCGCTCGTCTGGGTCGTGGACGTGCGCGCCGGGATGACATCGCTCGACGAAGAACTTGCGCGGCTGCTGCGTTCGACCGGCAAGCCAGTCATCGTCGCCGCCAACAAAGCGGACGCCACACGCCTCGAAGCCGACGCGGGCGAGTTTTATCAATTCGGTTTCAGCGAGGTCGTCCCTGTCTCCGCCGAACACGGCGACGGCATCGGCGACCTGCTCGACCAACTCATCACACATTTCGACGAGCCGACCACATCCGATGCCGACAAAGCACCGCGCGAAATTCGCCTTGCGATCATTGGGCGGCCGAACGTCGGCAAATCTTCGCTCTTGAATCGCCTGCTCGGCGAAGAGCGCGTCATCGTCTCGCCCGTCGCCGGCACGACACGCGACGCCGTGGATACGCTGCTTGAATGGGCGGACGAGAGCGACAATGAAGTGAGTGCGGACACCGACGAACAATCCGCAATCCGCAATCCACAATCCGCAATTGGCAAGTATCGCTTTCGCCTGATCGACACGGCAGGCATCAGGCGCAAGGGTAAGACCGAAGAGATGACTGAGAAGTTGTCGGTCGTGATGGCGCGGCGCAGTCTGGAGCGCGCCGACGTGGCGGTCGTCATCGTGGATGCGACGGAAGGTGTGACCGCGCTCGACGCGCACATCGCGGGCTATGCCGTCGATGCCGGCTGCTCGATCATCATCGCCGTCAACAAGTGGGACGCTGTGCCGGACAAACTGACGGGCACGCCCGCCGCGTTCGAGCGGAGCTTGCGCGACAAGATGAAGTTTCTCGACTATGCGCCGGTCATCACCATCTCGGCGCTGTCGGGCCAACGCGTCACGCGCATCCTGCCGCTCGCCGTCCGCGCCCATCGTGCGCGCAACCTGCGGATCACGACCGCGCAGCTCAACGAATTTTTCGCGCGCGCCATCGATGCGCCGCGCGCACCGTCGGCGGCCGCACCCGTCAAAGGCGGGCGCTCGCGTCTGCGTGTGCAGTACGTCACACAGATTGGTGTGCGCCCGCCGCGCTTCGTCGTCTTCACCGCAGGCGGCAAAGGCGGCTTGCATTTTTCCTACGAGCGTTATCTGCAAAACCGCCTGCGCGAAGAGTACGATTTCTTTGCCACGCCGATCCGCATCACCGAACGGCACAAGAGCGGGCGCAGGAAATAATCTGGACTGATGGGTGAGACAGCGATCAACTGGCAGGTCGTCGCGCAGGAAGGCGCGGCGCGGGCGGGGCTATTGCAGACGCGGCGCGCGGTTGTTGAGACGCCTGTCTTTATGCCGGTCGGGACGGCGGGCACGGTGAAGGGCATACGCTTTGACGCGCTCGAAGCGCCGGAGTTAGACGCGCGCATCATCCTCGGCAACACCTATCACCTGTGGCTGCGACCGGGCATGGATGTGTTGCGCGCGTGCGGCGGCTTGCACCGCTTCACGGGTTGGGAGCGCGCGCTGTTGACGGATTCGGGCGGCTTTCAGGTGTGGAGCTTGGGCGAGTTGCGCAAGTTGACGGAAGCGGGCGTCGAGTTTCGTTCGCACGTAGACGGGAGCGCACGTTTCATGTCGCCCGAAGTTTCGATGGAGGTGCAGGCGGCGCTCGGCTCGGACATCGTGATGGTCTTTGACGAGTGCGCGCCGGGCGATGCGCCACACGAAGTCGCGCGCGCTTCAATGGAGTTGACAGCACGTTGGGCGGCACGCTCGCGCGCACGCTTCGACGAGTTGCAACATGAACATGCCGATACGGGCCGCACGCCCGAACATCATCAGTCAGTCAACGGCGCGCAAGCACTGTTCGGCATCGTGCAGGGCGCGGCGCATGCGGACTTGCGGCTGGAAAGTCTCGCGCGCACGGTCGAGATCGGGTTTGACGGCTACGCTATCGGGGGCCTCAGCGTCGGGGAAGAGAAGCCGGTCATGTACGACACCATCGAACTACTCGCGCCGCGCATGCCGGCCGATCATCCGCGCTATCTGATGGGCGTCGGCACGCCGGAAGATCTGCTCGCGGCCGTGGCGCGCGGCGTGGACATGTTCGATTGCGTGCTCCCGACGCGCAACGGGCGCAACGGGCAGGCGTATACGACGCACGGCCCGCTCAATATCAAAAACGCGCGTTGGGCGACCGACACGCGCCCGCTCGATGCAGACTGCCCGTGTTCAGTCTGTTACAGACACTCACGCGCTTATCTGCGGCATCTCTACAACACGGGCGAGATGTTGGCGAGCGTGTTGTTGACGCATCACAACCTCGCGTGCTTCCTTGACACCATGCGGCGCGTAAGGCAAGCTATCCGGTCTGGTAATTTCGCGCGTTTTCAGCGAGCGTTTCTAGTGCAGTACAACTCCGGTGTCGGGTGAGTGCGCCCGCAGGTATTCGGGGCTGGCACTGACCGGTCGCCGGACTTTTCTTCTTTGCTTTTACTCGTTCGCTGGCTTTGAAATGCGCCATCGGAAAATTTAACGGTTCGCTTAATAACCTCCAATGACTACTTTGTGGTTTCTCCCGTACATTGCGATCTTTGCCATCTTCTACTTCCTGATCATCGCGCCGCAGCGTAAGCGGCAACGTGCGCTGCAAGACATGATCTCGAATCTGAAGCCGGGCGACCGCATCATCACGACCGGCGGCGTCCTTGCCACCGTCAAGTCCGTGCGCGACAACTCGCTGATGGTCTTGAGCGCCGACAAGTCGATGCTCGAAATCTCGCGTAACGCCGTCGCGGGGATGCAGGGCGAAGAGCCTAAGAGTTAAACAGGGCTGGTGTCTTTGTCACCATGAAAAAGAATCTAACGCAACGGGCCATCATCATCGCCATCGTCACGCTGGCCGGTTTCTACGCCGTCATCGGGCCGCGCCACCGGCCGCACCTAAGCGACTTTACGTGGAGCGGCATCAAGCACACGCTCGCCGAGAACATACACCTCGGTCTAGACCTGCGCGGCGGCTCGCACCTCGTCATGCAGGTTAAGACGGACGAGTACTTGAAGACGTTGACGCAGAACACGGCGACCGCCGTGAAGACGGCGGCGACGAACGCCGGCTTTCAACCGCAGGACGTTAAGTGGACTACGGAGAACGGCAACTACAACTTCACGCTCACGCTCGCCGACGCAGCGAAGGTGGGCGACGCGCGCGACGCCGCGACGAAGAAAGTTGATCTGAACGATTGGACGGCCAGCACGTCCGGCAACACTGTCACATGGTCTTTGACTGCGAACGCGCAGCGCACGTTGGCGGATCAAGCGACGCAGCAGGCATTGAAGATCATCGACAGCCGCATCAACGCGGTCGGTGTGGCCGAACCGACGTTGCAGTTGCACGGCGGGCAAAGCTCGCACCAGATACTCTTGCAGATGCCCGGCATCCAAGACCCGGAGCACGTCAAGGCGCTGCTCGTCACGGCGGCGAAACTCGATCTCGTCCATGTCGTCAGCCCGCCCAGCCCGTCGCCGATTCAGACTTACAACAGCGAGCAGGAAGCGATCCAATCGCTCGGCGGCACCGTCCCGGCCACTAAGCGTGTGCTGCCATACCTTGAGCGCGACGAGCCGACCGGCGCGGCGGCCAACCCCAACACGAACACGTCTGACGAGAACAAGCCGAAGAAGTGGGTCGTGGTGGAGAATCCGCCGGTCGTGGACGGCAGCGAGTTGCGCACGGCGGCGGCGCAGGCGAACGATGCGACGGGCCGGAGCGGTTATCGCATCACATTTGGCCTGAAGCCGGCCGGCGCGGACAAGTTCGGGCAGTGGACTGGCGCGAACATCAACCAGTACATGGGCGTCGTCTTGAACGACCAAGTGAAATCCATCGCCTTCATCAAGTCCCAGATCACCGACTCCGGCGAGATCAGCGGACGCTTTACGAAGAGCTCGGCCGATGATCTGGCGTTGACGCTACGTTCGGGCGCGCTGCCCGCGCCGATCCAATACTTGGAAGAGCGCACGGTCGGCCCCAGCCTCGGCGCGGACTCGATCCGTTCGGGCGTCAAAGCGTCGCTCTACGGGTTGCTCTTAGTCATCGCGTTCATGCTCTTCTACTATCGCGGGTCGGGCGTGAACGCCGTTATCGCGCTCTTGCTGAACATCGTTCTGATGATGGCCGGTCTCGTCATCTTCGGCGCGACACTGACGCTGCCCGGCATCGCCGGCATCATCCTGACCATCGGCATGGCGGTGGACTCAAACGTGCTCATCTTCGAGCGCATACGCGAGGAGTTGCACACGGGTAAGACCGTGCTCTCGGCCGTCGATCAGGGCTTCGCCCGCGCCTTTGTGACGATCATCGACACGCACGTGACGACCATCGTGTCGTCTATGTTCCTGTTCATCTTCGGCACGGGGCCGATTCGCGGCTTCGCCGTCACGCTCGTGCTGGGCTTGCTCGTCAACCTGTTTTCGGCCGTCTACGTCTCGCGCACGATCTTCATCTGGATACTCAATCGCCGGGGGCATCGCGCAGAGACGATCAGCATTTAACCAAAGTGCTGAGTGCTGAGTGCTGAGTGCTGAGTTAACCCCAGCCGCTCAGCACTCAGGACTCAGCACTCAGCACTTCGTTGTCATCATGGTTCAACTATTCAAAGACGTTAAGTTCGATTGGCTGGGCAAGCGGCGCATCTTTATCGTGATCTCGCTGGTGCTGATGTTGGCGGGGATGTTCTCGGCCGTCATCCGCTACGCGACCGGGCGCGCGCCCTTCAACCTCGGCGTTGATTTCAAGGGCGGCACGGTCATCACGGCCAAGTTCAAACAGCGCCCGTCCGCCGAAGATGTGCGCACGGCTTTGCAGAAGGCCGGTGTCCACGACGCGGTGATTCAGGCGGTGAACGACAAACCGGACGAGCACCTGATCAAACTGCCGCGCCTCGACACAGCGCCCGCCAGCGCGCCGCAGCCGCAAGCGACGCAGCCCAACGGCCAGACGCAACCGGCCGCTCAGCCGGGGCCGTCGAACATGACGGCCGAGCAGCAGGCGGGCGTGGACGTGGGCCGCGCGAGCGTGGAGCGCGCGCTCAAGACCTTCGGCCCCGAAGTCGCGAGCAATCAACCGTTCCCGGCCGAAGGTAACGCCTTCCGGATCGAGGGCACGGACGCGGTCGGCGCGGTCGCGGGCGCAGCGCTCCGCAATCAAGCGGTCGCCGTCACCCTGCTCGCGCTGGTCGGCATCCTCGTCTACATCGCGCTCCGCTTTGAGTGGACATACGGCGCGGCGGCCGTCATCGCCGTCTTCCACGACGTGCTCGTCACGCTCGGCATCTTCTCGATCTTTCAATGGGAGATCAGTCTGACGGTGATCGCAGCGCTTCTGACGCTGGTCGGTTTCTCCGTCAACGACACCATCGTGACCTTCGACCGCATCCGCGAGAACCTGCGCCTGCGGCGGCGCGACTCGCTCTACGACATCACGAACGACTCGATCAACCAGACGCTCTCGCGCACGGTGATCACATCCGGCCTCGTCCTCCTCTCGGTGTTAGCCCTCGTCTTATTTGGCGGCGAAGTGCTGTTCGGTTTCTCAGTCGCGCTGCTGATTGGCATCATCTTCGGCACGTATTCGTCCATCGCCATTGCCAGCCCGATCATGGTCTGGTGGCAGCAGCGTTTGGAGCCTGCGCGCCCGGCGGCGACGAATAATCCAGTACGCGGCGGTGCGGCGCAGAAGAGCACGGGCACGCCTAAAGCCAAAGCCGTTGCGCGCGGCTCGCAGGGTGCGGCGCGCTCCTGATTACAGGTGCGTTAACTGTTAGTTGCGGGCGCGTTGCGGGCTGATTTTTGGCTTGACTTCACGCGCCTTGCGACATAGACTGCACGCGTTGCTGGCCAATTAAATTGCTTTACAAGACGCACTCGTCCGTTGTGCACAAGTGTCTGCGGATGCGTGTTGCGGTTGTTGGCTGAACGGCGTTTGACACAGCTCGAACAGATTCCTTCGCGCGGCGCTTGAACTCTTTAACCACGCCCGCTCGGTTCGTGCTTTAACCACTCGCCGCTGCCTACCCCCACTTTTTAAGGTTCAACTAAATCGTTCGCTTGGGTTACTGTCGCAGACGACGTTTTGGAACAAACGCTTTGCCGTAGACATCTAATCAGGTGCCCGTTCCGTTACACCTTAAAGAGGCCCGCTGGCATTAGGATGAGGGAGGATGAGAGATGTTCGATAGCTTAGTTGAGTCCGGCTCGCACAAGGACGACCTTGCGCGCAAAGGCTCTTTCTTCTTGGGCACGTTGGCCATCTACGGCGTCGTGATCGTCGGTCTCGCCATCTTGAGCATCGTGGCATACAACAACAGTCTGCCCGAAGAGAACCTTGAGTTGATGACGATGGTTGCGCCCGTGCCTGTGCAACAGCAGGCGGAGGAGCAGCAAAAGCCAGCGGAGCAGCCGAAGTCGCAGCCGACGCAGCAACAAGTGGCGACACGCACCGAGTTGGTCTCCAGCACGCTCGATCCGACCAAGGTGCCGGAGAAGGTCTCGGCGGTGGCGAGCAAAGTGCCGCCGGTGCCGCCGGGCGGTGCTGTGTTGGGTCGGTCGAACACCGACGTGGCCGCCGCCGCTGGCCCCATCGGCCCGCCGGGGCCGGGCGCGGGCGGAGTCGGCACGGGGGGCGCAGGCCCAGTCGTGAAGGTGGAAGAGGACGAGCCGCCGCCACCGAAACCGACGCCGACGCCGGTGCCCAAGCCGAAGGCTCCGATCTCGCAAGGCGTCTTGAACGGCAAAGCGATCAGCAAGCCGCAACCGCCGTATCCGCCGATTGCGAAAGCGGCCCGCGCCTCGGGCACGGTCGTCGTCGCGATCATCGTGGACGAGTCGGGCCGGGTGACTTCGGCGCATGCGACATCGGGCCACCCGCTCTTGCAGCAAGCGGCGACACAAGCGGCCTATCAGGCGCGCTTCTCGCCGACGCTCTTGTCGGGGCAGCCCGTTAAGGTTTCAGGTTTTATTACTTATAACTTCGTGCTCCAGTAACTGAGCGCGGCGCGCTGCCCGCCCGCCGACCGAGCGCGTAGGCGTCCTGACGGAGCCTAGGCGTTCGTGTTCCGATGGGCGGCGCGTCCCCTTCGCTATCCGTGCTCCCGCTCTAGTGCAGCCAAATTTTTGTGGAGGGTTCTACCGTGACAATTCCAACGATGAGCTTAGTCGGAACCAAGACGCTTGGTCTCCTTTTCTTCTTGCAAGATCAGGGTGCTGGCGGCGCTGCTCCGGCCCAGAACGCGACCGCCAACGCTTTCACGATGAGTGAAATGATCAAGAACTTGGGGCCGGTCGCCATCGGCGTTATCGCCATCCTGTTGATCATGTCGATGTACTCGATTGCCGTCATGGTCGAGCGCTTCCTGACCTACCGGGCCGCCAAGACGCAGTCGCGCGAGTTCGCGCCCCGCGTCGCACAGGCCCTGAAGAACGACCGCATCGAAGAGGCCATCAACATCAGCGACAAGCACAAGAAGTCGCATCTAGCGATGGTCGTCAATGCGGGCTTGCAGGAGTTTCGCGCGCACGAGGCGGGCGGCGACATCTCCGGCGACGAGATCGAAGCGTCGAAGCGCGCACTGCAACGCGCCATCGCGATCAAGTCGGCGGAGTTCCGCCGGGGCTTGTCGGGACTGGCGACCATCGGTTCGACCGCGCCGTTCGTGGGCCTCTTTGGCACGGTGTTCGGCATCATCTCAGCGTTCACCGGCATGAAGAACGCGGAGAGCGCTGGGATCGGCGCGGTCGCAGGGGGTATCGCCGAGGCGCTCCTAACGACGGCGCTCGGCCTCGCTGTGGCTGTGCCCGCCGTCTGGGTGTTCAACTACTTCACGGGTAAGGTGGACGGCTTCATCGTCGAGATGGACAACTCGGCGTCGGAGTTGATCGACTACTTCCTGAAGAACCGGACACGGCAACTCAAGGCTTAACCAGCAAGAGCGCATTGCCTTGGCGAACGTCCCACGCCAGCGCCCACTCGCCGACAGTGGTGGTGGGCGTGGGTGGTCGTCGGGTGCGGTGGATCGAGCGCAGCTTAAGGAGAGTGATTTATGGGCATGTCAACGGGCGGTGGCGGTCTCCAATCCGAGATTAACGTCACGCCAATGGTAGACATCATGCTGGTGCTGCTGATCATCTTCATGGTCATCACGCCGCTGTTGCAGTCGGGTGTTACGGTCTCCCTGCCGAAGGACATGAATAACCCGGAAGAGGACAAGGGCATCATCAAAGAGTCCTCGGTCGTAATCGCCATTACGCGCGATAACCAGTATTACCTCAAGAAGGAAAAGATTGACGCCGTGGATTTGCGTGATCGCATCACGAAGACCATGGAGAACAAGAAGCCGGAAGAGCGGATCGTCTACATCCGCAGCGACATCGGCGCGAACTACGGCAGCGTCGTCGAAGTCATCAACACGATCCGGCAGGCGGGCATCGATCAGATCGGGCTGGTTGCCGACAAGAAGAAAGGCGGCGCTCCGGCCGCGCCCGCACCCGCGTCGTAAAATGTTCGCGTTATTAATCGCAAGCCGGCGCGGCGCTCTTGCCCTATGTTTAAGTCGCGCGCCGGGTACGCAAACGAAGGAGTCTAGAAGTCATGGGTATGGGTGGAGGAAGCGCCAAAGGTGCGAAGGCCGTGCCGTACATCAACGTCACGCCGCTCATCGACGTGCTGCTCGTGCTGCTGATCATCTTCATGGTCATCACGCCGCTCAAGCCGACGCGCTTCAAGGCGCTCGTGCCGAACGAGCCGCCGCCGTCGAATGAGCCGATCAAGCCGAACCCGCTGACGCTGGTCGTCTCGATTGATAAAGACCTGAAGCTGAAGTTGAATACGGACGAAGTCGGCTCGGTCAACGATACGAGCAACCTGAGCCAGAAGCTGTCGGCCATCTTCCAGGATCGACGCGTCAATCACGCCTATGAGCCGGGCAAAGAGACGCGCGTCGATCTGCCCGAAGAAGAGCGCATCGCCAAGGCCGTCTTCGTCAAAGCGCCGCGCTCTCTGCCCTACGGCGAAGTCGTCAAGGTCATCGACGCGATCAAAGGGGCGGGCGGCAACCCCATCGGATTGCAGATTGACGATCTGCCGCAGTAGGCGCATTAAGTGACGGGCAGTTCGGCCAGTGCGCATGGGCCTCAATTGGGGCGACCGAGTGCGCGCTGGCCCTTCGCTCGTCACATGCCGTTTCCGGTCTTCGGCCATTTTCAATCACGGGAGTCACAAGCAGATGAAACTCTCTCACGCAAGGGCCGCGCTCGTCGCGCTCGCGTTCGTCGCGCTCGGCGCAAACACCGGCTGCATCAGCCGCATCCGCGCCAAGAACCAATTGAACGAAGGGGCGCGCGCCTACAAGGCCGGTCACTTCAAAGAGGCCGAAGACTACTTCCGCCGCGCCAAAGAACTCGATCCCGATCAGAAGAACACAGACTTCTTCATCGCCCGCGCCATTCAGTCGCAGTACAAGCCCGGCGTCGAGTCGAACGAGAACAAGGCGCTGGCACAGGCCGCCATCGAACAGTACATGAAGGTGCTGGAGGACAACCCGAATAACGAGTTGGCCTATAGTTCCATCGCTTATCTCTATCAGGCGACCGGCCAAGACGCCAAGCAGCTTGAATGGATCAACAAACGGGCCAACGACCCTAACGCGCCGCCGGATAAGCGCGCGCAGGCGTTGACCGTCTTGGCCAGTAAAAAGTGGAACTGTTCCTACACCATCACCGAGCAGACCGCCAACAAACAGACGAACGTCAGCAGCACGGGCGCGCACATCCAGTACAAGAAGCCCAAGGAGCAGAAGGACTTCGATCAGGCCAAACAATGCGTGACCGACGGCCTCAAGCTGGCCGAACAGGCCATCAGCCTCGACGCGAACAACGAGCAGGCTTGGTCGTACAAGACCAATCTGCTGCTGGAGCTGGGCAAGCTCGACGAGATGGACGGCAAGGCCGATCAAGCCGATCAGGATCGCAAGCAGGCCGCCGAAGCCCAGAAGCAGACCTCCAAGCTGAGCGAAGAGAACAAGAAGAAGAAGGAAGAGGAAGAGAAGGCCAAGGCCGAAAAAGAGAAGGAAGGCTAAACGCGCGAACTGCCACTTAGCCGGGCCAACCAGTCGCCCGCGCTCGCAACCGCCTACAGGTGATGCCCGACTTCCGGTCGGGCATCACCTTTCTTATAATGAGCGGTCAGCAGTCAGCTATCAGCAAAAGCTAAAAGGTTGTAGGCTGACTGCTGATAGCTGACTGCTGACCGCTTATTTATGATTCGCATCGAAGAGATCGTCCAGAAGGTCGCGCGCAATCATCCGCAGGCCAACCTCGACATGCTGCGCCGCGCCTATTTCTTCTCGGCGCGCGAGCACAAGGGGCAGACGCGCGCTTCGGGCGAGCCGTATCTCGTGCACCCGCTCGAAGTGGCCAACATCCTCGCCGAGATGCGCCTCGACGAAGTGTCGGTCGCGACCGGCCTGCTCCACGATGTGGTCGAAGACACGCTGGTCGAGCCGCAGACGATCCGCGAGTACTTCGGCGAGGAGGTCGCGCATCTGGTCGAAGGGCTGACGAAGCTCGCGCAGATCAGTAATCAGTCGAAAGAAGTCCAGCAGGCCGAGAACGTGCGCAAGATGTTGCTGGCGATGGTGGACGACGTGCGCGTCGTCTTGGTCAAACTCGCCGACCGGCTGCATAACATGCGTACGCTGCAATTCCTCAAACCCGAAAAGCGCCAGCGCATCGCACAGGAGACTCTGGACATCTACGCGCCCATCGCGCACCGGCTCGGCATGGGCAAGCTGCGCGGCGAGTTGGAAGACCTCTCGTTTCAACATCTACACCCGGAGGATTACCACGCGCTGGTCGCGCAACTCGAAGCTCGTCGCGCCGAGCACGAATCGTTTCTGCAAACCACGACCGCGACGCTCGAAGAGAAACTACGCGAGGCCGGTGTCTCGCTCGTGCGCGTCGAGGGGCGCGTCAAGCGGCTCTTCTCGATCTGGAAGAAACTCAAGCGGCAGCGGATCGATCTCGATCAGGTCTACGATCTCGTGGCCGCGCGCATCATCACGCCCGACGAGGTGCGCTACTGTTACGCTGCGCTCGGCGTTGTGCACAACCTCTGGCGGCCCGTGCCCGGCCGCTTCAAAGATTGGATCGCTACCCCGCGCGACAACCTCTACCAGTCGCTCCACACCTCCGTCATCGGCCCCGAAGGGCAGCCGTTCGAGATTCAGATTCGCACCGAAGAGATGCACCGCATCGCCGAAGAGGGCGTCGCGGCGCATTGGAAATACAAAGAGGGGCGACGCGGCGCGCACGAGGACGACGAGGCGTTCCAGTGGCTCAGGTCGCTCATCGAGTGGACGCAGGAGGTCAAAGACTCGCGCGATTTTCTGGAGACGTTGAAACTCGATCTCTATCCGAAGGACGTTTACGCTTTCACGCCGATGGGCAAGATCATCCAACTCCCGCGCGGCGCGACGCCCGTCGATTTCGCCTACATGATCCACACGGAGATCGGGAACAAATGCACGGGCGCGCGCGTCAATGGGCGCATCGTGCCGTTGCGCAGTCAAATTCAGAACGGCGATGTGGTCGAGATCATCACCTCGCCGAACTCGCATCCTTCACGCGACTGGTTGAATTTCGTCGTCACCACGCGCGCGCGCAATCGCGTCCGCCACTTCGTCGCCGAGCAACAACGCGCCGAATCAATCGACATCGGGCGCAAACTCTTCGAACGCGAAGCCGCGCGCTTCCAGTTGTCGGCCAAGAAGTTATTGCATGACTCGAACGGCGACTTCAAACAGGTCGCGAGCGACTACGGCTTCGGGCGCGTGGATGATCTGCTCGCCGCCATCGGCTATGGCAAGATCATGCCGCGCAACGTCGTGGCGAAGTATCTCGGCCCCGAAGAGTTCGCCAAATTGGACGAGCGCAAGGAGTCGAAACTCCGCAGCGGCGTGCAGGCGGTCAAGCGTTTCATCCGCATGGGCGACGACGCCATCGCGGTGCGCGGCGTGGACGACATGCTCATCGCGCGCGCGCCCTGTTGCAATCCCGTCCACGGCGAAGAGATCATCGGCTACATCACGCGCGGTAAGGGCGTAGTCGTCCATGCGCGCCGCTGCAAGAACGCGCAGCAGTTGATGGTCAATCCTGAGCGCATCGTCGAGGTCGAGTGGCGCGGCAAGGCCGATCAGGCGGCCTACGCCGTTAAGCTGCTCGCCATCACAGAGAACCGCACCGGCATGATCGCCGGTATCACCAACGCCATCTCCGACATCAAGACCGGCATCCGCGAGGCCAAGGCGATGGTCGGGGCCGACAATCGCGGGCACATCGAAGTTACGGTTGAAATCTTCGATGTTAAGCACCTCGACAAAGTGATCCGCTCGATTCGCGGCGTGCCCGGCGTCCTCGACGTAGAGCGCCTGCACGGCGCAGCGTGAGAAGCAGTGACGAGTGGCAAGTGACGAGCTAAAAACTTCTTGCTTGTCACTTGCCACTCGTTACTGCTTTAACTGCTTGTCACTGTCTCTCAGGCATCCGCAGAGCGGAAAAGCTCATCCATAAAGACTGAAATCACTGAAGTTTTGTGCGTTCGTCCGGCAATGTCAGGCGAATGTGCGCTCGCACATTGCCGCGCGCGGATGGGTTTGTTAAAATCCGCGTTTCGCTTGTGCAGCTTGAAAAGCGGGGATCGTCACTGTGAAGCAGATCGTTAAGACAGAGCGTGCACCGCAGGCTATCGGGCCGTATTCGCAGGCTGTGGTGGCCGGCGGGTTGGTGTTCGCCTCCGGGCAGATTCCGCTCGACGCGCAGACGGGCGAGTTCGTCGCGGGCGGCATTAGCGAGCAGACCGAGCAGGTCTTACGCAACCTGACGGCCGTGCTTGAAGCTGCGGGCAGCAGTTTCGCGCAGGTCGTGAAGACGACCGTCTATCTCGCGGACATGAGTGATTTCGCGGCGATGAACGAGGTGTACGGGCGGTATTTTCAACACGAGCCACCAGCGCGCGCGACCGTCCAGGCCGCGCGTCTGCCGCGCGATGCCCGTGTTGAAATTGATGTGATTGCGCTGGTGGGAGAAGGGAAATGATGAATGCCGCAACGATGAATGATGAATTAAAAGCTGATTAGCATTCGTTCATCATCCATCGCTCCGGCGTTCATTATTTGGCAGCTATGCTGCCTTAGCGATCTTGCCTGCTTTGATGCAACTGGTGCAGACCTTCATCCGCACCGTGCCCCCTTGGGGCCGCTGGACGCGGATCGATTGCAGGTTTGGGTTGAAACGCCGCGGGGTACGGTTGTTCGCGTGCGAGACGTTGTTACCGAACTGCGGCCCTTTGTCGCAGACTTCGCATCGTTTAGCCATGAGTGCTCTACCTCCAGACAGTGAAACCCGAGCGCCGTTCGTCTTGTGCCGCGGCACGGTCACGAATATGCGACGCGAAGGAAACGAAATTTATAGCAGACGGTTTTACGACCCGTCAAGCGTGTGTCGGGCCGAGAGCGGTCCGGCATCATTCAGTAACGTGAAGGAGCAAAGCCACAGTGCCTAGAGTCAAGCAGATCGCAAGTTTAGTCCTCCTTGTCGTCATCGCGTGCGTCGTCGCTGCGTGCAATCGCGCCGGCAGCAGCGGTAGTACCGACACGGCCGTCGCCGCCACCGTCAACGGCCAGAACATCTACCTGCGCGAGGTAGACGCGATCCTCAACCAACAGGCCAAGCGACAACAGTCGGACATCTCCAAGATGTCGCCGCTCGAACTCGCGTCCGGCCGCCTGCAAGTTCTCGACGATCTTATCCGGCAGGAAGTGCTCTACCAGCGCGCCGAGAAAGAGAATCTGTTGCCGAAGGACGAGGAAGTCACGCAGGCCATCGAAACCCAGAAGCAGCAGGCGAGCATGACGCAGGACGAATTTCAGAACATGCTCAAAGAGACGGGGCAAACCGAGCAGGACTTGCGTAATGTCGCCCGCAAGCAGCTCGCCATCAAGAACCTGCTCGACCGCATGGGCAGCAAGGTTGGCACGCCGAGCGAGAAAGAGGTGGCTGACTTCTATAACAACAATCGCGACGTTTACGTGACCGCGCGCGGTGTCGGGCTGGCCGCCATCGTAGCCGACCCCAACGAGAACCCCGGCATCACGAACGATTCGAAGAGCGAAATTGAGGCGAAGAACAAGATTGACATTCTCTACCAACGTTTGAAGAGTGGCGCGGACTTCGCGACCGTCGCCCGCGAGCAGAGCGAAGACCAATCGCTTATCAACGGCGGCGACATCGGCTTCGCGGGCGAGGCTGAATTGAAAAAGGCTGGCTTCCCGCCGGAGATTATCGCCAACCTCTTCGGCCCGATGCAGACCGGCGACATCACCCCGCCGGTGAAAGGCTCGGACGGGCGCTGGTCAATCTTCAAGTTGACAGCGAAGCGCCTACAGACTGAGAACCTGACGCTCGACAACCCGGAAGTAAAAAAAGATATTACCGACAAGATTCTCGACCAGCGCAAGCAACTAATGACCAGTGCCTTAGTCACTGTCGCGATGAATGAAGCGCGGGTCGAGAACAAGCTGGCGCAGGATACGATGAACAACGCGGCGGCACTGAGCAGTCTACGCCCGGCCGGGGCGGCGACGCCCGCGCCCGCGGCGACGCCGGCCACCAGCCCCAGCGCAACCGCGTCGCCCGCTGCCAGCGCCAGTCCCGCGGCCAAGCCGACGGTTAAACCGACGGTCAAGCCAACGCCCGCGGCCACGCCGGTCAAACCGGCAACCGCTGGCAACAGTAACAAGTGATCGTCTTGGGCGGCGCGTTCGGACTGTGGCCCGGCGCGCCGCTCTTTGGCTCTGCTGAAATAGTGGGCGCAGGCTCGGTCGCGTTAAATGATCGTCGCCTGCGCCCGCTTCGTGCGTGCCGCGCGAGGCCCCGGCGTTGAAAAGTTCTTATGTTGTTCCGCCTGTCAGATGTTTATAAATCTTTCGGCGCGCAGGATGTCTTGCGCGGCGCATCTGTGCAGATCAATCCGGGCGAGCACGTCGGACTGGTGGGCCGGAACGGCGCGGGCAAGACGACGCTTTTTCGCTTGGTCAGCGGCGAGGAGACGCCGGATCGCGGCGACGTGGTGCGCGCACGCGGCATGCGGCTCGGACTGCTCGCACAGCATGTACACTTCGAGCCGGGCACGACTGTACACGAGGCGGCGCTCGCGGCCTTCGGCCGGTTGCAACAGATCGAGCACGAGATGCACGAGCTTGAGCACCGCATGGCGGAAGCGCCCGATGATCTAGACGCGGTGCTTGAGCGCTATAGTGACTTGCAACACGAGTTCGAGCGTGAGGGCGGCTTTGAGTACGCCGCGCGCGCCGAGGCGATCCTGCAAGGCTTGGGCTTCGCGCGCGAGACGTGGACGCTTGAGGTTGAGAAACTTTCCGGCGGGCAACAGAACCGGCTAGGGTTAGCGCGGCTGTTGCTGGCCGAGCCGGACGTATTGCTGTTGGACGAGCCGACGAACCATCTGGATGTGGCGGGCGTCGAGTGGCTCGAAGAGTTTCTCGCCACTTACGCATCGGCTTACGTCATCATCTCGCACGACCGTTATTTTCTCGACCGCACCTGCCGGCGCATCATCGAGGTCGAGAACGGCAAGGCGGTCAGCTACGCCGGCAACTACTCGGCGTTTCTCGTCGAGCGCGCAGAGCGGCGCGAGGCGCAGCGGCGAGCTTACGAAAATCAGCAGCAACTGATCGCCAAGACCGAAGAGTTCATCCGGCGCAATCTCGCGGGGCAGAAGACGAAGCAGGCCAAGTCGCGGCGCAAGATGTTGGAGAAGCTGGAACGTGTGGACGCGGTGCGCCACGATCAGTCGGCCGGCAATTTTCAGTTGAAGGGCGTCGAGCGCACGGGCAATCAAGCGCTCATCGTCAAAGACCTCGCCGTCGGTTACCCCGCGCTGACGCTCGCCACCGATATTACGCTCACGCTCGCGCGCGGTGAGGCGCTCGGCATCATCGGCCCGAATGGGTCGGGCAAGACGACGTTTATCAAGACACTCTTGAACAAGCTGCCGCCGCTCGCGGGCGAGGCGCGTTGGGGCACGAAGGTGCAGGTCGGCTACTACGCGCAGCAGTTGGACGACCTCGACGATCGCAACGAGGTCATCATGGAACTGCGCCGCGTCGCGCCGTCAACAGTCACGGCGGGCGAGTTGCGCAGCTTCCTCGCGCAGTTTCTCTTTACGGGCGATGACGTGTACAAGCACGTCATCGATCTTTCGGGTGGCGAGAAGGGGCGGCTCGCGCTCGCCAAGCTGATCTACTCGCGCGTCAATGTGCTCGTGCTCGACGAGCCGACGAACCATCTCGACATACCTTCGCGCGAGGCATTGGAAGAGGCGCTCGACGCCTACGACGGCACGATCATCACCATCAGCCACGACCGTTATTTCCTCGACCGCATTGCCACGCAAATCCTCGCCCTCGACGGGCTGGGCGGCGCGGAGCACTACGACGGCGACTACACCGAATATCACGATTGGAAGGCGCTCAAGCGCGCTGAAGCAGCGGCGGCGAAAGTTGAGCAGGCGCGTCCCGCGAACGTTAAAGCTAAGCAGCCCACCGCCAAATCTGAGCCTGCGCGCCAGACGAAGGCAACGGGCGGCAAAGGCGGCGGCAAGAAGATACCGCAACGCACGCCGCAGATGATCGAAGTCGAGATCGCCGAAACGGAGAGACGCCTCGCCACGCTCTCTGACGAGCTATCCCGCGCCCGCGACGCCACGCGTGTCACCGTACTCAACGACGAATATAAACAGGCGGACGCACGCCTGCGCGCGCTCTACGAAGAGTGGGAACGCGTCGCGGCCGAAGCGGCGAGCGCATAGCTATTAGTCTCGGTTCAATCTCATCATTGCGCCGGCTTAACTGACCGCGCTAACTCTTCCAAACTCGCAATCTCGTCCCATGAAGCCTGTTCGACGTGGCGTTGCAGATCAATAAAGCGTTGATCGGCGCGGAGCGGCGCGAAGCGTGGGTCGAGGCGCATGAAGATCATGCCGGGCTGGCGATCCTTGTAGGCTTGATAGAGCGCGGCGAGCGCCTGCTCGCGTGCGCCGAGACCTGTGTAGACGAGCGCGACGAAGTAAGGCGAGACGTAGCTGCCGGCGCGAGGCATGCGGAGTCGGTCGAGCACCTTGCGCGCGTCGGTCGTGCGCCCCGCGATGGCGTAGGCGTGGCCTAGCGCGGCATGCGTCTCGGCGTCATCACCCATGAGCGCGACGGCGCGTTGGAGTTCGGCGATGGCGTCGTTACGCCGCGCCGGCTGTTGCAGATCGATGTAGCCGAGATAGAGATGCGCCACGCCAAAGGTTTGATCGACTTCGAGCGCCTTGGCCACTTCGCGGCGCGCCTCTTCGTAGTGTTCGGAGCCGGAGTAATAAAGATAGAGACCGGAGTTGGCATTGATGATGAGCGAGAGCGGGTCAAGCTCCTGCGCGCGCTTGATCTCATTCAAGGCTTCGGGGAAGCGGTTCATCTGCACGAGGTCGGACGAGTACCACTGGTGCGCCGTCGCATAACTCGGATTGAGCGCGATGGCGCGGCGGAAGCCGGCTTCGGCTGAGGCCCAGTTCCAGTCGTAGGCCATTTCGACGAAGGCGCGCGAGGTGAGACCTTCGGCGAGTTGCGGATCGATCTCCAACGCGCGCGCGGCCGCAGCTTTCGCCTTGGGCATCGCATCGCGCGCGGGCAGCACGCTGTGATCGCTCAGGAGCGCGTAGCAGTCGGCGATGCCGGCATAGGCGAGCGCGTAGTTCGGGTCGCGGCTGATGGCTTCGTTGAACGCGTCGATGGCTTTGTGGAAGCCCTCCGCGTTGCGCCGATTCCAGAAGTAACGCCCGCGCAGGTAAGCCTGATAAGCCTCGTTGTTCTCCGTGTAGTGTTTCGGCGCGAGCGCCGTCTGCGTCGCGCCCGTAGGCATGCGCAGCCGGCGTTGCAAGACTTCGGCGGTCGCGCGCGCGATCTCTTCCTGCACGCCGAGTATGTCGTTCATGCGCCGGTTGTAGTGCTCGCCCCAGAGGTGTGTGTTGTCGCGCGCGTCGATCAGCTCGACGCTGATTGATAGCTCGTCGCCGTGCGGCTCGACGCTCCCGGTCAAGACTGCGCCGACGCCCAACTCGCGCCCGATCTGCACCGGCTCGACGTTGCGTCCCTCGTAGCGAAACACGGCGTTGCGCGACATTACTTTGATCGGGAGTTGCTGCGACAGACTGTTGATCAAACTTTCGGTGATGCCGTCCGAGAGATACTTCGCTTCCGGGTTGCCGGTTGCATTGACGAACGGCAGCACGGCCAGCGCATCGAGCATCGGCGTCGGGCGGCGCGTCGAGTAGAGATAGAACAACACACCGGCCAAGAGTACTAACGCGAGCGCGCTAAATGCATAGATGGGCCTACGTCTTTGCGCTTGTCGCCGGAAGCGCGTCGTCCGGCGCGCGGGCGAGTTGCTTTGCGTCAGCATATCGGTCGGCCACTGCGAAGGCGTGATGGGCGCGACGGCGGCGCTGCCGAGCGTGGCAGCGCAGAGATCAAGCTCGGCCTTCAACTCGGCCGCCGTCTGATAGCGCTCCGCCGGGTCTTTCGCAAGCGCCTTGAGCGTGATCTCGTCCAGTTCCGGCGGCACGTGCGGGTTGATGTGCGAGGGCGGCGGTGGATCGACGTGGAGCACTTGCGCGCCGACCTCGATCAGTGTCGCACCGGCAAAGGCGGGCCGCCCAGTGATGCACACATAAAGCAACGCGCCGAGCGCGAAGATGTCGCTGCGCGCATCGACGGGCGCGGACTTCGCCTGTTCGGGCGACAGATAGTGGGGCGTGCCCACGATGAGACCGGGGCTGGTCAGCGCGTCGGCATGCAGCGTGGAAGCATCGGTACTGAGTCTTAGATCATGCATCTGCTTCGAGAGACCGAAGTCGAGCACCTTGACCTGGCCCTCGTTGGTGAACATGATGTTCGACGGTTTCACATCACGATGCACGATGCCGTGCCGGTGCGCCGCGTCGAGCGCGCCCGCGACCGCCGCGATGATGCGCACGGCCTCGCCGAGCGTGAGCGTGCCGCTATTCAGTCGCTCGGTCAGGTCTGGCCCGCCGACGAGTTCCATGACGATGAAGGGGTCGCCTTCGGGCGTCTCGCCGTAATCGTGGACGGTGGCGATGTGCGGATGATTGAGGCCGGAGATGGCGCGCGCTTCATTTAGAAAGCGCGCGCGAAACGATTCTTTGTCCGCACCTTGACCAGGAAATTTGATGGCGACGAGCCGGCCCAAACGCGTGTCTTCCGCCTTGTAGACCACACCCATGCCACCCGCGCCGAGTCGGTCGAGGATGCGGTAGTGCGAGATGATCTGACCCGCGAGCATGTTGGCGCAGCAGCGCGCCGCAAGGGCAGCGCGCTAACGTGGAAGTCCGAACAATTAGAGAGCAAAAAAAGATGCGGTGCGGCCCGCCGGAAACTGTTGGGCGGATTATAGCCGCATTGAGACCGAGCGCGCCACAGTTTTATCCGTCGTTGCGTTGGCGCTCGACGTATTGCGGCAAGCCTTCGAGCAGGTAGTCGAGGCTGAGCCAGATGCTCCAGCTATGATGATAGAAGAGGATGGGAAAGAGCACCGCCGCCGCGCAAACGACGGGAAACGTAATTTCATCACGCGCGTCGAGCACGAGCAGACAGAAATAGTAGATGGCGAGCAGCACCAACTCAGTCGTGACCACGTTGATCGAGAGCGCGCCGACGAAGAAACCTTCTTCGCGTTGGAATAGCGCCCGGCATTGTGGGCAATGATGCCGGATGCGAAAGGGGCGCGCGCAGATAAGCGCCCGCCCGCAAGCCGGGCAGCACAGGCGCAGCGCGCGGAATGCCGTCGCAAAGATGGAGGCGCGGGCGAGTCGCACGTTCAACTCAATGGGTGTTACCGCCGAGCATCACCCTGACCAGCAAGCAGACCACGAGCAGCACGACGACTAGCCCCATCATAAAAATGAAAATCCACTTGTTCCGGCGGCCGGTCTTGATCTGCCAGAGGCCGCTGACCATGCTTGTGCCGCCGAACAGGATCACGAGGCTGAACAGCCCGAGGATCATGAGCGCCTGTTGCGGCGTCCCCGTAAATCTATCGCCGCCGGGCATGCCCGCCTGCAACAAGATCGGCGCGACGTAGAAGCTGATCGTTCCCATCATGCCGACGAGGAACAGACCCAGAAACAACTGTATCCAGCCGAGCACACGCACCTCGCGCGCCGTCCGCAGGCGCTGCCCACACTGCGGACACTGTTTGACGACCTCATGCGTCTCGTAACTGCACTTGTAACAAGTGCGCAACTGCTCCACGACTGCTACCTCCGATTGCAGTGGCTAATAAGCAACTTATTACTTGCTCACGACGAGCAGCGTAAACGAGCCGGGCACGATACTGGGGCGCGGGCGTGGGCGCTCAGGCGTCGGCGCGGGCGGCGGACCGTAATCCGCGCTGACGAGATAGACGCGATGCGTCTTCGGGTCGAGCGTCATCGTGCGCGCGCCGCGTTGCGTGGCGACGTTGTCCACGACGCTAAACTTATCCGGCGTATCTTCATGGACAACTGTGAGCGTGCCGTCGCCGTTGGAACTGAACGCGAGTCCCGTCTCCGCATCAAACCCCGTCGCATCGACGCCATTGCCGATGGGCAGCGTCGCGACGACGTGCCCGTTGTCGGCGTTCAGCACGACGAGCGTCTTGTTGCCGCAGCCGACGAAGAGGCGTCTGTGTTTGTGATCCATCGCCATTCCGGTCGGCTCTTCGCCCGGCGCGAGCGGCCAACGTTCGAGGACTGCGAGCTTGCGCGAGTCCACCGCTGCAACCATGCTCTTGTCCTCAAGATTGATGTAGAGATGACCTTGCCCGTCGGCTGCAGCCGACTCCGGGCGACCATCGAGCGCAATCGTGCCAACTACTGTCTCCGTCTTTGGATCAAGCGCCGTCGTATCGCGGCTTGCGCCGTTCATGGTGAAGACGCGCTTTGACGCCGGGTCGTAAATGATCGCATCGGGGTTCTTGCCGACCGGCACTTTCTTGAGCACCTTGAGCGTCTTCAGATCAAAGATGGTCACGGAGTTGTCGCGCCCGTTGCTCGTGAACCCTTTGTTCAACTCCGGCACGAGCGCAATGCCGTGCACGCCCGCCGTGTCGGGGATGTCGCCGACCAGCTTGCCCGACTCCTCGTCTACCACCATGACGTGAGTTGAGCGCGATAGATAAATGCGATGCGCCTGACTGTCAACCGTCAAGTAGTCCCACCCGCCTTCGCCACCGAGCGTGATCTTCTGCGCCATGTGATAGCCCGTCGGCGCGGGCTTGGTCTGCGCCTGAGCCAGCATGGCGGACAGAAGCAGTGAGCTAACAACTGCAACGAATAAACGATTGAGTTTCATTGGGCCGCCTCCTGAATAAGCCTAGCAGGGAATTTGCGCCCGCATCATACAACCATTTCCTTGAGACAGAAACGGTTTGCGGCGACACCCGGCGACTCGCGCCCGGCGGTCATCTGTCCCGCTTGACACTCAAGCAAGCCGCTTGTTAAGTTCTTTTCCGCTGACAGCGCGAGCAATTGACAGTGTGTTGATTCGCGCGCCTTGCAGGCACGTAGCTCAGGGGTAGAGCACTACCTTGACACGGTAGGGGTCCGCGGTTCAAATCCGCGCGTGCCTATCATAATTGCTTGGAAAAACGGCGGCGCAGAAACCGATGAAAAGGTTTCTGTGCCGCCGTTTTGCGTTATGGCTTGGCGCGCAGCTCACGCACCGCCGGTGATTGTGAATAAGGGGGATAGATGAATGTTGCAGTGGACGGTGGGCAGCAGGTCAACGTTGCCAACTGACTTGCAATGCTTATGAGAATCGATTAAGTATGTGCCGGCGCGTAAGCGCTGGCTCTGATCTCTACAGGGTAAGTTCCTCGCAGCTTGCTGCGTTACACTGGATGAATGAGCAAGTTCATCCACAAAAGCCATAATGTTTCGGTGTTGATGTACCACATCGTTTGCCCGGCGAAGTATAGAAGGGCGGTGTTCACACCGCCGGTTGACCAAAAGCTCAAGGAAGTCTGTCTGGAGATCAGTAAACGCTACGAGATTACGTTTCTGGAAATCGGGACAGATAAAGATCATGTGCATTTCTTGGTGCAAAGTGTA